>NZ_JAUUTW010000033.1 GCF_030676415.1 Peribacillus frigoritolerans | reverse complement strand
CCCGTTCCCATTCCGAACACGGCAGTTAAGCTCTTCAGCGCCGATGGTAGTTGGGGGTTTCCCCCTGTGAGAGTAGGACGCCGCCAAGCCATTTAAAAAGATCAGCCATCCGGCTGGTCTTTTTTTGCATAATGCAAAGAAAAATCATTGGATATAAAGGGATTATCAATTATGGAAACTTTTATAAAGACATACACGTATTGAAATTCTTCATCATACATTGTTAAAAGCATCCCCGGTTCTCTTAAACTATTTAAATTAATGTATGCGAACAATGGTTTTTGGGGAGAATGCAGGTATGGAGGTGGAGATGTTGGGGACAACAACAACCAAAACAACGGCAGGGGAAACGTGCGCGGTTTGTGAACAAATAAAAGGGATGGGTATACATCTATATACGACTTTTATTTGTGAGGAATGCGAAAGGGATATGATCGGGACGGATACGAACGATCCCAAGTACCAATATTACTTAAAGCAATTAAGAAAAATCACTAATCCTGAAATATTTTCATGAAAAAATAGTTTGTGGAAAGTTAAAGAGTCAGAGAATAAAGAAATGGTGTGTTTCTTTATTCTCTGACTCTTTTTTTGGTACTTTAGAAGAATGCTTGGCAACATGCTCCCATGTTTCTTTCTGTATGTTCCCTCCAAATAGACTGTTCGGAGATGCATAATTGCCTTTCTGTCGACGCAATATGAGATAAAATTGAACTTATTTGATAAAATGAAAAAATACTATGATATGAGGGAAGAGAAGATGAATCAGTCACAGACACCGTTGTTCGACGCAATGAGTGCTTTTCATAAAAAAAGCCCAATATCTCTGCATGTCCCAGGGCATAAAAATGGATGGGTATTTAATAAAAAGGGCCAAGCCTTATACAACCCCCTGCTTGGTATTGATGCCACGGAGATAAGCGGTTTAGATGACCTGCATGCTCCAGAGGGCGCCATTTTAAAGTCCGAGCAACTACTCTCTGATCTATATGGTGTAAAGCGGAGTTATTTTCTGGTTAATGGGTCAACCGTAGGCAACATTGCCATGATTCTTGCTACCTGCCGGGAAGGTGATAAGGTCCTTGTCCAAAGAAACTGCCATAAATCAATTTTACATGGATTGATGTTAGCGAATGTACAACCGATTTTTTTACAACCATCTTATTATGAGAAATGGGGCATTGCTGGGGGTGTAGGATCAAAATTAATTGAAGAAGCCTTAAGTGTACATCCAGATATAAAAGCCATCATTGTTACCTATCCTAATTATTATGGTCTTGGTGAAGACTTGACCGAAATGGTAAGACTCGCACATCAAAAGGGGATTCCTGTGCTGGTGGACGAGGCACATGGCGCTCATTTTCAGTTAGGAAGTCCGTTTCCTAAGCCGGCAATTTCGGCAGGGGCAGATGCCGTTGTCCATTCAGCTCATAAAACACTGCCGGCTATGACAATGGGGTCATTTCTTCATGTGAATTCATCCTTAGTTGATGTCGATCAAGTATCATTCTATTTACAAATGCTTCAGTCGAGCAGTCCATCTTACCCAATTATGGGATCGCTCGACTTGGCCAGGGCCTACTTAGCCGCTTTCACATCAGAAGATAAAAGATCCCTTATTGAAAAGATATCAGACTTCAGAGGGGAATTAGGTGCCCTCCAAACAGTAAGGGTGCTGGAGGCGCCACCAGGCACCTTGGCAGACCCATTGAAAGTAGTCATTCAATCAACAAATGGTTTAAGCGGGTTTGAGTTACAGCAGCTATGTGAAGCCGAAGGTATTTTTACGGAATTGGCTGATCCTGATAATTTATTAATGATTTTACCCTTATTAAAAATGGGTGCCGAATTTCCTTTTCATGAAATCGTTCAAACTATAAAAAGTGCCACTGAAGCCAGAACTGGAAACAAGGAAGCAGAGCTTGGGGTCCTCTGGCCAGATGGAAGGTCAATGACAGGACTTGAAATGCCATACTCCGTCATGAAGCATAGTAAATCAAAACCTGTCGCATTTCGGAAAGCAGTGGGTGAGGTATCTGCCGAGATGGTCATTCCTTATCCGCCGGGCATCCCTTTAATTATGTCCGGGGAAATGATTACTCCTGAACATATATCCAATTTAAGGAGACTGCTGGAACTGGGATCAAGGTTTCATGGCGGTTCCTCCCTTTCAAACGGAGAATTGATCGTTTATGAAAGCGGGCAGACTGGTTAAAATGATATACTAGAAACAAAGAACCTTGGAGGTACATCGATGAAACGTGGTATTTTTATAACAATGGAAGGGCCTGAGGGTGCCGGGAAAACAACAATTACCCAAATGCTTGGCAAGGCTCTGCAACAAGAAGGCTATCAAGTACTATTAACGCGTGAGCCAGGGGGAGTTCCCATTTCGGAGCAAATTAGGGAAGTGATCCTTAATAAAGATAATACAGCCATGGACCCGAGAACAGAGGCTTTATTATACGCAGCAGCAAGGCGTCAGCATTTAGTGGAAGTGGTCATGCCTGAGTTGGAAAGAGGGGGAATTGTCCTCTGTGACCGATTTATAGATAGCTCGTTAGCCTATCAGGGGCATGCAAGGGGTTTGGATATAGAAGAAGTTTACAATATCAATAAATTCGCAATTGGAGATATGATGCCAGATGCCACGTTCTTTTTTGATATCGACCCAGAAGAGGGATTGAGACGTATCCAATCCAATGGGGAACGGGAAGTGAACCGGCTGGATCTTGAAGCCCTCGACTTCCATGAAAAAGTTTGTGAGGGATATCAGTTCATTATAAATAGATGGAAAGACCGTTTCATTATCGTGGATGCAGGCCGGACAATAGATGAAGTCCTTGAGGAAACGAAAGCAAGCTTGTTGAATTTTTTAGCGAAAGCAGGAAATAGGTTTCCATATTAGTCAACCAATACTATTCCAGGCAAGGACTAGTTGCTATAATGGAGTTAGTAAATTCAGAGTAACCGGAGGATGATGAAAATGAAAATGATCATTGCTGTCGTTCAAGACAAGGATAGTCATCGCCTGCTGAATGAATTAGTGGAAAATAATTTCGGAACGACCAAGCTAGCCAGCACTGGCGGGTTTTTAAAATCAGGTAATACGACTTTTATGATTGGCACAGAGGATGAACGTGTTGACCAAGCCATCCAGATCATCAAACAGAATTGTCAGTCACGATCCCAATTAGTATCACCGGTTTCACCGATGGGCGGGAATGCCGAGTCCTATGTACCTTATCCAGTGGAGATTCAAGTAGGCGGTGCGACCATTTTTGTTCTGCCGGTTGAAAACTTTTTGCAATTTTAACGGTTAGTTTCAGGGAGGTTCATTATGAAAATCAACCATGATATCCCTATTAAGCTGGATAAATCGCGTCAGGATGGCAAACCGTTTCAAACCGGAAATGGCAGATTTCAACAAATGGTCCAGACACAGGATCAAAAGATGCAAATCCAAATATTAAACCGTTTGATAGTCGATATTGAAGGGGCGGGTCAGCGTTTAGTAAGGTCACGTACTTTTAGGGAATTGGCAAAATATAAAGCCTTGGTTAAACGGTTTGTTAAAGAAGCGGTTGAAGATGGACTGGAACTGAAGCAATCCACGAGCTGGAATGAATATGGACAGAGCCGGCCGTTGAAAACCGTGGAAACGATAGATGCAAGATTAGTTGAGTTAAGCGAGGAAATTCTTAATAAAGAGAAAAGCTCGCTTGAAATATTAGAAATGATTGGCGAGATTAAAGGTCTTCTGATTAATTTATATACTTAAGTGAGTTGATGGTTTTGGATAAAACATGGCAGGACATGAGTCAAATTCAGCCGCAGGTAATGACGATGCTGCAAAATAGCATAACGAAGAACAGGGTGGCTCATGCGTATTTATTTGAAGGGGAAAAAGGGACAGGTAAGCAGGAGATAAGCAATGCCTTTGCCAAAAGCTTACTATGTGAAGCCCCGACAGCAGGTTATGAGCCATGCGAACTTTGTCGGAATTGCAAACGGATTTCAAGTGGGAATCATCCTGATGTCCATTTGATAGAAAGAGACGGTCTCTCAATAAAGAAAGAACAAATTAAGGGCCTTCAGGAAGAATTTTCGAAAAAAAGCGTAGAGGCAGATCGGAAGGTTTATATGATTGCCGATGCGGACAAAATGTCGGTGGGGGCAGCCAACAGTCTATTGAAATTTTTAGAAGAACCTTTGGCTGATACTGTAGCAATATTGATGACTGAACAGCTTCAGAGGATTCTACCGACTATATTATCAAGGTGCCAAGTGATTTCGTTCAAGCCATTATCTCCGGAGAATGTGAAACGGAAGCTTATAGAACAGGAGTTAGAGCCACAGCTAGCTTCAGTTATCGCACACATAACACAGAATGTGGAAGCTGGAATCGAGCTTAGCCATGATGAATGGTTTGTACAAGCTCAAAAAATAGTGGTAAAATTATATGAAGTGTTAAAACTTAATTCCTTGAAGGCATTGCTGTACCTTCAGGAGGATTGGTTCACACACTTTAAAGAAAGAGAACAGGTTGACAGAGGTCTTGATTTGTTACTTCTTATATATAAGGATTTATTATACATTCAGTTGGACAAAAAGGACTTCGTTGTGTTCCAAAATAAACTGAAGGAATTTGAAACTCACGCTCTTCATCTTTCCCCAAGACGCCTTGCTGAACATATGGGTTGCATTTTGGAAGCAAAAAGGAAGCTGATGTCCAACACGAATCCACAGCTGTTGATGGAACAGCTTGTGCTGAATTTGCAGGAGGGATCATGATTTGTATGATGTTGTAGGTGTCCGTTTTAAAAAGGCGGGCAAAATATACTACTTCGATCCGGGTGAATTCGCTATTCCTAAGGACGATTTTGTAATAGTGGAGACTGTCCGCGGTGTTGAATTCGGTAAAGTCGTTACAGCCCGTAAACAAGTAGATGAAAACGATGTTGTCCTGCCATTGAAAAAAGTACTTCGGGTCGCTGATGCTAAAGATAAGCTGATTGTAGACGAGAACAAGGCGGCTGCAGAAGAGGCTTACTCTATATGTTGTCAAAAGGTTGTGGAGCATAAGCTTGATATGAAGCTGGTTGATGTGTCATATACTTTCGACAGAAATAAAGTCGTGTTTTATTTTACAGCGGATGGTCGCGTGGATTTCCGTGATTTAGTCAAAGATTTAGCTGCCATATTCAGAACTCGCATAGAACTGCGCCAAATTGGGGTAAGGGATGAGGCAAAGATGCTTGGTGGCATCGGACCTTGTGGCAGAATGCTTTGTTGCTCCACATTTCTTGGAGATTTTGAACCGGTTTCCATCAAAATGGCGAAGGATCAGAATTTATCATTAAACCCTACAAAAATCTCAGGTTTATGCGGTCGATTGATGTGCTGTCTGAAATATGAAAATGATGAGTATGAAAGTGCGAAGGAAATGCTTCCTGATTTAGGTGAAATGATTAATACGCCTGGTGGCAAAGGCAAGGTAGTGGGGCTTAATATTCTAGAACGCGTACTTCAGATTGAACTAATCGAGCAAGAAAGAGTATTAGAGTATACTCTAGATGAGATTCTAAAAGAGGGAGCCGTTTCTATTCAAGCCACAGATTATTAAGGTGGTGGGAGAGCGTGGATAAGAAAGATATTTTTGAGTCGGTGACCAATATGGAAACCCAGATAGGCCAATTATATAAGCAGCTTGGAGAATTGAAGCAGAACTTAGCTGAAATCCTTGAGGAAAATCAGTCGCTCAAGCTGGAGAACGAGCATTTGCGCCATCGGTTGGGCCTTGTGGAAGTCAAAAGTGCGCCCGCAGCAGTAAAGGTCAAACAAAAAGTGAAAAACCGTACGGCAAGTACGGACAAGGTTATGGATATCGGGGAAGGCTATGATAATTTAGCCCGTATCTATCAAGAAGGCTTTCATATTTGCAATCTGCATTTTGGCAGTTTACGAAAAGAAGGGGATTGCCTGTTCTGTTTATCTTTTTTAAACAAGAAGTGATAATGGAATAATATAAAAGATGTTCCATCTCTTTTACGTGATAGATAGACCGTTTACAATATATAGTGATTCGGGGTCTGACGCATACTATGAGTCAGACCCCTTTTTGTACGATAGTAATGTAGAAGCATGGTCCCTAAACATGCTTTTTCCATACATGATTAGGAGGGTAACAGCAATGGTAGAACTTAAAGGAGATGAGCGCCTGGATTATCTATTGGCTGAGAATTTAAGGATCATCCAGAGCCCATCGGTGTTCTCTTTTTCATTAGATGCCGTTTTATTATCAAGATTCGTAAATGTACCGATCCAAAAAGGGAAAATCGTAGATCTTTGCTCAGGTAATGGGGTCATACCTTTGCTGCTGAGTACAAGAACGAAAGGGACAATTACCGGTGTTGAAATTCAAGAGCGGTTATATGACATGGCCCAGAGGAGCATGGACTATAATGGCGTATCCTCCCAAATCGAGATGATTCATGGGGATATAAAAGAAATTCCAAAACAGATAGGGTATAGCAAATATGACGTCGTTACTTGCAATCCACCCTATTTCCCGACGCCATCTATCGAGGAAATTAACAAAAATGAGCACTTTGCAATTGCCCGACATGAAATAATGTGTAATCTTGAGGACGTCATTCGTGTTTCAAGTCAGTTGCTGCGTCAAGGTGGGAAAGCTGCATTCGTTCATAGACCGGGCCGTCTGATGGATATCCTGCATTTCATGAGGATGTACAGAATTGAACCGAAGCGATTGCAATTCGTTTATCCGAAGAGTTCAAAAGAAGCGAATACGATTCTTATAGAAGGGATTAAGGACGGCAACCCTGATTTGAAGATTCTTCCTCCGCTTGTTGTATATAATGATCAAAATGAGTATAACCCGGAAATCAGAAGGATTTTATATGGAGAGGAATAAGCATTATTTTTATGTTTTGAAATGCAGGGACGGCAGCTATTATGCGGGGTATACAAATAATTTGCACCGTAGGATCGATGCTCATAATCAAGGCAGGGGTGCAAAGTATACACGAGGCCGGACCCCGGTTGAACTGATTTATCATGAATTATTCGAAACACGGACATTGGCCATGCAGGCTGAATATAAATTTAAGCAATTAACAAGAAAACAAAAGCAAAAGTGGATGGCAAAGGAGGATACATGATATGTGGCAGCAAAAGAGTTTTGAAAAAGAAGGATTGGAGCCAGCTCTATATCTGGTTCCTACACCGATAGGAAACCTTGAGGATATGAGTTTCCGGGCTTTAAGAATCTTAAAGGAAGCGGATGTCATTGCTGCTGAGGACACGCGAAATACGAAGAAATTATGCAACTACTTTGAAATTTCGACACCTATCGTCAGTTACCATGAACATAATAAGGAATATAGCGGGAAGCAAATGCTTGAGAGGCTTCGATCTGGAGAGGTCATCGCATTGGTAAGTGATGCTGGCTTGCCGACGATATCCGACCCGGGATATGAACTGGTCAAAGATGCCATTGCCGAACATTTTAAAGTCATCCCGTTGCCGGGGGCCAATGCTGCATTAACTGCATTGATCGCATCTGGACTGATTCCGCAGCCTTTTTACTTTTATGGCTTTCTACAACGGGGAGCAAAAGAAAAAAAGCAGGAACTGGAAAAATTAAAAAAAATGGAATCAACTTGGATCGTTTATGAATCGCCACATCGATTGAAAGAAACGTTGAAACATATGCATGAAATTTTAGGTGACCGTCGTATAGTATTATGCCGCGAATTAACCAAGAAATTTGAAGAGTTCATTCGGGGGACTGTGAGTGAAGCATTGACGTGGGCGATGGAATCCGAAATCCGCGGTGAGTTCTGTTTAATAATAGAAGGTGGGCAATGGTCGGAGGATGAACCTGAAGAAGCTTGGTGGATGGCCCTTGACATCGTCGGTCATGTTAATCATTATATGGAAACCAAGCAGTTCACTTCAAAGGACGCAATCAAGCAGGTCGCAAAAGATCGCAATATGCAAAAACGTGATGTATATCAAGCGTATCACATTGATATACAATAATAATAAACATAAAAAAACTTCCGAAGACCGGAAGTTTTTTTATATCATTTATTTAGAAGCAGTGAAGTTTTGTTGAATTTCTTGAATAAGTAATTCTGCACCTTCACGGCTAAGAATCAATTTACCATTAGCAAGTGTAAGGTTGTTATCGGAAACTTCACCTGTAACTTGGCAAGTCATGTTTGGTTTGTATTTTTTCAAGATGATGCGCTCATCATCAACATAGATTTCAAGAGCGTCTTTCTCAGCGATACCCAATGTACGACGAAGTTCGATTGGAATAACCACCCGGCCTAACTCATCAACTTTACGAACAATACCTGTAGATTTCATTTTTATAAATTCTCCTCTCAGTTACAATCTAGTACCCTATTTCTATTTTTTTCGCCATTATTCGACAAATTTTTTTATAAATTTATAATACCAGCCATTCCCAAATTCGTCAATGATTTATTTTCATTTTTTTGTAAGAAATAGCATGGCTCATTCCGTGTGATAAAAAGGCTTTTAAAGAGAAAAAATCGGTTATGTCTTTAAAAGTAACGAAATAGCAGGATACAAAGAACTACTAACTTCACCACATTTCGACAAAGTGTGCATATAAAAACATACTTCACTATTATATGATTAAATATCATTTAGTTTCAAAACAAAAGTTCTGAATTAAGGATAATTTTCTGAAAAAGTTTACGAATATGTGAGTTGTTGCACAAAAAAAGAAATTTAGGTATATTTTGTTGAGGTAAGAGGTAATGCTGACATAAGGGAAGTTCACGCTCAGGACCCTTATTTTGAAAATGAGATTTGCTTATAATTTTTTTATTCTATTAACATGTTGATTAGATTAGTGATTATTGTCGCGCAGAATTGTATATAGCGTTAAAATAGAGATAATAGCTTAAATATAGTCTTATGGCTTGGGTCAGTCCTAAAGCCGTTTTTCAAAAGATGAGGAGGGAACGAAGTGCAAGATAAATTAAAAACATTCTATATCACGACACCCATATATTATCCGAGTGGTAATTTACATATAGGGCACGCGTATACGACAGTGGCAGGGGATGCCATGGCTCGTTATAAAAGGATGCGTGGCTTCGATGTCATGTATTTAACAGGCACTGATGAACATGGTCAAAAAATCCAGCGTAAAGCGGCTGAGGAAGGAATCACTCCACAGCAATATGTAGATAATATCGTATCAGGGATTAAAGAGCTCTGGGAAAAGCTTGATATTTCATATGATGATTTCATCAGGACGACGGAAGATCGCCATAAAGAGGTCGTAGCCAAGATTTTCAAAAGGCTATTGGACCAGGGTGATATATATTTGGACCAATATGAAGGATTATATTGTACACCTTGCGAATCTTTCTTCACGGAACGTCAGGTGGAAGAAAGCAATGGAAACTGTCCCGATTGCGGCAGGCCTGTTGAAAAGGTGAAAGAGGAATCTTATTTCTTTAAGATGAGTAAATATGCGGATCGGTTACTGAAGTTTTATGAGGAAAACCCGGATTTTATTCAACCGGAATCCCGCAAAAACGAAATGATCAATAACTTCATCAAGCCTGGATTGGAAGATCTGGCCGTTTCACGTACTACTTTCGATTGGGGCATCAAGGTGCCGGGAGATCCAAAGCATGTTATTTATGTATGGATTGATGCTTTGACCAATTATATAACGGCATTAGGGTATGGAACGGATAATGATTCTAAATACTTGAATTATTGGCCGGCCGATGTACATCTGGTCGGAAAGGAAATCGTTCGTTTCCATACAATCTATTGGCCGATCATGTTAATGGCTCTTGACGTGCCGCTTCCAAAGAAAGTCTTTGCCCACGGATGGCTTCTCATGAAAGAGGGTAAAATGTCCAAATCAAAAGGGAATGTAGTGGATCCCGTTACATTGATTGATCGTTACGGTTTGGATTCTTTACGCTACTATTTATTGCGTGAAGTACCTTTTGGTTCCGATGGAGTATTTACACCGGAAGGGTTTGTGGAACGGATCAATTTTGACCTGGCAAATGATTTAGGGAATTTATTAAATCGAACAGTTGCAATGGTCAATAAGTATTTTGATGGTGTGATTCCGAATTACGGAGGATCCAATGGCGAATTCGAAAAGGCTTTGCTTGAAATGAACCAAGATACGGTAGGCAAGTATGAGGAAGCAATGGAAAACATGGAATTTTCAGTTGCACTAACATCCATTTGGCAACTCGTGAGCAGAACTAATAAATTCATTGATGAGACCCAGCCATGGACTCTTGCTAAAGATGAATCAAGGAAAGAAGACCTTGCTAGTGTCATGGTTCATTTGGCGGAATCATTACGCAGGACGGCAATCCTTTTGAAACCGTTCTTGACGCAAACACCGGAAAAAATCTTTGCTCAGCTTAGCATCAAAGATGATGTGTTAAAGTCCTGGGACAGTTTAGCGGAGTTCGGTCAAATTCCTGCTGAAACAAAAGTCTTGAAGGGAGACCCGATCTTCCCTCGTTTGGATATGGAAGAGGAAGTTTTATATATTAAAGAACAAATGCAGGGGGATGCCCCTAAGGCCGAGGAAAAAGTGGAAGAGACGATTCCCGAGGTTGATGAAATCACTATTGATGACTTTACAAAAGTGGAGCTTCGTGTTGCTCAGGTCACGGAAGTTGAGCCTGTAAAGAAGGCGGATAAGCTTCTTAAACTTCAGCTTGATTTGGGTTATGAGAAACGGCAAGTCGTATCAGGCATTGCACAGCACTATAAACCCGAAGATTTAGTAGGCAAAAAAGTGATATGCGTAACGAATTTGAAACCTGTTAAACTTCGTGGCGAGCTCTCTCAAGGAATGATTTTGGCGGGAAGCCAGGATGGTGTGCTCTCAGTCGCTACAATAGATTCATCGATTCCAAATGGTTCAAAGGTGAAATAAACCGATGAAAACATAAAGGTGTTTCATATGAAACATTTTTATGTTTTTTTCTTTATGATTTTGGAAAAAGTAATTGAATAACAGGTTTATTTTTTGGTCCTGCATTTATTTGTTGGGCATATAAGGTCCTTTGTAATCTGTTTGTTACCTAAATGTGAAACATAAAACTTTCATTTTTTTATAAAATAGTGCTAGAAAGGAAGAAAAATAATGTTATTTGATACACATGTACATGTTAATGCGGAACAATTCAACGAGGATCTCGAAGACGTAATAGAAAGAGCTAAGGAAGCAGGAGTCAATAATATGGTAGTTGTTGGTTTTGACCGGCCTACTATTAAAAGGGCAATGGAATTGATAGAAGCTTATGATTTCATGTATGCCGCAGTCGGCTGGCATCCTGTCGATGCTATAGATATGACAGAAGAGGACTTACAATGGATCGAGGAATTATCCAACCATCCAAAGGTTGTGGCCATTGGTGAGATGGGCCTGGATTATCATTGGGATAAATCACCGAAAGATGTTCAAATGGAGGTGTTCAGGAAGCAAATCCGATTGGCGAAAAAGGTGGGGCTGCCCATTATCATCCATAATCGGGAAGCGACCGCGGATATCGTGAACATACTAAAGGAAGAAGAGGCATCAAGGGTTGGAGGCATCATGCATTGCTTTAGCGGAAGTGCAGAAACGGCTTTGGAATGCATCAATATGAATTTTTATATTTCATTGGGTGGCCCTGTGACCTTCAAGAATGCAAAAAAACCAAAGGAAGTGGCAGCAGCCGTACCTTTAGACCGTTTACTGATAGAGACCGATTGTCCATACTTGGCTCCCCATCCTTATAGAGGGAAGCGTAATGAACCTTCGTATGTGAAGCTTGTTGCTGAACAAATTGCAGAAATAAAACAACTCACAATAGAGGAAGTTTCCCAGGCAACAACGGAAAATGCCAAGAAATTATTCGGCATTAACTGACATTTTTTTTTACAATATCTCCCGGGGTTCGCCAGCCAAAATCGAATTTTTTAAGGTTTCTGCAAATCTCACTGCAACTATAGGCTTATTATGTCGAGAAGTCGCCCTTTCCTTTTCCATATGGAATATGCATAATAGGTAGTAATTTCCTGAATGAGAAGTGAATGGGTTGACAGCTTGATAACTAAGTCTATATAATCACCGGGAGGAAGGAGGAGTTTTTCATTCTATTAAAAACTATGAAAAACCTTATTCCCAAACCTTTTGGGAAGAAGAGAATGGCAATTGCCATTTGCAGTGCTATTCTTGTTTCTGCAGCATTGGGAATACTAATATATCAAGGAACAAAGGATACAGTAACAATCATGCTAGACGGAAAAAAAGAGGTAGTGCGTACACACGCGGCTACTGTAAATGATATGTTGGAAGATTTAGAGATTACCGTTCAAGCCGCAGACTATGTCCACCCATCAAGAAATGCAAAGGTGGACGATGATTTAGAGGTGGTTTGGAAGCCTGCACAAAAAATCGTCATGGTACAGGATGGTAAGAGGAAGGAAGTTTGGTCCACCGCCGATACGGTAAACGAACTTTTAAAAGACCAAGATCTTAGTGTGAAGGAACAGGATAAGATCACCCCTTCAAAAAATACGAAGCTGAAAGCGAATATGGAAGTTGCCATAGACAAAGCCTTTTCACTGAAATTAGTGGTAGGTGGAGACGAAAAGCAGGTTTGGTCAACTTCGACTACTGTCGCTGACTTTTTAAAGCAACAAGGGGTAAAACTCAATGATTTGGATCGAGTTGAGCCAGAATTAACCGAAAAAGTTGAAGCTGAGAATACGGTAAACGTAGTTCGAATTGAAAAAGTCACCGATGTAGTGGAAGAACCAGTTGACTTTGCTGTCATAACTAAAAAAGATGACTCTTTATCAAAAGGGAAAGAGAAAATTGTCAAAGAAGGAAAAGACGGACTCGTTTCTAAGAAATATGCAGTTATTAAAGAAAATGGCAAAGAGGTCAAAAGAGAATTACTTTCAGAAAAAGTAGTTAATGAAAAGCAGGATAAAGTTATAACGGTCGGAACTCGAACGACGGTTGCCCAGGCATCACGCGGAGTAACTAACGTTAGTTCTTCAAGTGGAAAAGAAATATACGTATCATCAACTGCTTATACTGCCAGTTGTAAGGGCTGTTCCGGTGTCACGTCCACAGGCGTAGATCTAAAGAGTAATCCGGGTGCGAAAATCATTGCTGTCGATCCAAGCGTAATTCCTATGGGGTCGAAAGTATATGTAGAGGGATACGGCTATGCTGTAGCTGCTGACAAAGGCGGAGCAATAAAGGGAAATAGGATTGACGTCTTCTTTTCCTCAAAAAATGATGCCTATCGCTGGGGTGTAAAGAGGGTAAAGGTTCGCGTATTGGACTAATAAGGTTTCTCTCGCAGGAGATGAATTCGTCTCCTGTTTTTTGCGTTTTATTTTCCATTTGTTGAAAAACCCTATGTAAAACTGTTTTAATAAGATAGACGTTTCACTATTCCATAAGATTTCAATATATGCGTGTAAACTTTCATAAATGATCTTGACTGGATTCTCTATCCAGAAAATTTTACGGGGGACCTGTTACGTTTATCCAAGAGCTAATCAAAGCGCTTGCGCTTTTCTGTATGGAGGAAACCATGAAAAAGATTAAAGAAATTATTGTTGTAGAAGGAAAAGACGATACGGTGGCGATAAAAAGGGCTGTTAATGCTGATACAATAGAAACCAACGGTTCCGCGGTCAATGAGTCCTGTATTGAGCAGGTGAGGCTTGCACAAAAGACACGTGGAGCCATCATTTTCACAGACCCTGATTTTCCTGGCCAAAAAATCAGGAATATAATTTCAGAACAAGTAAAAGGCTGTAAACACGCCTTTTTAACGAAGAAGGAAGCCCTTCCTAAGTCAGGTAGAGGAATTGGGGTGGAACATGCTTCTCCTGACGCAATTCGTAATGCTTTAAAGGATGCCCAATTAATGGATGAAGAGGCTTCAGAAGAGATTTCACAGCAGGATTTAATAGATGCAGGTTTAATCGGGGGATCCGGTGCCAAGGAACGAAGGGAAAAACTTGGATCTATTTTAAAAATCGGGTTTACCAATGGTAAACAGTTATATAAGAGACTAAAAATGTTCCAAATATCAACTGAGGCTTTTGAGAAAGCGATGGTACAGATAATTCAGGAGGAAAAAAATGAATAAGGATATTGCAACCCCTGTCAGAACGAAAGAAATATTAAAGAAATATGGATTCTCCTTTAAAAAGAGCTTAGGCCAAAACTTTTTAATCGATACGAATATCTTGAAACGTATTGTCGAACATGCCAATTTGACAGAGGAAAGCGGCGCCATCGAAATTGGGCCGGGAATCGGGGCTTTGACGGAACAACTGGCGAAAAGCAGCAAAAAGGTTGCGGCCATTGAGATTGATCAGCGTCTACTGCCCATCTTATCGGATACACTGTCTCCCTATAATAATGTAAACATCATTCACGGGGATGTTCTCAAGGCTGATGTCAAGAAGGTCATCGAGGAGGAATTTGCCGGCTTCTCGGACCTGATGGTTGTTGCAAATTTGCCATACTATGTCACGACGCCCATCATTTTAAAGCTATTGTCCGAGGACCTGCCCATTAGAGGCATCGTGTGCATGCTGCAAAAGGAAGTGGCTGATCGAATTGCCGCAAAACCTGGGACAAAGGAATACGGTTCTTTATCCATTGCCATTCAATATTATACTGAAGCAGAAACAGTGATGATAGTACCCAAAACGGTATTCATGCCTCAGCCTAATGTTGATTCAGCTGTAATCCGCCTTACTAGGCGCGTTAAGCCAATCGTCGAGGTCCTGGATGAGGATTTCTTATTCACTGTGACCCGGGCGAGCTTTGCACAGCGTCGGAAAACGATTTTAAATAACTTAACCAGTCAGCTGCCAGATGGCAAATCGAAAAAAGAACTCATACTTGCCGCTCTCGAGGCCGCAGAAGTAGATCCTTCCAGACGGGGCGAAACACTGAGCATCCAAGAATTTGGCCGCTTAAGTGATGCGTTATTGCCGAATTTCAAATAAAGAAAATGTGAAGATTCAAGTCGGAATGGGGTCACTCCCAGCTTCCGGCTTTTTTTATTTTAAAAGTGGCCCATCATGAGGGGATGTACCCGAAAATGTAAGCAATCTCTATCTTTCACCAATCAAGAATGGTTCGCATAACTTAAGAATGAAAATAAACTAGGGCGGGCTGAAAATAAGTCTTCTCATGGGGTGGGGCCATGAATATTCAAATAAACGATATTGTTGGTCGGGTTTCTTATAAATGTGACGTGTTGTTCCGGGTAATCGATATCCGTGATATTGACGGAAGGCGTGAAGCTATTCTTTATGGGGAAGATATCCGACTGATTGCAGATGCACCTTTTCAAGATTTAATGATTATTAATGATAATGAAAGAAATGATCGACAAAGGTCGAATGAGGTACTTCAAGAACAATCTTACCGCTTATTAACACAAGATCTAGAGCTGCAACAACAAAAAAATGGCTATCAATCCAGTAATGGCTATCGGTATAGCGGTGAATATTTTCAGATACCAGGCAGGGTCCTCCATGTGGATGGGGATGCATCTTACTTAAGGAAATGCATGGATCTATATCAGAAATTCGGTATTCCGGTCAATGGCATCTATTGCAATGAAAAGGAAATGCCCCAAAGAATCGGGGGGTTGTTGGACCATTATCGGCCGGACATTCTAGTTGTCACCGGTCATGATGCCTATTCAAAATCAAAAGGATCGATGTCCGATATTAATGCCTACCGTCACTCAAAGGATTTTGTACAGACAGTTAGGGAAGCGCGAAGGAGGGTTTCTCATTTAGACCAACTGATTATATTTGCCGGGGCTTGTCAGTCGCATTTTGAATCGCTGATCCAAGCGGGGGCAAATTTTGCAAGTTCTCCTTCCCGTGTTAATATACATGCTCTTGATCCGGTATACATCGTCGGAAAGATAAGCTTTACGCCTTTTTCCGAACATATTCATGTATGGGATGTCCTTCGGAATACATTAACGGGAGAGAAGGGGTTGGGGGGAATTGAGACAAAAGGGGTGTTACGGACCGGGTTGCCTTTCAAGCCATTTCAGGAAGAATGAACGAGCTGCATTTTGAAAGAATGCAGCTTGCTTTTGGTGGGGAAGAATTCGGATATCCTCCCCAAAAAACTGGTTTTTTGGGGAGTAATGTCACTAGGTAATGATTTAATTACGAAAATTCGGCTTAATAAATAATGGTATAGTTCGTTTACATAATTTTTCATTTCCCAGGATATAATAAAATTGTTCGCGATTTTGCCGAATTTCAGATAAAAATATATTGACTACATTTTTAAGTGCTGATATAATTTATTATTTTGTTTGCGTATATTTGTAAATTGTGATATACTTAACTTAGTGAGGTGGACCGAAAATGCCAAAAACTCTAGCTGATATTAAAACTGCACTTGATTCAAACCTAGGTAAAAGATTGCTCTTAAAAGCAAACGGTGGAAGAAGAAAGACTGTAGAACGATTTGGAACTTTGGCGGAAACTTATCCGGCTGTTTTTGTAATTGAGCTCGACCAAGATGAAAATGCGTTTGAAAGAGTATCTTACAGCTATGCGGATGTTTTAACGGAAACCGTAGAACTAACATTTTTAAACAAACAACAAGAGATGTAACTTAGACGAGGCAGCGAACAACTTTGTTTGCTGCTTTTTGTTTTGTATAGAATATCCTGTGAGCTCCAATAAAGGCTTAAAAAGGATGTAATGAAATAGCGTATGATGCAAACACTATGCATGTGACGGCATGTGAAAGGGGTTGCTTCGCTTGAGCAGGAAAAAAGGGATTATGTCAAATGATCTTAAAGAGGAATTGGCTAAAGAACTTGGATTTTACGATGTTGTCCAGAAAGAAGGCTGGGGAGGAATCCGGGCCAGGGACGCAGGAAACATGGTAAAACTTGCCATCGAAAAAGCACAACGTCAATTGGTGAACAAAGAGTAAGATAAAACACTTAATTGTATCATGCCGTCATGTTGAAGGAAGCCGGACTCTTTATACAATGTATAGCTCTATTCATTTTTGCTTACATTGTAGTTAAGGAGTCTGGTTTTTTTATGTATCGGTGAATGCTATATGGATATGTAGCAAGTCTTTTGGGGTGCAGGAAGTAGCTGCTCTCCCATGTGCCTACATGTGTCTATTCTCCTCTAAGGGCCAATCTTAGCTTCATTACATTGAAATTACGATGAAAAACCCTTTAGAATATAAACAAATATGATAGAATAGGACAAGAACTTTTAAGAACGTTAAAGTAGGTGGACATATTGAAGCTTATGGAAAAAGCCCCGGCTAAAATTAATTTGGCTTTGGATGTGCTTTTCAAACGGCCTGATGGGTATCATGAGGTGGAAATGATCATGACGACAGTCGACCTTGCCGATAGAATTGAACTAAAGGAAATAACGGGAAATCATATTCAAATTCTATCCCATAATCGATTTGTTCCGGATGATCATCGGAATTTAGCTTATCAAGCCGCATTTATTCTAAAGGAACGTTTTGGGATCAATAAAGGTGTTTCTATAACTATAGAGAAAAATATACCTGTAGCCGCAGGACTTGCTGGTGGAAGCAGTGATGCCGCAGCTACCTTGAGAGGCTTAAATAGATTGTGGAAGCTTGGTCTTTCCATGGATGAACTTGCAGAAATAGGAGCTGAAATTGGCTCTGATGTTTCATTTTGTGTATATGGAGGTACGGCATTGGCCAGAGGGCGCGGGGAAAAAATCACGCATCTTCCTGCACCGCCAAAATGCTGGGTCATCTTGGCCAAACCGACGATCGGCGTTTCGACAGCAGATATATACAAAAGGCTCCAAACTTCAAAAATGGAGCATCCGGATGTACCTGGAATGATTTCGGCTATTATGGAAAACAATTATCACGATGTATGTGAAGGGTTGGGTAATGTTCTGGAACAAGTGACATTGCAGTTATACCCAGAGGTTGCGAACATTAAAGATCAAATGAAGACATTTGGAGCAGATTCGGTCTTGATGAGCGGAAGTGGTCCGACCGTTTTTGGTTTGGTGGAACATGATTCGCGCATGCAAAGAATTTATAATGGACTTCGCGGATTTTGTGATCAAGTCTATGCGGTCCGTTTACTGGGTGATCGAAACAATCTTGAATAGAAACGTACATTAGTGGTATAGTTGCTATATAATATTCGGAATTCACAAAGGGGGTGTCTCAATGAAATTTCGTCGCAGCGAGAGGCTAGTCGATATGACCAATTATTTATTAGAACATCCAGGGGAACTTGTTTCGCTGACTTATTTTGCTGAAAGATATAGTTCGGCAAAGTCCTCGATCAGTGAAGATTTGACAATCATCAAAGATACCTTTGAACAACGCGGGATAGGTTCTTTAACAACCGTTCCAGGTGCGGCCGGTGGAGTGAAATATATTGTTTCCATCAAGGAAGAAGAAGTCAATGCCTTCATTGACGGATTATGCGATACGATCGCTAGTCCCGAAAGGCTACTTCCTGGCGGTTATCTATATATGACAGACATATTAGGACATCCGCAAACCGTGAATAAGGTTGGAAGGATAATCGCCTCAATGTATGCCAAGAAAAATGTCTCAGTCATCATGACAATGGCAACCAAAGGGATATCATTAGCATACGCCGTGGCAAATTATTTGAATGTTCCAGTTGTCATTGTAAGTAGGAATAATAAAGTAACGGAAGGTTCTACAGTGAGCATCAATTATGTTTCAGGCTCTTCAAAGAGGATCCAGACTATGGTACTCTCTAAGAGAAGCTTGGTTGAGGGTTCGAATGTATTAATTGTAGACGATTTCATGAAGGCTGGAGGTACCATTAACGGTATGGTCAGTCTATTGGATGAATTCAAGGCAACAGTTGCCGGAATTGCGGTGCTGGTCGAATCCGAACATACGGAGGAGTGCCTTGTCGAGGACTATGTTTCTTTAATCAAGTTGACACAGGTGGTCGAAAGAGACAAAAAAATCAAGGTCAGCCGTGGGAATTATTTTACGAAAAAGGAATAGGGGGAATCATTTCATGAAAACGATACATACGGATGAAGCACCGGCAGCGATCGGACCATATTCACAAGGCGTGATCGTGGATAAGTTATTTTTCAGTTCAGGACAGATCCCGCTTACTGCTTCTGGTGAAATGGTAACAGGGGATGTCAAGGAACAAACGCACCAGGTCTTTAAGAATCTCCAAGCTGTATTGAAAGAAGCTGGGGCTTCACTGGAAACTGTCATTAAGGCTACAGTATTCATTAAAAGTATGGACGATTTCGGTTCGATTAATGAAATATACGGAGAATATTTTTCTGCTCACAAACCTGCTCGCTCTTGTGTAGAGGTTGCTCGGCTTCCTAAAGATGCACTAGTTGAAATAGAAGTGGTAGCGCTCGTTAAATAAACGGGCGTTTTTTTTATTTCTTAAGGGAATTCGTAATGGGTAATTTTCCTATAATATAAGCTTGATTATGAGTATTTTTGAAAACTAGGCTGAATTTTCTAAAAAAATTACAGATAATAGAAGGAGTTCACGTTTTTTTGTTGAATATGTACTTTAAGTTTTAACAACAACAAAAAGGGATGGTGAGCTTAAATGGAAGTAACTGACGTAAGATTACGCCGTGTGAATACGGATGGTCGTATGAGAGCTATCGCATCAATTACACTGGATAATGAATTTGTGGTTCATGATATTCGTGTGATCGACGGAAACAATGGTTTATTTGTAGCAATGCCAAGTAAACGAACTCCAGATGGAGAATTCCGGGATATCGCTCATCCAATCAATTCCTCGACACGCGGGAAAATTCAAGAAGCTGTCTTGACAGAATATCATCGATTGGGAGAACTTGAAACTGAATTAGAGGAAGCTGGAGCAGGTGCTTCTTAAAATAACCTTACTTTTAAACTTTAAATTTATAATTTGTGCATCTAGAGCCTACTTCATAAGTAGTGCTCTTTTTTATTTATTCATAAACAGATAAGTTTAGAACGTATCCGCTAATCATGCAGACATTTTCTTTAATTGTCTAAATTGTAAAATTAAGGTGATATATTCAAAGTTTAAGTACCCAACCTTTTTATTTTTTAAACCTTTTTGTTCATCCTGATATTGAAATTCATGTAAGTGGAATTAAAGGGATATCCCTCTAATGACCTGTAGATGAAATGAATCGGTAACTTGTTTTCGGAATGGGAGTAACAAAGGTTGCAGTACTTCCTGAGGGCTTATACATAGGGCATGGCGCGATCATGGCGGTGTTTTGGGATAATGGGGGTGGGTGGTGTTAAAAAGGGGAGGAGACATGGTTTCTGTTCATTGACCAGGCATATATCATTAATTTCGTGATGTAAAATAATGCTCCAAGGTCCAATAATAACATTTGTAAGGGTGTCGGAAATTGAATTTTTTTCACCTAATCGGTTGACAATTATATGTACTTTTAATTGTTACCTTGAAAAGAATCACTATTTGAGATAATATTTTTAGTGGATAAAAAGGTGAAAATGGAGGCCTGTTATGAGTAATCGCTATGCAATAATATTGGCCGCTGGGCAAGGTACTAGGATGAAATCTAAGCTTTATAAGGTTTTGCACCCTGTTTGCGGGAAACCAATGGTACAACATGTTATCGATCAAGTCAATCAACTTCAAATAGAAGATATTGTAACAGTCATCGGCCATGGAGCTGAGAAAGTTCAGGAACAACTTGGTGATTCATGCAAGTATGCCTTACAAGAACAGCAATTAGGTACGGCACATGCTGTAATGCAAGCGGAAAGCGTTTTATCCGTAAAAAGTGGTACGACCCTTGTTATTTGCGGTGATACGCCCCTGATTAAAGCGGAAACGATGAAAGAGCTTATAGCATTGCATGAGCAAAGTCAGGCGAAAGCAACAATCTTAACAGCATATGCAGATAACCCTGCTGGCTATGGAAGGGTCCTTCGCGGTGAAGGCGGACTTGTAGAAAAAATCGTCGAGCATAAGGATGCCTCTGATGAAGAAAGATATGTTAAGGAAATAAATACCGGTACATATTGCTTCGATAACCAAGCATTGTTTAGCGCGCTGAAAAAAGTTTCAAATGAAAATGTCCAGGGAGAATATTACTTGCCGGATGTTATTGAAATCTTAAAAGAAGAAGGCGAAGTGGTGACGGCCTTCCAATCCAGTGATTTCGAGGAGACATTGGGTGTGAATGACCGTGTGGCTTTATCGCAGGCTGAGCAAGTTTTACGAAACCGCATCAATGAAACGCATATGAGGAATGGTGTAACGATCATCGATCCACTTACAACGTTCATTGAAGCGGATGTGCAAATCGGACAGGATACAGTCATTAACCCTGGGTCATTCATTAAAGGAAAAAGTATTATCGGGCAGGATTGCTTGATTGGCCCGAATACGGAAATCAGTAATTGTGAAATTGGTGATGGAACGGAAGTCCTCCAATCGGTTGTACACGAAAGCAGTATTGGAAGTTTTGTTAAAATCGGTCCATTCGCACATGTTAGACCTCAATCAGATATTAAGGATTCCGTTAAGATCGGTAATTTTGTCGAAATTAAAAAGACCGTTTTTGGCGAAGGAAGCAAGGCCTCACATTTGAGTTATATTGGTGATGCAGAGGTTGGGGAGAATGTTAATATAGGTTGCGGATCTATTACCGTGAATTACGACGGGAAAAATAAACATTTGACGAAGATTGAAGATAATGTCTTCATAGGCTGTAATTCTAATCTGGTTGCACCTGTGACAGTAGGAGAAGGAGCATATGTAGCTGCTGGGTCAACCATCACGCAAAATGTACCGCAGGAAGCCCTATCCGTTGCACGTGCTCGTCAAGTTAACAAAGAAGATTATGTCAAGAATTTGAAATTTAATAAATAACCGACGGAGGTCATCATGTCAAATCAGTATTTAGATCCTAATTTAAAAGTATTCTCTTTAAATTCAAACTTCGATTTAGCTCAGGAAATTGCTGCTGCAATCGGTGTTGAACTTGGAAAATGTAGCGTAACAAGTTTCAGTGACGGTGAAGTTCAAATTAATATCGAAGAAAGTATTCGTGGCTGTGACGTATACGTGATCCAATCAACAAGCCAACCAGTCAATGAAAATTTAATGGAACTTTTAATTATGATCGATGCTCTTAAACGTGCTTCAGCTAAAACGATCAATATTGTAATGCCGTATTACGGTTATGCTCGACAAGATCGTAAAGCACGTGCGCGTGAACCAATTACAGCTAAACTTGTCGCAAATCTTTTAGAAACGGCTGGTGCCCACCGTGTAATCACATTGGATCTTCACGCACCACAAATTCAAGGTTTCTTCGATATTCTGATCGATCACCTTGTTGCTGTTCCGATTTTAGCTGATTTCTTCAAGGAAAAAGATTTAAGTGATATCGTCATCGTTTCCCCAGATCATGGTGGTGTAACACGTGCCCGTAAAATGGCCGATCGCCTAAAAGCACCGATCGCCATTATCGATAAGCGCCGTCCAAGACCGAACGTGGCTGAAGTCATGAACATCATTGGTAATATTGAAGGGAAGACAGCAATACTGATTGATGACATCATCGATACTGCAGGAACTATTACACTAGCGGCCAATGCCCTTGTGGAGAATGGCGCTAAAGCAGTGTACGCTTGTTGTACACACCCAGTCCTTTCAGGTCCTGCCATCGAAAGGATTCAAAATTCAACGATCAAGGAATTGGTCGTGACTAACACGATTGCCCTATCTGAAGATAAGAAAATCGATAAAATTGTTGGACTTTCTGTAGCACCTTTGATTGCAGAGGCAATTATTCGTGTGCATGAGGAACAATCAGTCAGCACATTATTCGATTGATAACAAAATAAACGAGAACACGGCGAGCCTTCGGGCTCGCCGTGTTTCCGTTTAAAAGTTTCAGAAGATACTTAATTCTCAGTTGACAGATGAGAATAGTAATAATAAAATGGCTATACAAATTCAATTCATATTCAAGGAATGAAAAACTGTACTAACGCAAGTGCATACTGGTTAATGCCGATCGGACTACCGAAGGCTCCTTTTCACTTACCATTGAACATTAGGCATCGTTTTGCCCTATTGTCCTATTGGTGAAGGAAAGGAGCCTTTTATTTTTATATAAATAGTTTAAGAAGGGTGTGCGGAATATGAAGAAAAAACGAAAGATATGGCTGCTGTCCATCTTCAGCATCTTCATGCTGATAGTAAGTGCATGTGGGCAGGAAAAGAACAGTTCCACAAGTGCTGACGCAAAAGAATCAGATAAAACCATCCGAATCGGTTATCAAAAATTCGGGACATTAAATATTTTAAAATCAAAAGGGGAGCTGGAAACACATTTAAAAGAAGTGGGATATACTGTCGACTGGACTGAATTCCCTGCAGGACCTCAGCTGCTTGAAGCCTTGAATGTCGGCAGCATTGATTTTGGGCACACAGGGGAGGCGCCACCGATATTTGCACAAGCAGCCAAGGCACCGCTTGTCTATATTGCTAATCAGCCGGCAAACCCTTCGGGAGAGGCTATAGTCGTGCAAAAGGATTCACCCATTAAAAATGTGAATGATTTAAAAGGTAAGAAGGTTGGCTTGAATAAAGGTTCAAATGTTCATTACCTATTGGTCAAAGCGTTAGAGGAAGCAGGCCTTACTCTTGATGACATACAGCCCGTCTACTTACCGCCGGCAGATGCGAGGGCTGCTTTTGAAGGAAACCAAATCGATGCCTGGGTAATATGGGATCCATTTTTATCAGCGGCGGAATTGGAACTTGAAACGAAAACCATTCAGGATGGAGAAGGACTGGTGGCGAATCGTGAATTCTTTTTGGCAACTGATTCATTTGCCGGGAACGAAGAGGCTTTGAAGATTATCAAAGAAGAACTGATAAAAGTTGATAAATGGATTGAAGAAAACCCAAGGGACGTCGCTGAATTCCTATCTCCGGAAATTGGAATGGGTGTGGAGGCATTGGAAAAAACATTAAAAAGAAAAGAATATGGACTTGAGGAGATTTCCAGTACGGTTTTGGATGATCAACAAAAGATTGCCGATACCTTTTTTAATCTTAAATTAATTCCAAGCAAGATTAATGTTTTAGATGCTTCTGCAGATCTTAAAAAAAATTAAGGGGGAAATAAAATGAAAGTATTTTGGTTTTTGCCATCACATGGGGAAAGTCGCTATTTAGGATCGACAAAGGGAGGGAGGGCGATCACGCTTCCTTATTTAAAACAAATAGCACAGGCAGTCGATCATTTGGGTTTTGAAGGGGCTTTGCTTCCAACAGGTCGGTCCTGTGAGGATGCTTGGGTAGTGGGTTCTTCATTGATCTCTGCAACGGAAAGAATGAAATTTTTAGTTGCGATTCGTCCGGGTTTAATGTCGCCAACCTTAGCTGCGCGTATGGCTTCAAGCTTCGACCGGCTGTCGAATGGACGTCTCTTAGTCAATGTAGTAACTGGAGGGGATCCGGTCGAATTGGCGGGTGATGGCGTATTTCTGAATCATAAGGAACGATATGGGCAAACAGATGAATTTCTTGATATCTGGAGAAAGGAGATGTCAGGGGTTAAAGTGGACTTTGAAGGGGAGCACCTAAAGGTTGAAGGCGGGAATATCCTGTTGTCATCCGTACAAAAACCGTACCCACCGCTCTATTTCGGAGGTTCATCCGACCCGGCCATCGATATATCAGGAAAGCATATTGATGTGTACTTGACTTGGGGTGAGCCCGTGGTGCAAGTGGCTGAAAAAATTGAAAAGGTACGTAAAAAGGCAGCAGAATATGGACGTGAGGTCAGGTTTGGGATACGGATGCATGTCATTGTAAGAGAATCGGAAGAAGAGGCTTGGCGGGCGGCGGAGGAACTCATTAAATATGTGGATGACGAAATGATTGAAAATTCACAAAATATTTTCGAAAGGTTTGATTCAGTGGGCCAGAAGCGGATGTCGCAACTCCATAACGGAAACAGGGATTCGCTTGAAATCAGCCCTAACCTATGGGCAGGTGTTGGTCTTGTGCGCGGGGGCGCCGGTACGGCCCTAGTCGGGAGTGCGGAAAATGTTGCTGCCAGAATGAAGGAATATGAAGAAATAGGAATAGAATCCTTTGTTTTATCTGGATACCCTCATCTTGAAGAAGCGTACAGAGTTGCGGAATTATTATTCCCTTTACTCCCTGTTGAACTTCTGCAAGGCCCCGTTTCAAAAGCTACGAGCCCATTTGGGGAAATACTGGCTAATGACCACTACCCTACAAAAGGAAGTGAAGTTGAAGATGCAGAAAAAGTTAAACAAAAAGTTCAATAGGTCCCACCTCATATCATGGCTTGTGCCCATTCTCCTTTTGGTAACTTGGCAGCTGCTGTCTTTGTGGGGGATTTTGTCGGATCGGATATTGCCTGCCCCGACTGAAGTGTTTCAAGCAGGTGTCGCTTTATTGGGGACAGGTGAACTTATTGATTATATCGGCATCAGTGCTCAGCGTGCCTTCATCGGCTTTTTAATAGGCGGGATTATTGGTTTTGTACTAGGTTTATTAAATGGATTATCATCCATTGCTGAAACCTTATTCGATACCTCGCTTCAGATGTTGCGTAACATTCCGCATTTAGCTCTAATACCGCTGGTGATTCTATGGTTTGGTATAGAAGAAGAAGCGAAAATCTTCCTTGTCGCTTTAGGGGTTCTATTTCCTATCTATTTAAATACATTTCATGGAGTGAAATCGGTGGATAAGGAATTAATCGAAGCGGCGAGGGTTTATGGGTTAAGTGGTTTTTCTTTATTCTGGAATGTGATCCTCCCTGCAGCCTTTCCATCCATTTTGGTGGGCATCCGCTTCTCCTTTGGAATCATGTGGGTCACATTAATTGTCGCAGAAACAATATCCGCTAATTCCGGAATAGGATATATGGCTATGAATGCCCGGGAATTCATGAGGATGGATATTGTTGTTCTCAGTATTCTCTTATATGCCTTATTGGGAAAAATATCGGATGTTGCGGCCAAAATAATTGAAAAAAGATGCTTAAAGTGGCATCCATCATACCAATGAGGAGGTCATAAATATGAAATATCAAAATTCGTTGGAGCTGCAGGGGGTAAGAAAGGATTTTGGGGGGGGTGAAGTATTAAAGGGGATGGACCTCACATTTAAAAAAGGGGAATTCGTAGCCATTGTCGGTAAGAGTGGCTGTGGAAAGAGTACCTTGCTTCGTCTTGTGGCAGGACTGGAAAAGCCGACGGTCGGGCAGATACTGGTGAATGGAAAGCCGTTGAATGGATTAAATAAATCTTCACGTACGATGTTTCAGGATGGAAGGCTTTTTCCTTGGAAAAAAATCCTTGAAAATATTGGGGTAGGCTTAAAAGGGGATTGGAAGCCAAATGCCATGGAATTACTGGAGCAAGTGGGCCTTGCAGATCGAGCAAATGATTGGCCGTCCGTTTTATCCGGGGGGCAAAAACAAAGGGTTGCATTAGCGAGGGCATTGGTGAACGAACCTGACATTCTCCTCTTGGATGAGCCGTTAGGGGCATTGGATGCTTTGACGAGAATTGGCATGCAAAGGCTGATTGAAGAACTATGGAGGAAAAGGGACTTTACTGCCTTACTTGTTACACATGATGTTGAAGAAGCCGTAATGCTTGCCGACCGTGTCATATTAATCGAAGAAGGCAAAGTCGTCATGAATAAGGGAATCAATCTGCCGAGACCACGGAAAAAGGATAGCATTCAATACTCATCACTGGCAGCCCAAATCCTTAACCGAGTGATGCAAGGTGAGGGAGAAATGGAAAACAAATCGATTCACGCTTGAATTAGAGAAAAAAGAATGAAAAAAGATTTTGCAGCGAATTCCTATGTTTACCATATGTTTATCCTCTTCTTGCACCCTGCGGATTTTACCTTTCATGTTTAATGATTCGCCATTTAGGGAAATGTTAAATATAGAGAAACTTGTAATTCATATTTAGGAAGGCGGAGGATGTATGAGTAATATATTAGCTGCAAAAGAACGTACGGATTCAAAACACTCTAATTTAAGGAATTTGAGAGAAAACGGCGAAATCCCTGCGATTGTATATGGCAATAAAAATGACAGTACGGCCATTTCAGTCAATAATATTGAGCTTCAAAAGACAATAAAGGAAATAGGCCGTAATGGAATCATTTCTTTGGACTTGGAAGGTACGAGTTATAAAGTCATGCTCTCTGACTATCAAAAGGATCCAATAAAGAACTCCATTTATCATGCAGACTTTTTAATTGTAGATATGTCCGCTCAATTACAGGCACAAGTTCGCATTAACCTTGTCGGTGTTTGTAAAGGCGTGAAAGACGGTGGGGTCCTTCAGCAGTCTCTTCATGAAGTGACGGTTACGGCTAAACCTAATGACATTCCTGAATCCATCGATGTTGACGTAACCGAACTTCAGGTAGGGGATACAATCTACATATCCGATATCCAAACGAATCAGCAAGTTAAAATCGACCACGACGGTCAAGAAGTCGTTGCATCTGTTTTGGCTCCTCGTCAGGAAGAGGAAATAAGTACAGGTGAACAGCAAGATGGCGGTATCCCTGAAAATGAAGTAGGAAGGGAAACCAAGGCATCACCAGAGTCATGATGCCGGGATTAAACAAGTGAATCGTGATATAATAGGCGTAGCTCTTACGAGTTACGTCTTTTCAATCGCTGGATGCATCCATTTAAACTGGACCATTTTTTGTAATGGATTCCTTTAATTAGGATTTTCCCTAATTAGTTCTCCGGTCGCTTGCAGGCCAGCTTGAAATTAGGGTACTATTTTTCTAAAGGTCAATGATCTTTGAAAAACTTCGTCCCAGCGTAACTCCCTAAATAACCGTAATGACGGAGTGTGAATCATGAAAATTATTGTAGGGTTAGGGAACCCAGGTAGACAATATGAAAAAACTCGGCATAACGTCGGATTTGAAGTAATAGATGAGTTATCCAAAAGATGGTCGATTCCACTTGATCAAGCAAAACATAAGGGGATATATGGTACAGGAATGGTAAAGGGAGAAAAAGTTTTATTGCTTAAACCCTTAACCTACATGAATTTGTCAGGAGAATCCATTTCGGCTGTCATGCATTTCTTTAAGGTGGATATCGCGGATGTGGTCATTATATATGATGACCTTGATTTACCTCCAGGGAAGCTTCGCCTTCGTCAAAAAGGAAGTGCAGGCGGTCATAATGGGATAAAATCTTCAATTGCCCATTTGGGTACGCAAGAATTCAATCGAATCAGAATAGGCATTGGCCGCCCGATTGGCCGTATTCCGGTATCTGATTATGTATTAGGGCGTTTTTCGCCTGAAGAATGGGATCATGTCGGGGCAACGATCGAAAAAAGCGCAGCTTCTTGTGAAGCCTGGATGGAAAAACCTTTTATACAGGTCATGAACGAATATAACCAATAAGCACAGAGTAATTATAAGTAAAGAATAATATCTTCCTGTTTCGCTGAATAAAACCCCTCTACTTTTGTACATACTAACACTATTACTAAATAGGGGGTTACCAAATGGCTCTCCATTATCGATGCCGACATTGCGGAACTAAGCTGGGCTCAATCGAGGCACACTCACTGAGTACGGAGCAGTTAGGTTTTAATCAACTTACCGATGAAGAGCGACAAGAGATGATCGTTTATGATTCTGAAGGGGATATGCATGTAAGGGCGATATGTGAAGATTGCCATGAATCGCTGCAAAGAAACCCTGATTTATATGAAAACGATTATATTATTCATTAGCGGGAGAGGGCTTTGGACAAAATCCAAAGCATTTTTCCGTTTGTCTGGAATACCAGGGCAGGGCACATAAAATTGCCGTTAATAAAGAGGACGCTTGGTGAAATGGCCAAGTTCTAATACAGCAAATGGTTTTTCGCACGTTAAAGAGAGGGGGGAAAGAAAATGAATGGATTGCAGAACTTGTTCTCCAAACAAGATGATGTTCATTCGTTAATAGCCGGCATCGATGAAGGACTTAAGGAGCAAATCGTCTCTGGTCTGACAGGTTCCTCGAGATCACTATTGCTGGCTTCCGTATATGAAAAGACGAATAGGCCTATTTTATTAGTTACCCATAATTTATTGCAAGCACAAAAATTCCATGAGGACTTATCCAGTTTCATTCCCGAGGAAGAATTATATATATATCCAGCCAATGAATTGATTGCGGCTGATTTGAGTGTTGCCAGCCCGGAATTAAGGGCCCAACGTGTAGAGGCATTGAACTTTTGGGCGGAGGGAAAGAAAGGGATTGTCATTGCGCCAATTCCCGGGGTGCGCCGTGTGCTTCCCCCAAAGGATATTTGGAAGAGGCATCAGCTCGCTTTTAATTTAGGGGAAGACATCGAACTTGAACCAACGCTTAATAAATTCGTTGCCATGGGTTATAACCGGTCTGAAATGGTTGCTTCTCCCGGTGAATTCAGTATCAGGGGCGGTATAATCGATATTTACCCGATCACCGAACCTAATCCAATACGAATTGAATTATTCGATACCGAAATAGATTCAATAAGGACTTTTTCAAGCGAAGATCAGCGATCCATCGAGAAACTCAAGAAAGTGACGATTGGTCCCGTCAGTGAGGCTTTGCTAGAGACGGAGCATATCGAAAGAATCATAACAAGGCTGGAGAGCGGATTAAGTAAAAGCTTGAAGAAACTTAAAGACGAGAAAACCAAGGAACAGCTGGTTCAAACGATCAGTTACGAACTTGAACAGCTGAAAATGGGGAATATACCCGATAAAATCTTTAAATACTTAAGTTTAGCGTATGAAGATCCAGCTAGTTTGATAGATTATTTACCGGTAAATGGTTTGGTTTTCTTAGATGAAATCAGTAGAATCCAGGAAATCAATGATTCTTTGGAAAAAGAAGAGGCTGGGTGGTACACGGACCTTTTAAGTCAGGGACAAATTATCCATGACATAAAATTGGCTCATCCCATGCAGGAATTAATAATGAAATCCAGCAGGCCGTTTATATACCTTTCATTGTTTTTACGGCATGTACCGCATACGAATCCTCAGAATATCCTGAATTTTGCCAGTAAACAAATGCAAAATTTCCATGGACAGATGAATGTGTTCAAAGCTGAACTGGAACGTTGGAAAAAAGGGAAATATACAGTCGTCATACTTGGACAGGATGAAGAACGGGTTAAAAAGCTGCATTCGGTTTTAGCCGATTATGATATAGAGGCCGCAGAACTGTTTAATGCGAACAGCATTCTTCCGGGTAAAGTACAGATTTTACGCGGAAGTCTAAATAGCGGCTTTGAGTTACCTATGCAAAAATTCAGTATCATTACGGAAACGGAATTGTTTAATAAGAAGTCAAAGAAATCAATACGGAGACAGAAACTATCGAATGCGGAGCGAATCAAGAGTTATTCCGAACTGAAGATCGGTGACTATGTCGTTCATGTTAACCACGGTATCGGTAAATACTTGGGAATTGAAACCCTTACGATAAATGGGGTCCATAAAGATTACCTGAATATTCGTTATCAAGCGGATGATAAATTGTATGTTCCTGTCGACCAAATTGATCTTGTCCAAAAATATGTCGGTTCTGAAGGAAAAGAACCGAAGCTTTATAAGCTAGGCGGAACGGAATGGAAACGTGTCAAAAGTAAGGTTCAATCATCCGTTGAGAACATTGCCGATGATTTAATCAAGTTATACGCAGAAAGAGAAGCGGCAAAGGGCTATGCCTTTTCACCTGATGGTGATATGCAGAGAGAATTCGAAACATCATTCGCTTATAACGAAACGGAAGATCAATTACGTTCCATAATCGAAATCAAAAAGGATATGGAACGGGAACGGCCGATGGATCGTTTATTATGTGGCGATGTTGGATATGGGAAGACAGAGGTGGCGATCCGGGCCGCTTTTAAAGCCATAATGGATGGCAAGCAGGTTGCATTTCTTGTTCCGACCACAATCCTCGCCCAGCAGCATTATGAAACATTAAGGGAGCGTTTTCAGGATTATCCCATTTCAATTGGTCATATGAGCCGTTTCAGGACTAAAAAACAGCAAACGGAGACGATTAAAGGATTAAAGGCCGGCACGGTGGATATTGTGGTTGGCACGCATAGGATTTTATCCAAAGATATGGTGTACCGCGATTTGGGATTGCTTATCATTGATGAAGAACAGCGCTTTGGCGTTACACATAAGGAAAAGATCAAACGGTTAAAAACTAATGTGGATGTACTGACTTTGACTGCGACGCCGATTCCGAGGACCCTTCATATGTCCATGTTGGGCGTGAGGGATCTGTCCGTCATCGAAACACCGCCTGAGAACAGGTTCCCGATCCAAACTTATGTCATGGAGTATAATGGATCGTTGGTAACGGAAGCCATAGAACGGGAATTGGCCAGGGGTGGTCAGGTTTATTTCCTCTACAATCGGGTAGAGGATATAGCAAGAAAAGCAGAAGAAATTTCCATGCTGGTGCCCGATGCCCGTGTCACCTATGCTCATGGGCAAATGACAGAGCAAGAACTGGAAGCCGTCATGTTCGGCTTTTTAGAAGGCGAATATGATGTTTTGGTAAGTACAACCATTATAGAGACGGGTGTTGATATCCCGAATGTCAATACGCTTATCGTGAATGAAGCAGATAGAATGGGACTTTCACAGCTTTATCAGCTGCGTGGCCGTGTAGGGCGATCCAATCGGGTGGCATATGCATTCTTCACTTATAGGAAAGATAAAGTGTTGACGGAAGTGGCAGAAAAACGTCTTCAATCCATTAAGGAATTTACAGAATTGGGTTCAGGGTTCAAAATCGCGATGCGTGATTTATCCATCAGGGGAGCTGGAAACATTCTAGGGGCTCAACAACATGGCTTCATCGATTCAGTTGGTTTTGATCTGTATTCACAAATGTTGAAAGAAGCTGTAGATGCGAAACGTAATGACCAACCAGCCGAAGAAAAGAATATCCTGGAAATTGACGTTGAAGTGGATGCTTATATCCCTGATGCCTACATAATGGATGGACATCAGAAAATAGAAATGTATAAAAGGTTCAGAGGTATTGCTTCGCTTGAAGAAGTGGAAGAATTACAGGATGAAATGATCGATCGTTTCGGAGAATATCCAGAAGAAGTTTCTTATTTATTCATGATTGCCGAAATGAAGGTATATGCTGAAAAGGCCGGAATTGAAAGCATCAAACAATTAAAGCAGGAAATCAGCATTCTCCTTAGGGAAAAGGTCAGCAGCAATGTGGATGGACAAAAGGTGTTCGAGCTGGGATCGAAGTATGGCCGTATGGTGGGCTTCGGCATGGACGGCAATCGAATGAAGCTGGTCCTGCACATAAAAGGCGTAGAACAAAGCAAATGGCTTAATATCTTATTCGAGATGACCAAAGGTTTACAGTATGTAAAAAAAGAGACGCAAGCCACAAAAAACTGAAATGAATGATTGTCCTCTTGAAGAAATTTTTTTAGGTACCATGGTAAAAAAATGCAACAAAAAGAAAAATTTTTTCAAAGTGCATAGAACTTACCATTAGAAAAATACTAAGTACAATAGCTGGTGATGATTTTGCTACAAAATGAGGATTTATCAAATCAATTAGATGAAAGTGAGGCAACATTAGATGAAAGCAACTGGTATCGTTCGCCGAATTGATGATTTAGGAAGAGTCGTCATCCCGAAAGAAATTCGCAGGACCCTCCGTATTCGTGAAGGAGATCCACTGGAAATATTTGTGGATAGAGATGGAGAAGTCATCCTAAAGAAATACTCTCCTATTAGTGAGTTAGGCGATTTTGCAAGGGAATATGCAGAAGCACTTTATGATAGCCTTGGAAACCCAGTTATGATTTGTGACAGGGATACTTACATTGCAGTGGCAGGCGGCTCCAAAAAAGAATACTTAAATAAAAGCGTTAGTGAACTAGTGGAAAAAATCATGGAAGAAAGAAATCCTGTCCTGGAGTCTCCAAACGGACAAATTTCATTTGTTGATTCCAATGATGAAGAGGTTCAATCTTATACTGCAGCTCCGATCATTGCGAGTGGCGACCCGATTGGTGCCGTCTTGATTTTCTCTAAAGATAGTACCATTGGTGAAGTGGAACAGAAATCGGTTGAAACAGCAGCAAGTTTCCTAGCTAGACAAATGGAACAGTAACCTTGGACATGCCATTATAATTTTAAAGGTGGAAAGGGCAGCAATCGCGCTGTCCTTTTTGCACTTTCTAAAAGGTTAACCGGATGGGGGCAGGCATAAAGAGGGGAAAATATTCTTTGTGGTAAATATGGAAAATAATTAACAGTGTGGCTGGAATTGAAAAATAACCATTTGAATTATGCTATAATAACTACCACATATGAGTGAAAAGGGGAAAAAGAATGGCTGAAAAGCCTTATAAAACATCAAATGAACTTTTTCGAGGTGCGCTGATCTTGAGCGCAGCAGCGATTATCGTAAAAGTATTGAGTGCGGCCTATCGCATACCATATCAGAACATTGCGGGTGACATCGGGTTTTATATCTATCAACAGGTTTATCCCTTCTACGGTGTTGCTTTTACATTATCAACACTCGGCTTTCCGGTAGTCATATCCAAACTTATTGCAGAACGGGAATCTTCCAAAAATACCTTTGCAGTGAAGGACATTTTAGTGACATCATTCGTCGTCTTAAGTTCGATAGGAGTCATGATGTTTGCTGCACTATTCCTTGGCGCTGATTGGATTGCAGGATGGATGAAGGATCCGCATTTAGCCGGTCTGCTGAGAATCGTTGCCTATTCCTATTTATTAATGCCGATTTCATCTGTTTTAAGAGGCTATTTTCAAGGAATAAACGACATGTTACCGACGGCCAGTTCGCAGGTCGCTGAACAATGCATCCGTGTGTTGACGATTCTGGTTCTTTCCACAATATTCGTGTATCAGGGCTACTCTGATTATGTGGTCGGCAAGGGGGCGGTCCTCGGTTCGATAACAGGCGGCATAACTGGCCTGGTACTGCTTATTGCTTTCGTTATTTTAAGAGAAGAATGGAAGCTTTTTTTACGAATGAGAATCAAACCGGTAAATTTCATCAAAATTTCCAAAGTCCTGATTTTCCAAGGATTCGCCTTTTGCATAACTGGCTTGATCCTTATCTTGTTTCAGTTTGTCGATTCACTGCACCTGTATTCCCTACTAAGGGAAACCGGGATGGGGGAAAGGGAAGCCAAAGAATGGAAAGGGGTATATGATCGAGGACAGCCGTTGCTTCAGCTAGGTACAGTCGTGGCTAATTCTTTTGCATTGGCGCTAGTACCTGTAATATCCGGATTCGTTCAGAGGAAAAGTGAACATGAATTATTGAATAAGATCAAATTGGCGCTTCGTGTAAGTGCGACGATAGGACTCGCTGCTGCTATTGGGCTGGTGGTGACGATGAAGCCTGTCAATCATATGCTGTTCACGGATGCCAAAGGGACGATTACTTTAGCAATTTTCTCTTTATCGATTTTATTCACATCCCTCATAATGGCAGAAGCGGCAGTGATTCAAAGTTTAGGCTATTCGTTCGTGCCGGTGATCATTACGATTGTGGGTGTGGGCAGCAAGTGGGCTTTGAACCTTGTTCTAGTGCCCCATTACAATATCGCGGGGGCAGCCTCGGCAACAGTGCTTGCGTTTATGATCATGACTGTATTATTTTATGTGGTATTGAGAGTACATATTAAGAAGACATTAATTGAAAAGAAGCACGTGTTAATAATCTTGAAGAGTACGGTTTACATGGGTACGGCGGTTGTTTTATTCAATGGCTTATTCGAATTGATGTTTTCAGGCGAGAGCCGGTTGTTAGCTACGATCCAAGCTTTGATCGGTGTAGGGATTGGTGCAGCCGTCTTTGTGATGACCGCCATTCGTGCCGGCTTATTTGGTGAAGAAGAACTTTCACTTATACCTGCGGGTTCAAAGCTAAAACGATTTATAATAACGAATAGGAGTATACGAAATCATGAATGAGATTACGATAATAGGCCTTGGTGCAGGGGATTTAGATCAGCTTCCACTAGGGATTTATAAAAAATTGATCCAAACAGAACAATGTTTCGTCAGAACGATTGATCATCCGGTAATCGGGGATTTGAAAGGGGAAGGAATAAATTTCTTCGCGTTTGACGGGATATATGAAAAGCACGACCAATTTGAAGCTGTATATGAAGAAATTGCCGGAACATTATTACAAGAGGCATCAAACCGTTCCGTTCTATACGCCGTTCCGGGGCATCCTATGGTTGCGGAAAAAACGGTACAGCTTTTGCTCGAAAAGGGTCCGGCTCTTGGAATAGCCATTAAGCTGGAAGGCGGGCAAAGTTTCCTTGATCCCTTGTTTCAGGCTGTTAGAATCGATCCGATTGAAGGGTTTCAGCTATTGGATGGAACAGATCTTTCACCAGATGATTTGCATATTACCCAGCATATGATAATCGGACAGGTGTATGACGCATTCAGTGCATCCAGTGTGAAGCTGACTTTAATGGAAAAGCTACCGGATGACTACGAGGTATATATCGTTACAGCGGCAGGCAGCAGTCAGGAAAAAGTGACAAAATGCGCTCTCTTCGAACTCGACCGTCAGATGGAGTTAAGTAACTTGACGAGTGTTTATGTCCCGCCTGTTAGAGAAGAAGCTTTACGATATAGGGAGTTTTCTAAGCTACGGCAGGTTATCGCAGAACTTAGAGGTCCTGACGGATGTCCTTGGGATAAGAAACAAACTCATGAAAGCTTGAAGAAATATCTAATAGAAGAGGCGTACGAGCTGATTGATTCCATCGATGAAGAGGATGATGAGGGCATGGTTGGTGAACTTGGGGATGTCTTGCTTCAGGTGATGCTTCATTCACAAATCGGTGAAGATGAGGGCATGTTCACGATCGATGATGTGATTGAAGGCATTACGGCGAAAATGATTCGACGCCACCCTCATGTATTCGGAGATGTTGAAGTGAACGGCGAGGAAGACGTATTAGTGAACTGGCAGAAAATCAAAGAAGATGAAAAAGGGAGCGAAACAAAAGCTCCGCAATCCATACTGGATGGGATTGAGAAATCGCTGCCAAACTTACTTCGGGCCGAAGAGTATCAAAAAAGGGCTGCAAAGGTCGGATTTGATTGGGATGAGGTTTCCGAAGCCTGGAAAAAGGTCAGGGAAGAAGTGCAGGAATTGGAAGAGGAAATATTAAGCCCGAACAGGGATGTCGAAAGAATAAAATCAGAGCTGGGCGACCTCTTTTTTGCGCTTGTCAACATTTCACGTTATTATGACATACAAGCGGAAGAAGCCGTCTACAAAGCAAACCAGAAATTCCACCAGCGTTTTACATATATAGAAGAGTGCATTCAAAGGGCAGACAAAAAGTTTGAGGATTATACATTGGAAGAACTGGATTCATATTGGGATGAAGCAAAAGCTAAAGGACTTTAATTAAGGGAGAGATTTGAATGTCGATGAGATTGGATAAATTCCTAAAAGTTTCAAGGTTGATCAAGCGCCGCACACTTGCGAAGGAGGTTGCGGATAAAGGGAGAATCACGATTAACGGACAACAGGCCAAAGCAAGTTCGAATGTGAAAGATGGCGACGAGTTGACAGTAAGATTCGGTCAAAAGCTGGTTACGGTACGTGTCGATAAAATTCAAGAAACGACGAAAAAAGAAGCCGCTGCAGATATGTATACAATCGTAAAGGAAGAAAAGCTAGCGGAGGAGTAAGGACAGGCTTGGTTCTAATTCCACTCTTACGGACATACACTTGTACAAAATCAGTGGTACTGTGAGGGATGAAAAAATGAGCCAATATATTGATCCGAATGCTGGTTACACAAAGGGAACGATCCAAGAGCATGATGTAACGATGAAAGGCCGCCGTTTACTTGATATTACCGGTGTCAAACAAGTGGAAAGTTTTGATAATGAAGAGTTTCTGCTCGAAACGTCAATGGGATTCTTATCTATCCGGGGCCAAAACTTGCAAATGAAGAATTTGGACGTTGATAAAGGCATCGTTTCCATTAAGGGAAAGATTTTCGACCTTGTTTATTTAGATGAGCAATCAGGGGAGAAAGCTAAAGGCTTCTTTGGCAAATTGTTCAAATGACCTTAACGATCCAATTTTATACGTTGCTTGCGATGATAGGCATGGGCAGTGGCTTTGGAGCTGCCCTGGATACGTATAGCCGGTTCCTGAATCGTTCAGAAAGGAAAAGATGGATTGTATTCATCCATGACTTCCTTTTCTGGATCATTCAGGGTCTCCTTATTTTTTATGTTTTGTTTTTAGTGAATGAGGGAGAGTTTCGCCTCTATTTATTTTTGGCCTTATTATGCGGTTTTTCAGCTTATCAAGCACTTTTCAAAGGTTTCTATCTACGTTTTTTAGAGTTTTTGATAATACTTGTGATAAAGTTGGCGAGATTTATAGCGGATTCGGTTCGCATGCTGATATTTCTACCGATAAAATGGGTAATATTATCTGTATTAGCGATCATCATCGGGATAGGTAAGTTCGTTTTTGCATTATTAAAATGGGCGGGGAAAATACTTCTCTTTATTTTGAATATATTCTGGAGGCCATTAAAATGGATTCTGACTTATATATGGAATTTATTGCCGGTTTTTGTTACGAAAAACGTCGGGAAGTTTTATAATAAAGGAAAAGGGATTTTATTGAAAATAAAGAATTCTATATTTAGAACGCTAAATGGATGGAGAAATAAAAAGAAATGAGGAGCGATAAAAAATGAGTAGCCTGCGTAAAAGGAAAGTGGCAAAAATAGAAAATCCCTACGTCGCTCAACAAGAGAAAAAAGTACAAACCGTAGAAAAAAAGAAGCGTGGTCTAATGCGTAGATTAACTCTTTACTCAGTTTTCGCCGCTGTCTTTTTGATTTTTGCCGTTTCCACCCTCATAACGCAAAATGTTGCACTGGATGAGAAAGTACAACAGAAGGAAGAATTGAAGGGAAAGTTAGCTGAATTGAAAAAAGACGAGACCCTACTTAAAGAAGAAATCGTAAAGCTTAATGACGACGACTATATAGCGAAAATAGCCAGACGGGATTATTTCTTATCTGAAAAAGGCGAAATCATTTTTACCCTTCCAAAAGGGAAGGAAGATAGTGACTAATATTGACACTGTTTTTTTACTTTCGTTATAATATAGTATGAAGAGATTTTTTAACATTTCTAAGGAGGAACATTTTTTTTATGTCAATCGAAGTAGGCAGCAAGTTACAAGGTAAAGTAACAGGCATAACTAATTTTGGTGCATTTGTAGAGCTACCTCAAGGTTCAACCGGTCTTGTCCATATCAGTGAAGTGGCTGATAACTATGTCAAGGATATCAATGATCATTTAAAAGTGGGCGATACAGTTGATGTGAAAGTCATCAATGTTAAAGATGGCAAGATTGGCTTGTCCATAAAAAAAGCGATAGACCGTCCTGAAGCTGAGCAAAAACCTGCATACACACCACGTCCGCGCCAAGGCCAAGGAAGAGGGAATGACAGCCGTTCCAAAGACTTCCGCTCGAAAGGTAATAGTTTCCAACCCAAGGAAAACTTTGAGCAAAAAATGGCTAAATTCTTAAAAGATAGCGAAGACCGCTTAACGACCCTTAAACGTAGCACCGAAACGAAACGGGGAGGTCGAGGAGGAAGACGCGGATAAAACTGCTGCTGAAAATAATAGTTTAGCAACTTTTCCTGTGAAATTATTCATAGTGTAGATAAAGGCAAGCTTGCTGGCTTGTCTTCTTTTAATTATCACCAACGACATGAAAAAAGCGCCTCTGTACACTTACTGAGATAAGTGAGCAGAGGCGCTTTTGGTATTTGATGACCCGTACGGGATTCGAACCCGTGTTACCGCCGTGAAAGGGCGGTGTCTTAACCGCTTGACCAACGGGCCGTGAATTTCATGATAAAAGATAGCGGCAGAGGGGATCGAACCCCCGACCTCACGGGTATGAACCGTACGCTCTAGCCAGCTGAGCTACGCCGCCATAATGGTAAGTGCTACTGAAGCACAAGTTATATCTTACATTCGTAAAGAAAAAATGTCAACAAAAAAAATAAAGTTTGTCGGTTTCCAGTTCCTGATTATTTATTCGTGTTATTTTCCGCAAAAATAACCTAAAAACTTTGCTTTTCTTCATAAAAAAAAGAACGCCTGTTTCTGTATTGAAAAAAAAGGCACAAAAACCTGTATACAAATGATTGTTCGAGAAGAATTTCGTCGAACGTTTTTCTTATCCGCTTATAAAATTCTGACAAAAAAATAGACAAGCCCTCTATATAATAAAAATCACTAATACGAATGGGGTGTTGAAATGGAAAAAGCAGAAAGACCTATGATGGAACCTCTTGGAGATGTTCAGTTAAAAGAAGCGAAGGCAGGGGCCATCAATTGGATCCAACAACTGCAAATGAAGACGGAAGACATATTCATAAAAAAGGGTATCTCTTTAGCAATTATCGGTTTTTTATTAGGACGGGCATTAATTCTTTCGCAGCTTGCACCATTTGGACTTCCGTTTTTCGCAGCTGTTTTTCTCATGAGACGTGACAGGGCGCCACTGGCTTTATTCGGATTGATTGCAGGTGGGCTGACCGTTCACTATTCGAATAGTTTAGTCATCTTTACATCGGCGTTCCTGCTCCTGTTATTTCATAAGATCAAGAAGCCCGCCGTGGAAGGACAATTCAAGACGATGTCGATGTACGTCTTTGCTTCACTATTCCTGGTCAACCTGGCCGAGCAATATCTGGTATTTCGAACGATTCAGCTGTACGACTTAATGATGATAGGAGTAGAGGCGGGACTTGCAATGATTTTAACCTTAATCTTCATACAGTCCATCCCGCTGCTGACCATTCGGAAAAAGTCCCAATCATTAAAGACGGAGGAAATCGTCAGCATCATCATCTTGCTGGCTTCGGTGATGACCGGAACCATCGGCTGGATGATATACGATTTATCACTCGACCATATATTCTCGCGATACCTGGTCCTCCTCTTCGGGCTGGCGGGAGGGGCCGCCATAGGCTCCACTGTAGGTGTAGTTACTGGATTGATATTCAGCTTGGCAAGTATTGCAAGTCTTTATCAAATGAGCCTTCTCGCATTTTCAGGGCTTCTGGGCGGTTTGTTGAAGGAGGGAAGGAAGATAGGGGTTGCCGCAGGCCTCTTGATTGCTACATTACTGATAGGTTTATATGGTGAGGGCACCAATAATATTATGGTGACCCTTTATGAATCACTTATAGCTGTGGCCCTATTTATATTGACTCCGTCATCCATAATCAACAAAATAGCGAAACATATACCGGGAACAGTCGAGAATTCTGATGAACAGCAGCAGTATGCCCGAAAAGTGAGGGATGTCACCGCTCAAAGGGTGGAGCAATTCTCACATGTATTTGAGGCGCTCTCTAATAGCTTTTCCCAAGTGGATGAAAGGGGTAGAATGGAGGAAGATGAGAAAGAATTCGACTACTTCTTAAGTAATGTAACGGAAAAGACGTGCCAGCTTTGTTTTAAAAAGGAACAATGCTGGTCCAAGAACTTTAATACAACCTATGACGGCATGCAGGAAATTATGCTTCAATTAAGTGAAAATAATGGTCAGCTCCCCCAAAAAACTTCGAAAGAATGGGAGAAATATTGTAGCCGCGGGCCTCAGGTAATTGGGGCGATATCACAGGAGCTTACTTATTTTGAAGCTAACCAAAAATTAAAAAGGCAGGTGAAGGAAAGTCGGAAACTAGTGGCGGATCAACTGCGGGGCGTTTCGGCAGTAATGGATGATTTTGCGAAAGAAATTCAAAGGGAAAGGAAGAATCATCATGTACATGAAGAATCCATTTTGGAAGCCATCCAGGATTTTGGACTGCACATAGGTCATGTTGAAATATACAGTCTAGAACAAGGGAATGTTGATATAGAGATGAGTGTCCCATACTGCCAGGGCAGAGGGGAATGTGAAAAGTTGATTGCACCTATGCTTTCTGACATTTTAGGGGAAACGATAGTCGTTCATTCAGAAGAGTGTGCAACGTATCCAAACGGGCAATGTGAGGTGATATTTAGGTCAGCAAAAAAATTCACGGTCGAAACGGGTGTTGCTCATGCTGCCAAGGGGGGAGGGCTTGTATCAGGAGATAGTCATACGACCATGGAAATTGGCTGCGGCAAATTCGCAATAGCCATTAGTGATGGAATGGGAAATGGGGAAAGGGCCCATTTTGAAAGTACAGAGACATTGAAGCTGCTTCAAAAATTTTTACAATCGGGAATAGAAGAAAAAATAGCCATTAAATCCGTAAACTCCGTATTATCTCTACGCACTACCGATGAAATATTTTCGACTCTTGATTTGGCAATGATTGATCTTCAGGACGCAAGGGCTAAGTTTTTAAAAATCTGTTCGATACCGAGTTTCATTAAAAGGGGAGATAGGATAATAAAAATTGAATCAAGTAACCTCCCTATGGGAATCATCCAGGATTTCGATGTTGATGTTGTATCAGAAGAGCTGAAGGCAGGGGACATATTAATCATGATGAGTGATGGAGTGTTCGATGGCCCCTCACATGTGGAAAATATCGAGTTCTGGCTTAAACGAAAAATCAAGGAAATGGAAACGGACGATCCGCAGGAAATCTCTGATTTAATATTGGAAGAGGTCATCCGAACAAAAGGGATCATAGATGATGACATGACAGTGGTAACATCGAAAATTAAGCATAACACACCGAAATGGGCATCCATTCCCGTTTCTCCAAAACGCAAAAAGGCCCAGTAGGGGCCGTTTATATATATAATAAATAAAACCAAAAATGAGGTGGTGAAAGGGAAGACGGATAAAAGGTAAAAAGATGAACTCTTTTCAATCACTCCACTCCATGATGTGACTTGATGCAATGTCATCGGCGTATAATTTCCCCTTTTTTAGTCAATTATGGTAACAAATTGATAGGAAGGGAGAGCAAAACATGAAAGCAGGAACATTAAGACAGATTTTGCTTATAACCGACGGATGTTCAAATCATGGTGAGGAGCCGTCTGCCATGGCTGAATTAGCAAGGGAGCAAGGCATAACCATCAATGTCATAGGTGTCATGGAAAATGATGTGATAGATGAAAAGGGACTTAAGGAAATCGAGAAGATTGCTGGTTCAGGAGGTGGCGTAAGTCAAATAGTCTATGCGCAGCAGTTGTCCCAAACCGTCCAAATGGTGACCCAAAAGGCAATGACTCAAACTATACAGGGAGTTATCAATCGTGAACTTCAACAAATACTTGGAGATTCAAAAACGATGGAGGATCTTCCGCCGGATAAACGAGGAGAAGTGATGGAGGTGGTCGATGAGCTTGGGGAAACAAGCAAGCTCGAAGTGCTGATTCTTGTTGATACCAGTGCAAGCATGAAACATAAACTGCCTACAGTGAAAGATTCCTTATTAGATCTTTCCCTTAGCATGAATGCAAGAATGGGTGACAGCCGTTTTTCCGTATTCGTATTTCCTGGGAAAAGAAATGATGTTGAAAAGTTGCTGGATTGGACCCCGAACCTTGAAGCCTTGACGGCAACTTTTCCTAAGCTTAGTACAGGGGGACTCACTCCGACAGGTCCAGCCATTCGTGAAGCTTTAACATATTTCAATAAAAAACGTTCATTGAGGGGATTGTTATCACATGATGATGAACAATACTTTGAGGAATCAATGTAAACTCCTGCCTGGCAGTTTGGTCACTGGAAAATGGAATAAAAACCAGTACAAAATAATTAAGGAATTGGGGTGTGGAGCGAACGGAATCGTCTATTTGGTTGAAAGCGGAAATCGTCATTATGCTTTAAAGCTCAGTGATAATGGGACGTCCATTATTTCGGAGATGAATATCCTAAAATCCTTTTCAAAGGTCCAGGGGTCTACCCTTGGACCTTCCTTTTTGGAAGCGGATGATTTCATGAAAACTGGAAAGCAGCTCCCTTTTTATGTCATGGAATATATCCACGGACACGATTTTTTGCGTTTCATCGATAAGAAAGGGTCATCGTGGATTGGAGTATTAATGCTTCAGCTTTTAACCAGCTTGTCTGCCTTGCATGCCAATGGCTGGGTGTTCGGGGATTTAAAACCTGAGAATTTGATCGTGACTTCACCAGCCTATAAGGTACGGTGCGTGGATGTTGGCGGCACCACCTTAATTGGGCGATCTGTTAAAGAATTCACCGAGTTCTTTGACAGGGGTTACTGGGGGCTTGGATCAAGAAAGGCCGATCCGCAATATGACTTGTTCGCTGTGGCGATGATTATAATCAATTCTGCCTATCCTGGACGTTTCCATAAGAAAGGGGAGGGGTATAGACAGCTTAACGACTTGATTAAGCAGAAAAAGGAATTGCACCCATATAGAAAGATGTTGGATAAAGCACTCCACGGGCAGTATGATTCAGCCCTCCAAATGCGGGAGGATTTGGTCATGGTGCTAAGTAAGCAAAACCACTCGAAGAAAAAGGGCCCGACTCAGGCAGCGACGGGTCAGCCACAAACAATGCAACCGGCAACGAGACAAGCAAGAAGGTCCCAAAACCTTTCAAAAAAGAAAAGTGGCGGTTTTTTTGAAACTTTTTTGCTGGTTGCCATCATATCGATGCTCTATGTTCTTTACATATATGAACAGTTGTTATGATATAGTTATTAGGAGAATGCCATGGAATAGTTGAAACCATTTCATGGTTGATTCGTATAAAACTAATGCCTGTCCATAAAGAAGGAAGAAGATTGTATGTTAAAGGAAAAAGTTCTGAGCACCATTTATAGAAACGAATTGATTAAGGAAAACTCGAATTTGCTAATAGGCGTTTCCGGGGGACCGGACTCATTGGTTCTTCTCCATATCCTTAAGGAAATTCAACCCCTTTTTCAATACGGGATGATCGTTGCAAGTGTTGACCATATGTTTCGTGGTGAAGAATCCTATGAGGATTATAAATATGTCGAGCATATATGTGAACGGTGGGGCATTACATTTGAGGGAAAACGGATCGATGTTCCTGCCCGGATGGAGCAGACGGGGGAAAGTTCGCAAATAACGTCAAGAAAGTTGCGTTTCGCTTTCTATGAAGAAATGATGGATAAGCATCAAGCCTCCACTCTTGTCCTGGGGCATCATGGAGATGATCAAATCGAAACGATGCTCATGCGTCTAACAAGAGGGGCGACAGGTAAAGCAAGAGCAGGTATCCCTTTAAAGAGACGTTTTCATACCGGGAATCTGATCAGGCCTTTTCTTGAAATCACGAAAAGCCAAATAATCGAATATGCGGCCCTTCATAATATTGAGCCAAGGTTTGACCCTAGCAATGAAACGGGTGTCTATGCAAGAAATCGTTTTAGACATGAAGTTCTTCCCTTTTTAAAGAAAGAAAATAGAAAGGTGCATGAGCATTTTCAGCGATTCAGTGAAGAGCTTTATGAAGATGAAGAGTTTTTTTTGAACCTGGTTTCAAGCAAAATGTCGGAGGTTTGGATCCAACGGGATAAAGATCAAGCGGTTATTCAGATTGATAAGGTTCTCGCGATGCCTAAACCTTTACAAAGAAGGGCGATTCAACTAATATTAAACTATCTTTATTTGGAGAGACCTTCATCGCTTTCGGCATTACATATTGACCAACTTTTAGTTTTGTTTTTGAATCCTCAACCATCTGCAGAATTGCATCTTCCGGAGGGCCTTATTGCGGAAAAATCATATCAAACTTGCACTTTTAGATTTTTCCGGCAAAAAAGCCAAAAATATTCCCTTAAATTACAAATTCCCGGTGAGACTATTCTTCCGAATGGATATAAGATTAAAGCGCACTATATAAAAGAAGAAATTCCGGTACTTAGAGGAAATCATTCTTTTATTCTTCCCGAATCAGCTGTTCAGCTTCCTCTTACAGTCCGAACCAGGAATGAAGGCGAACGGATGGCCGTCAAGGGATTAGGTGGAACTAAAAAGTTAAAGGATATTTTTATTAATGAAAAGATCCCGATGCTAGAAAGAAATGTGTGGCCGGTCATCATCGATCAAACGGGAACGGCCATTTGGCTACCTGGTTTAAAGAAATCGAATGTTGAGCCGGATATAATTTCTGATGAAAAATCTTTAATCTACTTAGAATATAAAAAAGCTTAATTCTTCATGGGGGGCAATTAATTACAATGACCATGCAAAACGACATTGAAAAGGTTTTAATAACAGAGGAAGAACTTCAAAAAAAAATCAGGGAATTGGGTGCGCAGCTTGAAGCTGATTACCAAGGTAAGTTCCCGTTGGCTATCGGAGTGCTGAAAGGCGCCATGCCATTTATGTCAGATTTACTGAAACGTGTGGATACACATCTTGAAATGGACTTTATGGATGTTTCAAGCTATGGTAACTCCACTGTATCTTCCGGTGAAGTGAAAATCATCAAGGATCTTGATACATCAGTTGAAGGCCGGGATATTTTAATCATCGAAGATATTATCGACAGCGGTTTGACTCTTAGCTATCTTGCGGAACTTTTCCGTTATCGAAAAGCAAAATCAATTAAAATCGTTACCTTATTGGATAAACCAACAGGCAGGAAAGCGGATATCACTCCGGACTATGCCGGGTTCATCGTTCCGGATGCATTTGTTGTCGGATATGGTCTTGATTTTGCGGAAAAGTATCGTAATCTCCCGTATATTGGCATATTGAAGCCTGAAATTTACTCGAATTAATCGTACCTGTTTGAAAGAGAAGACCAGATAAAAACAGCGGTGTTAAATTATTGTAATTCATTAATTTTGTATGATAGTATTTACTATAGTTTGTTTACCCGTGGGAGGAGGTAAGGGATGAATCGGATCTTCCGTAATACCATATTTTATTTACTGATCTTTTTGGTCATCATTGGGATTGTAAGCATTTTTAATAATAACAATGAACCAACGGAGAAAATGACCCAAGATGAATTCTATAAGCATTTGGAGAATGGGGACGTTACAGCACTGACGATGCAGCCCGAAAGCAGTGTATTTGAAATCACAGGAAAGCTCAAAGGTTACGAGGAAAACAAATTCTTTGTGACGTACGTGCCTTTCAGTGAATATTCGCAAAGTCGAATCAATGATGCCGTTACCAAATTGGATAAGGACATCATCACTGTTGAACCTCCAGAAAAAACAAGTGGCTGGGTGACATTTTTCACTTCCATAATTCCATTTGTAATCATTTTTATCCTCTTCTTCTTTTTACTTAACCAAGCTCAGGGCGGCGGTGGTGGCCGTGTCATGAACTTCGGGAAAAGTAAGGCGAAATTGTATAATGATGATAAGAAAAAAGTACGCTTCAATGATGTTGCCGGAGCGGACGAAGAAAAGCAGGAACTTGTCGAGGTTGTTGAATTCTTGAAAGATCCTCGCAAATATGCCGAACTTGGAGCCCGTATTCCTAAAGGGGTACTTTTAGTTGGGCCTCCTGGTACAGGTAAAACTTTACTTGCACGAGCAGTAGCTGGTGAAGCCGGAACTCCTTTCTTCTCAATCAGTGGTTCTGATTTTGTTGAAATGTTTGTGGGTGTCGGTGCATCCCGTGTTCGTGATTTGTTTGAAAATGCTAAGAAGAATGCACCATGTATCATCTTTATCGATGAAATTGATGCAGTCGGACGTCAACGTGGCGCAGGTCTTGGTGGCGGTCACGATGAACGTGAACAGACATTGAACCAACTACTGGTGGAAATGGATGGTTTCGGTGGTAATGAAGGAATCATAATCATCGCTGCGACTAACCGTGCTGACGTATTGGATCCGGCATTATTGCGTCCAGGACGTTTTGACCGTCAAATAACGGTAGGCCGCCCTGATGTTAAGGGCCGTGAAGAAGTCCTGAAAGTGCATGCACGCAATAAACCATTAGCAGAAACAGTCGATTTGAAAGCGATCGCTCAGCGTACACCAGGATTTTCTGGTGCAGATCTTGAAAACTTACTGAATGAAGCGGCGCTTGTAGCTGCCCGTCAAGATAAGAAGAAAATCGACATGTCCGATTTGGATGAAGCTTCGGATCGCGTTATCGCTGGACCTGCCAAGAAAAACCGTGTCATTTCCAAAAAGGAAAGAAATATTGTAGCGTGGCATGAAGCAGGCCATACCATTATTGGATTGGTTCTGGATGATGCCGAAATCGTTCATAAAGTTACGATTGTCCCTCGTGGTCAAGCTGGCGGTTATGCAGTTATGCTGCCGAAAGAAGATCGTTTCTTCATGACGGAACCTGAGCTTAAAGATAAAATCGTAGGACTATTGGGTGGCCGCGTATCCGAAGAAGTTACATTCGGAGAAGTGAGTACCGGTGCGCATAACGACTTCCAGCGTGCAACGGGCATAGCTCGGAGCATGGTCATGGAATATGGAATGAGTAAGCTTGGGCCTCTTCAATTCGGTAATTCTCAAGGCCAGGTCTTCCTAGGCCGCGATTTCAACAATGATCAAAACTATTCAGATGCAATAGCATATGAAATCGATCTTGAAATTCAACGTATCATCAAGGAAGCTTACGAAAGATGTAAGACGATACTTACTGAAAACCGTGAAAAACTTGATTTGGTTGCAAGAACCTTGCTTGAAGTGGAAACACTTGATGCTGAACAAATCAAAAGTTTATTCCATAATGGTAAATTGCCAGATCGTGATTATACGGCTCTGAATGGGAATCTTACCACTGATGAGAATGTCAAGGTGAACATCAATACGAAGAAGGAAGAAAAAGAAGCCTTATTAGATCCTTTGGATAAAAGAGGACCTGAGGACCTTGAAATAACGGAGGAAGGATTGAATACTCCTCCAATCAAAGAAGGTGCACCTCAAGATCAGCCGCTTTCCTTCCCGAACGAAGATGACAATAATAAAAAGTCTTAAGATGACTAAATTCAAAAGGGTATTTCCGCCTCGGAAATACCCTTTTCTTAACCCTTTTTGGGATTATGTTAAAGATTCTGGGATACCTTTCTAAAAGTGCGACTAATAGCGTGGCAAATAACAGTGTGTTATGATGTTGGAGAATAATTTACCGGAGTGATGAAACGATGATTTTTGTATTGGATGTTGGGAATACGAATACTGTATTAGGCGTATACGATGAAGATATTTTAAAATATCATTGGCGAATTGAGACTAACCGTCACAAGACAGAAGATGAGTATGGAATGGTCATAAAGTCTTTGCTGCAACATGAAGGTCTTTCGTTTGATCAATTTGATGGAATCATTATTTCTTCGGTAGTTCCGCCAATTATGTTTGCGCTTGAACGCATGTGCAAAAAATACTTTGGAATTAAACCGCTTATAGTTGGACCTGGAATAAAAACTGGATTGAATATTAAATATGAAAATCCCCGTGAGGTGGGAGCGGATCGAATCGTTAATGCTGTTGCAGGCATTCAGGAATATGGAAGCCCTCTCATTATCGTGGATTTTGGCACGGCAACGACATATTGCTACATAAATGAGGATAAACAATACATGGGCGGAGCCATTGCTCCGGGTATAAATATTTCTACTGAAGCACTTTATTCAAAAGCAGCCAAACTTCCAAGAATAGAAATCAGCCGACCAGAAGGGATTATCGGGAAAAATACGGTATCCGCCATGCAGGCTGGTATTTTGTATGGGTATGTTGGGCAGGTTGAAGGAATCGTTAATCGAATTAAAGCGCAAAGTAATCTAGAACCAACGGTAATAGCGACAGGTGGACTGGCTACCTTAATTGCTAATGAGTCTACTGTGATTGATGTTGTTGAGCCATTTTTGACCCTGAAGGGATTGCAGTTGATTTATAAACGAAATCGTGAGCAAGTGAAGAAGTAATACACAGCATGGAAGGAGCAAAATGAATGAAGGATTATCTAATAAAGGCGTTAGGCTATGAAGGACAGGTTCGGGCATATGCTGTTTCAACCACAGACACCGTAGGAGAAGCTCAGCGACGCCATTATACATGGCCTACTGCTTCTGCTGCCCTTGGACGGGCTATGACGGCTGGTGTCATGATGGGCGGAATGTTAAAAGGAGAAGAGAAGCTGACGATTAAAATCGAGGGCGGTGGACCGATCGGTTCCATACTGGTTGACAGCAATGCAAAGGGAGAAGTACGCGGATATGTCACTCACCCCCAAACCCACTTTGATTTGAATGAGCAAGGAAAACTGGATGTAAGGAAAGCGGTTGGTACCGATGGATTGTTGACTGTTGTGAAAGATATTGGTCTTCGTGATCACTTTTCAGGGCAAGTTCCGCTTGTATCTGGAGAATTAGGGGAAGATTTCACTTATTACTTTGTTACTTCCGAACAGGTGCCTTCATCTGTGGGGGTTGGGGTCTTGGTGAATCCGGATAACTCGATCCTTGCAGCGGGTGGATTTATCATTCAGTTAATGCCGGGTGCATCCGAAGATACGATTTCCAAAATTGAAAAACGACTAAGCACGATAACTCCTGTTTCTAAGATGATTCAAAGTGGCATGACTCCTGAAGAAATCCTGAACGAAATTTTAGGTGAGGGCAATGTGAATATACTAGAAAAAATGGATGTCCAATTTTCCTGTCAATGTTCTAGGGAAAGAATTGCGAATGCATTGATAAGCCTAGGGCAAGCTGAGATTCGGGATATCATTGAGACAGAGGGTCAAGCGGAGGCACAATGTCATTTTTGTAATCAGACCTACCAATTCTCGAAGGAAGAACTCGAGGGACTAGAAGCAGAAGCCAAAAAATAATATACGGGGGATAAGGGTTTGCCAAAACAAAAGCTTCGGGCGATTATCGCTGGCCTTGCCTTGTTGAACCTATTGACTATCATTATCTTTGTCATAAAACCACTAATCATTTCACAATCCGTCATTGGGGAAGAAACGGCCGCTAAGGTTGGATCAAAGGATATTTCCCGGGAAGCATGGATTAATGAGCTCGAAAAAAGATATGGGGAAGATGTACTTGAGGAAATGGTCGATAAAGAGGTAGTGAAACAGGCAGCTGAAAAATACAAAGTGAAAACTTCGGATGAAGAGCTTGATCGGGAACTTAAAATGATGAAAACGATGTATGGGACTGCAGGTCAGAACCTTAATAAAAGTAACGATCAACTGAGGCAGGAAATTCAGTCGAGTCTCCTCCTCCAGAAGCTCCTCACCAAGGACGTCTCGGTTTCCGAAACGGCAATGCGGAATCATTATGATAATAATAAGGATATCTACAGAATTCCTACTGCTTTCCATATTTCCCATATTACCTCGTCTACTAAAAAGCAAGCAGACCAAGTCATACGTGAACTGGAGAAAGGTGTCTCCTTTGATGTCTTAGCGATGGAAAAGTCCCTTGATGAATTCACTGCCAATCAAGGAGGCGACATGGGTTATATATCACAGGATAACGAGCAAGTCTCCAAGGAATACATTACCGCTGCAGAGCAATTGAAGGTAAAAAAGTGGAGTGATGCAATCCAAACGGAAGATGGCTGGGCCGTTCTCTATCTGCATGAAAGGATAGAGGGCAAGCAGTATGAATACGAAGAAGTTAAAGACAAGATTCACCGCCAAATAGCTCTTGAACAGATTCAGGCACCGGTCTCGGGGAAAATTTTCTGGGACGAATTTGATGTAGAATGGTTTTATGGATTGAAAGATCAAAAGTAGGTCGATGGTTGTGTGAGAAAATTTAGAATATAGTATATAATCATTGACAATGAACTAATAAAACTGGTAACTTTAGATTAATAAAACCAATAAACATACTCGGTATTGAAATGATAAGGAGTGGAGAAAATGGCACGTATAGCTAATTCTGTAATCGATTTAATTGGACAAACACCTATTGTGAAGTTAAACAAGCTTCAAAATGAAAACAGTGCAGATATTTATCTGAAACTTGAGTATTTTAACCCAGGCAGTAGTGTAAAAGACCGTATCGCCCTTGCGATGATCGAAGCGGCAGAAAAAAGTGGTAACCTTAAGCCAGGTGATACGATCATTGAACCTACAAGCGGAAATACTGGAATTGGTCTAGCGATGGTAGCTGCGGCAAAGGGCTATAAATCAATTCTGGTTATGCCGGAGACGATGAGCTTGGAACGCCGTAACTTGCTTCGCGCTTATGGCGCAGAATTAGTTCTTACTCCTGGACCTGAAGGAATGAAGGGTGCAATCGCAAAGGCGATTGAGCTGTCCAAAGAAAAAGGGTATTTCATTCCACAGCAATTCGAGAATGAAGCCAACCCTGAAGTTCATCGGAACACTACGGGCCCTGAAATCGTTGAAGCCTTTGGTGATGAAGGTCTGGATGCATTCGTTGCCGGAATCGGTACTGGCGGAACCATAACAGGTGCTGGAGAAGTCCTGCGTGAAAAATACCCTGACATTAAAATTTACGCTGTTGAGCCTGCGGACTCTCCCGTATTATCGGGTGGTACTCCAGGCCCTCATAAAATCCAAGGAATCGGTGCAGGCTTCGTTCCAAGTATTTTGAATACAGATCTCTATGACGAAATCATTCAGGTCAATACAGAGGAATCGTTTGATTATGCACGTCGCGCAGCAAAAGAGGAAGGAATCCTCGGTGGAATTTCTTCTGGAGGCGCAATAGCGGCTGCCATTAAAGTGGCTGACAAACTGGGAAAAGGCAAAAAGGTACTTGCTATTATTCCAAGTAATGGTGAACGCTACTTAAGTACACCATTATATAACTTTGAGTAAGACCAGACACTAAAAATGAGAAGCGAAGTTCCTCAGGGGCTTTGCTTTTCTTTTTGTAGTAAAGTCTGCAGAAGTGTTTCAAATCTTAATGGAGCTTGCACTATGCCTATGTAAATGGGTACACTCGTATATATAGATTTCTTTAGGTGAAGGAGAACGTTGGATGTCATTAGCTAGAGCGTCAAAAATAAAATGCGGTTCATTTGATTTGGATTACAGCAATAAAACCTTAATTATGGGGATTTTGAATGTTACGCCGGACTCCTTTTCGGATGGCGGGAAATATAATCGGATAGATGCTGCTTTAAAGCATGCCGAACGGATGGTCAACGACGGAGCGGATATATTGGATGTAGGCGGAGAGTCCACCCGTCCTAACTATGAGAGAATATCGGATGAAGAGGAAATAGAAAGAGTAGCCCCAATTATTGACGCCATATCCCGTAATATCGAGGTTCCAATATCGGTTGATACGTATAAATCAAGAGTAGCGGAAGAGGCGGTAAAAGCGGGAGCCCATATATTAAATGACATTTGGGGGGGGAAAGCCGATTCCTTGATGTCAAAGGTTGCTGCGGAATATAAGGTGCCGATTATTTTGATGCATAACAGGGATAATATGGGTTATGGACATTTTGTCCGGGATGTACTTCAAGATTTATTCGAAAGCATCAAGTTGGTAAAGGATGCGGGAGTCAAGGATGAAAACATCATTCTCGATCCAGGAATTGGCTTTGCGAAAGATTTAAAGTTGAATTTGGAAATGATGAGGAATCTTGATAAGCTGGTATCATTAGGTTATCCCGTACTGCTAGCCACATCAAGAAAGTCCATGATTGGACATGTTCTGGACCTGCCGCCTAGTGAGCGGATGGAAGGAACAGCCGCCACAATCTGCCATGGCATTCAACAAGGCTGTCAAATGGTTCGTGTACATGATGTGAAGGAAATGGCACGGACTGCAAAGATGATGGATGCTCTATTAGGAAAAGGTGAATGAAATGGATAAGATATATGTGAATAAAATGGAGTTTTACGGTTATCATGGAGTTTTTCCGGAAGAAACGAAGCTTGGTCAGCGGTTTAAAGTGGATTTAATCGTCCAGACTGATTTAGCCAAGGCAGGGAAAAGTGACAACCTTGAAGACTCAATCAACTATGGCGAGTTATATGAAGTGTGTAAAAGTGTTGTTGAGGGAGAACCTTTTAAGTTAGTGGAAGCTGTAGCTGAAAAAATTGCCTCTGAACTACTTGATAAATATTCTTCCATCGAGACATGCACCGTGAAGGTTTATAAACCAGATCCTCCAATAGCAGGTCACTATGATTCGGTTGCTATAGAGATTGTAAGGGGACGCTGATTGTGGTAAATATTGCTTACCTTTCAATAGGTTCGAACTTAGGGAATCGCCTTGAAACATTCCAAAGAGCTTTCCAATTATTGTATGAAAATCCGCATATCAAATTGGTGACATGCTCTTCTTTATATGAAACGGACCCGATAGGATATGAAGACCAGGACTGTTTTTTAAATGCTGTCCTTAAAGTGAAAACCGATTTAGAACCCGAAAGATTACTTCACGCTTGTATGAAAATTGAACAGGATTTAGGGAGAAAAAGGGAAATTAGGTGGGGTCCCCGTACTTTAGACCTTGACATTTTGTTATATAATCATGAAAATATTGAGACAGAGATTCTTTCAGTCCCGCACCCTCGTATGCACGAGAGGGCTTTTGTTATCGTGCCTTTAATGGAAGTGGACCCTGATATATCACTTCCGCAAATGCTTGCACCTTTGAGCGACCTGCTTGAACAGATTTCGGATAAAGAAGGAGTTCGATTATGGAAGGTGAAAAATGGGGAAGGCGTATTCGCGCTTTTCGAAAGTTAAAGGGTTATACCCAGGAAGGGTTTGCGAGAGAAATAGGTGTTTCCGTTTCGTTGCTGGGAGAAGTCGAACGAGGGAACCGCACCCCTTCAGAGGCATTTTTACTGGAAGTGGCGGAAATTCTTCATGTTTCCATTGAGGAGCTTCAGCCGCCTGAGGATAAATGAAAGAATGTTTTAGGAGGTCCAACGTGTTAAAAATAGGCGATATAGAAATGAAGAATCCCATAGTGCTGGCGCCGATGGCGGGAGTCTGCAACTCGGCATTCCGCTTGACCGTCAAGGAATTTGGTGCTGGTCTTGTTTGTGCGGAGATGGTCAGTGACAAGGGAATCGTTATTCAAAATGCTAAAACGATGAATATGCTTTATATAGATGAAAGAGAAAAACCGTTAAGTTTGCAAATCTTTGGAGGAGAAAAGAAAACATTGGTCGAAGCTGCACAATTTGTAGATAAAAATACAAATGCTGACATCATTGATATCAACATGGGCTGCCCTGTACCTAAAATCACCAAATGTGATGCGGGTGCGAAGTGGCTTCTCGATCCAAACAAAATTTATGAGATGGTTTCAGCGGTGGTTGATGCTGTTGAAAAGCCGGTAACGGTGAAAATGCGCATTGGCTGGGATGATGAGCATGTTTTTGCGATTCAGAATGCTCAGGCTGTTGAACGCGCAGGCGGTAAAGCCGTTTCCATGCATGGCAGGACACGAGTTCAAATGTATGAAGGAAAAGCTAACTGGGACATCATCCGTGAAGTGAAGAAGTCGATTAATATTCCCCTTATCGGTAACGGTGATGTGGAAACTCCACAGGATGCGGAAAGAATGCTGAAGGAAACGGGTGTTGATGGAGTCATGATCGGCCGTGCAGCCCTAGGTAACCCGTGGATGATCTACCGGACTGTAAAATATCTAGAAACGGGTCAACTGATGGATGAACCTTCAGTTCGTGAAAAGATGGACGTTTGCGTGCTTCATATGGATCGTCTGATTGCGTTGAAAAATGAAAATGTAGCTGTTCGTGAAATGCGTAAGCATGCTTCTTGGTATTTAAAGGGTGTTAAAGGGAATGCTCAAGCTCGCAAAGGAATTAATGAATGTGAAACAAGGGAAGATGTTGAAAAGCTTCTTTATGGACTTGTGGATGATATCGAAGCGAAGCAACAAAATATCCAAATGGTCTGATGTTTGACATTACCTTCCTATTTTCCTATAATACGCTTATCTTAAACTGCCAGTAATCCTGGCAGTTTTTATATGTACATAAACAATGTTTTATGATAAAAAGCTGTTGAATTCCTTTACTTTATGTAAGAATAAATATGTATGCAAAAGTGTTTCTGATTAATTATATAAGGTTTTTATTAATAAAGATGGAGATGATTTTCGTGAGTCATGAAGAATTGAATGACCAACTGCAGGTAAGGCGCGATAAAATGCAGGCCATGATGGATAATGGACAAGACCCTTTCGGGAGCAGATTCGAGCGCACACATAACACTCAGGAGCTAATCAGTGCTTATGGTGAATTAGAAAAGGAAGATCTTGAAGAAAAAGAAATTGAAGTTACGATCGCTGGCCGTGTCATGACGAAGCGTGGAAAAGGGAAAGCGGGATTTGCCCATATCCAGGATATTAGCGGTCAAATCCAAATCTACGTCCGTTTGGATAACATAGGTGAAGATTCTTACCAAATTTTCAACCAAACGGATCTTGGCGATATCGTAGGGGTAACTGGCGTTATTTTCAAAACGAAAGTCGGGGAACTTTCCATTAAAGCTAAAGAATATGTGTTCCTTGCTAAAGCGCTTCGCCCGTTGCCTGATAAATTTCATGGCCTAAAGGATGTTGAAGAGCGTTATCGGAAACGTTATGTCGATTTAATTACAAATGAGGAAAGCAAAAACACGTTGATCATGCGCAGTCGTATTGTACAAGCCATGAGACGGTATTTGGACGATCATGGATACCTTGAAGTGGAGACGCCTCTATTGCATTCTGTTGCCGGTGGAGCTGCTGCACGTCCTTTCCTTACTCATCATAATGCCTTGGATATGCCTTTGAATTTAAGGATTGCCCTTGAACTTCATCTGAAACGCTTAATCGTTGGCGGGTTGGAGAAAGTTTATGAAATTGGCCGGGTTTTCAGAAATGAAGGAGTATCAACAAGACATAATCCTGAATTCACATTGATCGAATTATACGAGGCTTATGCGGATTACCAAGATATCATGAGTTTAACGGAAAACCTGATTGCCCATATAGCTCAAGAAGTTCTGGGTACGACTACCATCCCGTATGGGGAGTATGAGATAGAGTTGAAACCGGAATGGAAACGACTTCACATGGTTGACGCTGTAAAAGAATATACTGGTGTGGACTTCTGGACTCAAATGAGTAAAGAAGAAGCCCAACAGCTTGCTAAAGATAATGGGATTGAAGTTAAGGAATCCATGGAGTTCGGCCATATCGTAAATGAATTCTTTGAACAAAAGGTGGAAGATAAGTTAATTCAACCTACATTCATCTATGGACATCCAGTGGAAATCTCTCCTTTAGCAAAGAAAAATCCGGAAGATTCCCGTTTCACAGATCGATTTGAGTTATTCATTGTAGGTAGGGAGCATGCAAATGCCTTCACGGAACTTAATGATCCTATTGATCAACGTCAACGCTTTGAAGCTCAATTAAAAGAACGAGAGCAAGGTAATGACGAAGCTCATGAAATGGATGAAGATTTCTTGGAGGCGTTAGAATACGGAATGCCGCCTACTGGCGGACTGGGAATTGGTGTTGACCGTTTGGTTATGCTATTGACCAATTCTCCTTCTATACGTGACGTCCTGTTATTCCCTTTAATGAGACATCGCTAATATAAGCAAAATGAGTTTTAATTGCAGGGCCGAATTCGGATGGCTGGGATCATTGGGCGTAGCTCCTGATCCTGGTAGGTCCAATTCGGTTTTTGTTTTTTAATTATAATTTCATGTCTTTTAATAGATTGGATTCTAGGGTTTGAAAGAAAAACAACATTATCTCAAAAAAACTTTATAAAAGGTATTGCGCAGTTAACGTAATGGTGTTATATTTATATCTGTCGTTACGAACGAGTTGCAAACAGATTACAAACTTTAAAAAGTTTTAAAAAAGTTGTTGACTTGCAGTAATGAAAATGTTATTATAAATAAGCTGTTCCGAAAGAAATTGCTCTTTGAAAACTGAACAAAACAAAGCGCCAACGTTAAATTTTAAGTGAGCACACACTATCAAAAAAGCAAAATGAGCAAGTCAAACATTTCTTCGGAGAGTTTGATCCTGGCTCAGGAC
>NZ_JAUUTW010000032.1 GCF_030676415.1 Peribacillus frigoritolerans | reverse complement strand
TCAAAACATCATCAGTCGCAACCGATTGAGCGAAATCATAAGACTTTGTTAAAATATTCACTAACTCAGTCAGTTTTGGTAACTGCTCAACTAAAGTGTTCAATGATTCCTGAACCTCAGGCTTTAAAAGCTGATCTAGGATATCCAATTGTTCTTGGTTTACAGAAATATTACGTGTTTCATGTTCAGGTTTTGAGACTACTTCTACCATATCTAATTCCCCTTTAAACTTCATTATTTTGATTTATGTGTTTTCCGCCGATACTACTAATCATACGACTCTAATCTCTTAATTTCAAATATTTCTTTTGTGATACGAATATAATTTTTATAGTTATAATAAGAGTTATTAGGTAGGTTTTGTGATTTATCTTAATATTCCAAAAAAATATTAAGATTATTCTGGTTATAATACCTTAAATAAAGAGGGTTATTTAAGACATCCTAAAGATTATGAATCGGATTCACCGCATTTTTAAGAGGAACAACCTTGTCATTTCCTATAATAATAGATCTATAGGTTGTCCAAAACAATTAACGGAGCACCGGCAGCGATTCCTCTGTGAATATGCAGACATCTTTTGTTTTGCATGAATGATTGTTTTGCTATAATGTCGATAACCTTTGAATATGCCATGTTTGAATGGGATCCAAGAATATATTATCTGAATTAGGGTAAATAATATTATCGGAATTGGAGATGGTGCCCTTGGTAGAACGCAGGATGTTAAAGATCCGTGGTGAGAATATCGAAATATCCTATAGGTATAATGAAAAATATAGTAAATGGAATTGCACAGCTAAAATTCCCAATAGTTCCATCATTGCTTATTGTCGTGATAAGAATAAGCTTCGTGCTGAGACAGTTTCCATGAGCAGGTTATTAATTACTTATGATGACTATAAAATTGTCTGAGATGCAATGGGATTATTTCATAAATAAGGAAAAGGCGCACAACCTCGAAAATGATGGTTGGGCGCCTTTTTTATTGAATAATATTTAATGCTAAGTTTCATTTATCTTCGAAATCGGGAATATATCTGTGAAATCGGGAATATATCTTCGGAAAAGAAAATATATCATCGAAAACTCCTGATTTATCTACGAATATACGATTTATTGATTTTTCCGACAAAATCTATTAAAAAAGCTATTTTCTTAATGAAAAGTAACGAAATTGTCAAAAAAATATCAGAAAATACTGAAAGAGATAGTAAAATTATGTTAAAATATTTAAAAAAAGTATTTTTTCTAAGTAATAAAGAATAATTTATTTATAAAGGATCTCCATAAATGGAGTGTAGGACCTGGCCATATTATAAGCAGAGATTAGCAAGTGAAATAGCCTTATAGAATAAGATTATCAATTGATTTTACTACAATAAAATGAAATGGAGTCGATACAATGGTTAATATTACTGGATATGGCAAAGCGACACAAGAAGCAGTGAATAATTTTCAGGAATTTGTGGGTTTTGAAATCCCTGCAGATTATAAACAATTTCTACTTAAGCATAATGGCGGCACAACTGCGGTTCAAAACTGTAAGTTTTATGTAGATGGATTAGACACACTCGTTTGCTTAAATGTACTTTATGGATTAGAGCTTCAAGATAAAGAACTGGATTTGCAGAAATGGTATGAAGAAAACAGAGAGGACTTACATAAGGATTGCATTATAATAGGTAATGCTACATGTGCAGGTAAAATCTTGCTGATAAATAACGAAGAGGAAAAGGGAGTTTACTTCTGGGATAAGGGTTGGTATTCGGATCCGTCAAGCCAGGATGAAAATATTTATAAAGTTGCATCGAGTTTTAAATCCTTCATTGAGGGATTGAAAATCCCGGAGGAAATCTAATTTTATTTGAAACCCCTTGATTGGCTCATGCCATTCAAGGTTTTTTATTGTCATTTCAAAAGTCAGAATGGATTGTCATGTTAATGAGGAGAAAAAGATGTATAAAATATTATTGATTGAAGACGATTTCAAAATAGCTGGAATCTTGGTCAATTATTTAAAAAGGTATGGGTATGAGGTTTTTGAAGTGAAACAACTGGACCAAGTCTTTGCGGAGTTCCAAGAGATAAAGCCAGATTTGGTTTTATTGGATATTAATCTGCCCTATTATGATGGTTTCCATTGGTGCCGGCTAATAAGGACGGTTTCAAAGGTTCCCATCATATTTATCTCTGCAAGGACAGATGAAATGAACCAAGTCATGGCCATTGAATATGGGGGAGATGATTATTTAACAAAACCGTTTCATTTGGAAGTGGTACTAGCGAAAATAAAGAGTGTCCTACGTAGGGTTTATGGTGAATATGCTGAAATATCTTCATTCCACCAACAAATAAAGGAAATAGATGGATTAACGCTTTATACGGAAAAAGCGATGATCGAATATCAAGACAATCAGGTAACGTTAACTCAAAATGAGTTGAAATTATTGAGTTGTTTACTCCGACAGTATGACACCATTGTCTCGCGCGAAGACTTACTTGAAGCATTATGGAATGATGATTCATTTGTTGATGACAATACATTGACCGTCAATGTCACAAGGGTACGGAGAAAACTTGAGGATATTGGCGCCAAGCATGCCATAACAACCAGCAGGGGAAAAGGATATCGACTAAAAGTAGTGCAAGGTGAAGAAGAGTGAAGCTAAAATCCTTTATAAAAGACCGTCTTTATTTTATATTTTATACCGTTCTAATGGTGAGCCTGCTTATTATTGCTTATGCATTAGCTGTTCTGGAAGCGGGGAATCATATATCGACTTCAAATATCATCTATTTAATTATTCTTGCGTTGTTTATGATGCTTCTATTTTTAGCGGGCGATTATTTAAGGCACTACCGTTTTCTTAATCAATTAGCAAGGATGAAGCAAGAACCGAGCTTGTCGTTTGAATATGTTGAAGCTTTTAGGGACCCCCTGTCAAATGAACAAAAGTTGTGGATGGAGCTTTTTCAACAAATGAACAAGGTAACAATTGGACAATTACAAGAACAAATCAAACAGAAGGAGCAATATGAGCTGTTGATTCATCAATGGGTTCATCAAATGAAAACACCTGTTTCAGTCATTTCCTTACTGGTTCAAGAAGGCAAAAGGACATTTTCGAATGAGCCGATGAAGGATTATCTTAAAGAGATAGAAGAAGAAAATGATCGATTTCGCAGAGGGCTGGAAATTATATTACATGGAGCAAGGCTGCAGCGTTTTTCGGAGGATGTAAAATCGGAGCGGGTTGACTTAATTAATCTAGTCAAGCAAGTGATTAACGAGGAAAAGAAACAGTTCATTAATCGGTTCATATATCCCAGGCTTGAAACGGAGCTTGAGAATGTATATGTGCATTCGGATCGTAAGTGGCTCCACTTCGTCATTAGTCAGGTGGTCTTTAATGCACTGAAGTATTCAAGGCAGGAAAAGCATGACAGCATAACGTTCAACATTGTTAAAAAAGAGTCGGAGATTTTCCTTAGGATAACAGATCAGGGAATTGGAATTGTTCCACATGATCTAAAGAGAGTGTTTGATCCATTTTTTACTGGAGAGAACGGGCGAGTCCAACAAGAGTCAAGCGGAATGGGACTATATCTAGTGAAGGAAATCGTTAACAGACTTGGGCATGGCGTAACGATTCAATCGACTGTATCCGAAGGGACTACTGTGGAATTTCTTTTTAAGACAAATACCTTACATGAAAGGTGACAGAATTGTAAGGGTGTTAATCGATTATGTAATAAACTTCGATGGGAGCCTCCCGCTTTATTCATTATACTTACGGTAAGAAAGGGAGGTATTCAGGATGTCGATTTTAAAAGCGGAACAACTATCCAAAACTTATTTTCAAAAACAGGGGAATTTATTTCATAAAGCGTTACATAATTTCACCATGAATGTACAGAAAGGGGAATTTGTCGGAGTGATGGGTCCATCAGGCAGCGGGAAAACCACTCTGCTCAACTTAATGGCCACGATTGATAAGCCCACCACAGGTAAAGTCATTCTAAATGATCAAAATCCTAATGAATTAAACAATCAGGATCTGGCATTGTTTCGCAGGAGGGAAATTGGATTTGTTTTTCAAGACTTCAACCTTCTTGATACACTTACCGTTCGCGAAAATATCCTCCTTCCTTTAGCGTTAGATCATTATAAACTGCAGGAAATGGAAAATAGGGTAAAGCAGTTGGCGAACCTTCTTGGTATAGAAGGGATTTTAGAAAAGCGGACTTTTGAAATTTCCGGAGGTCAGCAGCAACGAACGGCTTGTGCAAGAGCGATGATTCATGAACCTTCCATTATTTTAGCGGATGAACCTACTGGTAATCTGGATTCCAAATCTGCCAAGCAGGTAATGGATACCCTCAAGACACTTCAGGAGAAAAAGGGAGCAACCATCCTCATGGTGACTCATGACCCGACTGCCGCCAGCTTCTGTGACCGGATTCTATTCATAAAGGATGGAAAGTTCTTTTCGGAGGTTCACAGCGGAGGGGAAAGACAGAGCTTCCATCAAAGGATTTTAGATACGTTAAGCGTTTTGGGAGGAGTCTATCATGAACATCCGACTTCTCGCTAAGAGAAATATTCAAGGAAATGCACAACGCTATCTAGCTTATTTTTTCAGTATTGTCCTTTCCGTCTCAATCTTTTTTATTTACGCATCATTTATCTTTCATCCTGATGTAGTCCATGCGAATATCCCAGGGGGACAGCTAATTAGTAGGGGACTCATTGCAGCTGAAATAGTGATCATCATATTTTCAGTTTTCTTTATCGCTTATTCGAATGCAGCATTTATACAGCCGCGAAAAAAAGAGTTTGGGCTGCTGACACTGCTTGGAATGTCCAAATCCCAACTTAGAAAACTGATTTACCTGGAGCAAACGTTGGTTTCCCTCATATCTATCCTGATTGGGGTAGGCTTGGGCTTTTTGTTCTCAAAGTTATTCTTAATGGCAGTTTCATGGTTACTGGCTGTAGAGCAACCAATATCGTTTGTCTTTGTCCCTGAGGCCTTTGTTTATACGATTGTCGGTTTCATTTTGCTATTTCAGCTATTATCGCTCCTTTCATTGTTCCACATTGGTAATGCAGAGGTAGTCGATTTACTAAAAGATAAACAAAAACCAAAAAAGACGCCTTTCGTTTCAAAGTGGTTAATTGCATTATCAGCAGTTTGCTTAAGCATTTCATATTATTTGACAGGAACGATGTCGTTGAACAATTCTTCTCGAGTAATGCCCATTTTATTCTTCGTACTGATCGGCACCTATTTTTTATTCAGCCAAAGCATTGTCGCTCTTTGCAGCAGGCTTTACCGGAAGAAGAAAAGCTTATATGGTGGAACGAATTTAATTACTCAAACAAACCTGATATTTAATATTAAGGACTATTCAAGGTTATTCTTTTTGACCTCGATCATTACAGCCGTGATTTTGACAGCTGCAGGAACACTTTTCATGTTCAGTGCAGATTTAAAAAAGCAAGGGATGAATAACATTCCGCAATCAATTGGCTGGGTGGAAAATGACGCTTCTATTTATTCCGTTATTGAACCATCCGCAGTAGAGAAAGCATTAAAGGAAGATGGATTCAAAATCCTTTACGAAGTAAATATGACAGGTGTGCCCATTACCCACATGTTACCCCATATGAGAACGGGAGAATCCAATGAAAATAGGTCATTATTAGTCTCGGAAAGTGATTATAACAATGCGGCTGCATTGCGAAAAATTGATCCGGTAAAGCTATCTGGAAAAGAAGCGTTATACATTTTTCCTTATGGGGGACTGGACTATCAATTCGTCCAAAAGGGAGAACAAAAGGAGCTTCACTATGGAAAACAAATCATACAGGTAACAATGGCCGGTCAGCGCAACCAATCCATAGTCGCACCCGTAAAGGCAGCAACGACGCTGATGGTGATCGATGATCAGCTGTACCATGAAATCACTGCTGATGTGCCTTTAAAAGACATGGTAAGAGTACGAGGGTATGAAGTTAAAGATTGGGAACAATCAGTGGAAATATCTAGTAAAATAGAAAAAATGTCTAATAATCCTGACCATAATCAATTGCAAACAAGAGCTCCGGTTTATCAAGAGATGAAACAGGGAAGCATGTTGATTCTTTTTATCGGCTTGTTTGTCAGTTTATTATTCTTTATCGTCCAAGGGAGTATGATGTATCTGCGAGTTTTTACAAATTTAGAAGATAAAAAAATCCAAATTCATGCCCTTCATCGATTGGGACTGACAAAAAAAGAAATACGGCAAATTTTAAGTGCGGAAATACGCATCCTCTTTTTCGCTCCTTTTCTGATAGGGATGATTCATGCCATAGTCGCCTACGTGGCATTAAGCAATTTATTGGAATCCAATTTGTTTGTCTATTCGGCTATGGTCATCGCAACGTATTTTCTTTTTCAACTGCTTTATTATCAAGTAACTAAAAAGATGTATGAGCGGGCAGTCATCAATTCGTTTAAATAAAACTTATAATATGTAAATGGAATCAGGGGATCAGGCTCTGATTCCATTTTTTTAATCCAGGAGATCTTCTCATTGAAATGGCGTTTTCAGTATTGAGGAATTAGTTAATATGGACTATTGCAAGAGGGGTGACCCACTATTTTGCACAAATTAATATAAAAAATATGAATTATGGTGTGATTTTACAGATAAAACCTCCAGATTCTTGTAATATTTTCATATAAAGGGTAAAATTATTTTTTTGAAGCGAACATACCGAACTCTGTATTATCTATTTTTCTCCATTTTCCTGAATGGAATTATACTGATATAATTAATTGTATGAAAAGAAATGGTTTATTGGAAAAAAATGATAGTTGAAGTAGTATAGATTAAAATATAAAAAGTTATATGGCCGAAAATTAGTGGGAAATCTGTTAATTACTTGATTAATTATAGTATTATATGCCTGGGATTATAGAGGATATTAGACTTTTCTCTATTTCTTTGTCAATTTATATAGTAAACTCAGAATATATTCGTTAACTTTTAGCTGCTAGAGATGAGGTAAGTTTAACCCAATGAAAAATAAAAAGTTAAGGGCATTTCTTTATTTGACCATTCTTTTAATGATTGTTTTCATTCTTCTAAATATGTTTTCAACATACTTAAGCATTAAAAATTCTGTGCAAAAATCCGTTGCTAATCAAAACTTGGTAGCTGCTAGATCTATTGCCGACTCGATGGATATAGAGGCCTATCAGCGATTTCTCAATAACCAAGTAAAGAGCCGGGATTATATGGATATAAAAGCTTACTTAGAGGATGCCCGTGAAAAAATAGGAGCATTATATGTTTATACCATTTTAATTGATAATCCGAGAGTAGCTAAGTGCATGATTACTGGGTTTTCTAAAGAACATAAAGGGGATTTTCCTATCGGTGGTGCATGTACTGTTCCGCCGGAGCAGGTCAAACAGGCGTATGAAGGCAATAACTTTATTACCGGGATTCTAGAAGATCCGGAATATGGTGAGTATTTGACTGTGGGAGTGCCAATGAAAAATCAAGATGGCACCATTATTGGTTTTTTGGGCATTGATGTGAGCGCAGAAGATATAAATGCCATTAACGGCAAGGTATTGAAAAGCAGCATTGCCATTCTTGCTTATAATGGTGGATTTGTTATCATGCTGCTGGTTACCTTTTTTGTCATTCAAAAATGGTATCAAAAGGAACTGACACGTGAAGTGGGGGATACGGAAGATACGTATCAATCTGAATTTCAATCGCTCATTGCTTCAGTCCGCTCATTAAGGCATGATTTTTCCAATCATATTCAGGTGGTACATGGACTGCTTAAATTGGAGGAGAACGCAAAAGCACTCGAATATTTAACCGGTCTTTCAAAAGAAGTGCATTCGATTGAATCAATGAAATTGCATGTGATTCATCCGGGCTTATCTGTCCTGTTAGAGACCAAAAGGCTCTCGGCCCAGAATTATAACATCGATATTGAGATTGATGTTTCACCCGTATCCTTCAATCGGGTCAAAACAATCGATTTGATAAAATTATTATCAAATGTTATCGACAATGCTATTGAGGCAACAATTGAATTGCCAGAGCAAGAACGCCGAATGAATATTGCCTGCAAAGCTGATGATGAAAAGTATACGTTTATGGTCACGAACACCGGACCCATGATTTCAGAATTAGATTTGGACAATATATTCGCCAGCGGTTTTTCAACCAAAAAGGCACAAAAGGGCAAAGTTCGCGGACAAGGATTATTCATCGTTAAAGACTTAGTGAACAGATATGATGGAGAGATTCATGTACAATCCTCTGAAAAAGAAACGACCGTTACGATGATCGTACCCGTAAATGGAAAAATGGGCTAAATTGAATTCCAAAGGAAACACAATTGATAAGAAGGTATGATTCCTCAAATGCAGAAGGAATCATACCCTTTTTACGATTCTATTATCGTGATTATTTCCCCTTCTACCAGGAGAAGGGGATTGATGACGATTATTACGGGTAAAAAAAGTTGAATAAAAATACCTGAATTGGACATAATGGGTAGATGTTTAGCTGCTTTCATCGAGATTATGATAAGATAGGGAAAAAATCATTTAAGGCAGTGAGATTGTGAAACAACAAAAAGGAAAACTTCTCGTTATCATTGGACCGACTGCTGTTGGGAAGACAAAGATGAGCATTGAGATGGCAAAGTTATTTAATGGTGAAATTATTAGCGGAGACTCCATGCAGGTTTATAAGGGGATGGATATTGGGACTGCAAAAATCAAGAGGGAAGAAACAGAAGGAATTCCTCATTATTTACTTGATATTAAAGATCCTGATGAACCATTTAGTGCGGCAGAGTTCCAGGAGCGGGCTAATGCTTGTATCGAGGATATCCAAAGCAGAGGTAAACTTCCCATTATCGTTGGTGGAACAGGATTATACATACAATCGGTCATTTATGATTATCAATTTTCGGAGGCACCATCCGACCCTGTTTATAGGGAGGGACTCGAAAAACAGGTAAGGGAGTCAGGAATTGATCCTGTTTTTGAACAATTACGCAGCGTTGACCCGGAAAGCGCGAATCGGATTCATCCTAATAATGTAAGAAGGGTGATCAGGGCACTTGAGATTTTTCATTGTACTGGAAAAACGATGAGTGAGCAGCTGAATGAACAGCCTACAGAATTAAAATATGATACGTGCATCATTGGATTGACAATGGAACGTGAAAAGTTATATCAACGCATCGATCAACGTGTTGATGGCATGGTAAAAGAAGGGCTGATTCAAGAGGTGGAGTCATTTTATGAAAAAGGTTTGAGGGATTGCCAATCAATCCAGGCTATAGGCTATAAAGAAATCTATGATTTTTTTGATGGTAGGGCTTCATTGGATGAAGCAGTTGAAACATTAAAGCAAAACTCCCGTCGATATGCAAAAAGGCAATTGACCTGGTTTCGGAATAAAATGGATGTAATTTGGTTTGATATGACCGATCTCGAGGGCTTTCCAAAAAAAATACATGAAATATCTGGATTTATAGCAGGAAAGCTTTTCAGTGAAGGCGAATACATAAATTTAGAGAGAAAAGAGGAGGACTAATACATGAAACAATCAGTAAATATTCAAGATCAGTTTCTTAATCAATTACGTAAAGATGGTACGTATGTAACGGTATTTTTATTAAACGGGTTCCAGATTAGAGGACAAGTGAAAGGGTTCGATAATTTTACCGTTTTATTTGAATCAGAGGGCAAACAGCAATTAGTCTATAAACATGCGATCTCCACATTTGCTCCACAACGTAATGTTCAAATTGATTACGAAGTGAAGGAATAATCATATATATGAATGTAAAAAACAGGTTTAGCTTATAGCGACCTGTTTTTTTTTTCATGCATTTCTCCGTTCTTTTTTCAAAGAATCGATAATTTTACGTACCTGATTTGAATATATATTAAGGGACGGATTATTTTCCGGGAAACCGCAGGAAATGACATTACCCCTAATAAATTGGTGAACGGGAATGGAGTTTGTCGCAACAAATCCTCCAAGGAAAAAAATCCTGTCAGAATAAGTCGCTTTTCAGGAAGGGAATGGGGCTTAATCACGAAAAAAAATAAACGAATTTTCCGATGGGTTAGTTTTGGCTATGCAGCATATGCCTATGACCATCATAAATCGAAAATTGTGGTGTTGGAGTCAGGGTCCAAGATGGAGAGGTGAATGCATTGGAACAACCGATCCGTATGAAAAATAACGGGCAAATCAATATTGTGTTTAATGCGGAAAACAGAAAAGCGCTACAAAAGGATCTGCCGATAAAAGAAATTTTGGTGCAGGAAATCCCCCACCAGCATGTGGCATTGAAAGAGATTGAAGATGAACTGAAATCGCTGGTCGGAATGGAAGAAATGAAACGGATGATAAAAGAGATATATGCCTGGATTTACATCAATAAACAACGTGAGGCAAAGGGGCTGAAGGCTGGCAGGCAAGCGCTGCATATGATGTTTAAAGGAAATCCAGGAACAGGGAAAACAACCGTTGCGCGTTTAATCGGTAAGTTGTTTCAAAAAATGAATGTACTTTCAAAAGGCCATTTAATTGAAGCGGAGAGGGCAGATTTGGTCGGGGAATACATTGGTCATACTGCCCAAAAAACAAGGGATTTAATTAAAAAGGCCATTGGCGGAATCTTATTTATTGATGAAGCCTATTCTTTGGGAAGAGGCGGCGAAAAGGATTTTGGAAAAGAAGCCATAGATACCCTTGTCAAGCATATGGAGGATCGGCAGCACGAATTCATTTTGATCCTGGCTGGATATTCAAGGGAAATGGATTATTTCCTCAGCCTTAATCCTGGCCTTCATTCCAGGTTCCCGCTTGTTGTTGATTTTCCGGATTATACGATTGAACAGTTAATGGAAATAGCCGATCGGATGCTGCAGGAAAAGGAGTATCTAATGAATCGGGATGCCGAAAGGAAATTAAGAGAACATTTAATCATATTACGTTCATTCCGGGGACCTATTTCATTTTCTAACGGACGTTATATCCGCAATGTACTTGAAAAGTCAATTAGGGCTCAGGCAATGCGGCTTTTATTGGAGGATTCATTTGAAAAATCCGATTTACTGACGCTTACCAGCCAAGATTTGATTTTCGAGGATGATGAGAAAGAATGACATGGAAAAGCCCACCAAGATGGCGGGCTTTTCAAATTTATGTTTTAGGCACCCATTTTTTATTAGGAAGATGCCAATTGTTGGTGTAAGAAAGGACTCGCAATATCGTGATGACGGCAAAGAGCGAATAAAGCTGCCATGACTGGGAAAATACACCACTGCCTAAAGCCAAGCCTGCAATGATGGCCCATACTGCGTAGATTTCTTTTCTGAAGACCAATGGCTTTCTTCCGGCCAGTACGTCTCGGAGTATCCCGCCGCCGCATCCGGTTAATGCAGCTGATACAATGATGGCGCTTATTGGATGATTAAGTTCCACGGCATACATCGCCCCTTGGATGGCAAAGGCTGAAAGGCCAATGGCATCACTGAGGTTTCCCCATCTGTCCCAGTGCTTTGAAAGGTTTGTAGGAAAAACAAAAACGATGGTGATGGATACTAATGCGATGACAAAATAGAAACTTTGATCCCATAACGCTGAAACGGGGACACCGATCAACAGATTACGGATTGCCCCTCCGCCAAAGGCGGTTATGATTCCTAAAATATAAACTCCTAAAATATCATACTCTTCTTCCATGGCGATGATGGTTCCGCTAATAGCGAATGCAATCGTACCTATGAAGCTTAATACTTCCCATGTCATATGAATGTCCCTCTATGTCTTTTCGATTTTGATGGTAAAGCCAAGTTTGATTTTAGCATGTTATCGGAATTTTTAAAACGGTTAAAAGCTTCGTATGGAGGAAATTTTTATATATTTAATTTTTTTGTTATGATTAACTGAAATCTATCAGAAGGTGGTGCATGTGATTTGGAAGAAGCAATAAAGGAAAAGGCCGTTTTGATTGGGTGTCAAACAACTGAGACTAATGAACGTTTTGAATATTCACTTGATGAACTGGTTTCTTTGGCGAAGACGGCGAATGGTGAAGTTTTAATGACCATCACCCAGAAAAGGGAAAACGTCGATCCGGCTACATATATAGGAAAAGGAAAGGTGGAGGAACTTCGGAATCTGGAAGAGGAGCTGGAGCCGGATTTATTTATCTTTAATGATGAACTATCCCCGAGCCAGATTCGGAACCTTTCGAAACAATTGGATGCAAGGATCATTGACCGGACACAGCTAATATTGGATATATTCGCTCAGCGGGCGCGATCCAGGGAAGGAAAGCTGCAGGTTGAACTTGCTCAGCTCCAATATTTATTGCCGCGTTTAGTCGGACAGGGGACGGCAATGTCCAGGCTAGGAGGCGGAATCGGCACCAGGGGACCAGGGGAGACGAAGCTGGAAAGCGACCGCCGCCACATCCGTGGGAAAATAGATGAAATCAAGCAACAATTAAGTGGCATTGTGAAGCATCGTGAACGCTATCGTGATAGAAGGAAACGTAATAAGACCTTTCAAATAGCCCTTGTGGGATACACGAATGCAGGTAAATCAACACTGTTCAACCGTTTGACGGAGGCGGATTCATACGAAGAGAACCAATTGTTCGCTACACTGGATCCCATGACACGAAAGGCGATTCTTCCTAGCGGATTTACCGTGCTGCTGACGGATACGGTTGGATTCATTCAAGATTTACCGACATCTTTAATTGCCGCATTCCGCTCGACCCTGGAAGAGGTGAAAGAAGCAGATCTATTGCTCCATGTGGTCGATTCCTCAAGTACTGATTACTTTAATCATCAGAAAACGGTGCAGGAATTGCTAAATGACTTAGATGTCCCTTCCATTCCACAGCTAACGTTGTATAATAAGAAAGATAAGATTCACGTTGATTTTGTCAGGTCAGCCAGTCGTGCTTCATTAATGATCAGTGCCTATGAACAATCGGATCTGAATCAAATCATGGAAGAAATTGAAAAGTACGTGATTGAAGAAATGGTCCCGTATTATGTTTTCCTGCCATCGAGTGAGGGTAAACTATTATCACAGCTGAAAAATGAAACCATATTGCGCACTCTCTCCTTTAATGAAGAATCGGAAAGATATGAATGCAAGGGTTTTTGTCTAGCTGATCATCCAATAACCGGGCAGCTGGAGAAATATTCATTATAAAGGGGAATTTTGATGTATCAGCAGTTAACAAATGGAGAAGTGTTGAAAAACATTGCCCAGGAAGTGGAAGCAATGATTTCTCCGTTACATAAGCAAGTGGACGAACGAATTGAAGAAAATCAATTTCGCGTATTACAAAGTTATCAAGCACATAGAGTGAGTGATTCCCATTTCATCCCGACTACAGGGTATGGATACGATGATATGGGCCGCGATACGCTGGAATTGATATTTGCAGATGTTTTTGGAGCGGAAGCTGGATTGGTGCGCCCCCAAATCATTTCAGGCACACACGCCATCTCGACCGCTCTTTTCGGCATATTGCGCCCAGGGGATGAATTGTTATACATAACTGGAAAGCCGTATGATACTTTGGAAGAAATTGTCGGTATCAGGGGATCGGGTATCGGATCTTTACGTGATTTTCAGATCAGCTATAAAGCCGTTCCGTTAGCGGAAACTGGAACCGTTGATTTCGAAGCCGTCAAACAAGCCATACAACCAAATACGAAGATGATCGGTATACAAAGGTCAAAAGGGTATGCTACACGTCCTTCCTTTACGATCGATGAAATAAAGGAAATGATTTCCTTTGTTAAAGACATTAACCCGGAAATCGTCGTTTTCGTGGACAATTGTTATGGAGAGTTCGTTGAGACACAAGAACCATGTCATGTCGGAGCGGATTTAATGGCTGGTTCCCTCATTAAAAATCCTGGTGGCGGGATAGTGAAAACCGGAGGATACATTGTTGGTAAAAAGGACCTGGTTGAAGCTTGCTCTTATCGGTTAACATCACCAGGAATAGGGGCTGAAGCAGGTGCGTCGCTTTATAGTCTGCAGGAAATGTACCAAGGATTCTTCCTTGCGCCGCATATCGTGGGCCAAGCGGTTAAAGGAGCCATGTTCACAGCCGCCTTTTTAGAAAAACTCGGTATGAATACATCACCTAAATGGGATGCGAAGCGGACTGACTTGATTCAATCCGTCCAATTTGATGACCGGGATAAGATGGTTGCCTTCTGTCAGGCCATCCAATATGCATCACCAATCAATTCACATGTGACACCATATCCTGCCTATATGCCAGGATATGAAGACGATGTAATCATGGCTGCAGGCACCTTTATACAGGGGGCCAGCATTGAACTGACGGCAGATGGTCCGACAAGGGCTCCATATGTTGCCTACGTTCAAGGCGGATTGACATACGCCCATGTTAAAGTGGCTGTATTGACTGCCGTGAATGCGCTAATGGACAAAAAGCTGATTCAATTGTAAATGAAATTAAGTTAGGTGCGTAATGGGAATCCAAATACATTTGGATTCCTGCAAAAACAATAGTCATAATATTTGAGTAGTAGCAAATCATTTGATTTTTCTGAAAAAAACACGTCATAAAATGTAACATCATATTGACAAGTTTAATAACATGATATATGCTTATTTTAAGATAAACAAAAGGAGGATGCTAAGAATGAGCGGCAACAACATTCGGCGTTCGATGCCTCTTTTTTCCATCGGAATCGTCATGCAGTTAACTGAGTTGTCTGCACGCCAAATTCGGTATTACGAAGAGCATCAACTTATTACTCCTATGAGAACAGAAGGAAATCGTCGGGTTTTTTCTTTAAACGATATCGATCGGCTGCTTGAGATTAAAGACTTAATCGAACAAGGAGTCAATCTGGCCGGCATTAAAAAGATTTTCACTGTAAAGGAACAGAATTTACCTAAAACTCAAGATTTAGAACAAGCGGAAAAAATAAGACATGACCTTAGTGACGAGGAGCTTCGCAAGCTTCTGCGTGCCGAGCTTTTACAAGGTAGCAAGCATCGAACTTCTCTTAGACAAGGGGATATGTCTCGTTTTTTCCAATAAAAAATATGATTTATGAATGATTATTAGGGGGAATAGAAATTGGCAAAGTTCACACGTGAAGACATCACTCGTTTAGCGAAAGAAGAAAATGTTAAGTACATTCGTTTACAATTTACCGACATTTTAGGGACAATTAAAAACGTTGAAATCCCAGTCAGTCAATTAGAAAAAGCACTTGATAATAAAATGATGTTTGACGGATCTTCCATTGAAGGCTTCGTTCGTATCGAAGAGTCTGATATGTACCTATATCCTGATTTAAATACATGGGTTATCTTCCCTTGGACTTCCGAAAAAGGTAAAGTCGCACGTTTGATCTGTGATATTTACAATACGGATGGAACACCTTTTGATGGAGATCCACGTGCAAACCTAAAACGTGTTCTTGCAGAAGCAAGAGAAATGGGCTTCACAGATTTCAATCTTGGACCTGAACCTGAATTCTTCTTATTCAAACTGGATGCAGCAGGCGAGCCGACTCTAGAATTGAACGATAAAGGCGGATACTTTGACCTTGCACCTACTGACCTAGGAGAAAACTGCCGTCGTGACATCGTTCTTGAGCTTGAAGAAATGGGATTTGAAATCGAAGCATCCCACCATGAAGTAGCTCCAGGACAACATGAAATTGACTTTAAATATGCAGATGCAATCTCAGCTTGTGATAACATCCAAACATTTAAATTGGTTGTTAAAACGATTGCCCGTAAACATGGTTTACACGCGACATTCATGCCAAAACCATTGTTCGGTGTTAATGGATCTGGTATGCACTGTAACGTTTCTCTATTCAAAGGCAACGAAAACGCATTTTTTGATAAAGAAGGTAAATTGGAATTAAGTAAAACAGCTGAGCAATTTATCGCAGGGATCATTAAGCATGCTCCAAGCTTCACTGCGGTAACAAACCCAACTGTTAACTCATACAAACGTCTAGTTCCTGGTTACGAAGCTCCTTGTTATGTTGCATGGTCTGCTAAAAACCGTAGCCCATTAATCCGTATCCCAGCTTCACGCGGAGTAAGTACTCGCGTAGAGGTACGTAGTGTCGATCCAGCAGCAAACCCATACATGGCACTTGCAGTTCTGCTGAAAGCTGGTCTTGACGGTATCAAGAACGACTTGACTCCTCCAGCTCCAGTTGACCGCAACATCTATGTTATGAATAAAGAAGAACGTGAAGAAGTAGGTATCGTTGATCTACCAGCTACTTTATATGCTGCATTGGAAACATTAAAATCTGATGAAGTCATCAAAGAAGCATTAGGTGAACATTTACTTGAACACTTCATCGAAGCAAAAGAAATCGAGTGGGACATGTTCCGTACACAAGTTCACCCATGGGAACGCGAACAATATATGTCAATGTATTAATATCTCAACCCCTTGGCACCTCTGGTGTCAGGGGTTTTTCTATTTCGGGCATTCATTCATAAAATCAAATGAAGTTATTAACTGCCCGATAAATGCCCGATAAATGCCCGAAAAAAATTATTCAAGGACATTTTTTATATGCTCCTCGAATTTATCCATTGTGTCATGTTCAATTTTTTCACTAATATGTGAGTATACATCTGCCGTGATTTGCATACTGCCATGACCTAAACGCTCTTGAATGTATTTCATGCTTGTGCCTGCCTCTAACTGTCAAACTGCATGCGTATGTCGAGTAGAGTGAATAGGCAAAGAGGGAAGCTCTGCTTTTTTTAAGATACGAGCAAATGAATTAAAAAGGCTTGATTTTGGCATGTAGTTTCCATCATTTCTGCAAAGTACTAAATTAAGGTCATGGTAGTAATCTTCTTGTAATGCCAATTTGTTTTGGTTTTGATACTTCTTGTGAAAAAGTAAATCATTTGTAAGGGACTGACTAATTGTGATTACACGTTTTGAATGATAAGTTTTAACATCACCAAAGATTTTACTTTGATCCTAGCTTCTTGAAAATCAAGCGATTTATTGATATTAATTGTTTTTTCTTTTAGGTCAATGTCTTTCCATTGTAAGGCAGCTGCTTCACCTTTACGTAAACCGGTTTCAATAAGGACTTTATAAAATATCCAATAAATATATCCATATTCATAGGCTGCTTTTAAAAAGCTAGAAATATATTCCGAATCGATAAACTTTAGTTCACTGTTTTTATGTTCACCTTTAATCGTAACTCCAGAGCAAGGCTTCATTTTAATTTTCCCTAATATTAAGGCCTTTTCTAATGCATTGTACTTTGTACCATGTATGATCTCTATTGTTCTTCTACTATATTTCTTTTCAGTTAGCTCATTAATAAATTTTTGATACATTATGGGCTTTACATTTTTAAGTAATATATTTTTGAAATATGGAAAAATATGTTTTTTAATGTTACGCTTGTGTAATTCAAATGTATTTTTGGCTACTGTACCACGTTTATATTCATTTAGCCACGCATTCAAATACGTCTTTAATGATTCAGGTGTTATTTCGTAGCATTCGCGAATCACCTTCCATTTCTTCAGCTGCTAGTTGGGCTTCTTTTTTACTATCAAATCCTTTTTTTGATTTTTCTTTAGTTTTTCTTGTTATTGCGGAAATATGGTTTGGTTATAGGCGAAAAATGGAGGACTCCCGAACAAGTTATAAATGGTGATGGAATTGATCAGTATGCAATGACTACTGTTTCATGGCGAGCTATCCAGCAAATAAATGAAGTGAAAAACACACAGGCATCCGAGATACAAAGATTATCAGAAACAGTATTGACACAACAGCAGCAATTAACCGATTTTGCAGCATTAACTGAATCATTAACAAGCCGTCTCGCTGCATTAGAAGAACGGGTTGCGCTATTGGAAGCCTAAATAGGCTTTTTTTCTTAGAAATAAAATTCAAGTCGTCCCATAAGGGCGGCTTTTTATTATGTATAAGTAGAAATCAAGGAGGGGTATCCTTGGAAATTATAATTGGGGTTTTAACTACAGTCATCGGGCTTTTGTGCACGGTCACCGGACTTGTGATTGGTTTTTTCACCTTTAGCAGGAATAGGGATAAGGACGCTAAGAATGATGCTACAGAATCAGCGATAATAAGAACAAAATGATGTATAACTTGAAAAAAAATGTTTATTTTTAATTGCTAATATTTTTAAGATTTTATATAAAAAATCATTTCTATTAATTGGTTTATCTTTTTCAACCAATGAGAAATGTCCAAATCTATAAAGCTCTTCTTCCCAAAAACCTTTCCTGTTTACTATATCTAAAAGTTCTTCTTCATCTACTTTATAGTTCGTAGTTTCAAAAAAAATACTGAGAGCAAATTTAATTTCTTGTGACAACCGATTCAGTTCAAGATTGAAAAGATAATGCCTGTTGACATCTCTTTTCCTTTCATATTCAATCCTTAAGAAATCTATTAAATAAATAGTCAAAATAGTATTTACTAGCCCTGGAATATTTTGCTGTATATTCAGCGATGTTGAAAGATTCCCCTATATAATTCAGTAAAGTTATTAGTATTAGTAAAACAGCCCCTATATACCACGTTTCCTTTATTCTTTTTATGAATCTTTTACTTAGCCTAAATACCTTTCTAAAATATAATAAACAAGTATAAATAAATAGAATTAAGTACGATTTTAATATATTGAATAGACCTTTAGGTATCTTTTTAATAAGATTCATATATTCTCCTTAGAGCAATTTGGATATTTATTATGTTGAAAAAAAGCAAATCAGCTTAAAGTTCTAACTTTCTCAACTAACTCCGTAATATCAATATCCTCGTTATAAATCACCTGATCTATACGAAAATCTTCACTTGCTGCAAAGTTAATTTTAATTTGCTGAATCCAATTGTGTGCAGCAATAGCCCCGTTAGTAAAAAAACGACTACTTCATTCAGCAATCGCTATCCTTTGGACAATTAGAATATGCTGCCTGAAAGACATCCTTGTGCTTCACCAATAATTCTCAAGGCATAACCTCGGGCAATGTCAATATTGTAAATCATTTTAATTTTGTTTAATAAAAAAATGCAGCCTTTTTTTTATTATGGTGATATAAGTTTAAGCTTGTCCGTTTTTATTACATAGTATGTAGAATAAGGGGCCCCTTATAGAAAATCTTAATTAGAAAGGGGGAAAGATAAATGGCAATTTCTATTTTACAAGATGGTGGTATTCTTGAAAATCTTCTTTGTGAATTAGGGAGACTAGTTTTGTTCCTTCTTTTAACTCTTGCTATCATTGTTGCTCAACTATTTGGCTTCGATCCTGCACCAATTATAGCCGCTAGAGACGCTATTGCTACAGCTGATTGCCCTTAGTAATATGGCCGCAAAAACTTACGCTTATCTTTTTAGGAGTTTCTAATGGATGAGGAGAACACTGGGAGATCATAAAAAAATGCTCTCCCAGGTTTTTTTTCTATAAAAACGAATAATAATTGTTTAGTTCTGGAAGGAAAAATATCCCTTCAATGAAGATATTAACACACAACATTTTAGGCTTAACGACATATATTGTTAGAAAATTTTAGAATTTACATTTAAAAGAAAGGCGATTAAATTATGGATGAACAAATTAATGAAAATAATGTAAAGAATTCGAATAATAATATAGATAAGGATACTATTAATCTTACCAGCAATTCATTAAAAAATGAAAATTCTATGGATTTAAATTCTATTATGCAGCTGGCCACAACTCTTCTAAAAAATGATACGCTTATGAATACTGTTACGGGGATTAGTAAAAACAAACAAAGCTCTACGGCACCTGTAACGAAAGTTCCTGAAAAACAAGAAAATACAGAGCTGGTTTCGTTATATCAAAAATTAGAGAAAATCGATAATGTAATTTCAGCAATGCAACAAGAAAATACAGGTTTATCTCAAAAATTGGAGAAAATCGATAATGAAGTTTCAGACATTAAACAAGAAAATATAATACTGGCTTCTTTATCTATAATACTTGTGAATATCGAATTTGAAATTTCAGAATTAAGAAAAGAAATACAAGACCTAAAAAGAACATAAGATATTCAAAAAAAAATCTAAAGATAGTAAGAAAGACAACGGATAACTTGTAACAAGTGCGAGTGAAGAATAAATTAAACTGTTCTTTTTTCAATCTAACAAGTAGCAGATTTTAGCTAACATCCTTGTTAGCTTTTTTGTTTTATAGCAAACTAAGAACGATTTTTCAATAATATAACTTAATTTCCTCATCAAACCTTTTTCAACAAATGCTTGGTTGTCTACTCTTTTCTAGTTTGGTTCAATAATCTCCTCCATTTTAGTAATATATCATTATAATCCTTCTTCAACTAACTGCCCCGATAGTTGCATAAAGAAAAAGCTGCCTTAAAAACAACTCCGATCTTAATACAGATAGGTAAGGGTTTGGTCTACTTTTATCAAAACATGGTCTGTGAACATTTTTTAGAAAATAACGTTTACCATTTTTTTATTTTTAGTATATTATTGTATAGATTATTAAAATCTGGTAAAAGGAGCGTTAAATCAAGCATGAAAAAGAATCTTGCTTATCCATTTTTAGTTGTATCTTTAGTCTGTTTATTAGAAGCTTGCTCGTATAAAACTAAGGAAACAACTGCACAAAAAGAAGAGGAACAAACCACTGGTAAGAAAGAAAGTGAAGCAAAAGAGGCTCATAGTACACACACTTCTAATTGGTCTTATGAGGGGGACACGGGACCTGAACACTGGGGAGAACTAGACTCTGCAAACTCAGCCTGTGCCAATGGAAGTGAACAATCACCAATTAATATTGAATTCTCCCAAGTAAAAGCGGATAAAAAATTAGAAGGCATTCAAATCAAATATGAGCCAACAACTTTTTCACTCGTAAACAACGGTCATACAGTGCAGGCTAATGCCACAATAGAAAGCAACAGCATTGTCGTTGAAGGAATTGAGTACAAGCTCGCTCAATTTCATTTCCATACTCCAAGTGAACATCAATTTAATGGCCAAAATTATGATATGGAACTGCACCTCGTACATAAAGACGCGAATGGAAAGCTTGCCGTCCTTGGAGTGATGATTCAAGAAAGAAAAGAAAATGAAAAACTGGAATCTGTTTGGGATGTATTACCGAAGGAAGAAACAGAAAAAGAAATTACCGTAAAAGAACCGATTGATTTACAAGCTTTACTACCTCAAGATCAAACGACTTTCCATTATATCGGTTCGTTAACGACCCCTCCATGTACGGAAGAAGTAAAATGGGTAATCTTTGAGCAGCCAATTGAAATGTCAAAAACACAAATTCAAGCATTCCAGGAAATTTCCCCTGACAACAATCGTCCTGTTCAATCTTTAAAAGAACGAGAAATGATTAGGAACTAGATAAATAAAGATGTCATTTACTGTTTTTTACACCGAAAAAGAAACAGCAATTGAACCGAAATAAGAGAATGCGAGAAATACTTAAGGATATAAAAAAGTCTCTTAAAGAGGAAATATGCAGTGTCGACCTGTAATATCACAAAAGGTTTAACAAATCAATTATCAATAAACCGATGCAGTACTAACCGGATTGCGAAAAGATGAATTTGGTTTGCTTCTAGGGATTGAAGAAAATAACCGAAAAAAACCAGCTGGCATAATGGAGTTTGTCACTCCTGCAGCAAGGAAACAATTCTATAGTCATGATTTAATTGTTGAAGAAAACAAGAAGTTCATTTGTTTAGATTCGAAGATAAAATGCAAGGTGAAGTTTAGAAATTATACAAGGTCTGGTCTATTACGCTTATCAAGACCTAAATCATAAAAATACATAAAAAATATAGGGCGATACATATTAGTCATATATAATATGTATCACCCTTTTACTTCTTGTTCAACAAAAGCGTGGTAAATCGACAATACTATAAATGCTATAGAGCCTTGCGCTTCTTGAACTATAGCACCCGTTAGTTTAAGTAAAACATTTCACAAACTCGCTTGAAAATATGAGTTGTTCTAATCATTTAGGCATTTTATTAATCCATGTTCCAATAGGCTTTTGCTTCTTCCTCAAGCACCTTTAGTCTTTTGTAGTAATCAGGAAACTCACGAAGATGAGCTAGGGCAATTTTCCCCGTTATAATAGGATCATCACCAGTTACATTTGTTTGGCTGGATATGTTTCCATGTTCAAGCTCGGTATTTACTCCCATCCAAAACTCATCTAAATCAAACTTGCTTTTATTAAAATCAATGCCTAAAAGTAAAGCTATCGCTGCTGCTTCCTCTTTAGAAAATCTTGTTTTTACGATGTTGAAATTATTTGTTTGAATCCTATTTGGATACTTTGTTGGAGAATAATGCATATCGCAGTCAGAACGGTGTTCTGCAACCAAAGCATCCGCTTTAGTTACATGAACCGTGCCAAATGGATGTTGTGGAGGTGCGTATATAGAATAAATTTTCAACGGGATATTACCTGTATTGGTTACATTATGCCATGTTCCAGCAGGTATCATAATGGCAGAATCATCATAAACATTTCGTACAAAGTTTAAATTATCTTTTCTCTTGCCCATTTGAACAATCCCTTGACCTTGTTCAATGCGTAAAAATTGGTCAACGTTAGGGTGAATTTCTAAACCGATATCTTCCCCAGCTTTAAGACTCATCAATGTAACTTGAAAATGATTTCCTGTCCATAATGCGGTACGGTAGTTATTGTTTTGTTTTGTAGCTTCATTAATATTGATTACAAATGGTTTCTGTCCATAATCTTTTAGTCCGATTTCATTCCTTCCAATTGATGATTGAAAAAAATCAAATCGGTTAGCAACATCTTGTGTAGTCCAGTATTGGGGCTGTATTACATTGTTATTTATTGGAACATTAAAATAATAAGGATTTGGATATTGATATTGGTGGGGATACGAAATAGGAGCATCATACATTTTTCTCAACGCCTTCAAAGATTTTTTAAATTATCCTATTCACTATGTTAAGGAAATGTACTAATACTCAGAGTTACCCAATTAAAGAAATTGATTAGCCGTTAACATTTGCTCAATCTAAGGGAACAATTCGAATAAGGAAATTCCCTTCTGCAACTATCCTGCTCCTTTAGTTCTATAAGAAAATTAGCAAAAACCTTTAATAGATAAAATTTGGAAGAGAATTGATCGGATCAACTAAAGGAGGAATAAAAAATTCTCTTATGGAACATACTCTTTTGTGTAATGAACCTTATACTTTAAGGGCTAAAGGAATAAAATATTCTGGGCGGGTAAAAACCTTTTCTGAGATTAATTAAGGTTGTCCATAAAATCTGCATCAAAGTAAATATTATTCATAAGCTTGTTCACAATCCCATTGAAATAAGCAAAGGGTCCTTTATGCATGTTAATTCCACCCTTAACCTTCATAACAAATTCCTTAAATACCTTGATTCCGATTTCTATTTCCTGTTTACCTGTGAATGCTCGTTTGTTAGTAGAATAATCAACCACTCTATTACATTGTTTAATAACCTTCCAGAATTCCTGTATAGTTTCAGCCTTTTCGTAGAATGAATCTACTAGGTTACTGAATACATCAGGAACCCAATGGGCTACGAAATTTGCTTTTTTAAAGAGTTTTCTTGAGAATTATCTACATGAAGGAATTGAGCAACGGCTTTACGTTTATTGTTTTTAATATTTTGTTTTAAGAAAGAAGTAGTTGTTTTAATGGCCGGACACTTCTTGGACTCTTTCACAGGGGGCTTACCGGACATTTCTTCTTTCACAGGTTGAATAATGATGGCATTGGCTGTTTGCATCATATCTTTTTTTCTCTTCATGGGTACTTTGACGTATCATGCCGAGGTCTTCAAGTTTCTTCATTACACGTTGAACAGTTTTATAAGAGACTTCAAGCTTATCTGCAATTGTATTCTTACACATATAGCTCACACCGATTTGCTTGTAGATGTGACGTTTTAGAACTTCTAATAATGCGATTAGTCTGGCTTGTACATCTGTACGCTTAATAGACATACGAATAGTGTCTCTATAGACTCGTACCGTTATATTTAATTCTTCAATATCTGTGAAAGTGGAAAGGTTGTTATATGATTCTTCATTGGCTATTACGTCTATACGTTTCTTCATACTAAATGCTGTCTCCTTTTTGGAAACAAAAAAGCAACGTTCACCAACCCAGCACAGATTGTAAAATGTGGATAAGGTACAGCAAGTGTTTGCCTATCGTGAGTAGGCGGACGGTTTAAGAAGTGCTACCAACACGACTTAAACACGCTGTGCTCTTTTATTTTGTTTATTAAAAAGATGAATAGTACACTAAAATACTGCCCGAAAATCACCCGATAAATGCCCGATAATGCTTGAGTTATTATGATTTATTTTGATAGATAAATACAAGTGAACCCTTATAAATAGGTGTTTTTAAGAAAGAATGACATTAAATTAACGGTTAGTACATGTTCCGTACACAATTCACACATGGGAACGCGAACAATATATGTCGATGTATTAATATCTCAACCCCTTGGCACCTCTGGTGTCAGGGGTTTTTTATTTGGTGGGCAAATCTTAGTAAAATAAATGAAATAGATATTTGCCCACCATTTGCCCACCAAAGTTAGCAAAAAAATTTAATCTATTATTCCCTTGGTGTATTCTTCAAACTTCTCCATGTTTTTCTTTTCGAGTTTTTTGCTTATATGGGAATATAATGTATTTGATTGGGAGACAATAAAAATTATAGTTGTCACTCAAAGTAGACTCTATGCTTCCCTTTCCCCTAAATTGGAGAAGGAATTTTTTTCTGCCTTTTACAAGAACGTTTGTTCGTATATGGTGAATGGAAAGGAGGGATCTTTCTGATGGGCATAATTTGTGATAGGGGAATCATGAAATGGCAAGCAACATTGATGTTACCTGAGCATAAAGCTTTAAATGAAAGATTGGGTGAGGGAGATAATTTTCTAAATAAAAAACCTGTACTAGATGAATACCAGGTTGAAGAGTTAGATAACAACATTCATTATGCATTGGAATATCATTTACCGATAAGATTTAGATTGCATAACGAGGGAAATCCACATGATTTGTCTGGGTATTGTGTATACATACATCCAGTCACAAAAGAGTTACGTATTCAGAAGAAAGATAGTTCCTTAGAGTATATTCAGTTTGATGAGATTACTGGTGTGATCGTTGAGGATCAAGTAACCCCTTTAAAGAAGAACATTAAATTATAATAATTCCTCAAGGAAGTGTACAAATGATTCGTACTTTTGCAGTAACATCCGATTTGAAATTAATAGAAGATATACCATTAGAACATTTGACTGATTCGAATATTAAATGGTATTGGGTGGATTTTGATGCACCTACTGAAGAAGAAACATCGCTGTTAAAAACTCATTTTAACTTTCATCCATTAGCTATTGAAGATTGTTTACATTCCTTACAGCGGCCAAAACTCGACTATTATGATGGGTATGATTTTTTTGTTCTGCACACTTTAAACCAATCATCCCTTGCACCTGAAGAAGTGGATATATTTGTCGGACATAATTTTATTGTAACTTTTCACTTATTGCCTTCAAACGAAATAGGATTAGTTCGTCAAAGGGTAATGGATGACAAACAGTCAATAAGTAAAGGGTTAATGTACATTTTTTACTTAATCATGGATAAAATTGTTGATGGGTATTTCCCTAGTATGTATCAAATTGAGGACGAATTGAATGAAATTGAATTGAAAAAAGGAAATCGAGATTTAATTGGTAATGTTTATGAAATCCGAAGCCAGTTGCTGAAGTTAAGACGGACTATATTTCCTATGAGAGAATTAATGTATAGAATTTTAAATTCGGAGAGGGTTTTAGTTCCAAAAGAAGAAAGGGTCTACTTCATGGATATTTCCGACCATTTGCTCAGGCTTTCTGAAATGATTGAATCTAATAGAGAAATGACAGCAGATATACGTGATAATTATATTTCTATAAATGCAAACCGGACGAACAATATAATGAAGACACTAACCGTAATGACCTCCATTTTCATCCCCTTAACATTTATTGCTAGCATTTATGGGATGAATTTTGAATATATGCCCGAACTAACTTGGCATGGAGGGTATTTTGGGGTACTAGGAGTTATGGCTATAGTAGGATTCGGGATGTTATTCTGGTTAGGGCGTATGGGATGGTTTAAATGATTCAAAAAAGAAGAGCTCTCCATCTCCTGATTATGTTATCCACAAAGGAGATATGCTACTTGATGATTGGTAATAAAGAGGATTTAGCCATGTTTGCAGATATTGATTAATACTTATGCTTCCGACAAGGAAAAGAAAAGTCTTATAAAATGGGGACCTGAGACTAGAGTTGCCATTGTCACAGTCTAAAGATATGTTTATAGGAGTATCATCTGTTTTGATTAAAGATGGTGTGATGATTAGATGAATGGAAAAAGGCTTGATTAACAACTGATGAGTTGGAAATTTCACTCCGTCTACAAAAACATCGGTATTATAAAGGATGTAGAATTAGCAATATTGCAACCAAATGGTCAAATTTCGACTACTCTTAAGCCTGGAAAAGTTCCTGCAACTAAAGAAGATATATATATAATTTTAATCCTCTTTGAAAACACTGGTGCATTTGAGAAAGCTGAAACACCACCGTTATTTAAAAAAGTATACGATGAAGTAAAGGATGAAAATTTTAAGTCAGAAGATTCTAAGGTGAATATAGAATTAGTAAATACAATTTCAATACACCACTCAATGAGAGAAAGAGCGTTAATCCTTATTTGATCAACACTCCCGTTAGTGCAGTACCATTTACCGTTATTTTTCTAGGTTTGTTTACATTAATAATGAAATCTGTTGCTCATCTGTATTTGATATTTGTTCCAGTTGATTAACGATTAATTCTTGTCTTTTCAATGGATGATTTTGACTTATCTTTGCTTTCCTTTCTATTTTGTTGATTTTTATTTTGAATCCTTGAACTCCTTTGTTCATACCAGCGAGAAACTCAGCATCTACATCTTACAAACTGTATGAACTGTCAGGAGATTCGTCCTTCGATACTATATCATGTAGGGAGTTCATTAACTCATGTTCATCCTCTTGCAGTTCGACTTCTCCGTAAACATGAACGGTCATATAAATCCATGTTGGTACTGCTTTATTCGTCTCATACCAAGAGGGAGAGTTATAACAATGCGGGCCATGAAAAACAGCAAAACGGTTTGATTTTTGATGTCTTTTCACTGAGGATTAGGACGGGCGAAATGTCCATATAAGCATGAGTTATCCTCGTTCAATATTAACGGTAAATGAGTCGCGTAGGGCATTCCATCATGTTGAGAAAAAAGAGTCGCAAAACTATGTTCCTTCATTATATCCAAGGCAGGTGTTTCGTCTGTAATGTTAAAATGTGCAGGGATCTACATTTTTTCTCCTCTCAGAAACTTTTCTTAGCATTAAATTAATAATTTCTCTATAAGATAAGTCTATATTCATGGCAACTTCTTCATCTAATCCAATTGGGTCGTTCTATAAGTTATATGCCATAGGATTCATTTCATTTTCTTATTTAATTAAACAGAAATCTCAATTGAACATGCAGTTAGTTTTTCCCTGATACAGCTCCGTTTTTTGATACGGGAGCATTTTTGCCTAATATAACTGAAAAGACAACAATCACTGCTATTACTAGTGTGAACATTGTGATGGATTCATCTAGAAATACTGTTGCAAATAGAATCATCAAAAATGGTTGTAAATATTGAATCTGACTAACTCTTGCTATCCCGCCAAGAGCCATTCCGCTATACCAAGCAACATATGCTAGAAATTGACTAACAACTGCGAGATAAATAAAACTAATCCATGCTTGTAAAGGGGCATGAAGCATTTCAGTTGTAAGGTTTAGCCCGACTGGAATAATGAAAAATGGAGCACCGATCATAATTGCCCATGCAATCACTTGCCAGCTACCTAATTCTTTCGCTAATTCCCCCCCATCTGCGTAACTAAGCCCCAGTATGATCACTGCTGCCAGTAAAGCTAAATCAGCAAATTGCAATTGGCCGAATCCAAGATGAAGTGCATACATAATTACCGCTAAAGAGCTGATTATACTTGAAATCCAGAATTTGAGAGATGGGATTTCACCTGCCCTAAATAGAGCAAATCCGGCTGTTGCTAACGGTAACAGGGCTAATTCCACAGCTCCATGAGAAACAGGCAAGGATTCCATTGCCCAAGAAGTGAGGAGAGGAAATCCTAAAACTGCACCAAAAGCAACAATAAGTAGACGTTTGAATTGCCGAAGAGAAGGCAGTTTTTCTTTTCGAATAATCAATACCACGGCTACTAAAATAGCGGCTACAACTGTTCTTCCTAAACCAACGATTGTAGTCCCGAAATATTCTACGGCAATACTTGTAGAAGGGAGTGTTAAGCTAAAACAAATGACACCCACTAATCCCAAAAATAATCCGAATTTTTCTCTTGTTTCTCCCTGCATCTTTTCCAACCCCAATCTTTATACTTTGTACCACATCTGCACCATTTTTTTACTTATCTTAAAAACAGTTTTGATATAATTAACATACTATGAGTACATACAATAAAAATAAACCATTTTTTTACCTATCTGTCCTGGTACAGTTGAAGGGGGATCAGTTTATGAACTCAAAATATATAAAGATAATGGAAGACATTAAGCTTCGGCTAGAAGGTGGTTCGCTAATTGCAGGCAGTAAACTTCCTTCTGTTCGTCAGTTATCTGAGTATTTTTCATGTAGCAAAAATACGGTAATTAAAGCATACGTAGAACTTGAAAAAGAGCATTTAATTTACTCTGTTCCTAAAAGCGGCTACTATGTTGTGAATGAATATCAAAAAGCGGCGGAAGAAAATGAAGTGATTGATTTTTTGTCTGCCGGTCCAGATAAAAATGTTATGCCTTATGTGGAATTTCAACATTGTATGAATCAAGCAATTGACCATTATAAAGAAGAGCTTTTTACATACTCTGATCAACAAGGGCTTTACTCACTACGAGTGCAGTTGGTGAAATATTTGCAAAATTTACAGGTTTTCACTCAACCTGAAAGAATAGCCGTTGTATCTGGCTCGCAGCAAGCCCTTAATTTATTAGTTTCCATGCCATTTCCAAATGGAAAAAACAATATTCTAATTGAACAGCCTACTTATTTCGGATTCATTGAGTCGATCAATCTGCATCAAGCCACTACTTTTGGAATTGAGTTATCAATGGAAGGGATTGATCTTGATCGTCTGGAATACATTTTTCGAAATAATGATATAAAATTTTTCTATATTATCCCGAGATTTCACAATCCACTTGGACATTGTTACACGAATAGCGAAAAGAAAAAAATCGTTGAGTTAGCTGAAAAATACGATGTATATATAGTGGAGGATGATATATTAGGAGACCTTGATCCAAATCCAAAATCAGATCCTTTATTTTCTTTTGATCCTTCTGGGCGAGTGATCTATATTAAAAGCCTTTCGAAAATTTTTCTCCCAGGGTTAAGGATTGGTGCTGTCGTTCTTCCTGCATTAATGATTAACAATTTTTTACGATATAAATTTAGTTCGGATTTTAATAGTTCAGCACTTTCTCAGGGCGCGCTGGAAATCTACTTAAAAAGCGGTATGTTCAATAGCCATCTCAAAAAAGTTAAAGAGGTATATCGTAATAAAATGCAAATCCTTCAAGAAGCATGTGAATTATTGCTGCCGGCTAATACTTCTTTTTCTAAACCGACTTCCGGATTCTATCTATCCATCAGTTTGCCCGAGAATGTGAAAGCAAAACAGGTGGTTCATATGCTAACCGAGCAGCATATATATGTTGATGATGCCTCTAGAATGTTTTTAGCAGAATATAAAAAGGAAAATCTCGTTCGATTATGCATCTCTCAAGTGAACGAGAGTCAAATTAAACTAGGGGTAGAACGATTGGCTCACTGTATTGCTTTAATTGACAGTAGAAAAAATCATATTACTCCAAATAACTTTTTACTCATTTAGAATGTGTCGGGTTTTTCCCGTCCAACGTACTTCAATGAAATTTAACCACAATCGTTCTTTAGAATAATTATATGTATTTCCATAAATAATTTTAACTTGTCCCTTAATTCCTTATTTTCCTTTTTTAACTCTTTAACTCTCTTACTGAGATAAGCATGTATCACGATGTCATTAGAATGGTCAGATACACTTCGTTTAACTTGTTTATAAGGGTAGGTTCTGAAATGATTATTTGATAAATTTTTAAGGGGTTTAGAGAGGGTGAGTCTATTGACTAAAAAACCTTAGACAATTGAAAAACGTTTCAGTGTTCCAAACGCTTCTAACTTAGAAAAATAATTTGGAAGCGAGGAATAATTATATGAAAAATCAAAGAATCTTTAATAATTCATTTCTTTTTTTATTTTTAAGCAACTTTTTAGTTTTTATTGGGTTTGAAATGTTGCTTCCTATTTTGCCTGCCTATTTGTTAAGCATGAATGCATCTTCATATTCAAGTTGGTCTAGTAACATCATTATTTACGATAGGTGCTGTTCTAATCAGACCTTTTGCAGGTTACTATTTAATTGATAACCAAAGGAAAAGTCTAGCCATTTATGCAAGTGCAGCTTTAATGATTATTACAATACTGTATCCGTTTCTTAATATTATATGGCTTCTTCTATTGTTACGACTGTTACGACTTTTCCATGGTGCAGCGTGGGGGGTATCAACCACAGCTAATAGTACAATAGTAGTGGATTTAATTCCTAAGACACGCTTAGGAGAAGGAATGGGGTATTTTTCTATATCCACAACGGTCGGGGCTATCATTGCACAAGTATAGGTATCCTTATCTATGACTCTTTTTCCTTCGATATTTTAATATGGTCATCAGTAGTACTGAGCCTATTGGCAGTAATTGCGCTTCAATTTCTAGATTCACCTACTATTGTAAAGTGTAAGAAGAAACCATTTCGATTTTTGGATATGATTTTTGAAAAAGACGTATGGTTCCCAGCGTTACTGACGGTTATTACAACACTTGGTTTTGGTGCGATTATTACATTTTTAGTTCTTTTTGGAAAACAAAAGGGAGTAGATCATATTTTTCTATTCTTCCTTATCAATGCAACTGTCGCAACTTTACTACGTCCGTTTACCGGAAAATGGTATGATAAAAAAGGACCTTGGTCTATTATCATCATGTCAGCTATGTTAGGATTTTTTTCACTTGTTATACTGTCTTATGCGACAAATGATCTTCAACTTATCATTGCGGCGGTTTTATTTGGGGCAGGTTATGGAACGGTTATGCCATGTTTACATACATGGACTGTTCAAAAGGTAAGTGAAGAAAAAAGAGGAGCAGCCAACGCAACCTTTTTTTCCAGTTTTGACGTTGGTGTTGGAGTTAGCGCATTTGTTTTAGGTATTTTAGCTGAATGGCTCAGTTTAGAGATGATCTTCAGGTTTGTTAGTCTAAGTTTTATTGGTGTTGCTGTTTTAGTCTATAAGGATTATATAAATGAAAAGAAATTGATCTAAAACAAATCCACCTCTATGTTAATAGAGGTGGATTTGTTTGCTGGATTATAATTTGGCTTTTACGAAGGCTATTCAAAAAAACAGATCTTTATACCAATACGACTAAAACTGGAATACATCTAGTTCAACTCGTACGCATATACGGGATGTTTAAAAAAGCGGCTAATGACCTAGTTAGCAGGACAAGTGTCAAAAATCAACGATTCATTTTTTATTTCACCGATTTACAGTAATTTTCTTACCAGTGGAAGTGCCTTGATTTACGAATCTCAAACTTTGGTTTAAAGAGGTAACTAGCTCCAAAGCCTATATCTAATTTCATAGGTGCGAAGTTTGAGTTATAATAGTAAAAACATCCGTCTATATAGGGGAGATGTCAGTAGCTTCTTGATTGAAATACATAAAAAGGATTGGTGAATAAGAATGGCAATAGTTGATGTAACGGTTATTCCTGTTGGTACACAAACTCCAAGTGTCAGCAGCTATGTAGCAGATATTCAAAGAGTATTAAAGCAATATGAAAATAAGGGAGAAATTCGTTTTCAACTGACTCCAATGAATACAATCATTGAAGGCGACCTGCCTAAATTGTTTGAAGTGATCCAAGCGATGCACGAAGTACCTTTTGAAAAAGGTCTTGCTAGAGTTTGTACGAATATCCGAATCGATGACCGTCGTGATAAAGAACGCAGGATGGAAGACAAAGTAAAGCGAGTGGAAGGCATGCTTGAGGAATAACAGGTTTTGTAAGTGATACGGTCTCGCATGTATAAAAGAACAGGAGAACTAAGCATTAGATTAAGATAATACTTCATAGAATAGATAGTCCATTATGAGAGAGCTGAATTTTTGACTGGGGAATCATGGGAATTCATTAGAGACATGGAATTCGACCGGATGGAATTGATGCCGAGTGGGGCGATGGGGGAATATCTCCGATAGCACCAAACTTTTATGGATTTTGTTTTGATTCCGTATTTACGTGCAAACTTTCTCGTTATTTTATAGGGAGCAATTATAGAAACAAACCAGTCCATGCAGCGAATCTTTGAGCCGCATGGACTTTTCTTATGACGTGTTGAATGAATATCATATCTTCTTGTTGGATTGTATATGGTGGGGAAAGGATATTATTTAGATGGGCACGCTCCAGATATGTTGTTTTTTGGAAAAATGGGTATATTAGAGTTTATAATATTAAATTATCCTTATATATACTTTGCTTTGGCAGTAGCTCTTGAAAAAAGGCGAATAAATCAGGCAGCTTATTTCTTATCTTGGGAAATAGGTTAACAAGACAACTTTAATATAGTAAAGATGATGATGTTAACCATCTTGCTTTAGAATTTAATGAGAATAATCACTTGATTTTTTATCCAGGATATAATATTAATATTGTATTTGCAGGAAATAAACATCTAAAATTCACTATAAACTGGTCAGAGGAAAATTAACAAAGTTTTTGGAGTAATCTCAATGTATTAATAGCCTTAAAGCCTTGGTATTACTGACTTTCCAGTTACCAAGGCTTATTTTATTTATTGTATAATGATAGGAACAAATGAGCATCATCCATATACCAACTACACTTTATTGTCGAGTACCTTTGACCCGTGAGCAATAGACATCTTTATGATTTACCTTGCAGAACTGCAGAGTATGAGAATAGGTAGTGATAATTACATATGAGGCTACAAGCAAGATATAGATACCTTATAAACGTTCACCATAAAGTTCTTTTTCTTCATTTGGATGAAAAAGAGTGAATCCTTTTGAACAAAACACAAACCTTCTATCTATCTCGAATCCAGCCTTATTCAAAACTTCGACTGTCCCATGTGAACCAGTTCCAGCAAACCCGCAACTACAACCAGATAGGTGTAGCTCATTTCCTTTTTTGTCTATAAGGATGAGATCGCTATCGAGCAAAATATTATCTTTATTAATTTCTTTAACAATTTTTGCAATTTTAAAACGGTCAAAATGATCTTTAACTGCTTCGAATAACGCAATACTTTTATGGGGATCACCGCGGTCATCACCATAATCTTTTATGACGAATACTTCCCGCTCATATGGTTTCTTATATAGATGGTACTTTTGGTAAGTGACCTCATTTTTTTTATAAATAAGTGGACGATTACTATCCAGATTTTGATTAAACATTGCACCCCTCCTAAACAGTTAGTTTATAAAGTTTATTAGGAGAAAGAGAGATTAGTACTAAGAACCTGATAAGAGGCAAAAATTTTTATTTTTGATACTCTTTTAATTAATAGAAATGAATCGTGATGTCTGAAAAGCTGTGAATGTAGCTATTAAGAGGATGTGAGAAAAAGTTAAAAGCACCTAATGAGTGCTTTTTAATAATATATCTTCTTAAAGTAATGATAAACATAATGTTCATGACAATTTCGACTATAGCATTAATCATCACATCGATAATATCAGTTTCCTCAAGTGAATGATAAGGGGTAAATAAGACAATTTAAATAGAGCCAATGATAGTTAAAAGTATGGTCCATAAGCTGTTACGTAAAAACAGTGGAATCATTAAGCCAAAAAACGGAATGGCAAATAATGAGGCACGCATTTATTATGTTATGCTATATATTGAGCCATAATTGCCTTTAGAGGTCATTGAGAAAAAGGATATAGTACGTTTTTCAACCCCTATTGTGTATGATTATAGACTTGAACAAAGAATATTAAGTCTCTCTAATGCAATATTAAACGAAAAAGATGAGGCTTTGTGCAGTGAATTATTCTTATCCCTCATAGATAGCCTTATTTATACTAATCTTTCTAGAGACTGTAAGAAAGATAACGCGCCAATTAGAAAAGCAAAGGATAGGTTTCATACCAATTTAGGCAATGTACTTAAACTTGACGAGATATGTAAAGAGCTTAATTTATCTAAATTTTCAAGGCTCATACTGGAACTTCACCATACCAATACTTTCTTAACTGCAAGATAGAACGTGCAAAGCAGTTAATGAAAAATTGGAGATGTTTATTCAGCAGTAGCAGAATGTGGTTTTGTTGATTTAGCCCATTTAAATAAACACTTTAAAAGCGTATATGGAATAACAGCATTTGAATATATGTCACATTTAAAATTGAAGAGGGGTATACTCAGACAGGATCTCTTAACATGGTACAACTAAACTAAATGTTTCTGCATTAATAATGAATAAAACGGCGGTACAAAAGACGTTAAGAGGGCTAGCCATACCGAAAAAACTTCACACTAATGAGGACAATCGTGCAAAATTCACGGGGAATAAAACTGAATTAAACCTTGTTGGTATTTGTATGATAGGCAAGAAAACTCATATTAACAGGCAATGAAATAGTCAACATGAATGGATTAAGATAAAAATGTAAGGGGGAATAAAGTTGTCTTTAAAAGTAGGGGATATTATTACATTTGAACGGACTTTCACAAAAGAAGATGTTGAATTGTTCACAAAAATATCCTGGGATGAGGGGAATCACCATACTACTCCTGATGAACAGGGGAGAGTTGTTATTCAAGGGTTGTTGACCGCTACTTTACCAACAAAAGTTGGTGGAGAAAACAATGTACTGGCACGTACTATGAATTTTGAGTTTTTAAAACCAGTTTTTACGGGAGATAAAATAATATGTGAAGTAACGATCGAGAAGTTTGAAAAGAAAGATAATGGTAGAAAAGCTATTTTGGCATCATTCCTTTGCGCTAATCAGAATGAGAAACAAGTATTAAGAGGAAGTTTTGCAGGAGTTATATTATAAACTATATACTTCACTGGTTTATTTGTTATTGGAATTATTGTTTTTGAACTGCTTTTTATAGAAACACCTACATCACAGCAGCATGGGGTACTGATACGTATAACTACACTGGGGATATATGGGGGCTATTGTCATTGTCGGTGTGCGAATAAGGTTTATACAAATTCGCTACATATAAAAGTAAAACATAAGGGTAAATCCACATGGTGATATAGTTGTATTTTTTAGATTATTCAGCTAATTTCCTGTTGCAAATATGCACTTATTAAGGAGAAGCTCCCGGTCCTTATTAGCTTCTTTGCAAATATGAATAGAATTAAATGGTTTAGCTTTATTAGTCATTTCGTAGGTTCAACAACAATGATAACTTCGGAGCTCCAAGTATGAAGAATATAGCTAAAGGTGCTGGATATATTGGGTATCAAAAAGTTTGATAATAGCACCAGGTGAGCATAGCAGTGTATTCATATTCCAAGGTTGAAGGATGCTGATTACCATTGCATGTCTTGTGATCGAGAAGCTAAAGGAACGAAGGAATTCATAAATAGTATGGGATGTCCTGGTTGTAAGCTAGGTTTCTCATATTTATTCAGTAGAATTATAGCGAAAGGCCTGAATGGTCAATGGAGCGTAATTCCGGACCAAGAAGAAGAGGGTTACATCTGGAAAACCCATTCATTCGTTCGTAAAGGATTTTTAGACAAGGTGAAATTTTAAAGGCTTCCATATTGGCAGATACCGGTCTTTTGACAATTGTGATTGGTGCCCGTCATATTTGGGAGATGACAAAATTGCAGCAAAAAAGATATGTTTTTTAGAAGCTTGTCATGTCCGATACTAACAAAAAGCAGTATTATTAAATACGAAAGACATGATGCAGAAGAATAAGCCAACCCCTCTTTGTCATAACATTTAGAAAAAGATAAGGGTGTGACAATGCTGAGCAGGAAAAAAAACGACCAAATTGTTATTTATATAATAAAAGGCTCAACAATTAAAAGGTTTTTAATCCTAGATCTAATAATTGGATCAGGAATTTTTTATGTGGTCAAATTCATATCTTCAAGCATATTAATAGCGAGTGCGAGCAGTTTTATTGGAACAGAAGGAATTAAAAAGGCTCCGAAAGTTCTGAAAAATGCAATTGGATTACTATCCTAAAGACTAATGCATTTCACATAATGGTGCGTTGTTTAACAAAAAGTAAAAGGAGAATACATATTATAAGCTTCTAATATGTATTCTCCTTTTTATTCAATAAAAGAACCCGGTTGTTCAGCATAATAAAAATGATACAACGTTGGTGTTCTCTACGTATTTTTCCACACAGTAGCATACTTCTTTTGATATTTTGCCTCCTCTTCTTTTTCAACTAAATCCAGTGCGATTTGCTTTATTTCCTCATCTTTTATTTCATTAAACAAATTCCTAAGTCCTTGAATAATATCAAAACGAATTAAGGTGTAGTTTTTTTCATGAACGCAATTTAAATACCGATCAACAAGACTTCTTATTACCATTTCTTTTTGTTCAGTGCCAGCTAGACCTATTTTCCATATAGATTGCAGGCAATGTCTTGCGGTGACGAATTTTTTATCTTTTGTCACTTCCCAAACCAAGGGGAAATCTTCTAGCATTCTTTTCTCCGGATCACTTTTCGCCAAACTGCAAAGAAATTGTGCAGCCCTTGATCTTCGGTGGTTATCAGAATGCGTTAAATCCTTCTTCAATTGGTCCCATACATCATAAGCCCAGTCCACCTCTTCTTTGGTAGAAGCAAGGATATGATTGTAGGCTTCGTATTGTAAGTCCTTATCTTGAGAAAGTAAATTTTCAAAAGACGATTGTATAGTACTATCCATTTGAAACACTCCTTCTTAAAATATGATAGGCAATCTCTCATCGCTATTGTTCTTTACCGAATATACCAGTTAGTCCAATTATAATTATTTCAAATAAAATATCTTTACAATAACTTTCTTGATAGCTGGCTTTTGTTAAATAACCTACATAAAGCTGGCCTGGTGGTGGGCGTAATTGATTTACCCTGGTTCTCTTTGATTCGGACTTTGGAAAAGCTATTGAGTCGGCTCATGATAAATTCCAAAAAATGCGTGGGATTCCTGCTGATAAGAAAGCATCTAAAATGAATCTAAAAAATAAACTCTTTAGGGGTATTAATTCAATAACCTAATTAGGCTGTAACGAACGTATACATCTATAATGGTTCATTTTAATTAGGAGGGAATTATGACAAATCCACATAAAGTGAAACCCTATTTATTGACACGTAGTTTGCTGCCGGAAAATCAGGAGACACCGATTCAATTCATCAATAATGATAGCATGGAAAACCAATTATTTTATAGAAGGAACCACTTTGCATATCCGACTCTTTCTTATTCAAACTATTGGCTCCCTATAAATGGGTTAGTATCCGCTCCTTTACTTCTGTCCATGCAAGACATTCTTCAATACCCATCAAAAACGGTGGAAGTTGTCCTTGAATGCTCGGGAGACAAGCGTAATCTATTCGAACCTAAAATATTTGGAGAACAATGGGGAAAGGGAGCCATTAGCCAAGGTAGGTGGAAAGGCGTGCCATTAAGGACCTTACTTGAACTATCTGGACTGGGTGAAGGGGCTAAAGAAGTTGTCGTGGAGGGTTATGATTATGGAAATAGGACCGATCTAGATGAGGTTTACACCTACACTAGGAGTTTGCCTATCGAGAAAGCACTGCATCCGGATACCATTATTGCATATGAGTATAATAATCGGCCAATTCCTTTTAAACATGGTTATCCACTGAGGTTAATAGTTCCGCAGTGGTATGCAATGGCATCTGTTAAGTGGATAAAGCAGATAAGTGTTATTAATTCTAAATTCAATGGGCCTTTTCAAACAATTGATTACGTGTATTATCCAAATAAAGACAATGATCTGGATGCATATCCAGTCACTACAATAAATATCAATTCGACTATCCAAAAACCGCTGGATATGGAATTTGTAAATACTGGTAAGCATTTAATAAGAGGGATTGCATGGACAGGAAAAGGAGTAATTACAAAGGTGGAAATTAGTATTGATGGTGGCTATACATGGAGAAAAGCTGATATATTACCTAGTAAGAATATGGGGTATGGATGGGTTAGTTGGTCATTTGAATGGACTATTTTAGAAAAAGGTGAGTATACGATTAAATCCAGAGCAACAGATTCATTTGGTCAAATTCAACCTAATTTACCTTTTTGGAATAAAAAAGGTTATGGGTATAATGCCACTGATAAAATTAAAGTTAAGGTAGAATAATCATCAATTTATTTTAAGGAAAAGAAAACGGGTGAAGAAACTTTTTAGTTATCCTTTTAGTTGTAAGCGTAGAAGAAATATAAGTGATCCAATCCATTCCCGGGATAGTAGAAAAAAATCGGCCCTGATTATCTTTGAATCGATTAATTTAATCCATGAAAAGAAATATTACAAGGAACGTCTGCCAAAGAGTTGCTCTTTGCCAGTATTAAGAATCTCCTTCAGGGGATATATACGCTTTTAAAAAATGAGAAAAGTCGTTCCGGGATTTCGCCAAATAACGGTTTTGTGATACAGAGAAAAATCCTTCCAAAAGAGTTTTGGAGGGTTATTTGGCATGGCCAAAAAAGTACTGAATAAGGGAATGACATCCTATTTAGATGGTTAGTTGAGATGGGTGGTTGCCATTTGGTGTTTTTTCTTTTAGGCAAGTGTGAATCAGGTTAAATAAAAGCCTAACGAAGACTAATTTTTTGTGTTTAAAGTCTTGAACTTACAGTTGTCACTGTAGTTTTTTTCATAACTGTAGGAGATTTCTAATGGTTTGTTAAAGATAGCTAACTTTCAAAATATTAATTGACGGTTATTCGTAGAAATATTATGATAATTCTATTAACGGCTATTTAGCGACATATTATTCGTTTTTAAATAGTCATCAAAATAATAGAGTCATGAAAATTAATAACAAAGGGGATGCTTTATGAAAAAAGAAATGTCATTCGGTGTTGCAATGATACCGCTCATCGTCATGATTGTAATGATGGCAATTACGGTTGTCTGGCTGGAACAGGGTCCGCATATTCCACTTATTGTAGGAACATCAGCTGCTGCTATTGTTGCTTGGCGTTCTGGATATAAGTGGAATGAAATTGAAGAGTCTATGTACAAGGGAATACGTCTCGCTCTGCCAGCAGTCGTCATCATTATTCTGGTAGGGATGACAATCGGGGCTTGGATGGGCGGAGGAATTGTTGCCACCATGATATATTATGGTCTTAAAATCCTCACTCCTTCATTTTTTCTTGTTAGCATCTCCGTTATTTGTGCAGTGGTATCATTGGCAATCGGCAGTTCTTGGTCAACTATGGGGACAATCGGTGTTGCTGGAATGGGGATTGGTCTAAGTATGGGAATACCAGCGCCAATGATTGCGGGGGCCATTATTTCAGGCTCATATTTTGGTGACAAAATGTCACCGCTTTCAGACACGACCAATCTTGCATCCGGACTGACAGGGACAGATTTATTCGTGCATATTCGCCATATGCTTTACACGACGATTCCAGGCTTTATCATTGCCTTGGTTATATACGCCATTCTTGGAAAGGATTTTGGTAAAGGAGATATGAATGCTGAGAATATTGAACAAACGATGCGTGTTTTACAGGATAGCTTTGTCATTTCTCCGTTCCTATTAATCATACCGTTAATCGTCATTATTCTAGTTGCTAAAAAGGTTCCAGCCATTCCAGCGTTGATTATAGGGGTGTTGCTCGGCTTCTTATCACAAATTTTCATTCAAGGAGGCAACATGGCTGATGCAATAGCAGCATTGCAAAGTGGCTTCGTGATTGATACGGGCAATAAAATGGTCGACAAGCTGTTTAACGGCGGTGGATTGGATTCAATGATGTACACCGTGTCCATGACGATTGTTGCGATGACATTTGGTGGAATCCTTGAAAACACAGGCATGCTTCAAGCGATAGTAAAGCAAATATTAAAATTTGCAAAAACATCAAGAAGCGTCGTTGCGTCAACAGTTTTATCATGCTTTGCGACGAATGTTACATGCTCAGAACAATATATTTCCATCGTCATTCCTTCACGTATGTATGTAAAAGCTTATCGTGATAAAGGACTTCACTCGAAGAACCTATCCCGTGCACTTGAGGATGGCGGAACACTGACTTCAGTATTTGTTCCTTGGAATACTTGCGGAGTGTTTATTCTGGCAACACTTGGTGTGCATGCATTCGATTATGCACCATATGCGATTCTGAATTTTATCATCCCAGTTATTTCTATCATTTATGCGATGACTGGCTTTACCATTACGAAATTGACAGAAGCTGAAATTGAGAATATCAAGAAAGATGAAGCAACTTTACCTATATAAAATAAAAAACTTGCCAAATTTTAAATATGACCTGCAATAAAGCAAAAGACCCCTAGCGAAGAAAGGTTCCTTCCAAGAGAACCTTTCTTTACTTTAAATCTAGTATACTGGCAAATTAAGTTCATAAACGGCTCTGGGGCGTCCCTTCGAATAGGTCATTTCTTCGCCGACGATGATAACATGCCCATGATCGGATAGCTTTTTTAAAATTCTTTCTGTGGTACGACGGGTCACCTGTAAATAATCCTCTAGTTCAGCAGCTGTGAATTGGACGGATTGGCGGGAATGACTGAACTGGATGATTTTAGATATGTTTGCAGGGCTCAATTTTGTCTGTTTGGCAACCTGAAGAAGTTCGGGATGATCGTTTTTCAAACGTTGCTGTTTGGTTTGCTGTGGAAACGGTCCAAGCAACTCTTTGTCTTCCGTGAGAATGTATCCGCATTTGTACTCATTATGTTTTTCAGCAAAACCGAGGGCGATCTTTGCATGTCGATCTGCATCCATAATGGTTGAACCATATCCGAAACCAATCTTACTCTTCTTCTTGAATTTGGCAAAAAAATGATTCAGGCCGTTTTTCTTTATCAACGATTCGATATCACCACGAGTGCTGTACAGGATGAAATGGCAGTCTTCTAGAAGCTGGACGGAGGCTTGTATTTCATGTGCCAAATCATCTACCAGTTCATGAGCGTTCGCTTCTTCCGATATGACATAGCAAACGGCAATCTGTGAAGATCTGCTTTTAAATAGATCTGTATGGGCTTTAATATCCTGCAGTGCTTTTAAGATTGAGCTTCGGGGATCAACCATGCGCATGGCAGGTACTCCAATAAGTTGCAGTTGATCAAATACAGAATGTATGCTTGTTAGTGCAAGATCAATGAAACCATCCTTCCAAAGTTCATGATGGTAAGAAGTGATCCGTGAACTATCAAATGAGTCATTCAGCATCTCCTGGTAATCTATTATATAGCTTGAATCCGTCTCGATTTCGAGGTCAGTTAATACGTTCGTTACGATCGAGGCGTTGCTAACATCGACGGAAATTCGATGAGGAGAGATTTTTTTATGATAAAGCACGGATAGTAAGGAAGAAGCGACCGACATTTCATCTTGTGCTAAATAAAAAGCAGGAATCGGAAGGTGCTCATGATATTTTTTTGAAAAGTAGTACGGCAACGCTCCTGAGAACAACACAGCATCACACGGCTTAAGTGTCTTTATAAGCATGCCGGCCTCGGTAGGTTTCTGATATACATAGGCGTCGAAATCAATTTCAGCAATCTCGGATGTGATGGATTCAATTCTTTCGATAAATTCAGTGGAACCAATGACTGCAATTCTTGTATTCATTGTTAACCTCCAAGTGAAACAGCTAATGTATTCTTAAATAACGGTTTATTAACGACAACTATATCAAACTCGTACAATCTTGTGAATCGAAAGGGAGTTTTAAAATGAAAATTACAGCGATCCATCTTTATGCAATCCATCTGCCTCTTAAAGAGCCATTTGTGGTTAGTTACCATACTTACGAATTTATGCCATCAATCCTTGTCAAAATAGAGACGGATGAAGGGTTTATTGGGTACGGGGAAGGTGTGGCAGACGAACATGTGACAGGTGAGACCTTGGAAGGGACCTACCAGGTGTTGAAAAATACGTTGGGACCCATACTGTTAGGCAAGAATCCATTTGAAATCGAAAGTCTTCATGATTTGATGGACAAAGCGATTTATGGAGCCCCTACAGCTAAGGCGGCCATTGACATTGCTTGCTTTGATATCATGGGTAAGAAGCTGGGGCAGCCAGTCTACCAGTTAATCGGGGGACGTTATCATGATGAGTTCCCAATTACCCATGTCTTAAGTATAGCCGCTCCTGAAAAAATGGCGGAAGAAGCGGCAGCTATGGTCGAGAAGGGCTATCAGTCATTTAAAATGAAGGTTGGTACCAATGTCAGTGAGGATGTGGAACGCATTCAAGCTGTCCGTGCCCGTGTAGGTGATAATATCGCGATACGTGCAGATGTTAATCAAGGATGGCGGAACAGTGCGGTAACTCTTGTAGCGATTGATCAATTGCGTGAATGCCAGCTTGATTGGCTTGAACAACCGATTGCTGCCGATGACATCGATGGGATGGTTGAAATTAAATCGAAGTCTACGATTCCGCTGATGATTGATGAGGGATTAAAGGGCACACGGGAAATGCGTGAAATTATCCAGAAACGAGCAGCCGATAAAGTGAATATTAAACTGATGAAATGCGGTGGTATATATCCGGCAATAAAGCTAGCACACCAAGCAGAGCTTGCTGGGTTAGAATGTCAGATTGGCTCAATGGTAGAATCATCTATTGGTTCTGCAGCAGGCTTCCAAGTCGCATTTTCCAAAAAAGTGATCACAAGCGTAGAACTCACTGGTCCATTGAAATTCTCCAGGGATGTAGGGGATCTTTCTTATGATGTACCATATATTAGATTGACCGAAAAACCAGGATTAGGTGTAGCGATAAATGAAGAAACGTTAGCTGATTTAACAGTTTTTCAGGATGTCATCCAATAAAAGGGGGAGCAACTTTGGAATTGATTTATGAGGGGACCATCAAAAAGGATAAAAATCATAAACGTTATGAGGTCAGAAAGTTAGTGTCGGAGGATTTAACCGATATTTTGCAAGTTCAAGAACAGGTCGTTCACCATTTGACCGATAAAGGTGTACTTCAACCGCTTACTAAGGAAGAGTTTCAATATATTCTAGAAGGAAATGGGCTCATGATTGGAGCATTCGTTTGTGAGGAACTCATTGCTTTCCGGGCGTTGCTGGCTCCTCCTATTGATGAGGAACATCTAGGGAGAGATTTCGGATTGATAGAAAACGAGCTGTCGGAAGTTATTTATCAGGAAATTTCAAACGTACTGCCTGCATACAGGGGAAACAAACTGCAACAGAAACTTGCAACGTTGATCATGAAGGAGTTGAACAAGCAGGAGTCGCCTTACCGATATGTATGCTGTACAGTTGCGCCTTTTAACGTCCCAAGTTTAAAGGATAAGTTTGCCCAAGGAATGGAAATTGCGGCATTAAAAGAGAAATACGGCGGGCAATTGCGTTATATATTTGTCAAGGACTTGTCTGTAGCGGACGCATCTCCTTGGCAGGAAATCCAGATCATTGAGATGAACGATACAGCATCCCAGCAAGAAATTATCGCAAAAGGTTGGCGTGGATTTAAAATGGAAGAACAGGAAGGAAAACAGTTAGTCTATTATGGTAGTAAGCATACGCGTAAATAAGAAACAGCCAATAGGTCTAGTGATTATCCATGAGTCTGTAAAGAAACAACATTGCTCTTTTTCTTGTTTTGGACAAATGTTGCGAACATGACTTTATTTTCAATATCCTAAACAAAGGACAGTAATGCAATTCCAATTAACAATGGATAATAAAATCAACTTAAAAAGAAAATCGAATTTAGATTAAGTGTTGCAACTAAGTTGTTTTTACATACCAAACCCAGTAGGGCACCATAGATGTTAATCTGAAGGATTACTTTCCAAAAGAAATTTCATAGAAGTGAAGGACACCATCTGACACTTGGAGGGGCTACGTTCAAATTGTACAAACCGTTAAAAAACTGTAGACAAATTCGATTTTATCGAGTTTGTCTACGTCTGAAACGCCTTAAATGGCGTTTTGTTAATGTTAGGTTTTTCTCCAAGATTTCGTAAAAAAAGCTGTAAAAAATACAACACACAAAACCTTCCGAATTACCCTTTGAACAAAAAAAGGAGCATTCTGCTCCTAATCTAATTTGAAAGGTGAGAAAGAGAATTCCACGCTTAGGATTTAGTGCCCTCCACTTTTAATCGGTCCATTCCGTTTTAGTCTCCAATTCACTATTAACTCGATATATCTTTCTAGGTCTTCCTTTAGCTGTCGGTGCTTCTTCACCAATTATGTCTTACAATGCTCTGATTACCCCTAAGATACTTAAAATCATATATAAGAGAATTAAACATTTCAATAGATTAACGCTATCTGGATGAATGAAATTAATCAAAACGCAAACCTTTGAAGCGTAAGGATTTGCGTTTTTTTATATTTAGAATGAATGTAGCCATTAGGGTGAAGGTACAATATTTACAAAAGACATCACAGACTTATATTATGAACATGTAGCGTGCGGGTGTTTTAATCCCTTCATTTTGTAATCGAAATATTAATAGGAAGAAATACGTCTTTATTACCGTAAACAGATGAGTATATGCGGTTAAAAAGTTTGTTAGCAAAGTAAGTAAAATAGCCATTTCGCCCTATTGGAAAAAATAACCTCATTGTTAAATTATTGTTATTACATTATAATTTTCTAGAAACATATGAAACGTTATGAATAGGAGAAAAGTATGAAAAAACTGTGGACCATTTTAGTTTCATTTACGTTGTTAATTAGCTTATTTCCGCAATTAGCATCGGCAGCACCAAGCAAAAATTTTGAGCAAGAACTTACAAAGTATTTAAAAGAGGTAAGCCTTGTCAGGGGTTTTGAAGTGACGAGGGATGATATTGAAACATCTCTTTCTTACTACGATGAAAGTATTAAAAACTTTGAATCTATTGGTGATCTTAAAGAAGCCTTAGGCGAAGTCATTAAGGCAGATTTAAGTAATTTAGATGCTATCTATGAAGATTATAATCTAACCAATGAGAGCCTAATTAATCTATTACACGAAAATGGCGAAGAACTAGACGATTATATCTTTATCTGGGACCTCGATGAAGCTGTTTATTTCTATGCAGAAGAGGGCGATTTTGAACGCGATCCAAACTTTGACAAAGAATTGGTCAATTATTTAGCCAATGTTAGCAAGGAAAGAGGCTTCGAAGTAACAAAAGAAGATATCGAAGCGTCATTGGAACTGTATGATCTTAGCACGGAAGAATTTGAATCTGTCGAAGAGCTTAGCGAATTCTTAGGTGACGTCATTAAGGCAGATCTAAGCAACTTAGATTATTTCAATGAGAATTATGGATTGGATAAACAAGCCTTGCTTCAAATGCTGGAAGAAAATGGTGAAGATATTAACGATTATATATACATAGATAATCTTGAAGAAACTGTTTGGACCCATACTGGTGGGGGGATGGATGGTGAAGTTGCCGAAGATCTTCTTCCTATTTTCGAGGAAGAACTCGGTTTAACGGAAGAGGAATTACAGCGGCTTGAAGACCACTTGATGTCTTTGGAAGACCATCTTTCCAATCCGGAAACAGTCAAGCAACTTGAAGAATTGGGAAACCGCATGATGGCTTTCGAGGAATTTGATGTAGCGACTGAGCTTACAGCTGAACAGATAGCTGAAATGGCATCAATCTATGAAGAATTACTTTCCATCTTTAAGCTTAATGTATCGTATTCCCTAGTGAAAAGTGGCTCGGAATCACCTGTATCCCTTTTGGATTTAATGAAATTGGAAGAATTGAAGGGGGCTAACCTGAAAATAGCGATATATACTACTGACGGGAAGTTCTTGGCTGATCTTTTAATAACAGGTGATATGGTCGATTCTGACACTCTTACTAATGCAGGCGGACAAATAAAGGAATCTGCTAAAGAGGTTAAAAAGACCATTGAAAAGGCACCAGTTGCTAAACCAGTAAAACAAAAGATCAGTACTCAACCTGAATCGGAACATCAAACCGTAAAAGGGGCAAAACTGCCAAATACCGCTTCCGATTATTTGCCTAGTGCCCTTTTAGGACTATTCATTGTCTTGTTCGGAAGCTTGATGTATCGAAAAATAAGGAAAGCTTAATATGAAACAAGTAAAGAAAAGGCGGTTGCTACTGCTTTCTTTTACAATTGCCATCATTTTATTTGGGGTTTGGTTTTCAACATCCAATATGTATAAGTTTGCAAAAGGCTACTTTCTTTATAAGACTCATGCTCCAAGTAGCCAAGTAAATGAAACAGTACAGAAACCGCCAAGTAATAAACCAACAAGTAATAAAACAACAAAGAAAGAGCTATATCCTGTCCGCCCTAAAACGGGTGAAGAAATTGGGGAACTGTATATACCCAAACTAAAAACAAAACTCCCTATTTTCCATGGCACAAACGAGGATGAATTGGAAAAAGGCGTTGGTCACTTTGCAGGAAGTGTGCTACCAGGTGAAAATGACAATTCCGTTCTTTCCGGTCATAGAGATACGGTATTCCGTAAACTCGGGCAAGTTGGCGAAGGAGATTTGTTGATTGTAAGAACATCGGCAGGAGAGTTCACATACAAAGTCAGCAAAGTTCGAATTGTGGATGAGGATGATCGAACCGTCATCGTACCAAAGCCACGGGCAACGCTAACCGTCAGTACCTGTTATCCCTTTGATTATATCGGATCAGCACCTGAACGCTATATACTTGTCGCTTATTTGACTTCAAAAACAGTAAGTTAATCATCTAATTTCTAAAACAAGAGTCCCAATAAGGAAACCCTATTGGGACTCTTTTAATTTCTATTTAGAAAGGAAAACGAAGATGAAAGCATATATCACTCCTTCCTCTTTTTAACCAATAGATTTAGCTATGCTTTTCTGCCCTCTGTACCTTCAAGATATCTCTGTACGGCTTGTAGCTGTAAATTTGGCCATAAAGAAACTGCACCTCCAATTGTTGGATGTGTCTAACAATTGGGGTGCAGTTCATCATCGGTGTTTTTTCATTGCTAATTTATTTATATTGTTAAGCTATCCTTATTGCTCGAAGTGCTCGATGTAGCGGAGTTTAATATTTTATGATGATAAATATAAGAGCCGGCTATCAAAATATATCCGATAATGAAAAGCAGCCATCCACTGGCAGGGTCGCCCACTGATATGCTTGAATACATAGCACCCGTCAAATCAAATACAAAACCGGCATAAGCCCATTCCTTAATTCTCGGAAAACCTGGAATAAGTATTGCCACGACACCTAATAATTTGGCAATTCCAATAAAGGGTAGGAGGTAGGTAGGATAACCTAAATGATTAAATAAGGCGACTGCATCGGGAACAGACATTATATCCGGAATAGAACCCAAAACCATTAGTGCCACCAAAAGCCCTGTGAAAATCCAATATATAATTTTTATTTTTTTCATTTATTCTCATTCCCTCCCTTAGATTGACATTTTAATCATATTCCACTTTCCTTTTATTAATGCATTCTAAAAAATATTGAACTTCAACAGTCGTGGCGCGTTTCTTTAAGAATCGCTTGACTGTAGGCTCACTGAAGAAAAGAGAGGTTGCCTGCAGTTTTTTCTTAAAAAATATTCCCGAAATCATGGGTGCAGCACGAATTCACGAGTAAATATGCTGAATTCACGAGTAAATAGCCCAAACTCACGAGTAAACGGCGCGAATTCACGAGTAAATAGCCCAAACTCACGAGTAATACAGCAAAATTCACGAGTAAACGTGCGACTGTCTGCCAAGCCTCCTCGCCGCAAGCGTCTCCGGGGTCTCGGCAAGCCAGTTATCGGTAGGAGGGTGTCACAAATTCCTTCAATGAATAGTGTGACATTGCGAACGCTGTATTTGACCCTATTGCAGCACTTGTATGTATGACTATAAAAAGTTTATTGACTTAAAAGAATTGATTAATATGACGCATATCCCGACACAGGAAATCGTGATGATGGAATACATTAACTTTAAGTCTTTCAATATAATAATTCCCGCAATTACTATGAGTGAATCAATCATAAAAATAACAATTCCAGGATTAATTGCTGTGGATTTTGAGATTAATAGTGCTAGTAAATCCACTCCACCGGGGCTAATATGTTGTCTCAGCATAAAACCAACACCAATTCCAATCGTCATTCCGCCGATAATGGCACTCGTTATGATCGGTAGATGAACCAAACCGTTTAGTGGTGATAGCCAATCAATAATGGTTGAAGTAAATGCTAACCCAAGGATGGCATTAAAGAAATAAGACTTATCGTATAGAAGAGATAGAAGGTATATGGGAATGTTGATCATGATCATGGTATGTCCAACCTGGATACCCCAAACATATTTGATTAACAAACTTATTCCAAATATCCCGCCATTTATTAGATGAATGGGAATAATAAACAGGTTAAGACCAATTCCAATGCAAAAACTTGAAAAAAGCAGAGTAATAAACTTTTTCATAAAAGCATTCCCCTTGTCCAAATCATTATCTTAAAATATATGAGAGGAATCTAAATATATACTTAACTGATTGGAAATTACGGATTGCTATTTGTGTATTGTTGGCTTTGTTCTTCAGTTGATATTCTGAATTTTAGCTACATGCGAGTGCAGCAGGATTAAAATAAAGGCCTCCTGGAAGCCATGAAGTAATTAGGGCAAAAAAAGAGACACTCATAAAAAGTGTCTCTTTTTCAGGCATTTATATGTCTTCATGGGGCATATCAGTTTTATAAGAATTTTTTTACCTTGGAAAATAGGTTGAATTTAGCTTTGCTTATTCAAGCTTCCTTTTTTTGATAGGCGATTTGTAATGGTATCTTCTTGCGGTGATGTTTGCCGTATATAAAAGGCCAGTATGAATGCAACTATGGTCAAACCTGTTGCGATCATGAATGCATCATCCACACCCATTACGCTGCCTTGTTTAATGGCCATCGCCATTTGTGATGTATTATCTGGTGAAATGTTCCTTTGGGATAAGATTTCCTGAACATGTTTCGTTCCCTGGTTTGTCATGATGGAAACAAAGAATGCCATGCCAACAGCACCTGCTACCATTCTCAATGTATTGACCATTGCTGTTCCATATTTATTTAGGCTAAGTGCCAATTCATTTAATCCAGCTGTGAAGATAGGCATCATCAGTATCGACATTCCGAACATTCTAATCGTATAGACCCACACCACATAAGAATAGGACGTATCTGTTTCAAGCCGCGCTAAAAGATAGGTTGTAATGATAGTGATGGCAAGTCCGCTCACCGCAAGCCATCTTGCACCAAATCGATCAAACAGCTTACCTGTGATAGGAGACATGATCCCCATTAAAATCCCGCCAGGCAATAGCATCAGACCGGATTCCATCGGCGTAAACCCACGGATATTCTGCATATAGATTGGCATGATGATCATTCCAGAGAACATACCCATAGTAGCGATGACGTTGATGATTGTCGTTAAAGTGAACATCCGATACCGAAAAATTCTAAATTCCAAAATAGGATGAGATACAGTGAATTGCCTCCAGACAAATAAAGCTAAACTGATTCCTCCAACTAGGAACATCGTCAGTACTTCAGGACTGCCCCAGCCCTTGGTGCCGCCTGTAGCAAATCCATATAGAACTCCGCCGAATCCGATAGTGGATAGAATTACACCCAGTTTATCGAGTTTAGGCCGGCTGGTTTTCCCTACTTTTTTAATGATGAAAATGGCAAAGATGAAGTCAAGCAGGGCGAATGGGAAAATGATAAAAAACAGAACCCGCCATGAATAGTTTTGGATAATCCATCCTGATAATGTCGGTCCTACAGCTGGGGCAAAATTCATCGCGATACCAAATATGCCCATTGCGAAACCGCGTCTGTTAGGCGGAAATATAGTGAAAATTACATTTGTAATCAACGGGAACAAAATCCCCGCACCTGCAGCTTGAACCACACGTCCGATCAATAAGACGGAGAAGCTGGGGGCAATTCCACATAAAAAAGTTCCTAAGGCAAAGAGTCCCATCGAAGCAAGATATAATTGTCTTGTATTGAATCGTTCCATTAGGAAAGCGGTAATCGGGATGACAATCCCATTGACCAATAAGAAGATTGTAGTAAGCCAATTAGCTGTTGCAGCTGATATGTCAAAATGAGTCATTAATTGAGGCAATGCGATATTGATTAAAGTCTGATTTAAGAAAGCGACTAGAGCACCAGCCAGCATCACTGCAAACATGGGGCCTGTACGAATTTTAGTGGTTGCTGTTTTGTCGTGATTCATTATTATGGCACGTCCTTTCCGCTAGGGTAGTACAAATTGTACTGCCTGCAATTTTTAAAGTTATAGAAACTAATTCGTCTCACGAAGTATTAGGGTAAACCAGCCTATATTTTTCAATAAAATACACCATCTTAAGGAGATCCACCTCAATTTACGGAATTTTGAGGTGTTTATTCTTTATTAACCACTCACTTGACTTTATTTCAGGATATATTATCTTGGAAATCCCCCAGGTTAACTTCCATTCTACAGGTATATCATTTTTCAAACAATAATCACCAATATAATGCTTACAATTGTTCCACTAAGTATAAATACTTTAACATTCTATCATTCGTATTCACTAAAAAATAGCTAATTGATAAAAAGGTGTGATAGACAATAAAATCACGCCTTTCCGAATTTTGAGAATCATCTTTTTTAAATATTCAAAATACTTATTGCAATCTATGTATTGTTTAATTATAATACAAAACATAACAAATAAAAAGTCGTTATGAGGGGGTGAAAGAATTGAATATTGCAGGGATGAATATCACTTTTAGGCATTTCCCTTTTCATTATTTTTTGGATTGCATGGACAACCTTGAGATTAAAAGTATTGAATTATGGGGTGGGGAGCCGCATTTGTATGTTTATCGCAACATACTAGGAAATATAAGGAGTTTGAGAAGGGAAATTAAATCTAGAAATATGAAGATCATCTGCTATACTCCAGAACAATGTATTTATCCTTATAACATTGCATCCTCGGATGCTCATTGGCGAAAAAAAAGCATGGAATATTTTATGGAAAATCTTTACGCCGCGCTGGAGTTGGACACAAACATGATGCTTATCACTTCTGGAATAGGGGACTTTTCTGTCTCACAAGAGGAATCGTGGAAGTATGCAAGTGACTCAATCTTCCAATTAACCAAAGTAGCTGAGATGGAAGGTTTGATTCTTGCTTTAGAGCCATTGACAAAATATGAATCCAATCTGGTAATTGACTCTAAGGGGCTAAAGAAAATGTTAGGGGAAATCCAATCTCCTTCACTAAAAGGAATGATAGATACAGTTTCCATGCAGCTGGCAGATGAAACACCTGATGAGTACTTTTCCTTTCTTTCCGAATTAAGCCATTTTCACCTAATGGATGGAGATGGTCAATCAGATGCGCATTTGGCACTAGATGATGGTGTTTTAAATTGGCGAGAATACTTAACAAGCCTTAAAAGCCATCGTTACAAAGGAAGTTGTACTCTAGAGATAATGGGTTCAAATTATTATCAAAATCCAAGTGATGCAATCATGAAATCTATTGAAAAAGTAAGGGAATTGGGAATTTAATCATCTAATTTGGAGGAACTCTTTATGAGTAATGGCACACTTACACGAAAACTGGGTTTTTGGTCTGCTCTAGCTATTGCTGTTGGAACTACTATAGGATCGGGTATTTTTGTCTCATCTGGTGATGTTGCAAGGGCTGCGGGTACTCCTTCTATTTCCATTCTAGCCTGGATAATAGGCGGAGTGATTGCCATACCGCAAGTAATGGTGCTGGCGGAGTTATCGACAGCATACCCCCAAAATGGAAGCGGTTACGTTTATTTAAATAAAGCTGGGTGGAGGCCTTTGGCATTTTTATATGGATGGGCCACTTTCTGGGCGTTGGATCCTCCATCCATATCGATAATGGCTTTAGCGATTGTTTCTTATTTAGCAACCTTTTTCCCATTTTTCTCGGGAGTTGCCGGGAAATTATTGGGTATTGCGATCATCCTGCTCATCACATCGATTCATTATCGAAGTGTGAAAGAAGGAGGTCTTTTCCAAGTCATTATCACGGCTATCAAGATCATTCCTTTCCTGATCGTCATTGTGCTGGGAATCATGTATATGAACCCTGAAAACTTTGCTTATACTCCAGGACCTGGTGCCCAAAAGTCAAGTTTAATAGGCGGTGTATCTGCAACCACATGGGCATATACGGGAATGGCTGCGATTTGTTTCATGGCTGGGGAGTTCAAAAATCCAGGGAAAATACTTCCCCGAGCTCTTATTAGTTCGGTATTCATCGTGTTAGCTTTATATACGCTGCTAGCCATTTGTGTCATCGGCTTGATGCCATTTGAAGAATTAATCAACTCCAATGCGGCTGTTTCCGAAGCTGTAAAATATATTCCGGGATTATCGGATATTGCATCATCATTTGTGGCCATTACGGCGATTATTGTTATCTTGGGTTCGCTGAGTTCTTGCATAATGTTTCAGCCCCGCCTTGAGTATGCAATGGCAAAGGACGGACTATTCTTTCAACGCTTTGCGAAAGTCCATCCTAAATATGAAACTCCAAGTTTCTCCATCATCGTTCAGGTTACGTATGCATGTATTCTTGTGTGCTTTAGTAATTTAACAGTGTTACTTGGCTATTTCACACTGATACAATTGGTGATTAACATTATGGACTTTGCCGCTGTTTATAAATGTCGTAAAAGGGATGATTATAACCCAATCTATCGTATGCCAATGTGGAGATTAACGACGGTTTTAGCTATTCTTGGAGCATCATGGCTGGCTTGGGGAACATTTACTTGGGCGCCTATCCAAGGAGTGATTGCAGCATTGATCGTCATCGCAACAGGTCTGCCGGTTTACTATTACTGGGAAAGGAAATATGGATCAAAGAAAAATAACGACAGCGACATCGTGGCTTAGCAGAACGATAAGGGAAGTTAGGCCTCTTTTTACAAACGCGCTTATAATTTCAAATAAAAACAATTGTGCAAATTATGATGTTTGATTATAATACAAGACATAACAAATAAACAAAGGGAGGAAGATGTTGATGCTAAAGTTTGATGAAGGGTTATTTCTTAATCTTGTAGAAAAAGAGGGCCTTGCTTTTAGAGGACAGATCGAAGGAATCGTAGATGGAATCACAAATAGGGGCTACAGCAATATTTTCCTTATCGGCGCTGGTGGCACCATAGCCATGATGTATCCATATGAATACATATTAAAATCAAATTCTACCATTGATGTCCATGCAGAAATTGCTGCTGAATTCATGGTGATGAATCATAAGCATTTCAGCAAAGATTCAGTCTGTATTTTTACATCTGTATCTGGGACTACTCAAGAAACAGTTGCGGCAGCTGAGTATTGCAAAGAAAAAGGGGCTACTACAATCGCTTTAGTTGCAGAGCCAAATACTCCGTTAACACAAATTGCGGATTACTGTATAACGACAGGTTCTGAAACGCACTCTTTTGATACTTTCTTTATGCTTTTGTACATGGTCGTTTTCCGTTTCATGTATAACAACAATGAATTCCCACAATATGAACAATTCACGAAGGAGGTTTCTCTTCTTCCGCGTGCAATTCTAGATGCCGTTAAATCTTTTGACAAAAAAGCAGAGGAATTTGCCATTACACATAAAGACACGGATTACCACATGATGGTCGGTTCTGGTAACCTATGGGGAAACACTTATTCATATGCCATGTGCATTTTTGAGGAAATGCAATGGATCCAGGCAAAATCCATCCACGCGGCAGAATTTTTCCATGGAACGCTTGAACTTGTTGTTGAAGATACAAGTGTTATTTTACTAAAAGGGGAAGATGAAACAAGACCGCTGATGGAGCGTGTAGAGAGATTTGTAGAAAAAATCTCAAAAAATTTAACGGTTATTGATACCAAAAGCTTTGAAATGGAAGGCATCAGCGAAGAATTCAGAAAGCACTTTTCTGTTAGTATTAACTGGTCTGTATTAAGTCGAATCAGCGTTTACCTAGAGCGTGAAAGAAATCATCCATTAACACTTAGAAGATACTATCGCCAAATGGAATATTAAGATATGTGGAGCACTGCTTAGTAGTGCTCCAAACTGTAGACAAATTCGAGAAGAACCAGTTTTTTTCTTAAACCGACTGTCTGCCAAGCCTCCTCACCGGAAGTATCTAGCGGCGAGGAGGCTAGCCAGTTATTCAGCAGGAGTGTCGCAAATTACTTCAAGGTTTCATTCGTACAATCAAGTTTTCTATTAAAATCATGGTTCGGGTGAGAGCATTCCGAACCTCCTTTTGTCGTCAAACTGGATCACTACTTAGTAGTGATCATTTCTTAAGTTCAAAGAAAGCGGGGGGAAATGATGAGAACGGTTTCAGTGGGAGATAACTGTATGGATGTCTATCAAAAGAACGGGGAGGTTTATCCTGGGGGTAATCCTTTAAATGTGGCTGTCTATTTAAAAGGGTTAGGTGCTGAATCTGCTTATATTGGCTGGGTAGGTTCCGATCAATACAGTGAAAAAATGGTTAAAGCGATCCAGGAAAAAGGTGTTGATATTTCTCATCTTTCGCAGAAAGCAGGAAAAACAGCTGTTACTTTTGTTGAAATGGTAGGAAATGACCGCAGGTTTGGAGAATACGATGAAGGTGTCATGGAACATTTCTGTTTAACGACGGAAGAACTCCATTACATTCAAACACATCAGCTTATACATTCCGGGATTTGGGGACATGCGGATAAGTACTATTCCTTTTTTAAAGAAAAAGGAATGCTCACGTCTTTTGATTTCTCAGATCAGCTAGATCACCATCTTGTGAAGACTTTACCGCAGTTTGTTGATTATCCTTTTTTCTCTTATACGAAGGATGATGCTTTTATCCGCCAATTTTTAAAGGATGTAAAAAATCAAGGATCTAAAATTGCGGTCGCTACTTTAGGTGAAAATGGTTCACTTGCCTATGATGGCATTCAATTTTATCAATGCGGTGTCGTTGAAGCGAATGTAGTGGATACGATGGGTGCGGGGGATTCCTTCATTTCCGGTTTTATTTATGGGATATTGAAAGGCCAATCTATCGGCAAATGTTTAGAATTGGGCACAGAGTCTGCTGCGAAAACAATTGGATATTTCGGTGCGTGGTGACTGGGACTGGAAATAATGTATAATAGTTAGTAAATAATAAATTTTGACGGATAAGGATGAATCTAATATGAATTTAAATCCTTCAACCCCCCAGCCATTATATATGCAAATAAGGCAAATGTTGAAGAATGATATTCAGAACGGTAAATACAAACCAGATGAACAGATCCCAACCGAAGCAGAGCTTTGTGAAACTTATAACGTTAGCCGCATTACCATACGAAAAGCAATAGAGGAATTGGTGAAGGAAGGAACACTGACACGTATTCCGCGCAGGGGTACCTTTGTTGCATCTAATAAGTTTCATAATGAGTTGTTATCCATAAGCGGATTCTCAGAGTTTAGTCATCAGCTTGGGAAGATACCGAATTCCCGGATTTTAAGAAGTGAGGTCATACCCGCACCAAAAGATGTTGCAGGTCATCTCCTCATTGAAGAAGGAAGTCCCGTTCTCGAACTTGAGCGACTCATGTATGTAGATGATCGTCCGCTTTTCTACGATACCGCTCATTATTCGTTAAGTCGTTTTCCGGATTTAGAAAAGAAGATTGCAAGGGATGAATCGACTTATAAAATCCTTTTGGAAGATTACCATACAGAAATAGTCAGTAACGATAAAATTATCGACGTGATTGGTGCTACAAAAATCTATGCTAAATATTTAGAGTGCGATATTGGCGCAAATTTATTTAGAATAGTGAAGATTGCTTTCGATGCAGACGACCAACCTGTGCATCTGTCCACGTTCATGTGTGAAACCAACAAGGTCAATCTGACTGTTCATCGGGCAAAATAGGTCCTGCCAAATTATTGGCATGACCTATTTAGAAGTTTTACAATGAAAACCAGCTGTTATAACTCATGTAAGAATTGCCGGAGCATCTCCCTTAAAGAAGAGGTCAATCAGACACTAAACTTATTTTGATTGGTGTATTACTCCTTCAATTTTCCTCCTCCAATCTTTCTTCTTCGGTCATTGCATATAAAATATCCTTACAATTAAAACATAAGATTTTCTTGTTATCTAACAGAATACCGTTCAGAAAACCAGCCGTGCAATATACATCATGTGCACAGCGAACACAAGTGCCAACTAGTTCATCCATCGCAACACCCCTATTAAGGAAATGGTATATAGTTTGGTGTTCTATTTTGAATAAAGGTAAAGGCCAAAATCTTGCATAACGGAAGTGTGCCCCATTTGCCGCAACATGGTTGCTATATTGCCACGATGATATGATCCGTGAGTGACAACGTGTAATACCGATTCGGAAATGGAAGTTTTAAGCAACCCAGCATATGGGTTATCCACGACAATTACCTTTTCCATATCCTCTGTACTCAGAAGTGCTTTGTTTCTATCGTATAGGTCAATAAATATTTTTTTCATTTCCTCAATACTTTTCTTTTCCACCCCTTCTCTTAATTGATTAGAAGATGCCATTGCTTCATTCATACTTTTACCTGAGATAATCTCAAACCACGCATAATCTGTGAGATAAATGTGAGACAGCACTTTTGATACCGAAGAAAAACCAGTCTGAATTTCCTTATGGTAAATGTGCTGTGGAAGTTCATTTAACCGATCGATGATGACACCATTTGCCCATGCATGATAGTTATACATTTCTAAAACTGGCTCGGGATGATTCATTTAAAAAGCCTCCAAATACACTAGTTTTTTCGTATTGAACAATTTATGCAGTTAGAACAAAAAAATTCATGTTGTTCTCTTATTTATATAACAATTCCTCCTAATGATTCTAACGGTATGTGTCTTATTACGAATGGATAATGTATAAAAAAGAGGAGGAAAATAGCTCCTTATATCGAACTGATAGTAAAGGAGATGGTAATATGAATCTGAGGATCAAATATAGGCTTTATATCCATGTAGACGGAAAACTTATTCCAGAACAGTATGACCGATACGAGATACTAAACGTCAGAGAAGGTGTAGATCCAAATGATACTAAGGATTACCAAGAGCTTATTAAAAAATTGAGTAAGTCGATTAATCGGCCCGTAGATGAATTTGAAATAAAAAACTATGAAACAATGTAAGTGCATCCCTTCGGGGATGCTCAGACTGTAGACAAACTCGATGAAAATCGAGTTTGTCTATTTTTATGGCTTGTACAATTTGGACGTTGATTTCCACTTCAGGCACTCGCTTTTCGCGGGCGGTCCGGGAGCCTCCTCGGCGCATTTGCGCCTGTGGGGTCTCCCTTGGACTCGCTATTCCCGCAGAAGTCTCGCACCTTCCGTTCCAATCAACTATGTTTAAAAATTTAGATAGAACTCCTTTTGCCTACAGTCTTTTTTGTTTTAAAATA
>NZ_JAUUTW010000031.1 GCF_030676415.1 Peribacillus frigoritolerans | reverse complement strand
GTACGCCCTTGACAAGCTAAATCCGAAAGGATATTTGGTTTATAAGTTGAACAAGGAATAACTCTATTCATAGCTGAATGAAACACCATTTAAAAACATTTGGGTGTGGTGGGTTGACAGTTTCGTTAATATCAGTTGCATAACAAAAAGGTTGCTTCAGCAACCTCCCTTATTGAAGTAAGTAAAGTACCTGTTAGTTCAAGAATTATAAGCTCATTTTATCGTGCCTTTGATGGCTTTTTTGCCATAAGGAACGATAAAATTGCAAAACAAATTAAAAAGACAGAGAGAATCCCATAAGCAGCCCCTTCAAATCCCCTTATGTTTACGTAACCAATGTAAAATAGAATAATAGCAGCTATAACTGTTAAGGCTCCTGGTACAATTCGCACAAATAGGGGAAGGTTTATTTTTTAAAACCACCAAGTAACAAACAAAATAATTACTCCAATCCCAATAGCTACAAGAAATGGTACAAAAATCATTATTGTTTCCATTTTTTTAACAATCCAGCCCCTTTAGTGCCATAAGAAAAAGCTGCCTTAAAGACAGCTCTGATCTTTAACTAACGCACCCGTTAGTTATATAAGAACAGCGAAACTTATTCAAGAATCGCGCCCGATTCTTGAATAAGCTTCTGCATAATATGTACGAGCTGTTCACTAACTTCTTCATTTAATCGTCAGTTAAAAGTTAATTTTTGTCTATTTCTATTGTATAAATGATACAATTTACATAGCTTAATTATTATTGTTTCAGAAAGGAGAAATATACTTGGAAAGTTTATTGCTAAAAATTAATTTATTAGATTTAGTGTCTGATATAACTGAATATAAGAATTTTGTCGTGTCTGAAATTAATGATCATGTTTTAAGAATTGCTGTGATTGATGGAGAATTTCATTGGCATGAACATGACACAGACGAATTATTTATGGTACTCGAAGGAGAACTCTTAATTGAATTAGAAAATGATAAAACAATTAAATTACTACCTGGTGAAATTTTCAATGTTCCAGCACATATGCAACATAGAACACGATCTAATGGTAGAACTGTAAATCTCTGTTTTGAGAAAAAAGACAACGATATAAATGGATCTTCTTGAGTACCCACCCTTGCATTAAGCTAACCACTACTACTGCCTTCATGGTTCGGGACTTTCACCCTATAGATTGCACCCATGCCGGGCGCACGAAAAAGCTGCCTTAAAGACAGCTCCATAATGTATCATTATTCAATGATGATGTTCATGACTACTCTCATCATTTTTTTCCAAACCTTTTTGCAAGAATTCTAACTCACTTTTAGAAAGTTCTCCTACAATAAACTGTTTTTGAGGCATAATTATTGAACCATCGTTGCTTGCATGTATTTTTATATAATATAGACCCTCACTATCAAATTCTTTACTTAAACTATACGTACCGTTTCCGTCTTCCTCAGCTTTTTCCATATTATAATTAAGTGAACCATCTTGTTTCCATATCTCAAAATGAACATAATCTGCGCCTTCAACTTTTTTACCATCTTGAGTAAGAACCACCTTTATTGTCTCCTGCTTATTTTCTGAGAAGGATTCAGGTATGACTATTTCTGATTCAAGAGGTTTTTCTTTTTTGTATAGATTAGCAACATCCTGTTCAAGTGAACATGCACTTAGCAATAAGCTGAAAATAAAGATTAAAGAAATACATATATTTTTTTTCACGGCAAAAGACACCCTTTACTTTTCGAATTATGCATTCATAAATCTCTTAATTACAGATATTCTTTGAATAATTAACCAGTCAATTAGCCATACAACACTAAGTGACAAACCAACCAATGGAAACAAAATACCCAAACCTATTAACAAGATTAGGAAGAGCTTCATTTTTTTTATACTAGGGGCTTTTGGTGCACCCATTTCTTTTTTTGGTTTACGTTTTAACCATAAATAAAAACCACTAACTGCAACAAGAATGATGCCTAAACAAATAAGAAGACTAGCTAATTGGTTAATTAAACCAAATTGAGTCCCTTTATGCAACGTGATCCCCCAAGCAACTATTTTCCCTATTAAACCGTAGTTATCATAACGATAATCAGCTAGAACTGCACCTGAATATTGGTCAATATGCATAGTAGCCTCATCTTGTGCTTTTGGTGGAAAAGCTGACAATGTATACACGCCTTCTTTTTCATTTGGAATGTTTACAGTATAACTTGGATGCATACCCTCACGATTTGCTATTCCAACCACATTATCGATTGAAAGTGGAATAAAACCTTGAATTTCTGACTTAGGTACATCTAAATTTTCAGATGCCCAAGGGACATCTGCTATATCTTTTGTTTTAATTGTAGATGTTGGAGCACTACCTAACCATACAGAAGGTGGATATCCTTCGCCAGAATTAGTAGCTAACGATTGGAAATTACTACCCCAAAAACCTGACCAAGGCAAACCTGTCATAATTAAAAATAACATTCCTGCTGTGATCCAAAAGGCCGGAACTGCATGTAAGTCTCTTCTTAGAATCTTTTTCCCTTTATTTAATCTTGGAATTAGAATACCGAATAAATTTTGTTTCTTTTTTGGATACCATAAAAAAAGACCCGTAACAATTAGCACCACTGCCCAACAAGCAACTAATTCTACAATTCTATCCCCTAGTGTACCAGCCATTAGTTCACCATGAATTTCTTCTATTATATTCATAATTCTATCTTCATTATTTAACTCTCCAATAGATTTACCTGTATAAGGGTCAATAAAGATGGTAAGAGACTTATCATGAGAAGTTATGCTTACTTCACTCGAACGTGTTGCATTTTCTCCAGGACGATATTGTGTTACAACTGCATCAGGATAGAGATTTTTTACTTCCTCAATTTGCCGGGATGCTGGTATTTTATCTCCTTGTGGATTAACCTCGTAGTATTCTTGATAGAGAACTTGCTCAATCTGGGGCTTAAATAAATAAATTGAACCAGTAACTGCTAGAATAATAAGAAATGGTGCAAAAATAATTCCAGCATAAAAATGCCATCTCCATACTGTTTTATTTAGCGAGGTATCAGTTTGTTTTTTATTTTGAATAGAAGTATTGTTCCTAACTGTTTCCATATTACACGTCTCCTTGATTTAATATCAGTCTCTTTAATAATGATACAAATTGATTGTGAGGAAAGAATGAAGTTCTTTTGATATATTTTTCTTTATTCAACTAACCTGCCCCGTTAGTTCCATAAAAAAAGAGCTGCCAAGGTGAAGTAAAGCCCCTGTTAGCTCAAGAAGAACTATCCAATTTCCTTAAGTAATCTGTGATTATTTGATGGAATTTATTTATATCTGGCTCCCACAGTTCATGTCCCGAATTAGCTATCTCAATTACATTTATATCTTTAAGGTTATTCTTATATTTTTCAATTTCCATACCTTTTAAAAGCGAACCGTCAGTTCCACCCTTAATAATTAATACAGGTACTTTAATAAGGGATAACTCACTATAAAGGTCAATATGACTTGATTCAGTCTGGATACCTGTTACAACATGTTTCCTCTCCTCGTTTAAATAACCACGACTAAGAATTCTATCTGACCATGTTTCAGGTATTAAAGGGTATTTTGCAGGATAATCACAGATGATTAAACCTTTTATATTAGGCTGTTCTGAAGCAAACTTTATCGCATATGGAACACCCATAGAATATGCCATTAAACAATAGTTCTTCACTTTAGAATCCGATATTACGGCATGTAGGTCTTTAACATGGTCATTAAATGAGTATCCTCTTTTTGGAGCGTCACTTTTTCCACGCCCTCTTAGACTCATTGTTATACATTTTCTTAATTTTAATTTTCCTAAAAGATCAGTCGATTGTTCTGCAAAATTTAAAGCACCAGGTACATAAACTAATGGGGTTAAGGACCTATCATAATCACCACTTTCCAGGTAATGAATTTTAATATTTTCTGATTTTACCCATCTATCCATAAATCTCAATATCAGCACCTCTTTTGGTTTATCCCCTTATTATTCGTTCTTAATTCATAAGTCTCCTTCTTCAACTAAACTGCCCCGTTCGTATTATAAGGTCAGCCAGAAAATATTTCTGGTTGACCATTTTTTATATGGTTTTATTATAACGGTAGCCGGGGCAAAACGTCTCGTGGGGATAGACCCGTCAACTAAACAGTTTGCCCCCTACTTGTAGAAACATGATTAGGCTGGTTGGGACGTAGATCTCGTATAACAAGCGAAGCTGTGACACTGCAAGGAGAAATAGGGGTACCGGTAATCCACTAGATTAGGAGGAGATTTAGAATGAATCCAGTCGTTGGTCTGGATATTTCAAAAGGGGAAAGTCAGGTTCAAGCATTTTTGGATAAGGGTAAACCTTATCAAAAGAGTTTTAAAATAACTCATACTGTTGAGGGGCTTAATTTACTTGTAGCGTTTCTTGAGGATGTAAAGAAAGAGTCTGGTCAGAAGCCTTCAGTCGTTTTAGAAGCCACTTGACATTATCAAACTCCAGTCGTTCATTACTTGGAAGAACGAGGATATTTATTGATTATCCATTGATTTCATATAAGGCAAGAGGATCAAGCTTAAGAAAGGTAAAAACAGATGCCATTGATGCCTATCTTCTCTGTGAGTTGTTTTATAAAGAAGAATTAGAGCCATATAAAAAGCGTGGAGTCCAGTTATTGAACCTTCGTAATCTCACAAGACAACATGAAAACATAACTGGCGTTATGATTCAAACAAAGCTTCAATTTCAGGCAGTGCTTGAACAAGTGTTTCCTGAGTATAAAGGAGTTTTTGGAGATTTATATTCTGTGGTGTCACTCTTAACTCTTTCAGAGTTCCCCTCTTCAGAGGACATTTTGAAGGCAAGTGAAGAAGCAATGACAGCAAGGATATTTGAGTTATGCAAGAGTAGATCAATTAAATGGGCAAATGAAAAAGCGATTCAGCTTAAAGCTGCAGCAGCTCGTAACCCTTTCGATAAGACAATCTATCAGAGTCATATTTTAAGCCTTGGCATGTATATAAATATTCTTCTTCAGTACAAAGAGCATCTATCAAAGTTAGAGGCAGAGATAGACGCCCTCGCTAAAGAAATTGTAGAATATACGATCCTCAAATCTATCCCAGGTATCGGAGAAAAGATCGCGGCAACGATTATTTCTGAAATTGGTGAAATAGATCGATTTAATAATCCTAAAAAACTTGTAGCTTTCTCTGGAGTTGATCCTAGTGTATTCGAATCTGGTAAGTTTACAGCTACCAAAAATAGAATCACTAAAAGAGGTTCTAGCAGACTTCGACATGCCTTATATATGGCAGTTCGTTGTGCTATTCGTGATTGCCGGAAGTCTAAGACAACTGATGAAATTATCCCTCGAAATAAGAAGCTACGCGTGTTTTATGACAAGAAACGCGAGGAAGGAAAGCCTTCTAAGGTAGCCGTCATAGCCTGTGTAAATAAGCTCTTACACTGGATTTTCGCTCTATTAAAGAACAAAATGACTTTCCAAGATATTGTTTAAAATTTATATTTAACTAAATAGAACAAAACCTTCCAAATAAGAGTCTGAAGGAAGGTTATTTGGTATGCCTATTTTTAGTATATCACGTATGTTTTTATATTTTTATTGAAAAATGTTGACAAGCTATTAGCTGGTTTAGTTAAACAAGGATTTATATCTCTCCAAGTTCTTTTTGTTGGTTTTTACCATAACTTCACGACCAAATTCTTTGGAAGCTTCTTAATGGACTTACTATCCTATGAATTATTGTCTTAATTTAACTAACGGTCCTTTTTAAATATATTGCTAAACCTATTTTCTATTTTGGAGAGGCTAGCATTTTCCTCCAGTGTATTAGATCCTTCCAATTCAAAAAAGGTTTCCAAATTCTCCAAACTCGCATGTTTCCTGTTATTTTTATCAAACTGTATTAGATTGTCTTTAACCTGGTTTTGAGATTGCAGGTGTGAAAAGGCACTTGAAATCATTTGCTGATTGTATAATTGTTCATAATGTTTTACCTGTTCTTGCAGTAGCCGAATTTCATCGTTTTTCATTTTTAGCTCGGCACTGTCATCTCTTCTCCGGTTGAGCTCTTCTTTCAGGTTCTTAACCGTATTATAAAGCTCATAGAATGCCGTTTCGATGAAATAAAGCTCGCTTATTATTTTGTTCTTATCGTTTTTATAAGCCTCAAAAATTTTTTCAATATTCGGAAAGTAAACATCATCACTTTCGGATATTCCGACCGACCTTGAAACAGGCTTATTTAATTCATCGATCGTTTCAGGAATACGTCTGCTCCACGTATTCCTTCCGATGCCGGTTTCCTTTTCTAAGAAAAGGTAAGTTAGTTTTTGCCCTTTATATTTCTTTTTAATCTCCAACGCCATTTCCTTGAGCTGTTCGTCACTGTAATTTGACGGTCTGCCTTTTCTAGCCTGTCCTTCTTTTACTCTAGTCATATCTGTCTTCCTCCATCAATATCGAATCAATAATCGCTTTTTGATTCATGTATTTTACGAGTTTCATTGAATTTGTCTTTGAAATTTCGTCAGAAGCAGGGTGGTTCGACAGGAGTGATGAACTGCACTGTTCCTTCATGATTAAGTGTACTTCATTCATTCGTTGATTAAGGACTTTGGAATAGTCCTGTAGCCATTGAACCCCTTGTTCGTATTTATCAACATCCGGTTTAAAAATATAGTTGCTGCACACCCTACAGTCTTCGACACACGATGAGGGGAAGATTTCTTTCCTTTCCTTACAATAACCGTAGTCTACTTTTAACATTTTCAATGTGTCCTTATCATTGTATATTCTTCCTCTATCATATGCATCCCGTCTCCATCCAATAAATCCATCAGGCATAGTGTCTGAAATCTTACGTTCCAGCATATTTTGAGCCAATATATAGACATACGATTGCGAAAAATGTTCGGCATGTGAGTAATAATTATCCTGTGTGGCAATTACATCGTGTCCAGCCATTCTGGCGATGGAAAGCATGTTAAAGCCTTGCAGAAACATATTGATAATTGCGAAGTGTCTAGTATCTCCAGGCCTAATTTTCTCAAGGTTTGTCTCCGAATATAAACCCTCAACGACCTCGTTATAGAACTCTTGCAGTAACACATCAAAATTGTATAGTGTCATTCGATTGAATGCTTGACGTTTTGGTCTTTTCCGGAACAGTTGATAAAAATCCCTCGGGAAAAGGTAATCATCCTCGATACCAAATTCGACTAGCTTCATTTTGTAGAAAGAGATTAATTGATAGGTCTTAGTGTCAATCTGGATTGGTTCATAGTGAATAACCCTATCTGGAGAATCACTTTCATTTTTGATTCTGGGAACTTCAAGCCACATGGTTCCATCAGGTCTATGTTCTAGGCAATCTATATTCATTAAGAGCAGTTCTGTTGGACGCTGTGGCAAGATATTCGTTATTAGCCACCAAATCATAATGGGCATAAATTTCAGGGTCTGTTCAACTGGCTTTGTCTGAAAAAAATCATTTACAATATCATTGAATACCAGTACATCATGGAAGTGCGGCAAATCTCTATTTCCATATGTTGCGAAAGGAATGGTATCGCAGATCCTTTGTAATTCCTCTCCCTGTTCACAGGGGAAAAAGCTGATGAAGTTCTTCAAGACATTCGAAAGGGAGTAGGCGCGCGGTTCTGACATAGATACCAACTTGTCTTCCACCTTACTCATTTGTTTCAAACCATTGGATAATCTTATTGTTTTTTTAAGTAACTGGGCTTCATCATAACACTTATGCGCGCTTACCCCGGACGATCTCCGCAAGGTGATGAAGGCTTTAACTGCTTCATTTAGGTCGCTGTAAATGTCGAGATCAAATACCAACGTAAAATCGTTTGCTTTTATCTTGCATGGCATAACCCATATATGGTTATTGAAAGAGTCTGCCACGATATGCCCATTCTCTTTTAGGGCTGAAAAAGAGGTCAGATATAATTCATTCTCCTTTTTATCGTAATAAATTTGTTCGATCACGCTTACCATTGAATTCCCCAATAATTCATGAGACAGTTTTAATTCCAAAATGTCCACCTTATTCAATATATATTTTGTCAGCCAGTTGGCTAAGTTTTTTGCGTACATGTTGTATGTTTAAAAATGCTTCAATATATTCCTCTCCGAAAAAGTTGATACCTTCGTCAAGCAGGAGGAGTAAATTTAAAAGGAAATAAGATTCCTTTTTTCGAATTGCATCATGTGCAGTGGTTTCAATCGAATTAATCAAACGGTCAAATTCACCCCTTAGTTCGATGAATAAGTAATTTTTAGGAATGACGTTTGGACATGAATAACACGAATTTAATCGTGGGTATTCACAATTTGGAGACGTTATGCACTGGGCATTTTCAGTCTTTGAAGGCATTTCCCCTTTAAAAATCTTTACTAATAATTCAATGAGAGATTCTTTGCTTAGCTTTGCCAATCGCGACATAACAGAGCTTTGTTTTTGTTTGATCTGCAAAAGAAATTGAGCCCATAATTCAGTGTTAACTGGGCTGCCTAATTGATCCCGAAGCGCTGAAATTGCTAGTGTTTTGTCTTCCATTGTTCGGGGCGCATCATCTTTTTCGCTAGCCAATAATATCAAGTAATTATATAGCCACCCGAAATGCCCTCGCCGAAAGAGGTTGGCAGACACTTGATTCAAGCTGCCGTCTTTGTTCGTAGCTTGAACATAAATAGCCGTGGTCTCAGCGCTGTTATGGGATCTTACCCTCTGAGTAAGTTCCAGTGCCACATCAGAATCATTCCCGTCTTCGTCACTTATGCTATAAAACAGGTAAGTCATCGTACTGTTGTTAAACTTCAAGCTTTTAAAGGGTTCAAGTGTTGAATCTAACTTAAAAAAATGTTGATGTCGATTTTTCCCTGAGGTAGCCACCGTTTTAATTTTTGTCCCCGTAATGAAAGATTCTAGCAGAAATGAGTTCTTATTTTTCTGTCTATGCAATTCCGAAATAATCAGTGCTGTCGATAATGCTTCAACCAGTTCCGGCTCGACTAAGAATGTAACAAACGCAGTTGTTTTACTTGTCTGGATTGATCGAAAATGCAAATACAATTGATTGATGACTTTTTGGCACTGTGTAATCGATAATATATTGTTGTTGAACCAATCAAAGGAATCGACCTGAATCGAGAAGATGTCGATATTAGGAGTCTTAAAAACAATATCAGAAGCTCTCCATGCGTTCGTAAGGTGCATAATTGTAAATGCCCACATATTTGCGTAATACTCATTGCTGATGGCATTCGGTAAGTGCAACGATGCATCTTTCACATACCTGTAGAAGGAATAAAATGCTTCAGGAGAATAAATTTCCTTTTCCTTCTTTTTATCCTTGATTAATTTAGAAACTACGTACTGTTTCGGGACCGGAAGGTCACGGCTGGAGTAACAATAGTAATAAAATGAAATGAATATTCGTTTGGTATGCTCATTGGTCATCTGTTCGTATACGATGCCATCTATTACGCTAACATCCAATTCATGTAAGTTTTTATCCAAGTACCTTAATGTTTCGAACATAAACTTGTAATAATTGAAAAAGGTTCGAATGTGTCTTGGGTTTCCTCTTAATTTGCTCAATTTAATCTTACAGAACCCCGTAAATAGCTCTGCCGTTTTCCCTAAATGAAACGGCAAAGGAAAGACAGTTATATAGTGTAAAAGCTCTTCTAAGGCGTCTTTATTCGTATAGATGTCTCCCTTTTTTTCGTACCGATGTTGGCGGGTGTTCTCGATAAAATGATTTGCCTCTTCAATCGGAATACAATAAATCCCTTTAATCTTTTGGGCGTTTGGAAACAACTGTTTATTTCTGACCTTCAACCGCAGTGAATCATATGGAACTCCTGTCTTTTCGGCTATCATTTTGAGACTTAATGTATCGGTAGGAATAAGAACTGCTGTTTTGTCCTCAATCATAGATATCCGGCGTTGCTTATAATCATCGATTGATTCCACTGGTATCATCCATTTGGTTTGGCTTGAATTAATAGGAACCTTAATAGCGCCCTTAATTTTTTCGGTATTTATAAGTACGGAAACAGTAGCCTGTCCGATTTGTAATAATTCCGCAGCCGTTCTAGTATCCACATAGTGTTCTAGCCCAGGAATTGAAGAGGGTGCTTTAGGTTTCTTACCTTTTATAAGATCGAAGATAAGGTTTAAATCCTTCGTATGTATATAGGGGTTTCCCATATGCAGGATGTACGGGATTTTCGATTTCCAGTAGTGAAAATCGAAATCCAAATTCAATTTTTCCTTAGCCTGATTTATCCTTAAGTATTCATTTGGATTAAAGCCGTCGTAATAACCGATACTTTGTTTGATTTCATTAATAGAATCCAATTTAAATAGATATTTGTCTTTGTATAAATGCCCATTTACAATCAAGCCACTTTTAATGAATCTAAGGATTTTTGACTGACTCACATCCAGTATGCTGCTCAACTGTTTTGTGTTTATATAATCCTCCTCATTTACATAACCGCATAATTTTTTTATCTCATCTATTGAGCTAAGAGGGATGTAGGTTGTGTTACCGCCATATCTTACAGTGTCTTTGACCCATCCCCTTTTAATCCAATTCAAATAAGTTTCACGGCTGATATTAAAGAACCGAAGAAATTCATCGAGACGCATGTACTCGTCCGTATTTATAAATCCCACGTTCCTTTTTATCAAAGGGATAGTTTCCTTTGGTATTAAGGATTGATTATTGATTTCCACGATTGATGGCACTTTTCCCTCGGATATCCATCTTATGACGGTACTATGGCTGACAATTAAAACCCTTGCGAGTTCTGATTTTGTGAGATATTCCGACGATGTGTTTTGCAATGCTTTAATGCTCCTTTTGACTATTGCGTTTTTCAATCAATCTTGGAATATACGTTCCGTGCATATTATTAAATTTTTCTTCTAATTTCTTTCGCATGCGTTCTGTCCTTGACATATAGGAAAGAGACGAAAGGAGGCTTTTGTCGCCACGCGGAAATGCGATATCGTACGGATTTTCAGCTATCTCGGCTAACATGTTTGTAAAGGTTCCTCTTCCAATATGGGTGGACCAACTCATCATGCTCAAATGGTGGGCAATCAGTTTATCGTCGCTGTCTCCGTATGTTTTTAAGTATTCAATGAAGCATCTTTTTAATTTATCGAAGTATTGACGATAACTACGTCCGGACATAGCTTTTCCATCCCTATTTACAAAAAGTGCGTTGCTTTTATCCGCCGCAGCGAACAATTCAATATGATCATTGAATAGAGATTCACCCCAATCCCTAATCTGAAAAACCCTTTGTTTTCTGCTGCGCTTTACATTGCTGCTGCCTGAACTATCTTTAAGGTCAGTACGGAAGTTTTGATCTTTAATATCAAAAAGAAAATCCCCATTCGCTATTCTCCTCTTTAGCTGGGTGCGTTTTAAATTGACCACTTCTCCCACTCGAAGTCCGCCGAATAATTGTATATAAACCCCAAGAGCAATTGGTCTTGCCACAAGAATTGCTATTTCAATTAAGAGAGGTATGTATCGAATCGGAAATGCATGCTCGACATTTGATGGGCGATGCTCTGGATAAACCACCTGAAAAGGGGATTCGTAATAGCTTTTTCCCTGTTGCGTTACTTTTTTGATAAACCGATTTCTGTCCAGGTTGCTAACACCCTTACCAATTAACCAAAGGTAAAAATACGTGAGCGTCCTTTCGCTGTCTTTTACTGAACCCCTGGACTGTCCTTCGGAGGTCAGCGTATTTAGATAATTGTTGCCGTCCGAAAAATTCAAATCAGATAAAGAGCGAATGTCCATACTACGTTTGTTAAATAGTAGATAATTAAGGAATTTCACAGTATTTAACGCATGTTTCCTTTGAGTGTTGAACTTTTTTGCCTGCCAGTAGTTTATAATAAAATCCGTCAAAGGATGGATAATGTGGGTACCTGTATCAAGATTTTTTAACGCGACCGCCGCGAACTGCTTTTTTATAATTTTGCCATCGCTTAATGTCCCCCAATCAATCCAAACAGAAATCATAATAAATTTAAAGTTTCGAAGAGTTGTGATTGTAGACGGTTTTAAATTGACCATTTGTCCTCCAATGAACAATATTTATGTACAATGTTACCGAAAGATAATTTGTTGGATATGTTGCGTTTTCTATAGTATCATTCTGTCGGTTTTTGTACAATAATATTTTTGTCAAAACTCTTAAAATCCTATTCTTACAAGCTATAAATCAATTATTTTTGTACAAATTATTTTTGTGCAATTTGATGGAGATAACTTCAGCTTGATGGGATTCGTTTGCATTCCGAAATCCACTTTGTCGACAAATTGAGACCGCCTTTTTAACGGTTTTCACAATGAACTAAAAGGACATGTCATTAAGATCTTCTTTTATGAGTGAGTACATATATAAATCATCGAATTTGCCACAAGTATATTCATAATGCCTTAGCAATCCTTCTTTTCTAAATCCCTGTTTTTCCACTAGTTTTTGGGATGGGTGATTATCAGGTTCAATTAAAGCCTGAATCCTTTCTAGGTGAAAGTGACGATAACCATACATAACAACGGCTTCCAACGCTTCACTTGCAATGCCTTTTCCCCAATGATCTTTACTTAATTCATATCCAATTTCAGCTCGATGATGTTTGGTGACCATATTCAGAAAACCACAACTTCCTATAACTCTATCGGAATCTTTTAATGTAATTCCCCACCTAATTCCCGAACCTTCTTGGAATATAGATTCGTACCACTTAATTTCATCCCATACGTCATTTACTGTTTGGCATGGATCTAACCCCATCGGCTTCACTACATCCGTATCAGATAGATATTTATACATATCACCCGCGTCTTCTATTGTTACTTCCCTTAAAATCAATCGTCGTGTTTCAATAAGCGGAAATACCTTCCCCATCTTATTTCCCTCCTCCAAAGTCCAACTTTCCATATTTTACTGTTTTAATCATTACCTAATTAAAGCCGATAATCAACGCTTTATTGCTTAAGTTTTAATGATAATAAATACAAGGCGTCCCTACTTTCGTAGAAACGCCTTGTATCCGTTTACTTGATTCCTTCATTTAAAGAATTCGGTTCCTTTACTGCTTTTATACTGAAACCAGCACAAATCAAGTCATTCATATTTGTTGAAATCGTACGATGATACTTTACTACGTTTTCGGTTAAGAAGGTTGTTTCTCTCAAACCTTCGAATTGATAGTTGTCCACTGGCCAATGCAGATGATTTCCGTGATCATCTACATACCAATCTTGTTCATTGCGAGAAGTAAAGATTGGATGTTCAACCGAGAAAACAAAAGTGCCCCCAGGCTTTAGACAATCATGGACCTTTTTGCAAATGGCCTCATATGACTCAATATAATGAAAAACCAACGAACTGATAACCACATCAAATTCAGAATCGGAAAAATCAATGTCTTCAATTGGCGTTTTAATATATAAAATGAAAGGGTCATCCGTTTTCTCACGTGCTCTTTGAAGCATGTTGTCGGAAATATCCACACCAACAATAGAACTAGCTTGTTGCTCACGGGCAAATCGGCAATGCCAGCCAAAACCGCAGCCCAAATCAAGTACACTTTTATTATGCAGATTTGTCATTAGCCCTTTTAATACATGGCATTCTCCAGCAGCTTCAAGTCCTTTGACTGAACGAGGCATTTGCTCATACGCAGAAAAGAAATTTGCATCATCATATTTGTTTTGTTTCATATTTATACATCCCCTATAATTCAAGATAGCCTCCTAAGATTTATAACACTTCTATTACAGGAGGCTACCTATCTCCTTCTCACCATTTTTTTCACCTCTTTTTCTTGATGAATTACTGTCCTTCTCCTAACACATTGCTTGTTTTCCTACCTCCCCATCTGAAGTTCATATTCCTTCAAACAACAACCCTTCATATTAAGCTCTTTTGACAATTAGTTGAAATCCCTGATTTCAACAAGATAAATTGTATACATTAGGACTTATATCCTAATGTCTTTTTTAGGAATAAGACTTTTTTACTCATCCTTAATAAGTTATCAAAAAAATAAGCAAACTATACCATATTGCAGCTAAACGGAATCTGCTTAGGCTTAATTCGCTACAAATTAATCCAGGTAGTAAAAAGGATAATGTATATCGCTTAATCAAAATTTAATGGGGTGAATATTTTATGAGAATGAAAAAAGCATTAATAGGTCTCTCACTCTTATGTATGATTGTTCCTGGTATTGCCAAATCGGCTGATTCCGTTGCTGAAATTAATCGAAGCAATATCGTGGCAAATTGGAAATTCACAAAACAACATGTTAAAAGCGGTTCAATCGATAACGGTAATTTAATTATAGAAGATACAAGCAAACATGGAAATGATTTAGAGTTGGTGACGATAGGTGATCCTGACTCGACTGAATTAAAAAATATGATTCAATGGTCTGAAGAAGATTATCATGATCAAGAAAAAGTGGATAGCTTGGAGTTCGCTAATTACGAAAACGCCCCTTCAGGAAGATATTTCAAAACCAAAGAGGGTTCTCCTATCAATTCGGAGAAATTCGATAAGGGTTTTACCATTGAAGCGATTTTTAAGTTGCCAAGTGATTCCAAGAGTGTCATGGGGCTTTTTTCTAGACAAGGACAGGCTGCAGATCTTAATAAAATGGAAGGCGAGAAGAAAATCCTTTCTGCTTTAACTGTATCCAGTGATCAAAAAATCCACTGGACAAGCCATCCATCTAATTTAAATTATAATGTAAGCAATTGGTCTCGATCATTAAATGCTGATGAATGGTACCATTTGGCGGTTGTTAATGATGGTAACACGACGACTTTAACTTTGAATGGCGTTAGTGATTACGGAAAATCAGAAAAAGTAATAGGTATTGCAGCAGTTAAAGGTAAAGGTTGGAACATCGGAGCATCTGAGTGGGGAAATAAGTTCAATGCCCTATTCAAAGGGAATATCCAGGAAATACGAATGGCTAATAAGGCTTTAACTGAAAAAGAATGGCTTGTGCGGGATGCTCGTGACGATGAACCATTCGAAGGATCAAACAAAGCTTTACCCTTTCTAACGAATAAAAAGAATTACAATTTCCTTTTTATACCAGACACACAGAAATATTCAAGCCAAAATCCAGAGATTTTCAATAGCCAAATGAGCTGGATTTCCAATAACGCCAAGAAGAACAATATTATCATGAATACATTTGTTGGGGACATTGTCGATAGTGATTTAGAAAAACAATGGCAGAATTCCCTTGGAGCCATTTCCCACTTGGATAAAAAGGAAGTTCCATATATGATGGCGGCTGGGAATCATGACTATGCGGACGGAGATCCTTTCTTAACACATTATGGGCCTCAGCGTTTTTTGAATAAAAAATACTATAAGGGGTCTTCTCACTCTGGATATAGTTCATATGCAATCGCTAAGGCTGGGAGTTATGAATACTTAGTTTTAATAGTGGATATGAAAAATCTGCATAAGGACCTTGAATGGTCAAAGAAGATTCTAAAACAGCATAAAGATAAACCGACAATCCTCGTCTCGCATGATATTATATTTCCGAAGGTTAAGGGGGATAAAACCATCGCAGTCGAATCGTCTAATGGCCGGCTGATTTGGGATGAACTCGTAAAGGATCATAATCAAGTTTTCATGACGGTTAATGGACATTATTTTGGGATAGCACATCGGGTAAAACAAAACTCAGCAGGAAATGATGTCATACAAATGCTGGTCAATTACCAAACGAATTATCGAGGGGGGAATGGCTGGCTTAGACTTGTGGAATTTGATGAAAAGAAAAATGCATTGGTATTCCGTACCTATTCCCCATTTGTCGACGAAATGTCTAAAAAAGAAAAATCCTATATCGATTATAAATTTTTAACAGGTGAAAGTAATTCATTTAAATTGGATTGGGACTTTAAAAATAGATTTAATTTTAGGTAATTAAAAGAGGAGGAAAAAATCCAATTCCCCAGGTGTAACTGATCGATCTCAGCAACCTGGGTGAATTCCTTTATTGGGTGCCTCCTATGTGTTGAGTCGTTCAAGAAGGATAAACGTTCATTCTTCATGATGAATTTAAAATGCTGTGATTTTTTCTAGTTCGTTTAAACAACTATCATGCTGCTTTTTTCATTACTGATTTATACTTTCCTAACCCATTAACGACAAGAACCCCTAATATCGCAATTCCTCCGCCAATGACCGAAAGAGTACTAGGTACTTCCCGCAGCCAAACCCAAGCGACGAATATGGCAATCACAGGTTCAAGGTATAACAAACTAGAAACGGAACTGGCTTTTCCTAAAGATAGTGCGACTGCCCAAGTTACATAACCGATGGCCGCAGGGAAAATACCAACAAAAATCGCTGATAAATGACCTTCCATTGTAGCATTTTGAATTTCTTGGAATAGCCCAGGAAAAAATATAAAAAAGGGTATTGTACCGATCCATGTGAAATAAGCTGTCAATTCAATTGGATTATAGCGGCTAAACAGGGGTTTTTGGAAAACAAAAAACACCGCAGAAGCGATAGCAGACATCAGCACTAAAAAGGCTCCTTCAGAAATATTCAGGGAAGGGCCTGCAGTACCTAATGTTATTAAGGTGATTCCTGTGAATCCTATTCCTAAACCAATCCATCCGAATAGGCCGAGGCGTTCTTTTAAAACGAAAGCAGCAATGATCGCAATGAAGACAGGTGCTGAACCAATCAGCATTCCAGCCGTTCCCGCCGAAACTGTTAGTTCCCCGAACGTCACTCCGATATGGTAAATGCTTATACCAATAAATGCAAGGATCGATATTCTCAACAGATCCTCTTTTTTAGGGAGACGAAATTTCACCCCAGGCCATAGAGCATAAAGGACAAAAATCCCTGATGCTATTAGATAACGAACAAGTACCAAATGGCCAGCTGAATACCCGCCATGTAAGCTTGCACGAATAGCAGCGAATGTAGATCCCCAAATAATAACTGTAATTGATGCCAATAAAAATGCTTTTGTGTTCAAAACGTATTCCTCCCAACCATTCCCTATAACCTGAAGGTATCATGGATACGTGAGAACTTCAATAAAATTTCTATCTCGCTGTGAAGTGGCATAGTAAAATAACGAATAAGAATACATTCCCGAGATGTAATCATCTGTGAAAGAATCTTTTCCATATGGGATTGGATAGGAAATCTTCATTTAAAGATTGATCAGTTTAGAAAAGCATGCTAAACACTAGAGTTCTATATAAAAAGTTAAAACAAAGTTGATTGAGCGGGTGTGCGAGACTCCTGCGGAAAAAGCGTGCCCAGGGTCGACCGCCCGCGGAAAGCGAGTGCCTGGAGGCAAAGTTCAAATTGTACAAACCCTATCTACCTAAATTTTTAAACAAGAATAGATTATCCTTAATGTTTTTTCACTGTAATCCTTATTGGATTGAAGAAAATTTGCGACACTCCTGCCGAATTACTGGCTAGCCGAGACACCGCAGCCGCTTGCGGCAAGGAGGCAGAACCAATAATTTATTCTTAAACATATAACTTACCTCCATAAATCAAATATATTTTATACACTTACATTGATAACTCAATTGAAAATTATCATCTAGTTCCCCCTAATCTTGTTTTATATAAAAAACATAATTTCATATACATATCAATTCTAAATCAGCTGTCCTTTTTAGGTCGATTGTATTTTCGAAAAATTTAGATAATTCAGTGGATTACTTCACAAAAAAAACACTCATATAGAATGAATGAGTGTCAGTTTCCTTTAACTTCAGATAGAAATATGGAATATGCAAATGGAGATCAATTCAATAATATCGACATCTATTAAGGGATTCTTCATAACTTAATTTGTAATAAGTAACCCCCATCATGCCTAAAAGTCATCCGTAAATATCAACTGGAAATTGCTATTTTTCATATATTTCAAGAGGCAAATCATCCGGATCACAAAAAAAAGTAAACCTTTTTCCTGTTAACTCATCAACACGGATAGGTTCAACTGGAATGTTTTCTTTTTCTAAATCTTCAATCGCTTGATTAATATTTTCCACTTCAAAAGCAAGATGTCTAAGCCCTCTTGCTTCAGGATAACTTAAACGATGGGGACTATCAGGAAATGAGAACAATTCAAGCTGATATTCCCCTCCGACCATTAGGTCCAATTTATACGATTTCCTTTCTGGCCGATATGTTTCCTTCTCGATATCACACCCTAAAACATTCACATAGAAGTTTTTAGATTTTTCATAATCGGAACAAATTATTGCTACATGATGTATTTTTTTTACCTTCATTAGCTTCCTCCCTGAAGTTTGTTTTAAAATCTAATTTTACCAAAGTCATATAATAATAACTTAGATTCCAGGACTTTTCCGTTTTCAGAAACATTAGTGTCTTGTTTCTTAATTATTTCAATCGCTTTCATCCAATTTGCGGTTTATAGTTATAAAAATAGATGTTATTTCAGGAGATTAGATTCTCCAATAATGGTATTATCCAATAAAGTAACAAAATAGAACACATGATAACACAAACGGGTATAGTCGTCGTTAACAAATTTACCGTTCGCTTAGGGTTTTAACCAAGGCGAACCTTACTTCTATCGAAATGTCATGTTGAAAATGGAAGTGAATAAAGTGAAAGTGACTTTAGGGACGCGTGCTTCCAAAATATCGACAAAGACTTTCCATAATGATGAGGATGCTCGGTTTCTTGAATTCGTAAAGCATAACTATGAAAAGGAGCTCCCTGAAAAGTCCAGGAAACTCATTTATTTTAAAAGAGAACAAGGTACGTGATTTTGTGATTTTACCCTCTTCAAAACGGTGTCCGGGTGAATGAATTATCCAACTTAAGCTACGAGACCTGGATTTCGAAGAAAAACAAATACACTTTTTACGTAAGGGCAGTAAAAGGGATGTAGTTGCAGTCTCTCCTCCATCTATGCAGGACATAAAAGATTACCTAGCTGTTAGAAGAACGTTATGGCGGATCAAACGAAAATGGTTTGATGTTCATGCTCCATTTGTTTATTACTGATCCTGATAATATAGCTACCTTTTCAGTCTTTGCCTTCTTCGAGCAAACTCTTTTTAGATAGTGACGATTGTTCTTCCCCATACCTTAGAAACTCTTCACTTAGTTGTCTATAAACGTAGATTTATTAACTTCCCGATTCTGTACAAGAGATCTTCCTTGATACTGCCGGACCGTAAGACCTAGTGAAATACCCCAAATCAAGAACAATGAATACCAAATATAACCCCAAATTATAGGATGTATAGTTGAATCTTGATAAATAAATTGTGAGGAGGATGTCACACGACCGATTTCTATAAAAAACCTTAAGTAATAAAAACCGAGGCCCCAAAAGGTTAACCCGACTGATGAGATCCAACCAATTGTAAGTAGCATTAAACGAGGAAGTCTTCGCCCCCATGGTTTTATAAAAGAAAGTGCAAAAAGTGCTGCAAGAACAGCTACGAGGCCCATTGTCCAAAATCCAATAGCTATTGACCAAACGTTATTAGGGAACGAGTTATAGTCGCCAGGAAAAGCTACCGATATTCCCATCCCCCACCAAAGATGTGGTGCAGCGTATAAGAGTGCCGAAATACATGCCACGTAAGCCCAAGCTTTTGATTTCACTTTAGTCATCTTCAATAAATCCCCCCCTAATAATACTTTTTATTCCATTATATAATGGGATGAGGAAGAAAATGAGTGATGTATAAACTCTCAAAAACGTTTGATCTATCAACAGAGAGTGGCGATGTTAAGGTAGAGAATATCACTTCTAAAAAGATGACTGTAAAATATTTCCTGGTAACACCCACATGTCAAGCCCCTTTTCTTTCATGGCTTGAAGTTGTCGTCCTTCATTTTAATCTTTGCTGCTGACTCCTATGTATCCAAATTTCCGAAAACCATTTTCTAACACCTCACATTACTTTTCCATCTTAATTCCACTAAAATCGCTCGTAAAAGAGAATGTAAAATAATGAACGTTCGTAAAATGTTTTCGAACTTTAACGAACGTTAAAGTGAGTGAATTTTATCAAAAAATACCCCGTTCGAAACGAACGGGGTAAAGATTGGAATTTTCGAATTTCCTGAGAAAAGAAATTCATTTCGTCTGAAATAAAAAACATAGAAAATACATCCTCTTTGTATATTTCCACAAAAAGAATAGCCACTTTTTGGTTATGTGGATACAAATTCACCTTAGCTTATGCGATGGACAGCAACACAAACTAAAATTATTGATGTTAGAATTTTTTTAAGTAGGCAGAGAAAAATAATTCGTTGTATACGAAACATTTTGTAAAACGCTTTAAAACATCGCATTTATAACCGTCCTTATGAAAAATATCTATATATCCTTTCTCATCTCTTATAAAACGACCTTGATCTAACCAGTTCATAAGGATGTTACTTAGAGGCTTATGCTGGTACATGCAAGGCTCAATTGCAATGACTCGCCCATTTGCTTTTAATACTCGCTTAAATTCCTCCATATACGATTTTATGTCGTCACAAGAAATGTGATGTAACACGGAAATAATGAGAATATAATCGATACTTTCATTTTCAACTGGCAGAGAATATTCTTCTAAAACTTTAAATTCATAATTTGAATATAGCTTTTTCGAATACATAACTCTTTTTTGGTCAGGTTCTACTCCCATATAAAGGTCAGGAGAAAATAAAGTGCAGTTTACCCCTGTACCCGAACCGAAATCTAAGACAGTTTTATCATTAAAGTCAAATTCCTTTTGTAAGTAAAAATGTATATACTTCTCTGTAAACCACTTAGGACGTACTAAGTTATGATATAATTGCGGAAAAAATTCAGTTATAATATGCCCTTCACCAACTTTCCCCTAGATTTCTTAATTAAAATTCCTTTCTTCATTCGAAATTATGCAAAAAAGCCAAAAAACGGCTTTCCTATTTTCAATAATGATGGAATATCGCATAGCTCCCTGATAATAAATGATAACGATGATTTTCCGAAAACTTGACCAATTTCACTCGTTCTTTGATAGACGCTTATAAAGGACTTCTATTATGTATACTTGCAGATGCTTCATATCGGAAGAAAATAATTTCCAAGAGACTTAACCTTGGGCTTTAGTTAATATCCAAGTGATTATTCCTTATTTTGTTCCACATTAAGCTTTCTTTTTTTAGTCTAAAAACATAACTAAAATAATAACTTTTCAAATTTCGGGAAATATATTCATATCATATCCCGAGAAATGGTGGAAAATATAATAAGACCTTCACCCCAAAGAGAGGTGAAGGTGAGACAGAACTTTCGAAAACAAGGAAAAAATTTCTTGTTTACACTTTTAAATTCAAACTAAATTGAAAATCCATGTTCCTCTGTACTTTTTAAAGATTATGAATTGTTAGTTCATGAATAGTAATTTCCGGTCTGCTTCCTATACGAATATTAAACAAGGTTTGTCCAAGTCCCTCATTGATATAGAAAACTTTCCCTTGGTAATGAATAAGCCCCTTAATTAAGTTGAGACGAACAAGTTTTCCGAACTTTTTTAAGTGGTACGGTTTCGGCCAACAAATTTGACCGCCATGAAAATGTCCAGCAAGTAAATAATCAAAGTCGAACTTTTCCATTTGTAGAACAAGGTTAGGATCATGAGTTAAAACAAGTCGATAACCTTTTTCTATCAAGCCATCAAACGCTAAGCTTAGGTTGCTTCTCTTTGTATGGTAATCATCAATTCCGATAATATAAATTAAGTTTCCTTCCACAATAATCGTATCATTCTGATTTTGCATTGTTTTGATGTCATATTGTTCAAATAATTCCTTTAAACGACCAAAACTTTCCTCTCGTAAAATATAATCATGATTTCCGAAGACTGCATATATACCATATTTCGGATTAAATTGTTGTATTACTTCTAGATAAGGAATTATTTTAGGGATACTTTTCGTTCGATCTAAATAGTCGCCCGTTAAAGCGATCAAATCAAAATTCTCTTGCTTTAATTGATTATATAATTTTTCCGGAGAAATCGATAAGTTTTCTAAATGCATATCTGATAAATGAAGAACGCGGAGATTAGAACAGTTGTGGCTAGTCACATTTGCAGAAACAGGAGCTATGGTGTTAACGATTGCCTCTTTTGTATTTTTATTCGCCCTATATATAAAATAAACAAGAACGAGAAATATCAACATAAAGAATAAAAGAATCAAACTATTTCCTCCTTCCTTTAAATCAGTATAGGGATTGAGAAAAAAAAAGTAAAATGAAAATAAAGGAAGTCAAAACGTGTCTTAAGAACCTGACAGCCGAGGGCTTAAATGGTTGCACGATCCGTTGAAGGTGCAGAACTAACAGAAAATGATCATATTTCATTATTCCAATGTGGAGTTATGTCCACATTGGTGGCAGCATTAAATAGTTATCAGGTGTGAATCTTTATCCCCTATAAAAATGAAAAAAAGCATAACCACGTTGGGTATGCTTTTCTTTACCAGTTATCCGTTTTATCTAATAATTGATCAATGTCAAATGTATCGAGATGGAATGGAATTGACTCTTCGGCAAGTTCTTCAGTAGCTAAAAGCAATTGGTCAATATCTATTATAGTCAAAATCATTTCGCCTCCCTTTTAATCACTTTTACCCTCATAAAATTACTTCTAATCGTTAATTCTTTTGGTGGTATCATTACTTAATTATTACATTTGACAATTATTTATGGGGCATTTCACAGGAACTGACAACGATCTTTGTCTCCATATTCTCTCCAGAGCAAAAAGCAGATTTTGTTCAAAGGACGAGCAAGTACCAAGCTTAAAGATTTAATGGACTTGTATGGTGGTTAAGCCAAAAGCAGGAGTACTTCACCACAGTTATGTAGCTGCCAATCTTTAACGTGAGGCTTGATAAGTCTGTAGGGTTTCAATGGATATACTCATATCGTGCAGTCTATTCAGCAGGAAGTACCATTGATTTTCACTAAAACTATACGGCGGGCGCATTCGGGATTTTCGAAAAACCTCTCACTGGCTGCTTATTCAATAGAAAAAAGGAAATACGTGGTTCGGTACAAACTCTTAAGTCTCATCCAGCCGAACAGCGACAGTTACTCATTAAATCCGATATAAAATTGATCTTTGTGCAAAATTCGATCATAAGCATACCATGCAGCGAGCCAGCGTCCATGCGTATTGTTTGCTGCTCTTGGAATGTATCGAACCGAGAATCTTCCATCTCCCGCCCCAGCCCCTTCATAAGTACTGGCAAACGGAAATTCGTCACATTCGTATCCTTCAGGCTTACTTAGTTTGGAACACGCTGCATCTTTCGCCTTTCTATTGGCGTTATACTGCACCGAATCATATTTGGAATACAGTCGGGTAAGGCGAGGCCTACCTTGTATTCCAGGGATCAAACTTCCTGGGGACGTTAGTGCGTCCTTATGATGTTGAAAAGCTTCCGTCATGATGTTGAAGTAAGAGTTGTTCATGTCATAGTAGAAAACCGGTTGTACGTTAGCAAAGATTGCCCCTTCTTTAGGGTAGAAATTAGGGTTGAACACAAACATGTAATCGGCAGAGTCCATACGGATCTTCTCTTTAGGACCGTCTTCGGTAAGTGGCGGGTATTTATTACCAGGCGGGTCGATAGTCACCCTCGGCCATAGATCCATAAAGCTGACTTGATCCTTATTGCCTGCAGTAATAGGTGGCGGATCTGAATCAAAAATGGTGGATCCATCATCATTCGATCGCCATTGAGCCAACGTTCGCGTGGTAGGAGAATCATCCCCTATACAATCCCGGTTCTCAGAGATGCCGTCACACTTGATACTGACGGATACTTTGGAACCAATCCAACCTCTACTGTCCAAGTCCGTTTGGATATCGTCTACTTTATAATTGTAGGAGACAGTTCGCTGGCCATTGTAACCATTACCGATCACTGTCAATCGAAAGGAAACCCAATCACAAAAGAATGGGAATGAGCTGGGACCGCACCCCGCCGGATCCGAGTATACGATATAATTGGACCAACAGTAAGAATAGTGATTTTTGATCCACCCTTTTGATGCGTTCTCGTTCTCTACACAGGCATCAAATTGAATGTCATCATACTCGAAGGGAGGTGGTGTCCAATCGTCCCCTGCAACAGCAGTTTTAACCAAGTCCATTTTTACCGGATAAGTTTTTTTACTCTTTGCAGCTTCCGATGCCATCTGTTCCAAGGTTTGTTTTCTTGGTGCATGCTGTTGATCGGAGATTAGACCAAGTTCTTTTGGCGATTTACCTTGTTGAAGCTGTTTAATTACTTCATCAGCTTTTTCAGGATCATTGGTCGGGATAAAGTACATCTGTGGTTTGCCTTTGGAGGACTCCATCTCACCTGTTTCTTTGACTTCTGACACCTGATTTTGTTTAGCCTCAATTGACTTTGAAGTAACTAAAAAATTGAACACTAACGTCAGACTCAAGGTCACGGATAACCATAGTGAGTTTCTCTTCATTTTCCTACCTCCATTATTACTAATGTTCAGGGGACAATATCAAGTAATATATACAAATAATTCACTTACAACCAGCCTTGTGGTATAGAAAGCAATGACGGGAAAATGGCGAGTTTAAACAGGAGAAGTCCGTCTAAAATCACTTTATTCAGAAATTATTTGGATCACCTTTTTGATTCTAGAATTTGAAGAAATGAATAGCTCTCTATTTATTGTATATATTCTTACACCAGAACACGTTTCTAATAATTTCCATTATACCGTAAATGAAACTGTATAATTTTACAATTGTATAACAATTATAGTTTAGTATTTAAAACGGTTTTATTGAAATTTTTCAGTTAAGTGTCCCAAAATACCCTTTTGAGACTTTTTATTTTTGTGAGAATGCTAATAAAATGGAAGGAGCAATTGGATTTATTATTTTTTTGATCCTTAAAGGAACTAACACACCCGTTAGATCAATTAGAAAAGCGAATCTTATTAAAGAATCACGCCCTATTGTGGAACAAGAAACGGTTGACATAAAGCTGAATTTAGGAAGTTTCAACCATATTCATTTCCGGTTTTTACTGGTATAATATGGATGATTTTGTTAATGAGAGGGGAGAAAAAGATGAATCAACTTGTATTTAAGCAATTTGAGATGACAAGAGAATACTTCATCAAGAATGTAGAGTCCGTTTCTAAGGAACAAACTGATGTGCAGCCAGATGGTTTTAATAACACAATTCATTGGCATACAGGTCACGTTTTGACAATTACTGAACAAACTATGTTTGGTTTCCCGCATGTAACAACTCACCTTCCCACAAATTATATAGAATTGTTTGGGAATGGCACAAAACCAACTGATTGGACAGGGAATATACCTGCTATGGATCTGCTTCTTGTACAGTTGAAAGATCAATTAACTCGTTTAAAGCAAATTTCTACTGAACAGCTAGATCGAGATTTGGATACACCATTCCTAGGTTGTAAGACTGTTGGAGAACTTGCAGGTTTAACATTAATGCATGAAGCGACTCATATGGGGCAAATTCAGGCAATGAAGCGTATAATTGAACATGTAAGTGTTAAAAACTGAATGTAACAAAGTGTTATATTAAGATGAAAAAATCAGTCTAATAAAACTGGTTTTTTCTTTTGTTATATTTTATACATCATTAGTCTACATAACACTCTCTATTTTCATTTACTCCACTAACCATTCCTTCTTGAACACCGTTAATCCTCCATTTTTATTGAGCTATTCTGCCCCTTTAGTTTACGTACAATCCTTCACAAAATGCTCTATAGGTCGCTTGGTTTACTTGCTTCTTCTGATATAACTTCCCAGTTAACTATGGTAGTGCCATTCCTAACATTGTTATTGCATCTCTATTATAATCGAGTCCTATCAGCTATAAACGATTTTTTATCCTATTCACTTCAACCACCCCCCGTTAAAAACGCTACCTCAGCAACCTTCCTTATTGAAGTAAAGCACCTGTTAGTTCCACAAGGTTTTTTTACATGAGCAAATATTAAGAGTGTGTAAATTCATTTTTGAAATTAGAAATTAAACGTTTCTAAATAGTATACTTCAATATAGATAGTCGATATTGTGTGGATCGTCAGGAAGTGAAACATTGAAAGAAAAAGTACTGCAAAAACTTTTTCTTGGTTTTATACAGAAACACATATTGCATCACTCTAAAGAACACCTTATTTTTGGTCTTTGTGATTCTCAAAAAACTTAAAGAACACGGATATAACATCAGTTCGGGTACTTTATATCCGATTCTTCACACAACGGAAACTGATGGACTCTTAGTAAAAAAAGAACGAAACGTCGACTGGAAAATAAGGTAGTATTATTCGACCACTGAAAAAGGAAATACAGTTCTTATGGAAGCTAGAAAGAAAGCTTACGAACTTTTCAAAGAAATTAAAGAATAGGGGGAATAATGTAGTGGATCGAAGCAAAACAAAAAGAAGTTTTAAGTCACAAATTGAAATACTATTAGTTTCAACTAAGCTTGGTTTAACATCGTTTGGTGGACCAATAGCACATTTAGGTTACTTTCATAATGAGTATGTTAGACGAAGAAAATGGATGGATGAAAAAAGCTATGCTGATTTAATTGCTTTGTGTCAATTCTTGCCTGGTCCAGCTAGCAGTCAGGTTGGAATTGGAGTCGGAGTTATGCGGGGAGGTTTTATCGGTGGAATTTTAGCTTTCCTTGGTTTTACAATGCCTTCGGTGATAGTATTAGTAATATTAGCATTATTTCTCCAAGGAATGGATGTTTCAAATGCAGGCTGGATACACGGATTAAAAATAGTAGCCGTAGCCATAGTTGCACACGCCATTTTGGGGATGTCAAAAAATTTAACTCCAGATATAAAGAGAAAGACAATTGCATTAATAGCCTTGGTTGGAACCTTGATTTGGCAGACTTCCTTTGTACAAGTAGGTATTATTATACTGGCCGCATTGATGGGTTTTCTATTTTATAAACAACAAGACGAAAGTTATGAATCTAAAATTAATTTTCCGATTTCGCGTGGTGTCGGATTTGTTAGTTTAGCTTTATTTTTCGGATTACTGTTTCTACTTCCAATTTTACGGGAAGTTACTTCATCAAATTGGATTGCTCTGTTTGATAGCTTTTATCGGTCTGGTTCTTTAGTGTTTGGTGGAGGACACGTAGTCTTGCCATTGCTTGAACGTGAATTTGTCCCGACTGGTTGGCTAGATAAAGAGGCATTTCTTGCTGGATATGGTGCAACACAAGCTGTACCAGGACCATTATTTACGTTTGCAGCGTACATAGGTGCCATGATAAATGGATGGCAAGGTGGTTTATTAGCAACGATTGCTATTTTCTTACCTGCCTTTCTTCTTATTTTAGGGACTTTGCCATTTTGGGACATATTACGCCGTAATTCTAAAGTAAAAGGGGCATTAATGGGAGTAAATGCAGCAGTTGTAGGCATCTTGATTGCGGCATTTTATAATCCCATTTGGACCAGCTCCATCTTAGCTCCTATAGACTTTGCTTTTGCTGCTATCTTATTCAGTATGCTTGTGTACTGGAAATTGCCGCCTTGGGTTATAGTGATAACCGGTGCGATTGGTGGCTCACTTATGACGTTAATATGAATCGGGGTATGTTATTAATTTATCATTCCTCGGTTCCTCCTTTATTGAAATACTTTGTATGGAAGCTTTGACACGTTATTTTTCTTAGCCGGGAAACATCCTTCACAATACCAGGCAACATAAGTCTTCCTGTTCATACAGTGAGGTCATAGTCTTCATGTCATACCAGCATCTTCAAAATAGGCATAGCTCGCTCTTTCATTGTAATTCTTTCTTATCGATTAAATTATTTTTCTAAAAATGCACATCTCCATTAGGGGAAGTTACACCAAAACACCCCCCTTGGTAGCCAAGGGGGGTGTTTTCTTTCACTTTTATTATTTATGTATGATTTATTCAGCTAAAAAAGGATATTATTCTCTAAGTCCTCTTCCGGTATCGGCCCCGCCTACGCCATATGATAGCCACACATGCTATCCAACCCATTGTTATTATATTAGAAAGCGCTTACATTTCCAAAGATTACTAGAAAACAAATTTCGAATCCGTTATGATTATTGGACTTCATATTCTTTGATTTAGTGTTGCATGGCTGTTCCCCTTAGTTTCTCAGCTTCAATTACACGTCAACCTTTATCATATAGGAGTTCAAGTGAGATACCCCTTCTTAATGCGGTTTGTTCCATTAATCTAATTTCATATTACATTTCATCGGACAATATTCCTTTTTCAATGTTCTTACTTATTCCTCCTAATTAGAACAAAAAATGGTATAAATTGAAAGTTTTTTTGTAATTAAAAACATAATTGGGGTTGCGTAAGTTAAAGCGAATTTTACAACGTTAAGTAAGTTTTTAGTGGTCTCAATGAATCTGCGGAAAGTTCAACATGTTAATAATATGTCCATAAAAATTGATAGCTCACAGTATGAATACACTACGCTTATTGAACTCCTTCTTTTTGTCTTATGGAATGATCCCATTTGAAATACCTTGATTCTTTAACCGAGGCTGATAATCTGATCCAATACCATTACCTCGACCTTCCTTATGCAAAGTGACAATAAAGTCGCTAAATTTTAACCGCAATCGCATTCCCTAATCCAAAGAAAGTTAAACCAAGAAAAAAATAAAATACCTTAATAGCCGAAATGCCATCTCTTCACCTCTATATACTATATTTCCACCTACTTTAGATAAAGAAGGTTAAAAATTAACCAATTAAACTGATATTCCGCAACGAAGGAGAAAATAAAAATAGAAATAGGGCAATATATAGCTAACGACTAAAATGTTAGGGGAAAAGTGATGGAGAACGCTAAGATATCTTCTTATCAATTATTCATTTTAATTTTAATTTTTGTTATAGGAACTACAGTAATATTCCCATTAGCATCGGATGCAAAACAAGCTGCTTGGATTTCCATTTTACTTGGGATGTTTTGTGGCTTACCTTTACTTATTATCTACTGTTATCTTAATCGAATATATCCTGACTTATTACTAACAGAATATTGTAAAAAAATCCTTGGAAAATATATTGGGTCTATTATAGGTATTTTTTATATCCTATTTTTTCTGTATGGTGCTTCACGAGATCTGAGGGATATAATGGAATTAGCCCCTTTATTTTTAGAAGGAACTCCTATTTCGGCTATTGGAATTATTTTCATGTTACCTATACTTTATGGTTTATTTTTAGGAATAGAAGTAATAAGTAGAACAGGTGAGGCTTTCTTTTTGTATCTAGTAATCACCGGAGTTTTAATGATAATCTTTCTGTTGTTTTCAGATGCCGTTAAATTTGAAAACTTACTTCCAGTTCTTGAACCAGGGTGGGACACGATTATCCATACTACTATTAATGAACCATGGATGGCCCCATTTGGAGAGATCATTTGTTTTACGATGATATTTGCCTATTTAAAAAAACCAAAGTCACAAATAAAAGTTGGAATGGCAGGAGTTATATCCGGTGGGTTAGCTCTAGTTTTCATACATTTACTTACAATATCGGTTTTGGGGGAATTTACAAGAAATCAATCTATAGCACCCCTTTTGAAAATGGTTCAAAAAATTAATATAGCTGATTTTATAGAAAGAGTGGACCCATTATTTTTAATTTGGTTGGTTGTAAATGATTTTTTTAAAGTCCTTATTTTTATGTATGCGGCTGTTATAGGTGGAGCAACTATTTTTAAACGATCTAAAAACATCTTAATTATTCCATTTGGACTTATCACTTTTTTTACCTCAATCTTCTTTGCTGAAAGTTATACATCACATATGGCTCAAAGTGATATCGTACTTAAATATGTTTATCCGATATTTTCGGTATATATACCTTTACTATTGTGTATTGTATGTTTTGTTCGTCAAAAAATAAATAAAATAGGATAAGTAACTTTCTTAAAACAACTATCAATCAATTTTTGATAAAGGCTGTTAAAAATAAGAATCCAATTAACCCTTGATAAGCAAATCTAGAAATTTACATGATTGAAGTAATAGAATTTTGAAAATTTTGAATGGCTAAAACTGCTTCTGAATCAGTTGCTTTAAATAAAGTTTGATCAAAAACACCTCATAAACCAGCATTTTACGATAAATAAAAAGAATCCATTTTGAAAAAAATTTGATCAAAATGGATTCTATATCGATCAAATTTAAGTTTCGTTTTTATAAAAAAAGTTTGGTCATTTTCTTTCTGTGTTGTTTCACAAACGCGCCTGATTGCGAAAGATCGATCAATGAAAAGTAGGTATAAAATTTAAAAGTCACTTTCAATTAAAGACACGTGAAGATATGCCTCTATCTAAAAAAATTTTTGATAGCTTCAAGACCTATATTATGACTACAATCTTCACAACAAAACCTACCTTTCCTATTTTCTTTAAATTGTTTATATTTCATCGTTCCTTCGTTTACTCCAACTAACCTCCTAGTAAATCATTCCATCCCCTCAGTCAATGCGTCACTTTTGAATTGAACGAGTTCTTGAATATAGTCTTTAACGTTTAAATCAGGAGTTCTCATCAATTCGAGGCTAAATCCATCAATGGCATGCCGGTATTAAGCAGGTCATTATAGTATTACCAAATTCACGGACATCAGCTAAGTAATCAAATCCATTAGGAGAACCAAAACTATTAAACGCACGTACTGCCACAAGATTATGTTGAGGTATAACCAAAAGAGTTACTCCTGTATAGCCTAAAATTTGAAAGGATCCTTTAGATACAAGTTCACCAATTTCTGATTTTCTTGCAGGTAAATCTTTTACGAACCATAAATATCCGTTTTGGGGAAGTTCCACATCTAATGAATGTGGGCTTTGAACGGTTGTAGCAATATCTATAATTTCATTTGATACGATTTGTTTTCCATTTACATTTCCCTTTTTAAGATGAAAGTACCCCCATTTAGCCAACTCTCTTGATGATACATACATATTCATCTTAGTGCCGTCTGTACTCTTACTTGTAGTCCAATTTGGGTCATTAGGCTTCCGTATTACAGCAACAAGTTTTTCATTTACTTCTCCATACCAGCCAGTCTCCGTAAAATTCAGAGGTTTAAATACGTTATTAGCAACTATTTCGGCAACCGATTTACCAGTTGCATTTTTAACGATTTGCGTCAACATATCAATTCCGACACCTCTATATGACCAATTAATTCCAGGTGAAAATTCCCGATGTATCTCTCCATTAATACTCTTTAAACCATGCGTATGTGTTAGTAGGTGTCTTATTGTTGTCCCATTAAATATTGGCATACTATTCGGTGGAAAATATTTTACTATTAAATCATCTATTGAGTCTATGTATCCTTCATAAACCGCATAGGCAACTGCAAAGCCTATGTAACTTTTTCTAACTGATGCAACATGAAATTGGGTATCCTTTTGGATTTCCCTAAAATCAGGAGCCTTAGAATGTTTACCCCAATATTCCTCTGTAACAATAGTATCATTATGAATTATAAAAACAGATGCACCTGAACAGTCAACTAATTCAGATGTCTTTCTAACATTTGATACAACTGAATTAAACTGTGTGTTTATCTTTTTATTAATTATCATTTTTTCACTACTTTCCTTTACTAATCTTTTCGATACAGTAAAGAATAATTCCTTGTTTCTTATTAAATAACTGCCCCTTTTATTTAGTAACGCGTCTTTTTCGTGTATTGGGCTATATAATGAAATAACTCCTTATTCACTTTATTGAAACTTGAAATAATTGTTATTATGACTAACAGGGGTCCTGACGCATCATCGTAAAAACAGCTTGAGGGCGATAGGGTAATACCAGTGTCTGTTTCCAAGGGAGAAAAGGACGGAATGGCCATCAGAATGAAAGGAAGACTCATGTTTTCTTCATGCACAAGAGAGTTTGGTAGCTATACCCGTGGTGATGAAGGATCAGACTCTGACTTGTATTGAATCATTTATAGACATTATAAAAGGGGTGTATCTTCTTTGAAAGTTCTTGAAACAAATCGATTAATACTTCGTTGGATATCACCTGATGATGCGGAGTTTATACTTGAGCTTTTGAATGAGCCTTCATGGATCCAGTTTATCGGGGATAAGGGTGTGAGAACCCTCGAAGATGCGCGAAATTATATTTTGAATGGCCCCGTTGAAATGTATAATCGATTGGGCTTCGGTCTATATTTGACCGAATTGAAAGAGGAAGGTATTCCTATTGGAATCTGCGGTCTGATAAAAAGGGACACCTTGGAAGATGTGGATATTGGATTTGCCTTTCTTCCCAGGTTTTGGGCGAAAGGATATGCCTATGAGTCAGCCTCAGCAGTAATGGCGCATGGAAAAAACGTTTTAGGTCTTAATCGCATTATGGCTATAACTTCTCCAAACAATCACAGTTCTGCTAAACTACTTGAAAAGCTGGGGTTGCATTTTGAACGAATGATTAAGTTTTCTAATGAGTCTCAAGAGCTTCGGTTGTTTGCAAATGAAATCTAACTATCCTTTGAATCCAATAAGAAGGAGTGCAAAGTCAGTTGATAAAAGTTAAGGTTGGTTTACGGCCCATTGCAAGTAAGATAAATTTACCTACTGTTTTGAAAACAACCATACTTCCAGGTGACTCCATTGAAAGATTATTTATTGCAACCCAGGTAGGAGAGATCTTTTACATAGGAAACGGAGTTATAAGGACTTTTTTAGATATTCGCCCGCGAATCCTGAAACTAGGTGTTCCTGGTGGCGGATATGATGAACGGGGATTGCTAGGGCTAGCGTTTCATCCCGAATTTCATTATAACGGTCTGTTTTATCTTCATTATTCAGTAGCTGGAACACAAGGACCAGGTGCTCTTCCTGAATCTTTTAAGCCTGACCCGTGTGATCCCAGAACTTTAAACCTAAGGTGGATAAATAGAGAAACTCAATATGATCATATTGATACGATTGAAGAATGGATTTTACAATTGAATGGTCAACCCCAAAAGCGACGGACATTACTTAACTTAAGAAGACCATTTTCAAATCATAATGGGGTCAATAGTTTAAACTTTTCACCTGAAACAGGAAAACTTGTTTTAACAACCGGAGATGGTGGATCAGGCTATGATCCATTTAACTTAAGCCAGGACGATATGGAAATCGCTGGTAAAATAATTGAAATTGATGTAGGTAAGAATATATACATCAATAATCCACCCATTGTCACACGTTTTAATGAACTTCCCACAACCATTCAGGAAACGCTCATGGTAATGGCCAAAGGGGTTCGCAATATACCAGGCATTTCATTTCAAAGGTTTTATAATCAGTATATTAAATATGCGGGAAATGTCGGCCAGGATTTGGTCGAGTCGATTTTTTCATTCGTTCATTATAAACCAATACCGGTTACTCAGCTTATTCAAGCTTCTTTCATGAATTCTGAACCTGGCAAAGAAGGATTTATTAACTTTGGCTGGCGAGGTTGGGAAGGTGCTTTTCCTGCTTCGATTATAAGGGGCTGCACTGAAAATCCGGCTTTGGATGAGAAAACAATTGCTTATTACAATGAAGCAGTAACACTTTCAGGTAGTCGTCTTCAGCCTTTAACTAGTTATTTTCATAAAGATACCAGACCCGATATGTTTGCAGGAACTGCACTTACAGGAGTGCAAGCCTATATGGGGGAAAGTATCCCTGGTTTAACGGGAAGCGTTGTGTTTACCGATCTTGCCCGGAAAGAATCTCAACCTCAGGTTCGAGGGGCTTTAGCTTATACCATCGTAAGACCAAATGGTGAGCAAAATGATTTTAGTGTGATACAAACCGATTATGATTTTGGGTCTCAATCAGCCTATTATGTTAGTTTGGGAACGAATCTGAATCAAACCATATTATATTTAGCGGTTTATGGCTCCATGAAAGTGACTGATTTTAACCAAGGCACTGTTTTTGAAATAATTCCATGAATCATAACTATAAAATTCTACTTAATCTTGATAAATCTCTTACACGGATTTAATGAATCGAAATTAAAACCAAGTGATGGAGAATCACTAAATTATAATCATTTTTAATCTTTTAAAAATGATTAAAGCAATTTCAACCCATAACCAGCTATAAATGAAAGCCAATAAAAAGCCAGTTGTAAGAAATGAAAAGGAAACAGAGACGGCTGGACCTAAAACCGGAAAGTGAAAAATAAATATTAGACTCATAATTCCTAACATTAAAAAAATTGCACCAGTAGCAATAATACTTAATCTCTTCCTTAAAAAGGAAAAAGATGCCCCTATGCCAAGTCCTAATAATCCTGTTGTAAAAGGAAATACAATCAGTTCAGTTGGCTGCAGGATGAATAACAACATAATTGTCAGAAGGTAGGTCATCACTCCAAATGGAATGGAAAACATCGAACATAACAGAATAGGTGCAGTGGCTAGCGGACTTAAAAAATATCCTATACCTGGTAAAAAGCCAGCAACAGCCTGTAGAATAGCAGCAATACAGGCAAAAATAGACCCTAAAATGAGCTTCATCGTTTTTTTATGTTTATTGAATATTATTTGAGATAAACGAACCTCATCAGAAATAGGTTTAAAAAAATACACCTTTCCACCTCATTATAAATGGTTTGTACGTTATGATACATTGTATTACCATTTATTAGAGGTGGAACAATTATTAATAATCCAAACATCAATATCCTATGTAATGAAAAATAATCTTAATAAAAAATCTCTCTTAAACTTAATCGATAATACAAAAGAGAGAACATCCGTTCACTGATGAAGGTTAGCTATTATGATGATGTCTGGGTAATAAAAAATAATTTCCTTTGCCCATAAAAAAACAAGGCCTTATTTGGCCCTGCTTCTTATTTGACTATTACTTCTCCAACCATTCCTTCCTGGAAATGGTACCGACATATCAGTTCATAAGTACCGGGCTGTTTCGGTTGCACGGTAATGGTCTTTTCTTTACCTGGCTGGACCTCGGCGTCAATTCCGAGCTTTTCCACTGTGAAGGTGTGCTCTTTCTTACCTTTGTTTATCAATATCAACTTTGTGGCTGTTCCATTAGGAATAGTGATGACTTCCGGATTAAAGGAATCATCGTTCAACTCGACCTCAATCGATTTCACCGTCTCCATAGGCTGAGTTACAACACCGGATTCGGCAAATACGCCGGGTGAGCCTAGAATTGTCACAACTACAACCATTGCAAGCATAACGACCAATCCTGTTACCCACTTTTTCACAAACATTCGCAATCCCTCCTTCCCTAGCACTATTTTTTTCTAATTCATAAAATATTATTACTATTAATTTGGTTTCAACGTGTTTCAAATAGTATTTTTATCTGAAACAGTGAAAAGAAAAAGATCGACTCTAATGACGATCTTCCGGAATCTATTCTCATGCAACTCTACTGTCTGTTACTTTAGGTACATTATTACAATCTTATTTATTAAAATAAATACCCAAGTCTAACTCCATTATCTAGACCGTTTGCTGAATAACATGACTGTCATGTTAATACATACCATTACCAAAAACAAGACGGATCTAATCTTAGCTACGCATCTGTTAGTTCATTAAGACATACGAATTATTGTCCATCCTATTACCATAAAATGCTTTATATGCGTATATGTAAACCTAAAAGGTCATAATTATCACTCCCGATAATTATGACCTTTTAAGTAACGGCAAAGAGAGGGTACCCCAAGAGAGTGACCTCAATATTATGTGAGGCTCTGACCCTTTGAAATAGCCTCTCATTCTTAAACAGTTTTACTTAGTTTCAGTTTCACTTTTGCCCATATCTTCAGCTAATTGTTCAAATGATTTGACCTTACCATGTGGATTCTGCGATTGTTTACGATCTTTCCATTGGCGTTCTTGTTGTGACTTAGATTGAGTCATCTAAATAAGCTCCTTTACATAAAGTTCAGTAAACAGTTTAAGCATGATAAGCCTCCACCCTTGGTACTCAGTGCAGGCATCACTTATTATCATAAGTTCGAGTCTGGCAAGCATTAATTAATGCATGCCTTTCCACTCACCTTGATTTTTAGATGCTTTTTCTTTTTTTGCTTTATTTTTATGTGCTTGATTAGCGTTTGCACTGCCAAATTCTTTAGAGAATTCTGAATCGGTTTTGCTTGAATCAAATCCTTGTTTGTTCTTTTGGTCTGCATCATTTTTCTTTGTTCGTTTTGCCATGGATACCCCTCCTTCTTATCTTTAGTATGAGATCAGAAAGAAGAAATATACCCGAATTAAAACCGATCGTAACATGAATCTGTCATGTAATTCGAGTAAAAAACAAAGTGAATAATAAGTTCCAGTCCGGTTATTTTATAATTTATATACCTAAAATGTTGCCGTTTCTTTACATAAGAAGTTTGAAATTAACTTAACACCAGAGGATTTTTACGAAACAATGGATTCCTTAATGCTGGAATTAATTCACAAAGAAAAATTCATTGACTAGTTGCATTAAAAAAGGCTGCCTTAAAGGCAGCTCCGATCTTCAGCTAACGCACCTGTTAGCAGAAGAACAACAACTATAAATACCTCGCTTTAAGAAAGATTCCAGGGATCAAAAAAACCAGCTAAAGAGAGTGTAAATTCCGATTAATGTAAAGAAAATGATTAATATTAATATCGTGATACACCCAATAGTAAATAACTTATCCTTCAATGTCTCATCAGGTTCTTCTATCAATTTTTCTTTAACTTTATTTTGTATAGGAGAAATTGCTTGATCTTGCAGTCTTTTTATAATTTCACTATCTCCTTTAAATTTTAGAACTCTTGCTATTTTAATAGGATCGTTACCCATAGAATTTTCGAACTGAATACACGCATCCACCATTTCAGGTGTCTTATTCTTTTCTAGATACCAATAACGACCGGCCATCGAGGGATATTTTAATCCAAAATAAATGTCCCCCAATTTTCTGCGAAGTTCTAACTCATTAGGATAGGTTGAAATTAACCCGTGTAGTCTATCCCTTGCTTTCCCTAAATCATTATTTTTTATGTCCTCTTCTATCTTCTTTATAGTTTTAACAGGTATTTTTTCTATAAATACTCCTCCTTCTTCTTATTATTTACAGTCGAAATAATTCTAGAAGGGCTGAGGGTTATTGCTCAGACTTCTCATCAGCAGATCTTCGTTTATGCTTTTCATTAATTATTTTTTTGTTAAGTATCCTAACTTCACCAACCATTAGCAACCTCATATCCTCTACGATATACTTAGCTAACGCTTCGTCCTGAATGTCATCTCCATCAATATCAAGACGAAATTCCTGCCCTTGAATTCCACCGCCATTAGTAAACTCGATTTCGAAGTCGAATTGAACTCTTTTATCCATTTTGAGCCCACCTTATGTTAGTTTTGGATTGATAATTATATACATATTCTAGTTGAATGAAACAATAACCTTTCTGAGCTATCCCACCCCGTTAGTTGCATAAAGAAAAAACTGCCTTAAAGACAGTCTTGATCTAAGCTAACGCACCTGATATTTCAGCAAGGTCTAAATAATAAGTTACTAAAGACAAGAATTATTTTTTAAATAAATAATACGTATTTTTCCTAAACTTGCGCATATTAAAAATAATAACATTGAAAGCGAGATGGATACGTATTGTCTAAACAAGGGATGCAAAACAAGGATCAAACGAGAAAGCAAATCGAGAAACAGGATAAAAGAAATGATGTTGAACTAGGTAATGAATTTCAAATTGGAAACACAAGTTCACAGAGCTCCAAAAAAAGTGGACGTCAAGTAAATAAAAAATAACCTCGATCATTCGGGGTTATTTTTTTCTATTTTGTAAAAACACCATTTTCTGAAACCAACCTGTCCCTTTAGTTGCAATAAGAAAAAGCTACCTTAAAAGACAGCTCTGATCTTTAGTTTAACAAGAGACATAACTATCGTAGATATCCTCCATTATTAATATCGAATGTTGCGCCTGTATAATGCTTGGCTCTATTTGATAATAAGAAGACAACTGTATCAGCCACATCTTCAGGGAGGACAGGGGTATTGATGAGTTGGTGACTTAAATACTCCTCTTTTCTCCAATCAGGTATTGTACCCATCATGGGAGTATTAACCATCGAAGGAGCAACAGCATTAACTCTGATGTATGGTGAGAAATTCATTGCACAGCTTTTAGTTAAACCTAATATGGCAGCTTTTGATAACCCATAAATTGCATCTGAACTGCCCTCCATTCCTGCCACTGAAGACATATTAACGATAACTCCCTTACGTTGGCTTTGGAACAATTTTTTACCGAACATTTGTGAGAGATAAATAAACCCCTTAACGTTTATATCTAGGACTTTACCAATTTCATCTACTTGATAATCCAGTATATTTTTCGCCAAATAAATCCCGGCATTATTAACTAAACCATCTACATCAGCATGTTCTGCTTCAACATATACAAAAAAGTTAACGACCTCTTCATGGTTACTTACATCTAACTTATATGTATTTAGAATATAGCGATCATCCATTGACCTTTTTAATTCATATAAGGAATGTTCATTAATATCGCATGCAATTACTGAAGCTCCCTCATGTAAGCATTGTTTGACAATTTCTTTTCCTATTCCAGAAGCAGCGCCTGTTACGATTACTTTTCTATTTTTGAGCACTTATTAAAGCTCCTCTCTCCCTATCTATTATTACTCTAAATACCTAAATAGTATCATGAACATATCCCTTGTTGAACTATCCTCCCTTAATAAACAAAACACAATCTCACGATTGCTCTAGAATTTATCATTAACCATTATCTATATAAGATCAGCATTACTCCTCAAGGATAGGGATGTACCGAAAAAAGTGTATGCTAACACTAGCAAACCATAGGAAAAAATTGGTTTAAGCAATGTTATGATCGCACTTTAGGATGTCACATGTCGCATGGAGGTCAACCCTCCCGTGTCTCACAGAGTCGATGCTCCTACATTCCTTCATTCAACCATTCCGTGAGGTGGATGTCGGTCATGCTGCCCCTCAGGATCTAAGTCCTCACGTTAGTTGCTTTGCCGTCTAATCCGTGCTTCACTTTTAAATGAGTGTTAATTAAATGACCGTTTAACCTTAAAATCCGATGAACTATGCGACTGTTTGATGTACCACAAATGTTGCCATATGAGGGATATCCTTTAACATCTTGGCTTCTTGAAACGTAAATTGTTTTTAACCGATTGAAAAAAGAATTCGAATAAGCTTGTTACACAAGGCTATCAGAGATTGCATTTTCTTTAATGGATTCTGAGAACCTTTTTTGTAATATATATGGAGAGCAAAAGCCTTGTTATTTGCCACCGGTATCATGGCTGCCCGGAATAAGAGAGCCCTCAATTTCTTTCCTCCCCGTTTGGTAATCTTGGTCTGGCCCTTGTGTTTTCTTTTAAACTCAATACACAAATTTCGTATAATCACTTAAGATACATTGAACTCTCTTATAATTGTCATACTTTATAAGATTGTACTTATAGCAGTATACTCTGCACCCACTAATTTAGCCCATAAAGCTCGATGATTTCCATCACTCGATACATAATATTCATCAAACTCATCGTAGTAACTTAAGTCCACTGCAGGGAAAGAGCCACTTATAAAACCCTTTCTAAATTCGTTTAAATTCGTGGCTACTAGTTATTTTTGATTGTACTCCAAACGGTTATAAAACATTTTCCCGTAACGTTCGAATCTTCCAATAGACTGAAAAAAAGCCTTCCTCATAAGGAAAGCTGCATCTTGGTAAAATAACGATAAACTGTTAGACAACCTTTTCGTAAACTTTCATTTTAGTTTATTGAAAGATGAAACTCTGTAGGCCGTTAGAAAAGGTGTTTGTATACAATTAGACACTGAATACACAATGTTAATTTCTTTTTCTTTTTTGATTTCACTTGCCGTTTTGTTCTTTTTTTCAATCTCTGTCCATTTCATTAATATTGATTCAACTGGTTGATTGTTACGAAATTTTATCAATTGCTTGTCCAGCTATATCAATGAATTCGCTGGGCTCTTTTTTAGTTTTTGCAACTATTAGCCCAATCAAAAAGCCCACTAACCCTGTGGTAATCCATCCAACGCCATGCTCGAATAATGGAATGAATCCAAATGTATTGTTAATTGCATGTGTTAAGATATGAGCCTCTTTTAAAGAATCAAGCAGAGCTACCAATCCGACTCCTACTACTGTACTCACATATACAGACTGATAACCTTTAAACAAATTATTAGCAAATATTAAAGCAATCAAAGCAATTGCCAAAGGGTAAAGCAGAAGCAATATTGGGGATGCTAAGGTTAAAATTATGTTCAATCCAAAATTTGTAATAGTTAAGCCTATGATAGAAAAAACCATTAGCCATTTTTTGTAACTTAAAGACGGTATAATTCTTTCAAAGTATTCCGAAACAGCTGCTAGGCAAGCAACATTGGTAGTAATCCCTGTCAGAAAAATAACTTTTCCAATGATGTAAATCCCAAATTCACCAAAAAGAGCGATGGCACTCCCCGCTAGAACTTCCCCACCGTTTTCTTTTAAACCAATTGCATCCACACTAGTAGCACCTATCCAAGCCATTGAAACTTGTAAGGCGATTAATCCGATAATTGTTATGATCCCTGCTTTAATAAATAGCTTAGAAACTTCTTTTTCAGATTTTATACCTAATGAACTAATTGTCTTAATGAAAATACCCCCAAATCCTTTTCTGTCTTTTCGAAGTTCAGCTAATCCTCTCACCAACATAATTGCCCCCGAGATTAACATTAAATAAGGCTTAAACTGTAATTGCCAAGTTAAAAACAGGGAAATCATAGGGCTAATCGAGAGAAACAGGTTTCGACACGATGATATTCTTCTAGAAAGTTATTTTATTGGGCAGCCTTGTATATTGAAATATACAAGGCTGGAATTTATAAAGCATTGATCATTTAGAAACTGTTCTAAAATCTATCTTGTAAACTTTTTTGGGACGGCCTCTAAGTTTTTCCTGTTTTCTGTACGAAATATGGGCAACCCCTTTATCCTCCAGATTATTTAAAATCCGGTTAGCCTGACGTAATGTAAGCCTCAGATGATAAGCCAAATCTTCGGCGGTTAGTTCATTTGTCTGGAGTTTGGAAATTACAGCTATGATTTTTTGGATACGAAGAATGGAAACATCTAATGTTTCACTCAGTTTTTCCAATTGAGGATCTACTGTATTCATAATATGGAGACAAGTATCATCTCCCAGTGGGCCAACTACCTCTTCATTTGCAGTAATTGCATAAGTACATGGAAAATCATGTGATTCAGCTTGTTTATTTGCCGTTTGGGCAGATGTCTTAGCTTGATAGAGTGTCGTTCCGATTCCCCACCCTATATTTACCTGAAAGGGAAGCACTTCGTTCAGATACTGTAAAACAAAACATCTAGTATATTCTTTCGTTAATCTTCTAAGGTCAGCCTGAGATGTAATAATCTCAAAACTTGCATGCTTTTTCTGAATGACGGATAAAGCATTTTCTTTTTCGTTAAATTCCAAAAGCGCTTTATGGAGCAGAATCTGTTTAAATTCAAGGTCAGACATATCTTCTTGACCTTTAATTGTAACCACCCCAATTGCCCATTGGTTCTCTAATAAATTAGATATTTGCAATTCATTAATTATGTGTTTGATTTGTTCTAAAATTGATTCTTTGGAAGGAAAGATGAAGATATTTGGAATGCCAGCTTGATTTAGGAGACCCACAATATTACTTATTCGAGTAATTACTAAATCAATCTTTCCTTGCTGCCATAATGACAAATATTGTTGAAACGCTTTTTCGTAAATAGCTTCTGAATATTCCAATTGCAAGCAAAAAGGAAATTCATCTTCCTTTAATACTTCTTTAAGCCCCATATTATTGTTTTCTTTACTAAGTAAATCCATACAAACCCGAGCAAAGTTTAAATTTTCATTAGAATTACTAATGGTAAATAAGCGTTTATAAAAATCTCCTTCCGGAATGTCCAAAAAATAAACAGGAGTTTGAAAAACGGTATATTCTTGCTGCAAAATTGTAAAACCTAATGCTCCACTAAAAAGAATTCCATCAAAAAACAAATGATTGCGCTCATACAGCTCTTTGATCTCGCTAATTTGACGATAAGGTAAAAACGTTAATTCACATTGATCTTGAATATGCGGTTCAATCCTTTTAATTTCACTGATAGAATGGGGCGCGGTGATTACACCGATTTTAATCATAATAATTTTCGTTCCCTTCTCCGACCGTAAGTTCGCACTTTTATTATACTCGCTTGCTTGCTTTTCACCAAGCAATCAAATTTTCTAGCGATTACCATTTTGAATTTTCTTGTTATTTTGAAAATGGATTGCTATAATTAATTTAAAGACATGTCTTAAATAGGTCCAAAAATCATTTTCTTCTGATTAATAAATCTAATGAAAGAGGAACCTATTAATAAAAGAATTGAAAGGGGAACACATATGAATGAAAACGTATACAAAACCAAAACAAAAACCACAGTATTAACTCTTCTATTTTTAACTTGGGTTGTCAATTATTTAGACAAAAACTCTATGAGTGTAGCCATTATCGCCATTTCTAAGGAATTTAGTTTAACTCCTACTCAAGGCGGAATGGTCATTAGTAGCTTCTTTCTTGCTTACGCCATTATGCAATTAATTGGCGGGTGGCTGACCGATAAATACGGTTCAAAAAAAGTCATTCTTATTTCATTATTGGTTTGGTCCGTCTTTACTATTTTTACCGGATTTGCCTGGTCATTTCTTTCATTAATCATAATTCGCTTCTTATTTGGAATTGGTGAAGGAAGTTTTCCGTCAGCCAGTTCTGTAGCCTTGGCGGAAAATTTCCCTAAAGAACAACGTGGACGAGCAAAAGGACTATTATCAGCCTCTACTCAAATCGGTTCCATAATCTCTGTCCTTCTTGCTGCTTTACTAATTGAAAGTATAGGCTGGAACGTTATGTTCTTCATTTTTGGGGCTCTCGGGTTTATTTTTCTTCTCTTGCTTTGGAAGTATCTACCTGAAAGAGCACAACAAAATGGAACAACTGAAAAACAAAAAGTATCTTATTTAAAGGTCTTGAAAAACCCTACAGCCTGGAAGCTGACGCTTATTTATTTTGGTATGAGCATGGTGAACTGGGGATTAAACTCATGGCTGCCTTCTTATTGGGTGAACGTTCGTGGGCTCGAACTTGTCAAAACAGGATTCATTTCCATGCTACCGGTCGCGTGTTCTCTTATCGGGATTATTATCAGCTCGTGGGCATTGGATAAAATAGCTGCAGGAAAAGAAAAGTTTATCATTATCACCGGTGCGGTCGTTGGAATTATCTCACTTTCCTTAACGATGAGTGCATCAACAGTAGCATCTGCACTTACATTCCTTTGTTTTGCCTATTTTGGAGTAGGTCTCCTTTCTGTTGTCCTGGCCATTCCGTTGAAATATTTCCCCCAAAATTCAATGGGTACGACAGTTGGAATCATGTATTTTGGAGGGCAAATGGCCGGTACGATCGCCCCTACCGTTATGGGATATATGATCACTCTATTTAATGGATCTTACACAGGAGCTTTTACTTTATTAATAGGTTCCCTCTTCATTCCGATCATAGCGAGTCTTTTTTTAAAATTAAATACAACTAAACAAGAAGCAGGGAGCGAAGTAGCTTGAATGACATTCAAAAAATTGGAGATTTAATTGAACATAAAAGAGATAAATGGATCGAAATTAGTAATCAAATTTGGGAATATGCAGAAACACGTTTTGAAGAGGTCCACTCCGCTGATCTCCTTTGTCAAGCCCTTGAATCGGAAGGATTTTCAGTTGAAAAAGGCCTTGCCGATATACCTACAGCTTTTGTTGGTAGCTTTGGTACTGGAAATCCGGTTGTGGCTATTCTTGGTGAATATGATGCCCTTTCCGGACTGAGTCAAAAAAGCGGTGTTTCTATTGTGGACCCTGTTGAATCAGGTGGGAATGGACATGGCTGTGGACATAATCTTCTTGGAACTGGATCTCTTTCTGCCGCGGTCGCTCTTAAAGATTTGATGGAACAGGAAGGGTTGCAAGGAACAGTTAGATATTACGGCTGTCCTGCAGAAGAAGGCGGTTCGGGAAAAACATATATGACACGTGCGGGTTGTTTCGATGACGTAGACTTTGCTTTATGTTGGCACCCTTGGACAACCAATACGATTTTACCAGGAAATTCATTAGCTAATTACCAAATTTACTACAAATTCAAAGGGAAAAGTGCCCACGCTGCCGCTCAACCGCATTTGGGAAGAAGCGCACTTGATGCCGTTGAGTTGATGAATGTGGGTGTGAATTACTTACGTGAGCATATCATTTCAGAAGCAAGAGTTCATTATGCAATCACGAACACAGGAGGGTTTTCCCCAAATGTGGTTCAAGCGGAAGCGGAAGTGCTTTATTTAATCCGCGCTCCTAAAACAGCGCAAGTTCAAGAAATATACGAAAGAGTTTGCAATATTGCCAGGGGAGCAGCACTTATGACAGAAACTGAAGTAGAAATTGTTTTTGATAAAGCCTGCTCCAACCTGGTTCCTAATTCGACTCTTAACGCTATAATGGCTGAAGTGTTAAGTGAAATCGGTGCTCCGACTTATAATAAAGAGGAAATTCATTTTGCAGAACAGCTTCATGCCACTTTAGCTGAGGAAGATAAGGCCAATGAAATCAACAAGTTACCGAAAGAGGTAGCCGGGTATTTAAAGGATAGAGCGATTTCCGATATTATTAACCCCTACTCTGATAATTTAGCCGATATTCCCCTTGGAGGCTCGACAGATGTTGGGGATGTAAGCTGGAACGTACCGACAGCCCAAATTGGCACGGCATGCTGGGTATTAGGGACACCTGCACACACTTGGCAAGTTGTAACCATCGGTGCTACATCCATTGCTCATAAAGGGATGCTTCAAGCAGGAAAAGTTTTAGCAGGTACGGCGCTTGAAGTGATGAAAAATCCAGAACTTCTTGAGAAATGTAAACATGAACTGAAAGAAAGATTAGGCGATGACGCTTATCAGTGTCCCATTCCTAAAGAAGTTGTGCCTGCAAGTTAGCAAGACTTATGATTTTGTTTTATACTCTTTTCAAGAGTTTCTTATTCCACAAAGCACGGCCATATACAAAGCGTGTCTGAACCTGCTTGAGCGCCGTTTAGTAATGTGATTTATTGTAGGTGTAAATTCACCTGATGAATGACACTTGGATATATTCCAGCGTACGCTACAAGTTTTTCAGGGTGATTAAACTGATCGGTTTCTCATTACAAAGAAATGCTCTTTAACATTAAACTATTCAATTTATAACTTGTTAAATTAACCGTCCCGTTAGTATCATAAGAAAAAGACTGCCTTATCTGCCTCCCTTAGCCGGATTCATTGCTGAATCCGGCTAAGGTTATTTCTACTATTTTTCGAAAATTGCATTTGATAGAAGCCGGAACAAGTAATCCGGATGGTCACGGAAACCTGCTTCTAAACCAATAAGAGTTACATCTATATTCTCTTCTTTTACGATTACGGCTTGGCCCTTGGCGGTTATGTTATTTTTCCAGTGACCAGCTACGAAGAAATTATCTGAATCTGCGAGGGTCGCGACGACTTCATCATTATCCGTACCCGTGAACCATGTTGGACGATAGACAAAGCCGATATCATCTTCTCCATATCCTGCCGTTAAACCGGTTCCCTCATAATCGACTTTTACGATACCATTACTGTTGGAACCCCCTACATTAATGATGTCGTCTGTAAGACCAAGTGTCTTAGTTGCTCTAGATGCACCAGCACCTACAGCTATATATTTGCCTCCTTCATTTAAGAAGCTTGTCACATTGTCTTTAAACGCATTAAATTGCCCGTCGTTCTGCAAACCAAATTCTTTATTAGCTTCAGATAGGTTGGTAGAAATAAGACTTTCCGTTCCACTATAGACAAAAATATCAAAACCGTTAAGGGTATTTTTAACCACTTCGACTGGCGTAACTTCTGTCACATCAAAACCTAGTCTTTTCAAAGCGAGCTTTGTTCCTGCGTGTGATTTCTGTTTACCCATACCTCCATCCTTTAATATAGCCACTTTTAAAGACGTAATAGCCACTGCATCTGCTGGTGCCTCAGCAGTTCCAACCTGTAACCCAGATTCTTTCACCGCTGCTGATACTTGATTAGCTACTGCTTTTGCAAAGAAGTTGCCTTGTGTATCACGTACAATAGGTATTCCCTGCTTAAGCAATGCATTTACTAAATTTACCGATTGGACAGAGCTGTTCGGAATCAGAAACGGTCCTTTTCCTGAAACCGTTCCTTGACCTGTAATCTGGTTTACTTTCGTTGCATTGACTTTAATAGGGTTTTGTATGGCTACTGCCTCGAATCCCCAAAGCTCAGGTAAACTCCATGCGGAAATGTCGTACATGGCTGGGGTATCGTTCGTGATGTCTTCCCCATCCCAGAGCATCGTGTTTGCTAATCCGGCTTTCGCCTGATCCATCTCAACGAGATAAGTTCCTTTTGGATATGACACTCCATCCGCTTCAAATGCATTCACAGCTTGAACAACTTCAATATCATTATTGATCAAATGATTTACAGCCTTATTCGTAACAGTCGGATCCATAGGGTCTAGTGGAAGTATGTAGGTTTTTGGAAATAACCCTTCCTTATGAAAAGGATGATCAAAGTTAATTCCTCTTTTAAAAACTTCAATTTGATCAGTAATCATGGATTGCTTGTTAGCTGTTGTAAATTTCAGTGCCCCCATAATCGAATTATACATCCATCGTACGCCATCCCAATCATTTGTTGGAGCTTCTAATGTATGACCGTAAGCACCATGGTACATCGCATACATGGGTGTGAAAATTGGTGGGTAATCATCCCAGCCAGCGGAATCATCGCGCAGCGGAATATAGGTACCTTTCATGTTTTGATACAAGGATCCTGAATAGTTCTCATGATCCTTCATTATTTCCGATTCCATCGCTTCTGCCTGTTTATAGGCCCATTTTCCGTATAAGTCATACTCGTAATTAGGATTATGCGGTGGCGTACAAGGCTCAATTAATCCCTGCAGATTTGGCTGATAATTCTTCACATAACCATGAGTATCAAGGAACACCATCGGGTTCCATTCTTTAATGAGCTCAACCATCTCTTTTGTTTCTGGCTGCGACTGGGTGATAAAGTCACGATTTATGTCAATCCCTTCGCCATTAAAGCGGGTGGCATCAATACGTCCATCAGGGTTTTGTACGACATTGAAAATAAGAATATTATTCTCTAAAACGTCTTTGGTTGTTGCATCATTTTGGGTAGCAAAACGTTCAATTAATTGAAGGATTGCATCGCTTCCGACAAATTCAGTCCCATGAATAGAACCATTAATCATGATTGGAACTTTAAAGTCAGGATTATTGGCAACCCATTCTTGAGCTTTGCCTGGATTCTTAAACATTTGCTTTCTAAGTGCCTTCATTTTTCCGAATTTCCCTTGCGTTGTTGGGTCAGCAATCGTGACAACGTAGAGTGGGTTTCCATCAGCTGATGTTCCACGGACTTCAACTTTCACACGGTTTGAAAGTTTTTCAATCTCTTTTAATTTGGAACCGATTTGTGAGAATTTCACAAAATCATAGTTTTCGCTATTAAACTTGCTTCCGTCCTGTTCCTCATATGTATTCACATTTGTCCATTGAGGTTTCTCAGCATGTCCAGAACTCCACGGAATTACTGTTAGTAAACCCACAGCCATCAGGCCGGATAATGCTTTTTTCTTTTTCATCCTAAAACCTCCAGTATGTATATATAGTGATTTTTTTATATATCCCACCAAGGCATTCGATGTTCACTTTATTGGGATTCGCTCCTATTGCAGCACTAGTTTCGGAAAGTCAACTTTATGCAGCGATACTTGTTGGGGGAGCTTATCAAATTTCACACAGAATATCTTTAACGATATGGTTTGTTCAATGTTATAAAATTAAAGCGCTTCAACATAATTTGTTCAGCCCTTTTGCCAGTCATTTCGCGTTGTATTCAATTAACCATTTATTAATTAACGCAATACCTAAACCCGCATTCCCAGTGGCTACTATAGCTGTTTAATTCCTTTCTAGACTAATAAATTTCTCCTTTTCTGTATCCTACTAATATTTCCTTTCTAAGGAACAGATTTTCATGCATGTTTAAGAGTATCGCCTCCTTATTAAGAAATAGTTACCCACAATACTTAGATATTTATAATATTATACACTTATTTTTTATTAATTGGGAATTTTCAGTTAATAACGACTGTATTTTTATCCTATTTTCATCGCTTCAGAAGGGATATTAGTATGTATACATAATTTCCATGGGCATCTAAATCGGTAAAAAGCTCGTTTAACTGTTTTGTAGTTTGTCCCAAAGGGTCAAGTTACATGGAAAAGCCCTCGAATCCTATGAAATTGTCGGGCTTTTTTGATTTCTTCCAATCAGTATTATGTAAACTAAACTTTATATGATGTGCACTTGTTTTATTACTGTTTTATGGGTGAGCAAGTTGGATGGACTTTTTGAACCGAAACCGGTTATCCAAGGTATACTCTTTAAAAGAAAGATGATTAAGTTTCTTAAAAGAATCCTGTCTGGTTTGGGTCGTTGTGGAGACTCCTCTTACACCAGTTTGGACCGATTCTTTTATTTTTTTACAATAAAAAAGCTCGACCAAAAAGGCACATTATGTGACTTTTGGGTCAGCCCCTTTTCTTATTATTCCATCAGCTTTGCTACTGGCTTCGAAAGAAGCAATAACACAATACCTAAACCAATTGTTACAAAACCAATTACACTGAAGATTTCCAGGTAACCTAAAGACTGCGTATATGCAGCTAATTGGCCTGCTACCATATTAGCTACCGCGGAACTTGCCAGCCATACTCCCATTAGAAGAGAGGCAAGCTTGATTGGAGCAATTTTACTTACCATTGATAAACCAACTGGTGAAATCATTAATTCGGCTAATGTATGAAGGAAATACGTTACAATCATGAACAGGATGTTTACTTTCAGCGCTGTATCGTTTCCTGTATACATAACAGCAGGAAGCAATACTAAGAAACCTAAACCAACAGTGACTAAACCAAGAGCCATCTTCGTTGGAGTTTTTAAGTCACCGCGTTTTGAGCTGCCAAGCTTGTACCATAAAGCAGACATAATTGGCGCTAAAATAACGATGAATAATGGGTTCAATGATTGGAACCAGGCAGTTGGAACCTCAAAACCAAATACATTCCGATCAATTTGATCATTAGCATACAATGTCAATGAACTTCCTGCCTGCTCGAAAGCGGCCCAGAACGCAATAACGAAGACAGCCAAAATAACGATTGCCGTTGTACGTTTTTGTTCTCTTTTCGTTAACGGTACAGCTGATTTTTGCCCAGCTGTAAATTTCGGTTTACCAGTAGGTTCTTTACCGATATCACCTAAATAGCGATTGCCTAATAAGTTGAATACTATCTGCCCTACAATCATACCAATTGCTGCTGTCAAGAACCCATATTTATAGCTCATAAGCCCAACTACTAATGGTGCGAAAAAAGCCCCGACGTTAATACCCATATAGAAGATGGTAAAAGCGCCATCACGACGCGGATCGTTGTCTTCATAAAGATCACCTACAATTGTCGAGATGTTTGGCTTGAAGAAACCATTACCGATAATCAATAAACCAAGACCAATGTAAAGCGCTGTCATACTCTGACTTGAGAATAGCGAAAGGTTACCAATCGCCATTAAAATACCACCAATCGTGATTGCCATTCTTCTGCCTAAGAAACGGTCAGATAAGTATCCGCCAATCATCGGGGTAATATAAACGGCACCAGTAAAGATTCCGTAAATGCCCATAGCCGTAGCTTTGTCGACTCCAAGCCCGCCGTTTACAACTGTTGCCGTTAAGTAAAGAACAAGAATTGCTCTCATTCCGTAATAGCTGAAGCGCTCCCATGCCTCAGTCGCGAACAGCATATACAGTCCAGGAGGGTGCTTTTTCCGGGATTGGTTTGGATACTGAACATCATTTTTCAACATTGCTTGCATAATAAGGTCCCCCTAAATATAGTTAAATATTAAACCATACACTTATCGTTTACATTTACAACGAATTGAATGGTTTTTATTTTACTGGACGAATTATTGATTCGTTCCACCCACTCCTAATACGATGATGGCCACGAATGCCATCCAACCATTTATAAGTATGATAGGAAGCGTTTACATTTTTTAATCGTGGCTCTTGTGCAAAAAGAATCAGATAGCAAAATCTAAAATGAACATTAACTAATAAATTCATTCATTTTAGTTGGTGCCCTTTAACAATAAAAAATGACGTTCAATGAATACGCTTAGATTTTAAATTATTTTTATTGTTGTAAAATAATTTTATATTATCAGAAAATATAAAAATACAGAAAAAAAAGAAAAAAAGTCTTGCTGCATTGGTCTGTCCGCTATTACCTACACAGACTCCCCATTAAAATAAAAAACTGCCTAGTATTAAGGCAGTTTTTTAGTCAACAATCCATTGATATAAATTTTTCGGTCTTCCTATTTTTTGATAACTCACAATAGTTTCCACTTTTCCTTCATCAAGTAAATGCATAATATAGCGATAAACGGTCGGATAAGCTAAACCAACTTCTTTAGAAATTGTATCAACAGAAAAAGGTTCACGATTAGAATGTAAAAAATCACTAATGTGACAAAGTGTTCTCTTACTAATTCCCTTTGTTGCAAATACACCCTTTTCTTCAATGGATATTTGCTGCGGAGCTGATTGAGTTAATTTTGCAAGGCGAGCATGCAGTTGAATTCTTGAAATCATATCAGGCGCTTTTACAGGCTTTAATGCAAAATCTGTTGCGCCTGCTTCAAGAAAGCGATCAGCAATTTCCTGCCGTTCATCGACTGTTAATACAAGAATCGGAACATCAGCATTACGGTTACGAAGCTCACCTACTGTTTTTATTCCGTCCATTTCCGGCATATGATAATCAACTAAAACAACATCTGCTCCTTTTTCTGCAAACACATTTAATCCTTCTTTTCCGTTGTTAGCCGTATTTACATTCCAGCCGGCAAATTCACAAATTTCACTTAGCATATATTGAATTGATGCGTCGTCATCAATGACTAAAATGTTCATCTTGAAACACTCCTCTCAGCTAGTTTAATCCAAATTGTTGTCCCGTGTCCAAGCTTGCTGTCAATTGCTAAAGATGCACCATGTCCTTTAGCAACTTGTCGTACGAAAGCTAACCCCATCCCTGGATGCGATTTTGTACTAAACCCAGCTTTCCATATTTTCTCCTGCTCTTTAGGTGTAATCCCTCTCCCATTATCTGATACGCCCAACCAAAGTTCATTTTCATAGGTTTTTATCTTAAGTGAAATCTTTCCATCTTCTATTTCATTCACTGCATCGTATGCATTGTCAATTAAATTCACTAATGCTCTAGTCATTCGGATTTTATTAATTAAAATTTTAATTTCAGGATTTGTTTGAAAGTCTACTTTCAGAATAAGATTTGTCCCGCTCAGTCTGCTTGCTTTGACGTATCCAACTAAATCTTTTATACGGCACCAATGTTTTTTATCATCGTATAAAATCTCGGAAATCATTTCGCTAACGGAATGAATCGATGATGAAATCTTTTGACAATATTCTTTAATTTTAGAATCGTCCACTTTTAAACTAATTAATGAATTTAGCCCCTCAATTGCTGTGAGAGGTGTTTTTAAATCATGGACAAGATATAGTGCTTCTCGTCCAGATCTTGACTGCATTGCTTCTAACTGCGCATAATGAAGCTCTTGTTTTATCCTCCACTTTTGTTCAGCTAATGCAAAATACACAGCTAAAATAACAGCATTAATAATAAAAATTAAACACAAAGTTAAACTGTACAATGTTAAAGATTGCTCAAATCCAAGTTGAACTGCTATATCTTTTATTTCCTTTGAAATCGATCCTTGGCCAAATCCATATTTAGATAAAGAAGGAATCTCATTCAGCCATTCAATCCCAAAGATTAATTGAGAACAAATAATTGTTTTAATAATTGGCTTTAGCCTATCCTTTCCAAAGGCTTGCAATAATAAGATTGCTAACAACAATAACAACCCATATGCGCTAAATGAGTATGTTAAAGAATAATAAACATTTATCACGATATAGACGATAGGAATAACAATAAGAGGAATGATAATTTTTAACCATGGGCGGTTTAAACGATCACCGATTTCGTCTCCCAGCAGCAGTGCACCAATATAATGAAACAAGGCTAAAACTGTATTTAAAGACACTAACAAAAAAACGGCAAGCATTAACGTATTACCTGTTTCTTCATCTTCTCTTAATGAAATAAGCAAATCAGTAAGCCCAATTTCATTAGGACCCACCCACGATAGTAAGAACACTCCGACTAAAATTACTCCAATTTTCATCCATATTGTCCAAGACTTCATAAGACTAGCTATCATAATCATTTCACCTTTAATAGATTAGTTGCTTATACAGAAATTACATGAATAGAAAGAAAACAATTCTTCACTTCTAATTTATTTAAATTTATGTATACCCTTCCATAATCTCATTATACGCATTTCTTGGTAAATATGAAAATTATAAAAAAACGTGCTCTGGTGCGGATATATAATTATGGATGACATACTATTTATTATCCAGGTGTTTTTAAAATCAATGAAATAGGTACGGTATGGAATGTGGATGTTTGTTACACTCGTTTTCATGCTTTCTCTACTTCCAGAAACATTCATGAAGGCGGCTGCCGATCCATTCATTAAGGTCAAGTTGAACTATCGGGGCAGCATTCCTGTAATAACTGAAAATAGGTTTGAACAAAAAAAGACCTCTTGATAAGATGAATGTGTCCTGAGCTGGCCAGCTAAAAAAGAACAAAAACATCTATTTGGAGGTCTCACAATGAATTATAACCAAAATCATAAAATCACTCAAATTACTTCTTGAAACCTTAGTGAAAAAGGCTGCCGAGCAACCTTATTGAAGTAAAGCACCCGTAAAAAGATACATTAGATTTCTACATAAAAATTACCAGTTATTTATTAGAATCTATAGAACATTATAAAAGGGTATGCTTTATCTACTTTAAGGAGGTTTTCTATCATGACAAAAAACAATCAACAGCAAAAACAAATAGACACTCAACTACCTGGAGCAAACTTTACTGATACTGAATTAGGACAAGAGCTTGCAAATATTCATCAAGAAGTTTCTCAATTAATTCAAACCGTATCTCAACAAGGTGCCCAATCAAATCAAGCATCAAACTCATTAAAACAACAGATGGAATCATTTAGTTCTCAATCTCAACAACAAATGAACAAAGCAGATCAACAAATTCAACAAGAAGAAACTCCAAAAGAAAAAGACAATATAAGAGATTATGATAGGGCATGGGAAGATGACCGCCTTTAATAGAGGGAATCTCCCTTTAATTTATTGACTAAAGTAATTCATTTCCTTTCACTGCAGATCAGCTCCGGGTAAAAGCACCTGTTAGCCATCCATGAAGCGCAAAATTCAGCGCCCCACCACAGAAAATGAAAATGGTGGAAAATCGTCCATACTGATTCTATGGCTGGGGTGAGGAAGGTCGATGAACCATGGTGCCATTAGACCCATCCGTTAGTCTGACTCCAACGGCCTCGATGCATCAAAGACTGTCGCTCCCTTATGGTTAACAATAATGGATGATAACAATACAACCAGGCTCGAACCTTTTCTAGTGGATCTTACTAACCAGTTCACCTCAACAATAAACCCAAGAGCTAGCCTGTTTTGACCCTGATGTATGTAGAATGTACAAGAGTCCCTGGTTATCCCCTGAGGTTATTGTTTACTTAAAGATATCCATTCTAACTTTAAAGAGTGAGTTTAACCCATAAGCCACTGATTGAACCGTATTCGCATTATCCAATAGTGACTGTTTATTCTCCCCAGTTGGATTCTCTTTTGCACGTATAAAGGAGGCTTCCAGAGCTGACAACTTTTGTTTCAACTCATCGATTTGACCTTGTACTGAACCCTTAGTAACCATTGCAGTAGCTTCCCTAAAGCACTGTTTACCTTTTGGGCTAATCCTTGCTTTGCTAATCTTCCCAGTTGTACTCTTTTTGATAGCTATGAGGTTCATGTCCGCAAGTATCACTAACTCAGCCCTTACCACTTCAAGATTTTTATCGTACTTTTCTGCAATTTTACTTACACATCTTTCTCTATTGCATTCCTCAAGGAAAAAGAGTATTTGCTTTTGTAGCTGATTCATATTGGTTTCTCCTCTTAAGTTTGTTTCATTTGTAAGAATTCTAAAGGTTTCTTTCTACCGTTTCTTTGGAAATTTGCATACCATAAAACCCTAAATACATATATTGTTTTTTATTCGTATTTTCTCTTACAAAAAAGGACCTTTAATTTATCACAGGAAATACAGAATCCAATATAAAACTACAGAAACTAACAAAAGTTTTTTTAAAATATTCAAATAATTATACAAAAATCGGAAGTATTCACATTCATAACGTTATAACGAAAGAGTTTTCTTCAACTACCTGCCCCTTTAGTTCATTAAGAAAAACCGGAACTAGGTCATCTCGGTTTATAAACTAATCCACATTTTCGATTCTTATCGCAGTTAAAACATCTATTAATAACCGATAAATCTGAACCACTTACATTCTCTTTTCATTTGAATATTCCTCAAAACTTTTGCCCCTTTTTAAATCATTAAAAATCCCCTCTAGATAGTAGTTGTAACATCCACGTTTGTTCGTGATCTTGTTACACTTGCTACCTTAAGGGGATAATATATTACAATAAAAATCCAAGCAGTCTAATTCTCTTGTGTCTACCTTAGTCCATATTGGTTTGGACTTGCCCGAAACTTTCGAACTTCTGAGTAAAATAACTTGAAGTAAGATCAGATATATGAACGCCAGTATTCTTTGTTGTATGCATAAAGCGACCATCCCCTAGATAGATACCTACGTGTGTTATCTCTTGACTTAAGTCTGTATCTCCTGTATCTCTAAAAAATACTAAGTCCCCTGCCTTTGGATCTTTGAGTTTCGGCAGCAAGGAATAGTAGTCCGCTGCCGAACCACGATTAAGCGAAATGCCCTGCTCCTTCATGACCCAATAGATAAAACCGCTGCAATCCATTCCAATCATCGGATCATATTCTCCGAAAACATAGGTAAATCCACGTAGAGTATATGCATACTTTATGACATCATAAGCTTTATCATATGAAGTCTCTTGATTTGCATAGAATGGATACAAGGGACTGCTGTATACTTGAAGATACTGTCCCTGCATCAAGCTATCAGTTGGTAAAGCGTTACGCTTTTTGATTGTATCCACCGATACACCGTAATTATCCGAGATACTTTTAAGTGTTTCATTATTTTGAACGACATGCTCTCCCTTAGGTGTATACGTTTTATACGCGGCTTGGTATTGTGCAAAATATTTTTCTGTGGTAGATCTCACCTGAACTGTCTCTGCTCCGTATCCAGAATTAACAAACTGATTTCCCCCCAGATAGATCCCAGCGGTCACAACTTTTGAACTTCCCTTTTCCAGAAAAAATATAACATCTCCAGCCTTAGGAGTATCTGTATCCATTCCTTGCTTATAATAGCCTTCAACTGACAAACGGTCGATAGGCACCTTTTGCCGGGAGAGTACCCAATGAATCAATCCGCTGGAATCAAACCCTTTGATAGGTGTCTCTTCTCCAGCCGTTTTATTAAATCCTGTAAAAGATTTCGCATAATTCCCAATTTGTTTCCCTCTCTCTGTCCACTGATAGTTCGAAGGAGTATAAGCAGTCTGGATGGTTAACTTCTGGCCTCTATATACCTTACCATCCGGTAAACCATTCATCTTCATTAATTGCTCTGCCGATATATCATAAATCGCTGCAATCGATTCTACCGTTTCCTGAGAGGATACAGTATGCACTCGATCTGCTGCTTCAACTTTTAAGCCAGATAAAAAAGTAAAACTAACGATGCCCAGTAATAAAAGCAACATACTACCTAATATTCTTTTTCCCATTTTAACCCTTCCTTTATAACCAAAAATATCCTTTAATAAATACTGTCACAGATTTTTTCCTTCCTAATGAAATTATGTAATAAAATATCAACTGTATAACTTTAACATAAAAATACTATTAATTGGATTCATTTCCACTTTTATTATGGAACCTGTTTGGTGAACGAGTCTTATGAAAAGGGGTCTTCTCCAATGCTTCATCAAGGATGTATGATTTCGAATGAATTACCTCAAATAAAAGAAACGCTTACTATTCAGATGGAAGAATGGAGGACATTCCTGACACATTTTATTCAGGAAATGAAAAATGAAGGTATTGTCGGAAGTCCATTAGATGCTAGGACTATAGCAACTGCAGGCATGGTTTTTTATATGGATTTAATTTGCAACACTTTGTTGACAATCGAATTCAGATTCAGGATACAATACCTGTTGTTATCGATCTGTTTCAACTCCAAGAACCAAATAAGAAAGATTAATACGACAACTTCTATTCAATATTTTTAAACGATCAAACTTAAACTTTATTCTAAACCCTTATAGATGGGGTAATCGTAATGAACATTTACTAAGTTGTAAATCCTCATCTGACGTTACCCCTAAAGGTTAATCTTTTAAAGATTTATTGTTTAATAAGTACCTAATTACTATACTTTTATTCTATAAAATACATCTTTCCGTTTACTTCAAGTGACACTGATGATTGTTTCATCTCTTCTTTTAAAGACTTGGTATAGGCAACTACTTGATTAATTTTTTTCTTGTCTAAATCTTCTGCATAGCTATAGACAATGGTTACTTTTTCTTTAACCAACTGATTATCATCAGATAGCCATGATCCTGTTCCATCGATCGCTGTTGCTCCTCCAAACATTTTTGAGAATTCTTCTAATGATTTGTTAACATATGGCGTATTATCAATTGGTTGATCAACATTATATGTAGATGGTACATAAATTTTCACTACGTCTTCAAGGTAGAATTGTCCGTTTAATGCAGATGACTGTTTCACTATAGATGGTTCTTGTTGTTCTGTAGCATATACAGCATTACCTAAAAAGACAATTAATAGAATTGGAATAATCCAATAGAATATTTTTTTCCTTTCCAACATTTTCACTCCGTTTCAATTATAATTTTTCAAAAAATGTTACCTTTTTAACAATGGTTGAGTGTCTTTTGTTAATCCTTTCAGTAATAAGAACCCTCCTATCTTTACTAATCTCAACTTTTAATTGTCCCAATAATAAGATCGGGATTAGACAAAATCACACTAACCGATTATAACGATTTCATAATAAATAGAATTATCAGTCAAGTCAATGTCAATTACCAAATTTTTATAATTTTATTACTTGATTACACATTAAATATTTCAATATAGATAAATCGCAAACTCTTGTACGTTCGATTAAACATTGTAATGGTAAAGGGGAGCTAATTTATATGAAGTACACAACTGGTGAAGAAACTAAAAAGAAAATGATTGATTCTGCATTTCAACTCCTTGCAGATAAGGGGTATGATGCAAGGAGCATTGATGAAATTATGAAGGGTGCAGGAAAAACAAAAGGTCATTCTATGTTCATTTTAAAAATAAAGAAGATCTGCTATACGAAGTTATACAGAATCGATTAGATCGAGATTTTGATTTGCATAAAAAGAACCCTTCGTAAAAGTGTACTTTTACGAACTACGCCATTAAGCTAATCATAGAATCCACAATAAAAATGATTGGATGCGAAATACAAAAAGCTCAGTTCCAAAGTAAGAAAGGAACTGAGTTTTTAATTATTTTTTTTATTAGCATTTATTTTCTTCACGCTTATATGTTGAAAAGTTATGAGTAAATAACGTTATCTCTTAGCACTGTGCATAGTGACTTCTTGTTCCTTTTTTCTAAAAATTTGTTTTCTTAAGAATGGGATTATCCAACGATCTAACCCTATTCTCCCTCCATTAAAGCCTGCAACAAGGATGAATATTTCAATTAAAAGCATCTGTGGGTTTGTACTCGTTGCTCCAGAGAACATGTAGGAGAAGTTCATTAGTACTCCCATTAATACAGAAAAAGTTGTAAAAGTGCCTAAAATTAATCCAAGTCCGACTAAAAATTCACCCCATGGAACTAGAATATTGAATATCCCTACATTTGGTAATGCAAAATCACCTAGAAAGCCGGCCCACCAAGATTGAACAGATGGATGTTCACCAGTCACTTTCCCCATTGCACCTGTAATGAATCCAGATGCATCAAATTTCCCACTAGTTATTTTACTCCACCCTGCATTCAACCACTGCCACCCTATAAATATACGAAGTATTGTTAGCATTAATGACGCGTAAACATTTTCTCTTATAAACTTAACAAACATTATTAAATCCTCCTTTTAAATAAGTAGTTATCACTGGTTAACAAAAAATTTGAAACTGGCTTTTAAATGTTCTTGGTCAAATCTATTCAAAAAAAGATAATCCGCAAAAAATTTTTCAGTGTTTTTAGCAAGCGCCCTTACTAAAAACACTCTTTGTTGTTGCCCTCTTGATAATTCTCCATACTAACCCTTTGCAAACCTTTAAATGTTCATACTTTTTCTTTTTTCTTTTTTTTGAATAAACCTAGATTGGGATACGTTCCGAGAAATACAGCATCCAAAACAGTAATTAGAAAATCTCAGTCAATATTGCTTCTTGCGGGACATATGCAACAGATTTTCTTAGCTCGTTAAAACTTTTTCCAGATATTTGAATATTGCCATGTTGATTTCCCTGCCCCATTTGGACCTATAGCCTCAACCAATTTACCTTGATCAATTGAAAGCTTACGTTTTTTACCGCTTCATTACCATGGTAGGATACAAACAAGCTCTTAACGGTAAGTGCGGAATTCATTTCAAACATCTCCTTCGCAAATATTTTTTTCTTAAACCAATAATGTTTACCAAAGGCAACATTAACGCAAAAAATAAAGTGATTATCTACCATACTTCACTTCAACCACATCATATGCACTTATGTAAAAAAGTTTCCTCAAGGAAACATTTTAGCCGAAAGGTAAAACCTTGTCAATTAAAAGGAGCGATTACTTCCCTTATCCCCGGAATGGCTGAGCATTTCCGAAGATTTTTTCATGATATGCAAAAAAAAGAGCCCTCCAGTAGAGTTGGTAAACTAACACCACACAACTTACGGAGAAGCTCTATTTTGCATGTAATTATCACATCAAACGAATTTGACTGATTGAGAGAACAAGCGAATATCCTTAAACAAGCACTTTTTATACTGCCGTATAACCGCCGTCTACAATAAGGCTTGTGCCTGTAACAAATGATGCATCGTCACTTGCAAGGAAGAGAACGGCTTTTGCCACTTCTTCCGCTCTGCCTAAACGGCCGATTGGATGTAAATCGATCAAACCTTGTCTTATTTCACCTTGTGCTTGGGCAATAAGTGGTGTATCAATATATCCAGGGCAAACTGCATTGACACGAATGCCATCTTTCGCATATGTCGAACCTAACGTTTGTGTTAATAGTTTGACCCCGCCTTTTGCAGCAGAATAGGCTGTTACTCCCGGTTTCCCTGCATGGCTATGGATGGAGCCTGTATTGACAATGGCGCCGCCAGTAGATTGTTTTTGCATTTGCTCTATCGCATATTTATCGGATAGGAAGACACCGGATAAATTAATATCAACATGGATGTTTCCATCTCTTGCAATCCCTGCGTTTGCGAACTTGATATCCAGTTTTCCATATTTGTTAACCGTTTCTTCGATCATATTCTTTATGTCATTTTCATTCGTCACATCGGTTTTAACAAAAAGAGTATCATACCCTTTTCCATTTAACTCTTCTGACACGGCTTGTCCATGATCAGCAAAATCGGCAATGACCACCTTCGCTCCTTCTTCTGCAAATAATTGAGCCGTGCTTGCTCCAATCCCGCTTGCTCCCCCTGTTACGATCGCCACTTTATTTTCCAATCTCATGTTTAAACACTCCTTAGTTTTTTAGTTTCTAATATCCGCTAGAAAGATAGCATTTTAGCGAGCCGTCGCTCCGCCATCCATCACAAATTCGGCACCCGTCGTATAACATATACTGCTATTTAATCTTTCATCTGTCATTTTTAATTGTTCATGACCAGCAAGCGTTCGGCTGGCTGACCTTTGATCAATTAGGGGAGGAATTCGATTATTCAAAGATGAACTGACTTTACTTGAGCAGGTCGGAAAACGGCTCGGTTTATATTTATCAAGAAAGGATGATAAGGTATCAATAGGTACCGACATCCAATTGACGGAACGGGAATCCATGATTTTAAATTTGCTGGCTGAGGGCTATAACAATAAAAAAATGGCCGAATTATTGCAATTAAGCGAGCATACCGTTAGAGATTATGTAAGCAGTTTAATGACAAAGTTTAAAGCAAAAAACCGTACACAGGTAGTCGTTTATGGTTTTCGGTTAGGTATTTTAAAGTAAGATTGGTCATTCATGACAGCTCGACCCTCCATAAGATTTTTTATGCCCTTGATTTGTCATGTTTTCATCGCATTAAAAAAAAGACCGAATTATTAATCGGTCTCAGACTGTAGACAAACTCGATGAAAATCGAGTTTGTCTACAGTTTTTTTTGGCTTGTACAAATTTGGACGTTGATTTCCACTTCAGGCACTCGCTTTTCGCGGGCGGTCCGGGAGCCTCCTCGG
>NZ_JAUUTW010000030.1 GCF_030676415.1 Peribacillus frigoritolerans | reverse complement strand
TCCTGAGCCAGGATCAAACTCTCCGAAGAAATGTTTGACTTGCTCATTTGCTTTTTTGATAGTGTGTGCTCACTTAAAATTTAACGTTGGCGCTTTGTTTTGTTCAGTTTTCAAAGAGCAATTTGTTCGCCATCTCTCTTAGCGACTTTAATATCTTAACATCTTATTACCGCTTCGTCAATAACTTTTTTAAAAAAGTTTTTTTCATTCTTTTTCAAAAGCTTTTATGTTGCAGCAACTTTTATAATATACCAGCGTATAAACCAATAGTCAATAGATTTTTTAAATATAATTCACTTTTAAATATCAGACTGATTCCACTTGGATACATTCGTTTTTCCCCTCATATACATTAGGCATTCCTCCTCGGTGCTCACCCTTTTAAACAGCCTGAAAAGGATGTTATATTTCTCGTTTATTGCCCTTTTGACTAAGTGATCCATTCTGTCATCCTGCAAATCGAATAATATTTCATCCATCTCTCTTTTTAAAAGGTACTCCAATTCCATCTTTTCTTTGTCATTAATCAATAAACCGAGCATGGTTCACACCTCCATCAGACAGCTTTCCCCATTCCCATCATTTTTATGAATTTTCAACTGATTTTTTTGCATAACAATAATCCTCGCGCATAAATTTGAAGACAAGAGTCTTTTGGACAAGGGGATGGATTAATGAAATTTTTCATGGTGCTTCAAGCCAAGAACATCAAATATTATTCGTTAATTTTGCTTACGGCACTTTTTACCGCTTGGTTTCTTTTTGTACAAAACATTCTTCATGCCCCCGTTTTTTCTACAGAAGATGGGCCGAAAGCGGTTTATAAAGGGGAAAAGAATGTTGCGATCACGTTCAATATTGGCTGGGGTGATGAGAAAGCCGCTCCGATAATAGAGACATTAAAAAGGGAAAAGATTAAATCCGCCACTTTTTTCCTCTCGGGATCTTGGGCTGAACGTCATCCGGATATAGTAGCTGAAATTGTGAAAGAAGGATATGAAATCGGCATGCTTGGTTACGATTATAAGGATTATTCCGAAATGGAAGATCAAGAAATCATCCGTGATATTTCTAAAGCACAGGAAGCATTTAAAAAACTTAATGTAAAGAATATAGAACTTTTACGCGCCCCCACCGGTCACTTTGATAAACGCCTCTTAAAGATTAGCGAGAAATTTGGATATACCGTTGTCCATTGGAGCATCGATTCAAAAGATTGGACCAATCCAGGTGTGGATCGGATCGTTCAGAACATCACCAAGGCCCAAAAGGGTGATATCATCTTATTACATGCTTCAGACTCAGCAAAACAAACGAATAAAGCTTTACCGGAGTTAATAAGTGAACTTCAATCAAAAAATTTAAACTTCGTTAACGTTTCAGAGATGATTTCAAATTCATCAGCAAGCAGTGAGGAAATCCGCTGACTGAAAAAACTGCGTACTAATGGTCTCCATGAACCTTTAGTACGCAGTTTTTATGTATTGACTTCCTTATGTATGGACCGACTTACATATAGGTTAGCCACCTTTACCCAGTTCACCAGCTTTCATCTTTCCCTTTGCTGGAGTTTCCTTACCTCTTTTACTGGCCAATTCCTTTTGTGAACGTTCAATCAATTTGCTCAGGACCAATAATTGATAAGCATTGCAGACTAGCAATGGAAACAGCATGAAGTAGAGCCAACTTTCATCATTGGCACTTAGGACAGGTATCCACTCCAAAACCGTGACAACGACCATGAAAAATAAGGCCGGTATGAACGACTGTTTATTCGTTTGTTTCATTTTGAAATAAGCTGTAACAAGCCCTGCGGCCAATACAACCAATGCTAACACGATGTAGGAACTGATCCCCTCGCCTGAGCCAAAGTTAAGATATCGCAGGTAAACAAGATCGAACACAACAAAAAGAATGAGTACAAGTTGAACGGCATTCCATAAGGAAGCGCTTTTAAATATCCCCAGACCAAAACGATGTATCGTTAAATAGGCAAAAAAGCCGGCTTGGCTTATGACACTGAAAATTAATCCAACACCGAATAACCAAATAAAAGTTGATAAGATGGCACTGACTTCAAAAGAAGAAAAATAAGGCTTAAACTCACTCCATCGAGCCAAGAACCCTATAACTCCGCCCGTTACACCACCTATAAGCAATGTTGTTAAAAACAATTTAACTAAATTACGGCTGTTCATTGTTTTCCTCCATAAATTTCTATTTCATTTCCTTAATTGTACCAACCAAATTTGGAAAAATCCACTTATTCCACCAAGGAATAATATCGCCGATTGGAACCATATTAACAGTAAGAAGGATGAAAGGGGCCCTGCGTATGAGAGTGGGAGTTGCTTTGCTTTTCACGTCATTCTTACTCGTTTGTTCCGGTTGTGCTCAAAATGGAGCAGGCGCAGAAAAAATGGAATATGAAGAGACAAAGAAAATGGTCGTCGATATCTTGAAGACAGATGATGGAAAAAAAGCCATCCAGGATATCATTACTGATGATAAAACGAAAGCTGAACTTATTATGGATTCGGATGCCGTTAAGAAATCCATTGAAGATATGGTCACTTCAGATAAAGGGAAGGAATTTTGGAAAAAGACATTTAATGATCCCGAATTTGCTTCCGCTTATGCTAAGGCATTAGAAGACGAACATAAAAAGGTATTGAAGGACTTGACTGCTGATCCTCAGTATCGTGGAATGCTCATGGAAATAATGAAAGAACCGGATATGGAAAAAGAAATGAATAAATTATTAAAAACCAAGGAGATGCGGTCGGTCTATAAAGAGCTGATCATCGAAACCATGGAGAGTCCTCTCGTTCAGGCGAAAATGCAAGAGAGATTGGATAAAGCAGCCACTAAAGCGGTTGAGAAGGAGAAAAAGTGAATGAAATAAGGCTGATTCCAATCGGAATCAGCCTTATTATTATTGTAATTTTTCAATGACCTTTTTAGCAATATCTTCGTAAATCCTGCCGAGCCTATGGTCAGCTGCGTAAATGGATGGAGCAAAGTCCTCTTCGTTCCAATCCGGCTGTTGCAGGGGAAGTTGACCTAAAACTTCTGTACGAAGCTCTTCTGCAAGTTTAACGCCGCCGCCTTTTCCGAACACATATTCTTTTTCACCGGTCGTTTTACTTTCGAAGAATGACATATTTTCTATGACACCAATGACTTCGTGTTCTGTCTTGATGGCCATGGCACCAGCTCTTGCAGCAACGAAGGCTGCAGTCGGATGCGGCGTCGTAACGATGATTTCTTTACATGAAGGGAGCATCGTATGAACGTCCAAAGCAACATCGCCTGTACCCGGCGGTAAGTCAAGGACCAAATAGTCCAAGTCTCCCCATTCCACTTCATTAAAGAAACTGTTAAGCATTTTACCCAGCATCGGTCCTCTCCAGATGATTGGCGCGTTATCCTCTACAAAAAAGCCCATTGAGATTACTTGAACGCCAAAGCGTTCTACAGGAATGATTTTTTCCCCGCGAACAACCGGTCTTTTTGTTATCCCCATCATATCAGGTACGCTGAATCCATAAATATCGGCGTCAACAAGTCCGACCTTTTTACCCAAACGAGCAAGTGAAGTAGCGAAATTCACTGAAATCGTAGATTTCCCCACTCCGCCTTTACCACTGGCGATCGCGATGAATTGTGTCTTGCTGTTAGGTCCAAGCAAACCATGGTCCGCTTCATCTTGAGGAATGCTTTCACGATGCTTAGCTAACTCCTCTTCCGAAAGTTCCGTGAATCGGATGCCTACCGATTCTGCTCCGTTCGTTTTCAGCAAGTCCACAACTTCCGACTGCATTTGCATTTGCTCGGCAGTGCCCGTTTTCGCAATCGCAAGTTTAACGCTTACATGATTCTTTTCAGGTTTTATTTTTATTTCTATAATTCCATTTGTCTCTTCAAGGTTTTTATGTAGAAAAGGGTCTTTAAGATCCTTTAATAAATTCAGTACTTTCTCTTCTGTTAACAAGTCGAGCACCCCTTTGAATTTTATCTTCCCATCTTTCAGTATAACATATTAGGGAAAGAAAGCTTATTATCTGCCCGCATGCGAAACCTGATTATTTTCCATGATAAAAAGGCCTTGTACCTTACAAGACCCGACATCACTCATCATCCGATAGCTTTTCCTCTGTAAAGTACCGTAAAATACCCATATAAATCGAACTGGCAACCTTTTCTTGATACTTATCACTGATAAGGCGTTCCCTTTCCTCAGAATTGGAAAGAAAGCCAATTTCCACAAGCGCTCCCGGTTTCTTGGCATAATTCATCAAATACACATGATTAATCGTTTTTGCATCACGCCTTGTATTTTCCAGGTTTCTAATGATTTCAGTCTGAATGAATTTTGCCACCTGTTCATTCTCCTCAAACCTGCTTGTATAAAAGGTCTGGGCACCTTTGGATGACGCTGATGGAAAAGAGTTCAAATGAATGCTTAAGAATAAGTCCGCTTCCGAATCATTGATCATTTCAACCCGATTCCGCAAGTCCTCCTGTTTTCGCTGGCGGATCCCCTTTGTATTTCCCTGTGCCAAATCCTCATCCTTCTCACGGGTCATGATGACAAGGGCACCCTGTTCCTGCAAATAATCCCTGACCTTCAATGAAACGGAAAGGGCAATTTCCTTTTCCATAACCTCTTGTACATTTGCCCCGCCGTCCACTCCTCCGTGACCTGCATCAAGAATGATGACCTTACCTGCCAACGGAAGGTTCCAGGAGTCCCAAGAATCATCTTCAACAAATTTAAAAGTCAAAATTAAAAAAAGGACAAACAATCCCATAGCGATTCCTGTATATTTAAGCTTTCTGCGCATGACCGTTCCCCTTCCATGATCTCTCTACTAAAAAGTATGGGACAAACCATGGAATTAGAACAAGGAATGGGATTTTTGCCTTCTTAATGCAGTTTCATTTTATATCGTTTTTCACCAGTCCTAAAGCCGTCCAGCCACCAATCCCCCACAAACCCTTCACAGCAATAAAACAAACCTTCATCGAAAGCGTTATTCGCTGTAACTTCCCGCCAATACAAAATAAAGTTAAAAAGGGTATCGACCAAAAACTTCTCTTCCTTCCAGCACCTGGACCTTACATCTTCTTCCGACTCACCATAATAGCCAAACTTACTATAGTTCGCTCCTAATAAATAAGCCTCGATGGCTACATCAAAGTAACCTTCCTCCAAGACATCCATTAAATCCTGTCCGAAGTAACGCTGAATCCTTCCCTTCATATCCTCGATGGAAAGTTCCCTGAGCAATCTACGTTCGAACTTCAATTGCCTTTCCCTTTGCATCTCCTGTAAACCTAATATCACAGCCATAATTCACCTCCGGGGCAATTCCCCATTTCCCAAAATTATTTCCCAAGACATAATTTAGTTTTAGCGTTCTATTATGAACCATTCATTTATTCCATTGGCAAAAAATAATGAGGATAGGTTCGGCAGGTAATTGAAAAATGCCTGTCAATATGCAATATGCAATATGCTATCTTCTATAAGAAATCGGTTAACGTGTGGAATGCACATTTCGGATGATAAAAGTAGAAAATTGAAATTATCCCCCGCAACCCGTCACTCAGGCCGCTACCCGAGGCTGACCTTGCCGACTTAGGTCGCTCACTGCGCATGTCTCTTAAGACTTTGATCACTACTATTTAAGCTTCCATCCTATATGACAAGCTTCAGGCTTAACCTATTGGGATAAAAAGGACATCCACTGTATATGGATGTCCTTTGATTTAACATATAATGGTGAAGACATTTAATGCCGCTTACTTGGCAACATGTCTTTTAACTGTTCGAAATTAAGTGCGCAGTTCAATTTCCAGGCCCAACGTAATGTTTGAAATGGTTTCCTGAATTTGTACCCTTTAAATCTGTCCAGCCCTTTTCTTTAATCGGCCAACAAGCGGCACTACAATTATTCCTGCTATCACGACCTGCATCACGTTTCCCGGGATGGAGCCAAATGGCTGTATCCAGTTACCATAAAGAATAACTTCGACAAAATAGTAGCCGACGATTTTTATAATCAATGCAACGGCAACGGCCATAGTGTATACAAGTTCTCTTTTGCCCGGTACCTTCTCGGATATAAGGCCAGCTAGAAAGCCCATTGCTCCTACAATGATGAATGTAAACGGTGCCCATGCTGCCCAGCCAGAGAAAAGATCGAAGAAGGCCATACCGAAGGCGCCCGCTATCGCTCCTGTTTTTTTGCCATAAACCAAAGCTGCTATAAAAAGCGGAACGTTACCCAGGTGGATAAGACCGCCGTTACCCATTATTGGGAGCTTGATATTGATGAACATTGTCGCTACAAGGGTTAATGCAATGAATAGCGCATTGATGACCAAGGCTTTTGTTTTAGTTGTTTCAATCGGTGAGTATGTTGAATTCATATGAAGTCCTCTTTCTTTTTTTAAGTATTATCATACTCCTAAACAGGAACTTAATAAATATGGATTTTACAAAAAAATATGTATTACATAAATAAACTCATGTGTAAACAAATGGAACATACCTGTCACCAACGTCGCTGAGCGTTTCATTTGGAACTGATGCTGAAGATGTGGTCAAATCTTTTTCCGGACATAAAAAAACACCCCCAACATCATTGCACTCTGTACATTAAATAAATTTGATTGGCCATATAATCTGAACTAAAATGAAGCCCCTTTCTTAACCACCATATGATAATGCCTACCAATGAGGCCGTTTTAATATCAATATCAACATAATCAGCAGGTAAATCCTCCTTGGTATTTTTCCTTCTTATTTCTACTAATTGCTTTAATAATGAAAACAATTGTTCCTCAAACTGATTCGTTTTAAATAAAATAAGCAAATAATTTCGATGGATATATAAATAATCAAGTAATTGAGTTAGCTGTTGTTTTTCTGATAAATCTTTTGCATGTATTAAAGCAAAAATTTTATCAGATAGCTCATTTAAAATCTCATCGGTGATTTGCGTTAGTAAATCTTGAATATCCTGATAATGCAGGTAAAATGTTGTCCGATTTAACCCTGCTTTGGCTGCAATTTTCTGAACCGTTAAATTCGAAATAGCAGGGTCCTCGCATAAGAGAGCAATGACAGCGCTTTTAAACATTTCTCTTGACCGAATAGTACGAGGATCTTCTTTTTTAGGTATAGACATTTTTAACTCCTTTATCGATTTTTCTCTGACTTTCTCAACAGCATATATTTCTATGTCGATTAGTGAACATTTCCAAGAAAACTGTTCATGGTAAGCAACATATATTTTTGTTACCATCGATTTTATCGACACGATGTTGAGAATGCAAGTCAAAAATAAAGGGGTTTTACGAATGAAAAATGACATAACGGAAAAAAATAAAAAAGTTTTATTGATTGTACTGATTGCTGGCTGTTTTTTATCAACATTAAATCAGACTTTATTAAATGTTGCATTGAGTGGTTTAATGGACGTATTTCATGTAACTGCTGCAACTGTACAATGGTTTCAACAGGATTTATGCTAGTAAACGGTGTTTTAGTGCCGATTACGGCTTTTTTAATGAAACATTTTACAACAAGGCAGCTGTTTATTAGCTCGATGTTCTTTTTGTTCATCGGATCTGCACTTTGTGCATGTGCGGTGAATTTTGGCATGCTGTTAACGGGAAGAATGATTCAAGCAATTGGTGCCGGGATTATTATGCCTCTAATGATGACAATTATTTTATATTTATATCCTAGCGAAAAGCGTGGAAGTGTTATGGGGACAATCGGATTTGCGATGATTTTTGCTCCAGCCATAGCTCCTACATTATCTGGTTTTATCATTGAATATGTTTCATGGAGATGGCTATTTATTGGGTTAACCCCATTTATAATAATCGTCATTGTTCTAGCGTTCAAAAATTTAATGAATGTTGCAGAGACAACAAAAGCAAAATTAGATATCACAAGTGTCATTTTATCAACGATTGGTTTTGGCTGCATTTTATTTGGATTTAGTAGCGCAGGAAGCAAGGGATGGGATAATCTCGTTGTCATTACTACAATAATCGCCAGAATAATCGTGACGACTCTATTCTGTTTACGTCAAATCAAATCCAGCGATCCATTATTAAATTTATCTGTATTTAAGTATAAAGTTTTCACTCTAACATCTTTCATCAATGTACTAATTACCATGATTATGTATGCGGATTTAATTCTTTTACCAATTTACTTGCAGAATGGACGAGGTTTTACAGCATTTGAAGCAGGTTTACTGTTATTACCTGGAGCTGTGATTAATGCCTTCTTGTCCCCTGTCACTGGTAAAATGTATGATAAATACGGTGCTAAACCACTCTTTATTACTGGTTTAGTATTTATCATTGTTTCGATGTGGGGAGTCATAGATATAAACGAATCCACAACCTATATCTATTTAATGGTTCGTACCATTATCCTACGAATTGGATTAAGCTTTATTACCATGCCTTTAAATACAGCAGGGTTGAATGCTTTACCAAGAGAATTGGGTTCCCATGGTTCAGCTGTAAATAATACCATTCGCCAATTGTCAGGTGCTATTGGTACAGCAGTTGTCATCACAGTGTATACAAGGCAAGCAACTTTACATGCCTCTGAGCTATCAATGCAAAATGAAAACATTACAGCTATACAACTAGAGGCATTAGCTTCTATCTTTGGCTCAAGTGATGCCTATGTTTTTATGTTGATCTTATCTATTGTGGCGTTAATTTTTACATGTTTCATGCCGAAAAAAGCCGCAATTAAAAAAAGTGAAAGTGAATCTCCTAACTAAAATTGTTAACAATAGAGTCTTTAAAATAAAGCATATCTGGGATATCCCAGATATGCTTTTTCTCTAATATATTCCATCACCACAGAATAAGGTTCATGAAGCATGATATGGTCAAATCTTTTTCCAAGCATAAAAAAAGACTCCCAACCAAAATGGTTGAGAGCCTTCGAAACGGTAATAGAATTAACGTTTTGAGAACTGAGGTGCACGACGTGCGCCTTTAAGACCGTATTTTTTACGCTCTTTCATACGTGGGTCACGAGTTAGTAAACCAGCAGTTTTAAGAGATGGACGGTATTCTGGATCAACTTGAAGCAATGCACGAGCGATACCGTGACGGATTGCTCCAGCTTGACCAGTGTATCCACCACCGCTAACGTTTACTAGAACGTCGTAATTTCCAGTAGTTTCCGTTGCAACTAGTGGTTGGTTAACAACTTCACGTAATGCTGCGAAAGGAATATATTCATTGATGTCACGACCGTTAATAACGATGCGACCTTCGCCTGGTACTAAACGTACACGAGCTACTGAGCTCTTACGGCGACCAGTACCATAATATTGAACTTGTGCCAAGATAGTAACCTCCTTAGTAATTATCCGCGTAATTCGTATACTTCTGGTTGTTGAGCAGCGTGTGGGTGCTCAGCTCCAGCGTATACGTGTAATTTTTTGTAGATTTGACGACCAAGAGAATTCTTTGGAAGCATACCTTTGATAGCAAGTTCAAGCATTCTCTCAGGGTAGTTTGTACGCATTTCAAGAGCAGTTCTAGTTTTAAGACCGCCTGGATGCATAGTGTGACGGTAATAAATTTTGTCAGTCAATTTTTTACCAGTCAAATGGATTTTTTCAACATTGATTAGAATTACATGATCACCAGTGTCAATGTTCGGTGTAAAAGTTGGTTTATGTTTACCACGTAAGATGGATGCTACTTCAGTAGAAAGGCGACCCAAAGTTTTGCCTTCAGCGTCAATCACATACCATTTACGTTCTACTTCATTAGCTTTCGCCATAAATGTCGTACGCATGGTTAACCTCCTAAAAAACTTTTTAAATTTTTATATTTATTTTCAATCACAATAAACTTCCGGGGCTTATCGTGGGATTAAAATACATACCATATTATATTAACTTCTCCCAGATTCATTGTCAAGGGAATGTTACACTAGGATAAGTTGTCTATAAAACACTCTCTGCAACTCCATGAAAAGTTCAGAATAGCGTCAAACCGCACCATTACTGATTTCAACTCGTTTCCCAGTTGTAAAAAAACTGGTATCAATTCGAAGATATTTTTATTTGTAAAATACTTTCCATAAATACAACCCTTGGGCTGGTGCTGTTTTCCCCGCAAAACTGCGGTCCTTTTTGTCCAAAATCCCGCTCATATCACGGGGTGACATCTTGCCGCTGCCGACATCCAGGAGCGTCCCAACCAAGATACGCACCATATTATACAAAAAACCTTCGCCAACGAAGCGGAAAATCATGAAATCATCGCTCTCTTCAAAATCCATTTCTTTTATGGTTCGAACTTTATCGATCACTTCCGTTTTTGCCGAACAAAAACTTGTAAAGTCATGTGTCCCTATCAAATAGGAGATTGCTTCCCTCATCGCCTCCCCATCTAATGGGTAGGGATAATGATAGGCGTAATTTCGTTGGAACGGATCCCGTAGTTTCGAACGGGCTATGATATAACGGTACTCTTTCCCAGTCGTATGGAACCTCGCATGAAAATCATCAGGCACGATATCGACTTCCAGAACGATGATATCGGTCGGAAGAAGGGCACTGAACGCCTTTACCCAATTTTCAGTAGGGAATGTAAGGGGCGATTCAAAGTGAAGTACCTGCCCCTTTGCATGGACCCCTGAGTCTGTCCTGCCTGAAGCAGTCACTTTTATAATTGTGCCTTTATGCATTTGGGCCAAGACTGCCTCGAATTCACTTTGTATGGTGCGTTTCTCAGGCTGCACCTGATAACCAGCAAAATCCGTGCCGTCATAAGCGATCACACATTTATATTTTGGCATAGTTCTCTTCCTTATTATGAACGTAATAAAAATAACATGACCGTTAAAACGCCTATTGAGACCATCAAAAGACTATCGCTCGTCTTCCAGTTCAATTGGCGATATTTTGTGCGGCCTTCCCCGCCACGGTATCCTCTTGATTCCATGGCAGTTGCCAATTCCTCTGCCCGTTTGAACGAACTAACAAATAAAGGAACAAGCAGCGGTACAATCGATTTAACCCTGTCCTTTATCGGGCCAGATGAAAAGTCAACACCCCTTGCAGTTTGGGCCTTCATGATTTTTTCCGTTTCCTCCATTAGCGTTGGAATGAATCGAAGGGCAATGGACATCATCAATGCCAGTTCATGTACAGGCATCTTCCACTTTTTCAAGGGCCCCAACAGCTCTTCCATCCCATCAGTAATGGATATCGGGGATGTCGTCAAAGTTAAAAGTGACGTAACAAGGATCAGTAAAGTAAATCTAACGGATATGAAAAAACCTTGAATCAGACCGCCTTCATAGATTTCAAACCAACCGTATTCAAAAAGCAATTCCCCTTCTTTCGTAAACAATATATGGAGAAGGAAAGTAAATACGATCAAGAAAAAGATTGGTTTTAACCCATTATAAAGATAGCGAAGCGGTATTTTGGAAAGACTGATCAAAAGGATGGTGAATACAGCAAGCAAACCGTAAGAAACGACATTATTCGCCAAAAAGACGACACAAACAAACAGGAACACGAGGAGCAATTTAGCCCTTGGGTCCATCTTATGCATCAGTGAATTTGCAGGGACATAACGCCCGATAATCATTTTATCCAGCATCAGCGGTTCCCCCGTTTCATAGCCTTATCTATTTCTATCGCTAAATCACCAATATTAAGACATGGATGATCAAATCGAACACCAAGTTCCTTCTGGAGCTTTAGCTGAAAACGGACCGTATCAGGAACATCCAGGCCAAGCTCCATTAATTGTTCCGGCTCTGAGAAAATTTCCTGGGGGGTTCCTTTTTTGAACACCGTACCCTTGTGCATGATAATGATGTCATCCGCGTACTTGGCTGCATCCTCCATGCTATGTGTCACCAGAATCGTTGAAATGCCCCTTGCTTTATGCAGATCATAAAACATATCCATGATTTCTTTGCGTCCTCGCGGATCCAGTCCCGCTGTGGGCTCATCAAGTACCAATACTTCCGGCTCCATGGCAAGCACCCCAGCGATGGCCACCCTTCGCATTTGTCCGCCGGATAAGTCGAATGGAGATTTTTGAAGAATTTCCTCATTCAATCCGACTTGTGCGATGGCTTTCCTGGCCAGTTTCTTAGCATCGATTTCAGACACGCCAAAATTCATAGGTCCGAAACATATATCCTTTTCAACCGTTTCATCAAATAACTGATGTTCCGGAAACTGAAAAACAATTCCGACCTTTTGTCTTATTGGCCGCAAAGCCTTTTCTTTTCGTCCGGCCTCAATCGTCCGATCCCCAATGAAGACCCGACCCTTCGTCGGTTTTAAAAGAGCATTCAAATGCTGCAGTAGCGTGGATTTCCCGGACCCTGTATGCCCGATGATTGCGGTATAGGCTCCCGGCTCCATTGAAATATTGACATCATGAAGGGCCAGATGTTCAAAAGGAGTATTCACCTGATAGCGGTATTCTACATCATCGAGTGTAATTCGCATAAATCCTTCACCAACTCTTCCTCTGTCAAATGCCCATCAACTACACGAACACCATTTTTTTGTAACTCTTTGGTCAGTTTCACTGAAAAGGGAATATCCAGACCAAGAGCAATCAATTCTTCCTCTAACTCAAAAATATCCTGAGGCGATCCTTCACGATATAACCGACCTTGGTTCATGACTATCATTCGATCAGCTTTCGCAGCTTCCTCAAGATCATGGGTGATTGATATGACAGTAATCTCGTTTTCCTGTTTTAATTCCCTAACTGTTTCAAGCACTTCTTCACGGCCTCTTGGGTCAAGCATGGAGGTTGCTTCATCTAAGATGATTATGTCTGGCTGCAAGGCTATAACACCTGCTATGGCCACTCTTTGCTTTTGACCGCCGGATAGATGGTGCGGCTCTTGATTAAGAAAGGCATTCATTTTAACCTTATTTAACGCACCATGAACACGCTCCACCATAACCTGCTGAGAAACACCGGCGTTTTCTAAACCAAAAGCCACATCATCCTGAACTGTAGTGCCTACAAATTGATTATCTGGGTTTTGAAAAACCATGCCAATTTTCTGGCGTACATCCCAAACGGATTCTTCTGTCAAAAGTTGATCATTAATCGTAATGGTACCTGAGTTAGCGAACTGAAGACCATTCAGTAACTTCGCTAATGTCGACTTGCCAGAGCCATTATGTCCGACAATCGCAAGCCACTCCCCCTGATGAATATCAAAAGAAACATCATCCAAGGCGTTTCGAGACTGACCCTCATATTTAAAAACAATATTATTTAAAGAAACCAGCTTCTTCACCATGTGGCCCTCCTCATCCTCGACTGCACTCGTCTAATCTAAACTCTGCTCTCTCGATATAAATATAGTAGTTTTTCCTTCTGAAAATATAAAAAAACGCTGCACCCCTTCCACCGAAAGAATTTTCGGTAAATTAAGAGCAGCTAACAGCGGGCCTGTTACGAAAAACAGGTTATCTTATAATCGCTTATCAAAAGCGGGAAGGGATGCTTGAGCTAGACGTGAAGGCTCCCTGCATAAAACAGGTTCCGCCAGCCATCGTAACACTCAATGCGAATTTCTAAATGACAGAATTTCTATTTTAAAAAAAGAAAAAGGGCATGGAACAAGTGAGTATATTCATTTGTCCCGCCCTTTTTCATCGTTGTTATTAAACTAATTCAATAACCACGACTGGTGCACCGTCACCGCGGCGTGGACCAACTTTCATGATACGAGTGTATCCACCTTGACGTTCTTCATAACGTGGAGCCACGTCACTGAATAGTTTTTGAAGGGCATCTGTGCCATTCTCAGCGTCAGCGATTTCGTTACGGATGAATGATGCAGCTTGACGGCGTGCATGCAAGTCACCACGTTTACCAAGAGTGATCATTTTATCTACTACAGAACGTAATTCTTTTGCACGTGCTTCAGTAGTTTCAATGCGCTCATGGATAATAAGATCCGTAGCTAAATCACGAAGTAATGCTTTACGTTGTGCGCTAGTGCGTCCTAACTTTCTGTAACCCATTAGAGATTCCCTCCTTTGTTGAAGTTCTATATTGTGTGTCTAAAACAAGGCTCACAACATAATGGATTGATTCCGCCATGTTATCAGTCGTCTTTACGAAGACCTAAGCCTAATTCTTCTAGTTTCGCTTTCACTTCTTCAAGTGATTTACGACCTAGATTACGTACTTTCATCATATCTTCTTCCGTTTTATGAGCTAGCTCTTGAACGGTATTGATTCCAGCACGTTTCAAGCAGTTGTAAGAACGAACAGAAAGGTCTAATTCTTCGATCGTCATCTCAAGAACTTTTTCTTTTTGATCTTCTTCTTTTTCAACCATGATTTCAGCATTTTGAGCTTCATCGGTTAAACCGACAAAGATATTTAAATGCTCTGTTAAAATCTTAGCTCCAAGTGCTACCGCTTCTTGCGGACCAGTACTGCCATCAGTCCAAACATCGAACGTTAACTTGTCAAAGTTAGACAACTGTCCAACACGTGTATTTTCAACTTGGAAAGATACGCGTGAAACTGGAGTGTAAAGAGCATCGATTGGAATTACACCAATTGGCTGGTCTTCTCTCTTGTTTTGAACAGCAGGAGTGTAGCCGCGGCCGCGACGTGCAGATAAACGCATACGCATATGACCGTTTTTACCAATTGTAGCAATATATAAATCCGGATTAAGAATTTCTACATCACTATCATGAGTGATATCAGCAGCCGTGATGACTCCGTCACCTTGAACGTCAATTTCCAGCGTCTTCTCTTCATCAGAGTAAATCTTAAGAGCTAGTTTTTTCACATTAAGAATGATAGATGTTACATCTTCCACGACGCCTTCAATTGTTGAGAACTCATGTAGCACTCCATCAATTTGTATAGCTGTGACAGCAGCACCTGGGAGTGAGGATAAAAGGATACGACGTAAGGAGTTACCCAATGTAGTACCATACCCACGCTCTAGTGGCTCTACGACGAATTTACCGTATTTGGTATCGTCGTTGATTTCAACCGTTTCGATTTTTGGTTTTTCTATTTCGATCATCAATAAACCCTCCTTCAAAACGTCAAAACCCCGGCAAGTAAACGAAGTCACTTAAACCGAAATTCCCCATGTATACGTTCCCGCTGTGCGCAACAACTGAAAATTAATCCTCTGTAAGAACGCAAACTCAGTATTATATCCCATTATTGACAGGAATACAAAATCTATACAGAAAAATTAAACACGGCGACGTTTTGGTGGACGGCATCCGTTATGTGGAACTGGAGTTACATCTTTAATTGCAGTTACTTCTAGGCCAGCAGCTTGAAGTGCACGAATAGCAGCCTCACGTCCAGCACCAGGTCCTTTAACTGTAACTTCAAGAGTTTTCATACCATGTTCAATTGATGTTTTAGCAGCTGTTTCAGCAGCCATTTGTGCAGCGAATGGAGTGGATTTACGAGATCCACGGAATCCTAGAGCTCCAGCACTTGACCAAGAAATAGCATTACCATGAGAGTCAGTGATCGTAACGATGGTGTTATTGAATGTTGAACGAATATGTGCAATACCAGTTTCTATATTCTTTTTCACACGACGTTTACGTGTATTAGTTTTACGTGCCATGAAAAGTAACCTCCTTTACTAATTATTTTTTCTTGTTAGCTACAGTACGACGAGGTCCTTTACGCGTACGAGCATTGTTTTTTGTATTTTGACCGCGAACAGGAAGACCACGACGGTGACGTAAACCACGGTAAGAACCGATTTCCATTAAACGTTTGATGTTTAGGGAGATTTCACGACGAAGGTCGCCTTCTACTTTAAGCTTGTCAATGATATCACGAATTTTGTTCAATTCGTCTTCCGTTAAGTCACGAACGCGAGTTTCTTCAGAAACACCTGCTTCTGCAAGAATCTTGATCGCTGTTTGTTTTCCAATACCATATATATATGTTAATGAGATAACAATACGTTTGTCACGGGGAATATCTACTCCAGCAATACGTGCCATGCTTGAGTGCACCTCCTTCTATTTAGCCTTGTTTTTGTTTATGTTTAGGGTTTTCGCAAATAACCATAACTTTACCTTTTCTGCGGATAACTTTACACTTTTCGCAGATTGGTTTGACTGATGGTCTGACTTTCATTGCTATCTAACCTCCTTATACAGATCGGAGCGTAACCGGATTATTTGAACCGGTATGTGATTCTGCCGCGAGTTAGATCATACGGGGAAAGCTCAACCGTAACTTTATCTCCAGGCAAAATGCGAATAAAGTGCATACGAATTTTACCGGATACATGAGCTAAAACAGTATGACCATTTTCCAATTCTACCTTAAACATTGCATTTGGCAAAGTCTCTTGTACTGTGCCTTCTACTTCAATTACATCATCTTTCGCCATTAAAGTGATTCTCCCTTCTCTATGCGTGAACCTATTAAAGGTGCACATCTTTCCGTCAACATTACTACAGTCCAATTATCCTCATAAGTCTTACAATTCTGCATCAAGTATTCACCATTTTGTAGAACCAGGCTTTATCTGAGGACCTTTATCAGTTGGACCGAAATGAGGATTTTATGGGTCCTCATGTAAGTCTTGACCGATTCCGTGACCGACATACTCTCGAAATAGAGAAGCACTTAGTCTCGACATAGGTTTGAATAGCATGGGAGATGTTTGAAAGGCGCACGCCTGACATAGCTTCTTTCAACCCTCTATATCACGACTCTTTAGGAATCCCAATAGAGTCACTGCATTTCTTCATCAATTTTGCCGACCGGATATGTCCATGAAGATCACTTATAAAGTAATCGCCCAATTCAGGGAATACCAAGTACAAGAACCTGATTAATAAATGTGCGAATGCTCTCGCGAAATCCATTATACCCTTTGTATTATAGGAATGCACCAAGTTTAACTAGTAAGTTATAAAAATGGTATGAATTTCATAAATCAATTCGAATGATTAATTTTGTAAAGCACCAAGCAACACATCGATATCTTCAAATACCTTATTAATATCTTGCTGTCCGTTAATGTTGACCAAGTAACCTTTGTCTCCGTAGAAATCAAGAAGTGGCTTAGTTTGTTTCAAATTCACATCTAAGCGATTTTGAACCGTTTCTGCATTATCGTCGGCACGTTGATATAATTCTCCGCCGCAGCGGTCGCATAAATCATCTTTAGCAGGAGGATTGAATACAAGATGGTATGTCGCACCACATGATTTGCAAATACGACGTCCTGTCAATCTTTCCATTAAGATGCTTTTATCAACATCGATATTAATAACAAAATTCATTTTGCGATCTAAATCAGTAAGAATGCTTTCAAGTGCCTCTGCCTGTGCCACAGTACGTGGAAATCCATCAAGCAAAAATCCTTTTAGGCAGTCTTCCTTGCTTAAACGTTCACGTACGATGCCAATGGTAACTTCATCAGGTACCAATTCGCCTTTGTCCATGAATGATTTCGCCTTTAGACCTAATTCTGTTCCATCTTTGATAGCTGTTCGGAACATATCTCCAGTAGAGATATGAGGGATATTATATTTTTCTACGATTTGTTCAGCTTGAGTGCCCTTACCAGCACCCGGCAGACCCATTAAAACTAGATTCAATTTTCTTCCCCCTCAAACTCTATAATGGGTAAAGGGAACAAGCAGTTCCCAAAACTCATTACTTTATAAAGCCTTTATAGTGTCTCTTCACAAGTTGTGATTCCAGCTGCTTCATCGTATCAAGGGCAACCCCCACTACGATCAGCAAACTGGTACCACCAATCTGTGCAGATTGAGGTAGATCAGCAAGCTTAATGAAAAATACCGGTAAAACGGCAATGATGGCTAAAAATATAGAGCCTACAAACGTCAAACGGTATAAAACACGTGTTAAATATTCTTGTGTACTCTTACCTGGACGAATCCCCGGCACATAGCCACCTTGCTTTTTCAAATTCTCAGCCATTTGTTCAGGGTTAACCTGAATGAATGCATAAAAATACGCAAAAGCAATGATAAGAGCAACATATATGATCATACCAATTGGCTTGGTGTAATCAAGATTTGTTGATATCCAACTAGTCACGCTGTTCTTTCCAAAGAAAGAAGCGATTGTAGTGGGAGTAATGATAAATGCCATTGCAAAGATTACCGGAATAACCCCCGCAGCATTTACTTTCAATGGTAAATGAGTAGACTGGCCACCCATTTGTGTACGACCTACCGCAGCACGTTTCGCATACTGAATAGGAATTTTTCGTAATGCCTGCTGAATGAAGATAACAGCAACCACGATTGCTAATACTGCTAAAACAATGAGGATAATCGTTATGATTCGTAAGAATAATTGATCACCGGCATTTTCAAATTGTTGGGCGTAAATCTGATTTGCCGTATTTGGCAAACTAGCTACGATACCAGCAAAGATTATGATGGAAATCCCATTACCCACACCCTTAGCAGTGATCAGCTCCCCTAACCACAAAAGAAAAGCTGTTCCTGCCGTTAAGACAGTCGCAATAAGCAAGTATGTTGCAATTCCAGGATTTTCAATCAACTGGCCACCTGACATATTATTGAACCCATAAGACATACCAATTGCTTGGATAAATCCTAGGATAATAGTGAAGTAACGAGTGAATTGAGCTAATTTACGGCGCCCTGCTTCTCCTTGTTTAGACCATTCAGCGAACTTAGGAACAACATCCATCTGTAACAGCTGAACGATGATGGATGCCGTGATGTACGGCATGATACCCATCGCTAATATGGAAAAGTTTTGCAGTGCTCCGCCGCCAAAGGTATTTAAAAGGCCGATGACGCTCAGCTGGTCCTGTTCAGCGAGAAAATCGGCATTCACATGCGGTACAGGTATAAATGTACCGATGCGATAGACGATTAACATTAGAAGGGTAAAAATAATCTTATTCCTTATTTCACCCACGCGCATAAAATTGGAGATCGTGCGAAACATTAGATCACCTCTGTATTACCGCCAGCAGCTTCGATAGCTTCTTTAGCAGTAGACGAGAATTTGTGAGCTTTAACAGTAAGCTTTTTCTCAATGCTTCCTTTGGCAAGAATTTTGATTCCTGCTTTTTCTTTACTTACAACCCCAGTCTCAAGTAAAAGAGCTGGTGTTACTTCAGTACCGTCTTCGAAAAGATTTAACGTATCAAGGTTCACGATAGCATAGTCTTTACGGTTGATGTTGGTAAATCCACGTTTAGGTAAACGTCTGAATAGAGGAGTTTGTCCCCCTTCAAATCCAAGACGCACACCGCCGCCGGAGCGAGCGTTTTGACCTTTGTGTCCTTTACCTGCTGTTTTACCGTTACCAGATCCAATACCGCGACCTTTACGTTTACGTTCTTTACGAGAACCTTCTGCAGCTTTTAACTCATGAAGTTTCATGTTGGCACCTCCTTGTTAAGTTAAAAATTATTTTATTGTTCTTTTACAGTAACAAGATGAGCAACTTTGGTAATCATACCGCGAATCGCAGGGTTATCTTCTTGAACAACCGTTTGATGCATTTTGCGTAAACCCAAAGTGTTAACTGTAACACGTTGATCTTCAGGACGACCAATCAAGCTGCGAGTGAGGGTGATTTCTAATTTATTAGCCATAATTCGATTTCCCTCCTTATCCTAACAGTTCTTGTACTGATTTTCCACGTAACTTAGCTACGTCTTCAGCACGTTTCAATTGCTTCAATCCTTCAATTGTTGCGCGAACCATATTAATAGGTGTATTAGTACCTAGTGATTTAGACAAGATATCGCTAACTCCGCCTAATTCAAGTACCGCACGAACAGGACCACCAGCAATTACTCCTGTACCTTCAGAAGCTGGTTTCAATAGAATGTGACCTGCGCCATAGCGACCGTTCACAAGGTGAGGAATAGTAGTACCAACCATTGGTACAGTAATTAGATTTTTCTTAGCATCCTCAATAGCTTTACGGATAGCATCCGGAACTTCTTGAGCTTTACCAGTACCAAATCCAACATGACCATTTTTATCACCAACAACAACTAGTGCAGTGAAACGGAAACGACGTCCGCCTTTAACAACTTTAGCTACACGATTTACTGTAACTACGCGTTCTTCAAGTTCTAATTTATTAGGATCAATGCTACGCATCTGTTATGTCCCTCCTTATCCATTAAAATTCTAAGCCGTTTTCACGAGCAGCGTCAGCCAATGCTTTAACACGACCATGGAAGAGGTAACCACCGCGGTCAAATACCACAGCTTTGAAACCTTTTTCAACAGCACGTTTCGCAATAAGTTCGCCAACTTTTTGAGCTGCTTCAGCATTGCTACTAGCTTCGATACCGATCTCTTTATCAAGAGTTGAAGCACTTGCTAATGTTACGCCTTTTGCATCGTCAATTAATTGTGCGTAAATGTGTTTGTTTGAACGAAACACATTTAAACGAGGACGAGCTTCTGTTCCAGAAAGCTTAGCACGTACACGCGCATGTCTTTTCTGACGAGTAGCATTTTTATCAAGCTTCGTAATCATTTACGTCACTCCTTTCGTTTACTTATGCGGCATTACTTACCAGTTTTACCTTCTTTACGACGAACGAATTCGCCTTCGTAACGGATACCTTTACCTTTATACGGTTCAGGTGGGCGAACATCACGGATATTAGCTGCTAGAGCTCCTACACGTTCTTTGTTTGCACCTTTGATGATTACTTTTGTATTAGAAGGAACTTCGACTTCAACGCCAGCTTCTGGCTCTATTTCTACAGGGTGGGAATATCCTACGTTAAGGACAAGCTTGTTACCTTGCTTTTGTGCACGGTACCCAACCCCAATAAGTTCAAGTGATTTTACGAATCCTGTTGATACACCTTCAACCATGTTAGAGATAAGTGCGCGAGTAGTACCGTGTAAAGAACGGTGAGCCTTCTCGTCAGACGGACGTGTAACAGTTAACACGTTCTCTTCAACAACGATTGAAAGGTCAGGATTGAATGATCTAGTTAATTCACCTTTAGGTCCTTTAACAGTTACTTCACTTCCAGTAACAGTAACTGTCACGCCTGCAGGGATTTCAATAGGTTTTTTACCTATACGAGACATAATGTGCACCTCCATTCTTGTGAAAATGTATTACCAAACGTATGCTAAAACTTCTCCGCCAACTTGTTTAGAGCGAGCTTCCTTGTCTGTTAAAACTCCGTGAGAAGTAGAAACAATTGCGATACCTAAACCGTTAAGAACGCGTGGTACCTCTCCAGTTTTTGCATATACACGCAAACCAGGTTTGCTGATACGTTTTAGACCAGTGATAACACGTTCGTTGTTTGCACCGTATTTTAAGAAGATACGGATGATACCTTGTTTGTTGTCTTCGATTAATTCAAAGTCACGTACGAAGCCTTCACTTTTTAAGATCTCAGCAATTTCCTTTTTGATCTTTGAAGCAGGAACTTCCAGTTTTTCGTGACGAACCATATTCGCATTACGGATGCGAGTAAGCATATCTGCAATAGGATCTGTCATGACCATTATATTTTACCTCCTTCCCAAACTCGGGTTTTACCAGCTAGCTTTTTTAACGCCAGGAATTTGTCCTTTATATGCAAGTTCGCGGAAACAAATACGACAAAGTTTAAATTTACGTAATACAGAATGTGGACGTCCGCAACGTTCGCAACGTGTATATTCTTGTACTTTAAACTTCTGTTCGCGTTTTTGCTTTACGATCATAGACTTTTTAGCCACGATTTCGCCTCCCTTTATTTAGAGATTACTTTTGGAACGGCATTCCAACTTGAGTAAGTAGTTCACGAGCTTCTTCGTCAGTGTTGGCAGTCGTTACGATAACGATGTCCATACCACGAACTTTGCTCACTTTATCGTAATCAATCTCAGGGAAGATAAGTTGTTCTTTAACACCTAATGTATAGTTCCCACGTCCGTCAAAGGATTTCTTTGAAACGCCGCGGAAATCACGTACACGCGGTAAAGATACAGATACTAGCTTATCAAGGAATTGATACATACGCTCTCCACGTAATGTAACTTTCGCTCCGATAGGCATACCTTCACGCAAACGGAAGCCTGCGATTGATTTTTTTGCTTTTGTTATAACTGGTTTTTGACCAGTGATCAATGTAAGTTCTTCAACAGCTGTATCTAAAGCTTTCGAGTTAGATACTGCGTCACCCACACCCATGTTAATAACGATTTTCTCAATGTTTGGTACTTGCATTACTGATTGATAGTTGAATTTACCCATCAATGACGGTGTAATTTCACTTTTTAATTTTTCTTTAAGGCGGCTCATTGCTTAGTGTACCTCCCTTCATTTATGACTTATTTATCTAAAGATTCACCTGATATTTTAGCTACGCGTACTTTTTTACCATTTTCGATCTTATATCCTACACGAGTCGGTTTACCTGATTTAGGATCAAGTGGCATTACATTGGATACGTGAATAGCAGCTTCTTTGCTAATAATTCCACCTTGTGGATTAAGTTGAGATGGCTTGGAATGCTTTTTCACGATGTTAATTCCTTCAACAAGCACACGATTTTGTTTCGGATATGCAGAAAGAATTGTTCCTTGTTTGCCTTTGTCCTTACCAGAGATGACTACGACTTTGTCACCTTTTTTAACATGCATTAGCTTGGCACCTCCTTGAAAGGCTTTATACAAATTTTACATATTATAGAACTTCTGGAGCAAGAGAAACGATCTTCATGAAACTATTGTCACGTAATTCACGAGCAACAGGTCCAAAAATACGTGTTCCACGTGGGCTCTTATCGTCACGGATAATTACACATGCGTTTTCATCAAAACGAATGTAAGAACCGTCAGGACGACGCATACCACGTTTTGTACGGACAACAACAGCCTTAACGACTTCACCTTTTTTAACAACGCCTCCTGGTGTTGCCTGTTTAACTGTACAAACGATGATATCACCGATGTTTGCAGTTTTACGGCCAGAACCACCTAGGACTTTAATTGTTAGCACTTCACGAGCACCTGAATTGTCAGCGACTTTTAAACGAGATTCTTGTTGAATCATGTACGGTACCTCCCTTCGGAATTAGCTTAATCCGAACTATATTAAATGATTACTGCTTTTTCTACTACTTCTACAAGACGGAAGCGTTTAGTAGCTGAAAGTGGACGAGTTTCCATGATACGTACTACGTCGCCTGCTTTAGCTTCGTTTAGCTCGTCATGAGCTTTTAACTTTTTAGAGTATTTCACGCGTTTACCGTATAAAGAATGCTTTTTATAGGTTTCTACAACTACTGTAACTGTTTTATCCATTTTGTCGGATACTACGCGTCCAGTGTAGATTTTGCGTTGGTTGCGTTCGCTCATTCTGCAAACCTCCATTCATTATCGATTAGTGACACCGATCTCTCTTTGACGAACAACTGTTTTCATACGAGCAATCGATTTGCGAACTTCACGGATGCGAGCTGTATTTTCAAGTTGTCCAGTAGCTAACTGGAAACGAAGATTAAATAGTTCTTCTTTAAGAGATTTTAGTTTTTGTTCAATTTCAGCAGTGGTTAGATCTTTGATTTCATTAGCTTTCATTTGTTTCACCACCAATTTCCTCTCTTTTTACAAACTTGCATTTGATTGGAAGTTTGTGTGCTGCAAGGCGCAATGCTTCTCTTGCCACCTCTTCAGATACACCAGAGATTTCAAACATAACTTTGCCCGGTTTAACAACTGCTACCCAACCTTCAGGAGCACCTTTACCGGAACCCATCCGTACTTCAAGCGGCTTGGCTGTGTAAGGTTTGCTTGGGAAGATTTTGATCCAAACTTTTCCTCCACGTTTCATATAACGAGTCATCGCAATACGAGCTGCTTCGATTTGACGGTTCGTGATCCAGGAAGCTTCTTGAGCTTGAAGTCCAAATTCTCCGAAATGAACTTCAGTGCCGCCCTTAGCCATCCCTCTCATCTTACCGCGGTGTTCACGACGGTATTTTACGCGTTTTGGCAATAACATATTACTTTCCTCCTTCCTCAGATTTCTTCTTAGTAGGAAGAACTTCTCCACGGTAGATCCAAACTTTCACGCCTAACTTACCGTAAGTAGTATCTGCTTCAGCATGAGCATAATCTATGTCAGCACGAAGTGTGTGAAGTGGAACTGTTCCTTCGCTGTAATGTTCAGCACGAGCAATATCAGCACCGCCAAGACGACCAGAAACTTGTGTTTTGATTCCTTTTGCGCCAGAACGCATAGTACGTTGGATAGCTTGTTTTTGAGCACGACGGAATGAAACACGATTTTCTAATTGACGAGCGATGTTTTCAGCAACCAATTTTGCGTCAAGATCTGCTCTTTTAATTTCAATGATATTGATATGAACTCTTTTGCCAGTCAGCTGGTTCAAAGCTTTACGTAGTGCTTCGACTTCAGTACCGCCCTTACCGATAACCATTCCTGGTTTAGCAGTGTGAACAGATACATTGATGCGGTTAGCAGCACGTTCGATTTCAACCTTGGATACAGAAGCATCATTTAAGCGTTTCGCAATATATTCACGAACTTTAATGTCTTCATGCAAAAGAGTAGCGTAGTCTTTATCAGCGTACCATTTGGATTCCCAATCACGGATGATCCCGATACGCATACCGATAGGATTTACCTTTTGACCCACAGATTACCCCTCCTTCTTTTCTGATACAACGATTGTAATATGACTAGTACGTTTGTTTATTGCACTCGCACGACCTTGAGCGCGAGGACGGAAACGTTTTAATGTTGGTCCTTCGTTAACGTATGCTTCTGAAACGACTAGGTTATTAATATCCATTTCGTAGTTGTGTTCTGCATTTGCAATAGCAGATTTCAGAATTTTTTCTACGACTGGAGAAGCAGATTTTGGTGTTAAGCGAAGAATCGCTACTGCTTCACCTACTTGTTTTCCTCGAATTAAATCTGCGACTAAACGCACTTTACGAGGAGCAATACGAACTGTTTTAGCGACAGCTTTAGCTTGCATGAGATGCCCTCCTCTCATTAACGTCTTGTTTTCTTGTCATCACTTGCGTGACCTTTATAAGTGCGTGTAGGCGCGAATTCGCCTAGTTTGTGACCTACCATATCTTCTGTAACATAAACCGGCACATGCTTACGACCGTCATAAACGGCGATTGTGTGTCCGATGAATTGCGGGAAGATTGTTGAGCGACGAGACCAAGTTTTTACTACCTGTTTCTTGTCTGCTTCATTTAATTTTTCAACTTTTACCAATAAATGATCATCAACAAAAGGCCCTTTTTTTAAGCTACGACCCATGCGAGTACCTCCCTTCGTGACTGTTCTACGGTTCTATATATGAACCGTAGCTCAATCCCGTTATTTTTTACGACGACGTACGATAAATTTATCGGATTTATTTTTCTTCTTACGAGTTTTGAATCCAAGAGTAGGTTTACCCCATGGAGACATTGGTGATTTACGTCCGATTGGTGCTTTACCTTCACCACCACCGTGTGGGTGATCATTCGGGTTCATTACAGATCCACGAACTGTTGGGCGTTTACCTAACCAACGGTTACGGCCAGCTTTACCAATGTTGATAAGTTCATGTTGTTCATTACCAACTTGACCGATTGAAGCACGGCAAGTAGCAAGAATCATACGAACCTCACCTGAGTTTAATCGTACAAGTACATAACGACCTTCTTTACCAAGTACTTGAGCAGATGTTCCTGCTGAACGGACTAATTGTCCACCTTTTCCTGGTTTAAGTTCGATGTTGTGAATTACTGTACCAACTGGGATGTTAATAAGAGGTAGTGCGTTACCCACTTTGATGTCAGCTTCTGGACCTGACATAACTTCCAAACCTACTTCTAGGTTTTTCGGAGCTAGGATATAACGTTTTTCTCCATCAACGTAATTAATTAATGCAATGTTTGCAGAACGATTTGGATCGTACTCAATAGTAGCAACGCGTCCTGGTATACCATCTTTATTCCGTTTGAAATCGATGATACGGTATTGACGCTTGTGGCCGCCACCTTGATGACGAACTGTTAACTTACCTTGGTTATTACGGCCGCCTTTGCTGTGTAAAGGAGCAAGTAATGATTTTTCCGGTTTGTCTGTAGTGATCTCAGCAAAATCCGAAGTTGTCATATTACGTCGACCGTTAGAGGTAGGTTTATACTTCTTAATCGCCATTTGTATTTCCCTCCTTCTCTAATGAATTAAGCTTCGAATAGCTCGATTTCTTTGCTGTCAGCAGTTAATTTAACAATAGCTTTACGGCGCTTGTTAGTATAGCCTGCATGTTTGCCCATGCGTTTGAATTTACCTTTGTAGTTCATGATGTTTACTTTCTCAACTTTAACGCCGAAAATTTCTTGAACAGCATCTTTAACTTGAGTTTTATTAGCTCTAACATCAACTTCAAAAGTATATTTCTTTTCAGCCATTACGTCTGAAGAGCGTTCAGTGATTACGGGGCGCTTAATGATATCGCGTGCATCCATTATGCAAGCACCTCCTCTACTTTTTCGACAGCTGATTTAGTCAAGATCAATTTGTTGTGTGAAACAACATCAAGAACGTTAAGACCGTCAGCTTCAACTACAGTAACACCAGGGATGTTACGTGCAGAAAGAGCAACTTTCTCATCTAAACCGTCAGTAACGACTAACGTTTTAGTATCAACAGAAAGGTTTTTAAGTACCGCTACAAACTCTTTTGTTTTTGGAGCTTCGAAAGACAAACTTTCAAGTACCAAAATATTCTCTTCCAATGCCTTTGCAGACAATGCAGATTTAATAGCTAAACGACGTACCTTTTTAGGTAGCTTGTAAGCGTAAGATCTTGGAGTAGGTCCAAAAACAACGCCACCGCCACGCCATTGTGGAGAACGGATAGAACCTTGACGCGCACGTCCAGTTCCTTTTTGTTTCCAAGGTTTACGTCCACCGCCTGCAACTTCAGAACGGTTTTTAACTTTATGAGTTCCTTGACGTAAGGAAGCTCGTTGCATAATGATTGCTTCAAATAATACATGATTATTAGGTTCGATACCAAAGATGGATTCATTTAGTTCGATGTCGCCAACTTGTGAACCTGTTTGGTTGAACAATGTAACTTTTGGCATTCTATTGCTCCTCCTTTCTCAGAAATTACTTTGCTTTAACAGCAGTTTTAACTTTGATCAATGCTTTTCTAGCACCAGGTACATTACCTTTGATCAATAGTAGGTTGCGTTCAACATCAACTTTAACGATAGCTAAGTTTTGAACAGTAATTTGTTCTCCACCCATACGTCCTGGTAATAGTTTACCTTTGAATACGCGGTTTGGAGCTACAGGACCCATTGAACCTGGGCGACGGTGGTAACGAGAACCATGAGACATAGGTCCGCGAGATTGTCCATGACGCTTGATAGAGCCTTGGAAACCTTTACCTTTTGAAATTCCTGATACATCTACTAAATCGCCTTCAGCGAAAATACTAACATTGACTTCTTGACCGATCTCATATTCAGTAAGATCCGTTCCGCGGAATTCGCGAATGAAGCGCTTAGGAGTAGTATTTGCTTTTTCAACATGGCCCTTTTCAGGTTTGTTAGAAAGCTTTTCACGTTTGTTTTCAAAACCAACTTGAACTGCTTCATAGCCATCAGTTTCAACAGTTTTCTTTTGAAGAACCACGTTATTAGCAGCTTCGATAACTGTTACCGGAATAAGTTCACCGTTTTCAGCAAAAACTTGAGTCATACCGATTTTTCTTCCTAAGATTCCTTTGGTCATAAGTCACACCTCCTAGAGTAATTGTTCATATTTATATGAATTATAATTTGATTTCAATGTCAACGCCTGATGGTAAATCTAAACGCATCAATGAATCAACTGTTTGTGGAGTTGGATTAACGATGTCGATTAGACGTTTATGCGTACGCATTTCGAATTGTTCACGAGAATCTTTGTATTTATGAACCGCACGTAGGATCGTATATACCGATCTTTCAGTAGGTAATGGAATTGGACCAGATACAGCCGCACCAGAACGTTTTGCAGTTTCAACAATTTTCTCAGCAGATTGATCAAGAATTCTGTGATCATATGCTTTTAAACGGATACGAATTTTTTGTTTTGCCATAATTTTCCCTCCTTTTCGCCTATTTTAAAATAGACCTTCTCAATGGAAATTTCCCACACACTCGCCATGGCAAAGCGGCCGGGTGTGTCAGCAACCTTCCATATCATCGCAGTCAAAGACCAACATTGTCTATTATACATAAAACACAAGTAGAATGCAAGTTAAACTTAGATTTTTCTTGTGCAACACACTTTTATTATTATACATACTATCACAAGTATTTACAAGTACATTCTACATGGTCTTTCATATCCATTTTCTTCAATTCGAAAATCTTCATGAAACTTAATAAATTCACAAATTTTTTTATCGATATTATAGAAGAAGAAAATAAATAACCTTTAGAAAATAGAAAAGAAGCAGATGGCGTCCCATCTGCTTCTCCCGGAAGGCGTCCCTTCCAATATTGTTTTATGAATCAATTACTCTGTGATTGTAGCAACTACGCCAGCGCCTACAGTACGTCCACCCTCACGGATAGAGAATTTAGTACCTTCTTCGATAGCGATTGGAGCGATAAGTTCTACAGTCATTTCGATGTTGTCTCCCGGCATAACCATTTCTACGCCTTCAGGAAGGTTACAAATACCAGTTACGTCAGTTGTACGGAAGTAGAACTGAGGACGGTAGTTTGTAAAGAATGGAGTGTGACGTCCACCTTCTTCTTTAGAAAGAACATAAACTTCAGCTTTGAACTTTGTGTGTGGAGTGATTGTACCTGGTTTAGCAAGTACTTGTCCACGTTGGATATCTTCACGGGATACACCACGAAGTAGTGCACCAATGTTGTCACCAGCTTCAGCATAGTCAAGAAGTTTACGGAACATTTCAACACCAGTTACTGTTGTTGGTTTAGACTCTTCGTTGAAACCGATGATGTCAACAACGTCACCGACTTTAACTTGTCCACGCTCAACACGACCCGTTGCAACTGTTCCACGACCAGTAATTGAGAATACATCCTCAACTGGCATCATGAATGGTTTTTCAGTGTCACGAGTTGGTTCTGGGATATATTCGTCAACAGCTGCCATTAATTCATGAATTTTTTCTTCCCAAGCAGCGTCTCCTTCAAGAGCTCTTAGTGCAGATCCTTTGATAACTGGAATGTCATCGCCAGGGAAATCGTATTCAGATAGAAGATCACGGATTTCCATTTCTACTAATTCAAGAAGTTCTTCGTCATCAACCATGTCGCATTTGTTCATGAATACTACAAGGAATGGTACACCTACTTGACGTGAAAGAAGGATGTGCTCACGAGTTTGTGGCATTGGGCCATCAGCAGCAGATACTACTAGGATACCGCCGTCCATTTGTGCAGCACCTGTGATCATGTTTTTAACATAGTCAGCATGTCCTGGGCAGTCAACGTGTGCATAGTGACGAGTAGCTGTTTCATACTCAACGTGTGCAGTAGAGATTGTGATACCACGTTCTCTTTCTTCTGGAGCACCATCGATTTGGTCATAAGCGCGAGCTTCTGCGCCACCAGATTTAGCAAGTACAGTTGTGATTGCAGCTGTTAGAGTTGTTTTACCATGGTCAACGTGACCAATTGTTCCAACGTTAACGTGCGGTTTTGAACGATCAAATTTAGCTTTTCCCATTAGGAATTCCTCCTTAAAATTATAAATAAAAGATTAAGTATATAGGGCTGTGAAAGAAGACTAATTCTTCCATCACAGCTTACATAAGATAGTTATACTTTAATAAGAGATGAAAATCAATTATTCACCTTTATTTTTTTTGATGATTTCTTCAGAAATGCTCTTAGGTACTTCTTCATAATGATCGAAGTGCATAGAGAATGTTCCGCGCCCTTGAGTGTTAGAACGTAAAGATGTAGCATATCCGAACATTTCGGATAGTGGAACCATCGCTTTAACCATTTGTGTGTTACCGCGAGCTTCCATACCTTCTACACGACCACGACGAGATGTGATATCCCCCATGATGTCGCCTAGGTAATCTTCTGGAATAACTACTTCCACTTTCATGATTGGTTCAAGGATGACAGGCTTACATTTAGAAGCTGCATTTTTAAGTGCCATAGATGCAGCAATTTTAAATGCCATTTCGTTGGAGTCAACGTCATGGTAAGATCCGTCAAATAATTTTGCTTTGATGTCGACTAGCGGGTAACCAGCAAGTACACCACGGTCAAGTGAATCAACTAATCCAGCTTGTACAGCAGGGATGTATTCACGTGGTACTACACCACCGACAATAGCATTTTCAAATTCGAATCCTTTACCTTCTTCGTTTGGACCAAATTCAATCCATACGTGTCCGAATTGTCCACGACCACCTGATTGGCGAACGAATTTACCTTCAACTTTAGCTGAACCACGGAAAGTTTCACGGTATGCTACTTGAGGAGCACCAACGTTAGCTTCCACTTTAAATTCGCGACGCATACGGTCAACAAGGATGTCCAAGTGAAGTTCACCCATACCAGCGATAATCGTTTGACCAGTTTCTTGGTCAGTATGCGCACGGAATGTTGGATCTTCATCTTGTAGCTTTTGTAAAGCTTGACCCATTTTGTCTTGGTCTGCTTTGGATTTCGGTTCAACTGACAGTGAGATAACTGGCTCTGGGAATACCATGGATTCAAGAATTACTTGGTTCTTGTCGTCACATAGAGTATCACCAGTTGTAGTATCTTTCAAACCAACAGCAGCAGCGATATCCCCTGCGTATACAGTTGAGATTTCTTCACGGCTGTTTGCATGCATTTGAAGGATACGTCCAATACGTTCACGTTTACCTTTTGTTGAGTTGATTACATAAGATCCTGATTCTAATGTACCTGAGTACACACGGAAGAATGTAAGTTTACCAACGTAAGGGTCAGTCATAACTTTAAACGCTAAAGCGGAGAACGGTTCAGAATCATCTGAATGGCGTTCCACTTCATCTTCTGTATCCGGTAGAGTACCTTTAATAGCCGGCACGTCTAATGGAGATGGAAGGAAGTCGATAACGTTATCAAGCATTAATTGAACACCTTTGTTTTTGAAAGCTGATCCACAGATAACTGGGAAGAATTCAACGTTAACAGTTGCTGTACGAATAGCTGCTTTCAATTCAGCAATGCTGATTTCTTCGCCGCCAAGGTATTTTTCCATTAAGTCTTCATTAACTTCTGCTACTGCTTCAATTAACTTTTCACGGTATTCTTCAGCTAATTCCCGATGTTCTTCAGGAATTTCACCAACAGTGATATCAGTTCCTAGATCATTGGCATAGAAATGAGCTTTCATTTCAATAAGGTCGATGATTGCAGAGAATTGATCTTCAGCACCGATTGGTAACTGAACCGGGTGAGCATTAGCTTGTAGACGATCGTGGATTGTTCCAACTGAATATAGGAAATCCGCACCGATTTTGTCCATTTTATTTACGAATACGACACGTGGTACACCATAAGTTGTAGCTTGGCGCCAAACTGTTTCAGTTTGAGGCTCAACACCTGATTGGGCATCAAGTACTGCTACAGCTCCATCAAGTACGCGCAAAGAACGTTCTACTTCAACTGTGAAGTCTACGTGTCCCGGTGTATCGATGATGTTTACACGGTGACCTTTCCACTGTGCAGTTGTTGCAGCGGAAGTGATCGTGATTCCGCGTTCTTGTTCCTGTTCCATCCAGTCCATTTGTGAAGCACCTTCGTGCGTTTCACCAATTTTGTGGATTTTACCAGTGTAATATAGAACACGTTCTGTTGTTGTCGTTTTACCAGCATCGATGTGAGCCATGATACCGATATTACGAGTATTTGCTAAGGAGAACTCTCTTGCCATTTGTCTTTCTCCTTCCTTCTATAAGGATTTTATAGTGATTAATCTTACCAGCGATAGTGAGCGAAAGCTTTGTTAGCTTCAGCCATTTTGTGTGTATCTTCACGTTTCTTAACTGCTGCTCCAGTATTGTTAGCAGCATCCATGATTTCATAAGCTAAACGCTCTTCCATCGTTTTTTCTCCACGAAGGCGAGAGTAGTTTACTAACCAACGAAGTCCTAGAGTCGATTTACGGTCTGGACGCACCTCAACTGGTACTTGGTAGTTAGCTCCACCCACACGGCGTGCTTTTACTTCTAATACAGGCATGATGTTTTTAAGTGCTTGATCGAAAACTTCGATTGGCTCATTGCCAGTACGTTCTTTGATTAAATCAAATGCAGAGTAAAGAATTTTTTGTGATTTACCTCTTTGTCCATCAACCATTAATTTGTTGATTAAGCGAGTCACAAGTTTTGAATTATAAATTGGATCTGGTAATACGTCTCTTTTCGTTACAGGTCCTTTACGAGGCATTATATTTCCTCCTTTCAAGAAAGTTCAATTTTTGTTTAAGATTATTTTTTAGCTGCTTTCGGACGCTTAGTACCGTATTTAGAACGGCCTTGCATACGATTGTTAACTCCAGCAGTATCAAGAGCACCACGTACGATATGGTAACGTACCCCTGGTAAATCTTTTACACGACCGCCACGGATAAGAACCACGCTGTGTTCTTGTAGGTTGTGACCGATACCTGGGATATAAGCTGTTACCTCGATACCGTTTGTTAAACGTACACGCGCATATTTACGTAACGCGGAGTTTGGTTTTTTCGGTGTCATAGTACCCACACGAGTGCAAACACCACGTTTTTGCGGAGATGATACGTTAGTTTGTGCTTTTTTAAAGCTGTTGTAGCCTTTGTTAAGTGCTGGAGATTTTGAATTAACCTCTTTAGACTCGCGTCCTTTACGCACTAATTGATTAATAGTAGGCATTACATTTTTCCTCCCTTCACGTTTTCATTTCTAGTACCACACATCCAGGTGGTTCATAAATGGGTAAAAACAAAGTCTTTGCAAATATAATTGCAAAAACATCTTTACTTTTTAATGGCAACAGTTGCTGCTCCGACATCAATACCACATGCTTTGCCTAGCATTCTCATCGAATCAACATATGTGATAGGAACATCCAATTCTTTGGCGGTCTCAACGACACGCCCAGTCAAGTATATATCTGCATCATCAGCGATGATAACTTCTTGAATTAAATTGTTTTTAAGAGCTCTAACTGCTTGTTTCGTCCCTATAATCACTGACTTTGCCTGTATTACTTTTTCATAAGACATGGTCCATATCCTCCAAAGTTACAGGGTAACATAGGAGCACCTTTGCTATAGTATCATTAATAGTCGGATACTGTCAACTTCTTTCAAGAAAATAATTTCAGCAAAAGGTTTTCCTTACATAATTCTATTAAGATAATCAATTTGCCTAAAAGGAATATATCAAATCCTCATACGGCTTTTCAGTCAGCCATGAGTAATAAGAGAGACCAGCTCAATAAATCCTGATCCTTCAGTTCCCAACATACAGGAGTGCGGTTTTCAGTTTAAATTATTGAGCTGGTCCTTTTTCCTTTAATCCACTGTTACAGTATCGGCACTTTCGTCACCAACAACGACAGGGTTTGCTTTTCTGTATCTAAGCATTCCCGTTCCTGCAGGGACAAGTTTACCGATGATGACATTTTCTTTAAGTCCAAGCAATTCATCACGTTTTCCTTTTATTGCTGCATCAGTCAAGACTCTGGTTGTTTCTTGGAATGACGCGGCGGACAAGAAGGAATCCGTTTCAAGTGATGCTTTTGTGATACCTAGCAGTACAGGGCGGCCTGTAGCTGGTAATTTGTTAGTCAGCAATGCATCTGTGTTTGCAGTAGTGAACTGATTAACATCCAATAATGTTCCTGGAAGCACTTCAGTTTCGCCTGCATCAAGCACACGGACTTTACGCATCATTTGTCTAACCATTACCTCGATATGTTTATCACCGATCTCAACACCTTGCATCCGGTATACTTTTTGAACTTCATGAAGCAGGTATTCCTGAACAGTAAGCACGTCTGTAACCTTCAGCAATTCTTTCGGATCGATGGAACCCTCTGTTAACTCTTCACCACGACGGACAGGAGTATCAACAGTTACTCTTAAACGGGCAGTGTATGGCGCAGTATATGTGCGTGATTCAACTGCACCTTGAACAACGATTTCCTGTTGTTTATCCCGAATTTCATTAATCGAAACAACTGTTCCTTCGATTTCGGAAATGACAGCTTGACCTTTAGGATTTCTCGCTTCAAATATTTCTTGGATACGAGGAAGACCTTGAGTGATATCGTCCCCAGCAACCCCACCTGTATGGAATGTACGCATCGTCAACTGTGTACCAGGTTCTCCGATTGATTGAGCGGCAATGATACCGACTGCTTCGCCCACTTCAACTTCTTGACCTGTAGCCAGGTTGCGTCCATAACATTTTTTACATACACCATGGCTGGTGTTACATGTAAAGGCAGAACGGATCCATGCTGTTTCAATTCCAAGTGATTCAATATAATTAGCAAGATCTTCAGTAATAAGATCATTTTCAGCCACGATTACTTCATTTGTTTCTGGATGTTTGATCGCTTTTCTTGCATAACGGCCAACCAGGCGCTCTTCAAGATGCTCAATTATTTCAGTGCCCTCTCTCAAGGCTGAAATTTTCAAGCCGCGGTCGGTTCCACAATCGTCATCACGGATGATAACATCTTGGGCAACGTCAACAAGTCGACGGGTAAGGTAACCGGAATCGGCTGTTTTAAGTGCTGTATCGGCAAGACCTTTACGCGCACCATGTGTAGAGATGAAGTACTCCAACACTGTTAAACCTTCACGGAAACTTGATTTGATCGGTAATTCAATGATACGTCCAGCCGGGTTGGCCATCAAACCACGCATACCCGCAAGCTGCGTAAAGTTGGAAGCATTACCACGGGCACCGGAGTCACTCATCATGAAGATTGGGTTGCGTCGGTCCAATGAGTCCATAAGTTTGGACTGAATGGTATCCTTGGCCGCACTCCAAATTGAAATGACGCGATCATAACGCTCATCCTCAGTAATTAGACCGCGTCTGAATTGTTTCAAGACGTTATCCACTTTGGTTTGAGCTTCAGTAATGATTTCTTGTTTTTCTTTTAAAACGACAATATCAGCCACACCAACGGTAATACCAGCTTTTGTCGAATATTTGAATCCAAGATCTTTCATCCGGTCAAGCATTTTGGATGTTTCGGTAATTTTAAAACGTTTAAAGACTTCCGCAATGATATTTCCAAGAATTTGTTTCTTGAAAGGATCAATAGCAGGTTGAGCCTTAATCAATTCAGGGATATTAGCGCCTTTTTCCACAAAATATTTCTCTGGAGTTTTCGTTTCCAAATTATATCGTGTTGGTTCGTTAATATACGGGAATGATTTTGGTAAAATTTCATTGAAGATCAATTTACCGACTGTGGTAATTAAAAGTTGACCGTTTTGTTCTTCAGTGAATGTTTCATTATTTAGTGACGATGCATGCACAGCACAACGGGAATGCAAGTGTACATATCCGTTTTGGTATGCAAGTAATGCTTCACTTGTATCTTTAAAGATCATACCTTCACCGATAGCGCCTTCTCTTTCCAATGTTAAGTAATAGTTACCTAATACCATATCTTGTGAAGGTGTAACGACAGGTTTACCATCTTTAGGGTTCAAAATGTTCTGTGCTGCAAGCATAAGCATACGTGCTTCGGCTTGGGCTTCAGAAGATAGAGGAACGTGGACCGCCATTTGGTCACCGTCAAAGTCAGCGTTGTAAGCTGTACATACGAGCGGATGCAAACGAATTGCGCGACCTTCAACCAACGTTGGTTCAAATGCTTGGATACCAAGTCTATGAAGTGTCGGTGCACGGTTCAATAGTACTGGGTGTTCTCTAATAACTTCTTCTAGTACATCCCATATTTCAGGAGATAAACGTTCAATTTTACGCTTAGCTGATTTGATGTTATGCGCTAGACCTCTTTGAACAAGCTCCTTCATAACGAATGGTTTGAATAATTCAATCGCCATTTCTTTCGGAAGACCACATTGGTACATCTTTAAGTTTGGTCCGACTACGATAACGGAACGGCCAGAATAATCAACACGTTTACCAAGAAGGTTTTGACGGAAACGTCCTTGTTTACCTTTTAACATGTGAGATAAAGATTTTAACGGACGGTTACCAGGTCCAGTTACCGGACGGCCGCGACGGCCATTATCGATAAGAGCATCGACGGCTTCTTGCAGCATACGCTTCTCGTTTTGAACGATAATGCTTGGTGCTCCAAGATCCAGTAATCTTTTCAACCGATTATTTCGGTTGATAACACGGCGATATAAATCATTTAGATCAGATGTGGCAAAACGCCCTCCATCAAGTTGAACCATAGGACGAAGTTCCGGTGGAATGACCGGAAGCACGTCAAGAATCATCCATGAAGGCTCATTTCCGGAGTTACGGAATGCTTCAAGCACTTCCAAGCGTTTGATTGCACGGGTTCTGCGTTGTCCTTGAGCTGTTTTAAGCTCCTCTTTCAACGACTCTACTTCCTTTTCCGTATCAATATCTTGTAAAAGTTTTTTAATAGCTTCCGCACCCATGGCAGCTTGGAACTTCTTACCGTATTTTTCACGGTATGTACGATATTCCTTTTCAGAAAGAAGCTGTTTCTTTTCTAAAGTTGTATCGCCCGTTTCAGTTACGACGTAAGATGCAAAGTAAATAACTTCTTCCAATGCCCGTGGAGACATGTCAAGTACAAGTCCCATACGGCTTGGGATCCCTTTAAAGTACCATATGTGTGAAACTGGAGCTGCCAGCTCAATATGACCCATACGCTCACGACGCACCTTAGCACGAGTGACTTCAACACCACAACGGTCACAGACTACGCCTTTATAACGAACACGTTTATATTTTCCGCAATGACATTCCCAGTCCTTTTGAGGTCCAAAAATTCTCTCACAGAATAAACCGTCTTTTTCTGGCTTTAACGTACGATAGTTGATTGTTTCTGGTTTTTTAACTTCTCCATGGGACCAAGAACGAATCTTGTCTGGTGAAGCAAGACCAATTTTCATATACTCAAAATTATTAACGTCTAACAAGGGGCCTACCTCCCTTTTAATCTCCAGGTTTAACCCTTGATTGCCGTCAAATATCAGGCAATCTTACACCGGATGATGGTTGATTGAATCAATAAGGCTCTAACAAGGCAGCATGATCTTCAAAGGAACATCTTGCTGCCAGTCAGAGCGGGTAATAAATAACTAGATATGTTTATAATTTTATTCTTTGACAGGTGCCCCTACTTCGGAAGCAACCATATCTTTAGTTTCTGAATCAAGGCTTAATTTGTCTGCTTGGTTGGCTTCATCTTCATCTTCCAAATCACGCATTTCGATTTCACGATCTTCGGCATTGAGGATTTTAACATCCAATCCTAAACTTTGAAGCTCCTTAATCAATACTTTGAAGGACTCAGGAACGCCTGGTTCAGGGACATTTTCACCTTTGACAATAGCTTCGTACGTTTTAACACGACCTACGACATCATCTGATTTAACGGTTAGGATTTCTTGTAATGTATAAGCAGCACCATAAGCTTCAAGTGCCCATACTTCCATCTCACCGAAACGCTGTCCACCAAATTGCGCTTTACCACCAAGTGGTTGCTGCGTAACAAGGGAGTAAGGTCCAGTTGAACGTGCATGAAGTTTATCATCGACCATATGTGCCAGTTTGATCATATACATGACACCAACTGATACACGGTTATCGAATGCTTCACCTGAACGGCCATCATAAAGGACAGTTTTTGCATCACGGGACATCCCGGCTTCTTCAATCGTACCCCAAACGTCTTCCTCAGTGGCACCATCGAATACAGGAGATGCTACATGAATGCCAAGTGCGCGTGCAGCCATACCTAAGTGAAGCTCCAACACCTGACCGATGTTCATACGTGAAGGTACACCCAATGGGTTTAACATGATGTCGACTGGAGTGCCATCTGGTAAATAAGGCATATCTTCTTCAGGAAGAATCCTGGAGATTACCCCTTTGTTACCATGTCGTCCAGCCATTTTATCGCCTTCATGGATTTTACGTTTTTGAACGATATATACACGTGCGAGTTGGTTTACACCAGGAGGCAGTTCATCGCCGTCTTCTCTGTTAAACACTTTAACATCAAGAACGATTCCTCCGCCGCCGTGAGGTACACGAAGTGATGTATCCCTTACTTCACGTGCTTTTTCACCGAAGATTGCATGTAATAGACGTTCCTCAGCAGTCAGTTCCGTTACACCTTTAGGCGTGACTTTACCAACGAGAAGGTCTCCGTCTTTCACTTCAGCACCCACACGGATAATTCCGCGCTCATCAAGGTTACGAAGCGCATCTTCCCCTACGTTAGGGATATCACGGGTGATTTCTTCAGGCCCTAATTTTGTATCGCGTGATTCAGATTCATATTCTTCAATATGAATGGAAGTGTACACATCATCTTTAACCAATCGTTCACTCATGATGATGGCATCTTCATAGTTATATCCATCCCATGTCATGAAGGCAACCAATACGTTACGTCCAAGTGCCAACTCACCTTTTTCCATTGAAGGACCATCAGCAAGAATTTCACCTTTTACAACGTTGTCGCCAACACTTACGATAGGGCGTTGATTATAGCACGTTCCTTGGTTAGAACGAATGAATTTTAATAGACGGTATTTATCAATGTTTCCTTTTACTTGCTGTCCGTCAACCTCACTTACCCTACGTACCCATACTTCACGTGATTCCACGTGCTCTACGATACCAGGGTGTTTACAGATTACAGCAGCACCGGAGTCTTTCGCTGAAACATACTCCATACCCGTTCCGACTCGAGGGGCTTCCGGTTGCAGCAAAGGAACTGCTTGACGTTGCATGTTCGCTCCCATAAGGGCACGGTTGGAGTCATCATTTTCCAAGAAAGGAATACATGCTGTCGCAGCAGATACAACCTGTTTAGGAGATACATCCATGTAATCGACGCGGTCACGCGGAACAACGGTATTTTCACCGCGGAAACGTGCAACAACATCATTATCAAGGAATGAGCCGTCATCTGACAGGCGTACATTCGCTTGGGCAACTACATAATTATCTTCCTCATCAGCTGTTAAGTAATCGATTTGGCTTGTAATTTTACCTGTTTCAGGGTCCACACGGCGGTATGGTGTTTCAATGAAGCCATATGGGTTAACCTTTGCAAAACTGGATAACGAGTTAATCAAACCAATATTCGGTCCCTCAGGCGTTTCAATCGGACACATGCGGCCATAGTGGGAATAATGAACGTCACGTACTTCAAATCCAGCACGCTCACGTGTCAGACCACCAGGTCCCAATGCAGATAGACGACGTTTATGCGTCAATTCAGCCAACGGGTTCGTTTGATCCATGAATTGGGAAAGCTGTGAGCTTCCAAAGAACTCTTTAATGGATGCAATGACTGGGCGAATGTTGATTAGTTGCTGTGGAGTGATTGTATTCGTATCCTGAATGGACATTCTTTCACGAACGACACGTTCCATACGGGATAAACCAATTCTAAACTGGTTTTGCAGCAATTCACCAACGGAACGCAGACGACGGTTACCTAAATGGTCAATGTCATCCGTGATTCCCACACCATGCAATAAGTTAAAGAAATAACTGATGGAAGAAATGATATCAGCCGGTGTAATGTTTTTGACCTGGTCGGTCACATAGGCATTACCGATGATATTGATCACTTTTTCGCCTTCAGCATCGTTTGGTGCAAACACTTTGATAGGTTGAAGAAGAGTTTCTTCCTCTACTACACCACCTGATGGATGGAATGTTTTGAATCCGATTCCACCTTCGATATGAGGCAGAATCCTATCAAGAGTCCGGCGATCAAGCATTGTACCTTTTTCAACGATGATTTCACCTGTTTCAGGATCAATCAAAGTCTCTGCAATACGTTGTCCGAATAAACGGTTCTTAATATGCAGTTTTTTGTTTATTTTATAACGGCCTACATTAGCTAAATCATAACGTTTCGGATCAAAAAAGCGGGATACTAAAAGACTTTTGGCGTTTTCGACAGTAGGCGGTTCACCTGGGCGTAGACGCTCATAGATTTCTAGTAATGCTTTTTCTACACTCTCGGTGTTATCCTTTTCAAGAGTGTTGCGAAGATATTCGTTGTCTCCGATTAAATCGATGATTTCTTGATCTGTTCCGAATCCAAGGGCACGCATCAATACCGTAATCGGTAATTTCCTGGTGCGATCGATTCTAACATACACAACATCCTTGGCGTCTGTTTCATATTCGAGCCATGCGCCACGGTTAGGAATAACGGTCGCAGAGAATCCAAGCTTACCGTTTTTATCCATTTTCCCATTGTAGTAAACACTCGGTGAGCGCACTAATTGGGATACAATTACCCGTTCAGCACCATTGATGACAAATGTACCTGTTTCAGTCATCAGCGGGAAGTCGCCCATAAATACATCCTGGTCTTTCACTTCCCCTGTTTCTTTGTTAACAAGGCGCACTTTCACACGAAGTGGTGCAGAATACGTAACATCGCGTTCTTTTGTTTCTTCCACAGAATACTTCGGCTCAGCTAAGCTGTAATCGATGAATTCTAACGATAAATTACCTGTAAAATCCTCAATAGGAGAAATATCCTGGAACATTTCTTTTAAACCTACATCTAGAAACCATTGATAAGAAGCTGTTTGAATTTCAATCAGGTTCGGAAGATCCAAAACCTCACTAATTCTTGCATAACTTCTACGTTGGCGGTGTCGTCCATACTGAACAAGTTGACCTGTCAACTGATTCACCCCTTAAATCAAGCGTTATAAGGATCCATTTGCCTCGGAAAAGGAATCATTTCCATAGACAAAAAGAAAATGGTTTTTATTTTAAAAACCACTATTTCTCATAAAACGAACTATTATTTATATATTTTTCCCATATTATCCATTGGTTATACACCAATGGTATAAAAATTGCATAGTTACGGAATTATATATATGCATTTTATAATACTAACATAGCGAAAATTTTGAGTCAAACCTTTTTGGCTAATAGTATATAGTAACCTTTTTTCTTAACGGGCACTTCAATATTTCCAAATAATTGCTCCATTTTATCCATTGCGGATGGAGCCCCTTGTTTTTTTTGAATGACAACCCATAATTCTCCACCAGCTACCAAACTGCGATAGCTTTCTTCTAAAATTTCGTGGACTACACTTTTACCTGCGCGAATGGGAGGGTTCGTAAGAATCGCCGCGAATTGATTGGAGCCAACTTTGTCAAAACGATCACTTTCGTAAATCTTCACATTTGCAATCCCATTGGAAGCGGCATTCTCTTTTGACAATTCAACTGCCCGGCTATTTATATCAATCATTTCTATCGCTCTATCGGGATAAGCTGCCGCAATCGATATTCCGATTGGTCCATAACCGCAACCAACATCGAGAATATCTCCTTCCACAGCTTCATTAAGGTTAAAACTCTCAACCAAAAGACGCGATCCGAAATCAACTTCCTTTTTCGAAAAAACACCATTATCACTTTTGAAGCGAAAGGCACGTCCCTTTAATGTGAAATCCCAAAATTTCGGATTACTTACGACATCCGGTTTATGTGAGTAGTAATGCTCTGTCAGAGTCATCTCCCCCTATCAGAAAGGAATATTGAAGATTTAATGAGAGAAGAGAATTGAAGAATGGATGCTTGCACGCCGGAATGTCCGAATAACGAAATCCTCGTTATTAAATCATTAACGGCCAGTTTTCATCATTTCTTTAAAAATGATGAAAAAAAGCCCGCCAGTGATAGCGAGCTTTTTGTTTATGCAAGATTACTTAACTTCAACGCCAGCTCCAACTTCTTCAAGTTTAGCTTTAACTTCTTCAGCTTCTTCTTTAGAAGCGCCTTCTTTGATTGCTTTTGGAGTGTTGTCAACAAGTTCTTTTGCTTCTTTAAGTCCAAGACCTGTTACTTCACGTACAGCTTTGATAACTTTGATTTTTTGATCTCCAGCAGATGTAAGGATTACATCAAACTCAGTTTGCTCTTCAGCAGCAGCGCCACCAGCAGCAGCTACAGCTACAGGTGCAGCAGCAGTTACGCCAAATTCTTCTTCGATTGCTTTTACAAGGTCGTTTAATTCTAAAACAGTCATGTTTTTAACTGCTTCTAAGATTTGATCTTTAGTCATTTTTATTTCCTCCTCGAAATGGTTGGTTTTTTTTTGAATCAATAGGCTAAATAAGCGGTTAGCTTACGCGCCTTGTTCTTCTTTTTGCTCTGCAACTGCTTTTGTAGCAAGAGCAAGTCCGCGCATAGGTGCTTGTAGCACGCTGAGTAACATTGAAAGTAGGCCTTCGCGTGAAGGTAGTTCTGCAAGAGCTTTAATTTCTTCAGCAGTTGCAACATTTCCTTCGATAACTCCAGCTTTGATTTCTAAAGCTTCATGTTTTTTCGCAAAATCGTTAAGGATTTTTGCTGGCGCAATAACATCTTCAGTTGAGAATGCAATTGCGTTTGGTCCTGTTAATGATTCGTTCAAAGCGCTAAGTTCAGCACTTTCCGCAGCACGGCGAGTCATAGAGTTTTTGTAAACTTTAAACTCAACGCCAGCTTCACGAAGTTGCTTACGAAGTTCTGTTACTTCAGCAACAGTCAATCCACGGTAGTCAACAACTACTGTTGATTGGCTTGCAGTTAATTTATCAGTAATCTCAGCAACGATTTTTTGCTTTTGTTCAATAATTGCGTTCATCCTTACACCTCCTGTAGATTTGCTTGAAAACATTTATACCGTTTCAAAGAAAAAGCCTTCATCTCTATTGCAGACATGAAGGCAGTAATTTCAAAAGTCATAGTCAGAGACTATTATTATCGAATTACCTCGGCAGGGAATTAAGCTCGTAACGAGCACCTACTGTCTACGGTACAAATGATATTCATTTATTCACAACAAAACTTATTATAACAATAATAGTTTTGGAATGTCAATTATTTATTGAAAGTAGAAGGATCAACTTTCACGCCAGGGCCCATTGTAGTTGTTACAGAAACGTTTTTCATGTAAGTTCCTTTAGCAGCCGCAGGTTTAACTTTCATTAATGTATCATAGATAGTAGTGAAGTTTTCCACTAGTTTAGCATCCTCGAAAGATACTTTACCGATTGGAGCATGGATGTTTCCAGCTTTATCTACGCGGTATTCAACTTTACCAGCTTTGATTTCATTAACAGCTTTTGTTACGTCGAATGTTACTGTGCCAGTTTTAGGGTTAGGCATTAATCCTTTAGGTCCTAATACACGGCCAAGTTTACCAACTTCACCCATCATGTCTGGAGTCGCAACGATTACATCGAATTCGAACCATCCTTGTTGGATTTTGTTGATGAAGTCAGATTCGCCAACGTAGTCAGCACCAGCAGCTTCCGCTTCTTTTGCTTTTTCGCCTTTAGCGAACACTAATACGCGTTGAGTTTTACCAGTACCATTCGGCAGAACAACAGCTCCACGAATTTGTTGGTCAGCTTTCTTAGGGTCTACGCCTAAACGGAAAGCCACTTCAACAGTCGCATCGAATTTTGCGAAGTTTGCTTTTTTAGCAACTTCGATTGCTTCAGTTACAGCATAAGCCTTAGAAACTTCTACAAGCTTAGCTGCTTCAAGATACTTTTTACCTTTTTTCGCCATGATATAAATCCTCCTAAATTGTGGTTTTAACGGAATGACCTCCCACGAATAAAGGTTGCGAGTATCAATCGCAACCCCGTAGAAACAAATAGCAATTACATGGATTAGTCTTCGATGACAATACCCATGCTGCGAGCAGTACCTTCAACCATACGCATTGCAGCTTCAACGCTTGCAGCGTTTAGGTCAGGCATTTTAGTTTCAGCAATCTCGCGCACTTGATCACGCTTGACTGTAGCAACTTTATTACGGTTAGGTTCACCAGAACCAGACTCGATACCAGCTACTTTCTTAAGCAATACTGCAGCCGGTGGAGTTTTTGTAATGAATGTAAATGAACGGTCTTCAAATACCGTGATTTCAACAGGAATAATTAGACCAGCTTGATCTGCTGTACGAGCGTTGAACTCCTTACAGAATCCCATGATGTTTACACCAGCTTGACCTAATGCAGGACCGACTGGCGGTGCAGGATTCGCTTTACCAGCAGGAATTTGCAATTTAACCATTTTAATTACTTTTTTAGCCACGAGACACACCTCCTTATAAGTCCGTGATGTGGTAATAGGGTAATACCCTCCCACTCATCTTGAATTCTTTATATATTAATAAAGAATGCTTGTATCGTTGAGGCCTAAAAATTGAAACATACTGACCTTTGAAATTTTACCACTTTCAAAAGGCAATTTCAAGTTTTTTTCCGTTTATAATTTTTCCACTTGATTAAAATCAAGTTCAACCGGTGTATCACGACCGAACATATTGACTAGGACCCTTACTTTTCCTTTGTCTTTATCAAGTTCTTCAATTGGCCCTGCAAAAGTTGCAAATGGTCCTTCTTTAACCTGAACCGTATCACCGATTTCAAAATCAACTTCGATTTTGCTTTCATCCACGCCCATTCGTTTAAGGACGACTTCAATTTCTTCCGGAAGCAATGCAGTCGGTTTTGACCCAGCTCCAGATGAACCTACGAAACCTGTTACGCCAGGCGTATTCCGAACAACATACCATGAATCATCCGTCATGATGATTTCAACCAATACATACCCTGGAAATACTTTCTTTTTGGTCACTTTCTTTTTGCCGTCTTTCACTTCTGTTTCTTCTTCTTCTGGAACTACAACGCGAAAGATCTTGTCTTCCATCCCCATAGTTTCAACACGTTTTTCCAAGTTAGCCTTAACCTTGTTCTCATAACCTGAATAGGTGTGAACTACATACCAATTCTTTTCCATGTGTTAGGACTTTAACGTCCTTCCCTCCCTGCAATCAATCATTTTCTTTATTAATCTTTATCTTTGAACGTTTTAGCCAAAAAACCAAAAGGCGTCATCCCGAACTTAACTAGAAAATATTGTGATGATTCATATTACAGCAGTGCTCGTTTTTGAACTTCTTCACTTATTAAAAAAGACAAATTAAAAAACCCGTTTCCGGGCTTTTCTGCTGACACATATTATTCTATCACTATTATACCTTATTTTCGAATCTCTTATTCAATAACTAAGCGAATTAATTCGGAAATGCCCAAATCGACCACTGTAAAGAATAAAGCCATAAACAATACAGTCGTTACTACCACAATTGTATATTTGGTAAGCTCCTTGCGTTTCGGCCAGCTTACCTTTTGCATTTCGCGAGCGACTCCGCTGAAAAATTCGGTAAAACGTTTCATGAATGTACCTCCAAGCATTAGAAGCTTCTGTCAATCTATTTATAAAAAGGTTATTTCGTTTCTTTATGAATCGAGTGTGAGTTGCACGTACTGCAAAATTTCTTGATTTCCAGTCGTTCGCCGCTTGTCGATTGTTTGCTCTCATAACTATAATTTCTTGAACTGCAATCAGTGCAGGCAAGAACTATTTTTTTTCGCATTAGATACACCTATCCTATCTACTATATCCATAAAACCTTATCACGGGTGTTTTTTATTGTCAATATCAAAGCGGGTTTCACCCATTATGGACACCGGAAATCAAAACATCGGATTACTTAAATCCATTAAAAACCTTAGTGAATAATAAACTTCCATGTGGAGAATGGACAGATGAAATTAAGCGGAAAAAGCGGAGGGATTATAAACTGATTTCCCTTACTTCCAGATAGCGCTCGAGCTTTCTTTTCACCCGCTGAAGGGCGTTGTCGATTGACTTAACATGCCGGTTCAACTCTTCCGAAATTTCTTGGTAGGTTTGTCCATCCAGGTAAAGAGCTAACACTTTTCTCTCAAGATCACTCAGGAGCTCGGCCATCTTTAATTCGATATCGTCAAACTCTTCTTGGTTGATGATCAGTTCTTCCGGGTCCAAAACTTTCGTACCCGATATAATATCCATTAGAGTTCGGTCCGATTCCTCATCATAAATGGGCTTGTCCAGGGAAACATAGGAATTGAGCGGAATATGTTTTTGACGTGTTGCTGTTTTGATAGCTGTAATGATCTGCCTCGTAATGCATAGTTCTGCAAATGCTTTAAAAGAAGATAACTTATCCCCTTTAAAATCACGGACGGCTTTATATAAACCAATCATACCTTCTTGCACGATGTCTTCCTTATCGGCACCAATCAAGAAATAAGTCCTTGCCTTCGCTCTTACAAAATTACGGTACTTTTGGATCAAATAATCCAGCGCTTCACTGTCTCCAGTGTGCACCAACCCTATCAATTCATCATCCTCAAACTGCAGATACTTTTCGTTCAGCTTCATTCCGAATTTGAGACCCACATTATATCCCCCTGACCTGACTCAGATAGAAATATTATACAGCAGGTAAATTTTACCCGTCAATGGTTCAAATTTTACCCCGGCGCCATTTTTCGAAAATTTCTGCCACTTCTTCACTTAAAGGAATTTTAGCCACGGGTCTTATCGTCGTTGTTTTTCTTAAATCTTTCTTGATTTCGCCTTGAATTTCCTCCACTTCAATAAGCAGTTCACGAGCGGATTTCCTTAGAGCCCCTTGGCCAAAGATCACCCACTGTTCCGTGAAGTCAGAGGTTGCCACTTGAATTTGCGTTTTGACATTATTCAGCTCAATGGCCATCTTTTCTATTCTTTCATCCGCAGTTTCATTTTCTTTTGTAAAAATTACGTCAACTTTGTGATTTTTGAATATGCGGGCAATTCCCTGAACATATTGAGCGTCAAATACGACAATTACACGGTATCCGGTAAATGCTTGATATTCCGCCATCATTTCTATCAACCGATCTCTTGCAGCAGCAAGATCCCGCTCTTTTAATTCTCTCAGTTCCGGCCAAGCTCCAATAATGTTATAACCGTCCACCAACAGAATATTCATTCCATCATTGCCCTAGAGGATTTCTTTTTCTATAAACCTCATACATCAATAAACCGGCTGCTACCGATGCATTTAACGAAGTTACTTGTCCTGCCATAGGGAGACGGATGAGAAAATCACATTTATCCTTCATTAACCGGGCCATGCCTTTTCCTTCGCTGCCGATAACAAGTCCGATTGGCATCTTTCCATCCATGTTACGGTAATCATCGCTGCCTTTCGCATCGGTACCGACTATCCATACCCCTCGCTCTTTCAACTCTTCCACTGCTCTTGCCAAATTTGTAACACGGGCTACAGGAATATATTCTATTGCACCCGTCGAAGCTTTTGCCACTGTTGCCGTCAAGCCTACAGCTCTTCTTTTTGGAATGATGATTCCATGGGCCCCGACTGCATCAGCCGTCCTCATGATCGAACCTAAATTATGCGGATCTTCAACTTCATCAAGGATCATGAAAAAAGGTGCTTCGTCCCGTTCAGCCGCTTTTGCGAATAAGTCATCCAACTCTACATATTCATATGCAGCCACTTGTGCGATAACGCCTTGATGGATGCCTTCTGCCATTTGGTCAATTTTTTTCTTCGGTACGATTTGCACGAATACCTTCTTTTCCTTCGCCAGACCGATGAGTGGTTGCATCGAGCCTTTTTGCGAGCCCTCGGCTATCCAAATTTTATTAATATCCCGTTCGGAGCGAAGTGCTTCCAATACGGGGTTTCTGCCAATGATATATTCTTCGCTCATGGGTTACTCCCCTTTTCTTCTTCAATGTATTCAATGGATTTTTTGATGAGTTCTTCCATTCTTTCTATTCGACCGGATAAATACAAAAACCCCATAAGTGCTTCAAAGGCTGTACTGTAGCGATACGTTTGCACATCTGTATTCTTCGGTACCGTACCGGATTTTGCATTTCGGCCGCGCCGAACGACAGCGGATTCCTCTTCCGATAACCAATCTGACTCCAGGAAAAAGTGGATGATTTTATTTTGCGCTTTAGCCGCTACAAAAGATGTAGCTTTTTTGTGAAGTAGATTGGGCTTGACCGCTCCTTTTTGAATGAGGTGATGCCGTATATACGTTTCGTATACAGCATCACCTATATATGCTAAAGCAAGACTGTTCAGCATTTTTGCATCTACCTTACTATCGTAATGAAGCATTAATTACCCTCTTTTCCATCTTGTACCTTGAGGGGTATCCTCTAATATGATATTCATGTTTTTCAAGCGATCACGAATTTCATCAGATAACCCAAAATTGCGGTCTTTCCGCGCTTGAATTCTCTGCTGTATCAACCCTTCAATTTCTTCATCCAAAAGCCCCTCTTCTTCAAGTGACAAACCTAGGACAGAAAATAAGATGTTGAATTTATCAAGGAAAGCATCAATCACTTCCTTGTCTGTGTTTTTCTCCATCAAGTAATAATTTGCCTGTTTGGAAAGTTCAAAGAGCATGGATATTGCATTAGCTGTGTTGAAATCATCGTCCATTTCCTTAATGAATTGTTCATGTAATTCATTCAGCTTCTCCAACCAAACATCATTATTCTCAGTCAAACCGTCACTTACTTGAAGGCGATGCTTTAAGTTTTGATAAGATGTCCTTAAGCGATCAAGGGACGCTTTTACATTTTCAAGCACTTCTTCACTATAATTGATGGGATGACGGTAATGTACAGATAACATAAAGAAGCGTAACACTTGTGGATCATGCTTCTGAATGATGTCATGCACAAGGACGAAATTGCCTAAGGACTTAGACATTTTTTCGTTCTCAATATTTATATACCCGTTATGCATCCAATAATTCGCAAAGGTCTTACCCGTCAGTGCTTCGGATTGTGCAATTTCATTTTCATGATGCGGGAAAGCCAGATCTTGACCTCCTGCATGAATATCGATTGTATCTCCCAAATACTTTTTAACCATTGCGGAGCATTCGATATGCCAGCCAGGACGCCCCTTACCCCATGGGCTCTCCCAAGATATTTCATCATCCTTGGCCGTTTTCCAAAGGGCAAAATCAAGGGCATCTTGTTTTTTCTCCCCTATTTCAATACGGGCCCCCACTCTCAGCTCATCGATGGACTGATGCGAAAGTTTTCCATACCCCTCAAACTTACGAGTGCGGTAATATACATCTCCTTCAGATTCATAAGCGAATCCTTTCTCAATTAATGCCGAGATGAATTCAATGATTGCATCCATGTTCTCCATTACGGTTGGGTGAGCATCCGCTTTTTTGCAGCCCAATGCCGACACGTCTTCAAAATAAGCCTTGATGAAACGCTCTGATATGGCAGGGACATCTTCCCCCAATTCTTTTGCCGCACGAATCAGCTTATCATCCACATCCGTAAAGTTCGAAACGAATTGCACATCATATCCACGGTAATCCAAATACCTACGAACGGTATCGAATACGATTGCCGGTCTTGCATTGCCAATATGAATGTAATTATAGACAGTGGGTCCGCATACGTACATCTTCACCTTTCCCTCTTCCATCGGGACGAAGGTTTCCTTTTTTCTTGTAGCTGTGTTATATATTTTAATCGCCATATTATAGACTCCTTTCTTCCTGCTTCTGTTCAGCCAGCTTCGCTCTTAAGGTCCTGATTTCACTATCCAATTCCTTAAAGCGATCAGCGATTGGATCAGGAAGATCACAATGATTTAGGTCTTTGTTGATTTTGATACCATCTTGAATGACCACTTTACCTGGAATGCCCACCACTGTAGAATTAGGTGGCACTTCCTTTAAAACGACCGATCCTGCACCGATTTTTGAGTTTTCCCCAACAGTGATGGAACCCAGCACTTTTGCTCCTGTAGCAATCAAAACATTATCCTTTATCGTAGGATGACGTTTTCCCTTTTCCTTTCCTGTCCCCCCAAGGGTTACACCTTGAAAGACAGATACATTGTCGCCAATTTCACAAGTTTCGCCAATGACGATCCCCATTCCATGGTCAATGAAGAAACGACGACCAATCGTAGCTCCTGGATGAATTTCAATTCCGGTAAAAAACCGACTGATTTGAGATATACTTCTCGCCAGGAAAAAGAATTTCCTCTTAAATAGTGCGTGAGCCATCCTATGACTCCAAATCGCATGTAAACCAGCGTACGTCAATATGACTTCCAAATAGCTGCGCGCAGCAGGATCTTGATCAAAAACCACTTCGATATCCTCTTTAAACATCTTTAACAAAATGATTCCCCCTATGTTCCGTCCTTTTCCAACATCCCCTTTTGAAGCTTTTAAAGCATATAAAAAAGCGTCTCTGTCCAAATAGACAGAGACGCTTAAAGCGCGGTTCCACTCTGTTTGGAATGTACGAACCAGGTAAAGCTTTTTCCTGTTTTTCATCCCCAACTTTAATCCCTATAACGGAGGACATTCCGCCTGTGCCTACTATAAGTTAGTTCAGCAAAGGACTCAAGGGTGCATTTCAGAAAACGAGAGGCTTGAACCACTTTCAGCAGGTTATGGTTCTCTCTAAAAAGCTTCGTTTACTTACTTCTCCCCATCTACGCTTTTCTTTTGTAAGATTATTAAATACTATATTACATTTTCGACAAATTGTTAATATAAAATACTCTGAATACGCTGTTTAATTTTTTCTTTACCCAGTAATGAAATCGCCTTAGGCAAGTCAGGACCATGTGTTTGACCCGTGACGGCCGCCCTTATCGGCATGAATAATTTTTTCCCTTTATGACCTGTGCTTTTTTGTACGGCTTTAATCGACTTCTTGATTTCATCCGCATTAAATTCTTCAAGGCCTTCGATCTCCTGAAGGAAAGCTTTCATGACTTCCGGTACCTGTTCTTCAGCCAGCACTTCCTTAGCTTCTTCCTCGAACACGACCTCATCCTTGAAAAACAGTTCAGATAGCTCAACTATTTCCGCTCCGTAGCTCATTTGCTCTTGAAAAAGGGAAACGAGCCCATGTACCCACTCTTCTTCTTCGGCGGTCAGTGTCTCTGAAACCTTCCCGGCTTTAATTAAGTGAGGCATTGACAACTCCACTGCACGATTTCCGTCCAATTGCTTCACATATTGGTTATTCATCCATGTAAGCTTTTGTTTATCGAAAAGTGCAGGTGATTTAGACAACCGATCAGCATCGAAAAGATTAATGAATTCTTCCTTTGTGAAAATCTCTTCTTCCCCGACTGGAGACCATCCTAGTAATGTAATGAAATTGAATAAAGCTTCAGGAACATAACCCAGCTCTTCATATTGCTCAATGAATTGAATGATCGACTCATCACGTTTACTCAGTTTCTTCCTGCTTTCGTTTACAATCAGCGTCATATGTCCGAATACCGGCGGTTCCCAGCCGAAAGCTTCATAAATCATCAATTGTTTTGGAGTATTGGAGATATGATCATCACCACGAAGGACATGGGAAATCTTCATCAAGTGATCATCGACGGCCACTGCAAAGTTATAGGTTGGAATGCCATCTTTTTTAACGATAACAAAATCACCAAAGCCATCTGTTTCAAACGAAACCTCATCCTTAACCATATCTTTGAAAGTTAGGACCTTCCCAGCTGGAACGGCAAAGCGAATGCTCGGTTTTCTTCCTTGAGCCACTAGTTCGGCTTGCTCTTCTTCAGTTAAATGCTTGCACTTCCCTGAATATTTTGGCGTTTCATTCCGTTCGACCTGTCCTTCACGCTCTGCTTCAAGCTCTTCTTCCGTACAATAGCATTTATATGCCAAACCCTTAACTAAAAGCTCTTGATACAATTCCTGGTAAAGGTCGTTCCTTTCGGATTGACGATATGGCCCGAATTCACCGCCAACATCAACACCTTCATCCCAATCCATACCAAGCCATTTCAAATATTTAAGCTGACTTTCCTCTCCGCCTTCAATATTTCTCTTTTGGTCGGTATCTTCAATACGGATGATGAATTTCCCGCCTTTATTTCGTGCGTATAAATAATTAAATAAAGCAGTCCGTGCATTACCAATATGTAAATGTCCAGTCGGACTCGGTGCATAGCGAACTCGAATATCGCTGCTCATGATATATATAGACCTCCCAGTCGTTCTATTCTATTGTATATATTATCATTTAAATACATTGGGATAAAGGCATCCACTCTAAAAACGAATTTAGTTTGATTTAACCAATAAGACCACAGCCTGTGCCGCGATTCCTTCGCTCCTGCCTGTAAATCCAAGTTTCTCGGTAGTGGTCGCCTTTACATTAACTCTGTCTATCGACGCATCTAAAAGTTCAGCAATCCTGCCTCGCATTTCCTCAATATACGGTGCCATTTTCGGGCTTTGTGCAATGATCGTACAGTCCGCATTGCCTAGGGAATATCCTTCTTTTTTTACGATCGCCCAAATATACTGCAGCAGTTTTGCCGAATCGGCATCTTTAAATTCAGGATCGGTATCCGGAAAATGCTTACCGATATCCCCTGCACCAATTGCCCCCAAGCAGGCATCAGCAACAGTATGCAGAAGGACATCCGCATCCGAATGCCCTAGCAAACCCTTCTCATACGGAATCGTAATCCCGCCAATAATCAAAGGTCTGCCCTCCACAAGCTGATGAACGTCATATCCTTGTCCTATTCTAAACATATCATTCTCCCCAATCATCGTTTTCCATGTTGTTGTTTATGTAAAATCGCTTCTGCAAAATATAAGTCTTCCTGAGTCGTAATTTTAATATTATCATAATTGCCCTCAATAATAACTACCTGTTCATTGATCCGCTCTAGCAAACTTGCATCATCCGTCCCTAAAAATGCTTCCGCTTCTGCTTGTTCATACGCCTTTTTTAATATGGATACACGAAAAGCTTGTGGAGTTTGTACCGCCCACAAGCTTGATCGTTCCACTGTTTCCACTACCTTTTTATTTGCCGCTTTTTTAATTGTATCCTTAACGGGCACTGCAATTACGGCACCTCCATGAAGTGAGGCGGCAGTAGTCAATTCACTGATTTGCCCAAGATTGATAAAAGGGCGGGCACCGTCGTGGACCAGGATGATTTCTTCTCCCGCATGTTGCAGTCCATTATAAACGCTTTGTTGGCGCTCCTTGCCACCCATGACCAGTTTCTTGACCTTTTTAAACCCATACGCTGCTATCAATTGACTAAAATAATCCTTTTCTGCCGGGTTTATCGAAAGGATAATCCCCCGACAGTCAGGATCTTCTTCGAAAACACGCAGTGTATAAACAATAATCGGGATACCCGATAGTTCAATAAAAAGTTTATTCTTCCCCGCCTTCATTCTTTTGCCTTGTCCAGCTGCAGGTATCACTACTTCATAAAACATAACGGTTTCTCCTACTCTTCTTTATAATGCTTTTTCTAATAGTTTCGGTTTAGCGAATATCATACGGCCTGCAGATGTTTGCAATACACTTGTGACAAGTACATCGATGCGTTTCCCGATATGGTCACGGCCACCCTCGACAACGATCATCGTGCCATCGTCTAAATAAGCGATACCCTGGTTCTGCTCTTTCCCGTCCTTGATGACCTGGACATTCATCTCTTCCCCAGGAAGGACAACAGGTTTTACGGCATTGGCCAGGTCATTGATATTAAGGACCGCCACATTTTGAAACTCGCATACTTTGTTTAAATTGAAATCATTGGTAACGACCATTCCGCCCGATATTTTGGCAAGCTTCACTAGTTTACTGTCCACTTCCTGAATGTCTTCAAAATCCCCCTCATACATCTCCACTTTAATCGGAAGGTCTTTTTGAATCCGATTCAAGATGTCCAAACCACGTCTTCCGCGATTCCTTTTCAATGCATCAGATGAATCGGCAATGTGCTGCAGTTCGTTTAATACGAATTGAGGAATGACTATGGTACCCTCCAGAAAGCCTGTCTGACAGATATCCGCAATTCTACCATCAATGATCACGCTTGTATCGAGAATCTTCAGCCGCTTGCTATACCCCTCTTCATCCTCTTCGCTTGCTTCACCATCCGTATTCTTTTTCTTATTGCTTTTCGTGAATAAACTCAATAGTTCATCACGTTTTTTAAAGCCCACCTGAAAACCAAGATAACCAAATAAAAGCGTAAGGATGATAGGAACCACTGTATTTAAAATAGGAACCTTGATGGCACTGAAGGCGGAGCCAACCAAGAACGCCGCAAGCAGTCCCACTAAAAGACCGACGCTGCCAAAGATTATATCCGTAATTGGTATCTTTACAAGCTGTTCCTCCAGCCACTTCATAAAATAGATCACATGATCTACTGCCCAAAAAGTTATAAGATAAAAGATAATGGCACCCAACAGTACACTTACATAAGGATTGTTTATTAAAGCAATATCGCCTGCATGTAAAACAATTAATAATTCCGGAATAAGTAACATACCAAGTGTTCCACCGACTATTAAGAAGCATGCTTGTATAATGCGTTTTAACATCCCTTTCACCTCCCTCTACTCATTATTGACCAATAAAGTAAAATGAAACCTTCGAAAATTCGTTTTCATTATATACGTTAAATTCACTTAAGGAATTAGTGGATTTACAAATATGAATTCTTCTCTTTTTCGTAATATTAGCCTAGCACCCTGAGTTTTGAGTGTCAAAAATAAACACCAATCAATTTCAAGCTAGTTCAGAAGAATTAAAAAGGCCATCTGCACCTTACATCCTTCTATTTGTGACCAGCTGATTTTTTAAAATACGGAGTCCTTCTTTGATTTTATTGGCCCGGACTTCACCTATACCCTCCACATCGTCAAGGTTTTCAACCGTAGCTTTATTGACTTCACTAAAGCTTCCGAACTGTTTCACTAAATTTTCGATGATTAAACCCGGCAAGCGTGGGATTTTATGAAGAATACGGTAACCACGGGGATGTACTGACTCATCAAGATGTATGTATCCATGATAGCCCAGCACCTTTAGAAGAATGCTTTCATCCAGTTTTTCCTGCATGGCCAACTCTTGAAGCCTAAAAATGATTTCCTCAGGATTTTCATCATTACTGGAGGTATAATCCTTGATAAGCCATTTTCCTTCCGTTTCAATATCTGCCAGGATTTCATTCATTTGCAAACGGATCAATCTTCCTTCCGTACCAAGCTCATTAAGATACGTTAGTAGCTCCGCCTTGATCCTGAGCACCATTACATAACGGTGAAATACCTGCAAAAGGTCGGCATAGGTCACGATTTCCTCAAACTCAAGCGCTCCTAAAACCGATATGCTCTGCTGCAGGACCACCTTGTATTTTTCCAAGGTCTGTATGGCTAAATTAGCCTTAGCAAGTATGACTCCTATATCTTTAAGGGCATACCTGAAATTGCCTTGATATAAAGTGATGACATTCCGACGTTGTGAGATCGCGACGACCAACGACTTGGTCTCCCTTGCCACACGTTCCGCTGTCCTATGCCGCATTCCCGTTTCAGTGGAAGGTGTACTGTTATCCGGCACTAATTGGGCATTTGCGAAAATGATCTTATCGGCTGTTTCATTTAAAATGATGGCGCCGTCCATCTTCGCCAACTCATATAATGTGCTGGGGGTACAGCTGCAGTTGATTTCGAAGCCGCCATCCACGATCGTTCGCACCTTCTCGTTATATCCGACCACTATCAAACCACCCGTGTTTGCCCTCAGGACATTTTCAATACCCTCCCGAAGCGGGGTACCCGGAGCTACAATGTGCAGAATTTCCAATTTTGTTTTCTCATACCCTTTTTTATCTGTCATACTTAACCCCCTAACGATTGTTTAAGAGCCTCCGAAACCGATGAAACACCAACGATCTTAATACCTTTCGGCGCGGTCCATCCCCCTATATTATTAGCCGGTATTATAACTCGCTCAAACCCTAATTTCGCTGCTTCCTGCACCCTTTGTTCAATTCGTGACACCCTTCTTACTTCCCCAGTCAGCCCCACTTCACCAATGATGCAATCGGCAGGGTTTGTTGGTTTATCACGGAAGCTTGATGCAATGCTTATTGCGACAGCGAGGTCAATTGCCGGTTCATCCAGCTTGACACCACCAGCAACCTTTAAATACGCATCTTGGTTTTGGAGCAGCAAGCCCACTCTCTTTTCCAGAACAGCCATTAAAAGCGAAACCCGATTGTGGTCAATTCCCGTGGCCATTCGCCTCGGATTGCCAAAACTCGTAGGTGAAATCAATGCTTGAATTTCGACAAGCACCGGCCTTGTTCCCTCCATGGATGCGACGACTGTAGAACCCGAAGCTCCTTGCGACCGTTCTTCAAGGAAAATTTCCGATGGATTCGCGACCTCTTCCAATCCATGTTCTTTCATTTCAAAAATACCCATCTCATTCGTCGAACCAAAGCGATTTTTAACCGCACGTATAATTCGATATGTATGGTGTCTTTCTCCTTCAAAATATAATACGGTGTCAACCATGTGCTCAAGCAGCCGTGGCCCCGCAATGGCCCCCTCCTTTGTAACGTGTCCGACGATAAAAATCGCGATCCCGTTCGTTTTAGCAATGCGCATGAGTGAAGCTGTGCATTCCCTCACTTGTGAAACGCTTCCCGGGGCAGATGTAACCTCCGAATGGTATACCGTTTGAATGGAGTCAATAATGACCAAATCCGGTTTTACATCTGTAATTGCCTGTTGGATATAGTCCATATCTGTTTCAGCATAAACGAATAGATTTTCCGACATGGTCCCAAGCCGGTCCGCTCTCAATTTGGTCTGCTTGACTGATTCTTCACCTGATATATAAAGCACTTTTTTCTGTTTATGCGCCAATTGGGAAGATACCTGTAAAAGCAGGGTGGACTTACCGATACCCGGGTCCCCTCCGATCAATACAAGTGATCCCTGTACGATCCCGCCCCCAAGAGCACGATTCAATTCCATTAAATCCGTCTTAATCCGGGGTTCTTTTTCTGATTGAATAGTCGTTATAGGTGCTGCCTTCTCCCTTTCTCCGGAACCTCTAACCTCTGAATGGGTAAAAGCGCCTTTTCTAGCAGGTTTAACGATTTCGGTTTCCTCGACCATTTTGTTCCATTCTCCGCATCCTGGGCATTTCCCCATCCATTTCGCGGACTCATATCCACAAGACTGACACATAAATTTTGTTTTCTTCTTTACAGCCATAAATTACTCCTCTTCCTTTGGAAAAAATATCTATATTAAGGATATTATATCTCTGTTTTATTTAAACCTTCTTAAAGCTAAGTTTTATTAAAAAAATATTCACTCTGCTAGTCCAACTTATACTCATTTCTACCTATGGATAAAAAACAGAGGTACACTGCAAAAGAATCTGCGTGTACCTCGAAGTTTAGGATCAGGTTATTCACTTACATTAACAGGCTCGCCTTGTCGGATTGCAAACTCATTATTCACGACATCCATTACGACCGTTTGCCCTTTTTTCACGTTACCCTTAAGCAATTCTTCGGATAAATAATCTTCTACATGCTTCTGAAGCGCCCTGCGGATTGGCCGTGCCCCATATTCCGGATCAAAACCTTCCGTAGCAATTTTTTCTCTAGCCGCATCTGTCAGCTCCAAGTATATCTCCTGTTCTTTCAAACGGGTAGTAAGCTGATTTGACATTAATGTAACGATTTGTTTCAAATGATCCTTCTCTAATGAGTGGAACACGATAGTTTCATCAATACGATTCAGGAATTCCGGACGGAATGCACGTTTGAGTTCTTCCATCACTTTCCCTTTCATATTTTTATAGTCCTGGCCAGTATCCTGGATGTTAAAGCCGACATACTTATCAGTTTTCAAGGCCGAAGCCCCTACATTCGATGTCATAATCAGAATGGTATTCCTGAAATCGACAGTACGCCCCTTGGAATCTGTCAGTCTTCCGTCTTCCAATACTTGAAGAAGAATATTGAAGACATCCGGATGCGCCTTTTCTATTTCATCAAGCAGAACGACTGAGTATGGTTTCCTCCGCACTTTTTCCGTTAACTGACCGCCTTCTTCGTATCCAACATATCCTGGAGGGGATCCAACAAGACGTGAAGTTGAATGTTTCTCCATATATTCGGACATATCGATGCGGATCATGGCATCTTCATCACCAAAAATGGATTCAGCTAAAGCACGGGCTAGCTCGGTTTTACCGACCCCTGTAGGTCCCAAGAAGATGAATGAACCAATTGGACGTTTAGGATCTTTCAAACCTGCCCTTGCACGTCGTACTGCTTTAGAAACCGCAATGACGGCCTCTTCCTGCCCAATTACACGATCATGGAGGATTGACTCCATATTAAGCAGTTTGTCTGACTCTGTTTGCGCCAATTTAGTGACTGGCACTCCCGTCCAGCTGGATACGACGTGTGCAATGTCATCCACAGTCACTTCACTGTTCTCCTGCCCTTGTTTTTCTTTCCAAGTTTTTTTCGTTTCTTCCAACTGTTCTCTTAAGCGTTGTTCTGTATCGCGAAGCGAAGCAGCTTTTTCGAATTCCTGACTCTGAACGGAAGCATCCTTTTCCTTACGCACATCATCTAGCTTCACTTCAAGTTCCTTTAAGTTAGGTGGCGTTGTGTATGAACGCAGCCTAACCTTGGAACCGGCTTCATCAATCAAGTCAATTGCTTTATCCGGTAAAAAGCGATCGGAAATATAACGGTCGGATAATTTGACTGCGGCATCAATCGCTTCGTCAGTAATCGATACACGGTGATGTGCCTCATAACGGTCACGCAGCCCCTTGAGAATTTGGATGGATTCCAAAATAGTCGGCTCATCGACCTGGATTGGCTGGAAACGACGTTCAAGCGCAGCATCCTTTTCAATATACTTACGGTACTCATCCAAAGTTGTGGCACCGATACATTGTAATTCACCACGTGCCAATGATGGTTTAAGGATATTGGAGGCATCAATGGCACCTTCTGCACCACCTGCACCAATCAATGTATGCAATTCATCGATGAATAAGATGATATTACCCGCCTGACGTATTTCATCCATAACTTTCTTCAATCGGTCCTCAAATTCACCCCTGTATTTAGTACCAGCCACAACAGTACCCATATCTAGTGTCATTACACGTTTATCACGTAAAATTTCAGGTACCTCATTATTGATAATCTGTTGGGCAAGCCCTTCAGCAATCGCTGTTTTACCAACCCCAGGTTCACCGATTAATACTGGGTTATTTTTTGTACGACGGCTTAATACCTCAATGACACGCTGTATTTCCTTACTTCTTCCGATAACGGGATCCAAGCTTCCTTCCCTGGCAATCGCCGTTAAATCACGGGCTAGGCCATCCAGTGTCGGCGTGCTTGCATTTGAAGCGGCTGAACCTTGATGACCACCTGATTCATTACTGCCCAAAAGTTGTAATACTTGTTGTCGAGCTTTATTTAAACTTACTCCCAGATTATTCAATACGCGGGCAGCTACACCTTCCCCTTCTCGTATAAGACCTAGAAGAACATGCTCTGTCCCAACATATGAGTGACCTAATTTTCTTGCCTCATCCATGGAAAGCTCAATGACTTTCTTGGCTCTTGGGGTATAATGTATCGTTTGAGCCGTATCCTGTCCGCGGCCAATTAGATTTTCCACTTCTTTCTGAATCTTTTCCGGACCCAATCCAAGAGCATATAACGCTTTGGCTGCAATACCATCACCTTCTCGGACCAGACCCAGTAAAATATGTTCCGTGCCAATATTATTATGACCTAAACGGATTGCCTCTTCTTGGGCTAATGCTAATACTTTCTGGGCTCTTTCAGTAAAACGACCAAACATCATAGGGAATTCCTCCTTAAGAATTTTCGTTTTGAATAAAGTTGCTGGCAATTCTCTAAGTAATGGCAGAAGCTTCTTCTTGCTCCATATCTATTACATGAAATTTAATACTCCCTAAAGAGATCAATGACCTCTATGAGGAGGAAGATTCCGTGAAATTCAAGCGTTCCCGGATGAGTGCAGCTCTGCGGATATCCCTTTCATGGGGTCTTAAAGGTCCACCTGCGTACTTTTGTAAAAATCCCGACTGCGTCAAAATCATCAACTCATTTAGAATGCTTTTAGAAATGTTTTTTATATACCCAAGATCTATCCCTAACCTAACATCGGAGATACAGGTGGCTGCTTCCTTGGTCTCGATGATTCGAGCATTGGACAAAATCCCATATGAACGGAAAATTCTATCTTCTAATTGTATGTGGGAAGTCCTCGCTAATGCTTCCCTCGCTGACCGTTCCTGGGCTATGATTTGTTGCACTACACTTGTTAGATCTTCAACGATATCCCTTTCCGACTTTCCAAGAGTAATTTGATTGGAGATTTGGAAAATATTCCCCAACGCTTGACTGCCCTCTCCATAAATCCCTCGAACCACCAACCCCAATTGGTTGATAGCCGGTATGATATTATTCATCTGCTGTGTAAGGACCAGGCCCGGAAGATGCATCATGACTGAAGCCCTTAATCCTGTTCCCACATTAGTCGGACAACTAGTTAGGTATCCTCTTTCTTCATCATATGCATAGTCTATGGATTCTTCAATCCAATCGTCAAGAACATTTGCAATCTTTAAGGTTTCCTTTAGCTGCAACCCCGACATTAAGCATTGAATACGGAGATGATCCTCTTCGTTTATCATGATACTTATTTCTTCATTTTCCGAAAGGAGACATGCGCTTTTCGCTGAGTCTTCAACTAAATGAGGACTGATTAAATGTTTTTCAACGAGAACGCGCTTTTCCAGTGGCTGCAATTGGTCAATCTCTAAAAGTTCCAGTTTTCCAATCTCCGGAGTTACTTCCTCTTCGATTCTTTTTTTGACCAATTCAATGATTTTTTTAGCTTCTTCGTTAGAAAAGGAGGTTGGGAAGGTAAAGTCTTTGAAATTCCTGGCCAGCCGAATCCGCGAACTCAATACAATATCGATTTCCGGCCCTTCGGCACTCATCCAGGAACTCAAGGCGTTTTCTACAAACTTTTCCAAGCTCATAATTCCTCGCCTCCCTCTTGTGCTTCATACCTTTTTTCAAGGGAACGAACCTTATCTCTTACCTCTGCCGCTTTTTCAAACTCCTCTTGAACAATGTGGACCTTTAAAACTTCTTTCAAATCCAAAATTTGCTTTCGAAGATATATGGTGCCACCAATCCTTTTTGGAATTTTCCCTATGTGTGCTGTATTGCCGCTATGAACCCTCTTTAAAATGGGATTTAACTGTTCATTGAACGTTTTATAACACTCGGCACAGCCAAACTTACCAATATGGACAAATTCTTTATAAGATCGATGACAATGCGGGCAACGCATCTCTTCCGTTTTAGGAAATGCATTTGCCTTTGTCTGTTGAATATTCGACTCCATATTCAACAATCCTGCTAATAAATTATTTATTGAAAAACCAGGTCCACCTGCATCCATGAACATTTCACCTTTTTCCTGAGCACATTTCTCACAAATCATGACTTCAGTCTTTTTTCCATTGATGATTTTGGTGAAGTGCAGGGTAGCAGGCCTTTGATGACATTCTTGGCAAATCAACTTTCATCACCTCTGCCAGTTTCATTTATATTTTAAAGTCGTAAGCATCGCAGTTAAAATTCTTGCCCTAAGCTCATCCCGGTCAGGTAGGTCGATATAAATCACCGATCTATCTATGACGCTCATCATAATCTTTGCTTCTCTTTCATTAATGACGTCTTCATTCATCAGCCTTGAAATTACTCCTTCAGCCATCGATTGAGTTACCCTGGAACCAATAAGCGATAATAATTGGTTGATAAGTTGCACGGAATCCTGTGATTCCACTTTCATGATGCGTATATAACCGCCGCCTCCACGCTTACTCTCTACAACATAACCTCTCTCGATGGTAAACCTGGTATTGATTACGTAATTGATTTGAGAAGGAACACACTGAAATTTATCTGCTATTTCACTTCTTTTAATCTCTAAGATATCTTTTTGACTTATTTCAAGTACTTGCTTCAAATAAGTTTCGATAACATCAGATATGTTTCTCACTCAGCCTCCTCCATTCTGACTTTGACTATATTTGACTATTATTATACAAGGAATAATCCATTTTGCAACTTAAACGCACTTTCTTTCTGCATTATCCATTTTCTCCAAATTATATGTAGTTACATACCCCATTGAACATTAAAGTTGAAATATCTTACATAAATACCCTGAAAAGATACATGCAAAACCTGGTTTTTTTCTTCTCTTTAAGATTTCACCACTTAAATTCTGCCCAATTCCCCTGCTTACCCATTCCTCCTCATGATATTGCAACCAACTCAAATAAGGCCAGCCCTATGCTGTCCCTAGAAATATAAAACTTTTTTAATTACGAACATCAAAAAAGACCAGCCGGATGGCTGATCTTTTTAAATGGCTTGGCGGCGTCCTACTCTCACAGGGGGAAACCCCCAACTACCATCGGCGCTGAAGAGCTTAACTGCCGTGTTCGGAATGGGAACGGGTG
>NZ_JAUUTW010000003.1 GCF_030676415.1 Peribacillus frigoritolerans | reverse complement strand
CGTCCGCCGCTAATCTCAGGGAGCAAGCTCCCATCGATTCGCTCGACTTGCATGTATTAGGCACGCCGCCAGCGTTCGTCCTGAGCCAGGATCAAACTCTCCGAAGAAATGTTTGACTTGCTCATTTTGCTTTTTTGATAGTGTGTGCTCACTTAAAATTTAACGTTGGCGCTTTGTTTTGTTCAGTTTTCAAAGAGCAATTTCGTTGTCGTTTACTTCGTAAGCGACTTTTACATCTTACCATGTTTCCAACTCGGTTGTCAACATGTTTTTTAAGTTTTTTTGTTTTGATGAAGCTGCGAAAGCTGATGTCCCGCAGCGACATGTATTAATATAACACCTATATTATTAATGGTCAACACTAAAATCGCATTTTTTTAAAAGTTTTTTGACACCCGATAAAACCGATGATATACCTCGTGCCCTTTTGTGTCCGCTTTAATGACGTCGATTACCTTTTTCTCAATCAAATATTCCAATAAAACACCTAAGTCGACTGAATAAAACTTAACTTCCGGATGCTCCATAAGCTCCGCAATCGTCCACGGATCTTCTTTCGCCCCCATTATTTCAACCAAATGCTGTGAACCTGCATTCGTTCTCGAATAAATAAGAAATTCACTAGCAAGGAATAGAAGCTCCAATCTTTTTTCGAGAGTTTCCTCACTGCTGATCAATTCTTTATACAACTTATAGATTTCAGGTTCCATATGCTTCACTTGGTTCCAGACCGTAACCTCCGGATAAAAACCTTGTTCAATTATTTCCAAACGGGCCAAGTGATGAAGGGAATGAACGATATGGTTGTATGCCTCAAGATAATGGCCTTTTTCAAAGAAGCTTTTCCCATCCATGTACCTGCGAATTAACTTCGCGAATTCCATCCCCATCTTTAATTTCCTTCCATAGAAGGGAAACTCCCGGATTTCGGTTTTCAAACGGTCCAAATATTCATTCCGGTCAAAAAGGACCTTCCCATTATATATCCAGTCAACCACTTTGCGGTTCGTCCCTAATAGAAGCCATTCTTTTAACTGGTCTTCCTTTACGATATGTAAGGCTGCCTTTTTATCCTGGTAAGTGTAATGTTTTAAAAACACGGCCTCTTCGGCTTCGTCTGCAATTACAAAAAGAATGTAGTCAAATGTATCGGTAATCGGGCTGTTATCATCTCTTTTTTCTATTAACAAGATTCCAAGTGTAGATTTTAAACTTGCTCGCTCTTGATAAATCGGGCGAAGGATATCTTCCATCATAAATTCCTCCAAAACCTTTTTTTTTAGACTTTCGACAAAACTCTTCAAATCCCTGCTTATTTCCCTTACCCCAAACCATTTCAATTCAAAAGTAATATGTATCCTTTATTTCTTTTTTGTTCCATCCATTGTTTATGTTATAGTTAAAGTTATATTTTAGGAGGGACAATCCATGGCTAAATATTCTAGCAAAATCAATAAAATACGCACTTTTGCTTTAAGTTTGATTTTCATTGGCTTTATTGTAATGTACCTTGGGCTTTTCTTCAAAACAAATCCTGTTGTCATGACGATTTTCATGGGGCTGGGCCTTTTATTCATAATCGCAAGCACAGGGGTTTATTTTTGGATTGGAATGCTTTCTACAAAATCGATCCAGGTTGTCTGCCCTAACTGCAGCAAACCTACAAAAATACTAGGGCGTGTAGATATTTGCATGCATTGTGAAGAACCATTGACACTTGACAAAAAGTTGGAAGGCGAAGAATTCAACGAAAAATATAACCGGAAAAGCCTGCATGACTAAAGGAATTCGGCTAGCTGAATTCCCTTTGAAGAAGTCTTTAACAATTGTATCATTTCTTCATAACATGAAAAAAAGTTCCAACCAAGTGGAGGAACTTTTTTTAATGCGATTCTTTTTTCGCACAATCCGTACAGTCGCCGTAGATTTCCATCCGATGGTGACTAACATTGAAACCGGTGACTTGTGCTGCGAAATGCTCGACTTCATCCAATGCAGGATAATCGAAATCCACAATTTTCCCGCAAGTTTGGCAAATTACATGATAATGATTCGTCGTCACAAAATCAAACCTAGCTGAAGAATCACCATACGTAAGTTCTTTTACCAAACCTACCTCACGGAACACACGCAGGTTGTTATAAACCGTTGCCACACTCATATTCGGAAACTTGCCTTCCAGCGCTTTATATATATCATCAGCGGTAGGGTGGGACATGGAGCTTATCAAATACTCAAGTATCGCATGGCGTTGAGGAGTTATTCTTACACCGGTATCTTTTAAGGAATCCAACGCTTCTTTTAACTGAACTTCAGACACCGTCATCCACCTCTTTTTCTCATTAAGTATGAATTCTTAAATTATAATATTTATAAATAGTGTACCTTTTATGCGTTGAATTTGTCAATAATTCAATGGCTTAACCATTCTTTTTTAGTTTATTCATGAACACATTGAATCTTTCCCATTTTTGCATTGAGTTTAGTATCCCCTAGATAAGTCGATTACGTTGGTGAAGTCTTTTCCAGCTTTCAGGTATTCACGCATATTTTTTTCGAATATGGCAAAGGTTCTTGGTAAATATTCTCCGCTTTTACTTGAAAGATGCGGTGTGACTGTAACATTCTCCATCCTCCAAAACGGATGCCCTTTTCCTAAAGGTTCCGGATCGAATACATCCAAGATGGCATGTGACAATTCACCGGCATCCAGGGCTTCGATCAACACTTCATCGTTAATAAGGTCGCCGCGGCCAATATTCACGAATACTGCAGATTCTTTCATTGCTTTGAAGTGTTCTTTTTGCAGAAGGCCCTTCGTTTCATCCGTACTTGGCAGGACGGATACGATATAATCGGCTCCCGGTATGACTTCCAATAAATTGTCCAGGACATAAAGGTGATCGATGGATTCCACTGGTTTCCCGCTCCGGTTCACTCCCCTCGTCGTCATCCCAAAGGCTTTCCCAAGACGAGCCACTTCCCCTCCAATTGCACCGACACCAATAACGAGCATAGTTTTGCCATTCAATTCCCCGACTTCAATCTTTCTATCCCACAATTCTTCCTTTTCATTCTTCATAAGCAGTTTCAATTTTTTTTCATATTGCAAAAGCATCCCTATCGTATACTCGGCCATCGGGATTTTATGAATGCCTCTTGCGTTGGTCACCAAAATTCCACGTTCCTCAATGGCTTTAAATGGCATTAATTCCATTCCTGCACTCATGACCATGATCCATTTCAAGTTCGCAGCTTTCCCAATGATTTCTTCAGTTAAGTCTTCACCATATGTAATTAAGATTTCCGCTTCACGAAGCGGCCCATCCGTCCATCCTTTTTGATAAATGAAGTTCAAATCAGGAAAAGCTTCCATCATCTTCGTTTGGATGCCTTCATTCGGAATGACAGTCGAAAGTATTAACATATTTATCTCTCCCTTTTTTTCAACATAAAAAAACACGGGCTCTATGTGTCCCGCGCAACTTTCTCTGAGGAGGTATTCCCTTAATAAAGCATATTCAGATGTCCCCTTTTTGATTTGGACAAAAGCCTTACCCTTATTAAAAAAGGCTTTATATTAAAGAATTTGGGTTTAAAGCATGTAATTCCGGCAAAATGAAAACGCCATCCCTTCTGATCAGGACGTTGTCAAAATAGATGTCACCACCCCCATATTCCGGACGCTGGATCAAGACCATATCCCAATGTATCGATGAACGGTTTCCATTATCCGCTTCTTCATAGGCAAGTCCAAGAGCCAAGTGCAGACTCCCGCTTATTTTCTCATCGAACAAGATATCGTCCATAGGTTCCAATATGTATGGATTGATTCCAATTGCGAACTCCCCTATAAACCGGGACCCTTCATCAATATTCAGAATTTGGTTCATTTCAGAGACACGATTGGAAGTCGCTTTGATGATTTTCCCCTTTTCCAAGTTTAATTCTATGTCACTAAAGGTGATTCCTTCATAGGTAGTGGGTGTGTTGAAGGATATCCTTCCATTGAGACTATCTTTTATGGGTGCCGTAAACACTTCCCCATCCGGTAAATTCTTTTTTCCGGCACATATGACGGCCGGCATACCTTTGATGGAAAAGGTCAAATCTGTCCTTGGTGAAACGATCCTGACTTTGTCAGTCCGTTCCATCAATTGTTTTAACGGTTTCAAGGCCGCCTCCATTTCCCCGTAATCCATGGTGCATACGTTCAAAAGAAAGTCTTGGTACCTGTCAAAGGTCATGCCGGCTTTTCGCGCTGATGCGTTTGTGGGATAATTAAGTAAGACCCAACGTCGGTTGTTTACATAGAAAAGAGTGGGGGAATTCATAGCCTCCCCTTGAAGACGGTGCCTTTCAATGGGAACATCAGTCATTTCCACATCGTTTTCTTCCCCTGTGATGATGATGACCGCATCGATATCCGTATATTTCTTCAATGCCCATTGCGAAGATGTGTCAAGTTGTTCCTTCACATTCCCTTGTAACAGGTGGCGGCTTATCTCATCGTCTTCGAGTTCTACATATGGATAAGCACCCACTCTGTATATTTCATCAATCAGCTCTTTCAATAATGGCTTCGTGTTGATATGCCCCCGTATGAGGATTCTCTCTTTTGGCTGTAATTGTATCGAATGATGAATCAGCCTGGCTGCAAGCTTCGTTATTCGCTCATCCTTCATCTGCCTGTCCCTTATTTTTCGAGGTCGCGAAGGGTTTCAAGCGCTTCTTCAACGTGGCCTTTGACTTTTACTTTACGCCATTCTTTGACTACCTTACCAGCCTTATCAATCAGGAAAGTTGAACGTTCAATGCCCATATACTCCTTGCCGAAGTTCTTTTTCAATTGCCACACATCAAATGATTCAGCGGCTTCATGATTTTCGTCAGCCAGCAGCAGAAAAGGCAATCCATGTTTTTCGATGAATTTTTCATGACGTGCTGCCGGATCTGGGCTTATACCAATGATGACCGCGTTCAATTCCTCGAATTGCTCATTATGGTCCCGGAAATCACAGGCCTCCGTCGTGCAACCTGGCGTCATGTCTTTGGGATAAAAATATAAAACAACGTATTTCCCCTTAAAATCCGATAGGGAAACCATTTCACCATTGTTTGCAGGGAGTTTGAAATCAGGTGCATTTTCTCCAATTTTAACAGTCATATTGAACCCTCCATTTCTTTCATTATGGTAAGAGTACCCAATAATCGAAAGAAACACAACTTTCATTTATCCTTCCTATCTTTCTGCTCAAGATCGATCACCGTCCGAATCACGAACGCTGCCGGCAGTGTATACCCGATGAAAGCCTGAATGGTAGCTATCATCCTGCCCATGCCAATCGGAGCGATATCTCCATACCCTACTGAAAACATCGTCATCGCACTAAAATAAAAAGAAGTCTTCAATTGTTCATAGAAAGTGCCATCCAATCGATTGCCCATATCAAGAATCACCGAATGATTCTGAAGCTCGTATAATAAATAAATCAGTGCAAATCCAACTAATATCGTCGCATATAAATTGCCAAGCCACAGCATATCCTCCAGAGAAAACTTCTTTCCTCCCGACTCAACAAGAAATAACGTACGAATGCTCATCACCATGCAAAAAATGATTCCTGCAATCAAGATGTAGAAAGTCATCCCCCACGCCCCATTTCAAAACGCCACTTCCTCTATACATACTCCCTGTCCAATCAATATATTCTTTTTTAGGAACAGACCTCATCCTTATACCCACACACCCAATTAACGTATACTTTTCCCGAATCTTTTTTTCCATGTTGACCCTTTTGGTCGGATATGTTAAGATTGTCTAAATTTTTATAATAGTTTTTATTTTATAAATATTTGACCTGCAAACAATGAGCAAGGCAGGTTTTGCAAAATTTCATATGTGGAAATAGGTTCCTAATTTTCATTAGGATTAAAAGGGAAGTCCGGTGTAATTCCGGCACGGTCCCGCCACTGTAATGGGAATGTTAGCGCCATCCAATATGCCACTGATCAACGGATCGGGAAGGCCCGCCGCTAATGATATTCCCTAAGTCAGGAGACCTGCCTATTTCGACAACACTGTTTTAACCTACGGGAGATAGGGAGGTGTTAGGAACCTTATAATTGTAAGGGGCATTCTGCATGCCTCTTTATTTTAAGCATTTCTAACTTTCTCTTTTGACGGTTAGGGATGCTTTTTTTATTGTTCAAATCAAATGAATGTAGGAGGATGGAAATTTTGAAAAGCAGTAGTTTGGGTTACCCTCGAATCGGGGAAGATCGTGAATGGAAACGTACATTGGAAGCTTACTGGTCCGGAAAAATCGATGAAGCAGAATTTACGGCACAACTAAAAGCCATCCGTTTAGGCAACTTACAAAAACAGAAGCAACGAGGCATTGATATCATTCCTGTCAACGACTTCACTTTCTATGATCAAATGCTCGATATGTCCGTCATGTTCGGTCTTGTTCCCGATCGTTATTCAGCTTATGAAGGTGGTAGCGTTCCCCTTTCCGTTTATTATTCAATGGCTCGCGGAAACAATGATGAAGTCGCTTCCGAAATGACGAAATGGTTCAATACGAACTATCACTATATTGTCCCTGAATTAAAAGTGCCACAGCTGACTTTAACAGAAAATAAACCACTTGCAGCATATCGGGAAGCCAAGGAAATGCTAGGGATTGAAACGAAGCCCGTGTTGATCGGACCTTATACTTTCATCTCCCTTTCCAAAGGCTTCAATAAACAAGAAATCCCTGGCATCATCCTGAGCCTGCTTCCCCTATACACGCAAATCCTGCAGGAGTTGGAGCAAGAAGGCGTGAAGTGGGTTCAAATGGACGAACCTTCTCTTGTTTCATCCATTTCCAAAGATGATATGCAAACCGTTACTTACCTCTATGAAAAACTGAATGAAGCAGCACCAAACCTGAACATCATGCTACAAACATACTTTGATTCCGTGGAACACTACCAAGAAGTCATCGAATTAAAAGTCCAAGGAATCGGTCTTGATTTTGCACATGATAAAGGGAGGAATCTTAGTAATCTTGAAGCATTCGGCTTCCCGAAGGACAAAGTGCTTGCTGCAGGTGTGATTGACGGAAAAAACATTTGGCTATCTGATTTATCGAAAAAAATCCAATTGATCGAGACTCTTAAGAAAAAGGTATCCGAAGACCAAATCTGGCTTCAGCCCTCTTGTTCCCTGCTTCATGTCCCAGTGACCGTTCATAATGAAACCGCCCTTTCAAAAGAAGTGAAAGATGCCCTTGCTTTCGCTGATGAGAAACTTGAGGAAATCACACTATTGGTTAAGGGGAATAATCAGGGCTTTGAAGCAATCGAAGAAAAAGTCGCTGCTAATAAATTTACGATTCAAACGTTAGCTAGTTCAAATGCACGGAATCATGGGAGTGTACAATCCAATGTCGAAAAGGTAAAAACCAGGACCGCCGGCCGTCAGCTTCCATTTAAAGAGCGTTACCAAAAACAACAGGGATTTTTCAAATTGCCTTTTCTTCCTTCGACTACAATCGGTAGCTTTCCGCAGACATTTGAAGTTAAACAAGCACGAGGGAAATTCAAAAGAGGAGAATGGACCGCTCAGCAATATGAAACATTCGTTAACGAAGAAATTGGCCGTTGGATCGAAATCCAAGAAGAAATCGGTTTGGATGTTCTCGTTCACGGGGAATTCGAACGGACTGATATGGTCGAATACTTTGGCCATAAGTTAGGCGGATTCGTCTTTTTGGAAAAGGGTTGGGTACAATCCTATGGATCCCGCTGCGTGAAACCACCAGTCATCTACGGCGACATCCATTTCATCGAACCGATGACAGTCAGGGAAAGTGTATTCGCACAATCACTGACGAAGAAGACGGTAAAGGGAATGCTTACAGGTCCTGTAACGATTTTGAACTGGTCATTTGTCCGTGATGATATTTCCAGGGAGAATGTTTGCTATCAGCTGGCGCTCGCTTTGGAAAAAGAAGTCATTGCATTGGAATCAGCTGGAATTAAAATGATTCAGGTTGATGAGCCTGCACTTAGAGAAGGCCTGCCATTGAAAAAAAGCGATCGCGACGAGTATTTGAACTGGGCTGTAAATTCATTCTTGATATCCACATCAAGCGTGGAGGATACAACCCAAATTCACACGCATATGTGCTATTGCGACTTCAACAGTTTCATGGATGTCATCTCCTCCCTCGATGCCGATGTAATTTCCATCGAAACATCCCGTAGTCATGGGGAGCTTGCTTCCGCATTCGAGGCAAAAACATATGAAAAAGGTATTGGCCTGGGTGTGTATGATATTCACAGCCCCCGTGTGCCGGCAGTGGAAGAAATGGTCGATATGATTGAACGGGGCATCAAGGTATTGGATAAAGACCAGTTTTGGATCAACCCCGACTGCGGTCTGAAAACAAGGGGTCTCCCGGAAACCGTCGCTTCCCTGAAAAACATGGTCGAAGCAGCAAAAATCGTCCGTGAAAACCTTTTAGCTAAACCAACAGGCAAATGATTGAAAAGAACGTTGCCCATCCAACCCAGCAGTCACGGACTTTTTTAACCGACCTTGTTTTTCCACCGGATACAAATCATCACAATACCATCTTTGGCGGAAAAGTAATGGCCTATGTTGATAAAATAGCCTGCATTTCAGCTATGCGCCATTGTCGAAAACCCGTCGTGACTGCTTCAAGCGACTCTTTTGATTTTTTGGCCCCCATCAAGACAGGGGATGCAATCAACCTTGAAGCTTATGTCACCTGTGCTCATCGCACATCAATGGAGGTATACGTGAAAGTGGAGCGTGAGAACCTATTAACAGGTGAAAAACAGCTTACGGCACGCGCTTTTTTAACGATGCTGGCCATTGATGAAGACGGTAAGCCGACAAACGTACCTCAGGTCATTCCGGAAACGGAAGAGGAAAAGCAGCAATATGTTCACGCACAAGCAAGATATATTGAAAGAAAGAAAAAACGGAACTAAAACAAAAGCCCCTTCAACATGAATGCTGTTGAAGGGGTTCTTTTAGTTCCCTGCCCCGCGGTACCTCTTCACTCCCTGATTCCATATGAAAACGGATATCACGAAAAAGGCAACCCCAATTACAGGTGTGGCAAATGCATATGCATACCACTCTTCTTTTCTTAGGAAATAAGATGCCGGATAGACACCAACAAACGCGAATGGCAACACCCATGTAAGGACAAAACGGATGACCTTATTATAAATATCAACAGGATAGCGCCCGTAGTTCCCAATATTGTACATCATTGGCATGATGGATGTTTTCGCATCCGACCAGAACCCAATGCTTGCTATCGCAACGAATATGGCTGCATAAGCAAGGGCCCCGCCTATTGCAAAAATGATGAAAAGAATCGGGTCATACCACTCAAGCTGCAGATCCAATGAAATCCCCGAATAGAATATAATGATCAAACCGGTCACAACACCAAATAACGCTTCTAGCTCGATTCTTTCTAAAATGACTTGAAACAGGCTATGTATCGGTCTTGTTAATATCCGGTCCATTTCACCTTTGACGATATAGCGGTCATTAAAATCCCAGATGTTGAAAAAGGCAGAAAAAAGGGCGAATGGGATAAGGAAGAATCCATAAATGAATATGATTTCTTCACGGCTCCAGCCGCTTAAAAATTGGGTATGTCCAAAAACGACTAAGATAAATACCAGATTCACGACCTGATTCAGCAGATCGGATAGGATTTCCATGAAGAAATCGGCTCTATATTGCAATCTTGTTTTCATATATTGACTCACATATTGAAAAAACATCGATACATAAAACATCCCGTCAACCTCCTTGAATAATCAGCTGTTTTTTTGCGACTATCCATAAAAGCTGAATCGGTATTATGAGAATGATGCACCAAATTAACTGCTGTAAAAGCGCCATGCCAATTTCACCTGAACTGTACCCGTTCGTAAAAATCATGCTTGGTACATAGCTGATCCCTTGAAAGGGTAAATATTTCATCACTTCCTGCGCCCATATCGGATAGAAACTGATGGGCAGCAGCAGACCGGAAAATAAATCAATGATAACCCTTTTAGCCCGGATCAATCCGGCATTATTATATAAGAAAAAGGTAGTGATTCCCGTCAATAAGTTAATCTGTGTATTGATGATGAAGCTGAACAGCAAGGAAATGCCGAATATCCCCCACGTAGCCGGCTCGTGCGGCAATTCGATAGGAAAAATGAAAGCTACCAGCAGCATTCCTGGAATCGAGAAGAAAAAGAAACGAAATATCCCTTCCCCAAGTCCTTGCATCGTTTTCATGCCTAAATAGTTATAAGGCCGGATCATTTCAATGGCGACCTTGCCGTCTTTAATCTCAGTGGCGATTTCGCGGTCAATATTATTGAAATAAAAAGCGCGCGCCATCCATGCAACCGCGACATAGGTTGTCATCTGCATACCTGAAAGTCCTTCGATTGAGCTTTTTTCTCCATATATCGCATTCCATAAGAAATAATAAGCGCCGATATTAATGCTATAAATTAAAATACCGGTATAATAATCCGTTCGATACGCAAGCATCATCAAAAAACGCATGCGGATCATTGCAAGATACTTCCCCATGGCCCTCCCCCTTCTTGATAGACATGTTGTTTCTTAATGATAAGAGATTCAGACAGTGCCTTCTTCGTAAATGTTGCGAACAATCTCTTCAATGGACGTTTCATGGATTTTGATATCCTTTATTTTAAAATGAGATACAACAGCCGAAACAAGCTGTGAAATATGATCACTTTCTTCTTTCAACAAGGCAATGTATGTTTGATTTTTCTCATCATAAACCCAGTTAGCGGTAAATGGGAGCGCTAATGATTGCAATTCCTTCAGTGCGATCGGCTCGATGAATTGAAAATGGATCTGTTTTTCCTCAGCCCAGTTATCTTTTAAACTCTGCAATTCCCCATCATAAATGATTTGTCCTTCATCAAGCATGATTACACGCTCACATAATGCTTCAATGTCTCCTAAATCATGTGTAGTCAAAAGGATTGTCGTATTATATTTCTCATTGATTTCTTTCAGGAACTCACGAATCTTCATTTTCACGAGCACATCAAGTCCAATCGTTGGCTCATCCAGGAACAGCAAAGGCGGATTGTGTATCAAAGCTGCCGCAAGCTCACAGCGCATTCGCTGACCTAGTGAGAGTTTACGCACAGGTTTGTCCAGCAAAGGACCGATATCGAGCGTCTTGATGACATGTTCCATATGATCGTTATATTGCTCATCCGTTACCTTATAGACCTTTTTTAACAGCCTAAACGATTCTTGAACCGCAATATCCCACCAAAGCTGTGAGCGCTGACCGAATACGACTCCGATTGTCTGGGTGAACTTTTCCCTTTCTTTATGTGGATTCATGCCATTGACCGTGATTTCACCTGCTGTCGGTTCCAAAATACCTGTCAGCATTTTGATCGTGGTCGATTTCCCTGCACCATTTTCCCCGATATAAGCTACCATCTCACCCTTTTTCACGGTAAAATTGATATCATTGACGGCAGGGACGACCTTATAATTTCTGGTAAGTAAATCCCGGAAGGCACCCTTTAGCCCTGAACGGCTTGATGCCGACTTAAATTCCTTCCGAAGCTGTTTCACTTGAATTGCATCATTCATCCTGTTACATCCTCCGTAATCTCTTGTCCTAATGAATTAGTTTATCCAACCTAACCTTTTTAGACAATAAAAATGCTTGGATGCCATAGACCATTTTCAGGGCGAAATGGCCGTTGTACCAGATACATATATAAAGGAGACGAATATGCTATGAATATCAAAAAATTATTACTATCCCAAATTGAAAAGGTCGTCATCGACCTCCGATATGACTTCCTTTATGAAGATGAGTACGGAGAATTATTATGCCAGGTCATCCAAAGGGATTCCAGCGGGTCGATCGAAAGCACACCCATCAGTTTCCACCTTCGTATTAATGAAGAAAAAGGAACCGGCCATCTGATCTATTACCAAGCCCAGGGCGAAATGAACCGCCAATCCTTCGACATCGAAAACCCTGCCACCATCTTGGCCATTCTTACTTTCATAACCGGAGTTTTGGGATCCGACCCTATTTCCCAAACAAAATGAAGGCCCGGAATCCTGATGCTTCTAGGGATGCAGCGTTTCCATCAGCGGACGAATCACATTTCCTAGCCTTCCACCCCAGATTTACAGACGGAAAAGTGCTATGATTAAGGGGAAATATGTTTATTTTATAGGAGGTTTTAAGATTGGATTTTAGTAATTCAGAGCTTTTACATAAAGAGGCATTGGAACATATCGTTGGCGGGGTTAACAGCCCATCCCGTTCTTACAAAGCTGTAGGCGGCGGCTCACCAGTTGCGATGGATCATGCCAAAGGGGCTTATTTCTGGGACGTTGATGGCAATAAATATATCGATTATTTAGCTGCATATGGCCCGATCATCACAGGGCATGCGCATCCACATATTACTGAGGCTATCGTTAAAGCAGCAGAAACGGGCGTTTTATACGGCACACCGACAAAACATGAAGTCAAATTTGCCAAAATGTTGAAAGAAGCCATACCATCCATGGATAAAGTCCGCTTCACCAATTCAGGCACCGAATCAGTCATGTCCACCATCCGTGTTGCCCGCGCTTACACAGGACGCGATAAGATCATCAAGTTTGCAGGCTGTTACCATGGACACTCCGACCTTGTTCTCGTCGCTGCAGGTTCCGGCCCGTCCACTCTAGGTACACCGGACTCTGCCGGCGTTCCAAAAAGCATCGCACAAGAAGTCATCACGGTACCTTTCAATGATATCGAGTCATTTAAGGAAGCACTTGATAAATGGGGCAATGAAATTGCAGGCGTGCTGGTTGAACCGATCGTCGGCAACTTTGGAATCGTGGAACCAAGCCCTGGCTTCTTGGAAGAAGTCATTTCATTATCTCACGAAGCCGGATCACTCGTCATTTTCGACGAGGTTATCACAGCGTTCCGGTTCATGTATGGAGGGGCACAGGACTTCTTGGGAATTCAACCCGATTTGACCGCGCTTGGAAAAATCATCGGGGGCGGGCTTCCTATTGGTGCCTATGGCGGTAAAAAAGAGATCATGGAAACTGTCGCCCCGCTAGGACCAGCCTATCAAGCAGGTACGATGGCAGGAAATCCGGCTTCCATGCTTTCCGGGATAGCTTGCTTAGAAGTACTTAAAGAAGAGGGTCTATACGAAGAGCTTGACCGGCTGGGGAAAATCCTTGAAGAAGGTATCCTGAAAGCGGCTCGCCAATATAATGTCCCGATCACCATCAACCGCCTTAAAGGGGCATTGACGATCTATTTCACGACAGAAAAAATTGAAAACTATGAGCAGGCGGAAAATACGGATGGCGAAATGTTCGCTAAGTTCTTCAAACTCATGCTCAATCAGGGAATCAATTTGGCACCGTCCAAATACGAAGCCTGGTTCTTGACAATTGCTCACACGGATGATGATATCGCTTATACTCTAAAAGCGGTTGAACATGCATTCAAAAACCTAATATAATAAATCGGATCAGCATAATTATGCATTTTTTATACACCCTCAGGATGTACATCATTCTTGAGGGTTTCTTATTATCCTGTAATAAATCTTTAATATTAGCATTTGAAGCCAATCCTCACAAAAATCCCATCAATCACAGCATCCAGCCCATTGTATAAAAAATTGATTTCTGAATATTTAAATGATATGATATGGATACATTTATATACATTTATACACTTTCTTTCAATCTATCAAAACTTGGACTATTGTTCGGGTTTACTAATATTTCCCCCATTAAACACATGCTACAGGAGGTGAAAGGCAGAGAATAAGGGTAACCTTATTCAAGCCACATATATGGCCCAACAATGGACACCTGCTACATTCAAAGAATTTCACAAGGAAGAACATGATGCCTGCGGAATCGTTTCCTGCATCGAAAAAAAGAAGATCCCTACTAACGAAAACATCTTTGCCTGTATCGACGCCCTGGTTAAAATGAACCATCGCTGCGGTTTCATCAATGGTGAGGGCGATGGCGCCGGCATCCATATCGATATTCCCCGGGCTCTTTGGAAAAAGAAGCTTGAAGCGGTAAATGTCGATTCAGGCATCGTCGATCAAGATTCCTTCATAGTCGGCCACTTATTTTTAAGCAAAAAAACAGAAGCTAACGACTTAAAAATCGAAGTTAAGGAGAAACTGCTCCAACATGGTCTCTCATTGATATTCGAAACGGATAAAGCCTACCGTTCCGAAGCATTGGGACCGATTGCCATTCAAGAAGACCCAGTGTTCTGGCAATTTGCCTGTTCCTCCACCATCAATAACAACCAGGAGCTTTCAAATGTTCTTTTTGAGCTGACTTCCGACATCGAAAAAAGTGATTTCATCCATGTTGCATCTTTAAGCCAGCATCATGCGGTATACAAAGTGATGGGTGCGGGGGATACGCTCCCTGCCTATTATCCTGATCTTGCCGACCCTTTGGCTGCCTCCACCATGACACTGGGACATAATCGTTTTTCAACTAATACTCTTTCAAGCTTCTTCCGGGTCCAGCCTTTCAGTGTACTTGGTCATAATGGCGAAATCAATACCATCGCCAAATTGCGTGATGAAGCGAAAATGATCGGAGTTCCCATCGCTAAAGATGGAAGCGACTCACAGGATTTAAACAAGACGATCGAGACTTTCATCTGCCGTCATGGCTACTCTTTATTTGAAGCTGTCGATCTTATGTTTCCGCCAATCATCAATGAAATCAAGGAATATCCCGAGCATTTACAAGACTTATATACGTATTTAAGGGAAGCATGGGGGCATTTTGCACAAGGTCCGGCAGGCATCATCTCCCGTTTCGGCGATGAAGCTGTGTTCTCTGTCGACTCTTTAGGCTTGCGCCCACTCTGGAATATTGAAACGGAATCATCCTATATGTTCACTTCCGAACCAGGAATTATCCCTTCCAGTGAATATACCGGAGATCCGAAACCGATGGGTCCAGGGGAAAAAATCGGTTTGAAATGGAATGGCGACCGTATTGAATTGTACACATACAAGGATTACCAGGATAAAGTATTTGAACTCTTCAATGATCGTTTCGTCCTTTCCAATGACCGGGTCCGTTTACAGCCCCAATTTTTTGAAAAGGTTGTCTCCATGACAAATACGCAAGCCATTCATAATGGTCAGTATAAAGCCTTTGGGTGGGAAAGGGAGCATGTCCAATTAGTGGAACAGATGGCCGAAAAAGGCGCTGAGCCCATTCGTTCACTTGGTCACGATGCGCCATTGGCAGCACTTAATCCCCAACGGACCAACATCGCTGATTTCATCAAGGAAAGTGTGGCCGTTGTAACCAACCCAGCGATCGACCGGGACCGGGAAACCGAGCACTTCTCAACAAGAACGATCATCGGAAAACGTCCTTCCCTATTCGAAGCGAATAAGGCAGGAAAGGTTACGGAGCTGCTGACTCCCTTATTGATTGAAGGATCAACGGGTTATGAGTGCTCATCTATCGTATCGCAGCCAAGCTATGATCAGTTCATTAAATATAACCAAGATCAAAAACTCGTGCACTTCATTTCAAGCACGTTCAAAGAGGATGAAAATATCACGGATGCCTTGACCAGGATTACGGATGAAAGTGTCAATGCAGTGGATGAAGGAAAAACGCTGCTCGTTCTGGATGATGCCCTTGCCCATCAAAACGGCAACCTTTGGCTTGATCCCCACCTTGTCACTTCAGCCGTCGACCAAGCGTTGGTCCGCACAGGCAAGCGCCGTGATTGTTCCATCCTTTTACGTTCAGCATCGCTAAGGTCACTGCATGATATCATCGTTTCTTATGGTCTTGGGGCCAACTTAATCAGCCCCTATTATATGTTCCTTTCCCTATCTTCAGATGACCTCAAGGGGGTTACCAATCTATATAACTCCTTGACGAAAGGGCTTGAGAAAGTCATCTCCACCATTGGCATTCATGAGCTGCGCGGCTATGGAAGACTTTTCTCAAGCATCGGTTTACATGAGGAAATCGCGAAATATTTAAATGTGGCTAACTTCTTCGGATCCAATGATCTGGACTATAATTTTGATAAAATCAAGGCAGATGCCATCCAGCGTGCAGAAGATTATGGGAATGAAAAAGAACGGATGGGTAAGACCTTCCATTTATTCCCTAGAATTTGGAAGTCTATCGGGGAAGTTGCTTCAACCGGGGACTATGATGCTTATCGCGAAAAGATCACCGAACAGGAAGAATCCAATCCTACGGCGATCCGCCACTTGACATCATTAAAAACTTCAGATGCTTCCATCCCTTCTGAAGAAGTCAGTCTTTTGGTCGGCCAACAGGAATTGCCGTTCGTCATAGCCTCCATGTCCTTTGGATCACAAAATGAGATTGCTTTCCGGGCCTATGCAGAAGCTGCCGAGAGGTTAGGCATGATCAGCATGAATGGTGAAGGCGGGGAAATAAAGGATATGCTGGGCAAGTACCCGAAATCCCGCGGACAGCAAATCGCTTCCGGCCGTTTCGGTGTCAATGCAGAACTCTTGAACTCTTCAAATCTATTGGAAATTAAAATTGGGCAAGGGGCAAAACCTGGTGAAGGCGGTCACCTTCCCGGTTCCAAGGTCACAGCGAAAATCGCAGAAGCCCGAAATGCAACAATCGGTTCCGATTTGATCTCCCCTTCCAATAACCATGATATATACTCAATTGAAGATTTGGCCCAAATGATCCATGAGCTAAAAACGGCAAACGACAAAGCAAAAGTTGCCGTCAAAGTACCAGTCGTTCCAAACATTGGTACGATTGCTGTCGGCGTCGCAAAAGCGGGGGCCGATATCATAACGCTTTCTGGTTTTGATGGCGGAACGGGTGCTGCCAGGATCCATGCACTCGCACATGTCGGTCTACCAGTTGAAATAGGTGTGAAAGCGGCCCATAATGCGCTGCTTGAGTCAGGTATCCGACAGAATGTTGAAATTTGGGCTGACGGTGGTTTAAAAAGCTCGATGGATGTATTGAAGGTCATGCTGCTTGGTGCAAACCGTGTAGGTTTTGGGACCCTTTCGATGATTGCCGTCGGCTGTACAACGTGCCGCGGATGTCACCTTGATACTTGCCATGTGGGCATCGCCACTCAAATTGAATCGGAAGCGCAGGCGAAAGAACATGGGCTGCGCCGTTTTGTTCCACGAAAATTTGATTTAGCCGTTCAGGGATTAACGAATATGTTCAGTGCTTTTGCAAAAGAACTCAAATCTTTGACCGGATCACTTGGGGTGAAGAATCTTCAGGATATCGTCGGACGTTCTGATTTGCTACAGCAAGTTAAAGGTCAACAATCATTGGATTTAACCTATTTATTGAAAAACCTGGATATAACACCGTTCTCACATAAAGAAACGGCGGCCTATTTAAATGAAGGCTCCATGCAGGTAGCCGTTGGCGCTGAATATCTGGATTCGCATGTAGGTGATCTGCAGCAATCCCGTAGCTATAGCTCGATCACTGCCGAGCAGCGTGTACTCGGCAGCAGGGTGTCCTGTCACCGCGTTAGGGGCAGATTGGATGGATCATACAAAAAACTTCCTCCCGTTCACCTATCCTACCAGGATGGTTCCATCCCGGGTAATGGACTTGGGGCCTACAATACGGAGGGAATTTCAATCAGCGTGAATGGCGGTGCCCAGGATGGTATTGGCAAAACATCGATTGGCGGTAATATTGCCATCTTTAAATCTCCAGGAAAAGATGGGAAGTTCTACAATGGCTCTGTCGGTAAGGGATTTGGTTACGGTGCACAGCATGGTCTCCTCATTGCCCAAGGTGATGCCGATGCCAGGGCGGGAATCCGGCTTTCCGGAGCGGATATGATCATTGGAGGATTATTGAAACACCCGCTTCCTAAAAAGGAAAACGGTAATATTGCGGTAACTTCCAATATTAAGGGATTCGCTTTTGAATACATGACAAATGGAAGAGGTTTAGTTCTGGGTGATCCCGGTCCATGGATTTGTGCAGGGATGACAGGCGGTGTCGTTTATTTACGGCAACAGCCTGAATTTGGATTAACCAAAGAGGTCATTAAGAAACGGGTTGCGAAAGGGGCAAAGATTTCCATTGATTCCCTATCTGCAAAAGGCCTGCAGGATGTGGCCGAACTTCTGGGCAAATACACGGCCCTCTTGAAAGATCATGGCCAAACCGAAGAAGCGGCCTCTTTAGAAACACTTCTTCAAAATCTTGGAGAGCACTTCCTTCAGGTCGTTCCAGTTAAAGAACAGGCGGATCCTGCTGTATCCACGGAGTGATGCTGAAAATATATTAAAAAAGGCTGATGCTCTTCAATTCGAGCATCAGCCTTTTCAAGTCATTCACCTTTGGGACAGTCTTCAAACGATGGAAAAACACAGCTGAAAGCAATCAAGAAATTGCCTATCGTTTCTTTATATATTAAACTTGATTTTAGCTATTGTAACTCTTAGGAAAATCCTGTATATTACTTTTTGTTTACATCATCTTATTTTAGTGTAAAGTACTAACAAATAAGTTAGAATACAACTTTAAGCAAAAGCCTATATATAAATAGAGACTTTTCTTACCAGATCCATTACAACACAAAGAAAGGATTAACCCATATATGAAGTTTGGTGCCCGCATTCTCAAAACAGGAATAGCAATTGTTTTAGCGCTTTATCTATCGGAACTGCTTAACCTTCCTGCTCCTGTCCTTTCTGGGATTGCTGCAATTTTTGCAATACAGCCGACCATTTACCGTTCATATCAAACGGTATTGGAGCAGATTCAAGGAAATATCATTGGCGCATTGGTTGCTGTCTCCTTCGTTTTGTTGTTCGGAAATGATATTTTTATAATCGGTCTTGCCGTAATGGTTGTCATAACCATCAATTTAAAACTGAAAATGGATAAAACGATTGTCCTTTCCATCGTGACGGTCATTGCCATCATGGAAAGCCAGGACGGGGAATTCCTGAATTTTGCCTTTATTCGTCTCTCATCCGTTTTGCTTGGAATCGTTTCTTCGTTCATCGTGAATCTGGTTTTCATTCCTCCAAAGTACGAAGCAAAGCTTTATACACGCATTACAGATGTAACGGAAGACATCTTGAAATGGATCAGAATCAGCACAAGGCATGCTACGGAACACACTTTATTGAAAAAAGACATCAGCCGATTGAAGTCGGAGTTACTCGATCTAGAACATATCTATTCCATGTACAAAGAGGAACGGGAATATTTCAAGAAGAACAGTGTAGCTAAAGCAAGAAAGCTTGTCGTTTATCGGCAGATGATCATAACGACAAAAAAAGCGTTTGAAACCTTGAAAAGAGTCCATAAATTCGAGAATGAAGTATATCAAATGCCTGAAGATTTCCAACGGAGCATCTTACAGCAGCTTGATTCCTTGATCCGCAAGCATGAACAATTGATATTACTGCATATCGAAAAAATCAAGTCCATCGAGGAGATTGAAGATTGGGACCAGGATTGTTTAAGTCGTAAAGAGCTGCTTGCCCACTTTTTCGAACAGCAGAATCAAGTGGACGAAATGCATGATAATCTGGGCCATCTCTCTGCCCGCCTTGTACCATTGATTTCTGCAGTCATAGAATATGACGAACAATTGGAACATCTTGAAAAGCTGATAGTCAGCTTCCAGTCCTTCCATAAGGAAGATAACGAAATATCTGTCCAGTATGAGGAAGATTAAAAAAGACGGTTCCCGGGAACCGTCTTTTTTTTCTCTATTTAGAGCAGACCCCTCATTCAATCCAAAAGGTTCTTATCAGCAGCCTTTTCAATCGTATCCAATTTCTTCAAAAGATCCTGCAGCTCATCTTCTGAGAATGAATTGAAGTTCTTGCCCATCAATTGGTTATGCTCCGCAAGGACTCTTCCCAAAATCGCTTCCCCTGCCTCTTTCAATTCAAGGTTGATGACCCTGCGGTCCTTTTCAGAGGGCTGCCGTTTCACATAATCCATTTCGACCAGCTTATCTACAAATACGGTAATCGCACTTGGCTTTACGGTTAAGAAGTCAGCCAGCTGGGTCGATTTAATCGACCCCTCTTTTTTCAATATCAATAATATGAAAAACTGAGGCGATGTTAATCCATAAGGCTGAAGATTTTTTGCTACGATGGCCCTAAGCTTCTTCCTAATCCGAAAAATCTGCATTTCTATACTATTAGTTACTTCCCATTTAAAATCCAGCCTTCTCACTCCTTATATAGGACAATCCTACCTCTTAAATTTAATTAATTGACATTCCATTGTCAACTTTACTTTCCATATATCCTTAAAACTAAAAAAAATTCAAATTTTTACTATTTAACTGTATTTATTTCCCACTATTATTCCGAATAAATTACATGACAAAAAATAATTAAACTGGTAAACTCTTTACTTAATAATATTAATACTTATAAAAATTAATATTTATTAAAATTAATAAATAAACTTTGAATAGGAGGCGGTGTCATTTCTAGCTACTGAACGTTAATCAAAAAAGGAATGCATCATCAATATTTTTTGGAGGCGAAACAAGTGAATAGAGGACGTTTAGTTTTAATCAATGTCATTGGTTTGGTTATTATATTAGCGGTATTAGCCGGCGGGGCTTATTACTATTATGAAAGCACGAATTTCATTAAAACGGATGAAGCGAAAGTGTCGGGAGAGCTATATACCATCGTTGCCCCCGCTGCCGGTAAACTAGCAGGTTGGGACTTACACGAAGGAGACAGTGTAAGGAAGGATGACAATGTTGCCAATGTAACCACCTTGGACGGAAAAGAAGCAGTAAAAACCGCAGCACAAGGTACAATCGTTAAAACACAAGTGCATGATGAGCAGCTTGTTCAAGCGGGTCAAACGCTAGCTCAGACCATCAATATGGATGATCTGTCCATAACGGCTAATATTGAAGAAAATAAATTGAAGGATATCGAAAAAGGTGACAGCGTCGATATTATCATCGATGGAGATCCCGATACTGTCTTCGAAGGTACATTGGAACAGATCGGTTATGCCACAACGTCTGTCTTTTCAGTGATGGGCAATCAAAACAGCAGCGGAAACTATACGAAAGTCACTCAAAAAGTACCAGTTGAAATTTCCATCAAAGCACCATCCGATAAAGTTCTGCCTGGAATGAACGCAGAAGTGAAAATTTCAACTAAATAAACCGGCTACACAGTTATACAGAAAGGAGGCTTTTCATAAATGGCTTCTCAAACCATCTCAGTAAATGAAAACAAGGGAATGAAACAGTTTGCCCCCATGTTAATTATCTTAATGCTAGGTTTGTTCATGGTCATTTTGAATCAAACCCTGCTTAGTGTCGCCATGCCTAGGATGATGGCAGAATTTAATGTAGCTGCAACTACGATTCAATGGTTATCAACTGGATTCATGCTCGTGAATGGAGCTTTGATCCCACTGTCCGCTTTTTTAATAGAACGGTTTGGCACGCGCATTTTATTCCTTGCTGCCATGTTTCTATTCACCGTCGGGACATTCATCTGCGGCATCGCACCAAACTTCCCCGTCATACTTACAGGCCGGCTGATCCAGGCGGCTGGCGGCGGGATTCTGCAGCCATTGGTCATGACGATCATCCTTTTCATCTTCCCTCCGGAAATGCGCGGGAAAGGAATGGGAATCTTTGGATTAGCCATTATGTTTGCCCCTGCCATCGGCCCGACTTTATCAGGTTGGGTGATTCAGGAATATAGCTGGCGGGTCATGTTCTACGCAATGGTGCCATTAGGCATGATTGTCATGACACTCGCCTTTTTAAGTATGCGTAATGTAGCAGAACCAAAGAAAATCAAATTGGATTTGATGGGCGCCTCTCTATCCTTGCTAGGTGTCGCTTCATTACTATACGGTGTCAGTGAAGCAGGTTCCAAAGGCTGGACGGATTCCATCGTTCTGGGAACGATCATCATTGGGCTGATCCTTTTGACCCTATTTGTGGTTCAACAGCTAAAATTCGATACACCCATGCTTGACTTCCGTGTATTTAAGTATGACATGTTCGTATTATCGAATATCATTTCCGCCATCGTCACAGTGGCCATGTTTACCGGGATATTCTTATTGCCTATATATTTGCAGACTTTAAGAGGCTTCACACCAGTTCAATCGGGTCTATTGATGCTACCCGGAGCCCTTGTGATGATGGTGATGTCACCCATTTCAGGAGCATTATTCGACAAAATAGGACCTCGTCCATTAGCACTTCTTGGTTTAGCAATTACTGCCGTAACAACCTTCGAATTCGCTAAATTGACTACAGAAACAACCTATTCGACTTTGGTCATCATCTATGCCATCCGCTCACTTGGTATGTCTTTACTGATGATGCCGATCATGACAGCTGGGATGAATCAGCTTCCTAAGCATTTGAATACACATGGTACGGCAATGAGCAATACGCTGAAACAAGTAACCGGAGCCATTGGTACGAGCTTCGTGACGACCATTTATACAACCCGTGCTTCTTTCCATGGAACTGCTTTAGGAACGGAAATGAGTACGAGTGATCCCGGTTTTGTTCAGAATTTCCAAACAATCGTTCAATCCATCATGAGTTCGATGAATCAAACTAGTGAACAGGCACAGGAAACTGCCATGTCGCTAATTTCTTCACAAATCCAGGGTCAAGCAAATGTGATGGGAATCAATGATGCATTCTTTTGGGCAACAGGCTTCGCAATTGCCGGTATCGTTCTCTCCCTGTTTTTGCGTGACGTTCGGAAGGATAAAGCAATGAAAAAAGCTAAACAAGAACATTTGGATGTACCTTTGCTTCCTTCACCAGTAAAAAAATCGGTTTAATTAAATGGAGGAATTAAAATGAAGATCTATGTTGTTTACGATAGTGAAGGTAACCATACGAAAGCACTTGCCGAATCAATAGCTCAAGGAGCCGCTGCGGTTCCTGGGGCTGAGGTTCTCATTGACCATGTAAACGAGGCGGATGTTTATAAGCTTCAGGAAATGGATGCCATCATTTGGGGCTGTCCCGGTCATTTCGGCACCATCAGTTCGAGTTTGAAAACATGGATTGATAAACTTGGGTATCTATGGGCGGAAGGTGCGCTGATCAATAAAGTGGGTGCTGTATTCTGTACGACGGCCACCGTACATGGCGGACTCGAGGCTACCATGCTGAACTTAATCACCCCTATGCTTCATCAAGGCATGATCATTGTCGGCTTGCCCGGCACTGTCCCGGAAAACGCCATATATGGTTCCTACTATGGAGTAGGGATAAGCTGTCCGCCCGGTGTGGATGACAACATCACCAAAAAGGACTTGCAGCTTGGAGAAGCATTAGGAAAACGGGTAGCCCATGTCACCCGTTCATTCATAAACGAGCTCTAGGAGGCTTGATTCAATGGGCATAATTCTAATTATCATCGTTGCCATATTAGCGGTTACGGGCTTGATCACATTCAATATCAAATCCTTATCACTTGAAGGTAAGCTTCCGGGTGTCGAGGAAGAGCACTCGTTGGAAGAGTCCGCTTTCTCTTCGGCAGATGATTCCGTTACCGAAATCATCTCCCCAACAGACAATGATGAATTGAAAATGAAAGATCAGGATTATCGTTTGGCACTTTCCAAGCTTCACAAACAAAAGCCTTACGAGGAGCCAACTGCAGAAAAAAAGCCTAATCTTCGCAAAATGAAAGACGAGGAATACCGTGGTAAATTGGAAGACTTCCAGCAAAATGGCGATTGAAGCACGTCCCCCCATTTGGCATATTCGCCTCTTTGGGGGTTTTCAATCACTATGCATGAAAGGAATATCTCCGACCTCTCTCACCGCCTTAGCTTAAAGATCGACCTCCAAGCTTAACTTATTTTTCTGGTTGACAAATATTCACAAAGACTTTAAGCTAAGGTAATGCAACACAAACATTTTTTAAACTCAGCTTTCGTTGAGAGACGGAATTTTAAAAGGATTTCCTTTTTTCGTTCGTCACTTGCCTTTTTGGCAGGTGGCGATTTTTATTTTTACAGGGGTGAAAAACATGCAACTTTTGAAGTATTCCATAATGGTCTTAATCGGTTCGATCTCATATGGCACTTTATCCACCATGATTAAGTTTGGATTCATGGATGGCCATTCATCTGGAGAACTGGTCGGCAGTCAATATCTTGTCGGTTGGCTGATTGTCTCCGTGTTATTTCTTTTTTCGTTTAAATATAAAGTTTCATGGAAGAGTGCCGGATTACTTTTAATCACGGGCATGATGTCCACTTTCGTCGGAAAGGCATATGCCGTTTCCGTATCCGAGCTTCCCGCTTCGATTGCCGTTGTCTTTTTATTTCAATTTACCTGGATAGGCGTCCTCATTGAAAGCTTCATAAATAAAAGACGCCCGGATAAAAATAAACTCATTGCCATTTTCGTTCTCTTCATCGGTACATTATTGGCAGGGGCGATTTTTGGTCAGCCTCTATCTGCCCTAAGCCTAAAAGGCGTATTGTTCGGACTATTGTCTGCGGTCCTTTTTGCGCTATATATGTACTGCAACTCTCAATTCGCAGTTGGGGAATCTTCAATGAAACGACTGTTTTTCATTGCAACGGGTGGTATGCTGACTGCTGTATTCACGACTAACCCCGTCACACTTGTGACGAATCTTGTCCAAACGAACCTATGGTACTACGGTCTGCTGCTCGGCACTTTGGGTGTTCTTGTTCCTTTCTTTTTCTTTGCTGTCAGTTTGCCGAAAGTGGGTGTCGGGCTTGGAACGATTCTTTGTGCAGCGGAGCTGCCTTCAGCGATGGTCGTTTCCGTCATCTTCTTGAATGAACAGGTTACGTCACTGCAATGGTTCGGGATGTGCTTGATCATCGTCGGCATCGCCTTGCCTGAAGGAATAAAGCATCTGCCGCAATTCCTTCCCGACAAGAAAAAAACGCTGCACGAAAAAAGGATTTCATAACGTGTATGCACTGGTTCGTATAAGAATAAGAAAGACCATTCCCGTTAGCGGAATGGTCTTCTTTTGTATATGGTTTTTCCTTTTCTCCTTAAGAATCCAATTGTTGTACTTGAAATAGGTTGTAGTAATGCCCTTGCTTTTTCATAAGTTCTTCGTGTGTTCCCATTTCCGTAATTTCCCCATTATCGATATGAACGATCCGATCGGCATGGGTGATGGTTGATAACCGATGGGCCACGATGATGGTGGTCCGGTCTTTCGCCAAAATATCCAGTGCCTCCTGGATATAGTGCTCACTTTCCAAATCCAATGCGGATGTGGCTTCGTCGAGAACAAGGATTGGAGGGTTTTTCAAAAATACCCTCGCTATGGCCACCCGTTGCTTTTGGCCTCCGGATAATTTAACTCCACGCTCCCCCACTTTCGTTTCATATCCTTCTTTGAGACCCATGATGAATTCATGGGCATTCGCCGCCTTTGCCGCTTCAATTACTTCTTCATCACTTGCATCAGGCCGTCCCATAAGGATGTTGGCCCTAACCGATTCACTAAATAAGATATTATCCTGTAGAACCATTCCTATTTTATCTCTTAGGCTGCGGACTTGATAATTACGGATATCCGTCCCATCCAATAATACCCTTCCCTCCGTTACATCATAGAAACGGGAAATCAAACTGACGATCGAGGATTTCCCGCCGCCGCTCATCCCAACAAGTGCAATGGTTTCCCCTGGTTTAACATCCAAATTTATATGTTTCAAAACGGGTGCCTCTTTCTCGTCATAAGCAAACGATACATCCTGAAAGTTTATTCGTCCATCCACATGCTTCAGCTCTTTCGCCCCTGGTTCGTCATCGATATCATACTTCTCATCCACAAACTCAAAAACCCTGTCCATGGACGCCAATGTCTGAGTCATTGTCGTAGAAGAGTTAACTAAACGTCTGAGGGGATTATATAGCCGGTCTATGAAACCGACGAAAGCAACCATGGTACCCAGTGATAATTGTTCATGAATGACCTGATAACCGGCAAATCCTATCACGAGCAGGGGGGCAATATCCGTGATCGTATTCACGACAGCAAATGACTTAGCATTCCAGCTCGTATGCTTTAGGGCCTTATCGAGGAAATTCTTGTTCTGCTTCGCAAACAATTCATGTTCCCTGTCTTCTATCGCAAAGCTTTTGATGACTGACATCCCTGAAACCCGTTCATGAAGGTGACTCTGTACATCCGCTAACGCTTGGGACCGAATCCTTGTATAGGTTCTCAGCTTGCCAAAGAAATGCTTAATCGAAAATGCGTAAAATGGAAGCATGATGATGGATACAATGGTTAACTTCACGTCCATCGTAAACATGATGACTATCACTATGATGATCGTTGCGATATCGAGCCAAAGGTTCATCAGACCCGTGATGACAAAGTTCTTCGTTTGTTCCACATCCGTGATCATCCTTGAAATGACCTCGCCCACCCTTGTATTGGAATAATATTTAAAACTCAGTTTCTGTATATGAGTAAATAAATCATTACGAATATCATATAAGATTTTCGTTCCGGTCCATTGAGCGAAATATTGGCGGTAATACTCAATCGGCGGTCTAACTGCCACAAAAATGAATATCATGATGGCCATTGCCCATAAAAGGCGTTCGGACTTCACGGCTTTGGACAGATCACCATTTCCGATGATGTCATCCACAATATACTTACTGAGCAATGGAAGTAAAAGCGGAATCGCGAACTTTAGCAATCCAATCAGTACCGTCCCGATTATCTGCCATTTATATGGTTTGACGAATTGCAAATATCTCTTAATACTCCCCACGGAATTCCTCCTTTTCTGAATCATTAAATCCAAATGATAAAAAAAGCCCATAACTCAATTTGGAATCTTATGCACTATTCAATTATATTTTCCTTTTCGATGATTAACTATCAAAAGGACTTCATTCACTAACTTTCATAAACATTTATAGGAGGTTTAATGGTTCCTGCATTCTTGAAAGATTGAATCAGTTGTGTAGGTATGATACACAATGAAAAAGCCTGCCAATTATGCAGCAGGCCTTTTCTATCACCGATAGGTTAAAAAGCGTTCATACCAACTATCAATAAACTCTGCGGAGAATGGTCCTTTTCGCTGGCGTATCATATAAATCAAATAGTCTACGTTCTGTTTCAATATTGAATCGATGGCATCCGGGTAATTCATTTCTTTCCGATGCCTTTCATATTCATCCTCATCCAGCAAATTAAACGTCATATCTGGGAATACTTTAATGTCCAGGTCATAATCAATGTATTTCAATGCTCCCGAATCGTATGTGAACGGCGAACTGATATTGCAATAATAATAAACCCCGTCCTCTCTCAACATACCAATAACATTAAACCAATACTTTGAATGAAAATAGCAAATCGCCGGCTCTCTCGTAATCCAGGTCCTTCCATCTGATTCCGTTACCATAGTACGGTCATTCGCTGCTATCACCAGATTTTGGGTCCCTTTTAAAACGGTTGTCTCTTCCCAGATACGATGGATATGTCCATTATGTTTATAGCTATGGATTTGGATTTTTCCTCCTTCGGCAGGAACAATCCCCATTTATCTCTCCCTACTTTCTATAGACACCCTGACAGCGTACTGTGCCCTATTCCGTTTGCAGTTGTTGTGTTTATTTAAAATATATACTTTTTTCCATTTACCCTATATTCCTATATTATAGCGATTTATTCATAAATTTAAAACAAAAGTGGCTAATCTCCCAGTGAAAATGTGTAAATAAGTCGAAAAAGTCTGACCATCCACCCATTTTAACTAAGAAATTAGCCGGTTATTTATCGTATGGCAGCCTGTCCTTGCTGAAAATAACGGATGACTTCTTCCGTTTGCTTTTCGAACATATCATGGATACTTTTCAATTCCTGCTTTTTGAGTTGAATCTCTTCCTGAATGGTGACTGCTTCAATCTCCTCTTCCAGGGCAAGGAGCTGCTTCTCTATATCTTGGCATCTTTCGATTTCGGATTGTAAAAGTAAAAGCTTATCCATCGTTTTCAACTGGTTGTTTATAAGCCGGTTAAATTCCTCCATGAATGCACCTTCCTAATCTGTATTTTTTCTATAGTATGTATATTCTATTTTTATCCGTTTTTTCCTTTGACATAAAATGTAAACACGACGAAACATTTGTCGAATCCATTGGAAGGCAAAAAAAAGCACCCTTCATTAGAAGGATGCTTTTAATCGGCAATTAGCCTTGGTTTTTGTTGCTTTGAGATTTTTGGTTTTGTTGTTTCACTTCTTGAACGTTAGTTTCAGAAGCAAACTCTGTACCGAATTGGCCTTGTGCTTGACCTTGACCTTGACCTTTTCTTTGTTGAGATTGCGCGTTTTGTTGTCTCACTTCTTGAACGTTAGTTTCAGAAGCAAACTCTGTACCGAATTGACCTTGACCTTGACCTTGCTGAGATTGTGCGTTTTGTTGTCTCACTTGTTGAACATCAGTACCTGCTTGTGATTTATTTTTGTTATTAGCCATTGATATCACCTCCACGATAATAAGATAACCATTATCCAGGAGTGTTATCCAACAAAAAAAACTTAAATTTTTCCAGTTATATTAAACAAGCAATGAAATGCCTCCATCAACTATTACGGTTTGTCCACGAATCATGCTGGCTCCATCGGAAATTAAAAACAGGATGGTATTCACCATATCTTCCACCTCGACCATCCGTCCAGCGGGAGTCTGTTCTGCCGCCTCAGCAAGCATTTCATCCCGATTCGGGAAAGACTTCAGGGCATCCGTATCAATCACACCGCCTGAAACGGCGTTGACACAAATATTTTTTGCAGCCAGTTCGACCGCTAAATATCTTGTCAGGGCTTCAAGCGCAGCTTTGGAAACTCCAACAGCTGTATAATTTTTCAAATAGCGAATCGATCCTAATGAACTGATGCTGACGATTTTCCCTCCGCCGTTCCTCTCCATTAATTTCGCCGCTTCCTGTGCGCAGAAAAGGAGGGCTTTTGTATTGATGTCCATGGTCCAGTTCCAATGGGATTCCTCCAGCTCCATCAATGGGCGCTGCACTCCTGAAGCCGCATTATTGATGAAGATATCCAAACGTCCATAATAAGCATCGATTTCCTCGAACATGCTTTTCACTTTCGCAACGTCACCGACATTTGCCTTAACTACAAGGGCTTTTCGCCCCAACGCTTCAATTTCGGCTGCCACTTCTAATGCTTTCGACTTGCTCCGGGCATAATTAATAACGAGGTCGTAACCTTCCTCTGCAAGCCTTATTGCCGTGCTTCTGCCTAAACCTTTACTGCTACCTGTAACGAGTGCCACTTTTTGTTCCATTCGTTTATTCATCCTTTCTGAGTAAAAACCAAGTAATAAAAATCATTTTTTTAAAGGAGTGTTACTGTTATGTATGTTGGACGTGATATGACAGAATTGTCGATGATGAAAAAATCGGATTGGGAAAATAGTGAACTAGCCTATTTTCATCACTCCCTTCAACAAATGGTACCTTATTTAAACCAAGAAGGACAGAGTATCCATAGCGAAATCGTCAAAGAAATTGAAAATAGAGGCGGACTTAATAGGCAGGAAGCAGATTATACTCATGGAACGAAAACCATTTACGATTGATTTTATACGGATATGGCTTTAAAAATCAACAAAAGGAAGAGGATATCTTAGCGGATATCCTCTTTTATGCATACTATCACCAGCGCCTTTTTTTAATCACGATTTTATTATATGACGTTATAGCGATTGCGCAAATCAGGGCTGTCCCAAAATTGTTAACGAATATAAAGAAGATGAAATTACATTACCGAATACTGTTTCATTCTGAAGTGCCCCTGCTTGTCCCCACGCATTTACAATGTCCGGTTTATATCGGCTTGTTTTTATGAATCCAACCATTATCGCAGACCCAAAATATAAAGCATGTATGATGATTGAACCCATGAATGCTTGAATGACTATCCTCATTGTCACACCTCTTGATACCCTTATATTTCCATATAATCAAATACATTCTTTATTCAATACACTCTTTTTCTTTATACGCCTTCATCATTTTTTGGTGGGAAACCGGAAATGCTAACTCCTCCATCTCTGCTTCACTCACCCACTTAAGTTGCTGTTCTCTTAGTGTCTCTTCACTGATGGCTTCTTTGACCACTCCGTTATATGTGTCCACTTTCCAAACGAGATGTGAGAAAACATGCTCAATTCTAACAAGTGATTCAGTTATTTCCGGTTTGACGCCATACATTTCCTGAAACCGACTCTCGAAGAATTCCCTCTTATGCAAAAGGGATGAATGGTTTTCGAAGTTCGGATATTCCCAAAGGTTAGCTAGCAATCCTTCTGAAGCTCGCTTGTGAATTAAAAATTCACCTTTTTCATTCGTTAAAACGGCAGCGACAATTGGTACATCCCGCGTTTTTTTCTTTTGGATTTTTACCGGCAATTCCGACTGAACTCCTGCTTCAAATGCTAGACAATGACTTTGAACGGGACATAATAGGCAGGCAGGCTTACCTGGTGTGCAGATCATTGCTCCAAGTTCCATCAAGGCTTGATTGAAGGCAGAGGTATGTTCATGATCGATCAGCTTTCTGACGGCAGCTTCGAATGTCTTTCTTGTCTTTGGCTTTGCTATGTCTTCATATATCATCAATATCCTTGATAAAACACGCATGACGTTTCCATCAACGGCTGGCTCCGGCTTGCCGTATGCAATACTAAGAATCGCACCAGCTGTATAAGGGCCGACACCTTTCAATTTGGAAATTTCCTCCGGATTATCCGGTACGACCCCATTATAGGATGTCTTCACTTCCTGAACGGCATTATGCAGATTCCTTACACGTGAGTAATATCCTAGCCCTTCCCATGCTTTTAGGATTTTCTCTTCATCGGCATTGGCAAAATCCTCGAGTGTTGGGAACCATTCCACAAACCGGTTAAAATAAGGAATCACCGTGTCCACTCTCGTTTGCTGGAGCATTATTTCAGAAACCCAAACACGGTACGGGTCCTTATTTTCCCTCCACGGCAATTCTCTTTGTTCTTCGAGAAACCAGGAAACCAAATCTTTTTGAAATTCATCAATTTTTATTTTTTCTATTGTTGGGATCGTTATTTCTTTCACATCAGTTCCTCCAAAGATGTTACACTCTTATCAAAAATGGGAATACCTATAGTAGGTCATTCTTTTTTAATATCATGTTTCATATTCATTTATTTGTAACGGATTACGGAAATAAGTCAAAATTATATTCATTTGATGGTTAATATATAAATACGGTATGATGAAAGAAGACCATTTTTTTCAAATTGTGGCAGGGAGGTTAGTTTTTTGGATACAGGTACTCACTTTGTCATGGGGATTGCTCTTGGAGGTCTTGCCACATTAGATCCTGTCATTGCGCAGAGCCCAGTCACTGCAAGTGCAGTCATAGCAGGAACGATATTGGGGTCACAAGCTCCAGACATTGACACCGTTTTAAAATTAAAGAATAACGCTGTATATATACGAAACCACCGTGGAATAACGCATTCCATTCCCGCTGTTTTACTTTGGCCCTTGATTATCAGCGGAGCACTTTTCGCCATCATACCTGAAGCAAATTACCTTCATCTTTGGCTTTGGACCATTTTAGCCGTATTCCTTCATGTATTCGTGGATATATTCAATGCTTATGGAACCCAGGCTCTTAGGCCGATTTCGTCAAAATGGGTAGCTTTAGGGGTCATCAATACATTTGACCCGTTCATTTTTGGAATACATGTTGCCGGCCTGATATTATGGGGCTTTGGATTTCCTCCAGGCTATTTATTTCTTTCTATTTACGGGATACTCGTCATTTATTACATTTCCAGATTCAGGGAACAAGCTTTTATAAAAAGAGTGGTCAAACAGCAAATTCCTGGAGCAAGGAAAATCCTTTTATCACCGACCATGCGTTTTCACCGCTGGAAAATTGCGGTGATTACCGAAAAGAATTATTATGTGGCACGAGCCGATAATGGATATGTGACGATTCTTGATACGTTCGATCGAGTGCCATTGCCTGAAAGTGAAATTCTTGAAGCCGCCAAGAAGGATATAAACTTGGCAGCCTTTCTGTCCTTTTCTCCGGTTTACCGCTTTGAAATCGAACAGATAAAAGAATATTATGAAGTCCGTTTTATCGATTTAAGATACCGCAGCAATGGATATTACCCGTTTGTGGCAGTGGTCCATTTAGACAGCGAATTGAATATCTTGAATTCTTATACCGGCTGGATCTTTAGCGAAGCGAAACTGCAGAAGAAATTGAATATTATTTTGTAGTCGCTGTTTATTGAAAAAGAGCTGATTCCAGGGAACCCCTCTGGAATCAGCTTTTTTAATGCACTCGATTCTGCTGATTTAATAACTGTTGATATTTAGGGTTTTTTGCAATGAATTCGTGGAATTGCTCACCGTAGTTATCAATCCAGGTCCTTACAACGCGCGATGTCATTTCTTCTCCAGCATATTCATGCCCAGCCTTTGCATAGGTCGCTTCGAAATCTTCCCATAATAATTCCACCCAAGTCAAAGCTTGCTCATACGTGATGTTTTCATTTTTCTCAAGCAGTATCTTGGTTAATCTTTCATGGTAATCATTCATTAGAACCACCTCATTGCCAATATTTTTACAGAATGAACTATACTGTCCCATACCCATACTAGTGGTAGGCGGAAACGCTTCTTTCTTTAATCTGATGCTTGGAGGAGAAAAATTTTGCGAAATAAACAAAAAGGATTCCCCAACCAAAACAATAATAAATTCCAAGGCGAGCCTCGTGCAAAGGCAAGATATGCTTCAAAGCGTGCAGATGGCAGTATTAATACACACCCTCAAGAAAGAATGAAAGCATCAAACGAGCGATCGAATTAAAAGGTACATCAGAAGGAATCGGGTACTTCCCCGGTTCCTTTTTATTTCAACATGGAAATCGGAAGTGCTTCTTCCTTACCGCTACCACCTAAGCGGTAACCCCAGGCGAATACGCCGTTCATATAATCAATTTTGAAATAGACACCGGGATCTCCGTCAATTTGATATATTTCACCTTTTTTGAAATCATCCGGATTTAACAAATAGGCCTTCGCCATCGTCACTTTTCGTTCCAATACGGAAAATTCATTAACCATTCCCAATTGCTCTGCTTTTCTCGCTTTTTCAGTCAACGCTGCAATTTCCTGTTGTAGTTCATAGGCGGACAACTTGCTGTATCTTACGTCGCTCATATATATGACTCCTTAAATGAAATATTAATTTACTTCTATATTAAACAAAATTTTGTGATTTGGCTATTGATGCACTTAATCCCCATCAGGATTTGAAAGATAACGCTCAATCAATTCTACTGGAAAACCTTTTCGGTATAATGCCTGCTTCATTTTTTGCTCATATTCGAAGCCTTCATGTTTTTTATATCGGCGTTGCATTTTTTCGGCATGGTGGCAAAGAGAATTCCATTGTTCATCTTCATCCTTTTCAACCGTCACATCTTCAAGTGCTTCTTGGATGACATCTCTAGGGAAACCTTTCCGTAACAAGGTTTGTTCAACTTTCAGCCTTAAAGCTCGTTCGGAAATGTTTTTTTCCTTTTTGACCGCTTTTCCAGCGAGGTTCCTTGCATGTTCAATTTGAATATCAAAAGGGTATTCCTTCAATGCCTCGACAACTAACTTTTCTTGCACCCCTTTTTCCTTAAGCTCGAGCTTAAGGGTAGTGGGCCCTTTATTGCCTCCATTCACATGGGTCCTTACGTAAGCCTTGGCAAATTCAAGGTCGTCTAAATAGTTAAAGCTGTATAGTTTATGTATCGCTTCCTTAATGATCGGCTCTTCCGTTTCCTTCCTTTTTAAATAAAGGCGAATTTCCGATTCGGAGCGCATCCGGTATGATAAATAATTAAGTGCATCGGTAAATGCTTTTTGGATTTCATCATGGAATTGTATTTCTGCCAAAAGCAGGTCATCAAGTTCCGTACCCTTTTTCAAATGAAATTTCAATAGCACTTCTTCGTCTACACTGAAGGCATATTTTTCGTCAACGAAAATGTTATAACGATCTTTACGTTTCTTTTGGGTCGTTATTTTTGTTATGTTTGGCATAAATCCACCCCCACCCCTACTTTACCCCTTTACGTTTACCATTTCTATATATAGCATGTCTAAAAATGAAAAAAGAAAATGGACATGGTAAAGTGAAGGAAAGAAAGGGAAAGGAAGTGGTTTTCGTGAAAATAGCCATTGCTGGTGGAAGCGGTTTTGTCGGCACAGCCCTTATTGATGAATTATCAAAAGAAAATCATGATATATATATTTTGACCCGTCATCCCGAAAAATTTATAAAACAGACTAATTTGACATATATCGGCTGGTTGACCAAGGACGCAAAGCCGGAAAAGCATTTGGCGGGGCTCGATATTTTCATTAACCTTGCTGGTGAATCTCTGAACAGCGGGCGTTGGACACCTGAACGAAAACGCCGGATCGTCGAAAGCAGGGTCGAAGCTTCCAAAGAGATGAACCGGATCATATCCATACTCCCCGAAAAAGTATCCGTTATCATTAATGCAAGTGCCATCGGATATTATGGTATTTCGGACGATGAAACCTTTACCGAAACCTCTGAATCCATTGGGGATGATTTCTTGGCCCGTACTGTTCAACTATGGGAAAAGGAAGCGGCTAAATCTCGCTCTTACACTAAAAGGTTGATCCTAACTAGATTCGGGGTCATTCTGGGAGAAAAAGACGGCGCACTGCCAATGATGGTCCTCCCCTATAAACTGCTCGGAGGAGGAAAGATGGGCAAAGGGAATCAGTGGCTTTCCTGGATTCATATCCATGACGTAGTCCGTGCAATCATCTTTTGCATGAACGATCAGCGGATAGAAGGTCCAGTCAATTTTACGGCACCGAACCCCGTTCAAATGGATACATTCGGGAAAACGATAGGAGCTGTCCTGCACCGGCCACATTGGTTACCCGTACCTCCCTTCTTCCTCAAGAAACTGCTGGGGGAAATGAGTATACTTGTACTTGAAGGGCAAAATGTCCTTCCCACTAAACTTAAAGAGGAAGGATTCACATTCTCCTTTCCAACCCTTAAAGAAGCTTTACAAAATATCTTAAAAGAAGATTCTCACGTATGAAAGGGTCATTTTAGGAAAAAATAGGGATATTAAGTGGAATGGAGATGATCTAATTGCTCAAAAAACACGATAAAGAGAAAAGTAACTTAACTAGTACCCAAGCGATTCTTTATGCTCGCGAATTTAAAAAAGCAGATCGTGCTGGTGGATATACGGAAAAGAAATCCCGTCGTTAAGTTTGGAGTTTTTTCCCTTACATTTTGAACAGCCACTCAACACAAAATAAGCTGGAGATGAAAAAATTCATCTCCAGCTTATTCTTTATTCTAGGGGGAGCTAACATGGGACGCAATAATATACACCATAATCGAGATAAGAACAAACAGAAACTTCCTCAGGTTCCCAAAAACCTGAAAAGTGACGGACTTGACGTTGAATATTCTTCCGAACTGGCTGACCAGGAAGATATCGAGGCACAAGCCCGGGCAAATGCGGCTGATCGCCGTGCTCATAATCGCCGCTTATAACCAGGAGAAATCAAAGCAAGGGGCTGTAAATCAGCCCCTTATAATTTCTATATTTATATGGCTTATCCACAGCCCTGTGTATATTGTGGATATATTCAGAAAATACTGACAAGAATTAGGTGCAATTATTCCGCTTATTAACATGAAAATAATGTTATTTCTGGATAACCCTGTGGATTATGTGGATAAAAGGAATGTTTCACTAACCACGCTGCATTTTTGTTGTGGATAACTATTCTCTTACCTTGATTTGTTCCACAGGATTATTATTTATATAATAATTCATCAATATCTGTTACGTTCTTTATTAAATTTCTTCCTTCCACGTATTATCGCATGCCAAGCAATTCTAAAAATGACTTTTCCACCCCTAATTTATCAGTAGTTTTATTCCTATTGACCCCAGCATTAAAGAAAGTTCCTTAAACTTTCGCCATCAACATGTTCTTCCAACTGCTTACGAAGCAAGAATTTTTGTATTTTCCCACTTGCATTTCGAGGCAGCTCATTACAGAAGATATATCTTCTTGGACGTTTATAGTTCGCCAGTGTATCACTGTTCTTACACCAAATTTCTAAATCGATTTCCGCAAGCGTTGGGTCTTTGGCTACGATGAAGGCCGTTACCACTTCCCCCCATTGATTATCTGGCTGACCAAGTACTGCACAGTCGAGAACTCCTTGATGCTCATATAGTGTATCTTCCACTTCACGTGGATAAATATTTTCCCCTCCAGAAATAATCATGTCGTCCACCCGGTCCTTGACCCACAGATATCCATCTTCATCTAGGAAGCCGATGTCACCGGAATGGTACCAGCCTTTGTAAAGCGCCTTTTCGGTCTCTCTATCTTTTTGAAAATAACCCTGCATGATACACGGACCCTTCACAAGGATTTCCCCTGTTTCCCCAGGTTCCAGCATATCCTCGGGATCCGATGGCCCTTCGTCATTCGGACGGGCAATGATGATTTCATGATCGGAACATGCCTTGCCGGCGGAACCCGCTTTCCTAATTTGATCTTCCTCCAATAGGAGAGTGATGGCAGGACCCATTTCAGTCATTCCATAAGCTTGGATGAACTGGATGCCGAGTTTCTCCTGACAGGCACGTACAAGTGATGGAGCCATCGGGGCTGCTCCATAAAGCCCTAGCTTCAAACTCTGGAATTTATACTCATCCAAGTTTTCCTGAATGAGCATGTTCCACATCGTAGGTGCAGCAAAAAACTTGGTGATCCCCTCGGATTCAATCAGTTCCATGACCTCTTTGGGATTAAACTGATGTAATATGACATTTGCGGCACCGACCTGTACGCGAGGTAAAAAGGAACAGTGCAATTCAGCACAATGAAACATCGGTGCAGTAATCAAACCGATATCAGAGCGCTCGTACTTCATAGCCTCTATTAAAATCTCGGCTTGTTTGACCATGTCTTTATGAAGGTGAATGACCCCTTTGGGACGTCCGGTTGTCCCGCTCGTATACATGATGGCATAGATATCATCTTCGTGAACATCCACTTCATCTGGCTTTGATGAGATACTGGCCATTTTCTGACGGTAACCTTTGGCATACCCAGGCACATCATCATCAATATACCAGAAGGCCATCTCCGGAAATCGCTTTTCAACTGCGGCAACGTTCACTTCCAATTCGTGTTCGAATAAAACGACCTTTGGAGCAGCGTCGTTCAAGATGAAAGCCAACTCTTCCGGCATTAAACGGAAATTGATCGGATTAAAGATTGCACCGATTTTTGCACAAGCAAAGAATGCGGTGGCAAGCTCTTCATTGTTGTAAAGGTACGTAGAGACCCTGTCCCCTTTTCGCACCCCTTCCGCTTGAAGGGCCGCCGCCAACCTATTCACCTGCTCATTCCATTGAATGTACGTATAGCGGATATTTCTTCTCACGTCGTAGATAGCTTCTTTAATGGGGAATTCCTGAACCGTCTGATCAAAGATATTTTTAATCGTTACTGACATATCATTTTCCTCCTCAAGTAACCACCATCAACAGAAAGAGTTCAGGCAAAGCCTGCCGATGGTCGGCTTCATCCCTTTTTCAGCTTTTACTTTCGTGCGAAATACGAATGTTCATAAATGGATAGTCCAGCTTCAGTCCAATCTTTCAATGATGGTGGCATTCGCCATGCCGTGGCCTTCACACATTGTTTGTAGCCCATAACGGCCGCCCGTCCTTTCTAACTCATGGATCATCGACACCATCAACCGGGCCCCGCTGCCGCCAAGAGGATGACCCAAGGCAATCGCCCCGCCATTTGGATTCAGCTTCTTGGGGTCTGCCCCCGTTTCTTTTAGCCAGGCAATCGGTACAGGAGCGAAAGCCTCATTCACTTCAAAGATATCGATATCATCAATTGTAAGACCCGCTTTTTCCAAAGCTTTTTGGGTGGCGGGAATCGGTCCCGTAAGCATCAGGGTGGGATCTGACCCGACAACAACCCGTGTATGCACTTTAAAGCGCGGTTTCAATCCAAGTTCTTCGGCTTTACTGCGTTCCATCAATAATAAAGCGGCAGCACCGTCACTGATTTGACTTGAGTTCCCTGCATGGATTAAACCGCCTTCTTGAAAAACCGGTTTCAATCCAGCAAGTACTTCAAGCGTAGTTCCACCCCTTGGGCCTTGATCTTCCGTAACTTCGATTTGATTTCCTTCTTTATCAGTACCCCTTACTGATATCATTTCACTGTTAAAATGCCCTTCTTTTTGAGCACGTATTGCCTTGGCATGACTCTCAACGGAAAACTGATCACAATCTTCACGTGTTATTCCCCACTTATCGGCGATTCTCTCAGCTGATAAGCCTTGGTTGATCACCTCATACAAGTCCATATACTTTTGGCTTGTTACAGCACCTTGATAATTAGACCCCATGGGAACTCGTGACATGTTTTCCACTCCGCCGGCCACTACCACATCCATATCACCCGACAAGATGGCCTGGGAAGCGAAATGGACTGCCTGCTGACTTGATCCGCATTGACGGTCAATCGTCGTTCCCGGCACTTCAAGCGGAAATCCGGCAATCAGTGCAGCAACCCTTGCTATATCACCGGCCTGTTCGCCCGACTGTGAAACACAACCTAAAATGACATCATCGACAATAGCCGGATCGATTCCCGCCTTTTCAATCAGCTTCTTCAATACTTCCCCTGCCAGATCATCAGGGCGAACGTCTCTCAAGACACCGTTCCTTCTGCCTACCGGCGTGCGAATCCCTTCAACGATAACCACTTCCCGCATATACTCTCTCCCCTTCTCATCCTTTTATTATAGGCCCAGATTCTTAGCGATGATTTTCTTCATGATTTCATTTGTCCCGGCATAGATGCTTGCTACCGGAACATCCCGATACCTTCTGGCAATCTTGTATTCCTCCATATATCCATAACCGCCATGGAGCTGCATGCATTCAATGGAAATTTTTCTGGCAGTCTCCGTCAAACGCCATTTTGCCATCGAAACTTCCGTTACAACCTGTTCCCCAGCCATATGTTTGGCGATCAATTGATCAAGGAAGGCACGCCCCATTTTGATTTCCGTTGCCATTTCCGCGATTTTGAATTGAGTATTTTGAAACTGACTTACTGATTTTCCGAACGCTTCCCTGCCCTTCACGTACTCAATCGTATCGGCCAGCATATCCTCAGATGCGGTTTGGGCACAAATTGCCACCACAAGGCGTTCCTGCTGCAGTTTTTCCATTAAGTAAGTAAACCCCTTGCCTTCTTCACCAAGCAGGTTTTCCTTTGGAACACGGCAATCCTCGAAGATGAGTTCTGCTGTATCCTGACTGTGCAAGCCAAGTTTCTTCAGTTTTCGCCCCCTGGAAAACCCGGGGGTATCCCTTTCGACCACGACTAAGCTAACACCTTTATGTTTCGGAACGGCACTTGGATCCGTTTTACAGGCAACGATCACCAAGTCCGAATGAATGCCATTTGTGATGAATGTCTTTTGTCCATTTAATATGTAATGACCTCCATCCAAAATGGCAGTCGTCTTAATATTGGCCAAATCCGAACCTGTGCCAGGCTCTGTCATGGCAATGGCTGTAATGATTTCCCCCGTCGTGCATTTAGGAAGCCAGCGCTGTTTCTGCGACTCATTTCCGTATGCGGAAATATACGGAACGGTGATGTCACTGTGAAGTCCGAAACCAATGAAACCAGAACCAACTCTTTCCAATTCCTCATTAATTATGACCGCAAAGCCCCAATCTCCCCCGGAACCCCCATAATCTTCTCCAAGGTCCGGACATAAAAAACCCTGTTCCCCCATTTTCACCCAAAATGACCGTGGAATGATCCTCTCTTCTTCCCATCGTTCATAATGGGGAACTGCTTCTTTCTCTAAAAACTTTCGGAATGACTTACGGAAAATCTCATGATCTTCACTTAGGTATGGATGCTTCATCTGCTTTATCTCCTCTCCATTTCTTTGTCGGAGCCTCTTTACAATGGATTTCCCTGAAGGAATTAACAACTTACCTGGGTGACATTCTAATGGCCCCATCCAGTCTGATGGTTTCCCCATTCAGCATTGGATTCGTTATGATGCTTTCCGTCAGTTTAGCGTACTCTTCGGGATACCCGAGCCTTGGCGGGAATGGCACGGTTTTACCTAATGACATCCTCGCTTCTTCAGGTAATGAATCAAACATCGGAGTATGGAATAGACCGGGTGCAATCGATACGACACGTATCCCTTTGTTGGCAAGCTCCCTTGCGATCGGCAGAGTCATACCAACAATCCCTCCCTTAGAGGCACTATATGCGGCTTGTCCGATTTGTCCTTCAAAGGCAGCTACCGAAGCTGTATTGATAATGACCCCACGCTCCCCCTCTTGGTTCGGTTCATTTTCGACCATTTTTTCCGCCGTAAGCCGGATTACGTTAAACGTACCGACCAAATTGATTTGCACGACATCTGAGAACGCTTTCAATTCGTGTATGCCTTTTCTGCCTATGACTTTCTCTGCAATCGCAATGCCTGCACAGTTGATGACCGTATTGATGCTACCGAATTTTTTTATTCCTTCATCCAATGCTGCCGAAACGCTTTCTTCACTAGTTACATCCGTTTTAATAAACAGGACTGAATCTCCCAATTCCTGAGCCATTTTAGCGCCATTTTCTTCCGAGAGGTCAAATATGACCGCTTTTCCACCTTTTTTAATGACGTTTCTTACTGTCGCGGCTCCCAGACCTGAAGCCCCGCCTGTTACAACTGCAATCGTTTCTTGAATTTCCAAATCCTCACCCCACCATTTGTTTCTAGAATATATATTCATCTTTCACTATCATCAAAACCTATTTTCAAGATTAATTTCAACGCTTGCCTGTTTTATCGTTCACTTTCAAGTCATGAAGGGTTTCGGTAAAGCCTTTGATTACCTGTTCAAAATCCTGCTTCAACCCATCCAGCTCCTTAATGCGTTCATTAATTTCGTTTAATTTCTGTCCTGCAGTTTCAATCGTTTTTTCCAATTGTTTAATGCCCGTCCTGTCCTTATCGAATAAAAGGACTATATCCTTTATTTCCACTAACGAAAAACCATACTTCTTTCCGCGCATTATGATTTTGAGCTGTGCATATTCTTTCTTTCCATAAACTCTTTTCCCCGTTTCGGTACGCTTTGGCCTAAGCATACCCAGTTCCTCATAATACCGGAGTGTCCTTGTCGTCAATCCGAATACTTTTGCTAACTCAGAAATGGTGTACATGTTAAAACCACACTTTACAAAGGGATTATTTACCTTTATTTTAACATTGACGTTAACGTAAACTTCAATAAATATTCACAAAATTTATAATATATGAAACGGCATGATAGATTTAAATTGATATACTATGGGTATATTCTTTAAAAGAAGGGACTGAACGATCAATGCTATGTTCAAAAATATTAGTTGCTTATGATGAATCTGAATTAGCACTTAAATCTTTAGAAAAAGCGATTGAATTAGCGAAGCTGGATCCCGCTATCGAAATCCAGGTGCTTCACGCTGTAACGTTGCCAATCAAACCAAATATATATGGCAATGCCTTTCAGGAAATTGAAGAATCCATGCTCAAGTATGGCAAGCAAGTGATAAAAAAAGCGGAAGCGCTTTTATCCGAAATCCCGAATGCATCCCAGACATTTGTCGTAGAGGGTTCAGCCATCACGACTTTATTGGAACATGCACAATCCCAGAATTGTGACCTTATCATCATGGGCAGCCGCGGATTGAGTGGTTTCAAGGAATTCCTAGGCAGCGTGAGCCACTATATCGTTCAACATTCCCCAGTGCCCGTCTTGTTGGTCAAATAAATTTTACGGCAGATACTCTTGCCAGCCCTTTCATAAGCTGGGATCCCCTTTGGAATCCAGCTTATTTATGCGTGCATGAAACTCCATCAAAATCTTATCATGTTTTACAAACACTTCCGTTTACAGGTAAAATGAAACTAATTTTAAACGAGGAAAACAGGTGACGCAATGGATATTAAACATTTGCAATACTTTATAGAGGTAACCAATTTCAATAGCTTCACTCGGGCTGCCGATCATTTATTCATTACCCAGCCGACCATCAGCAAGATGATTAAAAACCTGGAAACCGAGCTAGGTGTTGAGCTTTTTGATCGTTCACGTAAGCAACTGATCTTGACCGATGCAGGCAGGGTTGTCTTAGAGCAGGCAAAATTGATTGATAAGGCCTTTCACAATTTAGAAACGGAAATGGACAATTTATTAGGTTTAAAAAAGGGACATATACGCATCGGGCTGCCGCCGATCATCGACGCTTCTTTCTTCCCCCGAATTCTTAGCCGTTTTCACGAGGACTATCCCAATATTACCTTTCAATTAGTAGAGGATGGTTCAAAGAAAATAGAAGAATCCGTCCAAAATGACTTAATTGATATAGGCGTAATAGTCCTGCCAACCAACACCGCACTTTTTCATCATTTTGCTTTTTTGGAAGAAGACATCAACTTGATTGTTCATCCCTCCCATCCGCATGCATTTGGGGAAGAAATTGATTTGGCCGACCTGGAAAACGAATCTTTCATCTTATTCAATAAAGATTACGTCCTTCGAGATCTCATCATTTCATCCTGTAATGAAGCTGGTTTTTCTCCACATATCGTCACGGAAAGCTCACGCTGGGATTTTATTGAGGAAATGGTTTACTGTAAACTTGGCGTTGCTCTATTACCGGAAAGTTTATGCCGTCATGATGAGCGCGTAAAGACAATCAAGGTTAAAAACCCCTCCATTAGTTGGAATTTGGGATTTATTTGGAGTAAGGACCATTACCTTTCATACGCTGCAAAAGAATGGCTGAATTATACGAAGGAAGCATTGTCTAATAAGTAGTGAATTATTCGGCATGATTGATGTAAGCACTATCATAGATTTGGGTTATGCACATGATAACATCTAACCATTTTACAAGGCGTTACGGCGGGGGTAGACTAGTATGAGTAAAAAGCATGGTAAATGCTGATGGATCCATATTTTCTAAAAAGGAGATATTCATGATCACTTTATCTAGTGTCGATGAGTTACAGGCAACAGAAGCAGCTCTGGAGAAAATTAAATATTCATACCCCGAACTATTTAACAAACTGTTCCATGTCGTTGCCTTAACACGGGCTCTTCAATTTAAATATCAATTTATGGGCACATTAATCATGGATGAAAACCCTAACGAATACACCCCTGAATTCGTTATGCCCTCCGTTATCGGATTATATATAGAGGAAGTTCAAAAGTTAAAGGATGATCCGAATATCCAGGTATTACTTCAGACCTTCTCCCAAAATAAAAATATTGGATATGCCAAAATCAGTATGCTTGTGCTCGGTAAAAGCCCTGAATCACTTTTAGGCGCTTCATACATCAAATGAAGCCCCCTGATATGCTCCGAAAAAAATCCTCCCTTAATGGAAGGTTTTTTTCTTTGCGTGTAATTAAAGCACTTTACTCAAAAAGGCTTTAGTTCTTTCCTGCTGGGGGTTATTAAAAATCTCACTAGGACTATTTTCTTCAATAATATAACCTTCGTCCATGAAAATCACACGATCTCCAACTTCTTTTGCGAACCCCATCTCATGGGTCACAACTACCATGGTCATGCCTTCCTTAGCCAGTTGCTTCATGACCTCAAGGACTTCACCGACCATTTCCGGATCTAGAGCGGAAGTCGGCTCGTCGAATAGCATGATTTTGGGTTCCATCGCTAACGCCCTGGCAATTGCGACGCGTTGCTTTTGTCCCCCCGATAATGAATCTGGATATGCGTTCGCTTTCTCGCTAAGTCCCACTTTCTTAAGCAGTTCCATCCCTCTTTGGGAAGCCTGTTCTTTGGATATCTTGCGGACCTTTATAGGCGCAAGCATTATATTCTCAAGAACAGTCTTATGTGGAAATAAGTTAAAATGCTGAAATACCATGCCAACTTCCGTCCGGACTTTATTGATATTGACTTTCTTGTCTGTCGTATCAAGCCCTTCAATGAAAATATGGCCTCCCGTTATCGTTTCAAGTTGATTGATACACCTGAGGAAAGTGGATTTACCGGACCCAGAAGGACCAATTACCACGACTACTTCCCGAGGGGAAACGATTGCATTGATATTTTTCAATACATCATTTTCGCCAAATGACTTCTTTAGATTCTCCACCTTGATCATTCTGTTTTCAACCTTCTTTCGAGTCTATTTAATACGAAACTTAAAATGAGGGTCAGGAATAGATAGATGAAGGCACACGCCAAGTATGGCTCCCACACTTTAAAGTACTGACTCCCCATCGCTTTCCCCCAATACATCAATTCCGGGGCAGCAATGACACAAAGCAGGGATGAATCCTTCAATAATACGATGAATTCATTTCCTAACGGAGGAATCATTCGTTTGAAAGCTTGAGGCAATACAATATGTATCATTGTTTGGATATGGGTCATTCCCAATGAACGCGCCCCTTCCATTTGCCCTTTATCGATGGATTGAATGCCCGCCCGGAAAATTTCGGCAATATATGCGGCTGCATTTAAAGATAAAGCAATGACACCGGCAGTTACTGCATTCGTTTCCCCGGTAAAAAAGGGCACAATTCCAAAATGGATTAAAAAGATTTGAACTAAAAGCGGTGTTCCGCGAAAAACCGTGACATAGCAGTAAAATGGAAAGGCAAGCACTTTGTTTCTCATGATTTTCCCTAAACCGATCAATAACCCCAAAAAGGTTCCGATGAGGATGGAGGAAACCGACAGCCCTATGGTTAGCAATGTTCCTTTTAATAAGAAAGGAGCATATTCAAAAATAATATCCCAGCGAAAACTCATTTTGTTTCCCTCCTAAGACCACAAAAACTGCGTAACTTCACACGTAAAGTTACGCAATCTTTTACTTCCATTTGTTTTTATTGTTGTGCTTTCAACGTTTCAATATCTGGATCCGTACCAAACCACTCTTTATAAATTTCTGCATATTTCCCATTTTCATAAATGGCATTCACGGCTTTATCGAACTCCGATTTCAGTTCACTGCCTTTTGGGAACATAAGACCATAAAACTCCTCATTGAAACTTTTGCTATCTTCAACGACTTTCAGTTTTTGATCGGGGTTATTTTTCACATATTCTTCAACAACCGTATTATCAGCTACGACAGCCGAAGCTCCGCCTTTTAGTAATTCCTGAATGGCCAGGTTATTATTTTCGAATTTTTTGATATCCTTGTGGTTCTTTCCAAGGAGTTTCTCTACCGCTTCCTGTCCAGTTGTACCAGTCTGAACGGCAATGACGTTTCCTTTCAATTCATTTCCTGATTTTATATCACTATTCTCAGGAACAAGAATCTTGTTTGTGGATAAGAAATACGGAACAGAGAAGTCATAAGATTGCTTTCTTTCGTCATTCACTGTAATCGCAGATATCGCGACATCCGCTCTCTTAGATTCGATTTCGACAAAAATCGGATCCCAACCAACACTTTCCAGTTTAACTTCATAACCCGCTTCTTTTGCAACGGCATTGATGAAATCAACATCGAAACCTACAATCTTATCACCTTCAAGATATTCGAATGGAGCATAATTGGCGTCTGTCACGATCCTGAGTGTTTTTCCATTGGACTCTTCTTCTTTACCAGTTGTCGAGACTTCCTTATCCTTCCCGCATCCTGTCATGACTAGTAACAATGAAACTACCATGGCAAACACTACAAAAGAAACCTTTTTCAAAATAATCCCCTCTTCTCTCTCGTAAACTCTCTTTTTTTAAAAAAACAGATAAATCTAACTTTAGAGAACATTCAGTATATTCTTTTAAGAATATTATACGTTTATTCGTTTTTTTAAGCAATAAAATTTCGATAAACAACTTTAGTAAAATAAGATTTTAATCAATTAACTCGGTAAATCAAAAACGCAACTATGCTCTAATGGGGAAGATACAGACTTTTTCCTTTTTCTTGAATAAATGGATGTTATATTAAAAACAGATAGGGGTACCTTTCAAAAGGTTTAATAGAACAAAAATAAGCAGCGGCCATATTAGCGTGGCCGCTGCTTAAATGACTATTATGGTACTTCCTTATTCCCCTCTTCAATATCTAACATATCCAACAGGAAGATGAAGATCGGTATTCCGATGATCAATCCCCATATCCCAAGGAAATGCTCGGAAAACAATAGGATGATGAAGGTGAAAAATGTCGGAAGATTTGTTTTTGCCGACATGAATTTCGGATTTAAAATATAGCTTTCAATTGCATGGATCACAACAATCATGATTAATACAGCAATCACTTTCGGCATGCCGCCGATGCTATAGGCGATCATGCTAAGTGGAATGAGAGAGATGATGACCCCTGCAACCGGAATCAAACCCAGGAAGAAAATCATGATCCCTAGACCGAGCAACTGCGGGAAGCCAAGAATCCATAAGAAAGTTACCGATAGGACAGCATTCGTAATGGCTATCAAGAACTGGACCTCGATCACCTTTCCGAATGAATTGATGAATTTGACGCCAAAGTGGCTTAAGTTTATAAAGAAAGATTTGAATTTGGCCCGCTTGAATTTAGAAGTGAAGCGAATGATTTTATCTTTTTCCAATAAGAAAAATAGACTAAGCAACATGGAAATGAAAATTTGAAATGCCAGTTTACCGAAATCGGATATATAAAGATAGAGTGTATTCATCTGTTTTTGTAGATCGAGCGGCGATTCCAGCTCGTTCATTATATTAATGGCATATTGAATGACCCTACTATCTGGTGGATGTTGAAAGAAGTAAACGATCTGTGTCACTAATTCCGTGAATTGTAGCGTAATGACCGGTAGATATTTATAAAGAACGATGGCTAAACTAGAAATGACGACTGCATATAAAAAGCTTATAACAACCTTAGAGTTGATATGCATCACTTTATTCAGCCGAACCATGATAAATTGCTCCAGCCTTCCCATCAGGAAAGTGAAAACAAATGTGAATAACACGATATTAACCATACTGCCGATGCTTATTAAAAAGAGGACTAACACAATTAATGTAATTAACCTTGAAAAACCTTCGCTTTGCAAATACTCTTTTACCACTTACCTATCTCCTAACTACCATTCTGCCGTGATAATTCCTTCTACCTTTCATTTTACACGGAATTGAGGAATTCTACTACAAATACCTTCCATTGACAACAAAATTATTTGAATGATCAGCAAGGCCCATGATGCAGACGTAGTTAAGGCCTTTTGGGAAAATTCGATCCTTAATTCCACAGCCCTTTCTGCATGAAAAAACATCTGCCAAATGGGCAGATGCTAATCTTCATCCTTCACATCGATATCTTCGGGGATGGGTTCGTTATAGTAATCCGCTAATTGCTTTTTATATTTCTCCATCTGTTCAAGATGCATATTGAACTGCTCTTTAAAAATCAAATGCTGCTCACCATCATGAACGGTGCGAATTTTATTTTGAACGATCAAACTTTCTATATAAGATTCCGGCATCGATAAATATTCCGCAGTCTCTTTTACTGTCAAGTACATGCCTTCACCCCTTTTCCTCTCTAACTATACTAGATATGAGGCATTATTTGAAGTGCTTGATATTTGATTGAAAATCCCTTACAGCTTAATCGATTTCCGACAATGGACCATTTTGGCCGAAATTCAAAACAATAACTTACAATCACTTCCAATAACATGTAAGATAATGTTAAAGTACTATATCTATAGATTAAGAGGAGTGGACAAAATGACCTTCTTTTATGTCATTCTTGCGGCGATTTTTGCTGTTTTCCTGGTCAATTTCGTTAAAGGGCTAAGTGAACCGGCTAAATTGGAACGCTATCAAAATGAATTCCGTAAATTCCATACTGAAACTTTAGATCTGCATGCAGCGGAAATCGTTTCAGAATCATTGATAGAACAGCTTAATACAGCACTGGATTTCAATTATATGGAAAAGGTCAATGCTGAATTCCGGCTGAAGCATCCACGGGACTCACAGATAAAGGTCAATCAGGCTTGGCGTGAATTAAAACGCTATTTGATTATGGCTGCAGTGTTTGGAAAAGTTGAAATGTTTAATTCAGTCATCGATGAGTTGTGGCATATCATGCTGAAATATAGACAGGAATATGATGAGTTTTGCCAGGCTTTCATCGGTAGGACCATTCAGCACCATCCTCATACAGAACCTGTTTTCAAGCCCGAAGAGTGCACTCTTTTTGACTTTTACTATGTACAGCTATTTACGGTGGACTCCCATTCCATTCAAAAATGGGGCAAATTTTTCAAACATGATAAAGGGCAAGCGCTTCTCAGCGATTTTGAAACGTTGGAGCTGGAGCAGTTAAAAGAGAAATATATGCGGAAACCGACAAGTATACAAGCGGAACGGACCTTTGAATCTTTCACTTCCCAATTTAAAGAAAATCGCCCCATGACAGAATTGAATTGGCGGAAAACGTACGACAAGACGGACTACGCAGCTCCTGCCTATTTCACTTATGCAAGCACCGATGATTTTGACAGCGAATTTAAAGATATTTTCGGGAATGAATCGAACACAGTTTCCTCTGGATCTGGCTATGCCGATCATGGTGGTCATAACAGTTCCCATGACAGCAGTTCCGATTCCTCTTCCAGCTGTTCTTCATGCAGTTCTTGTTCGTCTTGAGCATCAAAAAAACGCTTGGAAAACCAAGCGTTTTTTACTTTGCTCCAATATCCATTACGCCTCTTTAATGTCCCTGCATCTTCTTCATTAACCATACAGTGAATTAACGATTTATTAATTCCACCGATTGAACCAATTCTTGATCCTTTGTTTATTTTTCTCAAGAACCTCCTTCGATGTCCTGTTGTCTTTTTGTTTTTTCCATTCAAAGAAAGATGCAATTCCGATAAGCAGCCCTCCGCCGATGATTAAATACAGCCACCATGGCATCTCGCCCCACATCGAATTGGTATTCATATAGACATTGAATAAAATGGTCCCAGTTCCAGCGATGAAATAGGATTTGTATTTCATCATGAATCCAAAGAGCATTGCTGCCAATGACACCGTTCCGATAATGAGTGCATCATATAAGGTGTTGCCTGCCATTGCATCAATGATCAAGGCTAAAAACAAAAGGAAAACAATACCACTCTCGATATATTGTGTGATTTTGCCTTTAACAAAGATTTTCCTCAGCAGTGTGGTGCTGACAATGAACAGCGGCAGAATATTCACCTCCTCCTCAAGTACAGGAGATATCGTGAGCCGATCGACAATGACCCAATACGGATATAGGCTGAACAATATCGCTGCAGCCAACTGGCATTTTCTTTCCAACATGCCTGTAGTCGAGCTTCTCATCAAAATGAAATAGGCCGGAATCAGAAGTGCCACGAAGATTCCCAAAATGAAATGTGCCGGTCCCCCCGTCAAAACATCCATGTTCATGGCAAGAAGAAAAAGCAGACCATAGACTCTGTAAAAATCCAATTGAAGTCCTGCCGGGCCTTTATCAAGCAAGCCTGTAAAGAATTTCCTGCTTAACAGTACCATTATGGCCGTACACCCAAAAAGGACTGCCGCTCCAACGAAAGGCTGTAATGTGTCCGCGTACATGATAATGGTCCAATACGGATACAAACTGAGAATTCCCGTCAGCCAAACGTAGATGCCCTTTTCTTTTACATCCTTTGTGAAACTTCCAATCAATATGAAGTAAACTGTGATCAAGAGCGAGACGAAAACCTGGAGTAACTGGCTTGATGTTTCAGTTACAGGAATTCCCCTATTCATGGCTAGTAAAAACAACAGGCCATATATCCTGTATGCATCAATGGTAATACCTGTTTCTTCCTTTTTGATTAAGCCATCGAAATAACGCCGGCTTAAAAGCAGCATCCCTGACATACAGCCGAAAAGGAACATCAATTCCATTACAATCGATAGGCTGTCGGCATACCCGACAATGATTAGGAAGGGATACAGACTGACTAGTGCAGCAATATTGGCATAGATTTTCCTTTCTAGCTTTTCAGCTGTTAAGCTTCTCAGGAAAATGAAATAAGCGGTTAACAGAAGCGATACAAAGACTTGGAGTAACTGTTGTTTAGTATCATTAAAAACCTCCACATTCATATCGATCAAAAAGAATAAACCATAGATCCTGAAAGGATCAAAGTTGATGATGCCTGATCCATTTTTCTTGAGTAACCCGCTGGAATACAGCCTGCTTAACAACAACATTCCTCCCATACAGCCAAAAAGAACTGCCAAACTCGTGACGATTGGGAGTGTATGGGCAAAGTCTATGATATTTATGAACGGGAAAAGGCCGATGATGGCCGCTATTCCCGAGTAAATGCTTTTTTCTTTCTTATAGATCGTGAATCTTCCCATAAGGATGAAGTAGCTAGGCAACAGCAGGGTAACGAAAATCCCCAAAATCGCAGAACCTGTATCGCTTACAAACACTTCCAGATTCAGAGTACACAGATATAACAAGCCAAAAATCCGATAATAATCAATGACTCTCTTCGTTCCCTCTTGGTCGACCAATCCTTTGAAATGGCGTCTGCTAGCCATCACCATCACAGCCATACATACAAGCAATACGATAATCGCCATAACCAAAGGTAATGTATTTACATACATATTATAGAAGATGAACGCCAAGCTTAGAGGAACCACCACATAGTTCCGCCAATTCCTTTTCATGAGCAGATACCAGGCAAACAAGAACTGTACAGTCATCACTCCTACCCAGACCAATTCCCTGTTAAGCGGAAAATCCCGGATTGCCATTTCCAATATGGATATGCTTATTCCTAAATGAATGATTGGAATAAGATAATACTCCATGATGCCTTTCCAATTCTTATTGGAAACCGTCCACAGAATGGTTATGAGTCCTGCTGTTATCATCATGCATATTGATGTAATGAATGCCATTTGCCCCATGTTTGCAAAAAATAAATGTACCTGCAGGAAAAGGGTCGAAAATCCCAGGTACGTATAAACGTATTTTTCCCATTTCACATGTGCCCTTAAAGCACTCAAAATATAAATCATCAGTTGTGAAACATATAGGAACGGTGAACTTTCCGTATGGACTATAAGCAAATATCCAACGGGAATCGCCAGTAAATTGGCAAGGTGACTAGCATATTGGAAGTACAATTTCCCACTTTTTGAATATTTCCCAAGCCATTCTCCTAAAAGGAAAAAGATAATAGGACCTAGCAGAACAAACGCAATCTTCAACACCATTAAACCAAAATCAAAAACATCGTATAGTGAAGCATATAGGCCGGCACTTGTAATCACGACAGGCACCCAGAATATGTGCTTCCGATGTATATGGACGGACCAGCCATTTATTGCAGTAGCTATGGCAATGACTCCGCTTGCCTCCAAAGGATTAAGTGAATCGAATGGAATCGATATCAAGGAAAGGAAGGAGAGAATCTGTCCGCTATATGCAAAAACAGGGAAGAATTTATGATATCCCTTTTTAAATGTGTAAGCTGCACCGATGGAAATCAGTGAAACCCCCATTAAATAGACGCTGAGCATTATATTTGATCGGACCCACTCTAAACTCTCCATCAAATATGGATAGAAAGCAATCAAAGCCAGTACGAAAGTGATTGGAAATCCGTATATGGCGTTTTCCTTCATATGCTTTGATTCGTCTTTTATATATGTGATGAAAAAAAGCCAAGAGATCATGGCGAGCGCTGCACTAACTGCAAGCCAATCCATTTCGCTGAATTTACTGGTCAGTATCACTAACATGATCATTGGGGAGATAAGTAAGATACTCTTCTTAAACAGGCTGTACCTTGGGTGACGGTTATATAAATATACTCCAAGATATTGAATGACCTGAACAACAAAAAACAGATTTAAAATGGTAGAAAAAGAGACGGGCAAGGCAAAGAAAAGATATAGGAACGCTAAGTCGAAAACAACAACAGCAGGGTACGTGAAGCTTGAATTCCTCGAATGAAGGGAAACATGGACAAGCTGAGCGGATACTATCATGAGCGCGATGAATATTTGCGCATAGTTCTCCTGGTACACCATCGCGTTACTATATAAGAAAACGATCCCGCTCTCAATCAAACTGGTGAACATGAAGTTCTTGGAAAGCTTAGTCATTTTGGATTTAGCCAGATATTTCGATAGCACAGTAAAAATGATTGGTACAAATGCAAAAGCAATGATCATATACTCACTTAAAAATGAGTTAAAAATAAAATGGATATATCCATACGTGAAAACGGCGCTAAAAGCCATTTCATAATATTTTTTTTGGAATTTGACCGAAAAAATTAAAAACAAAACAGAAAAGACCATCAACGTTAGCGAATACTCCAAGTTACTTGAAAATAACGTCAGGATCACAAAGGCTTCCACGATGATCTTAAACTGGATGAATTGAAAAATGTATGGTTTGAATAACGTTAATGCTTTTTGATTTTTCAATTGCTCAATATTCCATAATAGTATTAAATTAAGTATGCCAATCGCCAAAAACATCCACTCGATAGTCGGCGTCACAAAAGCCAATCCGAAATAGCAGGTAATGCCAAACGTGAATATTGAAATGAAAATGAATATTTTCGACTTAAAGTAGTCAGCAATCTTACAATAAATGGCTAAGCAAAGTAATCCCCCAAGAAACCCCAGAAGCCCCCGTCCACCACCATTAAGTGAAAGGTAATCTCCAAAAATCCGATAATATGAAGCTGATAAAATTGTAATCGGAATGAATAAACCCGCTAGCGTCAGAAATGCAAAGGCGGTCTGTTTAATTTTCAGCTTCGAAGCGATGAAGGCCATCCCTGCAAAAATGACGGATACCATTCCAATGAAGAAAACTTTCAGGACCGCATTCAGATTCCCCCATGAAGTGGTTGCTAATATCAACCCGCCAAACAGAAGCAATATGACCCCAGTGAGCAGAATGACAGAGATATTCCGTTCCCTGATTTGCTCAGGTGTTTTCTTCGGTTTTGCCGGTTTTGCCGGTTTCTCCCGCTTGATGGCCTGCTGTTGAATAACCGGTTTCCTATCAGTGATCTCGTTGACAGGTTCAAGACTATCCTCCAAAACGGATTCAATAGGATCATACCCGGCATTCTCATCTTTCATTATCGATTCTTTCAATTTACCAGATTCCCGTGATTTCAATGAAGATTCTTCAATCAGGCTATCTTGAACCTTCATCTCGGCACTTTCACCGATAATTGTTTCATGTCCTTGGCTGGATTTCTTTTTTTCATGCTCTAAGCGCTTTTGTTTATGGAGGGCTAATTGGAAATGCCGATTGTATGCCCTGCTAATCCGGATATATTCTGATTTAGGGATGAGCCGCCTTTCCCATAAAACATCCAGCTCTTCTTGGAAAATACGCTTCCTTCTTTCTAATGTCATTTCTTCGTTTGAAGAATCATTCATCCCAAGATTCCCCTTCCTTCATATAGACCTTCTATCATCTTATGTACATTCTCTTTTCGATAATAACAAAGTTTTTCCATCTTTTAAATATTTAGGATAATACACTGATGAAACAACGATTCCAGTGGTGTTCCTCCTGACTCAAAAAAAGAATGACTTCCATCGAAGCCATTCAACGTCTTTATATTGATTTTACTTTATCCTCGCTCCTGATAATGCATAAATAAACGATCATTGAAATGAAAATCGAAGCGGCTGCCGTGATATAGATGCTCCTATAGCCGAAGAGGAAGCCTATCTGCCCGAACATGATGGCACCTATGCCCACTCCAAGATCGAAAAATGAAAAGTATGTTGCATTCGCCATCGCCTTCCGATTGGGTGCCGTCTTTTCAATCGACCATGCCTGCAGCGCCGGCTGGACAGAACCGAATCCAAATCCATAAAGCACTGCCGCAATGTAAAGGACCGCTTCACTCGGCATCCACGCAAGCAGCAGCATCCCAGCCATGATGAGTACTGTTGAAGGCACGAATATGGCTCGATGTCCCCTTCGGTCATATAATCGACCCGCGAATAATCTCGTGACCATGAGAGCCATTGCATATACTAAAAAGTACCACTGAATCCCATCTACACCTTTTTCCGCTGTATACAGGGGAAGGAAGGTTGCAATTCCACCGAATGTAACCGAGATGAAGAAAATGAGCAAAGATGGCTGAAGGGCACTTTTTTCATATATATCAAACCTTTTGGCTCTGACAGCCGCCGGAGGATCACTTTCCACTTTTTGATGCCGAATAAGTGATGCTGCAATGATGGCAAACAATCCTAATAATGAGCAGATCAAAAACAACTCTTGAAAAGGAAGGACCGTAACTAGAAAAAGACCCAATGATGGCCCGAATGCCAGTGCTAAGTTACCCGATAATCCGTAATACCCCATCCCCTCACCACGCCGTTTCGCAGGGATTATATCGGAAGCAATCGTTCCTGAAGCCGTTGAAGAAAACCCCCAGCCGACGCCCTGTACAATCCGCATCATGAATAACAAACCGATGCTCCCCATAAAACCGAAGGAACCCACTGACAATGCAAAAATGGCTAACCCGGCAAGAAAAACGATGCGCCTTCCCTTTGTCTCCAATAACCTGCCGGCAATTGGCCGAACAAGCAAGGCCGAAAAAGTGAAGATTCCAAGGACAGCCCCCACAAGGCGGTCATCACCGCCAAGCTGTTCTACAAACAGCGGGAGAGTCGGCATCGTCATTTGAAATCCCATGAAGATGCACATATTTGCCAAACAGATCATGATGAAATCACGTGTCCAGATTTTATCAGTCCCTCTTACCCGTTCATCCACTAAGGTTTCCCTCATATCCCTTCACCTTCTAATTTATAATAGTCATTGCCAGTTTACTAAAATTGGTTAAAATAAGCGAATGATTTATTTCGTGTACCTAAATATATATATATAAATAAAAGCCCAGTATGACACCGGGCTCCTCCTTTAACATTCATAATGAAAAGCTGACATGATCATTTCCGTCCACTTACCTTCCGTATTCAAACTAATCGGTTCACACCTTCCTTGATTAATTGGTTGACCCCATTCGAAAATTCATTCCATTCCAACAGCAGCTCTTGAAGGTATCTCCGGCCTTTGTCGGTTAACTTATAATACTTGCGTGGAGGCCCTTCTGTTGATTCCTGCAAATAAGTCGTAAAATACTCTTCCTTCGTCAATCGTCGTAAAAGTGGATATACAGACCCTTCCGATATTTCAATTTGATCCGAAATCTTCTGTACAAGTTCATAGCCATAGCGATCCTGCTTATCCAATAAGACCAGGACACATAGTTCCAGGACACCTTTCTTAAATTGTACATTCATAGCACCATCACTCCTTCCAAGAGTCTTTTAGTATAGTTCAATAAACAGTACTGAACACCGAACAATACATCTTATGTAAATAATTTACCACATGGTACTGTTCATTGCAAGGTACTGAAAATGTTTTTTTGGTCTTACATGCATTCCAATAAGGGTAGAAGAAAATTAACATTATATTCAAAGCTGCAAAAGAATACGATGTATAATAGTAAAATGTGGAAGGGGGAGTTACTTTGGCCAATAAAGAAATAACAAAAAAGCAATTCGAGTTTCTTGAACATGAATTTAATTACCTTGAAAAGGAAGGAGTCATCTCCCAGCAAGAGAAAGTGAGGATGTTAGGTTCCTATGATGTAAAAGGTAATTTGAGCTTCATCACTATTCTATTATCCATTGGGGCACTTCTTTTAGGTTTAGGCGTATTGACCTTCGTAGCCAGTAACTGGATCTATTTAAGTAAAGCGGTTAAATTCCTGCTTATCATTGCATGCCTCATCGGAGTGAACTTTGCTGGCGTGAAGGTGCAGGTACGCTTTCCCAAAACGTCACGAAGTCTGCATTATGCAGGTATTCTGATCTTTGGTGCAGGGATTTTTCTAATCGAGCAGATGTTTAACATTAGCATCAATTTCAACAGTTCCTTTTTATTATGGGCGATAGGAACGGTATTCATTGGATACTATTTGAAGGATGTCTTTATCATCCTTTTTACATCTTTCCTGCTTTTCATTTATATGAACGGAAGTATATTCGTTGATGAAACATCTTATCCGCTTGCCATTCTTGTATTTCTACCGGCTTTATACATTTTGTTAAAGAAATTCGATTACCCAAAATATCTGACCTTTTTCATTAACGCTTTAGCCATCAATACAATTGCCTTATTTCTAATGGAATTCGTGCCGAAGTCCGGTTTTGAAAATTCGAATACGATTGTGCTTTCCATTCTGTTTGTACTGGGAATCGTGCTTGCCTATATTCCGGTAAGAGCCAAATTACAAAATATCACACACATCCAAGGGCATATCTTACATGGTATTACCGCACTCTTCCTTACCTTTGATTTTTCAATCTGGTTTCCTTTAGCTTATTTCGTTTTCCTGCTTTATCTCATTCTTAAAGGCAGTTTGACCAGCATCGTGATAATATGTGCATTGATTTTCAGATATTATATCTACTCCTTTGACTTCCTGCCAAAATCGCTTACATTCATCATCGGTGGAATCATGCTTATCGGTTTTGGCTTCTTCTTTGAAAATCAACGAAAAAAAGGAGGGGAACTCAATGAGTAATCCATCATTCCGGCCACTCATCGTATTTTCCATACCAGTCTTGATTCTATTAGTCTTGGCGTTTCCTCCTGTCTGGACAACAATGACAGGTGATGTAATCAAGATCAAAACAGCCCCGGTCGACCCGACTGACTTGTTTAGGGGAAGCTATGTGGCTTTGAAATACGAAATTGAATCCGTTAAGCCATCACAAGTCGATGACTCGATTAAAACCGAGTTCAATACAAGAAATATGGGTGATTATAAAAAGGTATATGTACGTTTAAAACAAAACACTGATGGACTATACGATGTCGATTACGTAACAAAAGAAAAACCCGGCAAAGGCGTTTACCTAAAAGGGGAATTGGAAATCCCATATGACCTGCAAAATGCTGAAACCATTCAGATCAGATACGGTCTGGACAATTATTTCGCATCCGAAGAAAAGGCAAAGGAAATGGAGAAGGACGCATTGGCCAATCCTTCAGTGGCCGTAGTAAAGGTTCGTAATGGCCATGTTGTTTTAACGGATATCATCATTGAATGATGGACCCCGGAGATGACTAGCAAAAAGAGCATCGGTTTTTCGATGCTCTTTTTGCTGGACTTTTTTCATATGAACATCAGATTGTTACTTAATGACTCGTTTTGCCCCTATATATTTTTCTTTCCAATACTTATCACTCATTTTGACCACCTTGACTCCTTTGGTGGTGGTTCCGACAAATGTACCATTTCCATAATAGATTCCCACAAAAGAGACCTGCCCTTTCTTACCTGTCGCATAGAAGACCAAATCTCCCGCTTTTAAATCTTTTTGCTTCACGGCCTTTCCGGTTTTATACTGTTCCGCACTCGTTCTTGGAATCTTCATTTCTGTGGCGGCATTTTTATATACATACTGGGTAAGACCGCTAGCATCAAATCCTTTTGGTGTCGTCCCCCCATATTTATATTTGCTTCCCACCTGCTTCTTTGCCAAAGCGGCAACTTCATCACCATAATTGATAGAGGCTGAAGCATTAGCCGGACTGAATATGAATGCCGTCAATAATGCTCCGATTAAAACTATGGCTGCAAACCATTTTGAAACTGGTAAACTATAACTCATTCTTTTTCCTCCCCAAACTGAAAATGAACCACAATTTTAAATGTATGTTGCATTTCGGTTTTCAGACCAAAAATCATTTTTAATTCGGCCATCATCATCTCTGCCAAAAAACAAATAACCAGATAACACCGTTTTGTAACTAGTACGGTGTTATCTGGTATATTCTACTCTTCAATATATGAAAGAATAGTGCCCATTACTTAGGATCCTTGTATTGTCGAGCATTCTCACTGTCGCTTAGACCTTTAGTGGTATGATCGACCACACCGCCGACCCCAAAGAATGTAAGCGCTATGAAGTTAATGATGCCTAAAGCCCCGTTCAATGCATCATCAGTAATGGTAAAGCCTATAGGGGTAATGAAATTGTTTATGAACGCGGCAACCATCTGCGCCAATAATAATAGCCCAGGAAGGAGTACCGTGAATATAAACGTCGGATTCTTAAGACGCACTTTCCAGTTGATCATTGCTTTTCCCCCTCTCTATCAAATTAAGTCCGCTTCATTGAAGATTGTTGCGAACTTGCTATATATTATGCGGCTTGTCCTTTTTACGTTCGGCAATTCCATTAATAATCTATCGCTCTAGTATTCATAACAATAAAAAAGCCCATCCGAGGATGGACCTTCTCTTAAACTTCAAAGTAGTTTTTTTAAAACACTAGAGAGCGCCTCAAAGTAAGTAACAACTTCCTCAAGCTCTATATACTCCTCAGCGTGCCAGTTGATTCCTTGCTTTAGAAAATAAGCTTCTGCCTCTATAGCTGAATTGGTAGTCACTGCCCCATAAAAATGGGAAAATAAAAAGAAAGAACGTCCGATCCGTGATCGAGCGTTCTTAAAACCTGAATATATTAAATGCTGGATTTTTCAAACTCCAATTTTTTCCTCCAAAAACAATCTGATCCGTTCAGCAGCTTCTGTCAATCTCTCGGCCGGCTGGACCAAGGCCATCCTGACATACCCTTCACCCTGCTTCCCAAAAGCATCGCCTGGGACGACCGTTACCCCTGCTTTTTCAATCAATGCATAGGCAAAATCCCGTGATTTCCAGCCAACAGGAATTTGGGCCCAAATAAACATGGTAGCTGCGGTTTTCGGCACATGCCATCCCCCTTCCGCAAGTCCTGATATCAAGGCATCACGTCGGGACTGGTATTCCTTAACCTGTTCGGATAGCAGCGAAAGATTGGAAGTTAACGCCATCTCGGCAGCTTTTTGAATAGGATAAAAAACCCCATAATCGATGTGTGATTTCAGCGTTCCCAGGATGTTCAGCGCCTCTCGATTGCCCACTGCATACCCAATGCGGCAGCCGGCCATATTAAAAGTTTTGGAAAGTGAGTTAAATTCAATCCCCACTTCCTTGGCACCAGGAATGGACATAAAACTAATTTGCGGATGATCATCAAAAATCAACTCGGAATAAGCAAAATCGTGAACCACCATGATCTCGTTCTTTTTCGCAAATGTTATGACTTCCGAAAAGAAAGCTTCATCAGCAAGGGCAGTGACAGGATTTCCTGGATAACTGATGATCATCATTTTGGTCTTTTTCACTATTTCATCCGGAATACCGTCGAATTGCGGCAGGAATCCATTTTCGGCAGTAAGCGGCATCGGATGAATGATTCCGCCGGCAAGCTTTACACTCGCTTCATAAATTGGATATCCCGGATCTGGCACCAGCACATAATCTCCAGGGTTTATCATCGCCGTTGCCAAGTGTGCAAGGCCATCCTGCGATCCCATCAGTTGGAGGACTTCCCTTTCTGCATCCAGCTCCACCCCATAACGCATCCGATAAAAATACCGGACTGCCTCATGGAATTCAGGCGTACCTTTTAACGTATACCCGTAGGAATTGGGATCCTGCGCATACTTCACTAGCGTATCCACTACAAAATCAGGCGGTGGTAAATCCGGACTTCCTACACTCAAATCAATAACATCCAGCCCTCGTTTCATTGCATCCTGCTTGCGGGTCGCCAACTCTGAAAATATCCCTGTTGTGAATCTTCCGACTTTTTCGGATGGAGTCATATTCATTCTACTATTCCCCTCCATTAATGATTTTCTATCTATCATTATAGCAATCAATCTCGATTATTTTAAGAATTCATCAGTATCTGTTCCAGAGCCTCATCAAGATGATGGAATTTAAATGCATACCCCGCTTTTTCCAATCTCTCAGGTATGACCCACCGGCTTTTTAATATCAATTCCGTTTCGGTCCCCATAAAGAAAGCCCCCATTTCAAGCATGGGTGTTGGACAGGGCAGTCCTATCCTAATATTCATGAACTTTCTCAAATGAGCCATCAATTCACGATTTGTTACTGGATGCGGCGATGAACAATTGAACACCCCGCTCAACTCCTGATTCTTTCTCAGAAAAAGGACAATGTTAAATAAATCTTCTATATGTATCCAACTGAATTTCTGACTTCCTGATCCTTGATGGCCTCCCAGTCCGAATTTAACCAAATTCCTATACGGGGTCATCACTCCCCCATCTCCCAATACAATGGCGATTCGTAAAGCAATTTGTCTCGTTTTAGGTAATCGGAAATCGAAAAATGAGCGCTCCCACGCTTTCGCAACATCTACAGAAAAGCCTGAACCGATTACACCATCCTCCTCCGTCATTGGTTTATCTACAGCATGCCTGTATATCGTTGCCGTACTTGAGTTTATCCATAATGAAGGAGGATTTTCACATTGTTCAATCGCCTTACCCAGCACTTCAGTCGTATCAGTTCGTGAATCCAATATTTCTTTCTTATTCTTGGCATTGTAGCGGCAATTGACCGTTTTTCCTGCTAGGTTGATTAACATATCCGAATTATCGATCGTTTCAATTATTCCTTCTTTATCTTCCCAGCCAGTATGCGGGGTTTGCCTGGAGATGATCCTTACCTCATATCCCAAATTCCTGAAATGCTTTTCAAAGTATTGACCGACAAAACCAGTCCCTCCAGCTAAAACCACTTTCTTCAGCATATAACCAACCCTCTTTCGTTTATGAGTTAGATAGTACGAATAATAACGAGTGATACCCTTTTTATGTGAAGTAATTCACAAAATTATACCATATTATTACATTAAATAGTAGCAAGAATACATAACATACCACTGTGCAATTGGTGAACTTGTCCAAGCAAAAAGGAATATTAACACATAATTTAGTAATGTGGAAATTTATAAAACAAAGGGGATGATTTCAGTGTCAAACAAAAAGCTAAGAAGAACTGGTAATTCTGGAAATAGCAATTCTGGAAATGGCAATAGCAGCCTTAGGTCTGCCTTGAGAAGAGTCTTAGAAAATTTATTAAACAATAATAGAGGTACTTCAATTAAGGAACCTACTTCTATCAAGCAACCCACTTCTGTCAAAGAATTTGAAAATTAGAAGGTTGCTTTTTTAAGATTAACATGGAATCCCTTTGGACTAATCTAAAGGGATTCCGTGTTGAATCCAGTTTTCTGAATTTTGGTTATGTATTTACATGTACCGGCTATATATTTCTAGTGAATAACTGTTATATCTAATAGAGATAAAAGGAGAAGTTATGATGTATTTTTTTCGAGACTGGAATCCTAAAAAGGATATAAAGAAATTAACGGATATTACGGTAAAAAATTTTCGGGTTTCGTCCGATAAAGTGAATGAAATTCTGAAAAAGTCACACAAGGTACTCGTGATTTGTAATGATAAAGGTAAAGTAGTAGGATTTCTTTGTTATAATCTTTATTTATATAAAGTGGCTCATATTAATTATGTAGTACTTGACAAGAAATATAGAGGAAAGGGAATTTTGCAATCCCTTTTACCAGAACTAGTAACTTATGTGAGAAAAAAAGGGATCCTTGTAGTGTCCGGTTTCGTGAACAAAAATAACCCTGAAGCATTACAAAAGTTTAGAGCCCTTGGTTTTAAACCGATTTTAATTTATCATGATGACATTCTAATTCAATCACTGATTTAAGAAGGGTCTCTTGAAGCTTATAGCGTAAATAAGAAGAAAGATCGATCAAAATACATTCTAATCTTGTAATACAGTGCACAACTAATACGAATCATTCATCTGTTTTACCCTTCATTAACTGGCCTTCTCTGTCTGATAATAATACTAATAAGAGATATTAGTATTATACGGATATATGAATCATGTGTTCCTCCTTACAAAACTAGGGAATGAAATCGCCTGTAAATTCTACACGGATTATAGGCATTTTCCCGGTCGTCTCATCAACCTTTCTTTAAAACCCCCATCACTTGCAATTTAAGATCACTTTTTAAAAATGGCAACCAGTAAAAACTGGCATAGCATACGGTTATCTATTGAATTAACTGGAGCGGCACTATAGATAACAGAAGGAATACGCCATAAATTAACTACCTCAAGTTGATCGTTAAATTCTCTATATTTTCAAAATGATTCCATATTTCCGGCATTCATTCGTGCTATAGTGTGTGTATACCTGCTAAAAGGGGAGATACTATGAAATCGATAGAACTAATCATCTTAAATCTGGAAGAGGTTAGAAGAAGAAACATTAAACTATGGACTTCAATACCTAAAGGCACACTCCATTGGAAACCGGACGACAAGGCAATGAGCTGTTTAGAAATGGTTAGACATGTCCTTGATAGTGAGCATTACTATCATTTATCTATTAAAAATCAAGGCAGCTTACCCGTTTATGAATCACCATATGAAAAACAGCCACTTATCTCTGTAGAAGCGGAATTAAACTTTGCTGAACCTTACAGGCGTGATTTTTTGGAAACAATCATATCCTTCAGCGAAAACGACTTATCCAATATTAAAATTGATCGCTCTGATGTAGGATATATCAGGGATTTAGGAGACATGTTGCTAAGAATCGCTTATCATGAGTCGGTACATACTGGTCAATTATTGGACTATTTAAGAACTGCTGGAGTCCCTAGAATCAGCGTTTGGGATTAACTGCATCATTTTCAAAGGTGCTTCATCGTGGTGAAGCACCCTTTTCATTTTTCCGACTGCATGAAACATCCCTCATTGACTATAACCTGAGTTCAAAAACAGCTCCGCCCTAATCAAATCTATAATCTTGGTTATATATTCTCTAAATGTGTAAGTCACGCAGTCCAGCCATTTTCACATGATGAAAGGCTGTGAATTGTCCCTGATCCATAAACCTGGAGCTCCGGGGAGCGGTTTTCAAATAGTTTCTCTTTAGTAGACAACCCAACCATATTCCCTGATGCTCCACCATAATAAAACAATCCAATTGAGCATCAAGGAAATGTTTCATGTAAGAAAATTGTGGAAAAGTAGCATCACACCTAAAGTTTTAGGAAAACAACTCGGCAATGCTGACGAAATAAGCCATATTTCCAATACGAATGAAATCAACTACATTTACAAGGACAAGAAATTATGAACTTGGGTTCATTTTTGGTGAAGATCAAACTGTAGATCATATCAATCTACTCGAAGCTAAATGATATTTACGGCAAAATAGTTGTTGCAGGTTGTAGAGAAAGGAAGTTTTCTCTGCAACCTTTTTTGTTTCAAGCCCCTCCCCCTTCTTTCCCTTTCAACTTCCAAACCGCTGTCACCGCCCCAAAATACATAATGGAAGCGAACCGATCATTTCATTTACATAAACCATACTCACCCCAAACGGATTCTTAATATTTTTACAATAAAATTAGCTTGTTCAACATTATTTCAATATATGGAGGTGTCGGTAAAATGATTAATAAGTTCAGGGCTTTCACAGTATCGGTTCTATGCATGGCCATCCTTTTTCAGGGTCTTCCGGGCGCGGTTGCTGCAAAAGATGCAGAAGACCATCAGACAAATCCGGGAGGCAGATGGATGAAGGGGGAATATCATGCCCATACCACTCAGTCCGATGATGCCGAGGGATCACAGAGCCTTGAAAGCTTGCTAAATAACGCATTTGATAAGTATGGCATGGATTGGATGGGAATTTCTGACCACTTGAGGATGTCTTCAAGGGATGATGAGGGACATTTGATTCCAGGCGGGCCGATACCGCTGTCTCAGGGAATCATTCAATATCAAGCCCCGAAAATGGAACAACTGCAAAAAGAGGGCAAATTTAAAAATAAAATCATCTTTTCAGGCTTCGAATGGGACATGCCTACATACGAGCATGTCGGCATAGGTATTTTAGGAGATCAGCCGGGCTCACCTAAAAGTCTGAAAGCTGGCAATCAGTTTGAATATCTGTTCACCAACCAGGATGAAAAGATGTTTGATCCTGCGGATGTAGCCGTCTGGAAAGCACAGGATCAAAGAGCAAATAAGACATCCGAGGATGCTCGAACAGCATTGGCATGGCTTGAGAAAAATTATAAGAATACAAGTTATGCCATATTGAACCACCCATCAAGAAAAAGGGTGTACAACATATCTGATTTTCGCGACTTCAACAATATCGCCCCGGATGTCATGTTCGGATTTGAAGGCATGCCAGGTAACCAGATGGAACCAGATAGAGGCGGTTTAAATCTGACAACACCGGAAAACCGGACCTATGGCGGTTCCGATTACATGCTTGCTAAGGTAGGCGGTGCATGGGATGCGCTTCTTGGGGAAGGTCGTAAGTTCTGGAATTTTTCCAATTCGGACTCCCATTTTGAAATCAGTGAAAACCGCCTATACTCCAGCGGTTACTGGCCAGGGGAATATTCCAAGAATTATACATGGGTAAATGGTTCATCGATGCAATCTGTCCTTGATGGCATGCGATCAGGAAAATCCTTTTCCGTTTTTGGTGACTTGATCGATGCCCTTGATTTCCAAGCTAAAAACGGAAACAACAAGGCAGAAATGGGGAGCGAAGTGAAAGTGAAGGAAGGACAGATGGTCAAGATCACCATCCGATTTAAGAGCCCCAAAAAGAACAATAACGGAGACCCCGTCAAGGTGGATCACGTAGATCTAATTTCCGGGGAAGTAACCGGGAAAGCAGTGCCTGGAACACCTGCTTATAATAAAGCCACCAATGATACGACAAAAGTGGTTAAACGCTTTACAAGTAAAGACTGGAAAACAGATCGCGATGGTTTTCATACCATCACTTACAAAGTCAAAGCAAATAAGGATCAATATTTCCGTTTGCGAGGCACGAATCTAGGGGAAAATGTCTCTGGAGAAACGCTGGACGGTGAACCGCTGATCGATGCAAAGACTGAAATCGAGGATAACGAAACGCGTTTTTCAGAAATAAACAAACGTAACTATAAAGACCTTTGGTTCTATTCGAACCCAATTTTCGTCAGCGTAGAGGATGGAAATCATGATAAACACTAAGTTAAAAAGAATCCTGCAATAGTTCTTGGACGGCCTTAACAAGCCCTTCCTCCACTTAGCTAATTATCGACGTGGATGAGGGGCTTTTTGTCCCCTTAGATTCTTAATGATTACTTCCCTTTCTTTAAGTTCCTTCCTCGGATAACGATGCACCTTTCTTTTAGTTTTATTTCACTTCAATGCGTGAAAATCCGTATAATTCACCAAGTTTCATTAACACTAATCATATAAGTTATTTTCATTGACTTTTTTCCTTTTCTTGTATAGTATCACAGTGTATCAATCCCTATCAGATTACTAGGAGGTTTACCCAAATGAAAAAAATGGTTGCACTTTTATCGCTATTGTTAGCTTTCACGGTTGTACTTACCGCTTGTGGTACCAATACTAAAAATGAGGCAAACGATAACGACAATAAATCTTCTTCACAAGAAAGTCTATATGATAAAGTCAAAAAAGATGGCGTATTAACTGTTGGAACAGAAGGTACATACCCTCCTTTCACATTCCACGATGATTCAGATAAACTAACGGGGTTTGATGTTGAAATTGCTAAAGAAGTGGCAAAACGCCTTGGAGTGAAAGCTGAATTCAAGGAAACACAATGGGACGGCATGTTTGCAGGATTGGATGCTAAACGTTTTGATATGATCGCAAACCAAGTGGGCATCGATGAAGACCGTCAAAAGAAATATGATTTCTCTGACCCATATATTCAATCAGGAGCCGTATTGCTTGTACACAAAGATAATTCGGATATTAAATCCTTCGATGATTTGAAAGGCAAGACCTCTGCACAATCTTTAACGAGTAACTACAATGATCTAGCCAAATCACATGGTGCTGAAGTTACAGGTATTGAAGGATTTTCTCAATCCGTACAGCTTATTGGTTCCAAACGTGTAGATGCCACGATCAATGACAAATTATCGTACCTTGATTATAAAAAGCAACACCCGGATGCACCTATCAAAGTGGCTGATGAGGAAGAAAGCGGAGTCGCAAGTGGTTTAATGTTCAGAAAAGACAGCGGCAAATTAGTGGAAGAAGTAAACAAAGCACTTAAAGCAATGAAAGACGACGGCACGTACGCGAAAATCTCGGATAAATGGTTTGGTGAAGATGTTTCTCCTAAGTAATATCTTCGCCGACCCCGAGCGTATGAACCAGCTTGTTTCCATCGCTCAAACCTCCCTCTATCCTATGATAGAGGGAGCTATTCAATATACGATTCCACTAACATTGATTACATTCGTTCTCGGCCTTATTCTTGCTGTACTCACAGCATTGGCTAGATTATCTTCCATTAGAATTCTTCAAATAATTGCGCGTGTATATGTGTCAATCATCCGCGGGACACCTTTACTTGTGCAATTATTTATCATTTTCTATGGACTTCCAAATTTAGGTGTAACCATCAATCCTTTCATATCGGCTATTATAGGATTCTCTTTAAATGTGGGAGCATACGCTTCGGAAATTATAAGAGCAGCCATTTTATCCATACCAAAAGGGCAATGGGAAGCAGGCTATTCAATCGGGATGACATATACCCAAGCTTTAAAGCGAATCATTTTGCCGCAAGCAGCCCGTGTATCGATTCCCCCATTATCCAATACGTTCATTAGCCTTTTAAAAGATACATCGCTTGCATCACTCATTCTTGTAACGGAATTATTCCGTAAAGCTCAAGAAATCGCTGCAAAAAACTATGAATTTCTACTACTTTACATGGAAGCAGCTGCTTTATATTGGATTTTGTGTACCATTCTATCTTTCATTCAAGGAAGTTTAGAGGACAGACTAAATCGTTATGTAGCAAAATAAGAACCGCAGTAGTTAAAGGAGATTTTAAAATGATCAACATTAAGAATCTTCATAAATCGTTTGGTGACCTTGAAGTATTGAAGGGCATCGATTTGGAAGTGGAGCAAGGTAAAGTCATTGTATTGATCGGTCCTTCGGGTTCAGGTAAAACAACCTTTCTTCGTTGTTTGAATCTCCTTGAGGTACCCACGGACGGGACTATTGAAATCGATGAAACCATAATGGACTTCAAAAAAACCGTTAGAAAAAATTCGATTACATCTTTTCGCAGTTTGACAGGGATGGTTTTCCAAAGCTATAACCTCTTCCCCCACAAAACAGCATTGGAAAATGTAATGGAAGGACCCATCATTGTAAAAAACATAGCCAAACATCAAGCGAAAGAAACGGCTGCTTCCCTGCTTACGAAAGTGGGCTTAGGTGAAAAAATCGACTTTTATCCGTTTCAATTGTCCGGCGGACAGCAGCAACGAGTCGGAATTGCAAGGGCACTGGCCATGGAGCCGAAGGTCATGCTATTCGATGAACCTACTTCCGCTTTAGATCCTGAATTAGTCGGAGACGTATTACAGGTCATGAAAGACCTGGCGAAAGAAGAAGGCATGACAATGATCGTGGTAACCCATGAAATGCGTTTCGCCCGTGAAGTCGCCGACGAAGTCATTTTCATGGATGAAGGAAAAATAATGGAGCGGGGAAAACCCGAGCAGATTTTCACAAACCCTAAAGAAGCGCGTACACGTAAATTCCTCAATATGATTCAATAAAAAACGGTGCTATTCAAGCACCGCTCGCGGCCCCCCATTTTTTTAGAAATGGGGGGTTTTTGCCAATCATTAAATTAATGAGATGCTTGGACCTGTCTAGTCTGTGTCCGTACATGGTATAACTGATAAAGAATCAAAGCAAAAACGGAAAGGATCGCGCCCGATATAAATGGTAAATCAATTGAAATCGAAAATAACCAACCTCCTATCGGAGGACCTGCAATCCTGCCGAACGAGTCGAAGGAAGATAGTAGTCCAGTGACACTGCCATGGCCCGTCATGGAACTTTTGGTCAGCAGCGCCGAAATTGCCGGCCGGATGAACCCATTACCCACTCCGAAAATCGTCAGGAAGACCGCCGATGTCCAAAAACCGGAAGAAAACAGGATGAGAATGAAACCAACTGCCGATACGATGATTCCCATTCGGATGACCGCGCCTTCCCCATATTTCTTTGTCATCCTACCCACTAATCCACCTTGAACGATCGCACTGCCAACCCCCATGATCATAAAGATATAACCTAGTTGGACAAGACTTATATCGGCCTTTTTGGCTGCAAAATAGGCAAAAGTCGTTTCGAGTCCTGCCATTGAAAGAGTGACGATCAATTGCAGGAAGAACATGGTTTTAAGAGGCCCCTTAAAGGCTTTCCACATGGACTCTTTATTTTTTGACTGTTGGGCCCTTTTTTCAACTGTATGTGATTCCTTTAGTATCGCAATCACTAAGAATAAAGTAATCAAAGAGGAAATTCCAGCAATGTAAAACGGTAAATTCAAACTTGATTTGGAGAATACCCCGCCAATCGCAGGTCCAAAGATGAATCCAAGCCCTGTAGCGGCCCCGATGATTCCCATCCCTTTTCCCCGATCTTCCGGCGTCGTGATATCAGCCACATACGCCATTGCGGTTGGCATGTTTGCCGATGACAAAATTCCGCCAATGATCCTGGCTACAAATAATACCCATAAGGAATCTGCCGAAGCCGTGATGAAAAACGAAAGGGACAGTCCAGCAATCCCGATTATCATGACAGGCTTACGTCCTATCCGGTCAGATATACGTCCCCACATCGGGGCAAAAAATAATTGCATTAATGAATAAACAGCCATTAAAAGTCCAAGCTCAGTAGGACTGCCACCAACCTTTTCGGCAAGGAACGGAATGACGGGAATGATGATCCCAAATCCGACCATGACTAAAAACATCACTAAAAAAAGAACGGGTAAGACCTTTTTTGTTTCCATTATTTTTTTCTCCTTTTATTCTTCCACATTCGCTACATACTTTTATAGAAAGATTGGGGTCAAAAGAACAGCAACGAATTCCTTAATCATATTACTTAGCATAATCTTCCTAACAATACTTTAAACAGTTTATCATACAACCTTTACCAAATCAGTATGAAGCATGATCTTCTTTCGGAAACTCCCTTAACAAAATAAGAACCAGGCATCAGACTCCTGATCTCTACAGTAATTTTTCATGTCATGGTACTTAGTTTTTTCCACTCTGTTTCGTGAAAATAATGGAATGAGTTCGTTAAAAATCTTTCCCTCCCCTTATTTTTTATTAAGGGGTACTCTATACTGTAGGGTATGATTGATGTTTGGGAGGTAGAAGAATGTCTAATGATCAGAGGATTTTAATTATTGACGATGAAGAAGATTTGGCACGTCTCATGGAGACAGTTTTACATAAAGAAGGTATCCCGAATATTGTTAAGGCGGGAACGTTTGGATGGGTGGGCAAAGTTTCAGAAGTTCGACCCATCACTAGTCTTGCTAGATATTATGCTGCCAGATGGTGAAGGCTATGATTTATGCAAGCAAATTCGTGAAGTGTCGAATGTGCCCATTTTATTTTTGTCAGCAAAGGACGAGGAAATTGATAAGCTTTTAGGGTTGGCGATTGGCGGGGATGATTATATTACCAAACCATTCAGTCCAAAAGAAGTCGCATATCGGGTAAAGGCGCAGCTGAGGCGTGCCCTACAAACTCCCCTTCATGAATGTCAAAAGATATATTTTCTAACGCTGTGTAGGCAGCGCTTGATTTACCATATGTTTTTTTTATATTTTCCACTTTTAATAATGGTTCCATTTGTTTCACCTCTTCAGTATTGTTGATACTTATACTTTACATGCTCATTCTTACAGCATCTTTGTGCCAACCTTACAGCAAGCTTAAATCCATAAAAAAACGCCTTCCATTTAAATAGGAAGACGTTTTTTTTTTATGGATTTTTCAAAAGTAAAAGTACTGAATAAATACGATATCAGGTTCTTTATCATTTAACTTTGCTTCAATAGCCTGCGGTCGATTACAAAATTCCCAAATGGGATGAATGAAACGATGAAAATCATCGCCATCTTTAAAAAGGACCATTTTGATATGATGCTCACATAAAGTAATAAAAGCCCAAACACGACAAATAAGAAACCATGGATGCTGCCTAAAATGAGTGTTGCTTCCCCAATATCCAATATGTACTTAATGGGCATACCAATAGCAAGCAATAGAACATATGAGATTCCCTCAATTATTGTAATAAACCGAAACCATCCAATAGCTGTAGAAAACATTCGCTCATCCCCTTATTCATTGTACAAGTACGGCACACAAATCCAGCTTCTTGTCCCCAATCCAAAATCTGTTACTCTATCATATTATATTCCTGTGACATCCACTAATAAATAGTACCAGGTTTGCCTAAAAATAGAACAACAAAACCCAATCCAAGGATTGGACTGTTAACAACTTAAGGTTCAAATTTACTTAAAGACCTTCAATTCCGAAACCAATTCGCTCCCTCATCCATGTGCACGAAGGGAATATCCGTATCAATTACACCTTTGATTCGTTCTATCTCAACATCTTCCCCTTCGAGCCATTTCGCAAAATCTATTGAAGTCGGCTCCTGGTTCCCTCCCAATGCAATCCAAGCTTTCATCTCCTTAGGTAAATAAGCGGATGTATGAATCGTTCCCGCCCAACTGCTATATAAATCCGAAAAGACTCCTTGGTTGGTATCATTAAACAACCTATAAGCATCGTAGGCAGATGAAAGTCTCCCTTCATGATCTTGTATAATCTCCAATCGGCGTTTCGAATCGATAAGATGGTTCCGGTTTTCATTCTTCATGATTTCAAAGTGATTGGTACAGGCATTTGACGTGCGCACCTCTACATTTCTCGGGGAGGTTTCCACAATATAGGTACTTCCGCTTTTATCATAGACGACGTAAGTGAAAGAATGACGATGCGGGATTTCCTTCAGCATCGCGACCGCTTCCTGAACGTTCGCACAAGATTCAACAATCAGTCTGCCAATCATGCAACAAATGAAACCATCACCAGGGTTCTTGCGATTCATGAAGTTATAGCCTATCACCAACCCTTTTTCGTTCATTCCATCCATTCGACCAGTCCCTCGCTGACTCGGGCCGATGCTTGAATACCCTTGATCGGTTGGCTGGAATAAGACATAGCGTCCTTCATAGGTCTTTGGGTGGTAATCATAATTGCGAATGAGATAATCATCGCCTGTCATGATGGAGCATCCCGACCGAACATAATCCAATCGGTATCCACCGAACTCTTGCAGCACGCGGTCGATTGGCCATTTCAGCGCATCTTGCAACCCAAGTAATTCTTCCCAAACTCCAGGTGCGAATTGTGTAATTGCTGTCTTGACCTCTTCTTCTTCAACCGTAAACCGCGGCTGCCTGATCTTCCACTGATCTTCACGATTTTTTACCGTTAGTGAATCTTTTAATTCCTCCCCTTGCATGTATCCAAACTCATAATGTGTACCCCGAAATTGTATGACATCACTATATATTTGCTTCACGGCTTATCCCTCATTTACAGTAGTTGCTATTAAGAATACTTGAAGAATTGTTGAAAATAAAGAAGATAAGCCTTAAATCTTCCCATATCATTAGTTCAGATAAGAAGACCCAGATAGGGCTGCTTCAATTACGTGATAGTACGGTGTTAGTTAAGGAGGAACGGTTTTATGCCGTCCTCTTTTATTTTAGTAAATTCCTCGAATGATTTTCGTGACATCAAAAATAAGATAAGCCTTTAAATTTATGAAACAACTCACCACCCCGCCCCTCCCTCATAATCTGTAACTAGGCACATTTATGAGGGGGACGGATCATGGAGATGGAATTAACGGCACTCCATTGGATTTATGTAGTATTTATTGCATTGATAATCGGGTTTATGGTAAAACGTCGTGATACTACCCTCATCTGCATAATTGGTATTTTCCTTTTGGCTTTAGTGGCAACAGGCAGTTTGGCATCCTCCATAAGCGGAATATTCAACAGCTTCATTTTCGCAATCACGGAATTAATGTCCACGATATTAATCATTTCCATCATCGTTGCCATGAGCACGGTTTTAACGAGGTCTGGCATTAATGATGTCATGATTGCACCGTTTGCGAAATTCATTAAGAATCCTACACTTGCCTTTTGGGTAATTGGAATCGTCATGATGATGATATCCTGGTTTTTCTGGCCATCACCTGCCGTTGCCTTACTTGGGGCTGTTCTGCTCCCCGTTGCCTTACGGGCTGGTTTACCTGCCCTTGGTGTGGCGATGGCGATGAACCTTTTTGGTCACGGAATAGCATTATCAGGGGATTTCATCATTCAGGCTGCCCCTAAACTAACGGGTGATGCCGCTTCCATACCAGTCGGTGATGTCATCGCTGCGAGCATACCCCTTGTCATTACAATGGGGGTCGTCACCACCATCTCCGCCTTTATCCTTTTAAAGCGGGATATGAAGCATGGAAGAATCAAGGCGGCAGATAATGAGGGAATCGTCCAAGATCAAACAATGAGTGAAGATCTGCTTACACTGGCACAAAAGAAGTTTTTTGCCGTTTTCATTCCGATTGCCTTTCTGTTGGATGTTGTGGCATTGTCGATTTTGAAGTTGCAAGGCGGAGATGCAACCGCGTTGGTTGGCGGTACAGCCGTTTTCATTTTGCTGATTTTATCCCTTGTCGCACATAAACAACAAGGACTTGAAAAATCAACGGCCTATTTAATTCAGGGTTTTCAATTTGGCTTTAAAGTATTCGGACCCGTCATTCCGATTGCCGCATTCTTCTATTTAGGTGATTCTGGATTCAACCAGATCATCGGTGACTACTTACCAAAAACATCCCTCGGCATCGTCAATGACCTCGGTGCCGCCTTAGCAGCCTCCGTTCCTTTAACGAAAGAAATAGCCGCCGTCACATTAACGGGCATCGGTGCCATTACTGGCTTGGATGGATCGGGCTTCTCAGGCATTTCTTTAGCGGGATCTGTCGCCAAACTTTTTGGCACGGCAATCGGAAGCGGAACCGCCACCTTGACTGCACTCGGACAAATAACTGCTATATGGGTTGGCGGAGGTACCCTGATTCCATGGGCACTGATACCAGCCGCAGCAATATGTAACGTTAGTCCCTTTGAACTTGCGCGCCGGAATCTGCTGCCAGTAACCATTGGTTTAGCAGTGACTACGATAGTCGCGATGTTTCTCATTTAATCGATTTGCGCCGATTTGTGTGGACTCTAAATTACGGAAGGGCATCTCAATTTCCATTCCAATAATTAAACGGATGTTCGATTGGGTCTCACCCCGAACCCTGAACAAGACTTGGATATCCTTCATATTTTCACTTTTTCATTCGGATGAAAACTATTAGATTGAAGAAATTTGCGACACTCCTGCCGAATAACTGGCTAGCCGGGACCCCCACAGACGCTTGCTTTGACGAGGCTTGGCTGACAGTCGGCGGAAAGGGAGTGGATTTCTGAAATCAACTGGAACTATTTTAATTTGTCTACAGTGTAAAAGGACTGAATAAATCAGTCCTTTTTTTAGGTGAAGATCGGGTTTCATGCTTATCCAAGCTGATATTGAAACTCACATTATATTAAATTATTTTGACTTCTGAAATTAATTGGCGGAGCAAATTTCGGTTGTGTAGACATCCCGCAAACTTAAATCAGAACATCACAACGACTATTGAGTAAATACTCTTGAATGATTTTTAAAACAAAATCCTGGTTTTGCTTTATATAGAAATGATCACCCTTTAATATATGCAATCCTTCAATATGTTCAATATATTCATTCCAGCTTTCGATACTTTCCTTCGTCACGGTATCATTCGATCCCAATAGCAAAACGGCTTTATTTCCCACCTTTTTCCCGCGTTTTTTTTCATGGTGATAGTTGGCTAATACATTCAAGTCCGACTGTATTATCGGTAGGAATATATTCATGAAATCTTCCGTTTCTAGGAGTTCCTTGTTCGTTCCACCGATTTTTTCAAGCGATTGCTTTAAATGTTTCGCATTAGAGCAATCGATTTGATCTACTTTATAATCTGGAGACGATTTACTTGAAATGAATATATGTTCTACTTTATTACCATATCTCTCCTCTAATTTCGCCGCAATTTCATAGGCTACGATCGCGCCCATGCTATGTCCAAACAAAGAGATGTTTTCCAATGATTTCATTTGATGTTTCTTTTCCATTTCTTTCATTAATATATCCGTCAATTCCGCCATATGGTCACACAATGGTTCACTATATTTACTGCCATGTCCAGGGTATTCCAGCGGGACTACCTCTATCACATCATCATCAAATTTCCATTCTCTATAAAAAGATGCACTTCCCCCAGCATAAGGGAAACAAAAAAGTGTTTTCTTCAGCCGTTTCATCCCCCTTCTCCACGATCAATTATTTCAACATGTACTTCATAAAGCTTTCAACATACATTGAATCAATTTCCGGCATTTTCATTGATAGCCATTCTAATTCCTTCTTGGTTTTTGATTGCAGGATTTCCGACTCTTTTAATTTTGTTGATTCATCAATTAACTGGGACAAAGCACTTAATGAATGAATCTCGTTAGATTGTGTCTTTTCTTTTAAAGATTGTAACCATTCTTCCAATTCCATATTGGAGTAAGGTATTTCATTTTTTTCGAAGAAGGAGGTCACGAATTCACTTGAAACTCTCTGATCATTGAACATATGATAGATCCCGAGCTTCTGATTCCCATTCAATCTTGATATTTTGTAAATGAACTCACTTACAAAATCGACTGGCATCAATTCAAAATGAATTTCCTCTTTAAATGGCAATATCCTTTGTTCAATAAATGATTCAAAAACCTTGTACAACATATCCTTCTCGTTCCAAACCCCGTTTGAATTAGATGAAATCCTGCCTAATCGGAAAATATCGATTGACAGTCCATGTTCCCTTGCTTGAAGAAGCAATTTCTCGGCAACCCATTTGGACTGGCTGTACCCGATCATTAAATCGGGGGAGTAAACCAATTCGTCTTCCTCGTCCCATTTCCTTTCGCCGGTCAAGACAGAAAGCGTTGATGCATAATAAATGTTTTTCCGATTGTATGATGAAGCAAACTTAATGATCTCCACTACACCATCCACATTTGAAACTTTTGATTTGCTATACGGCTCGAAGAAATTCGTTTCGGCACCGACATGATACACATGAGAAACATCATTGCTTAATTTCTCATATGTCATATCATCCAGACCGAATTGATGTTTACTAAGATCCCCTTCAATTACAACGATTCGACTTACGAAATCATCCTGCCAAAGACCATATTTCATTAAGGTATCTTTCAATCTATTTCTTGAAGGAAATCTAACCAAACAATAGATTTTGACATCTTCCAATTCCAGTAACAATTTGTTTAATAGATGTGCTCCTAAAAACCCTGTTCCACCTGTAATCATCATATTTTTTTCAATTTGAACTGGTTTAGTGGATATTTCCCTTATTTTCTCCATCAACTCTTGATCGAGCATTGAATCCTTCTCCATCACTGCTTCCATGCTGCCAGCTGAATCTACTTCAAGTGACTCAACAAATTTATTCACTGTATTATTTTCCAATAATATTTGTAAAGTGGCTTCAGGAAGTACAGTTTCCTTCATTACATAGACCAGTTTTGTGGCTAAAATGGAATGGCCTCCATTTTCAAAGAAGTTGTCGTCCAATCCTAGACTTTGATTTCCTAATACATTTCTCCAAATCTCCAATACTTCTTTTTTCTTTCCACTTTCTTGATTGGCTAAGGAAGTTTCATTTTGCATGATATCCATTTTCAATAATTTCTCTTTATCCACTTTACCGTTGGCATTAAGCGGGAAATCATCCACTCTGACAAAAAAGTGGGGAATCATATAATTCGGCAATTCATTGTTCAGATAATCTTTAATATCCTTTTCAGCGTTTTCCGCTTTTTCATCTTTATGTTTGTAATAAGCGATAACATAATTTTCATCATTGATGTTTTTAACAGCAACTACTGAACTTTCAACCTTCATGTATTTATCAAGCTTGTCTTGAATTTCATTCAGTTCAATTCTAAAGCCGCGAATTTTCACTTGACTGTCTTTTCGACCTTTGTACAGGATCTCACCATTATGTAACCGGATGCCATGATCACCTGTTTTATACCACTTCGCCTGATTCAAACCATCCATGATCAAAGCTTGTTCCGTTAATTGCGGCTGATTTAAATAGCCTCTCATGACCCCTTGGCCGCCAATGTAGATTTCGCCTATTTCCCCATTTTCTACTTCGACTAGTCCTTCAGATAGAATCCTGATTTCTACATTGCTCAATGGTTTTCCAATGGGAATAACATCTACATCTTTGTCTTCGACCTCATGACAAATGGAAAAAGTTGTGCATTCAGTTGGTCCATACCCATTAATCAAGGAAAAATGACCGATTGTTTGTTTCAATCTTCTCACATGGGAAACCGAGATTTTATCTCCGCCAACAACGATTTTCTTTAATCCTTCAAAAATTAATGGATCCTCATCAACCATTGCATTGAAAAGACCTGTCGTAAAAAAAGCTACATCCACCTTTCCAATGGATATCGCTTCTTTCCAATCATCAAAAGAAGTGAACTCATTCGACATCAAGAATAAAGTTGCGCCATTCAATAAAGCTCCCCATATCTCAAAAGTTGCCGCGTCAAAGCATGGGTTGGAAAATTGAGCCACTCTATTATTTTCGTTTATTTCAAGTATTTCAGAGTTCAATACTAAATTGACTACACTCTTATGCTCTATCATTACGCCTTTTGGCTCACCGGTCGTACCTGATGTATAGATAACATATGCGAGACCATTCTCCGAAGAACGGTTAACGGGAATGTGCCCTTCCCTGCTTAGTTCATCAATCTCAAAATGAATTGGTTCAATATCCAATTCACTTAGCTTCCCTTCTTGACCATTAAACGATAAGAAGAACTTCATATCCGTATCTGCAAGCATATATTCCAATCTTTTTAATGGGTACTTTTCGTCGATTGGAACATAGCAACAGCCTGACTTTATTATGGCAAGCATCCCTATAATCAGTTCAATGGACCTTTTGCTTGGAATACCGATCATTGTTTCTTCTTGAATCCCCAAATTAATGATCCTTTTGGCAAGATTATCTGAAAGAATGTCTAATTCTTTATAAGTAATTTGACGTTCATTTTCGCAAAGTGCCGCTTTTGATTGATTATCTTCCGCGGTTTTTTTTAAAGCTTCAGTTATTGACATCAATTTATTCATCGTCATCGATTTACTTATCATCGTGCCCCAACTTTCAAGTGATTTATTAATTTACCAATAGATAGTAGTGTTTCATCTTCTGTTAGTTTTAAGAATATTTCTTGCATGGAATCCATAAAACGTAAAATTTCATTTTCATCGAATTTGCTGGCTTTATAAATGATTTTATAATGCAGCTTGGATTGCACTACAGCCGCGGAGAACGTAAGATCAAAATTGGTCGATTCACTTCCAACTGAATTTTTAATCATGATTCGCGAATCCTCTGCCAGTTCTGTGCCCGGATAATTTTCGAATACAAATATATGTTGGAACAATTCCTTATCCCATGGAATTTCAGCGTATCGCTTTATATCCGTAAGTGAACTGAACTCATACTCTCTCATTTGTAATTGCTTGTTTTGAATGGCAGTGAGATAGGATTGTAAATCATCATCCCAATCGATTTTCAAAGAGAATGGTAGAGTATTGATCAATAAGCCTACAGCTGATTCAATATGCGGAATGCTGAGGTTCCTTCCTGAGCTTGTCACCCCATAGCATACTGAGTCGCTTTCACTGAAGTAGGATAGAACGATGCCCCAAACTCCTTGAACTACAGTATTAATTGTCTTTCTATGCCGCTTGGATAATTCTATTAATCTTTCGGTAAGCTCTTCAGGTAAGCTATATTCCATAACTTTATCCGATGTAAAAGCTTCCATATCCGTTTTATTACTCACTAGTGCTTTTACTTGTTCGAAATCCCTCAATTCTTTATTCCAAAAAGCTGCTTCATCCTGTTTATTAATATTCCTGACATGATTCATGACTTGTTTATAAGCATTCTTATGTTCATCACTGTCTTTTGCTGTATTCGATGGGTTTCGATAATTATCCAAAAAATGATTCATGACAATTTGCAGGCTCCAGCCATCTATTAAAGCATGATGATGTGTCCATATGAATTTATAGCGATGATCCGAGAGCTGGATCAAGGTGATGTTCATGAGCGGACCATTCTCTAAATCCGTTTGTCTGTTTTTGCTATGCTCTAAAAGATTTTCTATCTTGGATTCTGACTCGTCTTCACTAAACATCGTTAGATCCACATGATTAAACACATAATAAATGTCATTCAGTATGATTTGATAACGGTCCCCCAATTGATTGCGCCTGAAAACAGATCTTAGAACGTCGTATTTTCTACATGTTTCATTCCAGGCTTCTTCTAATTTAACCAAGTCCAGATCACCTATTAAATCAATGGATAGCTGTGAAATATATTCAGGACTTTGAGTTACTTCACTATGGAATAACATCCCTTCTTGAAGTGATGTCACTGGGTAAATCTCTTCAATGTTATGAAACTTATTAATGAAATGGGTGATCGTACTTCCATCGACTATTTTCTCAGCTTCAAAATCCGTTTCGACAATAGAGTCATTCAAATCTGCACTTCCACTTAAAATTTTGTTTAAGTGTACTTCAACTTCTTTACATATCATTTGGAAGTTTTCATTGTTGCTATCGCCAATAATATTCAGCATGAGTCTATTATTTACGATGCTGGCGACAAAATTGAGTTTATATGGAAATTTATAGTTTAAATCGATATTGCTGCTATTGGTTTGTTCCATATCACCAGTGTTATTAAACTGACCTAGATAGTTGTAACTCACAAGGCTATCTGGATAGTTATGATTCCGAGTGGAAATATACTTTAGGATTCCAAAGTCAAACCCTTTGTTTGGCACACTTCTTAATCTGTTTTTTGTATTTCTCAAGGTTGAGCCCAAAGACGCCATTCCATTTATCCTTACTGGATAAATGGAGGTGAACCACCCTACCGTCCTTGATAAATCAATATCATCCTCAATATCCTCTCTGCCATGTCCTTCTAAATCGAGCCAAAACTCATTGATTCCCATTCGATTGGAAAATGCATGTGCGATAACGGATAATAAAACTTCATCAATCGTCGTTTTATGTTTTCTTAAAGTGTTTTTAATGAGGTTTTGTGTTTGGGCCTCATTCACTTGTATTTTGTACATGTTTTCAAAATCACACGTTTCTCCTAAGCTTTCCGTCAGCGGAGAAACTGGAATATTCATTTCCTTTTCCCAATATTGAACGGCCTCTTCCGGTAGGTCAGTGTTCTGGTATTCGTTCAGTTTCTCGGACCATTGTTTATAAGAAGTCGTTTTTAAAGGGAGTGATGGTTCTTGTTCATTCTTTATCTGTTGATAGCATCTTTCGAAATGTTCGAGAAGTATCCGCCACGATACACCATCAACCACAAGGTGATGAATCACCCAAAAAATCCTTACCTCCCTTTGACCCCTGAATAGAAGGAACTTCATCATGGGGCCATTGTGTATGTTTAAACTTTGTTGGGCGTTTTCTTCTAGCTCCTTAATTACTTTCAGACTATTTTCATCTTTAAAACTTGAAATATGATACTCGTAAAAACCGCATGCCTTATCAGCATTTGAAATATTGCCAATATATGAATCACCATGTTTTTCAAATAATGTCCTTAATACGTCGTGCTGATCAAGTAATTTCATGATGATTTTTTTATATTGTTCAGTCGCCAACGTATTATCCTTCATCAAAACGACTGACTGATTCCAATGATGGATATTGTCATGATTTTCATTAAAAAACCAAGATTGAATAGGCGTCAACGGTACATAACCTGATATTTTTTCTTGGACCACTTGTTTTTGTTCCAGCTCATTTACAATATTCCCTAGCTCACGGACCGTTTGGTATTCAAATAAATCTTTAGGCGTTATAAATAGATCTTTTTCTTTTGCAGCCGAGCATATTTGAATGCTGATGATTGAATCACCGCCACATTCAAAGAAGTTATCTTCCGGTCCTATAGCGGGATCGTTTAAAACATCTCTCCATATTGTCAGAAGCTCTGTTTCAGTTTTGGACAGTTCTTGCACATCCGGCACTTTTTTCTTCCTCTCATCCAACTGTTCCGTCCATTTCGGCAGGGATTTCCGATCAACTTTTCCATTCGGCGTCAAAGGGAATTTATCCAGTTGCATAAAATGAGCAGGAATCATGAAAGCAGGCAGTGTTTCTTTCAGTCTTCTTCTGATAGAATCCACCGAAACCTCATCATTCACCGTATAATAAGCAATTAGCCTTTTATTCTCAAATCCATCTTCCATTGCCGTTACATAACTATCTTTGATTTCTGCTAGTTTTCGTAATGAAACATTAACCTCCGATAGTTCAACACGGTATCCTCTTATTTTCACCTGGTCGTCCGCTCTGCCTATATAAACTAATTCCCCAGCTTTGTTATGCTTAACTAAATCCCCGGTTCTGTATACTTTTTCAGCAGGGTTGAATGGATTAAGTATGAATCTTTCATTTGTCAGGCTCTCATTATTCAGGTATCCCCTCGCTAACCCAATTCCTCCGACATGAAGTTCACCAACCGCTCCTGCCGGCACTAGTTTCCGGTTTTCATCCAGCACAAGTGCAACCGTGTTAGTCAGTGGCTTCCCAATTGAAACAACGAATTCATCTGTAGCATCCTCATTCGGGGGAAACATTTTAAAACTTGTACACACCGAATATTCCGTAGGCCCGTAGCCATTGAAAAACGATATATGCTTAAACTTCGAAACGAGCTCGACTGGACATTCAGAACCTGCAGATCCCAACACTTTAATCGTGCTCAATTCATTGATTGGCAGTTCCTTCAACACAGCAGGCGGTAAAATGATATGAGAAATTCCTTCACGCTTAATTTGTTCAACAAGTTTACTCAAGTCAAATTGATTTTCTTTATCTACGCTTATATGCAGCTCGGCACCGAACAATAGTGTGCTGAAAATCTCTATGACGGATGAATCAAAATTAAACGTAGCGAATTGCAGCACTTTAGCTGATGTATCTAAACACATCATTTTATTTTGGTTATAAACTAAGTTAATGATTCCTCTATGTTCCAACATGACTCCTTTTGGCCTGCCTGTCGTTCCTGAGGTATAAATGACATATGCTAAGTCTCTCTGATCCGCAATGTGAAGATTCTCTGTCATTAACAAATCCGATTCATTTTCAATATCTTCAAAATATATTATTTTGGATGGGTCAATCAAATCATTCTTTCCGAGTTCTTTGTGACTCAAGCAATAGGAAATGGACGAATCTTCAACCATGTAGCTTAATCGTTCATTAGGATAATGAGGATCCAATGGAACATACGCAGCACCAGCTTTAATTACTGCCAACATCCCTGTCACCATATCAATTGATCGATTCACATAAATTCCGATTCTTTCTTCTTTAGAAATCCCTTTGCTTAGTAAATAGTGTGAAAGCCGATTGCTCTTATCATTCAATTCGCGATATGTAATGGTTCTGGAACCATCAACAATGGCTATCTTATCAGGAAATCGCTCAACAATTTTATGGAAGGCTTGTGGGATTGTGTCATTGATTCCCTCAAAGCGAATGGTTTCTCCCTGCCATTCTTCCAATAATACTTTCTCCTGCTTCTTACTCACGACGGATACATTGTCAATCGACCGTTCAGGCTGATAGGTAATTTTCCTAATCCACTCTAAGAAATTCTCAGCTAATATTTGAATGGTTTGTTCATTGAAGATCCCTGAATTATACTCAAAAGCGAATAAAAGCCTATCTTCATATTCTTCTGCAGCTAAACTCAAATCGAATTTTGCTACCTTTGATTTTATTACTTCAGGCGTTATCTTTATGTATTCACTTTCAAATGCAGCTTTGGCATTATTTTGTAAAATGAAGACGGTTTGAAATAAAGAAGTGCTTGCTAAATTTCTTTCAGGGTTAATGACTTCAACGATCTTCTCCAATGTCATTTGCTGATGATCATAGATGTCGATGATATGGTTTGTATTTCTTTGAAGAATCTCTTCAAATGTTTCCTCATGTCCCAGCTTTAATCTAAAGGGCAGTGTATTGACAAAATAACCTATCGATTTTTCTGTTCCTTCAATCATTCTATTCGCCAAAGGACTTCCAACGATGATATCGTTTTGACCTGTATATTTTGCTAGAAAAGACTGGTACATCGTTAGCAGTGTCATGAATAATGTCGAGTTTTTTTCCAGGGACATCCGCTTTAAACTCTGGAGCTCTTCACTTGTTAGTTCCACTATAAAACTACTGCCTTCGTTGTGATTTTCTTTTGTACGTATCGTATCTAAAGGAAGCTCCAATTTAGGTAATTCCCCAGATAAGTTTGTTTCCCAAAATAGCGATTCTTCTTTCATGTTATTTTCCAACCAGCTTTTCTGCTCAAAGGCAAAATCCTTATATTGTTTAAAGTCGCTTCCAAGGATAAGTTCCTTTTCATTCACTTCACTGTCATAAAACGATAACCATTCATCTAAAAATACACTCACTGACCATCCGTCAAAAACGAAATGGTGGAGATTCACAAATAAAACAGACTCTTTTTCACTTAATTTAACTAGTTTCACTGTCATGAGGGGACCTTTTTCAATTTCCAGGATTTCCGATTGGACATCGTCTTCGATTTGCAGCATACGAGTCGTTTGCTGTTCGGTCTCTAACACAGAGAGGTCAATTTCACCTATTTTAATGTACAAATCTTCCCGGATTTCCTGATAGCCTTTACCGGATTTTTCACGGACGGTGGTCCTTAAAATCTCATGTCTATTAACGACATGATTTAGGGCTTTTTCCAGTATTGAAGTATCCACTGTACCAGTAATTTTATATTTCTGAGGGATATTATAATTGGTTGTCTTGCCATTGAGTTTTTCGTTAAACCACAAAGCCTCTTGGTTACTGGATAGAACGTGATTTTTTTGTTGCACTTCTATGTGCCCAATGTCATGATTTGAAATTTCATTAATGATGAAGGCCGTCAACGAATCGATTGTTGAATTTTGAAAAATATTTTTCAAAGTTAGAATTTGATTGTATTCCTTGTTTAATTTTGTCAATAACTTCATGGCTAAAATCGAGTGTCCGCCCATTTCAAAAAAATCGGCATCTTTATCGATTTCACTTATTGATAAGACTTCCAAAAATGTCTTTTCCACAAAAGATGATACTACCTGCGTTTCATTTCTCGGAAGTGTAACCATTTCCGGAAAGACCTTATGACTTAGCATTTTCAATGTAGGATTTTCAAACAAATCAGCTAATTTCATATTCGCTTCAAGCCTTTTATTTATTTTAGACACCAATTTCATGGCTGTTATCGAATGCCCGCCCAATTGAAAGAAATCAGAATCCTCATTAATCTTCCTGTTCAAGAAAAACTCTTGCCATATTTCTTTAAGTCCTTGATTAACCGATGTGGATCTGATCGAATGGTTACTTGTAGCTTGATCGTCTTTACTCACTTTATGTTTTAGTTTTGAAAAATCAACATCCACGTATATTTCATCAATTTGCTGAGCTTTAGTAATTTGATGGGCAATCTGCATGAAGGCTGATTGGATATCATTTACTAGTGAATGCTCTAAGAAACGGGGATTAAAATACAATTTGCAATTAATCGTTTCTTTATTATCCTGGGCTTGTAATGATAACGGAAAGCTATGCGATTCTTTTCCGCCTTCGACCTCCCAGTTAATGCTAAAGCCTTCATCTTTCGCTTCCGGATAATTTTCATAAACAAATAAAGTTTCGAAAATCGGATCTTCCTTCTTTAATTTCGTATGCCTTTTGATATCCACTAAAGAAATTTGGGAGTAATCCAGCATATTGTTTAATGTTTCCTGGAACCGTTTCAGTAAATCAGTAACGCTGTCTGTTTCGTTTATTTCAGCTATCATAGGAATCGTATTAATGAGCAGCCCAACAATTTCCTCCGATTTGAATAAATTATTCGACCTGCCAGAGCTCACAATTCCAAAGACTATTCGATTTCGATTGGACATTTCCTTTAGGACGATTGACCAAATTAACTGCAATAATACATTAATCGTTACATGGTTTTTAGCGGCAAATTCTCTTAAAAGCTTACTCTGTTTTTTATCCAGCTCCCAAAATAGATCATTTTCCTGCTGGTTTCCATTCACATGTTTCATGACGGGAAATGTGATCGTCGGCTGTTCAATATCCTTTGCCAGCTCTTTCCAAAAACGATTTTGATCTTCCGCATCGGTTTTATTCATATACCGGATAAAATCTCCATATTGCTTTGGCTTTTCAATAAGTCCTTTGGAGTCTTTTCCTACAATTCGGCTGTAAATAACAAAGAGTTCGTCGATGACTATGCTGGTGCTCCAGCCATCCAAAATTATATGGTGATGAGTCCAAATCAAGATAAACTGATTTTCTTCAATTTTCACTAACTGGAGTTTCATCAAATTAGAGTTATTTACATCCATCTCCTGGGATTCGGAAGTCACTCTCTTAATTTCATTTAATTGTTCATGTTCACTTAACCCTGTCATATCAATTATTTCTGGTTGATAATCCATTGTATTGAATACAACTTGAACATTATTTTCTATTTTTTTAGAGATGACCTTCATTCTTAATGCTTCATGACGTTCCACTACCTGACTCCATGCCTGGAACAATGCATTCACTTCAAGAGCGCCCGTTATCCTGATTCGCATTTGAGAAATGTAAAGGTTCTTTGTTGAATTGTTCATTTCCAGTTCATAAAGGATTCCTTCTTGAAGCGGAGTTAATGAGTAGATATTCTGAATAGATTTCTCCAATTTTGCGCCTCCCGATTCCATTATCTTCGTGTCATCCATACCCGCAGATTACAATCATTTTCTATTAAACCAGTAATCACTTTATTTATTAGAATTCAATATATGAAACAAATCTTCCTCAGTGAGCATCGCATCCGGGAAATCACTTTCTATTAAAGAACCTTGGTCAAATTCAGTCCCCTTGATTTCCATGACGACTTTACCAATAGCTTCTATTATTAGGCCCATCTTTTCTTCAGCTAATTTTGAAATTATTTTTATGATTAGTTTTCCATCCTGGATCAATGCCAGGAAATGCAGTTTTGGTTTATTTTCAAACTCACCAAAGTCCCTGCTATTGGATGATTCAAATTGAGAATCCAATCTTCCTAAGTAATTAAAAGTAACGTATATGTCCGGCTCCTGAATGACCCCAGGTCGTAAATACTTGATGACGCCATAATCAAAACCTTTATTTGGGATTTCCCTTATTGCATTCTTCGTGTATTTTAAAGTGCTAGCAAACGTTTCATCTGAATGCAGCAATATGGGATACATCGCAGTAAACCAGCCAACGGTTCTAGTAACATCCATTGTTTCGTCCACCACTTCCCTGCCATGCCCTTCTACTTCAATCCAGAAGTTCTTCACTTCAAAAGATTGTTTCAAACTCTTTGCAATTAATGACAACAATACTTCTTCTACAGTCGCTTTTGATTGCCTTGATAATTCCTGGATCAAGAATTCAGTTTCTTCTTCACTGAATGATTTCTCCATCGTTCTTTCTTCTTTAGCTATAAAGTCTTCCGCTATCTTAAATCCCGTTATTTCACTTTTTGTTTTTTGTTCCCAATAACGGAGTGTTTCAGGGTCCATCAAAGATTCATTGTATTTCTTCAAGAAGTTTGACCAGTCTTTGAATGATGACGTTTTATGAGCAAGCCTTCCTGTTTGATTGTTTAATGCCAGATCATGGAGAGTATTGAAATCCTCAAGTAAAATCCTCCAGGAAACGGCATCAATCAATAAATGGTGGATTACCCAAAAGAAGCGATACTTGTTCGGCTGTTCTTTTAAAACAAGCATTTTCATGATCGGTCCATTACTTATGTCCAATGAACCTTGAGCCTTACTTTCCCATTCATCTCTCACCCTTATTCGCGTTTCCTCATCCAAATGATGTATATCCTTATAGACTAACTCCCATGTTTTGTGTTCGGAGTCTATATGCCCGATATATTTATTGTCACGTTTTTCAAATAGGGTTAACAATCCATCATGATGTTCCACGATATGTGATAGAATTTTTTCAATGTCCTCCATTTGAGCACAGGAATCTTTACTAAAAACAATGGACTGGTTCCAATGATTGATGGAAGCAGTGTGCTCTGCAAAGAACCATTCTTGGATGGGGGTCAGTTCCACATTCCCTCTAGTAGCTATAGGTTGAATCATGACCTTGTTTTCGGTTTTCGCGATCGCTGCCAGCTCTGCTACCGTTTGATTTTCAAAAATTGATTTTGGACTAATGATTATATTTTCCTGCCTTGCTAGAGAACATATTTGAATGCTCTGAATAGAATCGCCGCCAAGTTCAAAAAAGTTATCTCGGATACTGATGTCATCTAAGCCTAAGACACTCTTAAAAATCTGAAGAAGCACTTTCTCATTGAACGTCTCTGGTTCTTCCAATATATTGCTTCTAGTTACCGGTACCGGAAGAAGCGCTGAATCAATTTTCCCATTTGCATTTAACGGAAATTTGTCCACTTGCATAAAGAATGAAGGAATCATGTAACTTGGTAATCTCTCTTTTAAAAATGCTTTTAAGTGATCGTAATCAACTTGTTGTTTTGATGTGAAATAAGCGATTATTTGTTTATTTAAGTTTGGCTGATCCTGAACCTTAATGAATGAGTCACTAACTTGCGGATACGCATTGAGATTGACCGAAATCTCATCAACTTCCACACGGAAACCTCTTATTTTCACTTGATTATCTTTACGCCCCAGGAAAATCAACTCACCATCGCTCGTGAATTTTGCAAGGTCACCGCTGCGATACAAACGCTTTCCAGCTTTAAAAGGATGTTGAATGAACTTTTCTTTTGTTAAATCATCATTATTCACATATCCAACAGCTAACCCTTCACCACCAATATATATTTCCCCTGCAGCACCTATTGGTACGAGTCTTTGCTCTGGACTTAATAAATAGACGTCAGTATTCAGGATTGGTTTGCCGATCGATACTTTATTAGTAGTAGTTTCATTGTTTTCAAACGCTTTAAACATTTCAATCGTGGTCCATACTGAATATTCCGTTGGACCATAGGCATTATAAAAATTTATTTTTTGATAGCGACCCAGCAAAGCTATTGGACATTCAGATCCGGCTGAACCAGCGAATTTCACATCAGATCCCTCTATATTGAGCTCTTGTAATACTGCTGGCGGCAATACTAGGTGCGTTAACTTTTCACTTTTGATTTGATTTTCCAATGCGAATAAATCAAACATTTCCTCCTTATTATTCCCGATATGCAGCTCTGCACCATTTAATAAGCTTCCAAAAATCTCATATATAGAAGCGTCAAAATTAAAAGTGGCAAATTGTAATACCTTTGAGGTCTCATCAAGTTGTAAGTACTTGTTTTGACTTATTATTAAATTCACTACTCCTCTATGAGATAACATGACACCTTTAGGTTTTCCTGTCGTTCCCGAAGTATAGATTATGTAAGCCAGATCGGAAGGTGCGATGTATTCGTTACAGCACTCGGTATCCACGTAATGTATGGATTCTAGATCAATCAATTTAGCTATTTTTTTAATGGCAGGGACCTCAACTTGATTCGTAATGCATATATCCATTTTCGAATCATTGATGATATATTCCAATCTTTCAGCTGGCAGCATAGGATCAAGCGGAATGTATGCACATCCGGCTTTAATGATTCCCAACATGCCAATTACCATATCAATCGATCTGTTTACATGCAGGCCCACCTTATTAGAGCCGTTTTCGATATTATTTCTAACCAATTTCGCAATCACATTTGATCTTTGATCTAATTCCGAATAGGTAATGGTCTTACCATTATCAGCTACGGCCAATTTGTTTGAATGCTTCTTGACGATTCTTGCGAATATGGAGGTGATCGTCTCATTTTGATGTGCATCCGAAACCTCACCTTGCCACTCAAATAACAATTGATTCAGTTGATTGTCATCTAAATACTCCAAATGACAGATAGGTATATCCGCATTTCTGCAAATTTGGAATAACCATTTTTCGAAACTCAACATGAGTCTTTCAATCGTTTCCCGTCTGAAAAGTTCATCGGAATACTCGAATTCCAGGATTAGGTCATGAGAACCCTTTACCTTTATAGTAAGGTCATAATTTGAATAAGGAATGTCGAATTTGTCTTGTTCAAGAGTGAAGAATGAATTGCTAAAGTTCCCATCAAAGCTTTCCTCCATTGCCAAAGCTGTTTGGAACAATGGGGAATGGCTGAGATCCCTGTCTGGATTAATGATTTCTACGATTTTTTCAAATGGAAAAGCCTGATGTTCCAATACATCCAAAATCACTTTACGATTTCGGTTCAATATTTCATGAAATGATTCTGTGGCATCCACTGTTAACTTCAATGGCAGAGTATTGACAAAGCATCCAACTGTCCGGGCAAATTCTTCTTGGCCGCGGTTTGCCACGGTACTCCCGACAATGATTTGATTCTTCCCGGTATACTGACTTAAAAACACTTGATAGGCGGTCATCATAAAAGTATATAAAGTCGTACCATTCTCTTTTAAAATCCTGTCTATCAATACACGAAGTTCATCCGTTATGGTCATTTCCAGTCTTCCACCTGAGTAAGAAGGTGATTTTGGACGTTGAAAGTCAAATGGAAGTTCTAATGCTTCTTCCTCTTTATCTAAATAACTTTCCCAAAACCTCCTTTGGCTTGGCGTACTTTCCTTGACCCACTCCTTATGCCAGGCAGCATAATCTAAATATTGCATGTCTAGAGGAGGAATATCCCCAACCCTGCCCATTTGAATTCTTTCATAAATCTCCATTAACTCTTCGAAAAAGGTGACAAACGATACTCCATCAAAAATAATATGGTGAAAATTGCATACCAAATAATGTTTTTCTTCATCAACTCGAAATAGTTTCATATTAAATAAATGATCATTTTCCAGGTCGAAGCATCTTTCCATTTCTTCAGTAAGATGGGAGGTGACCATTATATTACTGACTTCGGTATCTACTTCCCGACAGTCTTCATAGGCAATTATGTTTCTCCTTTTTTTTGATAAGAATTGAAAGATTTGATGTTCTTCACCCTTGAAATTAGTTCGCAAAGTTTCATGGCGTTCAATCATGAAATCTAAGGCCTGTTGTAGGTCATCAATGTCCACTACGCCATTTAAAATGAATTTAAATGGCATATTATAGAGCGTTTTCCTTACATTCAGGCTGTCAAACAGATACATTCGATCTTGATTATGAGAAAGCATCCCTTCACTTTTCCCACGTTTATAAGGCTTATTTACCTCGACTTCCCTCATGTCGAGAAGCATGTCCAGAAAACTTGCCAGCTTTTCTATATTCCATTGACTTGAAATGATTTCCGGTGTTAATTGAATACCAAACTCCCGTTTTATCGAAGTCAAAAACTCATCTTTTTTTTCATTTGTGCTTAGTGATTCATTCATGTCCTCTACTAGTGATAGTTTAAAAGGTTCGATAACAATTGAAATCAAGTTTAATAGCCTATCTTCCGTTTCACTGATTATCCTTTTCATAGAAAAAACACCTCAATTCTTTTCCATTCAACTTAACTTATTCATATCGGCCAATTGTTTGATGAGTACAGATAGTTCCTGGATGGTGGATTGTTCGAACATCACTTTTATTGGTAATCTCACTCCCATGTTATTCTTCACCATTTGAATAAATTGCATGGCTAAAAGGGAATTCCCTCCTAAGTCAAAGAAGTTGGAATCTGCACCTATTGTTTCTTGTTCTAAAATCTCTTTCCAAAATCCAATAAGCTTTTCCTCAATTAACCTTTCCTTCACCGCAATTGTTGTCTCCATATATATCCCCTCACTTAACTTTCATTTTTTCTAACATTTGGCCTAAGATTTGATTAAATATGGAAATGACTGATGACCTTAACTTTTGATTGACCGCTGCCTCATTAAACTTAATTTGAACACTTGAACCAGGGGTGACGATAATGACGATTGGATAATGGGTCGTTTCCCTTCCTTCTTTCAAACTCACATTGATTTCATCATTATTAGCTAATAGCATGGGATAGTTTTCAAAAGCATATAATGATTCAAACAAATGATTTTCCAAATTAGCCCACTCATAAATCTCTGATAATGGTGTATTCTCGTAAGAACTTAATTCCAAAAATTCGTTTTGAACTTCATCCAGTATTTCCAGGTAGGTCTTTTCTTGGCTGATATGCTTTATAAACGGCACAGTATTGATAAATGGACCAACCATAGCCTCAATATTTTGGACAGGGATATTCCTGCCGGATGTCACTACGCCGCAACAAACATTTTCCGTACCTTTTACTTCTTTTAAAGTGGCTAGCCAAATGGTTAGAAAGAAAGTATTCATGGTAATCTTGTATTCCTGACAGAATCGTTGAATGGAATCACTCAATTCCTCATCCAATACTTTCAAGTAGCTACTCTCAATGTATCCCTCGCCTTCCGACACTCCCGTTAAACTAGATCCAGAATTGCGAGCACCTTCCAATTTCCTTGCCCAATAGTCCCGCAGCTCCTTATTACTCGTATAATCTTTCATATATTCAACATACTTTTTAAATGGAGCACTCACGGATGATGATGGTGTTATTGAATGATAAGAATTAAAAATGTCATTAATCACCATCGAATAACTCCAACCATCCATAGTAATATGATGGAATGTCCATATTAATTGGTATTCATTTTCCGCAAGCTTAACGATCATGAAGCGATTCAACCTATTGTTCTCGATATCTATGATCTTATATTGATCTGCTAACAACTTTTCCAACTTCCCTTGATGATCGATTATTTCTTCATATTCAATCTCGGTATCCATGGAATTCATTAACAGTTGGTAGAATACCCCTTTTCTGCTTGAATATAATTTGGTTTTTAAAATGTCATGTTTCCCTGCAGTTGTCACAATGGCATTCTTTAATTTCCCGACGTCCAGAAAACCTTTAATATCAAAAATGAGCTGCACTTTATACTGGCTGCTTTCACTATCAAACAAGCTATGGTACAACATCCCTTTTTGCAAAGCCGTCAATTCATAAATATCAACAATTCCTGTTTCTTTGTGCAATAGTTGGTTAAGTTCCTCTTCAGGCATATCCACCAATGGAAAGTCTTCCGGGCGGTACATCTGTTTTCCCAATTTTGTTTCTTCTTCCAATGACCGTAACAATTCCGGCAAATTGTGTTGAATATATTTCTCAAAATCTTCTCTTACGAAATGTCTGTTATAGTTTATTTTTATAGTTTGCTCCTCATTCACTACAAGCAATTCGATATCGACTTCATGTTCGGTATAGGAATTATGTTGAATATCTTGTTCACTAAAAAAGATGACCTCTTTTGCAGCCCATTCATTGTTTTGATGAAATCTACCTAAATTATTAAAACTGATGATCGGTCTATTTTGTTTCATATGTGTCTCGCCACATAATTCGGTTATGATTCCATACTCAATCCCTTTATTAGGCAGTGTCCTTAACTTTTTCTTTGTACCTTGAATCGTGTTCGAAATGGATTCTTTATTTTCTATATAAATCGGGCACATGGTCGTAAACCATCCAACTGTCCTGGACAGATCGACACCTGCAAATAATTCTTCGCGACCATGTCCCTCTAAAGTAAAATGAATATCTTTTTTATTAAAATATTTCCCGATTAGCGCTGCGAAAATAGATAAGTATATTTCATCGATAGATGCTTTATACGCTTTTGTCATTTCATTATAGATTTTGTTTGTAATCTCTTTATTCAGCTTCATTTCAAATGATTTTCCATCATAAACATTCCCTGTTTTGACTAGGGCGTTTTCGTATACTGTGTCATGTTCATTCAGCCAGTACTCTTTAATGCCTAAAGGAATGCTATTTTTATATTCATTTAGGTTATTCGCCCATTCCTTATATGATGTCGTTTTATTATCCAGTTTTAGTTCTTGATTGTTTATATCTTGAATATATAGCCGGTCAAAATCTTCGATCAAGATTCTCCAGGAAACCCCATCAACAAGTAAATGATGAATGATCCAAAGGATTACATGCTCATTTTGGCCTGTATGGATGCATACTATTTTCATCAGTGGTCCCTTTGAAATGTTTATGCCCTGTTGTGCACCGATCCCGAGTCTAGCTATTTCCCGTTCCTGTTTGTCCTTATTCATGTTTGATAGATTTACGTAATTCAAAGTCCAATTTTCAGTCGGGTCGATATGCTTTCCTACTTGCAAAAATGATTCTTCTCTATTGAACCTTGATCTAAGCCCATCATGATGTCTGACGATATGGGCCATGATTCTTTGCAGCCGTTTCTCATTCAATTGCGGGTAGCCCTTTAACGTTACAGATTGATTCCAATGATTATAATTATTTATTTGTTGAGTGAAAAACCAACTTTGAATAGGTGTAAATGGTGCCTTTCCAAAAACATCAGACTGATTTATCGTTACATCACCCGTCCATTCCACAATCTTTGCCAGCTCTTCGATACTTTGTTTTTCAAAGATGTTTTTTGATGTGATGAGAAGATTTTCTTTCTTGGCAAGTGAACAAATTTGAATGCTTAGGATGGAGTCTCCTCCACATTCGAAAAAGTTATCAAAGATGGTTATTTCCTGATTATTCAGCACCTCTTTCCATATCTTCAACAATTTTTGTTCCGTTCCATTCATGACACTTTTACTGTTAGTTCCTTCCGGGTTCGTTTTTGTATCCGGCAAGCTCTTCGCATCCACTTTGCCGTTAACGGTTAGCGGAAAGGACTCCATTTTAATGAAATAAGAAGGAATCATATAAGGGGGAAGATGATTCTTCATATAATCCAGGATATAATTTTCTTCAAGGTCATTTTCGGAGATATAATAGGCCATGATGAATTTCTTCGATTTAGATTCATCTTTTATCGCTATGAAGCAATCCTTTATACCAGGGCATTTATTTAGAACTGCACTGACCTCTCCAAGTTCGATACGATATCCGCGTATTTTCACTTGGTCATCAGCCCTACCTGCAAAGAGTAGATTTCCATCCTCGGCATACTTAACCAAATCTCCAGTTTTATATAGTTTCCTTGAGGGATTGAACGGATTTGGAATAAAGCTTTCACCGTTTTTCTCCGGATTATTTATATATCCTCTTGCAATGCCTTTCCCGCCGATATACAGCTCGCCTATTTGACCTTTAGGAGTAGGCATCATCCTGGAATTGAACACGTATGCTTCTGCATTTAAGATTGGCTTTCCGATCGGGATCACTGTATCATCGCTTGGAAGTACCTTATATGCTGTCGCGACGACCGTGCCCTCCGTCGGACCATAATTATTATATAAATCAAAACTCAAACGATCGGGTATCGTTTTTAAACGATCTCCCCCTGTCAAAATAGCTCTGATTGATTCTGGAAATTTCATATCGTTGATAAATAATTGCTCGAGCAGACCCGTTGAAAAAAACGCGAGTGTGACCTTCTCCTTTTCTAACTTCTCCGAAAGGATTTCTACATCCAATAAATCATAGTAATCCAGTATCAAGAGTTTATTCCCATTCGCCAGGTAAGGGAATATCTCCCAAACGGAAGCGTCAAAAGATGTATTCGAAACTAGTACTGCTGCATCTTTTTCATCGACAGAATAATAATTGATATGCCAATTACAGAGGTTAGCCAATCCTCCATGTTCAATCATGACCCCTTTAGGTTTTCCCGTTGTTCCTGAAGTGTAGATGATATAGGCCAGATCACGTTCCGATATCTTTCTTGAATCGAATTCTACACACTCAATTTCTCGTTCTTTTAGTATGTCTTCGATACATATTAGGTTTCCTTCATCACCGGGATACTTTGAAATTCCTTCTTCATTACATAAACAATATGTGATTTGAGCATCCTCAATCATATGTTTCACCCGTGACTCTGGTTGTGATGGGTCCAAAGGCACATATGCCGCCCCAACTTTCATAATGGCTAAAATAGCGGTAACCATATTGATCGATCGATCCATGAAAATCCCAATTCTATCCTCTACATCTACATGGTTCCGGAATAATCGTTGTGCCACCTGATTTGCCCGGGCATTCAACTCGCTATACGTCACCTGATCTTCACCATGAACAATGGCAACATCATTGAAATTTGTACTTACTTTATTCCCAAACCTAGTTATTACATCTTCAAAACGATGATCTTCCACTTCTTGATTTACATTGCCTGTACCCATTTCGATTATTGATTGTAACTGTGCAGGCTCCAAGTAGGTAATGTCCTTTATCCGCTTGCCTTCCTGGGTTGTAATCTCTTGCAGCCAATACTGAAAATTACTAGCCATTCTTTGAATCGTCGTTTTATTAAATAATGATTTGTTGAATTCAAACGAAATGACTAATTCATCCTCATCCATTTCTTCTGCCTGAACAACCAGATCAAATTTAGCTTTAAAGGTATTGATTTTTTTCGGTTTTAACTTGAAATTTCTATATGCCAGCTTTTCTTTTTGGTTATTTTGCAGGACAAATACTGTATCGAACAATGGCGTATTTTCCATGGTTCTTTCTACCGATAAATATTTCAAAATTTCCTTAGTAGGTAAATTTTGATGGTCAAAAATACCTGCAATATTTTTTATATTTTTTCGCAAAATCTCTTCAAATGAATCTTCCTGAGATACATGTAATTTAAAGGGCAAGGTGTTGACGAAATATCCTACCAATTGTTCAGTATCCACATGGTTTCTCTTCGCCAAAGGACTTCCGACGACTACTTCCTCTTCATCAAAATAAACCGACAAAAAGGTTTGATAGGCGGTAAGTAAACTCATGAACAAAGTCGACTTCGTTTTTTTATGAAGATTTTCCAGGTTGTTTTGAATTTCTTTAGGTAACAAAAAGCTGATAATATCGGAAGTGCATTTACCTTCTCCGGTTTTTTGATGATCATATTGTAATAAGGATTTTTGCCGTAATGCAGGTATTTCATTACTCCAGAACTCATTATCCTTACTACTTACATAATTTGGTGAGTTTTTTTGCCATAAAGCATAATCTCCATATTGGATTGATTGGTTACCCCTATCATTTCGTTCGCCATTCTCGATTTCCTCATAAATGGCAAACCAATCATTGATCATTAATGGAATCGACCAACCATCAAAAATAATATGGTGGATGTTACATAATAATTGATATTCACATTCATTTGTCTTCACTAACGCAGTTGATAAGAGGGGACCATTTCCTAAATCAAATTGCCGTTCCGTTTCTTCCTTCACCAAATGATTTATTTTTTCTTCCTGCATGTCTAAAGGAAGATCCGAAACATCGAAATAGTTAATATAATGATGAATCGACTCATCGAAAGCCAAGATGCCCATTCCAGCTTCTTCTCTAATGACACTTTTTAAAATTTGATGTTTATTGCTTAGCTTATCTAAAGATAGTTCCAGATTTCCTTCATTCACTTCACCTGCTATTTCATACGAAAAAACGATGTTATATAACGATTTGTCTACATTGGTTTGGTGAATGAACCACAAATTTTCTTGTTCATATGTTAAAGGGTATGTATTTCTGGCATTAATATGGATAGGTGTATAATCTTGCTTTACCTCTTCTTTTTGACGAGTTTCTATGACTTGGGATAATTTCATAATCGTATCGTTATCCAATAAAACGGAAGGAACAATTTCAATATGAAATTGCTTTTTAATATTGACAATTAATCTCATTATCGATAATGAGTTCATTCCGCTTTCAAGTAGGGACTGATTATTTTTTATAACCCCATTGCCTATGATGCTAACCACCAATTCTCTTACTTTTTCACTTATCGTTTCATTTACTGGACTCTTGATATTCGATGGAGCTTCACAGTCTTTTATGATGAATTTTGGTAATAATGATTTATCCAGTTTTCCATTTACAGTTAGGGGGATGTTGTCCACCTTGATAAAAAAGCTTGGTATCATATAGGCTGGCAATGAGCTTTTTACACTTTCCCTCAAATAATCAGCAGCTAATTCTTCATCAGCAACATAGTATAAAAATAAATGCATATCATCATTAAACGCTTTATCCATTGTTGCAACTGCATTCTTGATGTTTTTCAAATCATTATACGAGCTCTCTATTTCCCCTAATTCAATCCTGAAGCCTCTTAGCTGTACTTGTTCATCATTCCTCGAGATATATTGCAGATCACCATCGTCCAACAGTTTCACTACATCCCCTGACTTATAGTAGCGGACATTATCAATATCCGTAAATTTCATCTTATTCATCATGGGATTTTTATAGTAGCCTAGCGATACACCTTTTCCTGAAACGTATAACTCGCCCTCTTCATCTCCAGTTACTTCTTCTCCATTTGGATTCATCACTTTGAACCCAAGATGAGGCAAGACTTTTCCGATATTGGTCATTCCTTTTTCCACATCACCCTTAGAGATTTCTTTGTATGTTACATGAACGGTCGTTTCAGTTATTCCATACATATTTATTAACTTTGGCAGCCTGACATTTTCGGGAGAAAACCACTGCGCCAATTTCTTGAAGTTTAATGCTTCCCCTCCAAAAATAATGTATTTTAAACTTAATTCATTTTGACGATTTATGAGCTCACCACTCACCTCGAAGAAAGCGCTTGGCGTACAATTAAAAACGGTTGTTTGTGTACTTATCAATAATTCAACAAAGGATATTGGATTTCTGCTTTCCTCAAATGAAACCACTACAACTTCTCCGCCATAAATCCATGCCCCCCACATCTCCCATACGGAGAAATCAAATGCGTAGGAATGGAAAAATGTCCATTTATCTTTATTATTAAACTCGAACAAATCATCGCAGCCTAAAAACAAGTTCATTACATTTTCATGTGAAACACAAACTCCTTTAGGCTTTCCTGTAGAGCCCGATGTGAAAATGATATAGGCTGGATCCTCTGGGTCAATTAAGGTATGTACATTCTCACATGTCATATCTTTTGAATTCTCTATCACTTCATCAATGGATACATAATTACAATCAATGTCGTTAATCCAGCTTTTATCCCCAATTAATAACTTCAATTCTGAATTCTTTATTATATGCTTTACTCTTTCATCAGGACTTTTAGGGTCGATAGGTACATAGGTAACACCCAATTTAAGGAGTGCTATGATTAAAAATAAAACATGCTCGGATTTTTCAATATAGATTCCAACATTGTCTCCTTTATTTACCCCTTTGTCCTTTATGTATATCGCCATTTTATTTGCCAAGATATTCGTTTCTTTATATGTAAATTGCATATCCTTATTTCTTACTGCAATATTGTCTCCATATTCCCTAACACTTTCTTCAAATAAATTCGCTAAAGAATTCATATTCATCATTTTCCCCCATTATTTTAAATATGTGCCTGATGCAACTGTCAACATATGAAAAACTAAAGAAATTAAAGCTATTACAATCGTTATGATCCATGCATTTCTTCTCTTAATGAGCGCTAATTTTTCCAGACTATAACTGAATAGAATTAAACTGATAATGTAAAACAATTCAAACTCAGCCATGAATGTGTGAAGGATGGAATTTTTATCATGCACCAGTAAGGATAAACTAGTAAATGTCGTTTCCTTGCTCTTAACCAATAATGCGATGATTGCATTAACACCAGATCCAACCACGATGCATATCCCTGCATTTATGACAGCTTGGCAAATCCTTTTTATATTTACCGGCCTTTCTTTTAAAACTAAAAATAACAGGCACACAATTAATATTTGAATGAGAAATGTAACCAATAATCCTAGAGCCCCCATTACAATTGTGTTAATGGCAAAACTCATGGCTCCGATCTCTGAAATGGACATGCCATTTAATACATTCATCCCTTTTTGATCTGCAGAATATAACAAAAGCGTCGTTTCGATACCTGCAATTAAACTGAGTATCAATAACGAAATGATTAACTTATGAACTCTATCCTCTTTTTTAAAAAGATATTGTACTAATTTGTTATTGTTTTTAAATTCAGCATTTGCTTCCATTTTTAATTCCATTGGTATTCCCCCTCAATTATTTTCGTAGAATTTATTGGAAAGGTAACACTTCTTATTTCTTCGTTCACGATTACAACCGTTGATTTATATTGGGAAAAATTTTTATAGAAAAGTGAGATGTTATCATGATCCATATCCACCTTGGAAATCTCATAGATTTCAAGTGGAGAGGTCAATCCTGTTTTTAGTATCTTTGATAGACTTTCTTTTGCACTAAAGAAAATTTCTTTACTTAAAACACCATCACTTTCCTTAATCATTTTTTTCTCGGATTCCGTTAAATAGGTCTCCAAAAATTCAGAATCAGATTTCGTTTTAGTCTCGATATCAATTCCCATTGGATGCAGTTGATCAAAAATCAATATTCCGAATGTTTTATCCGTATGTGTGATGGATATGCCCATGTTCATTAATAAGAACAAATTAGTAACAATAACCGGCTGTCCAAAGACTCCTTTCAACAGGGATACATTCTTTATTTCATCCAAGCCTATATCTAAAAACTCCATAATTGCTTTTTTTGCACAGTACAAACTTTTCTTTGCTTCGATGGTTCTTTTGGGTCCATTTTGCAAATTAAGATAACTCCATTCTTTTTCGTTGAAAATATCTTCAATATAGTCCAAATTGACTGAATCCGCTTCATAAAACTTGATGTAAGATTTATAAATTTTTTTCTTATTCATAAAATATTCAATCAATTATAATTTCCCTCCCCTCTTTTTTTTAGAATCTCGCAATTTTAACCCATTTTTTTCCTCAAAAATTTCTTTTTTTAAACAATTATTTCATTTTCTAGGTTAATTATTACCTATTATCATTATCGATAACACTTTATCACAACAATTTTGCCGAGTCCATTAAAAATTTGTAAATTATCTACATTACATAATAACTTTACCAATTTTCATCATGTCTCCTCTTTAGTAGTATTTTCATAGGACTTATCGTGTGAAATTCGGTCTAAAAAACTTAACTTTAAAAAATGCACATGAAAAGAATAAATTTTCTAATTAAAAAAAACCATATTTTATTTTTCACTATAATTTGTGAAAAATAAAATATGGTTTTAATACTGTTCAATCATTTTGGTTGTTTCGTAAAAATGTGCATTGCCTTTTTTAATATTTCATTCTCTTCCTGTAAATCTCTAATTATTTTATCCTTTTCCTCTTTCAGACTGAGAACTGAAAAACCATTACTGAAGTCTGCCGATCCCTCTTCATTTGTTTCTTTATAGATATTGATCCAATTTCTTAATGTAGGTATGGAGATATTAAGTTCTTCGGCCAATTCTCTAGGTTTTCTGCCTTCTTCCAATACTAATCGAGCAGCATAAATTTTAAAATCTTTATCATGGTGTTTCCCCATAATAAGACACTCCTTTTTTAAATTTATTTAGTGCCGATTTTCTGTACTTCCTTTATCAAACGGAAATATTTTTCTAATATAAAGACTTTCATAAATTTAATTTCAATCTATTAATCAAAATGGCATTGATCGCTATTGCGATCATTAAAATTATGAGAGCTCCCATCAGGGGTTGGACACTGAACCAAACCAAGCCAAAATGAATGGCTGTCACCATGATTAATAATGGCAATCCATAAAGCAGGCTTATTAATACATTGGGGTTTGATTTAATAGCAGCAGATGGGTTCTCCCATTCTATACTAGGATTTTTCATATCATATAATGGTGTTAGAAGATTATAGCAAACCACTAAACTAGAAGTAATTAATAACATGACTGCATTTTCCATTTCCCAATAACCAAATAGTGCAAATATCAAAAAGCTGATCACTACGGCTATAATACTGATTATTGATGAAAATATCACTTTAGAAAAATAAACATATTTTTCATCAAAAGGGGCACTTTTCAATAAATAGTGGTATTTCCCTTCCCTTGAATATGGGGTTCCGCTTATATTATTTATACAACACAAGAAAAGGACCGAATATGAAAAGTATTTATCAAAGACCCCCTCTTTCGTTATATTCAAATAATTCGGGAACACTTCATTCTGAATCAGCAATAACATGACAAGTGAAAAGATCGGCGGCAATAAAAGACCTAAAGCGATTTGCATCTTAAAATATGCTTCAGACTTAATGATCCATATCTCTCTTTGTAAATAGTTGCTCCATTGATTTTTGGATATGTTAACCTTTGAATTTTTTACATTCGTTTTGTTATTTCCAAATAATCCGTTTTTAAAATAATGAACAGAAATGTTTTCTATAATAAATGAAAACAATAGGAAACCAATTACTAGTATCGAAATATAAATAATGAAAAATTGAACAGTTATTTCATTTGATACAAAAGCATCCAGTAGCCATTTAATCACTGGTATCATATTCGCGGTTTCAAACATATGCCTCATTATGAATTCCAACGAGTTTTTTAGCCCTTCAATAGAATCCAAATCTATTTCCGAGATGACCTTTGATATAGCAATTGATGATTTTCCGGCAAAATATACAATGGAAATAATCAAAAGCATTAGGATAACGGCAATGTTCACCATTAAGTATGCTACTTTATTTTTGAATCTATAATAATACCTATTAATGCACGATAGGATAAAAAGCAGGAGCAAAGCCGTTAAACCATTTACAATCGGTAAAAATATAAATAATTTAAACGCTTCCATAAACTTTAGGTCGACTATCAAGAAGCCTATTGTTGGCACTTGGATTACCATTGATAAGATGATAGGAACCCATAAGCTACTTAAAACCTTAGCCCTTGATATTTCCTTATAGGTGAGTGGCAGAGGTGCCAATACTTTAAATTCATAATAAGAAAATATTTGTGATGTGGACAAATAGCAAACCAATGCAAAGACGAGAATGCTAGAAATCGTTAAATTATAAAACAGGAAGACCTCGGTATCTCCAAGAAAATAAACAAAGGCGTTTACGGCAGTCAGCTGCAAAAACATATAAAAAACGGCTATTATCAGTACAGCCTGCAACATTGTCTGCTTGGGCATTTTATAGAAGGAAGCAACGAAAAATCTAGTTAACTGAAGTTTTTCCTTCATATACCTGAGCCTCCATAAAGGTAGATTCTAATGAACTTTCACCTATTATATTTTGTATTTCATCATGCAGGATGATTTTCCCCTCTTTTAAAATAGCCACTGTATTACAAATTTTCTCTGCCACATCCAGCAGATGCGTCGAGAAAAACACTGTACCGCCCATTTCAACATATTGTTTGATTAACCCCTTAAAAACTAAAACGGCGTTTGGATCTAATCCATTTAATGGTTCATCCATAATGATGATCGGGGGATTAATGGTAAAAGCCGCTATCAGGGATACCTTATGCATCATTCCATAAGAATAACTTCCCATAGGCTTTTTAATGGACTCCTGCATCCCAAACCGATTGATATATTTCCCCAAACGTTCTTTGTCATCATTTCCATATAGGTTCATCAAGAAACGAATCCAATCAAATCCCGAAACATTGTTAAACACATTGATAGTATCAGGGATGAAGAAAAATTGTTTTTTATATTCAATGCCGTCTTCATTGGTCAGGCCATTTATTTCAACCTTTCCATTTTCAGAATCTAAAATGCCCGTAATAATGTTCAGCGTCGTAGTTTTCCCTGCACCATTTGCTCCTATGAAACCTAAAATTTCCCCTTTTTTGATTTCTAGATTTACACCATTCAAAATCTTCTTGGCCGAGTAGCTTTTCTCTAAATCTGTGATGCTTAACAAAGTTATCATCCTCCCATCACTTCATGATTAACACATTTCCATCCCAACTTACTCGTTATTGAATTTCTTTTTTGAAATCCATATGTTCGTTACCAATATCGCTACTGCCGTCAACGCAAGTGCTGCTAATGCACCCCAAATCGCCTGTGAATTGACTGTGCCTAAAATCAGTACTTCCATGGCATGTTTACTCATGCTTGCTGGATTCACATTGTCTATTACCGGACTTAATCCAACTATGATTCTACAGCCGAGGAGAAATACTATCGAAATTAATGCAATAATACCCTGACTATTAAAAATGGTACTGATCATCGTCGTGAATGAAATGATAAATAGGATCCACAGCAGATAGAACAGCAAAGCCACTATTAAATCCGCAAAATCAACACTCGTAAACAAAAAAACTACATACAGATATGAAACCAAATATCCCAATGCTACACTGCTGGCAACAAACAGATAATTGGAAATGATTTTCCCGCTTATATAAGATCCAACCGTCACGGGCCTTGTAAGAATGAAAGCCAGCATCCCATTCGCTTTATCGGATTGTACGACTCCCATCATGGAAACGATGATGATCATGACCCCTAGCTGATCAAATTGAGACCCTAAGGTACTAGCAAGAACTTCTCCGCCTTTTTGGGCAGCCATACTTGGATCAATGGTAATCCCCTGGCCCCCGCCCAGTGCCTCTAATATTGAAGGTAAATAATAGCTTACAACCGGTTGAGTTATTCCTAAAAATATAAATACAAGCGGCAGCCAAATCACTTTAAATTCACGTACCATCTGAACAAATTCCTTTTTAGCTAAAACGGCAAAATTATTCATTTTTCCACCACCAATTTTAAGAATATCTCTTCCAATGTATCGTTATCTATTTCGAACTTTACAAGATCAACATTATGCTCTAAAGCATTCGCCAGTAACATATTCTTGTTTGACTCAATATTTTCCACTTCTATCTTCAATTTATTTCCCATTACCTCTACACCTTTGACAAAGTTCAAGCTTTTAACATTTTCAATCCATTTTTGACTTTTAGAGGTTATGTCGACATTGATTTTATTTCCGCTATTCCTGTTTAATAATTCCGATATTGTTGTATCCTCAATTTTTTTACCACTTTTTATAATGACAAACCTCTCACATATTTCTTCTGCATCGCTTAATATATGCGTCGATAATAAAATTGTCGTATCTTTCTTTATCTCTTTTATGATATTTAACACTTCTCTCCGGCCGATTGGATCTAATGCCGAAACCGGTTCATCCATGACAATCAATGCTGGTTTATGTAACAGCGCCTGTGCAATTCCAAGCCTTTGTTTCATTCCGCCTGAAAAAGTCCGCACCTTTGAATTCTCTTCCCCGCTCAACCCCACTTTCGACAATATCTCTGGGATGCCGCTTAATAATTCTTCCCTCTTGATACCCGAGAGCTGCCCCATGAAAGTAAGAGTTTCCTTCGCAGTCATCCATTGAAAGAAGTTAGGGTATTGTGGTAAGTAGCCTATTTCCTTTTTCATTTTTGAAATTTTCTTACCATCAAGCAATACTTCTCCCATACTTGGATCTATAATATCTGCAATCACTTTTATCAGTGTCGATTTACCAGCCCCATTTGGCCCTATCAATCCAACACATTCCCCTGATTGCAGTTCCATTGAAAAATTATTGACCGCTGTTTTTTCTTTGAATTTTTTTGTAACATTTTTAATCTCTAATTTCATATTCTCTCACTGTCCTTTCTACCAATAACGAAGTACAGAATTGGACCGATAGTATTTGCAAAAATAATGATGAGTGTCCACAATAAAACATTTTTCCTCGTCTTTCGATTTCTGTATAAATCAATTAATGCTATAAGGACTAAAATCATTCCAATAGCAATTACCGGTAAAATAATCGGCAGAATAGACATGAAATCAATATCTTTCAATTCGTTCCATCCATAATGCAATTCCATATATACCACTCCTTTGAAAACGAAATATTATTATCATTATCGATAATGATAACATCTAAATTGGAATTTTGCACCTATTTTTTTCTTTAATAAAATATTGTTTTAGTTTTTATTGTTATTTATAATGATAATATTATCATAATGAATAATAATAAAAATATAGTGATATTTTATTAAGTTTTACATAAAGAAATTAATTTCTTAAAATTAAAATTATTTAAAAAGGCTTATTATTTACTTCGAAAACATATTTCGGTAATATTATTTTTCGAACCGTGTCATTTTTATTAAATGAAAATGATTCAAACATTACAATATATGACGAATTAAACTTATTATTCATGACCAACATTAAAATTGATTAAAAATTATCCAGTTATAATTTCCAATGTGAGGAGAATAAGATGATTAATAAAGCTGAAATTTTAATGCACCCTGTACGAATAAAGATTTCCCAAGCTTTAATGAGAAACAGGGAAAATGGTTTAACACCATTAGAAATGTTAAAAGTCATTAAAGATGTGCCCCAAGCAACATTATATAGACATATACAGGTTTTGTTGGATTCAGGGGTCATTCGTATTGCAAAAGAGAAAAAAGTGAGATCCGTATCCGAAAAATACTATGTTTTAAATGAAGAAGAAGCGCGACTTAGCGGGGAAGAATGGAAAAAATCTTCTAATGAGAAAAAGGTGAACTATTTTTCTTATTATCAATTATCGCTTATGACTCAATATCAAAACTATCTTACTAAATTAGAAGAAAAAGACTGCGCGGAAGATGGTTCAACCTTTTCCCTTTTAGAACTAAAGCTTGATGATGAAAGCTTTATTAACTTCCAAAATGAATTGAACGATTTAATGTTAAAATACTACAAAGCTACGAATCAAAGTGCCAAACAAGACTCTCCTATTCGAACAATCGGCGTTACAATTATTCCAGAATCATAAAAAATGAAAAGGCTGTTCCAAAACCATGCACTCAAGAACCGTGAATACTATAGAAAAAACTGTTAGGAAACATATCTATATATTCACCAACCAATCAGGTTGCAGTCTCCGTTTTGAAACAGCCCTTCATAATGGAAGAAACTCCAAAATGGGCTTACCACCCGCTTTTGGACAGGTCAGAAAGTGATATACCCGCTGTCAGCAGCTCCCCAATGCTTCCTTGATACTGCTGTATACTTCGTCCCACAGGTGTTTTTCTTCAGCAAAAGCCGCAGTTATCTTTTTAATAACTGCTTTTTGCTCTGCCTCGAAACGTTCATCATCCTTGGCCGGCAGGTCAGACCTTAACTCCATTACGTACTCTTGTACCTTTGGTGCACGAGGTCCCCAAACAGCTTTTTCTTCACCATTCTTATCAATGAATATAAAAATGGGAATCGAACGCGCTGTTCCATTCGTTAAGTATTGATCCATCAGTTCAAGATTTTGATCTCGTAAAACCATGCGAGTTTCAATATTTGCCGCTTCAGATATATTCAGCAGTATTGGAATGTTCATCATTGCGTCTCCGCACCAGTCTTCAGTAATGACAATGGCTCGAAGTTCCTTCGTCTTTAGTTCATCAAAAAAACCTTGTTCCTCTGCAGAAATGGAAAAACCCTCCTGAATCGATTGTAAGTTTTCTTTATGAACTTTCATCGAAAATACAAATTCTTTAGCAGGAATCCCCTTTTCAAACCATTCATTCAGTGTCGTCATACTATTTCTCCTAACTATTTTTAAATTAAAAGTACCATAAACCACTTATTATTTCATTGTTTCCACCCTGAAAAATAAAATGACAAATTGGTAAATTAAAACCATGTTTTTCTTTCCCTTGTAAAGGGAAAACTCTAATTACAATCAATAGCTTACTAACTACCTATTTTATATTCATTAAAACATTGTTTTCTAGTTTAGGAGATGAAATTTTGTGGAAGATTTTCTCTTTGCGCTCCTCCCTGCTTTGACTTGGGGCAGCTTAGTGCTTGTTTCCGAAAAACACGGAGGTAACTCTTATAATCAAACACTTGGCATTACAATCGGCTGTTCGCCATCATGATGTCTTTCATCAATCCGCCGGAATGGAGCAGTCTAGTGTGGATTGTCGGCATCATTTCCGGGATAGGCTGGGCATTCGGGCAGTTATTTCAATTCAATAGCGTCAAGGAAATCGGGGTATCGAAGACCGTTCCTATCTCAACAGGACTGCAAATTCTAGGAAATACATTTTTTGCGGTTATCATTTTCAGGGAATGGAATGACAAGATGACAATCATCATCGGCATTGTTGCGCAATAATCTGTTTGGTTACAGGTGTCTTGCTGACGAGCTACGGCGATGGTGATGACAAAAAAGAAGGAAGCATGAAAAAAGGGGTTTTTTACCTTGCCATTTCAACGGTGGGTTATGTTACATATGTCATTGTTGTCAGATGGAATGAAGTTGACGGATGGTCGGCGATCCTGCCGCAAGCAATTGGCATGTTCCTGGCTGCCCTGCTCCTACGTATCTATCACGAATTTGGATTGTGTATAAATTTCACATAGTTTATTTAAATTGTTTATCCCAATGGACTTGGCCGTTTCAGTCCATCCTGTCTACGTTATATTTTTTTCTCCTTATTAAATAGAAAAGAACGGTCATCCTAATGGAGTAATTCCAATAATGACATAAGGAGAGAAACTGCATGCCTCAACAACAAATTGATATCACTCAATTAAATAAAGCAAAAGCAAACGTTACCCTTACACAAACCTTACTTTCACAAGCAATTGAAAAATCTTCCTCTGATCCAACTTTGGCACAAGAAGCCATTAAACAAGCTGCTCAAGAAATCGCCCTAGCCCAATCTTCCGTAAATCAGGTTTACAATACAGTACAAGCTCAGCAAGCGGAATGATTTTGGGTATTATCTCGATTAATTGATCAAAACAAGAAGAAAGAGGCCTATATCCAAATTTAGGAATAGGTCTTTATATAACCAATATTTTTTGGTGAAACCAATCTTTTTCACCCCCACTTATTTAATGGCGGTATGCTTTGTGGGAACTTAAACGAATTATACGGATCATACCTCGTTTTCACGTCCCTAAGCCGTTTGAAATTTTCTCCATAATACGCAGTTGGCCAATCTTTGATTAGAGTATCCGGCCAATTCACGTAGTCACCGGTAGTAAATGGCGACAAGGCATGCTTCAGGTCCTTGATCCACCGAATGTTTAGCCGCTCTTCTTCTGGATTGGTCCATGTAGCCTGATACTCCTGGGCGATGATGGCATCACGATAATAAAAAGCTGTCTCCCTTGGATCTTTAAGGCCCGCCACTCCTCCTAGGGATTGGTGCCAAATGGCTGCATTATCATTTGGAGCATTTCCTAAAAAATGTTTCATGGTCATGATTGCTTGCTGTGGAAAAGGTTTTTCAATGAAAGATCCTGACCTCTTTCGATGCGCCGGTTGATTTCCAGCTGGATAATCAAAGAATCTTACGGCTTCAATGTATGGGACTTCCTTTATCATGACATTTATTGGTGAACCAGTTTTTGTCAAAGGCTTTAATAGCTGCTTCAATCTATGTGATGTTCCAACAAATTCACCTTTAGCAAAAATTTCGTTTGCTTCCTTTGCCTTGAATTCTATTTCTGAAGTTAAGCATTCATCAGCTTGAGGGGCCCAATCCTGCCAGGCTTCAAACACCGCTTCGAAATCTTCCCACCCCCATGTGACGGAGAAAACGGATACCCTTGATACGGGGGTTACCCTGAAAGTAAGAGAAGTGACTATACCAAAGTTTCCCCCTCCTCCCCCGCAGCATGCCCAAAATAAATCACTATTGATTTTCCTATTTGCTTTAATGAGTTTGGCGCCCCTCTTTCCACATGCCCTTACCATTTCTATTTCAAGTAGATTGTCACAAGTAAGTCCAAAGCGCCTCGTTAACATACCTATTCCACCGCCGAGCGTAAGACCTACAACACCAACACTGCTTTCGGTCCCTGCCGGAATCGTCGTGCCATAGTTCCATAACGTATTATATACTCGCCCTAAATCAGCTCCGGCTTCAATTTTTGCGATCATTTTTTCACGATTGACCTTGATACTGTACATTTCGCTAATATCAATGACTAGACCGCCATTCACTAATGAAAAATTTTCATAACTATGCCTGCCGCTCCTAACCCGGAAAGGTGCATGATTTTCCCGGGCCCACTTTAATGAATTCAACACATCATCGGAATTTTGACAAAACACAATTACCTTTGGGAATTTAGAAAAACTTAAGTTATTATTTATCCTGGCACGCTCATATTCAGCATCATTAGGTGTAACGATACGCCCGGTAAGCTTTGTTCTTTCCAAAAGATAACCCCTTCCTCGGGTAAATATGTTACATCCTATGAAAAAACCTGGCAGGAAGATACATTCCCCCTGCTGGCCCTCCCTTGTTTTGACGTCAATTTAGCTTTACTCGTGAATTCAACGCCTTTACTAGTGAATTACACGCATTTACTCGTGAATTCAACTACTTTACTCGTGAGTTCTACGGCTTTACTCTTGAATTCCACGCATTTACTCGTGAATTACACGCATTTACTCGTGAATTCCACGCATTTACTCGTGAGTTCCACGCATTTACTCGTGAGTTCCACGCATTTACTCGTGAATTCCAACAATTGATCCACAAAGACAAAAAAAGCCCTTCTCGAATTAAGAGAAGGGCTTTTTAATAGAATTTCTTATCCCGAAATCTCATCATCGGATTTAACGTCCAATGGTGTTCGTTTATCCATTTTCAGCATGTAATAACTTGCCACGACCAAGGCTAGGAAAACGATCCCGACAACCAAGGAAATCCGGGTACTCGGATTGATCCACATACCCACCAGCACCATCAGTAAAAAGGCTATTGTCGCATAGTTACTGTAAGGGGCCAACGGCATTTTGAAAGGATGCTTCTCCATTTCAGCGGCATTTACCTTTCTGAATTTAAGCTCACTGATAAGTAAGACAAACCATGGAATCATTCCGGGCAATACACTCGCACTGTACACATAAAGGAATAATTGCGGCGGTGCAAGGTAATTCAGGATAACTCCGATGCCCAATCCTAGTAGTACAGCGATCGTGCAATATGCCGGCACTCCATTTTTAGATACTTTTGCAAATATTTTTGGAGCTTGGCCATTCAATGCCAGTGTGTAAAGCATACGCCCTGCACTGAAAATCCCACTGTTGCATCCGGACATTGCCGCAGTGATTACGACAAAGTTAATGATGCCTGCTGCTGCTGTGATACCTATTTTTGCAAAGGTTGAAACGAATGGACTTCCTAAGTCATCCAGTTGATCCCAAGGGAAGACTGTCACAATGACGAATATAGCACCAATATAGAAAATCAATATGCGCCATATGATTGATTGGATCGCTTTTGTTACGGTCTTCGTTGGATCTTTCGCTTCTCCGGCTGTGATGCCGATAAGCTCAACGCCTTGATAGGATGCCACGACAAGGGAAAGCGCAAAGAAGAATCCTGTCCAGCCTCCCGTAAAGAAGCCGCCATTTGCCCAAAGATTCGATAATCCAATCGCATCCCCGCCATTCCCTATTCCAAAGAAGATAAGGCCAACGCCGGCAACGATCATCAATACAATCGTTATGATTTTTATAAGCGCAAACCAGAATTCAAATTCCCCGAAGGATTTCACTGAAATGAGGTTGGCCGCCCCCAAGATGATCATGGCCACCACACCTGGTATCCAAGTTGGTAACTCCGGGAACCAATATTGCATATACAACCCAACCGCAATGATTTCGGACATTCCGACGATTACCCATTGAAACCAATTGCTCCAAGCAGTCATATAACCTGCCAAAGGATGTATATAGCTGCTCGCAAAGGTTGCAAAAGAACCTGTAGTCGGTTCTAAATAGAGCATCTCACCCATGGAACGCATGATGAAAAATATAAAAATACCTGCGATGGCATAAGCAAGCATTACAGAGGGCCCGGTCCATTTGATCGTGCTCGCCGATCCCATGAATAACCCGACACCGATGGTTCCGCCCAAAGCTATCATTTGAATGTGACGTGCTTCCAGCCCTCTCTTTAATTCCTTGTTCGACATGTTTAACTCCCCCAGATGCAATATCGGTAATGCTTTTCTATCCTTATCACGAACGACTCTCCATTAATTATTACAGTTAGAAATGCTTTATCGTAATCAATATTACATAACACTTCTATTATGTTTTCTTATCTTATAATAGTAAATATTCTGTAAAAACACAATTGTATTTTTGAAAAAAACAGTTACCAAATATATCTTGGCGATTTTCCCAATCTAAAAATATCATTTTAAAAAAATGATGATCAGTATTTCATAATATTGATCATTCAAAATGAGTAGAAAACAATCACTAGTGCTTAACCCTTTACAAGTAACGTTCATTATAAAATCGCCTGTTTCACTTCAAAAAAATTTGTTGACCTACCGAATAATAGATGATAGAATTCCAATATTATTTTATAAGTATAATGAATGATTCAGCAGTGGAAGAGTATCACTGACGACATTTATTCACAACCGCATACAAGCAAGCGATGAATGCTATGGATGACACTATAGCAGGAGCAGCTTCTGGAGAGACTGTACAAGATGCAGCGCCGAAGGATTCACAATCTCAGGCAAAAGGACAGAAGAGTAACGAATGATAAAATTGTTATTCTGAACCCTTTAAGAGATTGGTATTATCCAATCTCTTTTTTTATTGTCCATTTTGTGGTTGGACTAAAAACAACAGCTTTAAAACCAATGGGAAAGGCAAGCTGGGCGAAAATCACGACCCTCTCTCCAAGACCATGCAGGTTGAAATCATTCACTACCAAGACCATAAAAGACGGGGGCGTACGAATTGGCTAAACAGGAATTAAAAAGAGATTTAAAAAATCGTCATGTACAACTGATTGCTATAGGAGGAACCATTGGAACCGGTTTATTTTTAGGATCCGGAAAAGCCATACAATTGGCAGGTCCATCCATCATCTTCTCTTATCTGATAATAGGGATTGCTTTGTTTTTTGTGATGAGAGCGCTAGGCGAATTGCTCTTATCCAATGCAGGGTATACGTCATTCACTGAATTCGCAACCGAATATGTCGGTCCATGGGCTGGCTTCGTGACCGGTTGGACCTATTGGTTCTGTTGGATCATGACCGCAATGGCCGATATCATAGCTGTCGGTGTCTATATACAATACTGGTTCGATATCCCTCAATGGATTCCGGCTCTAATATGCCTAGTCATCCTGTTAGGATTGAACCTATTGACCGTTAAGTTATTTGGCGAATTGGAATTCTGGTTTGCCATCATTAAAGTAATCACGATCATCGCCTTGATCATCGTAGGTATCATCTTATTGATCATCGGCTTCAATACCAATACCGGAACGGTTTCCCTAACGAACCTATGGAATCATGGAGGCATGTTCCCCAATGGCATTTCAGGATTCCTACTATCTTTACAGTTGGTCGTCTTCTCATTTGTCGGTGTCGAATTGGTCGGGGTTTCCGCAGCAGAAACGGCGAACCCGAGAAAGAACATTCCATCTGCCATCAATAAAATCCCTGTCCGGATTTTACTTTTCTATGTCGGTGCCATATTCGTCATTCTCTGTGTCAACCCATGGACACAACTGGATGCCACGAGCAGTCCATTTGTAGAGGTCTTTGCGTTAATCGGCATTCCTGTCGCTGCAGGGATCATCAACTTCGTCGTTTTGACATCCGCTGCTTCTGCATGCAACAGCGGTTTATTTTCAACAAGCCGAATACTCTATACGTTAAGCAGGAATGGCGAAGCTTCTGCCAAACTGGAAAAATTAAACAAACAGGCTGTTCCGAGCAATGCCTTATTAACATCTACAATCGTTGTATCAATAGGGGCATTATTAAGCAAGCTGATACCGGAACAGGCATTTTCCGTCGTGACGACCATCAGTGCCATCTGTTTCATATGGGTATGGAGCATTATCTTGATCTCCCATATCAAGTATTCGAAAACAAGGCCTGACCTAAGAGCCGAATCGACTTTCAAGGCTCCTTTTACACCCTTTATCAATTACGCCATTTTAGGATTATTCCTGTTCATCCTTATAGTTATGCTATTCGCTGAAGCTACACGGCTACCACTGCTCATGACGCCAATCTGGTTCATCCTCTTGGTGATACTATATAACTATCGGAAAAAAAGATAGCTAATGGAAATAAAGCCTTGAACTCAATATGAATTCAAGGCTTTATCCATTTCAACAAACACTTCAACTTTCTATCAGTGGACTCGTTTGCTTAAAATATATCAAGCAACCACATTAAATTTTATATCGAAATAGTGTAAGCTAATATATATCATTGGAACTTGTAAAAGAAGGGAAATCAATCATGTATGAATTTTTCATCCCGGTTTGGTTCACCCATCCATCAGTGGCATTGAAGAATAAACCCCCATTGGTGGGCGTTTCACTTTATTTAAAACGGAGGGGTTTGTTTTATGAAGATTATATATATTCTTACTCTAGTTCCTTTTATAGGCATACTGGGATTTCTACCTTTTGTTAATAGAATAGAACCATATGTATTAGGGATGCCTTTCAATATGTTCTGGATGGCTATGTGGGTGGTCCTTACCTCTGCCATACTGGGCATCATGTATAAGCTGGATCCCAGGAATCGGGAAGGTGACCAGGAATGAATATTGCTCTCTTAATCATTTTAGCATTTTTACTTCTATCGATATTTTTAGGCATACGCTCTTCAAAAGGAAAAGATATGGACTTGGAACAATGGACGGTGGGCGGACGTGGTTTTGGTGCGATTTTCGTCTTTCTGCTGATGGCCGGGGAAATCTATACGACCTTCTCCTTCCTTGGCGGCAGCGGCTGGGCTTATGGCAAGGGCGCACCCGCTCTATATGTTCTAATTTACATTACTTTGTCTTACGTATTATCCTATTGGCTCCTTCCGGAAATATGGAAATATGCCAAAGAAAATAAACTGATGTCTCAATCCGATTTCTTTGTAAGCAAATATAAGAGTCCCAGTTTAGGAATTTTGGCTGCGCTTGTCGGTGTCGTGTCGATGATTCCAGTGATCGTCGTGCAGCTGAAAGGATTGGGGATCATTGTCTCAGAAGCATCTTATGGAGCCATCTCAATGTCTGAGGCAGTTTGGATGGGGGCGATCAGCCTTACCATTTATGTGATGATCTCCGGTATACACGGTTCTGTTTGGACAGCGGTCATTAAGGATATCATGATGGTCGTTATAATAGGATTCTTAGGGATTTATCTGCCGATTCATTACTTTGGCGGATTTCAGCCGATGTTTGAAGCGATTGATGCGGCCAAGCCTGGTTTTCTAAAGTTCCCGGATCAGGGACTTAGCGTATCATGGTTTATCTCCACGGTAATATTGCTCGTATTCGGTTTCTATATGTGGCCACAAGTTTTCAGCGCTGTTTATTCAGCACGCAGCGGCAAGATATTTCGAAAAAATGCCATTATCAGCCCTTTATATACACTTATGCTGTTATTCGTCTTTTTTGTAGGGTTTACAGCTATATTGAAAGTGCCCGGACTCGTCGGGGCAGATGCAGACCTCTCATTACTGCGCCTTTCGATTGAGACCTTTGATCCATGGTTTATTGGCATAATCGGCGGAGCTGGATTGTTGACCGCATTGGTGCCGGGATCCATGCTTTTGATGAGCGTCGCTACACTGCTCGCGAAAAACGTCTATAAGGAATTTGCACCTGCAGTATCCGATCGCCATATTGTACGATTGGCAAAGTTCCTTGTTCCAGTCATTGCCCTTATAGCCGTCTACTTCACTTTAAACGGCGGCGAAACGATGTCAGCATTAATTCTTATGGGATACAGTCTCATCACACAGCTTTTCCCATCCCTTCTCTTTAGTCTTAAAAGGAATAATCCAATCAATAAATATGGCGCAATCGCCGGCATCGTCACCGGATTGGCCATCGTAATCTGCATTACACTCAGTCATTCAACAATAGGGACCTTGTTTCCACCCTTGCCGCAAGCAGCGAAAGATTTAAATGTGGGAATCATCGCATTGGCAGTCAATTTCATTGTGATGATCACAGTAAGTCTTGCTTTCAGAAAGCACGCGGTTCAGTTGGAACCTAAATCCGTTAACGATATATGAAGCTAATTTGAAACCGGTTATTTTGGATAATAAACATCGGAAGGCTCAGTCAAAAGACTGAGCCTTCCTTATTATCGGCATCCAAAGCATCTCTAGATTGATTATAGGAATTCTCATTTTAAACTACTAATCTTTTTTGTTTATAAACACCCCCCCTATTTTAACTAATAAATACAACGAAAAAATAAGCATCAAGGTTCTGGATACTACCAGGCCATCAATAGCTAAATCATATCCACCTCTTAATAAGGCCTCCGGATTCAAGCAAAAAGTAATCGATATTACGAAAGCTATTAAAATTAGAATAAAACCGAACTGAGATCTATTTGACATTAATATTCCGCCTTATATTGTACTTTACAAATAGCAGCATTATTTTTTTGGAAATAATATACATTTATTGTCATTGATAAAAATCCAAAATAAATAGCCACCTTAATAAAGAATGACTATATATGATGAAATATGAGCTTTCGCAGTTAGCAGATAAAATGCATCGTATTGCTTCCGAGCCAAATACTCGAGTTTCACGCTTTTACTCGTGAGTTTGGCGCAATTACTCGTGAGTTTCACACTTTTACTCGTAAGTTTGACGCAATTACTCGTGAGTTTCACACTTTTACTCGTAAGTTTGACGCAAATACTCGAGTTTCACGCTTTTACTCGTGAGTTTCACACTTTTACTCGTAAGTTTGACGCAATTACTCGAGTTTCACACTTTTACTCGTAAGTTTGACGCAAATACTCGTGAGTTTCACGCTTTTACTCGTGAATTTGGCGCAATTACTCGTGAGTTTCACACTTTTACTCGTGAGTTTAGCGCAAATACTCGTGAGTTTCACACTTTTACTCGTAAGTTTGACGCAATTACTCGAGTTTCACACTTTTACTCGTAAGTTTGACGCAAATACTTGTGAGTTTCACGCTTTTACTCGTGAATTTGACGCAATTACTCGTGAGTTTGGCGCAATTACTCGTGAGTTTCACGCTTTTACTCGTGAGTTTGGCGCAATTACTCGTGAGTTTCACACTTTTACTCGTAAGTTTGACGCAATTACTCGAGTTTCACGCTTTTACTCGTGAGTTTCATGCGCGTTAAGACTCATTTTCCTTTTTACCCTGTACCTTCAGTAATCCACTAAAGCCATCCTGCAATCATTTAATGCTTTGACCAATTCCTTATATTCCTGCAACTCTTGTTCCAGTTTTTGTTTTCTATTTACAATCATTCTCGTAACCTCTTTCGGGCTTGGCCCGCCTTGAATGCTTCTAATCTCTACAAAATATTCGGGGGAGATTATTTTTTTCCATTCATCCTCTGCTATGTTCACTGAAACGAATTCATTGATAATCTTGTTGATTTCTTGTGTATCCCAATCATATAGCTCTTTCCCTTCACTAACCGACCTTTTTGCAATATGACTGGCTATGGAATGGGCTTTTCTAAATGATATGTCGTAATCTCTTGATAGGGTATCCGCTAATTCAGTAACCGTTATACTGGATTTTGCGGCCATTTTCTTTGTATGTTCTTCATTTACTTTCAAAGTCGATATGACGGCATACATTAGTTTCATGACACGTCCTGCATTCGAAAAAGCTCGGTATAAATGCGGCTGTAAATCATCTTCTGTATCGACGATATCACCAAATGGTGTATTGTGGATCATATTCATCGCAGCGAGTGCATCACCATAAGAACTGCTTGCAATCGAACGGGAATGTTCAATTGAGACTGGATTTCTTTTTTGCGGCATGATGCTGCTCACTTGAACATAAGGATCCGCCACATGAAAGGTACCAAACTCCCTTGTCACATGCTGCAGGAAATCTTGAATCCATCTCCCAGTATTGACCATGCAAGTCATGATGGCAGTTGCGGTTTCCAATAAATAATCTGCCCCGCCTATCGAGTCATAGGAATTCTCAATCACCGAATCAAACCCAAGCAGTTCAGCAGTACGGTTCCGGCTGATTGGAAAACCGGTGGTCGTTAACGCGGCCGCACCCAAAGGGGATTGGTTAACCGTTTCATAAGCTGCCCATAACCGGCCAATATCCCTTTGAAGCACATCATAAATGGCTAAAAAGTAATGTCCTATCGTAGTCGGCTGAGCCGGTTGGGTATGCGTGTAACCAGTAATATAGGTTTCTGTATGTTTTTCAGCCTGTACCAAGAATGCCTCACTCAAATGGTTTGCATAGCCAATCAATTGAAGCAGATGACCTCTCAAAACAAGCCGGTACATAGCAACTCCCATATCATTACGACTGCGGCCGATATGAATCTTTCCTGCAAGTTCATGACCGATTTCCTCACCGACCTTTGCCTCCATCATGAAAAATAAGTCTTCGAATTGGGGCTGATAGGTCAACTGTGTGAGATCCGTTTGGGCCACTTTCCGAATCCCATCAAGCATGGTTTTCGCTTCTTCTTCTTTAATGATCTTTTGTTCCGAAAGCATGATGACATGTGCCCGATGAATATCGAACATTGCATGAAATAAGTAATCTCTTTGATCATTAAAAACAGGCATTAGAAGCTCTTCTGCATATGTTTTTCCGGGAAAGACACTACCTTCATTTTTGATAAATTCTTCAAGCCTGCTCATCTTTGAACCTCCGATTTATAAAGCTTTTTCCGCTTTGATTCCAAAAAACTTGTTCGAAATAAAGAGAACGATTACAATCAGCGTGATTTGAATCATCCCATAGGCAGCTGCCTGCCCCATATTGAACATCCGAAGCTGATTCATGATTTCAATGGATATGGGCCTGTTTGAAATCGTGTACAACAGAACCGAGGTCGGGAATTCCCCTACAGATTCGATAAATGCCAATAATGTCCCTGATAAAACACCAGGCATAATAATCGGAAATATGACCTTTCTGAAGGTATAAAACCACTTAGCCCCCAAGTTTCTGGCTGCTTCCTCAATCGAATCATCCAGCTGCTCCAGAACGGCATTAGTCGAACGGACAACGAGTGGAATATGTCTGATGAAATAGGCAAGTGGCAATATCCAAAATGTTCCTACCAAGATTTGACCGAAAGAAAAAACGCTAGGTTCATTGAATGCGAATATCAAGTTCATCCCTATGACCGTTGCAGGCAAAGCCCAAGGAATCATGACTAGAATATCGACAAAGCTTTTCCCGACGAATTTCCGTTTGACAAGTACATAGGACGCTATGACGCCAAACACCAGATTTGCCAACGTTGCAATAACCGCCATCAGTAAACTATTTCGTAACGGTTTGAAGATATTAGGGTCTTCAAACAGAAGCCTGTAATTTTCCACATTAAATACTGTTGGATACGTTTGAAATGTCCAGGTTCCATCCGGCACAAGTGAAAGCAAAAGAATCGTAAAGTGCGGTAAAAGCAGAATAATTACGCCGATGACCCCCGTTACGACCATCACCCATTTCATAAACGGGTTCTTCACTTCACTCCTGTGTGCCCCAATTCCTTTCGAAGCCATGCGATAATCTTTCCTATTCTGATACCAACGCATGAATAATAGAAATGAAATCGAAACGATGGATAGAATGACCGATTGGGTAGCGGCAATTTCCATATCACCATTTATTTTAGAAAAATAAATTTGCAGGCTCAACACCCTGTACCCGCCAGCTAATAAAAACGGGGCACTGAAAGAGGCCATTGATATCATGAAAACAAGTAAAGAAGCGGCAACGATGGCAGGTGTCAATAATGGAAATGTCACCTTCCAAAAAACCTTGAATTTATTTGCGCCTAAATTATAAGCAGCTTCTTCAAGGGACGGATCTATTTTATTGATTGCAGCGGATACGATCATATAAAAATAAACATACATCGTATAGGCATGCACAATAAGGATTCCCGATACCCCGCCAATTTTAAATGGAACTTTATCGAGACCAAACAAATCCTTGATGGCATTTGGAATTAATCCCGATTCTCCATATAAAAACATAAAGGCCATGACCCCTACCAATGATGGAAGGACAATCGGCAAAATAGCTGCTGATGAAAAGAAGCTTCTGCCGGGAAATTCGTAACGGTTAAAAATGAATGCGAGCGGTATGCCAATCAAGGCACTGACCAATACACTCAATAAGGATATATAAACAGAATTCCATAGAGCCTCTAAGTTCGTTTTCGATTCCTGTACGAAGAAGTCCTGATAATTTCCAAGGGATATCGTTCCGACTTTTTGCAGACTTTCTATAAAGGTCCTCAACGATGGGTAGAGTACGTAAGCTACGAGCACCAATGCAACTGGTATAAGGAGCCAAATCGTCAATCTCGTATCACGATTTTTAATCATGGAGCATCACCGCTTATGACAGGGATAAGACGCAGCTGTTTCTCAGGAAGCTGGACATACACTTCCTTTCCTTGATAAAAGTATCCAAAATCATAAGTGTTTAATACGTCGACCCTTAGTAACACGTCTTGAACATCCACCATGACATTCATAACAGATCCAAAGAATTGGAAGGAATTTATTTTACCTTTAAAGATATTCATTCCTTTTTCGGTCCCATCCAGAATTCTGATTGCTTCAGGACGTATCGAAACAGCAAGGTCATCATTCTGTAAGATTGAAATTCCTTCTCTACTTTGATTATCTACATTCAATTTAATCGGTTGTTCACTATTTTTAAGGGCAACCACTATATTATCTTGTTGAACTTTTTCGACTTGAACGGGCAATAGATTAATCTCACCTATAAAACTTGCCACAAAATCATTGGCCGGCCGATTATAAATTTCTGCCGGCGTCCCGACCTGGTGACATACACCATAATTGAACACAGCGATCCGATCACTCATGGATAATGCCTCAGCCTGATCATGTGTGACATAAATGGTGGTAATCTTATAATCACGCTGCAGCCTTAAGATTTCCACTCTCATTTCATCACGAAGCTTGGCATCCAGATTACTTAATGGTTCATCCAGCAGTAATATTTCCGGTTCAATGACCAGTGCTCTCGCAAGGGCCACCCGCTGCTGCTGTCCTCCGCTTAACTGGCTCACTTGACGATTCGAGTAGCTCTCCAGCCTGACCTTTTGGAGGGCATCCAGCACTCTCCTCTGTAGGTCAGCAGACGAAACTTTTCTCACACGCAAGCCAAACGCTACATTTTCAAAAACAGTCATGTGGGGAAATAGGGCATAGTTTTGAAAGACCATGCCTGTATTTCTTTTCTCCGGAGGTACACGCGTCATATCTTTGTCGCCAAATCGGACGACACCTTTTGTTGGATAATAAAAACCGGCAATCATCCGAAGCGTTGTCGTTTTACCGCAGCCACTTGGACCAAGAAAGGTAAAAAACTCACCTTCTTTGATTTCCAGATTTAAATGGTCAACAGCTATTGTTTCCCCGAAGGCCTTTTGGACATTCTCTATTTTTATTGACGCCATCCCAACGACACTTCCTTATTCTTTAATTTCTTTATCTCCACTTTTAATATTTTCGTCCCAATATTTCATCCACTCGTCACCTTTTTCCTGGAATGCATTCCAATCAATATCCATCGCTTTAATTTCTGTTTCCGTAATCCATTCAGGTAAATCCTTCACATCACTTCTGGTCGGAATCCTGTAAAATTCTTCTGCCAAAGTTTTTGCGGCTTCCGGTGAATTCACAAACTCATAAAAGGCTTCAGCCGCTTTTGGATGCTTGGCACCTTCAACGATAGCGATACCTTCTGTCAATACTGGCGTTCCGCTTTCTGGAATGACGAACTCAAATGGATAATTTTTATTTTCTTTCAGCATGACAACATCCGGCATTGCCCAAACGGAAAGTGAGCCCTCCCCTTTGGCTACCTTGTTATACATCATTTCAGGGTTCGCTGAATATTCCTTTGTGTTTTGGTCGAGCTTCTTTAACCAGTCATATCCTTCTTTTGGATCATTTGTATCCTTATACGTACGATAGATCATCGCAGAAAAAATTGTCCTCATCGTTCCGGAGGCTAACGGATAGCGGATGATGATTTCGTCTTTCCACTTCGGATCGAGCAGCTCATCCCAATCTTTCGGCACTTCGTCTTTTGATAGTTCTTTGCTGTTATACATGATGACTTCCGGTGTCTGGCTCGTTCCCGTCCAATACCATTCCGGATCGTGGAATCCTTCATCGAGACTATCGGAATAGGTAGGCTTATAAGCAGCCAGCAGCCCATCATCCTTTGCTTGATTGAAGTTCGTTGAAGGTGCACCCCACCAAACGTCTGCCTGCGGATTACTTTTCTCTGACCGAACACGGTCAAGGATTTCCTGAGACCCCATATCCAGCCACTCAACATCAATACCATACTCATCTTCGAACTGCTTTTCGAATTTTGATAAAATATCTTTGCCATGCGGTGAATAAACAACGATTTTATCTTCCAGCTCACCCTTTTCTCCCTTGGCACCGCCAGCATCCGAATTCGTTTTCGTATCTGTACCGTTACATCCCGAAATCAATAGTGCTGCCGATAAGGTCAGTACTGAAACAAGCGACTTTTTCCTATTTTTCATTAATAATCCCCCTCATCACGAAAATTCAAAATGCCATCATGTTCCCTTAAGAATAGGGAAACCGCTCCTAGCACTCCTGCGTTTTCTCCCAGTTGTGAAGTTTTCATTTCTACTAAACTTGGAAGATATCGATCAACGATCTCCCGAATTCTAGGTAAAATGTATTCAGATGAATTTAATACACCACCTCCTAAAATAATCACTTCTGGATTTAGCAAACTAGCCGCATTGACAATTCCGCAGGCTAAATGTTCGATGGCTTCATTTATGACGGCCATAGCTGTCGTGTCTCCTTTTTTTGCTGACAAAAAAGCATCCTCTCCCGATAGTTCGGAAGATTTGGCCCGTTCGAATAAAAAATGATGAGGAGCCTTGAGAACCTCCCTGGTAAAATGACCGCCAATTGACTTTCCTCCTGCGACACTTTCCAAATAACCGTATCTATGGAAAATCGGCTTGAATTCACGCTTCATATCCTCTTTGTCCGTTACCATATACCCCATTTCCCCAGCTGCACTGGAAGCCCCTCTGTATAACTGGTTATTCAAGATAATGCCGCTTCCTATCCCCGTGCCTACCGCAATGAACAGCAAATTCCGCTTATTTTGTGCATTACCCAGCCACTGTTCACCTAGTGCAGCCGCGTTTACATCATTATCAAGAAAAATGGGGAAATCAAAATACCGTTTCGCTTCGGCTATGAACGGATATTGTACCCAGCCTAGACTCGGTGCCTCTATTACTAATCCGCTTGCCGTTTGCGTAATACCAGGGATCCCGACTCCCATCCCTAATATCCTGCCTTTCGCAATCTGATTCTTTGCTATTAACCGTTCCGTTTCAATCGCCATTTGTTTAAGAAGCCCTGATTGTAAATAAGTGTTAGTTGAAAAACTAGTGTCGGCAAGGATGTTGCCACTTAAATCACTTAAAACCATTTTCACTTTCGTCCCGCCTATATCGACACCAATGATATAGGCAGCCTTTTCATTAAAAAAGAGCTGGATAGGCCTCCTCCCACCTTGAGAGGAGGATTCTCCTATTCCTTTCTCAAATACCCATTTCTCCTGTATAAGTTCATCCACAGCCAGAGAAACAGTTGGCTTACTTAGCTGAAGCTTAACGGCGATTTCAGCTCTTGAAATGGGTGAACATTCTTGGATGCATTGAATGATTCTTTTTTTATTGACATATTTTTGATGACTGGGTGTTCTTTTAAAACTCATCACATCACGGCCTTACATCATTTAGTTAGTAAATCTTACTAATTAAGTAAAAATATAACTTAAAAAAATTCTGCACACAAGTCTTTTTTCTGAACATTTAAAATGTTAGATCTATAATAGTTACTTCGAATCATTTACATTTATAACCAATAGTGCTATTTATTAGATGAGTTTTTCGTCTGGTTAGTTAGAAAATATTACTAACCTACATTTTTTTAGGTGTTTTATAAAGTTGAAGGAGGTTAAAAGAATAATGAAAAAAGCTTTGTTATCGTTGCTTTCCCTCTTGTTGGTTCTTGCATTATTGCCGCTTGGAGGTAGCGCTGCAAATCCTGAGGAAGCCAACGTCGAGTTATGGAATGCGGTCAAGCCGCTCGAGACGACTGTGACATTCTTGAACAGCGGTGCCCATCCAGATGATGAACGCAGTGACTTTCTCGCTTATCTATCGAGAGGGTTAGGGGTGAAGACATCCAGCCTGATTGCAAACCGTGGTGAAGGAGGACAAAATGAAATGGGGGATGAACTGGACAATGCTCTTGGAATCATCCGTTCGAGGGAAATGATAGAAGCTGCAAAAATCACCGGGGTTAAGGCCTATCATCTAAGTGAAACTACCTCTGATCCCATTTATGATTTCGGCTTCTCAAAAACACCAGAGGAAACATTAGAAAAATGGGGCGAGGAACTGACCTATGAACGGCTTATCCGCTTTATTCGGACGTATCAGCCGGATATATTGATGCCATCCTTTCAAAATGATGATACCCAGCATGGACATCATCGAACAATGACCATCTTAAGTGAACGTGCTTTTAAGGATGCCGCCGACCCCACTGTGTTTCCACAACAATTGAAACAAGGTCTATCGGTATGGCAAGTGAAAAAGTTATATTTGCCCGTTTCTTCGGCAGATCATGCAACCACTTCGATTGAAATCGGTAAATATGACCCAATATACAATATGACTTACCCACAGCTTGGAGAACAATCCCGCTATCTGCATAAAAGCCAAGGCATGGGTTCTGATATCCCTGCAGCACCTCGCCAGATCCATCTGGATTTGAAGCAAAGCGCCGTTGATACAAAAAGCCAGCCTGACCTCTTTGCAGGTGTACCTTACAATTTTACTGAATGGGCAGAGAAACTCCCTCGCTCAGCTTCAAAATTAAAAGGTGAATTTAAAGACCTGCAACGGAATTTGGACGATGTTATTGCGGCTTATCCCAATGATAAACGTGTTTTTTCAATATCCCAAAATGCTCTCTCCAATGTTCGGTCAATTACTGCGCAAGTCAAAAAGGCAAAGCTAAGCCCTGCCATTAAGAACGACTTGCTTCATAAGTTCTCATTAAAAGAAGAGCAATTGCAAAACGTCAGTTATGTCTCCTCAGGACTCGAAGTTCAAGCTAAAGCAGCTTCAAAGATCCTGACGAAAGGTCAAAAAACGTACGTAACCGTAACCGTGAAGAATAACGGGAAACAAACCTTGAAAAAAGTCGCTGCTGCATTGAATGTGCCTAAAGGATGGAAGACCAAAACAAAAGCTAAAGATGTCAATCTAGCACCAAATAAATCAGCGACAATGACCTATCTGGTTGAAGTCCCTGAAGATGCAGCCTATTACCATGCTTATGATGAGTCAACCATGACAACCAGCATTTCTTATAAATACGGCAGCACAAAAACTTCCATCAAGGAAGAATTGGATGGAACGATCGCTGTCCTTCCCGACGTTGGCCTTACCCTATCTCCTGAAGATATCGTCGTAAATACAGCAGATGTAAAAGAGGAAGTCCCAGTGACCGTAACCTTGAAAAACTATACAGAAGGAAAAGCATCAGCAAAGGTCGTTTTAAAAGTCCCTGAAAATTGGGGAGTTCATCCCAAAAATGCCACTGTATCATTTAATGAAAAATCAGAAGAAAAACAATTGAAGTTCACCCTCAGACCACCGAAGGCAATACAAAAAGGCGAATATCAGATTAGGGCAGCTGCTACTGTCAATGGAAAAACCTTTGATTCGACCATTCAGGAAATTTCCTATGACCATATCGGAACATTCTATTACCAATACCCAGCAGCTATAAACACCGTTGCATTTGAGCTTTTGAAGCCAGCTTCATTAAAGGTGGGTTACATTGAAAGCGGATTCGATAAAGTGGCAGATTACTTAAGCAATGCAGGTCTTAACATTACGAAGTTAACTGCAGCTGATTTAGCTGAAAGTGATTTAAGTCAATATGACACGATCGTTACAGGCATACGTGCCTATCTATCCAGGGAAGATTTAAAGGCAAATAACGCGCGCTTACTTGAATATGTGGAAAACGGCGGTCATCTCGTCGTTCAGTACCATAAACCGGGTGACGGATGGGATGCCATGAAGACTGCTCCATATCCTCTTACCCTCGGGAACCCTTCCATTCGCTGGCGGGTAACTGATGAAAAAGCCACGGTAAACGTGTCGAAACCAGAATCAGCGCTTTTTAACTATCCAAATAAAATAACTAATGATGACTGGAACAATTGGGTGCAAGAAAGGGGATTGTACTTCCCAATGAAGTGGGATGAACGGTTTGAAACATTCATTTCCATGGCTGATCCACATGAAGAACCATTTGATGGCGGAATCCTTATGGCTAAATACGGTAATGGCACCTACCTCTACACCAACCTTGTCCTATATAGGCAAATTCAAGGCCAGGTTCCAGGCGGATATCGAATCATGACGAACTTGATTAGTTACGGTGCCAAGTAAATAGAGAAGAAACCTATGCATGTGTCGAATGCATAGGTTTCTTTTTTTGATGTTTGAGCAGATATGAATAAAAACATCGCCTGACTAATAGGTTCCTGCTCTGAAAACCAAAAAAGTTATGCACAAAGATGAGGGAAAGTCTCATGCGTTTGGGTTTCCCCTCATTTCCCGCATTCCTTTGTCCACACTTTATGCACAACTTCATTCATGATTTACCATGATCTCTTACAGACATCCCGTTAAAGCACTTTGCTCAAGAATGCTTTGGTTCTTTCGTGCTGAGGGTTACCGAATAATTCATTCGGCTCATTTTCTTCCACGATATATCCTCCATCCATGAATATGACCCGATCCCCGACTTCCCGGGCAAAGCCCATTTCATGCGTAACAACGACCATTGTCATGCCTTCTTTAGCAAGTTGTTTCATTACCTCCAAAACATCGCCGACCATTTCAGGGTCAAGGGCCGAAGTCGGTTCATCAAATAGCATGATCTTCGGATTCATCGCTAATGCCCTTGCGATGGCGACCCGCTGTTTTTGTCCGCCGGAAAGTTCCCCTGGATAACTATTTGCCTTTTCCTTAAGACCAACCTTATCCAATAATTCAAGCGCTAACCTTCCTGCTTCCGCTTTATCGGTGGCACGAATTTTAATAGGGCCCAATGTTATGTTCTCCATAACGGTTTTATGAGGAAATAGATTGAAATGTTGAAAAACCATTCCAACTTCTTGCCGGACTTTGTTTATATTGATTTTCCTTTTAGGATCGGTTATATCATGTCCGTTAATGACCACCTCACCTCCCGTAACTTCCTCAAGGAGATTCAGGCAACGCAGGAATGTACTCTTTCCAGATCCAGAAGGGCCTATTACGCAAATTACTTCCTTTTCCTGCACTTCTGCATTTATATCTTTTAAAACCTCGACAGTCCCAAATGATTTTCTCAGGTTTTTTACTGTAATGATGCTCATCGAACTTGTACCCTCCTTTCTATGAAATTAGCAATTAGGGTTAACAAATAGATGATGATAAAATAAATCACACCAACGGCCAGCCAAATCTTGAATGCTTCAAAGGTTGCCGAAGCTTGAATCTGACCTTGCTGGGTTAAATCCGCTATACCAATGACTGATAATAGGGAAGTGTCTTTCAAGCTGATGATCGATTGGTTCGTAATGGTAGGGAGCATCCTTCTAAAGGCTTGCGGCAGCACGACATACCTCATTGTTTGAGTACTAGTGAACCCGATGGACCTTGCCGCTTCCGTTTGTCCTTTATCGATGGATTGTATCCCTGCCCTTATTATTTCAGCAAAATATGCCCCTGCATTGATTGCAACGGTAATTATTCCAGCTGTTGTACTGTCCAAAGAAATCAAATTCAGTGAATTCACACCAAAATAGATAAAAAATAACTGAACGATGAACGGTGTCCCTCGTATCGCATCCACATAAACCTTTGCAATCCAGTTCAAGATCTTGATGGGGGCAAGTCGCAGCAAAGCCACCACTAAACCAATCAAAAAACCTAGGATAATGGCAATCACAAAGATATAAAGTGTCACCTGAAGTCCTTTTAATAAAATAGGCAATGCCGCAACAATTATATCCATTCCTTTCACCCCTTTTAAAAAGAAAGCGCGCCTTAAGCGCGCCTATTGATCATGAATCTATTCACCAAGATACGTTTTTATAATTTCATCATACGTGCCGTCTTTTTTAAGATTGGCAAGACCATCATTTATTTTCTTCAATAAATCCTCGTTTTGCCCTTTCAATACAGCAATTCCATATTGGTCACCATTCAAACGGTCACCTACGATTTTCAACCCAAGATCTTTTTGGGCGATCGCATAGGAGATAACCGGGTAATCTTCTATAAGGGCATCTGCGTTTCCGTTGGCCACTTCCTGGAACATCGCTGGACTATCATTGAATTGAACAACTTTAATTCCTAGTTTCGTAGCATTATCCTGTGCATATTTAGCACCTGTTGTTCCTTTTTTCACTGCTATGGTTTTTCCTTTAAGATCTTTAACAGTTTTAGTACTTGTATTCTCTTTTTTAACAACTATCGTTAATCCTGCATCAAAATACGGTGTTGAGAAATCCACTACCTTTTTTCTTTCCTCTGTAATGCTCATTCCCGCAATGGCCACATCAAGCTGATTGGCTTGCATAGCCGGAATGATTCCGCCGAAATCCATTGGAGACAATTTGATTTTAAAATCCTGGTCTTTTGCGATTGCATTGATCAATTCAATATCAATGCCTTTATATTCGTTCCCCTCTTTAAATTCAAAAGGAGGATAAGTCGTATCCACACCAACTTTATATACCTTTTCAGGTTTCTTTTCCTCACCTGCATTTTTTTCTTCATTGGTTCCACAAGCCGAGATAAAGATAGTTAGAATCAAAAACATACTAAGTAAACCAAGTTTCTTCATTCAAATCACTCCAATTCTTAAATTATACGTGATAATAAATAATTCTCCCTATAATATAGCATAAGAATAAAGTATTATAATATGAATTTTTAGAATAAATAATATTTTCTCCAAATAATTTTTATGGATGTTTTTCCTAATATTGTTTCAGTGATGGAAAATAAAAAAAGGATATGGAATCTTCACTATAAAAACAGCCGATCATGCCACCAGTACCTGTAAAATAAGACCATTAGAGGACAATTTTCACTAGGGTGCTTTTAATGATCCCTAATAGGAGATACCCCATTCTTATGCAACTAACTATCCCGTTAGAAACATGTTTGGAAGGCTTGTTGGGACGTAGATTTCGTATAACAAGCGAAGCTAAGACACTGCTTGGAGGACTAGGGGTACTGGTTAGTAAGTAGAGGAGGAAAGTAGGGCCCGGCATTTTAGTTCACTGGATCATGTCCCGCGCTCCCGTATGTCCTGGCCTGGCTACTGATATAATAGATTCTATTAAAAAAGGTCAACCAGTAATTTTTTTACTGGCCGACCTTATAATACGAACGCACCTGTTCGATTTGTGATCGATTAAGTTCTCATCCATTAGATTCGTTGATTTGTACTAAAGGAGTAATATTGCGATAGGTGCAGTAATGATTAATGTGATGAGCGTCCGTTCAAACCAAATTACAACCAACTTCGTAATGCTGATCGGGATTTCAGTTGATAGGATACAAGGTATCGTCGCTGAAAAGAACAATATCGATGATACAGATACCACGGCAATGATGAACTTAGTTACCAGAGGTGCTTCAACTACAAGAAGCGCCGGCAGGAACATTTCTGCAATTCCTATAGCTGAAGCTTTTGCAGCCAAAAATGGTTCAGGTATTTGTAATGCCCAGGTAAATGGGTAAAAAAGATAGCCAAGTAAATTAAATACTGGAGTATACTCCGCTAATACAAGGCTGATGAGACCAACGGATAAAATGGACGGCAGAATGCTCATTGTCATAAGAAAACCGTCCTTTAAATTTTCCCATAAATTCCTTCCAAGACTTACGGAATTATTTGCTCCCACCATCGCACTGTTCCAGGCATTTCGGAAAAGTCCTTCTTTGATAACTTCTTCTGGATCCGCATTATCCGAATAATATTCGTCGCTCATTTTATTTAATGGCCAAATACGTACAGTAATGGCAGTGACAAGGTACGTGATCCCTAAAGAAACCCAAAAGAAAAGCGACCATATGTCCATAAGCCCGAGAGTTTTTGCTACAACGATCATGAACGTTGCTGAAACCGTTGAAAAGCCAGTTGCAATAATAGCGGCTTCTTTAAGGGTGTATTTTCCTTCTTTATATAGTCGATTCGTAATAAGCATACCAATAGAATAGCTACCTGCTAAATCAGCAACCATATCAACTGCTGAACGCCCCGGCGTTTTAAATATCGGCCTCATGATTGGCTGCATCAGCACGCCCAAAAATTCGAGAAGCCCGTATCCAATCAGAAGTGCCAGAAATAGAGCACCAAAAGGAACGACAAGTCCTACAGGTATGACCAGTTTTTCGAAAAGGAAAGGACCCATACTTGGGGCCATTAACCATTCGGGTCCGATCTTGAAATATATTAAGATCGCAACAACAGCACCTATTACTTTTAATAAAGAAAAAACTATTGATACCTTATCTTTGCTCCAGCTTTTTGAAATAAATGGATAAACAGCTCCTAATAGAATGACAATAAGAGCATAAATAGGAACGGCTGACGGCAAGGTTACTTTGATCCATGTTACTATATGATCAATTGGTATGCTTGAAACATCATTTATGGTAATAGGAATAAAAAACATAAAACTTCCTATTAAACTATATATAATAAACTTCAGTATATTAGTAGTTGATTGAATTTGCGGCTTTTCTTGTTTCGTATTTTTCGCCACATTTGGTGATCCCATAATTATTCCCCCTATTATAATTGTATGCTGGGTAAATTCTTGGCATCATACCCACATCCGATCCTCTCAACGCTTCTGTCTCACGATTTGGTGAAGCAATAGAACGGGAATACAACGTCTCCAATTACGATAGGGGCTTTTAGTTCTCCGCTTGCCACCATATCGTTCAGTATTTATCCAAATCCGGCACCTAACCAGCAAATACGGGAAGAAAAGCCTTGGAACTAAATTTATTCTTGTGCCATACGAATCCAGTTGCACAAATGCACATTTTCAGCAAATTCGCGCGTGGTGCATCGGTATGCGTTTTAAAAATGACCACGGGTTTCCCAGATTGGACAAGTAAAGTTTCACCCTCTTCCAGCTCTTTTGATGATTTCTATTTTTGTATCCGCTTTCATTTTGATGGACCCCCTCATTACTTAACATTCATTGTATACTGAAAATTCGAGTAATATTTTTATTGTTTAATGTTTATTTTATAATTTATTTACAAAAATTCATCTACTATTGTTCATTTTATAATCTATATTAAATTAGAGCTAAATTTAATAGCAGAATCTGTGGTTTTGGTGCAAAAACTGATTGTGCAGTCTATTAAACTTGGGCATACTGATACCACTATTCTGCATAGGTTTGAATTAATTTGATAAAACTCAATAGAATTCTCCTCGATTTTGCCCCTTTTTTTCATAAAAAAAGAACTGAACGTCACAGATTTAAAGAAAACTCTCTTTTATATGCTTCTTGCTCCCCACTTGGGCAAAAATAGTTTTTACACTTACGTTTAATTAATTGTTAAATTGGGGAAATATAAATTTAATCGATGATGACTTGAAAACTAGGATGGGTATGATGAGAATTACGGTAAAAAAAATAATATATTACCTGATTAAATTAAGAGGTAGAATCTTTATACCATTTGCCATTTTATACATATTAGTTGCTGCGTATGTTGCCTTTTCTATAGAGCCACAGACGTTCGAATCATATTTAACCTCAGTTTACTGGGTTCTTACAACGCTTGCTACGGTTGGTTTTGGAGACTATGCACCGGTCACCGATCTTGGAAAAACATTTACCATTGGTCTTTACATCACAGGTATTGGGCTTGTTAGTCTTTTTATTGGAAAAACCATTAAATCTGTATATCTTATCGAAAAACGTAAAGTTGGTGGAAAAATGAAATATACAGGTAAAAACCATATCATTCTGATTGGTTGGAGTGATAAGTCAAAATCAGCACTCCAAGAAATTTCTAAATCTGATGAAACCATTGATATTGTAATCATTGATAACTTGGAAAAAGCTCCTATGATGGAGGAGCGTCTGTTTTATGTTCGCGGGGATGCTACCGATGAAGAAACATTACTCCGTGCAAATCTGCCTAGAGCAAAAGGCGTTATCATTTTTGCTGACCAAATAACACAAGATAATTATGCTACAAAAGATCCGTTACTTGTCGATGGAAAGACATTATTAGTTGCCACTGCCATAACGGCCATTGAAGAAAAAACGAATACGGCCATTCATGTCACCGCCGAAGTGATCAATCAAAAGCATATTCGTTTATTCGAGCGTGTTAAGGTGGATGAGTTTATTCCTACACAAGAAATGATCTCCCACGCAGCAGTACGATCATTATTTTCTCATGGAGTCACCCACATGTATTCTGAACTTATGAGCACAAAGTATGATGAAACTATGTATGAGATTCCTAAACAAGATGAATGGCGAACCTATCGTGAGGCATTTATAGATCTTCTTAACAAAGGAGCCACACTGGTAGCAGATCGTGGTGATCTTAACATAAACCAAAAATTAGACGAACGAATTCCTGATGATGCACAGCTTTTCGTTATTTGCGATAAAGAGACCATTTCCCAAATAAATTCAAATATACACATTAGAAGCCGAAATTTTTAGGGATGCCATAATAGCATCCCTCAGTTTGTAGACAAAAGGGTTCTATCTAAAAGTTAAAACTAAGTTGATTGGAACGGAAGGTACGAGACTCCTGCGGGAAAAGCGCGTCTAGGGGAGACCCCGCAGGCGCAAGCCGAGGAGGCTCCCGGACCGCCCGCGGAAAGCGAGTGACTCTCGTTCCAATCAACGTCCAAATTGTACAAGCCATAAACTCAATTTTCTTCGAGTTTGCCTACAAATAAGCATCCTTAATTGAATAGGCTTTAAGACAAAAAAAGAACCTTCAATCAAAGATAGATTAAAGGTTCTTTTGTTTTTAATTTCAATGTTGCTTCCATATCCAAAAATTAACTATAAACTAGCTCTTTTTTTTTGCTCAGACCAAGCGTCTCTGCTGTTGAAGTTTGAATTTCGTGCAGAAGCTCTGTATTTTCCATTAGTGACTCTCCATAAGAAGGAATCATTTCTTTAATTTTCGGTTCCCACTCTTTCATACGTTGCGGGAAGCATTTATTAATGACCTCAAGCATTACGTGTACAGCAGTAGAAGCACCTGGAGAAGCACCCAGCAACGCTGCAATCGAGCCATCAGATGCACTGACAACTTCCGTACCAAATTGAAGTGTACCTTTTCCGCCTTCAGCGGTATCTTTGATAACTTGTACACGTTGGCCAGCTACTACTAAATCCCAATCCTCGCTCTTAGCGTTCGGGATGAACTCTCGTAACTCTTCCATGCGCTGTTCTTTCGATAACATAACTTGCTGGATCAGGTATTTTGTCAATGCCATCTCTTTTGCGCCTGCCGCCAACATAGTCAAAACATTATTCGGTTTCACGGAAGTTATTAAATCGAACATTGAACCTGTTTTTAAGAACTTCGGTGAGAAGCCCGCAAATGGTCCAAATAGCAACGATTTTTTATTGTCGATAAAACGTGTATCAAGATGCGGAACAGACATTGGCGGAGCACCAACTTTAGCTTTTCCGTATACTTTTCCATGATGCTGCGCAACAACTTCCGGATTATTACATACCATGAAGTATCCGCTTACTGGGAATCCGCCGATATGTTTCCCTTCAGGAATACCGGATTTTTGCAGCAAATGCAAGCTTCCTCCGCCGCCTCCGATAAAGACGAATTTAGCATTATGGCGTTCTACGCTACCAGTATCGACATTACGCACTTTTAATTCCCATGAGCCATCGCTAGCCCGTTTAACATTATCAACACTATGTTTATATTTGATATCGACGTTTTTAGTCTTTAAGTGGTCAAACAGCATGCGTGTTAAAGCACCGAAGTTAACGTCTGTACCGTAATCAATTTTTGTTGCCGCTATAGAATCATTTGATGGACGGTCTTGCATAATAAGTGGAATCCATTCCATCAGTTTTGCTGGGTCATCGGAATACTCCATACCTTGGAACAGAGGATTTTTTGACAGCGCTTCAAAACGTTTCTTTAAGAACGCTACATTTTGATCCCCTTGTACCATACTCATATGAGGCAATGGCATGATAAAGTCGTGCGGATTATCAATCAGCTTACAGTTTACAAGATACGACCAAAACTGCAATGAAACTTGGAACTGTTCATTAATTTTAATTGCTTTGCTTATATCTATAGATCCGTCAGATTTTTCGGATGTATAGTTAAGCTCGCACAGTGCAGAATGTCCCGTACCCGCATTATTCCATTCGTTAGAGCTTTCTTCTCCTGCGTTTGCAAGCTTCTCAAATACTTTGATTTCCCATTCCGGTGCTAACTCTTTCAGTAATGATCCCAAAGTCGCGCTCATGACTCCGCCGCCAATTAAGATAACGTCTGTTTGTTTCTGTATGTTGCTCATTATAACCTTCCTTATCCCCTATATTTGCAAAAAAGATGTAGGCGCTCCTGCTTAGGTGTCATAAAAAGCCAGGCACGAACAAGGAACACACCTTTTCTGTCTCCTTATAACTATATCATAATCTATTATTATTATTTCATAGATTAAAATATTCTACTATTACTTTTTTTGTTAAAATATTGATTTTGTGAAGAAATTAGCTTAAACTTATCCGCCCCGATGGTCGCATTAAAAGATTTCTTCAGCAACTTCCCCTTATTGAAGGAAGAAACTGTTAGTGAAATAATATTGACACATCGGAAAAAGCAACGAAAATACACATTTATTGACAAAATCAGAAGTGAAATTAGAAGGATTTGTAACCATTTCCCTAAAAAATATGAACCTTCCTGAAATTGTTAAACTCTTACCTTTTTAACTTGGATCATAAATTTCACCCAATTATTAGATATTATAACAATACCAATAATTACTGATAATTAAACCAATATAAGGTACGATCATTGATAATATTCCTAATTTTAAGACTTATTGCATTGTCCCTTACAAATAAAATTTCTCACTTTATTGCTATTACAAAAAAATATTATTCTAATACATAATCCTCACATTAAATTTATTATTTTCGCAAAAAGATATTTTCAACTTTATGTTCTGATCCTTTTTTCAAGACGAGTTTTGCCCTTCCTTTTGTCGGCAGTATATTTTCATGAAAATTTTTCAAATTAATTTCTTCCCAAATTTGAGTCGCTTGTTTAATGGCCTGTTCCTTAGATAAGTTAATATAACGATGAAAATAGGATTCAGGACTTTGAAATGCGGTCTTTTGAAGTAAAAGGAACCTTTCAACATACCATCGTTCTATGTCGTTTACATCTGCATCTACATAGAGTGAGAAATCAAAAAAGTCACTGACGAATACTTGGTTTTCCTTGTCAACTTGAAGAACATTAACACCTTCCACTATTAAAATATCCGGATTACAGATAGTCTGCATTTCATTTGGCAAAATGTCATACTTCAAATGTGAGTAGATTGGAACTTCCACTTTATTTTTTCCTGCTTTTACATCTCCGATAAAATTGATTAATTTTTGAGTATCATAACTTTCAGGAAACCCTTTTCTTTTCATGAGTCCTTTTTCTTCTAAAAGATCATTTGGGTACAAAAAACCGTCGGTAGTGACAAGACCAACGTTTCTGTGATTATCCCATCTAGATAATAAAGTCTGAAGCAACCTTGCTGTCGTACTCTTTCCTACAGCAACACTCCCTGCAATTCCAATGATATAAGGTACTTTTTTTGCATCAGTTTTTAGAAATGAAGAAGTGGCTGTGTTAAGCTGCTGAGATGCCTCAACATGTAAATTGATCAAACGAGTCAAGGGCAAATAAACCTCTTCTACTTCCTGAATGGATATTTCTTCATTTATTCCTTTTAAGTTATCCAATTCTTCTTCAGTTAAAGGAAGAGGAGTATGGTTTCGCAAAGATGCCCACTTTATTCGATTGAATTGAAAATAGGGAGTATAGGAACTCATGATTTTTCGTTACCTCACTTTTTAGAGTTACTATCAGTTTAACAAGGATGATGTCCATAAAAAAGATGTTCCTGATCCCTTATTAACGGAAAAGCCCCTGTGATCTTTTAGAAAGAAAATGAATGTATGGTTCCAGCAGGTATAAAAGGCATTCCTGTTAGTATAATCATACTAAGTGATTAATCTTTGAATGATAACCCATCTGTCTCCAAAGCAGTCCTTAGTTTAGGTAAAGAAGCTGGTCCCATACCGTGGAATTTCAAAATCTCTTTTTCACTATATGTTGATAGCTGTTGTAAAGAGGTTACTCCATTGTTTTCCAATGCACGTCTGGCTGGTGCCGAGAGCAATGAAAGAAATCCGGTGTCAGGTTTGAGTTCTTGCTCACATACAGGGCACGTCGGACAGTCGCTGGATTTATAGTACTTGTGTCCTTTATCGCAGGTCCTCAAATTTTTCTTTGAAGTTGTCAATGTCAATGTCTCCTTTTCTTAAGATTTTTAAGTCCGAACATAAAAAGTTCACCCTTCACAATAAAGCAATCATTTTAATCCATTTTATCATCTCTTGTTAAAACTATACTGCCCTTTTAGTTTCATTGGAAAAGGGCTGCCGCAGCAACCCTTTGCAAAACCCAAAGTGAATGATAGATTAACCCACTTTATCTTCCTGAGCCTCTGCCTGAGCATTGGCTTGTCCACGCTTGCCTATTCCAAAAGCGAAATAACTTATTACAACGATAGCCAGAAAACCTATTCCAACCATAAGTGATATACGTGTGTCATCATTAAACCACATACCGATTAATACCATAACCAAGAAAGCGATGGTCAGGTAGTTTGTAACAGGTGCAAAAGGCATTTTGAATGGATGATTGTGCATTTCGGCTTTCTTGATTTTCCTGAATTTAATTTGACTGATCAGAATGACAAACCATGGAATCATTCCAGGAAGTACACTCGCACTGTATACATGCACAAATAAATTTTCTGGTGCAATATAACTTAAAACAACCCCAACTGCTAACCCGACTATCACACCGAACGTACCGAATAAAGGGACACCGCTATTAGATACTTTCGCAAAGAATTTTGGCGCTTGTCCATTCATCCCTAATGTGTAAAGCATGCGTCCTGCACTGTAAATACCACTATTGCAGCCAGACATAGCAGCCGTGATTACGACAAAATTAATGATTCCAGCTGCTGCTGTAATACCAACTTTCGCAAAAGTCGCAACAAATGGACTGCCAATCGCGCTTAATTGATCCCAAGGGTAAACGGTTACAATAATGAAAATCGCACCGATATAGAAGATTAAAATACGCCAAATGGTACTTTGAATCGCTTTGGTTATCGTTTCTTGTGGATCTTTTGCTTCACCAGCTGTAATCCCAATTAATTCTACACCTTGATAAGCGGCAACCACCAGTGAGAGAGCAAAGAAGAAGCCCTTCCAACCACCTGTAAATAAACCACCATGTTCCCAAAGATTCGATAATCCTAAGGCTTCCCCTCCGTTACCGATTCCAAAGAAAATAAGTCCAAATCCTGCAACGATCATTAAGATAATCGTTACGATTTTAATCAGTGCAAACCAAAATTCAATTTCCCCAAAGGATTTAACGGAAATTAAGTTCGCTGCTCCAAGAATCACCATTGCGATTAAACCAGGAATCCAAGCAGGTAGATCAGGGAACCAATACTGCATGTACGTCCCCACTGCAATAATTTCTGCCATCCCGACAATAACCCACTGGAACCAGTTACTCCATGCTGTCATATACCCTGCCAATGGATGAATGTACTTATAACCAAATGTTGCAAATGAACCTGTACTTGGCTCCAAATACAACATTTCCCCCATTGCACGCATGATCAAGAATATAAAAATCCCAGAGATCGCATAAGCTAACATTACAGACGGACCTGTCCATTGGATCGTGCTGGCTGAACCCATAAATAAACCGACACCAATCGTTCCGCCCAAAGCGATCATCTGAATATGACGACCTTTCAACTCCCTATTCAAATCTTTGTTTGCCATTCCATTTCCCCCTACACTACTAATAGTCGAAATTTTATTCAAGATGCTTAATATACTCCCTATTTAGTATAGAAATGATATAGCAGGCTCCACTTTTTTTAATCTTTCTTAAAGCTGCCTCATAAAATCATTCTTCACTTTTAAGCATTCCTGACAGTTTGAAAGGTTACTATCAAATTTCATTTTATTTCTTAATTCTGTTCAAGGTATCATAGAAAGCGCTTACTTTTTATCGGTTATAACAGCTCACCTCTTAAACGTTAAAATTCCTCTGTATAAAATAACTCGAATAAAAGAGTATTGCAACTCTTTTATTCGGCTGGCAGGTTTATTCATGCTGTTACTAAAAGGGACTTTAATCTCAGCTTTAACAACATATCATTCGTCATTTTCTCCAAATCATATTCCGCCTTGAATCCCCACTCTTCCTTTGCACAAGTTGAATCTATTGTATTCGGCCAACTATCGGCAATGGATTGTCTTACAGGATCGACCTCATAATTCATGACAAATTCCGGAATATGCCTTTTAATTTCGGCTGCAATTTGCTCCGGATCAAAGCTCATGGCTGACACATTGAAAGAATTGCGATGTTTTAATTTTGAGGCGTCTGCCTCCATTAAATTAATGATGGCTGCTATAGCGTCAGGCATATACATCATATCCATATACGTTCCCTTATCAATGTAAGAAGTATATCGCTTGTTTTTAATCGCTTCATAGTAAATTTCAACTGCATAGTCGGTAGTTCCGCCGCCAGGAGGTGTGACATACGAAATCAGTCCCGGGAATCGAAGACCCCTCGTATCAACCCCAAATTTATGATGATAATAATCACATAATAACTCTCCGGATACTTTATTCACTCCGTACATCGTATTCGGTCGTTGAATGATGTCTTGCGGTGTCCAATCTTTAGGAGTGGTTGGACCAAACGCACCAATGGAACTAGGTGTAAATAATTGGCAATCAAGTTCCCGTGCCGATTCCAGAGCATTGACCAATCCGCCCATGTTTAAATGCCAAGCTAAAAGCGGCTTCTTTTCAGCTGTTGCTGACAATAAAGCGGCTAAATGTATGATCGTATCCACTTCATGTTTTTTCGCCATGTTAAACATCGCTTTTTCATCCGTAACATCTAAAATCTCAAATGGACCTGATAGGGCAACATCGCTATCCGTTTTTCGAATATCTGTTGCAATGATATTGTCAGCTCCATAAATCTCTCTCATTTTCAGCGTCAGTTCTGAACCAATTTGACCTAAAGCCCCCGTTACTAAAACCTTTTTCATCAAAAATCCCTCCCCATGTTTTAAACTCCGAAACAAGCAATCTCTTATATGATTGACATCTCTTTTCCTACTTTTTCATAAATGGCAATTGCACGATCCAGCATCTCTTTTGTATGAGCAGCAGTAGGCATATTCCTCACTCTTCCTGTACCCTTAGGAACGGTAGGGAATACGATTGATTTAGCATACACACCTTCTTCATTCAGCCTCTTGCTGAATTGCTGCGTTTTTGCTTCATCACCTATGATGCAAGGCGTAATCGGTGTTTCGCTCTCCCCGATATCAAACCCTAATTCTTTTAGGCCTTTTTTCAAGTAATCGCTGTTTTCCCACAGCTTATTTTGAAGTTCTGAGCTATTCATCAAAATATCGATGGCTTCTATACTAGCTGCAACAGCTCCCGGTGTGGCAGCCGTTGAAAATAAAAATGGACGGCTTCTCACTTTTAACCAATCAATCAAATCTTTCTTTCCTGCTACATAGCCTCCAACAACACCAATGGCTTTGGATAATGTTCCAATTTGGAAATCCACTTTATCCGATAACCCAAAATGTTTTACCGTTCCTGCACCATTACCTAATACGCCCGAACCATGAGCATCATCAACATACGTAATTAAATCGAACTCTTCGGCAATCTTCACAATTTCAGGAAGCTTGGCAATATCCCCATCCATCGAGAAAACTCCATCGGTAATGATCATGACTTTGTTATACAATCCAGACTCCTTTGCTTGACGTGCTTTTGTCCGTAAATCGTCCATGTCGGAATGGATAAAGGGAATAATTTTCGCCTTGGATAATCGGCATCCATCAATGATTGAAGCATGATTCAATTCATCTGAAAGAATGGCATCGTGTTTATCCATCACTCCTGAAATCGCTGCCATATTACAGTTAAATCCAGATTGATAAGCAATGGCTGCTTCTGTATGTTTAAATTCAGCAAGCTTTTCTTCTAATTTGACGTGAATATCCAATGTTCCGTTGATCGTACGAACGGCACCGGCACCGACACCATATGTTTTCGTCGCTTCTATGCAAGCCTCTATTAATCGTCGATCTGTTGCTAAACCTAAATAGTTATTGGATGATAAATTAATTAGCTCCCTGCCTGCAATGGTGATTACCGGACCGTTTGGACCTTCCACCGGATCAATAACGTTGTAAAGTCCCTTTTCTTTTAAATCTTCCAAATTTTCTTTCAAAAATTTATTTAATATTTCACTTGACATTTAATATACCCCCTCATTGATGGTTGGAATAAATGCAGGATCTTTATATGTTTTACCCCTACTTAAAAAATATTGTATTTTTTTATTTTTTCCAAAAACACACGTGTCTTCTCCAAAAACACACACAACATTAACACAAATCCCTTTATACTAAGAGTTATAACAATCATAATAATAGATAATTTTAATGTTGTCCATATTGTGCGGACAAAAAAATCGGAATTTTTATAGTTTTACAATTAACATCCGCCTAAAATGCACTTATATCAATGGAAATACGAAGAGAATTTCATCAATTTTCCAAGGTAACCGATGTTTTATCTACTGGTTTTTTGGAGACCTTAACCATTAACCTAATTAAGGAGGGGTATTATGAAAACGGAAGATGAAAAAACCTCAGAAGGCCTAAATGAGATTTTTGAGATTATCAATGCAAAAGGTGACATTGGGGAATTAAAAGAAATCGTCCAAAAACCTGATGAACAAACAAATGAAGACAAGTAAACTAAGAGGATTAATCATTCTCTTTTTTGTCTGTTTTACATTGTACTAATGACCGCTTAAGTCCATTACAACATTAAAAAAAGAGCTGATGACCAGCTCCGGATATTGAAGTTACGTTCTCGAACAAAGAGATCAAAAAAACAAAAAAGTTATGCACATATCAGGAGGAAAGTTTGAAGAATTAGGATTTTCCCTATTCCCTTCTTCCTTTATCCACACCTTGTGCACAACTTTATTTAGTTAAAAATTTAAGCCAGCTCCCTTCATTGATGCCGACTTAAAATTCACATTATTGATTCACCTTTTTCATTCTGTGAAGTAAAGGACCATCGGAATGGTAAATTCGTCATATAATAGGTCAAATATTGATCGTAATTTATTGGTTTTTAACAATAACTCATCCACATAGTAAACTTCTTTGGGGATTTGATCCATTAGAAGCACCGATAATGAAGCATATACAGACCACTATAAGTGCAATAATTAACAAGTTGAGATATCCAAAGCAATAAGGAGAATGGCTATGAATTATAAAAATATCACGATTGCCGGCAGCGGCGTATTAGGAAGTCAAATCGCATTTCAAACCGCATTCAAAGGATTCAACGTATCTGTATATGACATCAATGATGAAGCATTGGAACGTGCAAAAGATAAATCACTAATTTGAAGCCATACTATAAAGAAGACATTGGCGCTACGGAGGAAGATCTCCATACTGCTTATGCCCGCATTTCCTTCCACAGTGATTTATCTGCGGCATTTGCCGAAGCTGACCTTGTGATTGAAGCGATTCCAGAAGTGGTTCAAATTAAAACGGATTTTTACACAGAGTTAGGGAAAGTTGCTCCTGAAAAAACAATTTTCCCTACGAACTCTTCAACATTATTACCAAGCTAATTTGCCGAAGCGACAGGCCGGCCAAAAATTCCTGGCTTTATACTTCGCTAATGAAATCTGGAAAAACAAAACGGCAGAAATCATGAAACATCCTGGAACGGATAGTAAGGTGTTTGATGAAGTGATTGATTTTGCAAAAGCGATTGGAATGGTGCCTTTGTCTTTACATAAAGAGCAGCCAGGCTATATTTTGAATTCCTTATTGGTTCCTCTTTTGGATGCTGCCCAAATGCTCTTATTAAAAGGAGTGGCTGATACGGAAACCATCGATAAAACGTGGATGGTCGCAACAGGAGCACATCTTGGCCCTTTCGCCATTTTAGACGTGGTAGAAATCAATACCGCTTATAATATTTCACTTACAAAAGCGAAAGCGACAGATGATCCAGATGTTGAAAAGCTGGCTAACTTATTGAAAACAGAGTATATCGATAAAGGGAAATCGGAAGAGAAGCGGGAGAAGGCTTCTATAAATATCCCAACCCCAATTTCGCAAAACCAGACTTTTTAAAAGGTTAATGAAACTTGTATGAATGTGCAGAAGGTGTTTTAGGGATGCCTTCTGTTTTTTTAACTATTTCGCACTTTCTAGTGTCTTCAATAACGTTCATACGAATAGAAAAAGGCCCTGAAATCGGAAAAGTACTTTTCACGAAATCAAGGCCTAATTATCAGATGTGCATGATAAAAACAGTTACTGAACCCTTATCCCCTATATTTCAAAGCTAATCCTTTTAAGAAATTCCTGGCGTATCGATCTCCGCACTCTTTATAATTCCTATGACCCACTTTTCTTAATATAGCGCTTAATTCCCCTTTGGTTATCATGACTCCTGCTTCTTCCAAGATATCAATCATATCCTCACTAGTTAATGTCAATGCTATTTTCAGTTTCTTCAGAAGGATATTATTCACACTTTCCTTATTCTTTACAGCCGGTGCCTGACTTTGAGGCTGACCAGGTTTTGGCTCTTGTCTCCCTCTTTTAAAAATGATCAAACCATTTAAAAAGGACTCTAACATCATGTTATTGCAGTTTATCCCATCTTCATCTTCATCCATATCATCATCATATTCATCATAATAATCATCTTTTGGTTTTGTGAGCATCTGCATGACTTCTTCTCTTGTCACTTCAATCTCCCCGAGTTTAAATATCTCTACCATATCTTTATTTTTAATATCCAGCGCATATCTTAATCGAATTAATATATCATGATTATGCATCCAAAAACCTCCTATGTATTTCTCGATATTCACAGTACTTTCATTATTTCACAAATGGATGGAAATAAACGCAGATTAAAATCCGAGAACCTTTTACAGATTCCCGGATCACTCTGCTTATTCTTTAATCAGCTTCAACGAAGTAACTACTTCAACATGGCTCGTCTGTGGGAACATGTCCACCGGCTGCATGGCCTCCACGCGATAAGAAGAGCCCAGTTCTTGTAAGTCCTTCGCCAATGTGGACGGGTTGCATGATACGTACACTATGGTTTTCGGTTTAACTTTCAAGATTGTCTGCAGTAAAGATTGATCACAGCCGGATCTAGGCGGGTCGACGACCAGTACGTCCGGTTTCCAGCCTTCTTTGGTCCAGCGTGGAAGGATATTCTCGGCTTTGCCTGTTTCATAGTATACATTGTTGCGTTTATGTTTTTTGGCATTTTTCTTGGCGTCCTCAATGGATTCCTTAATGACGTCCATTCCTCTGACTTCCTTGGCATTTTCAGACAGCCATAGCCCAATGGTTCCAACACCGCAATAAGCGTCAACCACTTTTTCCGTGCCGGTTAAGGCTGCTGCTTTTTTCACTTCATCATATAAGCGAACAGTTTGGACCGGGTTAAGCTGGAAGAATGTACGGGCTGATAGTTCATATGATAGGTCACCCAATGTTTCGTTGATGACTTTTTCTCCTGCCAGGTGAATCGTTTTTTCGCCAAAGATCAGTGATGTGTTCTGGTTGTTGATGTTTTGAACGACCGATTTCACTTCTGGCAATTGGTCACGAATTTGTTTTAGCAACTGATCTTTTTGTGGAATTTCCTCCGCACCTGTAACAAGGACAACCTGCACTTCACCTGTTTCAAAGCCTACCCGTGTAATGACCGTACGGATAACACCTTTTCTTTTTCTTTCGTTATAAATCGAGATGTTCAGGTTCTTTAGTATCTTTTTCACTGTACGTGTTACCTTATTTGTTGCCTTATGCTGTACAAGGCAATTCGGTATATCGATCAGTGTATGGGAATTCAAGCCGTAAAGGCCAGCAATCAATTTGCCATCTTTTTGGCCTACTTGGTACTGACTTTTATTCCGGTAATTCCAAGGATCTTCCATGCCGATCGTTTCTTTTATATTTAATGAAGAAACTGGGAATTTTGAATGACGTTCCATCGCTTGAATGACGATATCTCGTTTTTCAATCAGCTGCTGGGCATAGCTTAAATGCTGTAACTGACATCCGCCGCATTCAGCGTAAACCGGACATGGCGCTGCAATGCGATGCGGTGATTCTTTACGGATGGTTTTTATTTTCGCCTCGGTGAAGTTTGGCTGTACCTTTGTGACCAAAGCTACAATTTCTTCACCAGGCAATGCTCCTGGGACGAAGACGACTTTCTTTTTGAAATAACCGACTCCCTCTCCGTTAATGCCAAGCCGTTTAATCGTAAGGGGAAGGGTTTGATTCACTTCTAGATTTGTATCTTGAATGTTTGTCATTTCTTTTCACTCCGTTTTTCAATGCTTCTCCACAAATAGAGGGAAGCGTAGCTTAGATATGGAGCCCATTTCACACTGTAGGACTCCATTTCTTCTTGGGTTGGCTTTTGCGGTAAGCCATATAATATTTTCAAGGCATTTTGAATGCCAATATCGGCTTTAGGAAATAGGTTCGGCCGGCCAAGTCCAAAAAGCAGGAAGTTTTCAGCCGTCCATCTACCGATACCGCGTATTTTTATTAGTGTATCCAAAACCTCTTGATCGGATAGCTTTTCCATTATATCAAGGTTGAAATGGCCCTGAATGATCTGCTCGGAAAGTCCGATGACGTATTCCGCTTTCCGGCCACTGAATTGAATGGCTCTTAATTGCTCAATTTGAAGTTGGGCGGTTGTTTCCGGTGTCGGATAAAACCAGGCACCTTCCATCTGGTAGCCGAAGGTTTTAACGAATCGTTCCGTGAGCGTATGGGCAAAGGATAAGTTCAATTGCTGATGTATGATGCATTTGACGAGGCAACTGTAGTAATCGAAGTCCAAGACTATGGCAGTACCGCGGTGCTCTTCGAAGATTTCCCGCAAATCGGATTCCCGGAAATGCCGGGAAACTCCTTCTAATGGCTGATGCCAATGAAAAACCTTTTTTAACCGTTCGATTGCTTTTGACTTGTACACCTCTGAATGACCTTTGATGATAAAAGATGGTTCATCGATATTTCCTATTGCCTGAACCTGCAAAACGATTGGTTCTTTTTCTATATATAGCGGAACTTTTACCGTCCTGTTAGTAAAATCAACTACCTGAAGTGGGTCTAACGATAATCGTTCGAGAACTAGATCGAAATTATAGGGTCCTTGAACCTGTAATTTTTCTGTCCACACAAGCGATCCATCCTTTAGCAGTTTTCCACGTATTATAGCATGTTTCCTGAAATATTACTTGAAATTGAGGAGAATGGATAAAGCGGGACCTGAATTATCACTACAGGACCCGCTTCTCATTTTAATAAAGCATTCGGTTCGGCAACTGTTTCTCGATCATTAAATCATCAAGGCTACTGAATGTGTACCCCTGTTTTTCAAGATCCGTCAGAATCGAGTCCAATGCTTCCGCATTATCCTTCGATACGGTATGCAGTAATAAAATCGCGCCGGGATGAATCTGCTTAAGCACTGCATCATGTGCAAACGCGGCACCCTTTTGTTGATCAACAATCCAGTCTTTATATGCCAGTGACCAGAAGATGTGGTAATACCCTTCTTTTTTTGCGATCCCCATTGTTCTCTCATTAAATATCCCACGAGGCGGCCTTAAGTAATTCATTCCCTTTTGCCCCGTTAATTTTTCCGTTGCTTTTTTTACCCGCTGAAGCTCATTGCGAATCACATCGTCCGTCACGCTGGTCATATCCGGGTGGTTCCAGGAATGGTTTCCTACTATATGCCCCTCATTAGCCATACGGACAACAAGCTCAGGTGCCGTTTTTAAATAATGACCCGTGACAAAAAAAGCTCCAGGAGCACCATGTTTCTTCAAAACATCTAAAATCTGGGCCGTATAACCATTTTCATAACCGTTATCAAATGTTAAATAAACGACTTTTTTCTTTGTATCCCCTTTATAAATCGCTTCATATTCAGGCAGCATTTCATTGAATTTTTTACCGGCATCGGCAGGTGTCCCATTTTTCCCTTTATTGAAACCCCAGTTATAGGATTCTGCAAAAGCTGAGCTTGCCAAAGAGCATATCAAGCATATAAAAGCGGATAAAATCACCATTTTTTTCATTGGAATATCCCCCATGTTCTTTTTTCTTATTGTTTGGAACATGGAGATTTATATGCATGATATTGTGGAAGGTCGAATACTTCCGCTTTAGGTCGATTTATCGCTCCGCAGGTCGAATTAACGCCCCGGAGGCCGAATTAGTTAGCTCAAATCTCCCGCAAAACCTTAATCCCACACAAAAAAAGGCCTTTCCTCCGAAAAGGATTGGCCCTCCATGCTTTGTTTATCCTTTAAATAACGCTTGTGCCGCCTTCCAAATAATGGCGATGGCGAAAATGAGAACGGTTACAATTCCGATTACGTCAAGGAATGTTTCAAGACCGGAGAAAATCGTGTTTGCCACAGGAAGTTGGATGAAAGCAAAACCAGTTAACATGGCGATAAAGAATAAGAAGTAGCTATTCTGCATGAAAATCCCCCCTTTCTCTTCTAATGTATGTGCGACTGTTCCAAAAGATTGTACTTTTTTGAGGTAATTATCGCCTTTTTTTTCATATACATTTAGCAAGGGGGGAATGAAATGCTGGAATGGGTAATCACTTTAGGCTTTATTGGTTGTCTTGGTTTAAGTGGTGGAGTGTTTGTTCATTTTGTGAAAAGTGGATTGAATTTAGAGGATGCATCAAGGATCGATCCACTGCCGGAAATCGAAGAGTAAGATATGCAAAAGACGCTCAACCGTTTGGTGAGCGTCTTTTTCCATACATTTATTTAAATACTGGTTCTTTGAACTGTGCCAATTTTTCCAAGGAAGATTGCTGAACGTCTTTATGCAGGCTGTTTCCATGTGAATCCATGGTAACTACGGCAGTAAATCCTTCAACATTCAGATGCCACATCGCTTCTGGAATACCAAATTCGGTGAAGTTCACACCTTCGACGGATTTGATGCAGTCTGCATAATATTGAGCAGCCCCGCCGATTGCATTTAGATAAACGCCGCCATGTTCACTTAGTGCTTCTAGTGTTTTTGGTCCCATTCCGCCTTTACCGATAACTGCACGGATGCCGAATCGTTTCATGATATCGCCTTGGTATGGTTCTTCACGAATACTTGTTGTTGGTCCGGCAGCCTTCACATGCCATTTGCCTTCTTCGTCCTTCAGCATAACTGGTCCACAGTGATAGATGATTTGTCCATCTAGATCGATTGGTGCAGGATTTTCAGATAAGTGCTTGTGGATGGCGTCACGGCCTGTATACATTCTGCCGTTAATATGAACTACGTCACCAACTTTTAATTCACGGATTTGTTCTTCCGTGATTGGTGCTTGCAGGGTGATTTCACGGGAAGCTTCAACGTCCGATTCTACAGCGGCTGCCACTTCATCCTTCGCTGCTTTTTCTGCTTCTAGAGCAAAGTCGATTTTCTCGCCTTCTTGATATAACCACTCATTGATTTCGCCTGTTTCAGGACTGACTTTCACTCCTAAACGGCGGAACGCCCAGCAGTTGTAAGCAACGGATACGAAAAAGCTTGCCGGAATACGGTGCATGACACCGATTTTACATCCAAGCAGTGTAGTTTCGCCGCCAAAGCCCATCGTGCCGATTCCCAATTCATTAGCTGTCTTCATAATGTAATCTTCAAGTTTACGAAGGTCTTCATTCGGATTCACATCTTCATTACTGCGGAAAAGTTGGGCCTTAGCCAGATCATATCCGGATGAACGGTCCCCTCCGATACCAACGCCGATGAAGCCGGCACTGCAGCCTTGTCCTTGTGCTTGGTAGACAGAGTGAAGGACACATTTACGGATTCCGTCCAAATCACGGCCCGCTTTACCCAATCCTTCAAGCTCCATAGGCAGACTGTATTGGATGTTTTTATTTTCACAGCCGCCGCCTTTTAAGATGAGACGAACATCAATATAGTCTTTTTCCCATTGATCGAATTTAATGACAGGAAGACCTTCCCCAAGGTTATCCCCGCTATTTTCACCCGATAAAGAGTCAACTGCGTTTGGACGAAGTTTTCCGCCTTTTGTCGCTAAAATGATCGCATTTCGGATTGCTTTTTTTATTTCAAGTTGGTTCACGCCAACTGGAGTTTTTATTTTGAAAGTCGGCAGACCCGTATCCTGACAAATCGGTGATACATTGTCGTCAGCCATTGTAATATTATTCGTGATGGTGGTCAGGCTCAATGCAGAACGAGTACCTGCATTTTCACGTTGTTTTGCACTTTTGACCGCACGACGAACATCCTTTGGAAGATTCGTTGAAGTTTCAACGATAAGACTGTACATACTTTCTTGGAATTTTTGAATATCCAAATTTCTCTTCCCCCTCTTATTTCCCCTAGATTAGATTTAATCATTTCCCTGCTTCTCTATAAATAGCGAATGATTCAACACCCGTTTTATTATACATCTAACATAATCTTTCGAAAACAAGTAATTATTTTTCATAATGAAAAGCTATTTAGAGAGAAATGATCAAAGCGCCAGAAATAGCCCATGAGTTAAATTTCATCACCAATCATTTCCATGATAAAGATTTGATATTAAAAAGGGATGACGCAGGTTTCTCGTCATCCCTTCATGAATATTAACATTGAAAAAATCATACTATCGAAACAGATATTAGTCTTCCCGGGTTTTGAATTGTTCCACTTTGCCTTCCAAATCATCTATCATGCCGATTAAACGGTCTATATCTTCCAACTCCGTATTTTCCGGTTCGATATGATCAAGAACTTCCATGAACATCGTGAGGCGTTCTTTTAAATATGTTAATTGTTCGTTTTTACCTGTAATGGATTTTCCCATGAGGCACTCTCCTTCCGCTCTTCTTTCATCGTAACGAAATCTGTTTGAAAGTGCAATGGCTAGCTATAAATGCAGCTCTCGGCCATTTGACAATTTTTGTCCCCATTGTTCATAATGGGTTAGTGCATTATTACGTAAGGAGTTTTAAACATGTCAATAATCAAGCAAGATCTCTTAACACCAATTACACCCAAGTATGATCCTTGGGAAGCATATATGGACGTTGAACAATATGGAAAACTCAGCCTTACCAACGTGGAGTTTACTACAACCACCCTTTGCAATATGCGTTGTGAGCATTGTGCCGTCGGTTACACACTTCAGCCCAAGGACCCGGATGCACTGCCTCTGGAATTACTGATTCAGCGCCTTGATGAGATCCCTTTGCTTCGCTCGCTCAGCATCACTGGCGGGGAACCGATGCTTTCAAGAAAACAGGTGAAGAATTATGTTTCGCCTCTATTGAAATATGCCCGTAGCCGCGGGGTTCGGACACAAATCAATTCCAATTTGACCCTTGACTTGGAACGGTATGAGGAAATCATTCCTTATTTGGATGTTCTGCACATTTCCCATAACTGGGGAACGATCGATGAATTCATTGATATCGGCTTCGCCATGATGGACCGAAAACCATCTCGGGAACAGCGAAAGAAATTATTTGATAAAATGATCGAAAATTCACGTGCCCTGACAAAAGCTGGTGTGCTGGTATCAGCAGAAACGATGCTTAATAAACGAACATTGCCTCATCTTGAGCATATTCACAGACAGATCGTCGATGAAATGGGATGTCAAAGGCATGAAATTCATCCGATGTATCCAAGCGATTTCGCTTCGGCACTTGAAACTTTATCATTGGACAATATGCGTGAAGCGATTCATCATTTGCTTGATATCCGTGATGAAAATGTTTGGATGCTTTTCGGTACTCTGCCATTTTATCCTTGCAATAACAGTAAAGAGGATATAAAGCTGCTTCAACGCCTTTATGGTTCACATAAAGTGACTGTTCGAAATGACCCTGATGGACGTTCCCGGCTAAACATCAATATTTTCACCGGGGAAGTAATCGTGACCGATTTCGGGGACGCGCCTACATTAGGGAATATCAAAGACCAGCCCTTGACCGAATCCTATGACACATGGATGAATTCGAAACTGGCCAATGAATTGAATTGCCACTGCCCGGCAGTCAAATGTCTAGGCCCGAATGTTCTCGTCAAAAATGCATACTACCCTAAGGAGGACTTCAGGATCAGGAAGTCAACCATATGAAGAAAAAAACTCGCCAAGCCGGCGAGTTTTTCCATTTACCTGGGTTGCTGCGAGACTGTAAAGCTGAAGGAAACATGGTCCTGAACTGGTATCCATGCACCGATGCCTTGTGAAGTGATGTTCTTTATCGTAATGGTTCTTTTATTTCCTTTTAGGTTCAAATACACTTCCCCATATGTGACCTTGCCTTTTTCATTGACGGCGGAAGCATAACTGGATAAGTAACCAATCCTATTTGAAGCAACATTGTATACTTCATCTTTTTTCGTACCAGCTCCGATGATCGTTTCAAAAGCCAATGGCAAATTCGTTTTCTCAGTGGCTTTTAACAGCATCATTTTTTGAACATCCTCTGCCTTGGGGATTTTCGCTGTCAGACCGCCACTCACTGCCTTCTGACTTTCCTGTACATAACGGATCTTGTATGGAACTTCACCGCCGCGATTATCGTAGTAATTCGTATTGATCTTTTGGTATTCCCAGTTTGGTGCCGTTTCCGAAGACTCATAATTCAATGCCCAATGGCCAAGGTATATGGTCGCCCTGTAACCAAAAGCAAGCGGAGCTTTAGCAATTGCCGATTCATTCAACATATGGATGAGTTCTGGATTTTCAATCTTGATATCCGACGAATCGATCAATTGTTTGGCAAACTTACTCGGCTGCAGCATCGGAAGATCCTGGGTCGGGTTCGGATACGTATTCTCCTTTGCAATATTCAATACGGAAGGCGGGATATTCACCTTATTCGGACTTGCCTTGTCTCCTGGTTTATCAGCTGCAAAACTTACATTCGCCTGTATGAAGGCAATTAGGGAAATCATCGTAATAAGAATAGTTCTTCTCATGCTGTCGCACTCCTTTTGAGGGGTTCAATCATTTTGTTTATAGATTTTGTTTTTAGCCAACATTCTATACATTTCATTCCGATTTCAATTTTGTAATAAATTTGTAAAGTTCAGAATATTTACTTTTCTATTTAAATCAGTTATACTTATTTTACATTATAAAAAGGAGGCGAAATCGTTCATACCTATTAAACCTTCAGGAGGTATGCTTATCGAACAATCCATGACACCCTTTTAAAGGATGACAGAAAACGAATTCGTCTATACTTAAATCTGATGTAAAAGGATGGTGTAACACTCTAGAATATTTTCTCAACTTTTACAAAAGCATGATGAAAAATTTTGGAATAACTTATGAATGGTAATTTACTAATATAGAAATGACTCTGCTAAATCTAACCTGAGCAGAGTCGTTTTTATTTTTTAATTTTATAAAAAGAAAGACCTCCCGCATCGGAAGGCCTGCATTCTTATAATAAGTAAAATCCAATTCCCATAATTAAGTAAGCGGCCAATAAGGTAAGGCCTTCAAACCAGTTCGTTTCCCCGTCATTTGAAATCATGATCATCAAAAAGACTGCTGTAACCATTGATATCAGTTCTGGCATTGTGAAAACAAGCGGCATATGCGTTGGATACATTAACGAAATAAGTACGAGTACAGGTGCTACGAACATCGCTACTTGAAGCGTGGAACCAACGGCAATCTCCACTGCGATATCCATTTTGTTTTTATAGGCCATTATGACAGCGGACGCATGCTCTGCCGCGTTACCTACGATTGCAACGATAATGACACCGATGAATAACTCCGACCATCCGAAGGTTTCCCCTACTTCGCTGAACGTATGGACAAGTTTTTCCGATACGTACGCAACAGCCAATGTAGCGGCAGCAAGGATTATCATTGCCTTTTTCCTGCTCCACTCTGGTACTTCCCCTTCATGTTCCTCGGGTTTCTCCGTATGCTGATATACCCCGCGGTGGGTAACCAATTTAAAAAATAATGCAGCAAGATATAATAAGATCAAAATAATGGAAATTCCGACACTTAGCGACATCGTGCTTGATTCACTCATATTTTGTGTGAATACTTCCGGAATGACGAAGGCTACAATAACTGCAAAAATCAATAGACCGGCATTATGCCTGGCATCGAATACATTAAATTTCTGACGTTTGTATTTAGTCCCTCCGACAAAGAATGAAAGTCCTGCCACCAACAATAAGTTTCCTAAAACGGAACCAGTCAAAGACGCCAACACGACACCCACAAGCCCCGCCTTTAATGAAAAGATGGATATGATCAATTCTACTGCATTACCAAAGGTTGCATTCAAAAGACCGCCAATCCTTGGTCCCATAACGATCGCTAAGCTTTCAGTGGCCCGGCCCATGAAGCCTGCAAGCGCCACGATTGTTAAGCAATATACGATGAACATGATTACACTCGGCCAATGCAATAATGACCCAATGACTGATAAAGGGACGCCTAACAGGACAAGCCCCAAAAAAATTTTATTCACGATACTTCTCCTCACAATCCTATAGTCCTTTTTATGTAACAAAAACTGCATACATAATCTTCGGGCGATGACAAAGGAAAATTTTATATCATCACTTTTCTTCTTGTCAATATTTACCCAAATTTCTATTGCTTAATCCTCTTCCTAAGATGTAACATCAAAAGGTATACATTTCTTAGGAGACATGATTTTATGAATAATAAATTGCTTTTTAGCGTTTTAATCTTAATTGTCGGCATATCAGGGTTTTCTCAAGGGATGCTTCTGCCGATCATTGCCATCATTTTTGAAAATGACGGAATTAGCTCATCCCTAAATGGGTTTCATGCAGCCTCCCTTTATATTGGAATTCTGTTGATTTCTCCTTTTATGGAAGCCCCGCTCCGTAAATACGGGTATAAGCCATTGATATTATTTGGCGGGATAACGGTCATTGTATCACTTGCCTTATTTCCTGTTTGGAAATCATTCTGGTTTTGGTTCATACTGCGTTTTTTCATTGGAATCGGCGATCATACACTTCACTTTGCTACCCAGACATGGATCACTGCCATTTCACCAATAGCAAAGCGTGGAAGGAATCTTGCCATTTATGGACTTTTCTTTAGTCTTGGCTTCATGGTTGGCCCGCTGATGACGAAGCTTCTCGAGATTAATCAGTCTTTGCCTTTCATCATCACATCCATACTTAGCCTTCTAACTTGGTCCACTGTTTTCCTTATTAGAAATGAGCTTCCTGAACAAGATGATTCTGAAAGCACATCATTCCTTGGCACACTCAAAAGGTTTACGAAAGTGAGCCGCATAGCTTGGGTCGCTTTTTTACTTCCGTTCACATTTGGCGTGCTTGAAGCATCATTGAATAGCAATTTCCCTGTATTCGCCCTGCGCTCAGGAATCGATTTAACCGCAGTAGCCATCATCATTCCGGCATTTTCTGCGGGGACTCTGCTTACACAAATTCCCTTGGGGATGATCAGTGACCGCTATGGCAGGCGAAAGACCTTGCTGACGATCGTTTTTTCAGGGTTTACCATATTCACTCTTGCAGGGATTTATTCCTTTTCAGTGCTTGGCCTTTTCATCTGTTTTATGTTTGGCGGCATGATGGTTGGTTCGACTTTCTCGCTGGGAATCAGTTATATGGCAGATCTTTTGCCTCGAAACCTATTACCTGCTGGAAATTTATTATGCAGTATTTTCTTTAGTCTCGGCAGCATCGGCGGTCCATTCTTTGGCGGCCTGGTTATTGAACACATACAAGGTGGAAATTTTTTCTACATGATCAGTATCATGCTTTTCCTTGTCTTCATTTCATTGGCCTTGTTTAAGGAAAAAATGCCTGCTTCAGTTATGTAGTATAGTTTATTATCTGGACTACTTCTTTTATTATGCAATTTGAACGGTATTTATCAATAGTGACTGTATATTGGATAGGCCATACTTTATATTTTTTACTAGATTAGAATCATTCTTCTTTATTTCTGAATAGGATATGTGGTATTATAATAATAACAAAAGGGATATCACGTTTATAAACCTTTGAAAACATTGCTGTCATCGCAATTCCGGTGGCAGCTTTCATATTTTATCCAGAGAAATGACGTTGATTATCTTTCTCAATTAGATATCAGACAAATGATAATCTATATCATTTACACAAAATAGAGAAGAATGTGGGAGGGAATCTTATGACTACAGACACTAAACATTTAACCCAACCGGCTACATGCAAAACCACTTGGTTGGAAATAGCCAAACCTCATCTAGAACTTATTGCTGCATTATTCAGCGGTTTATTAATAGTATTGGGCTGGGCCCTTTCAAAGAACGGAATGGAGTCCACTTCCATATTCATATACTTAGCCTCTTTCTTGATTGGCGGATATGCCAAGGCAAAAGAAGGCATAGAAGATACGATTGCCGATCGGGAATTGAATGTTGAGATGCTGATGATTTTTGCAGCCATCGGTTCTGCGGTCATCGGATACTGGACGGAAGGTGCCATATTGATTTTCATCTTCGCTTTAAGCGGTGCCCTTGAGACATACACGATGAATAAAAGCCATAAAGAAATCTCGGCACTTATGAACCTACAGCCTGAGGAAGCACTGCGCATCACAAACGGATATGAAGAAACCGTATCCGTTTCACAGCTGCAAGTGGGGGATCTGATTTTAGTGAAACCAGGTGAGAGAGTTCCTTCAGATGGAAAAATCACAGACGGCCGTACCAATATCGATGAAGCCGCCATCACTGGCGAATCCATACCAGTAAGTAAATCATTGGATGATGAAGTATTTGCCGGGACGGTTAATCTCCGTGGTACGATTACCGTGGAAATCACCAAACCAGCAAGTGAAACATTATTTCAAAAAATCATCACCCTCGTTCAATCCGCTCAAAGTGAAAAGTCCCCTTCCCAGCTGTTCATTGAACGGTTTGAAGGGACTTATGTAAAAGTGGTTTTGACGGTTGTCGGCTTAATGATGTTCGTACCCCATTTCATATTGGGGTGGAGCTGGACCGAAACATTCTACAGAGCGATGATCCTGCTCGTTGTCGCTTCTCCTTGTGCCCTTGTGGCCTCTATAATGCCAGCTACACTTTCTGCCATTTCAAATGGTGCTCGTCATGGCATTTTATTTAAAGGCGGCATACATCTTGAGAATCTAGGTAACCTGCAGGCAATTGCTTTAGATAAAACCGGTACATTGACAAAAGGAAAACCGGAGGTAACGGATGTCATTATCCGCGAAGATTTAAACGAAGAAGATTTCTTATTTCATATTGCATCTGTTGAAAATTATTCGAATCACCCTTTGGCCACATCAATTGTACGTTATGCCAAAACGAAATTGCAAAAGGACATCATTAAACCGGATAACATGGAAGATATCTCAGGTAATGGGGTTCAAGCTTACATCAATGGCGTGCTTTGGCAAGTCGGAAAGGCTGATTTCGTCGGTCGCAATGATGCAGAACGATTCCAAAATGGCATTGCACTGACATTGGCTGAACAAGGTAAGACAATCGTATATGCAAAAGATGATCAAGGGATTGCCGGTATACTCACTTTGAAAGATGTCGTGCGTGAAGAAACCGTTACAGCCATCGAAGCTTTGCGAAAAGAGGGCATCCATACCGTCATGCTGACAGGCGATGGTGAAAAAACGGCTAAAGCGATTGCGTCGGAGAGCCATATTGACGCATATATTGCCGAATGCCTACCTCAAACCAAAGTGACTGAAGTGAAAAGACTGAAAGAACATTTTGGCACTGTAGCAATGGTTGGGGATGGTATCAATGATGCACCTGCACTAGCAACAGCATCTGTTGGAATTGCAATGGGTGAAGGCACGGATGTTGCCTTGGAGACGGCGGATGTTGTTCTGATGAAGAATGACCTGCCTCGCATCGCGGAAGCAGTCAAATTATCCAAGAAGATGAATCGAATCATCAAACAAAACGTCATCTTTTCCATTTCGGTCATCATGATCCTGATAGCATCCAATTTCCTACAATTTCTAGACCTCCCATATGGCGTAATTGGCCATGAAGGAAGCACAATTCTCGTTATACTGAACAGCTTAAGACTTTTGAGAAACTAAGCATGGAAAAGGAGCCCTAAAGGCTCCCTTTTTTATGATCTTTTCATTTAGTGATATCCGTTCTTACCGTTTGCAGAACCTGATGTTTTATGGTTCGAACCTTTATTTTTTCCTTTTTGCTTTGTGCTGCCATCCTTTTTACTCATGAAAGAACTCCTCCTCTTCAAAAGATGTTATGCTATTTCTTGAATAGTATCTGCAGCATGATAATCCGCTATTACGGGAACTCCAGGAATCTCATACACATTCTGGTTTTTCCTTTTCACTAATGAGCGCATTTATTTCCCCGCCCAGTATGATGATGAGCCCCGATAAATAAAACCAGACCATTAATACGATTATCCCTCCAAGACTTCCATATGTTGCGGAATAATTAGCGAAGTTCTCCACATAAAAAGAAAACAAAAAGGAAGCGAGACTCCATCCTGCCGTTGCAAAGATAGCACCAGGCATTACGGTTATGCATTTCAGCTTTATATTTGGCGCAATCCAATAAAGGATGGTGAACACAATTAAAAATACAAGTGTACTGATCACCCAGCGAAGTTGGTTCCAAATCGTAAGAAACTCATCGGATTGTCCAATTTCGGCAAATAGGAATACTCCAATCTGTTTTCCGAATACCGGCAGCAATAAAACGACAATAAAAACAAAAATCATCGCTAAAGTGAGAAGAATCGACATTCCCCGGGAAATAAAGAAAGTTCGACTTTCTTTTACACCGTATGCATGGTTAAATGCTTTAATGATTGCATTCATCCCATTCGAGGCCGACCATATCGTTCCAATGACACCAAACGACAATAAAGTGCCGTTCGCTTCCATCACTTCAGATAGGTTAGCCTCAATGATTTTCATCGAATCGTCAGGCGCATATGTACGGACGGTGTTTAATATATCTTCTTGGGAAAATGGCAGATAGGCCAATAAAGTGAATAAAAAAATAAGTAACGGAAACAGGGAAAGTAAAAAGAAATAAGACAGCTGTGCGGCAAGCCCCGACACATCATCGACCTGTAACCGTTTTATGAAAGTCTTGAAGAATGAGCCTTTCAGCCATTCTTTTTTATTGGCCATACCTCCACCCCATTTTCTAATTTAAGGAAATCCGTTCATGATGACTTGAAGACGGCTCTTCATCCTCTGCAGCAAAAACTTCCTTCGTCTCCATCACCACTTGGGCAACTTGCGATGGAATATCTTTCATTTCCTCCACCTTTTGGGAAATGAAGGATACATCATCGGAAATTTTTTCAACAGTGGAACGGACCTTAGATGATGTTTCCCGTACTTGTGTAAGCACCCCATTGGGATTCTTCATGAATTCTTTCATATTACTCATGCAGCCTTTGCTGTTTTCCAATACAGAATAACGCGTATCCTTATCAAAAAGGCTTATCGCAGCCCCTGCAAACGCCCCAATAAAGACCGCTTGCATAAATTTACTTTTCTTGGCACACTTATATTCTTCTCGAATGTTGCTCATATATTCTCCTCCTCGTCATATATTAGTTGATGAATAATGGTAGCTATCTCCATTATACAATGTTTAAAAAAGTTTTTTCCTATCTTTTCCCAAACTCTCTCACTTTAAAACGCTATGAGAGACAAGTGAATCGGGAATCAAGCTAGTTTTCCACCTGAATATTCATTGACTTCTAGAGGTAATCATGCAAAGATGAAAATAATTTAGGAACGTATGAAAGGATGAGGGAAATGGATTTAACGCAAAACACAGCTGAAAGTGTCGAGTTTATGATCGAAGCAATTAAGGATAAATTAAAAGTGATGAACTTCGGTGCAATCAAATCGACCCATTTTGATATTGAAATGTACGAAGAGCTGCACGATATCTATACAATGGTGATGAAAAAAACGAATTTCAGTGTCCGTGAAATGGAAGCGATCGCTGAAGAACTTGGAAGACTGCGTAATAAGTAACATTCAAAATCCTCCCATACCGGTGAGGATTTTTTTCATTTTCAAAAAAATTCTGCTACATTTGATATAGAAATTGAAAACGGACAGGAGTTGTAAGCATGGTAGAAAGAAGAACGCCCATCAGCATCGCAGAAGCAGTGAAAAAAGTGATGAAGCATAAATTAAAAGGACATGTAGAACTGATTCCCCTCGAGGAAAGCCATGACCGTTTTTTGGCTCAGGATATTGCAGCTACAAATGATGTTCCGCATTTTAACCGCTCGCCATATGATGGATTCGCCCTCAGGTCCAAGGATACGGCTGAAGGTTCCATAAATAACCCTCTCGAGTTCGAAGTGGTTGAAGAGTTGGCTGCGGGTATGGTATCGACTATTCCTGTACAAAAAAATCAAGTGGCAAGAATCATGACTGGAGCTCAGATGCCAGCTGAGTGTGATGCCGTAATCATGCTCGAGCTTACGAAGGAATTCGAAAAAGACGGAAAGAAGTACATATCATTTAAACGCTCTCTTAAGGAAGGCGAAAACGTTTCTTTTCAAGGAGAGGATGCAAAGAAAGGCGATGTTCTTGTGAAAAAAGGAACAGCGATCAATCCAGGGATCATCGGCTTGCTGGCAACATTCGGTTATGCCGAAGTGCCAGTTGCCATGAAGCCTGTCGTCGGATTATTCGCCACAGGTTCGGAACTTCTTGATGTTAATGAACCGTTGGAGCCCGGGAAAATTCGCAACAGCAATTCACATGCCATCTCCGCCCAAATTCGCAGGGCCGGAGGAGAAGTCCGTTTTTATGGAAAGCTTAAGGACGAGTTCGAATTAAGCTGCGAGGCCATTTCAACGGCCTTGGAGGAAGTGGATCTGCTCATTACAACAGGAGGAGTTTCTGTCGGTGATTTTGACCTTCTCCCGGATATTTATCAAAAAATTGGCGCTGATGTCTTATTCAACAAAGTGGCAATGCGTCCCGGCAGCGTGACGACCGTAGCGGTATATAATAACAAATTTTTATTCGGTTTATCCGGCAATCCATCCGCCAGTTATGTTGGCTTTGAACTATTTGTAAGACCGATCATCCGCACCATGCTGTTTTCTGAACATCCGCATTTACGAAAAGAGACTGCACGATTGGCAGAGGACTTCTTAAAACCCAATCCATTCTCACGTCTGCTTCGGACCCGATTATTTTACGATTCCGGCCAGTTGAAGGTAATTCCTAGCGGTGTGGATAAATCCAATATTACAACAAGCTTGGCAGGTGCCAATTCACTGACCGTCTTACCTGGAGGGACCCGTGGTTTCCAAACGGGAGATTTCGTGGACACCCTGCTTCTCGATGACCAAGAAGGATGCAAATGGCCTTGGTGAAGCCCTTTATTTTTCAGGTGGTTGGCTACCAAAATAGAGGAAAAACGACCTTCATAAAGAATATAATCAAAAAGCTTCGTGCAGCTAAATTAGAGACAGCCGTTTTAAAACATCATGGACATGGCGGAAAACCAGATGTTTCAGGCATGAAGGATTCCAATAAACACTTTCAGGCTGGGGCGGCCGCTTCACTGGTTGAAGGAGATGGAACAATCGAGCTGCTCGGCAATTTCAAGGGGAAAGCCCCTATCACTGAGCTGATTCAATTACTGTGTCTATTTCTCCCTGATGTGATTTTAATTGAAGGTTATAAGCAAGAGGACTTTCCTAAGGTCATTTTAATCAAAGAAGAAAGTGACCTCCTGTTATTGGAACGGCTTACTAATGTCAAAGCAGCGGTGGCTTGGCCCGAATTTCTGGAACGAACCAGAAATCATGCTTCAGTACCCGTCTTCCCTTTGGATTCGGATCAATTCATTACATGGTTTTTAGAACAAATATGAAGGAGGGCACAATGTTCATTCAATTCCCCATAGAAAAACGCCGCAAGATGATCGAAAGCATCCAAGAATATGTGTATCAGGAACATGGCAAGGAAATCGGTGAAATCGCAGCCGAAAATCACTTGCAGTTCATTTTCGAAAATATTGCTCCCTTTATTTATAATGAAGGCATCAAGGATTCTAAAAAGGTCATTGAGGACAGATTAGGAAATATCGAAGAAGATTTGTATTCATTGGAACGGCCAATTGATTAACATGAAAAAACAGCATCATGATCGATGCTGTTTTTTCATGTTCATTGTTCGGTCAAAATAAGCGGACCGTTTTTCGTAATGGCAATCGTATGCTCATATTGAGCCGAGTATTTCCCATCTGCAGTGGATGCCGTCCATCCATTCGGATCCCGGCTTGCTTTATATGTACCTACGTTTACCATTGGCTCGATGGTGAATACCATGCCTTCCTTAAGACGCGGACCTTTATTAGGAAGTCCATAATGCGGAACCTGCGGCTCTTCATGAATGACATTTCCTATCCCGTGTCCGATGAAATCACGAACGACAGAGAATCCTTCCGCTTCGACATATGTTTGTATGGCATGACCTATATCTCCAATCCGATTGCCTTCCACACATACTTCAATCGCCTTATATAAAGATTCCTTCGTCACATTCACTAAATGTTCGGTTTCCTTTGAAACCTTACCGACCGTATACGTCCAGGCAGAGTCAGCAAGGGCCCCGTTATAATTGACGACCATATCAATCGTAACGATATCTCCATTTTTTAAAGGGGTCTTACGAGGGAAACCATGACAGATTTCTTCATTTATACTGGCACATGTCGCATACTCATACCCTTTGTAACCCTTTTGTTCCGGCTTCGCACCATGTTTTTTTAAGAATCCTTCAACAAATTTTTCTATTTCCCATGTTGTGACCCCAGGAACAATCAACTTTGCAATCTCCCTATGACAAGCTGCCAAAATTTTACCCGATTCATGCATCGCTTGAATTTCACGTGCAGATTTTAATACGATCAATCGTGACACTTCCTTTTTTATTCGTCTCTCCTTTTATTTTACTGCAAAGATTGAAGTATATGAATCCTTTAAAATGAAAAATCCCGGCAGCTGCCGGGATTTTTCATTATTTCAATAGATTGAGCGATTCCCGGTTAAATGCCGGAAGATCTTCAGGTGTCCTGCTTGTTACAAGCTGGTTGCCGCAAACTACAACCTCTTTGTCCAAATATGTGGCACCTGCATACTCCATATCGACTTTAATGGATGTATATCCTGTTGCGTGGCGTCCTTCAAGTGTTTTGGCTGTAATCAGCAGCTGCGGTCCATGACAGATCGCAAATACAGGTTTCCTATCATCCATGAACGATTTGGCGAAAGATACGAAGCGTTCGTCAGCACGAAGTTGATCAGGGGAGAACCCACCTGGGATGAATAATGCATCGAAACTTTCTGGTTTCACCGAGTCGATGCTTTCATCAATCTCAACTTCTACCTCCCCTTGTTTCCCTTTCACGGTTTTCCCTTTTACCATTTCAATCGTCGTTACTGTATGGCCTGCTTCTTCAAATGCTCTTGCTGGTTCACTATACTCCGAGTCCTCAAACATATTCGTTACTACACATGCGATATTTTTACCCATAAATAATTCATCTCCTCAATTTTTGATCGAATGAACCTACTTTATACTTTATTTATGTTCCCTCTGCCACCATAAATAAAACACCTAATTAATGGTTGTCCCTTTTGTTTATGAGTAAAATACCGCTATATTTCCGACATCCCTTCGGCGGTTGCTGTCCACCTTCTTTAATATCAGAAAAAAAGATAAAGGCAGCCTTTTGATCAATGTTTAGGATACAGGCCAACAACGTGTATCGCATTGATAATTCTTTTATTGATCCATTTCCTGTTTTCTTCTGTATTCAAATTTCTAAATACCCTTTCCCACCTTCCGTGGTTACATAGTAATTAGGCAGGTTATTCAATGATAATGTGATGATGTCATTTTTACATTTCCTGCATGAACAAAATGTTTGGTATTCCATTCCTGACATTAAGACCTGCACCCATGTCACAACGATTTCTTCCATCACATTTGTATATTCTCTTTCCATATATTCTCCTTCAAATAGAAAAACCCGTCCATTCCTGACAGGTTTTTCACTCATATATCGCTGTCCGTGGAACAATTAGGATTTCAACCCTCCGGTTTTTCGCTCTTCCTTTTTTCGTTTCATTAGAAGCAACCGGCTTGAATTCCCCATGTCCTTTAGCACTGAACATTTCGGGATCCAACTCTTTATTTTCGAGGAGAAGTTTCATAAAATTCACGGATCGCATCACGCTCAGATCCCAGTTGGATTCATACTGATAATTTTTAATAGGAATATTATCGGTATGTCCGCTTACGATAATGTTTCTGGGTAAGTCCATGACCAGTAAATCCGAGATTTCCTTAGCGATTTTTCGGTTTTCACTTCTCACCTCAGCCACACCCAAATCGAACAATACGTTTTCCCTGATTGAAATCAACATGCCTTCATCCGTAAGGTTCGTTCCCAATTTATCCGTTAAATCATTCTTTTGGATGTAGGCATTTACACGCTCCTGAACTTCCGTAAGATCTTCTTGCTCGTTTTTCCCTAGCTTCTCAAAATCTTCTGCACCTGTTCTTTGTTCTGGTGACGTCGGCTCATTGCTGGGGGAATCACTTGGGAAATCCATAAAGCCCGTTCCGCTTGTAAAAACCTGGTTAAATACATTGGACAACTGCTGGAACCTTACTGCATCAACTGAACTTGAAGCGAACAAGACGATAAAAAGTGCGAGAAGCAATGTTAAGATATCGGAGTAGGGAACCAGCCATGATTCATCGATATGCTCTTCATGCCTTTTTTTCTTTTTGCGCCTAGCCATCTTCTCTCACATCGCCTTCTAACCACTTTTTACGATCTCCAGCAGGCAAATATGATGATAATTTCTGTTCAATCGTTCTTGGCGCTTCCCCTTCGATGATCGATAAAATACCTTCTAACATCATTCCTTTGATTCGGACTTCCTGCTGCGATTTCCGTTTGAGCTTATTGGCAAATGGATGCCATAACACATACCCCGTGTAAATCCCCATCAAGGTTGCGACAAACGCGGCAGATATGGCATGTCCCAATGCCTCCGTGTCAGCCATATTACCCAATGCAGCTATCAGCCCGATTACCGCACCCAATACGCCAAGCGTCGGTGCGTATGTACCTGCCTGACTGAAAATCGCTGCCGCGCTTAAATGCCGTTCTTCCATCGCGTCTATTTCCTCTGCTAAAATATCACGAATATAATCGGCACTCTGACCTTCAACTGCAAGATTCAAGCCATTTTTCAAAAAGGTATTATCCACTTGATCCGAAATGCTTTCCAATGCCAATAAGCCTTCTTTCCTGGCAATGACCGCCCATTCCGAAAAGGTTTTTATTAAATCTTCAGGCTTTGTCAACTTTTGATCAAAGAATAATATCTTGAATATTTTTGGTAGTCTTATTAATTCCGATAAAGGGAAAGCCGTTACGACAGCAGCTATCGTACCTACAATAATGATCAAAATAGCCGCCGGGTTAATCAACGCCGTCACACTAACGCCTTTCAACACCATTCCGACTAAGATGGCCACAATACCCAGAACTACTCCCAAAACTGATGTTATATCCATAATACTCACCCATTCATTTAAAGTCTCGTCTCCTCCTTATATCGGATGAAGTTCAAAAAAAGTGAGGATTATTTTACTATTCGATTTCAGTTTTCATAAATATCACAAAATCTACCAACTTTATTGCCTACATGAGCTTATTAAACAGTACATTTCAAAGGTTCGGGCATAATATTCTTTCGAATGGAATTATAAGCATGTTCCGTACTTATTTTTCTTATAACGTCTGGAGTATTCGCTTTTACTCGTGAGTATTGGAGGTTTACTCGTGAGTTTCAGCATTTTACTCGTGAGTTTTCCGCTTTTACTCGTGAGTTTTCCGCTTTTACTCGTGAATTCCGCATAACACCTGGCATTTGTCCTTTTCACTCTTCAGTTTTTCCGAAAAGAAAAAAGGACAAAGCCTGTCAGCTTTGTCCCTGTTCTTGTTTCCCGTGGTTTCTTCCGGCCAGCCATTTTATGATGGGTGACAGAAAAAATAAAATGAATAAGATCCTGAATAAATGAAAGCTTGTGACAACGGATAAATCCACGTGTACTGACATGGCTGTGACTGCCATTTCGGCGACGCCGCCTGGCGCCATGCTCAAAAATAATTCGTTCGCCTGTAAAGATAGGATCGGGGCAAACTGAATGGAAAGATAATAGCAAAATCCAATCAATAGGACATTACTGACGAATACAGCCCCGAACATCTTTCTGAAAAGTCGGGGATTATCAACCTTTAATGTGTAGCCTAAATGTGCGCCGATCAACAATTGCGACAAGTTCAACCAAAAGTCAGGAATCTGCGGGGCACCTGGTCCTGCTAAATTGAATAGTGCTGCGGCCATGAGTGGTCCTAGCAAAAAAGGCAGCGGAAAATTCACTTTCTTTGTGATGAAGATGAATAATAGCAAGGTTAACAACATCATCATGGCTAATTTCCCATCATATTCAAATAAGAAAAACGGCCGCTCCGATACGGCCATTACCGCACCTGATTCAACTGACATTACATGGGTTACAATCCAAGGAACAATGGATATCACCAGGATGACCCGAAGTGTTTGCATGAAACCTACAACCGTTTCATCACTATCCTTCATTTCCTCACTCAAGACCACCATCTGGGAAAGACCTCCAGGGAAACTGCCAAGCATGGATGTGCCCAAGGATAAGTTCATTCGTTTTCCGACAAACCAGCCAGTCAACACTGTAAATGAAATGATTGCGATTGTCGTAAAAAGCATAACAGGCAGATATTCAATCATCTCATTTAACGATTGTTTCGTGAATGAACTGCCCAGTTGTAAACCTAGAATGACCAATCCAGTACTTCTAAAGGTTTTAGACCAAAACAAGTACTTCCTTAACTTCACTTTTGCAATCATCACGACGAATAATGGTCCAAGCATCCATGGCAGGTATATTCCAAGGCTATCAAACGCATAACCACCCAAGAAAGCTAGAAAAGCTGTAAAGATGACTCTAACACTCTTACTCTCGATTAAATTTGCACTCACAAAATTACCTTCTTTATCTAAGCGGATTTTCATCTATATCTTAACATAAAAAAAGCTGATTCAAAGCTGTCATCCACGCTTGTTTTCGACTGAAGCGAGGAGCGCAGCAGTGAAATATACTAATAACGGCACATATGAGAGAACCATATTTTGCAGCATCCAGTTTACGTTTTACAATAGGCAGAATGTTGGGGCCTTAACCATTCCGATGACATGATGGATTGCTTACAATTGGACATTTGCCGTTCTTGGCGTGCTTGCCATCGCCAGTGCACTTTTATATTTCATCATGTTTTCGCTCTATCAAAAGGAACAGCGCAACACTTCCACCATTTACTAGATTTCCCACCCCCACAAACTCGCTATAAAAGGTAGAATGAGTATATAGGGGTCAAACTCTTATGGAGGGGTGACTAGATGTTATCAAATACAGAAATAGGCATTGACTTAGGAACTGCAAATACGCTAGTTTACAGTAAAAATAAAGGAATCGTATTTAATGAGCCATCTGTGGTGGCCATTGATATAGAGACTAATAAAGTATTGGCAGTCGGTGTGGATGCAAAAAACATGATCGGGAAAACACCTGGAAATATTGTGGCAATCCGTCCGCTTAAGGATGGTGTCATTGCGGATTTTGATGTGACCGCGCAAATGCTTCGGGAAATCATGAAAAAAGCAAGTAAGGCCCTAGGTTTATCGATTCGCAAACCTAGTGTAGTGGTCTGTACACCATCAGGTTCCACATCAGTTGAGAGAAGGGCCATTCAGGATGCAGTCAAAAGCTGCGGAGCGAAACAGGTCCACCTTATCGAGGAACCAGTAGCAGCAGCAATAGGTGCGGGCCTGCCTGTCGAAGAGCCCGTTGCCAATGTCATCGTTGATATCGGCGGAGGAACGACTGAGGTCGCAATCATCTCTTATGGCGGCGTCGTTTCTTGCAATTCAATCAGAATTGGCGGAGATCAATTGGATGAAGATATCAGCCAATATGTTAGAAAAAAACATAATGTCCTGATTGGGGAAAGAACAGCCGAGGAAATAAAAAAAGAAATCGGCTACGCACTCGTTGAACATTCCGTGATCACCATGGAAGTCAGGGGCCGCGATCTTGTAACGGGTCTTCCAAAACCGATTACAATATCATCCACTGACGTCCAGGAAGCCATTCAGGAATCGCTTCTTCATATACTGGAAGCAATCAGGGCCACTTTGGAAGATTGTCCTCCTGAATTGAGCGGGGATATCGTCGATCAAGGTGTCATCTTATCCGGCGGGGGTGCTCTTCTCAACGGGATACAAGAATGGCTGACGAATGAAATTGTCGTCCCAGTCAAACTTGCAGATAACCCGCTTGAATCAGTTGCCATCGGAACCGGGCTTTCACTTGAGGTCATTCACAAATTACAAAAAGCCGTGTACTAAAAAGATGAGGAAACCCCAACTTGGGGTTTCTTTTTTTGTATCATTCCAGGCTGATGTCCCCCATGATGCAAACAGTATTAAATAACTCCCCTGGAGTATTTTACCTCATTCGAGTAGAGAATAAGGAAAAGGTTTTTTTACGTTCGACAGCATGCATTACTGTTTGGATAGGAATCACCCGCAGGACTAAACGCATGCAATGTTACATAACTTGTGTTAAAATGTAATTATGTTACATTGGCAAGAGGAGAAGATCTATGGAATATGTAGAAGCCTTTAAGGATATCAATCAAATCAGCAAAATAAAATCATACTTACGCGCTCATTCCAGTCGGGATTATTTATTGTTTGTACTCGGCATCAATACAGGTATGAAGATAAATGAAATGCTCGAAATCACCGTCGCCAGCGTTCTGGATGAAACGGGCAAAATCAAGGAGTTTTATGAGCAACGGACGGAAAATGATGAAGTCAACCAAATTTATTTGAACCTGAAAGTCCGTACCGCCTTACAAGAATACCTTAAAGGCTCGAAGGTTATCGAAGGTCAATTTTTATTTCTTTCCCCTAAGACAAAAAAGCCGATTACACGCCAACAGGCACACCGAATCATCCATGATGCTGTGGAAGGTGCAGGGCTGACAGGCAAATTCGGAGCAAGTTCGATGCGTAAAACTTTTGGCTACCATGCCTATAAACAAGGAGTGTCACTCGCCTTGATACAGAAGCATTACCATCATTCCAGTCCATCGGAGACATTAAAATACATCGGCATATCCAAGGAGAAGAAATTCAAGACGAATATTGACGTTAACTTATAAACATTCTGCTATCTTCTATTAACTCTAACCAACATTTTAAGGAGGAATTCCAGTGAGAATTAGAGAAAGTGAACTTCCTGGTATTGGCCAAAAATTCGAAATCATAACGAGAAATGATGAAAAGTTAGTAATCGTCATTCACGATGACGGCCGTCGGGAATTATACCATTTTGATAACGAACATGAAGATGTCATATCGAGCATCACCCTTAACGATCAGGAATCCCGGCAACTGGCTTCCATCATAGGCGGCATGGTTTATAAACCACAAGCACTTGAAACGATTGAAATGTCATTGGGTGACTTGGTGATTGAATGGTTCAAAGTCGAACCAGGCTCAAAGGCCATCAATCAAACGATCGGTTCGATTGATATCAGGAGCAATTATAACGTGACCGTCATCGCCCATTCCAAAAAAGGAAAAAAACAACTGAATAATCCTGGTCCTGACTCCATCATCGAAACAGGCGACACCCTTGTGATATCCGGTGAAAGAAAAGATATCCGTAACCTGACAAGAGAATTATTGACCGACGAAAGGAGTGACTAAGCTCATATGGACCATTTAGTCTTTGAAGTGGGAACTGCCCTACTTCTAGTGGCATTAGCCGCCCTCGTTGCAGGTAAATTCAAAATATCAAATGTTCCACTATTAATTATCATCGGGATGCTCGTTGGCCCCCATGCCCCGCACTTCGGATTAATTGACCTGCGTTTCATTGAAAGTGATGAAATCATAGCATTCCTCGGTCGTGTAGGTATTTTATTCCTTTTGTTTTACCTAGGGCTTGAATTTTCCGTTAAAAAGCTTATGAAGTCCGGGAAAAATATCGTGACAGGCGGAACCTATTACATTTTAATCAACGTGGGAATGGCCTTGCTGTACGGTTTCCTGCTCGGTCTTCCATTAAAAGAGGTTCTGATATTAACCGGGATCATCAGTTTTTCTTCAAGTGCCATTGTGGCAAAGGTACTTGTGGACCTTAAAAGGACCGGTAACAATGAAACGGAGCTAATCCTTGGCATCATCATGTTTGAAGATATCTTCCTCGCTGTTTATTTATCAGTCGTATCCGGACTGGTATTAAGCTCTTCTGGTTCCGTTTGGGGAACATTACTTTCTACACTTATCGCGATTGGGTATATGCTGATATTTTTCGTTATCGCCCGGAAAGCATCTGGGGTCCTTAACAAATTATTCAATATAACTTCCGATGAGATTTTTATCATCGTCGTGTTCGCATTACTATTCTTCATCGCCGGTTTCTCGGAAACGATTCATGTTGCGGAAGCCATCGGAGCATTACTGCTCGGCCTAGTCTTTTCTGAAACGGAACATAGCGACAGGATTGAGAAACTTGTCATTCCCTTCAGAGACTTCTTCGGGGCCATATTTTTCTTCAGCTTTGGCTTGAGTATCGATCCGACGACCCTTGGCGGAGCGGTCTGGATGGTTCTTGGAGCCGTCATCATCACCATAATCGGTAACTTTGCCGCTGGTATGATTGCCGGACGCAAATCCGGTTTATCTCACAAAGCATCCGCAAACATCGGTTTAACGATCGTTTCACGCGGCGAATTCTCCATCATTTTAGCCAACTTAGGCATTGCTGGCGGTTTAATGCCTATACTAACCCCGTTTGCGGCACTTTATGTTTTGACCTTAGCGATTCTTGGGCCGATCCTTACAAAAGAATCCAAACACATCTATAATATCCTAAATAAAGTCTTCAAATGGACCCCTCCGAAGGTTCAAAAGGAACAAGGAAAAGAAGTGCAATAGTGAAAAGGCCAGACATTGCTGTCTGGCCTTTTTTCTGTTTATCATTTATAACTCCCCTCCATGATTTTCCGAATATTATTATACTTGTTATAAAGGGGGCATAAAATCATACCTAGTAGTAGTGTTGGCCGTATTATTCATAGGTTGATCGCGAACTTTCAAGATTCAGGGATACTACTCGACTTTACTGGAGCATTTAAAACTGACTTGCCTCACTCCAAATTTGGTTATTATGGAGCAAATGGATCAACCACGTTACATTCGATCACTGGATGAGTTGCAGGATATGTCATTGTCACATGCTTCTACAAGCGCGCGGATTAGAGCTTTCAATTTCTTTTCTTTTGAGGATTAACTTTCATTAACAGAGGGAAAAGAACAGATAACCTAAGTAACCATTCAGGAGTGATGCCCAGATGAATAAGTCGATAAAATTTTCAAAGAAACTGATTAAAGAAATAAAAGAAGATCGTGTGACCGGGCTGGCAGCAGAACAAGCTTATTACTATTTACTGGCACTATTCCCTTTGCTCATTTTACTACTGTCCATATTACCTTATCTGAACATCGATATTCAGACAGCCCTTAACACGATAAAAACCTTCATGCCTGCGGAAACGATGGAAGTCATCGAGAAAAATATCATTAACATATTATCTGAACGGAACGGAGGCTTACTGACTTTTGGTTTCCTTGGCACCATATGGTCCGCTTCCAACGGAATGAATGCGTTCATCCATTCCATGAATATCGCTTATGATGTTGAAGAAACAAGGAATTTCATTAAAGCCCGCTTCATTTCCATTGTGTTGACATTAGGCCTGGTTGTAGCGTTCATCGTCATGTTGGGTCTCCCCGTCTTCGGAAAAGTCATCATCGATTTATTACAGCAAGTCATTCCAATCCCTGAAGAAACACAAATATTATTCAGCTTATTACGGTGGGTTATCGCAGTTGTGGTCATCTCACTTGTCCTGGCCTTTTTTTATCGCTTTGCACCGAATAAAAGTTTTCCCATTAAACATGTCATCCCAGGGGCAGTGACCGCAACTGTACTTTGGCTGGGAATATCACTTGGATTTTCATTCTATGTCAGTAACTTTGCCAACTACTCTTCCACTTACGGCAGTTTAGGAGGCGTCATCATCTTGATGCTATGGCTGTATTTGAGTGGTCTGATTTTTGTGATCGGCGGAGAAATCAATGCAATTCTTCATCGCCAAAATTCCATTCCAAAAAAACAGTCACGCACGATCGTTCACCCCGTCCCGCTTAAAAGGTAAATCATGAATGACAATGGAAGATTGAAAAGCGGCTGTCCCATTCGGACAGCCGCTTTCCTATTCATCCCTTATTGATAAACTCTTCATACCTTTCATCATGGGCCAGCCATGCAGCGTATTTCCGCTTCATGTATTTTTCCGCTTCCGCGAATGTATCGAATGTTTTTTTCTGTTGTTTTCCGTTGATTTCAACAATCCATTCCTCTTCTTCATCTTCATAGATGAATATGTCCTGTTTGTCTCTCGTTGAATATAGGCAACCCTCTGGGGATTCTTTTACATTCAATTGATTCTTATGTGCGTCTCGTTTAAGGGGCTCGGCATAGAAGGTCTTTTCGACATATTGGCCATATGCCTTTTCGGACATGGTACAACCGGCGGCTTTTTGGTGGCCGCCCCCATCATACTTGCCAGCAACCTCAGAAACATCTATATCATCGTGGATTGTCCGGAAGCTGATTCTTTTACTTCCTACCATCAGGATGGCTATATAATCCAGATGCGAGAACTCTTTCGACAGTTCATTACCCAATTCCGAGTGGTATGACTCTGCATGGACCACACCAGCTGTATGGGGACCGACCGTAGCCTGATAGACTTCCCTTTTTTTCCTGTTTATGTACCGATCTACCCGACTCTCTTCAACATTGAGAAGGGTTTGCTCCACTTCGTCAAAAGTAAAACTTTCAGCCGTCGACAGCTTATTTGCAATTTTCATTTCGAATTCCTCTATCGGAATCATGAAAAACAGGTCATTCAATCGTTTTGCTGTTGTATTTTTATTGACTTCCCATTCCCAAGTATCATATTGACGGACCAATTCAACGAATTCAGCGACAATGCTTGAAGGTTCCAGCAATTTATTTTCAACTGCATACTGATAGAATAATGATGTCGCCGCCGTCTGTTTACCATCTTCCTGTTCGACAGTTACAGATGCCCAATCGTGTTCGTTCAAATGCAGTGCTGACTTATGATGATCAATCAGCAGCGCCTTGCCTCCATCTTCCACAAACTGAGTAATCATTTTTTCGTTATCTTCATCAACCGATAGATCAGTAACGATCAATGTATCTTCAATCTTAGCCTGCTCAAGAAATGCTCCTACATTCTGATTAAGGCGACCAATTGAATTATAACTAACCACTACTTCTTCTCCGAATGCCAGCTTAGCAACAATGCCGCAGCCGACTCCATCTAAATCATTATGTGTAAAGAGATGGTACACACAAACCCCTCCTAAATAACTAATAAATTTACTTTTCCCTAAAGACATGAATTTCAATTGCAATCTTTACAATTGTAGCATAATCATATCCGTATATTTTTATCATGCTTCCATTACGTGATGCTTTTGTTCGGTTTTTTTTTTGAAAATTCCCTTATGATTCCTTATTTCCCATAATCTATAAAAACACCCTTCTCTCCACCCTTCTAAGTTTGATTGGAATCGCATCCAAAAACGCGTTGTTAGAATTGGAATAGAGCCGGAAAGCAGAAATCAAACAATCGGCCATGCTTAATGAGATCTCCGGTGCGTTAAAGGATTGGGCGATTTTTATAATGGGCTTTAAGAAAACGTCCATACTACAGGGAAAATATCCGAGGAAGTGCACAGCAATAAATGAAGTCACCAATGGAGCTTGCATCATAGAATAGAAAACCGTTTGTAGAGGTTGCGGCGAGTGTCGAAGATCAGCATTCGCTAATCGATCATATGGCTAGGAACTTTACGAACTCTGAAGAATTGCTTAATGGTTTAAGAAAGTTGACATGAACCGGCACATCAAAAAAAGCCGCAGGAATGTTAATCCCTGCGGCTTCCTTATGTGAATCACTGTTCTATCAATTTTCCAAGGTTGGCCATTTCAATGGCACTAACCGCAGCTTCATAGCCTTTGTTACCTGATTTTGTTCCTGCACGTTCAATTGCTTGTTCAATATTCTCAGTTGTCAGCAAACCGAAGATAACCGGTACACCTGTTTCCAATGAAACGGAAGCCATACCTTTAGCTGCTTCATTGCAGACATAATCATAATGTGTAGTGGCACCCCTGATTACCGTTCCAAGACCGATTACCGCATCATATTTACCTGTATTCACAAGTTTCTTAGCAATTAACGGAAGTTCAAAAGCACCCGGGACCCACGCGATGTCAACATCATTCTCATCAACGCCATGACGCTTAAGGCCATCCAATGCCCCTCCTAAAAGCTTGCTTGTGATAAACTCATTAAATCTTCCTACCACGATTCCGACTTTCAATCCTGATCCGATTAATTGTGCTTCAATAGTTTTCCCCATGTCCAATTCCTCCTAATTTTTAAAAACAATATCATTTTTTTGATGTTAAGATTTAATTCCTTAAAATCCTTCAGGCTTTCGGGATGTTCAGTTCAAGTTCCTGTTTCCCGATTGTATCATTTTGTTGAAGATACCGAATCAAATCGGCTATCGTAATGAATTTCAGGTTGAATTTATCAGCGATGACTTCTAAATCGGATACGCGGGCCATCGATCCATCTTCATTCATGATCTCACAAATGACACCAGCTGGAGCGGCACCGCATAACTTCGCCAAGTCCACCGATGCCTCCGTATGTCCTGCCCTTCTTAATACGCCGCCTTCTTTAGCGACTATCGGAAAAGTGTGACCAGGCCTTTGGAAATCTTCAGCGACCGAATCTTCATTAAGAAGCTCAAGGATGGTCAAGGACCTTTCAAAAGCACTGATACCTGTAGAGGTGCTTTTATGATCGACACTTACCGTAAAAGCAGTGCCATGATGATCGGTATTTTCTCCTACCATAGGATGCAGTTTCAATTTCGCTGCCAGTTCTTCAGTGATGGTTGTACAAATCAAACCACGTCCATGAGTCGCCATGAAATTAATCGCTTCCGGTGTCGCCTTTTCGGCCAACACTACAAAATCCCCTTCATTTTCACGGTCTTCATCATCGGATACGATTACTACCTTGCCAGCCTTCAAATCTTCTATTGCTTCTTCTATTGTATGGAACATCATTACACCGCCCTTTTATTAGAATCCATGCTCTGCCAAAAACTCTAAATTCAGTCCTGGTTTTGGGTTGCCATTTTTCATTTGATGTATTATATATTTCCCTATCATGTCGTTTTCGATGTTAACGATATCGCCAGCCGCTTTTTGTCCCAATATTGTGTCCTGATGTGTCAATGGAATCAATGATACAGTCAAAAGGTTCCTTTCGATCCCAAATATCGTCAAGCTCGTTCCATCAATGGCCACGGAACCTTTTGGAATGCAAAAGGTACTAAGCCCTTCTTCCAATTGGATTACATAATATACGGCATTTTCTTTCCGTTCTTTTTTTATGATTGTTCCGGTTCCGTCGATATGACCTGAAACAAAATGGCCGCCAAACCTTCCCTGTGCACTCATGGCTCGTTCGAGATTAACAGGTGATCCCAATTTTAACGTCCGGATCGAGGAAGCTTTGACCGTTTCCGGCATCACGTCGACCGTAAACAAACTTTTCGTGAAGGACGTTACCGTTAAGCAGACCCCGTTGACTGAAATACTATCCCCCAGATGCACATCTTCAAGGATTTTTTCAGAACGAATCGATAACTCCATACTGCTTTTTCCTTTTTTCAAGGAATGTACGGTACCGATATCCTCAATGATTCCCGTAAACATGTTTTTCCCCCTTTTATAAAATATAAAAAACCCCTTAGGATGACCTAAGGAGTTAACAGGAGAAATGAGTGAAAAAAATTGTATACCTAAAAAGCCTAATATTTTCATTTTCGAAAAATTAGGCGTACGTATACACTTGGGTTCCACACGTCCTTCTCCCATCCAGACTGTACTGTCGGCTTTGGAATCTCACCAAATCCTGCCTTTAACAGGCTCGCGGGCTTAGAATTTCTTCATCACCGCCGGTTGGGATTTTCACCCGACCCCGAAGGACTAAAATAATATGAATCTTTGAATATTTTATCACCATAAAGTGAAGATGTAAAATTTCTAACCTTAAATGGTTCAATTGTTACAGGAACTTCCTCTCTTTATGAAAAAAATGACCCCCATGTTTCCTCTATGTGATCCAAAAAGGTTAACCAGGCTATATATGTGGAATAAGGTTAGAAGGATCACAATTCATACAAGGAGGAAGGCCATGATTACTTCCATCATTAACTTGATTTTCTTTCTGTTCGTCGTCACGATGAATTTTTTAGCCAATTTCCTGCCATTGAACGGCCAAACATCAGGAGAGATTTCCGATAAACTGGATGTCCTTTTCACTCCTGCCGGTTATGTATTTTCCATATGGGGCTTGATCTATTTCCTGCTCGCCATCTGGGTATTCAGGCAATTTTTAAGTAAATATCAAAACAGCCCTGCTTATAAGGCATCCTTCCCTTGGTTCGCTTTAAGCTGTTTCCTAAATGGCGCTTGGCTTTTGGCTTGGCACTATGAGCACTTTTTGTTATCCGTATTCATTATCATTGCTCTGTTGGTTACTTTAATGGTCATTTATACTAGCATAAAAAAAGTGAAACACGCTACTTTCGACCTATTTCCGTTTTCCGTTTATACAGGCTGGGTAAGTGTGGCAACCATAGCTGACATTTCTTATTACCTCACCTATATCAAATGGGACGGTTTTGGGGTTTCCAGTTTAACCTGGACGATCGTCCTGCTGATTGCAGCAACAATCCTGGCCTTTGTCTTTGCAGGTAAAAACCGGGATTGGTGCTATCCTCTCGTATTCGTTTGGGCGTTCATAGGAATCGGGATACGAAATAGCGACGACTATCCGGTAATCACAGACATTTCTTATATCCTGGCTGCCATCACTTTTATCGTATCCATCACCATCTTCATTAAAAACAGAAGAACTAAATAAGGGATATGGTACCCTAAAATGCTTGCTGAAGATCTTGCCAGACATCCTGCCAAGCTTCAAGGCCAACTGAGAGACGGACCAGCTGGTTACTGATGCCCATTTGTTCCCGTGAATCTTCAGGAACTGCAGAGTGCGTCATGGTAGCGGGATGCTGAATCAATGTTTCGGCATCCCCTAGACTTACGGCAATTTTGATAAGTTTCAATTTATTGAGGAATTCCTGTGCATCCTGTTTTGTACCATGCAATTCAAAAGAGATAAGGCCGCCGCCATGTTTCATCTGTTTTTGCATGATATAATGATCCGGTGAAGCATCATCACCTGGATAATATACCTTTTTCACCTTTGGATGTTTCTTAAGTTCATGAAAGATTGCCATTGCATTGGCCGAATGACGGTCCATCCTGACAGGCAATGTCTTTAACCCCCGCAATAGTAACCAGGCATCGAATGGTGAAATGATACCACCGATATCTTTCTGTGTAGTCCCAGCTACATGATTCATGAATTCCTTTTTACCGACGACAAGTCCCGCAACGACATCCCCATGCCCGCAAAGATATTTCGTAGCGCTATGAAGGACAATATCACAGCCATATTCAAGCGGTCTCTGTAGGTAGGGCGTCGAAAACGTATTATCGACTACGACCGTCACATTATATTCCTTCGCAACTCTTACCACCATCTGTAAGTCAATCATTTTCATCGTCGGATTGATCGGGGTTTCTACATATATGCAGGTCGTTTCCGGCCGGATCATTTTCCTTACCTGTTCTTCTGTATCCATTTCACAAAAATCATGGGTGATGCGGTATTTATTTTTCATTAGCTGCAGAAGGCCAAATGTACAACCATATAATCCCTGTGAGCACAGGATGTGGTCATCTGTTTTAGTTAAAGCAAAAAGTACTGCTGAAACGGCAGCCATCCCTGAACCGAAAGCAAGGCCAGTTTCCCCGCCTTCCAAAGCGGCAATCTTTTCTTCAAGCACTTGTACCGTTGGATTTCCAAGGCGAGAATAAATATATCCATCTTCCATACCGGCAAAACGCCTTTCCCCTTGCTCGGCATTTTCAAAAGTGAATGTTGAGGTTTGGAATAAGGGTGTTGCCAAGCTTCCTAAATGCTTCTTCGAGTCATATCCTTCATGAATGACTGCCGTTTCAAACTGTTTATACTTTCCTGTCATACCGTCTCCTCCTAACCTATGTCTATTGCTATCATATGTCAAAAAATCATATAAAGGAAGCGTTTTCATTCATGATTAACCCTCATTAATGAACTCCTGAATTTGGTGAATATGATATAATTTCACAATCAAAATATTATAGTTGAAGATTTTGGGAGTGGAAAAGATGAACAAATTCATTTTTGGTTTTCTGGTCATTTTAACTACTGCTTTAATGGGGTCATCATTCGCAATAGGAAAAATTGGTTTAGCATATACATCCCCGATGTTACTTGCAGCGATTCGGTTCATCCTGGCAGGTTTCATCATGGCTATTGTCGTTAAGCTCATCAAACGCCCTCATCCAAAAAAGATTATGGATTGGACGAAATTGAGTATCATCGGTTTTTTCCAGACAGCTTGTGTCATGGGATGCATCTTTGTAGGTTTAAGGACCATTTCAGCCGGGGAACTATCGATCTTGACATTCATGAACCCATTATTAGTGGTCATTTTTGGTACGTTATTTCTTAGAACGATATACACCCTTCATCAATGGTCGGGGGTTTTGCTCGGCTTTATCGGCGTCTTTATCACAATGGGCGCACATCTTGATTTGAAGTCCGGCACCCTCCTTGGATTGATGTCAGCCATTTCCTGGTCCATTGCGACCCTATTGATGAAAAATTGGGGACATACTTTCGACACTTGGGTCATGTCAGCCTATCAAATGCTGTGCGGGGGTATTCTCCTGCTCATTGGATCATTTCTTTTTGAACAGCCCTTTTTCAAGATTACCCAAGCATCCATCATTATTTTGTTATGGCTTGCCATCATGGCATCCATCGTTCAATTTTCGGTTTGGTATTTCCTATTACAAAAGGGTGATTCTGCAAAAACAAGCGCCTTCCTATTTCTAGCTCCCTTTTTCGGCGTCCTATCTGGCTACCTCTTGCTGGATGAGCCTGTTCACTGGTACGTTGCAGTTGGAGGATCACTCATTTTCATCGGCATCTTTTTGGTTAACTGGGAATCCCAGCATATTCAGACAGTGGAAAAGGCATGTAGTGATTCTGCAAAATGAGCAACTTTTTAATTTTAAATCTTAACGGGCCTTTGTAAAAAAAAGAGACAGCCGCCATGGCCGTCCCTTTTTCCGAATCATTCATCGACTACGATGTTTCCACCATAGAAGGTTACTCTCGTTAATGGAATCTCCAGTTCACGAGCCATTTTTTTCAACTCTCGCTCTTCTCTTTCCGTTACGATTGAAATAACAGTGCCATCTGCACCTGCTCGCCCAGTTCTCCCAGATCTATGGATATATTGTTCGATGTTGTCAGCCATATCAATATGAACGACCGCAGTAAGACCCTTAATATCAAGCCCCCTTGCCGCTACATCCGTTGCTATCAGCATTGGGGATTTTCCTGAACGAAGCTTGCGCAGCGCTTTCTCCCTGTCGACTTTATTGGATTCACCGTGAAGCACGCCCATTTCAACACCTTTATAACTCAGCTTTTCATGTAAGACGCTCAGCTCTGCTATATCATTCAGGAAAGCAAGAGCCTTCACATCTTTAAGTCTTGTGATTTTCTCGAGAATCTTGGACTTTTCCCGTCTCTCAACAACAAAGTATAGATGTTCCACCTTTGATTCCATTTTTTCATGCTTATCGACCTTGATCATTTCGGGTTCATTCATGAATCCCCGGGCCGCTTTTTCCGTTTCCTCTGGCAGGGTCGCTGAGAATACCATGATTTGCCGGTCCTTTAGCGTTGTTTTGATAATATTATTGATCGTTCCCATATGCTCTGGAATGATCAATTGGTCACCTTCATCAAGTACTATCGTCTTAACTTCGTGCATCTTCAATTTCTTTTGGGCAATCAATTCGTAAATCCGCCCCGGTGTTCCAGCAATCACCTGTGGACGCTTCTTCAGTTTGTCCAACTGCCTTTTCACATTAGCACCGCCGATGAATGCTGCACCCGAAATGCCGCTTCCCTCTGACCAAATGCGAATTTCTTCATTGATTTGCATGACCAGTTCTCGTGATGATGCCAAAATCAAAGCTTGGGGTGATTTTTTTTCAGGATCTATCTTTTCTAGCAATGGCAATAAATATGCTAATGTTTTTCCTGTACCAGTCGGTGATTCGGCCATGATATCTTTTCCCTCGACAATCACGGGAATCGCCTTCGTTTGAATCGGGGTAAGTTGTCCGAAACCGGACTTTTTCCATACCTCTTGTATATATGGTTTTCTATCGTTCACTAATGCAGGTAATTCGCTCATATCGTTCTCCTTTAATATAAAACTTTTCCTATCTTTCATAGTACCATTTATTCTTGTCCAGTAGCCAACGGAATACGAATTGTAACCGTCGTCCCTTTGTTTATCTCACTTTCAAAATGCATTTCCCCCTGAAGGCGATGAACGATCTTCCGGCAAATTGCAAGCCCGATCCCTGTGCCCTTTTCCTTCGTCGAATAAAAAGGCTCACCAATCCGTTCAAGCCGCTCGGGCACCATTCCCATGCCATTATCACTCACGCTGACTACAGCTTGTCCATCGATGATTTGCAGCGAAATTTCAATTTTGCCATTATCCTCAATCGCTTCAATGCTATTTTTGACGATATTGATTATCAACTGTTTTATTTCAATTGAATCAGCCATAATATAAATCGGTTCGGCGGTTTTTACCCTGAATCCCATTTCGATATTATTCAAATTGGTTTCTGCTTTCATCAACGTGAATACCTGTTGTAAACTGTCGGCAAGATCGATCCTGAGGAATGCGACATCCTGTTTCTTCCCGAGAACCAAAAGTTCGCTTGAGATAATATTAATTCGGTCAATTTCCTTCAGCATGATATCAGAATGCAGCGGGTTTACTTCCTGGGTCATATCCATTAACTGTACAAATCCTTTTAACGATGTCAGCGGGTTCCTTATCTCATGTGCGACGGCCGCAGCCAGATGTCCGATAACAGATAGCTTTTCAGACATGATCATCAATTCCTCTTCGCGCCGCAATTCAGTAATATCCCTAACGATTGCATATACTCCTAGCATTTCAGCGTGAACGATGATCGGTAGAAAGGTTACACGGATTATCCGTTTTTCATCACTACTATTCTGAATCGTCGTTTCGAATTTTACAGCCTCCCCTTGAAGGGACTGTATAAAGAATTCAGATACTTTATCACTTTCATTCCAGTTGATGAGATGATTCGCATTCTTGCCTTTCAAATTGTCACTGTGATGACCTAAAAGTTTTTCAGCTTCCGGGTTTATCGAAACAACATTTCCTTCGAGATTCAGCTCAAGGACACAATCCGGGTTATGCTTGAACAGCGACCGATACTGTTCATCCTTCAGAATGAATTCCTGTTGGGACCTCAACATTTTCCCGGTCCAATACCTGATTATGAAGTATAGGAAAAGCCCGGTTATGAAAATGAACATCCACCCTTTGGAATGTTGAAACATTGCATATATCCGAACATCTGCCCTTGCCTGTGTCATAGAGATGTAATCCGTAATGATAATCCATAAGACTCCAATGATTATATATATAAAAGCCACTTTACATGCAATTTTATGAGATTGGTTCATATTTTTTCCTTTGTATTGTTTTTTGGTTTATTATTCCCAAATCACTCAAAAAAAGCCCTCATGTTTTCAACATAAGGACTCTATGGATATTGTACCATATATATTGCATTCATTGATTTATATCGCTAAAAAATCCAGCAGCAGTTTAACTGGAACTTCCATGATCAAGAGAGGTTTTTAATGGCTTGATTGAATTCTTCTTCTATATCTTTTGTAGGCTTGGCCGATAATAAACTGAAAACGACCACCGCTATTGAACCAGCGATGAAACCAGGAATGATTTCGTATACTTCAGCGAACTTATCGATCATATCCCAGACGATCACGGTTGCCGTACCGGCAATCATCCCCGCCAGGGCTCCCCATTTCGTCATCCGTTTCCAGTACAGGCTTAACAGAACGACAGGACCGAATGCCGCTCCAAAACCAGCCCATGCATACCCCACCAGTTTAAGGATCGTACCGCTTGGATTAAAAGCCAATAATAGAGCTATGGCAGATATCGCCAATACACCAAACCGACCTACCAGCACTAATTCCTTATCAGATGCATTCGGCCGAATGAACTGCTTATAGAAGTCATCGGTCAGAGCACTTGCCGATACTAACAGCTGTGATGCAATCGTACTCATGACCGCTGCTAAAATCGCAGCCAACAAGAAGCCTGTAATTAAAGAAGGAAACAGTTCTTTAGCTAAAATGATGAAGACGGACTCAGCATTCTTTTCCCCTAATGGACTGTTTGTCAGGTTAAAATAAGCTATTCCCACCAATCCGGTGAACATCGCTCCGACGATAGCAAAAATCATCCAGCCCATACCGATTCGCCGTGCACTTTTCAATTCTTTAACAGATGAAACCGCCATGAATCGAACGATTATATGAGGCTGCCCGAAATAACCAAGCCCCCATGCCAAAAGAGATATGATGCCAATGGTTGATGTTCCTTCAAAAACATGCAATAAATTCGGGTTAATCGATTTTATTTCATTGAAGGCAGGATCCCAGCCCCCAATATTTACAATCGTGACAACTGGTACTAGAATTAAGGCAATGAACATAATTGTACCTTGTACGAAGTCCGTCCAGCTAACAGCCAGGAATCCGCCAAATAATGTATAAAGAATAACAACGCTCGCCGTCAGCCAGATGCCCCACCGATAATCCAAATTGAAAGCGGAGCGGAAAAGCTCACCGCCTGCTACCATGCCTGAAGACGTGTAAAAGGTGAAGAAAATTAAAATGACCGATGCTGATACCACTTTTAAGACCCTGGAGCCATCTTTAAACCGATTTCCCAAAAAGTCGGGAATCGTAATCGAATTGCCGGCCACTTCCGTATATGTCCGAAGTCGCGGCGCCACGAATAACCAGTTTAAATAAGACCCTGCACACAGGCCAATGACAATCCAGCCAGCACTTAACCCGCTTATGTACATAGCACCGGGGAGACCCATCAACAGCCAGCCGCTCATATCGGAAGCACCTGCACTCAATGCAGTTACAGCCGGGCCCAAGTTTCGGCCGCCAAGCATGTAATCGGTTAAGTTGGCCGTTTTCCGATAGGCAAAATAACCAATTAACAGCATGCCTGCCATGTATATTCCTATTGATATTATAATTCCATATTCCAAAAATGAATCCTCCTATTTATAGGTTAATTTTTCATCTTGTAAGCTTATCAGAAAAAAAAACATATGTTAAGAAGTTCTTGCACCTTTCAACGATTTCACTTTCAATATAATTAAGATTATTCAATTTATTAGATTAGATTATTAGGAGGAATACGCCATGCAATCCTATATCAATCAGCCAGATGGAGTCTTTCCCTCTGTTTGCTCTCTTGACTGTCCTGATCAATGCGGTTTACTGCTGCATAAAAAAGACGGGCAGATCATTAAAGTTCAAGGAGACCCTGATCATCCAGTCACCAAAGGGAATATTTGCAACAAAGTCCGAAACATGACTGCCCGCCTATATGACCCCAATCGCTTAAAGCAGCCATTAAAGCGCGTCGGTCCTAAAGGAGAAGGGTATTTCGCTCCAATCAGCTGGGAAGAGGCCATTGACACAATCACTTCCAAATGGAAAGGCCTGATCGAAATGCACGGTCCGGAAAGCATACTTCCCTACAGCTTTTATGGAAACATGGGCAATCTCAGCGCCGAGGGGATGGATCGCCGTTTTTTCCACAAGCTCGGTGCAAGCATGCTCGAGCGTTCCATTTGTAACGCGGCCGGCTCAGTCGGATACAGCTATACAATGGGTGGTTCATTCGGCACCGACCCAGAAGAAACGATTCATACAAAGCTTTTCATCATGTGGGGCATTAACGCTGTGAGCACAAATATGCACCAAATTACGCTTGCCCAGCAAGCCCGAAAAAACGGGGCCAAAGTAGTTGTCATTGACGTACATAAAAACCAAACCGGCAAGTGGGCAGATTGGTTCATTCCGATTCTGCCTGGCACCGATAGTGCGCTTGCCCTCGGATTAATGCATATTCTATATGCCGAGAAACTAGTCGACCAGCCCTTTCTCGATGAATACACAGTGGGTGCTGCTGAATTGCGCGAACACGTCCGCCAATATGACCCTGCGACCGTCTCCGCGATCACTGGCGTTCCAATTGATGACTTATATGAATTAGCCAGGATGTACGGCACCACAAGTCCATCATTCGTGCGGATAGGCAATGGCCTGCAGCACCATGACAATGGAGGCATGGCGGTACGTACCATTGCCTGCCTGCCTGCACTTACCGGCCAATGGATGGCGGAAGGCGGCGGAGCCATCAAAGGTAATTCAGGATATCTGGCTTTTAATACAAATGCCTTAAGACGTCCTGATTTATTGCAAAATAAAGCTACCCGGACCATTAATATGAACCAAATCGGTCAAGCTCTTCTGGAAAAAGAAAACCCGGTTCGCTCCATGTTTGTATACGGCTCCAACCCAGCACTTGTCGCTCCAAATGCAAATAAGGTACAGGAAGGTCTAATGCGGGAAGATCTATTTACAGTGGTCCATGATCTGTTCTTAACCGAAACGGCCATGTTTGCCGACCTCGTCCTTCCTGCCACGTCATCTTATGAAACGGAGGATTTTTATAATTCATACTGGCATAATTACGTCCAAATACAAAAACCTGTAGTCGAAAAATATGGCGAATCGAAATCGAATGTTGAATTGTTCAAACTGTTAGCTGTTGGGATGGGATTTGGGGAACAAGCATTTAGAGATTCAGAGGAAGATATGATACGGCAGGCTCTGGATTTTCCCGACAACCCGCATTTGGAAGGCATCACCTATGACTCCCTTTCAAGGAATCAATTTGTCAAAGCCAAAATGCGGCCGATGTTCCCCGGCAAACTCCCGACACCAAGCGGTAAAATTGAACTTTATTCCGAACGAATGAAGCGGGATGGATACGAGCCTTTGCCAACATATACGCCCATCATAAAAGACAGCGACCTGCCATTTTTATTCATTCCGGCACCTAATCACAATTTCTTGAATTCAACCTTTTCAAATAATGCCAAACATATCTCCATGGAAAAGGAACCGAAACTGCACATGAATGCCGCTGATGCCAAAACAATGGGGATAGCCCCCGGAGATATGGTTAAAATCTGGAACGGTCGCGGTGAATGTTTGCTTACCGCTGCTCCCGGTGAAAATGTGTTACCAGGCGTTCTTGTCAGCCAAGGCTTGTGGCAGAATACGCCCGAAACAAAGCAACACATCAATTCCCTTACCCCAGATCGCCTCGCAGATATGGGTAATGGCGCCGTTTTCTTTTCAGGACGGGTTGATCTTGAAAAAGTCCAACAAAAGTAAAAGAATGTTTAGCAATCTTTGATTATATCTCCGTTTTTCGGTATATATCTATGATTCTGGAATTATATCTTCGTTTTCGGAGTTATATCTGCGTTTCTGGAGTTACATCTATGATTTTCGGAATATATCTTCGATTCCACAAAAAAAGGCTGTTCCCCAAGGGACAGCCTTTTCGTCAAGCTATTTACTCTTCATCAAACCAACCTGTTGGCTGGATATCCAAGTTGTTATTGATTTGTTTCAATTCGGTGTAAGCTTCGTAACCGAATGTTCCCAGTTCGCGTCCATTTCCACTTTGCTTGAACCCTCCCCAAGGAGCTTCGTTATAAGTCGGATGATATGAGTTTATCCACGTGATGCCGGCACGCACTTTTTTAATGACACGGTACGCTTTTGCGACATCATTCGTGAACACAGCTCCCGCTAAACCATATTTCGTATCATTGGCAAGTCGAAGAGCTTCCGCTTCATCCTTGAACTTTTGAACAACAAGTACCGGCCCAAAAATTTCTTCCTGCACAATCCGCATGTCCGGTGTCGTATCAACAAAAATAGTAGGTTCGACAAAGTAACCTTTATCCATGCCTTCTTCTTTAATTCGATTTCCACCGACGATTAATTTGGCACCTTCTTCTTTTCCGATTTGGATATACGATAATATTTTGTTCATATGGGCTTCTGAAACGATAGGTCCCATCTGGCTGTTTTCATCAGAACCTGAACCTACTTTGATCTTTTTCGCCTTCGCAGTAAGACTTGCAATGAACTGATCGTAAATGGACTCTTCCAACAGTAAACGGGAACCTGCTGAACACACTTGTCCTTGATTACAGAAAATCCCGTAAAGAGCATAATCAACCGCAGTCTCAAAGTCAGAGTCCGCAAATACGATATTAGGCGATTTCCCGCCGAGCTCCAATGTCACTTTCTTTAGGTTACCCAGTGAAGCCTCCATGATCTTACGTCCTGTTGCCGTACCACCTGTAAAGGCTACTTTATCGATTTCCTCATGTTCAGCAATGGCTTGTCCGACAACTGGCCCAGCTCCTAATACAAGGTTTGCGACACCTTTTGGCAATCCTACCTCATCCATGATTTCAAATAGTTTGACCGCCGTCACCGGAGTGATCTCAGATGGTTTGAACACAACGGAATTTCCTGCGGCAAGCGCCGGAGCGAGTTTCCAGGCTGACATCATAAGTGGGAAATTCCAAGGAACGATCTGCCCGCATACACCGATCGGTTCCCTTACGACCATCGCCTGCTGACCGTCAGGAACTTCAAAAGTCTGACCTGTCGGTTTTGTGGCCAATCCTGCATAATATCTAAAACAGGCTGCCGAATCAGCTATATCAAAACGAGCCTCACGCAATGGTTTCCCATTATCCAATGTTTCCAACGCAGCTAGTTCTTCAGCTTTTTCTTCTATTTTGTCGGCTATTTTGAATAAAATGCGAGCTCTTTCGACGGCAGGAGTTCCCCACCAACCACCTTCATAGAAAGCATATTTTGCTGCCTCGACTGCTGCATCCACATCTTCCTGTGTTCCTTCCGCAGCTTTGGCAATAACCTCCCCTGTGGCCGGATTCAATACATCCCGCTTCTCACCTGAAGTCGAATTCACCCATTCCCCATTGATGAACATCCTTAAGTCCAGTGCTCCGGTTCCTTCTTTTTTCGTATTATTTTGCAAGGTTTCCTGCATGTAAATTCCTCCTCGATTTTAATTTATCTACCTATATATAAGATATGAGCAAGATTCATGCCAGTTTGAAATATTAGGTAACTCTCGTTTTTTTTGCCCTTTCCTGTCTCATTTAAATTCAACCGTGAATTACCTATTCATTTTTGCATAGCATATGGCCAATCCTTCATCTCAATCTTTTTCAAGATTCATAGAAAATAAACCCGCAGCTCAAAAAAAGAGATGAGCAGCTGCTCATCTCTTTTTTGATTAATTTCGGTTAATAATGACCAGTTTCATTTCCGTCATTTCTTCAATGGCATATTTTAGCCCTTCGCGGCCCGTTCCGCTTTTTTTGACTCCGCCATATGGCATGTTGTCGACACGGTAAGTTGGGATATCATTAATGATAACACCGCCGACTTCCAATTTTTCTGCGGCAGAAAGAGCCAGATTGATATTTTCTGTGTAAATCCCGGCCTGCAATCCAAATTCGGAATCATTGACCAAATCAATCGCTTCCTCAACAGACGAAACCTTATTGATCAAAACAATGGGAGCGAAGACTTCCTGACAAGATACCTTAAGCATTGCATCCACTTCCAGCAACACAGTGGGATGCAGGATATTCCCTTCAGATTTACCTCCTGCTGCAACAATTGCACCATGTTGTTTAGCTTCACCGATCCAATCCAAGCTTCGCTGTACATCACCAGCGCTGATCATTGCCGAAATATCCACAGACGGGTCCAAAGAATCTCCTAGTTTCAATCCATTCGTTGCTTCTGTGAATTTTTTGACGAACTCATCATATACCTCTTCATGAACATATGCGCGCTGTAAGGAAATACAGACCTGCCCTTGAAAAGCGAATGCTGCCGATACACAGCGTTGGATGATTTTATTGATATTGATCCCTTTATCAACGATGACAGCCGCATTCGAACCTAGTTCAAGACTCACTTTCTTTAACCCAGCCTTATTACGGATCCCGATTCCGACAGCCGGACTTCCAGTAAATGAAATGCTCTTCACCCGTGAATCGGTGACTAATTTATCACCAATTACCGAACCGCTTCCGGTAACTAAATTAAACGCACCTGCCGGCAAATCCGTTTCGGCTAATAGTTCAGCTAGAAATAGCGAAGATAGCGGTGTTTGGCTCGCAGGTTTCAGGACAAGTGTATTTCCGGCAGCAATGGCCGGGCCTACTTTATGGGCAACCAGGTTCATCGGAAAATTAAAAGGCGTAATCGCACCCACAACACCTAGAGGCTCACGGACTGTGTATCCTATCCTTCCTTCTCCGTCAGCTGTAGCATCCATAGTCAATGTTTCTCCATGAATCCTTTTTGCTTCCTCTGCTGCAAATTTATATGTGGCAATCGTCCGGGATACTTCAACCATTGCCGTTTTAATCGGTTTCGCTGCTTCTTTAGCAATAATTTCAGCTGCCTCATCTTTGCGGCTTTCCAAAAGGCTCGCAAGCTTTTCAAGTATTGCAGCGCGTTTATGACTAGGTAAAGCTGCCATTGTTTTTCTAGCTTGATAGGCTGATTCTATTGCCAAATCTACATCTTCAAGGCTTGCTGAAGGAATTTCCGCTAGAACTTCCCCGCTATAGGGAGACTTAAGTGTCGTGAACTTTTCAGCTTCTTTCCATTTACCATTAATGAATAATTTCTTTTTCAGCGTTTCCGTCATGACCATCACTTTCACCTCTTATAAAATTTCTTTTTCGACAGCAGTAAATGTCACATCAAGGATTTCAATTATTCTTTCGACTTCCGATTTAGTAATGATTAAAGGCGGTGCGAATACGAGTGTATCTTGATCAAACGTAACAGACCGGCAAATCAAACCATTCTTCGCCGCTTCCGCAACCAGTCTTGGAGCAAGCTGCGTCTCAAAGCCTTCGCCTGTTTGTTTATCCTTTACGATGGAGATGCCTCCAATTAACCCAAGTGCCCTGACATCACCAACAATCGGGTGTTTGCTTTGAAGCTTCTTAAAGCCGGCAAGCAACTCTTCGCCACGCTGTTTCGAGTTTTCTATCAGGTTTTCACGTTCAATTATTTCAATATTTTTCAAAGCAACCGCACATGCCATAGGATGGCCACTGTATGTGTAGCCGTGTAAAAGCGTGCCTTTTGAAAGGGCAATGAAATCCTGATGCATTTTATCATTCAGGACGACCCCGCCTAACTGTGCATATCCGCTCGTCACACCTTTTGCAAAGCACATCATATCAGGTACAACACCAAAGTGTTCAATCCCAAAATAAGTCCCTGTTCTTCCGAAACCTGTAATGACTTCATCCGTCACCATTAAAATGCCGTATTCATTACAAATCTCCCTCACTTCCTTAAAATAGCCTTCAGGAGGAAGGTTTACGCCACCGGCCCCTTGAATCGGTTCAGCGATAAATGCCGCAATCGTTTCCGGTCCTTCCTGTTCTATGACCTTACGCAACTCCTCAATGGAGGAACCGTCCACATGGTAAAAATCCGGTGCTATTGAATTCGTGAAGTCTCGGAACGGCTTCAGGCCAGTCGCACTTGTAGCTCCCATTGCCACTCCATGATAGGATTTCGAGCGGGAAATGATTTTTTGACGATTTGGCTGCCCTTTCAAAAGCCAGTAATGACGAGCAAGTTTGATAGCCGTATCATTCGACTCCGATCCACCTGAAGTGAAGAAAACTGCATTCAAATCCCCAGGTGCGATGGAAGCGATTTTGGCCGCTAAACGGATTGCCGGTTCATTGCTGAAAGTGGCGAAACTTGAGGTGAAAGCTAACTTCGCCATTTGTTCCTTCGCGACATCAGCCATCTCTTCTTGTCCATGTCCAATATTCACATTCCAAAGTGAAGCCATGCCATCAATGACAGTCCTGCCCGTGACATCCGTAAGGTATATTCCCTTCCCTTCCTTAAAGATGAAACTTGGACCATCTGCCTGCTGTTGTTCGATTGACGTAGTCGGATGGATAAAATGCTTTTTATCCAAATCGATTAATTCCTGAATACCCGTTTTCTCTTTAATCATGTAAAAAACACCCTTCTCATGTAATGGATTTTTTTCAAGCTAGTTTATTTTTATATTTATAGATATAGCAAGATGCATGCCAAATTATATGAGCCTTATATTAAAGGTATTCAAGTTAAAATGATTCATATATAAATCAATAGGAGCGTGTGTTGATTCATATACGAATCATTCGATTCACATTCGAATCACTCAATCCCATTCATTAGATTAAATACTAATTTACAAGCAATTTTTCGAATCCCCCTCTTTATTTTCTAAATCATGTTATAAAACCTGACATAGAATGTTGAATTTTCGGAAGATTTGTATTATTATCATGTTAATATTTTTCCATTCCTTTTGAGCCGCTATGTTAATCTAAACGAAAGAAGTTGATATATATGCAGGTAGGATTTGAACTGTACCAAAAACAAACCTTGAAATTGTCATTAACCCCTGAATTACAGCAATCGATCAATATCCTTCAATATTCCACCCATGAACTAATAGATTTCCTAAACCGACAGGCATACGAAAATCCCGTTCTCGAAATTAGCTTTAAAGAACCCCTCGCATCACTTACTGAACCTAGCATTCGTACACATAAAATAAATTCTCAGATACGTGGATCCTCCTCTAAAAGTAAAAGTTTCAACGGAGACAATGATTACAACCCAATCAACAATTATTCAATCAACACAGAAACACTGGAAAGCCATTTAATGGAACAGTTGAGTTTACTAAGTTCGTTGAAAGCACTTGAAAAGAAGATTCTCCAATTTTTAATTGGGAACTTAAATGATTATGGATTTCTTGAATTGGATGCCAATTGGGCTGCCTCGCATTTTTCCGTATCCGTTGAAGAAATCGAAAATTTGATTCAAGTATTGCAATCCCTTGACCCCATTGGAGTCGGGGCTAAAGACTTGACCGATTGTTTACTCATTCAGCTGCGTGAGCATGAGGATCGCAATGAATTCGCGTATAAGGTCGTTAAAAAGCACTTAACGGATCTAGCAGAAAAACGCTACAGGAAAATTGCCGCCCTTTACCAAGTGACCATTCAGGAAGTACAAGAGGCCTCGGATTTCATCCGTACGTTAAACCCGCGTCCCGTCAGTCACTTTTCCAATGATATGACTCATTACATCGTTCCGGACGTTTACGTGGAAAAAGAAAAAGAAGGTTTTCTGATAACGGTCAATGATAGCTGCACACCTAAACTTTCCATCAATCCTTACTACAAGAACCAAATCGCTATGAATCCTGTTAATCCAGCTAAAGATTATATAAAAGGGCACATAAATGATGCCCAATTACTTTTAAAAGGGCTCGAACAAAGGCAAATGACACTTTACAAAGTGACAGCGTCAATCGTGGACGAGCAGCAAGAGTTTTTCATGAAGGGAATTACGGGATTAAAACCTATGACACTGAAGGACATTTCGGAAAAACTTCAGCTTCATGAATCAACAATCAGCAGGGCGACGAGCAATAAATATATCCAGACGCCGCATGGCCTTTTTAAACTAAGGAACTTCTTTACTAGAGGGTTAAACCGCGTGAACAGCCAAGCAACCGAATCAACGACCACCATAAAAGAAAAAATAAAGGTCTTGATTGCCGATGAAGATAAAATAAAGCCTTTTTCAGATCAGAAACTTTGTCAAATATTCGAAAATGAAGGGACGAAGATCTCCCGCCGTACTATTGCAAAGTACCGTGAAGATCTCGGTATACCGGGATCTTCAAAACGGCGCAGATTTTAAAATCAAACCAAACTTTGTTTTTTTGTGTCCACATTACGGAATAACGTATTTTAAAAGACTCTTACAAAGGATGTATCTATCGTAAGAGTCTTCTATATTTTCACTGCTTCATTTGATTTTTTTTAAAAAAAATCATTCCTCACAACCAAAAACCCCTGAACCAGGGGCTTAATAAACGATATATAGTTTTATTTATTTCCCCATTTATCCTCGAAAATAAGTTCATCCATCGGCCTTCTTTTTTCCCAATTAGCAAGTTCAAGAATGGGTTTATCCGGATATTGATCCGTATAGCCAATTGACAGGAGTGCGACGGGTTCTATATGCGGCGGAATCTCCAAAATATCACGAATATCATTTTTCTTATAAAAGCTAACCCATCCCATTGCCAATCCCTCCGCACAGGCAGCCAGCCACATATTTTGAATCGCGCAGGCTGTGGATAGGATATCGGTTTCCGGAATGGAGTTCCTCCCTAAAACATGGGAGCCGCCCCGTGTCGGGTCGCATGTAACACAAATGGTGTATGGTGCTTCTTTTAACCCTTCCACTTTCAAACTAAGAAACTTATTTTCTTTACCTCCTTCATAATGAATAGCGAGTGCCCTTCTTTCTTTATCCGCTGCCCACGCCAAACTTTTCTTGGTTTCCTGAGATGAAATCACGATGAAACTCCAAGGTTGCATGAATCCTACAGACGGCGCATGATGTGCAGCATCCAGAATTCTGCGGAGTATATCCTTTGAAATGGGCTTAGGCAAAAAACTCCTGATATCCCTTCGGTTATAAATGGCTTTATATACGGCAGCTTGTTCTTCATTAGTAAACATAGTTTCCCCCCATGTTTCCGGTTCCCCAGAAATTTATCTAAACATACCATATAGTTTATAGGTAAACCCTTACAATTAAAAGCGAGGTCCAAATATCCCCGGATTCAGCTCGTTCCGTCCACAATAAGATTCGCTCTTTCTTGAGGCATTTGCACGCCCACATAGAGATCTTCTTGAACCATCCAATTATCCTCCCACATTTGACGCGCATCTTCACCATCCCGCTCAAGGCCACGTTTCAAACGCTGATCACGGGGACATTCCACCCAAATCGTGAAATCATGGTACCCTGCCCATTCTTCACGGATAGAATACGTTCCTTCTATAATGACAAGGCCCCCAGCAGGAACCTCATGCCATTCGGCCATAGTGTCCGTTTCCCAATCATACCTTTGATACCTTGCTTCCTTCTCACCTGATGTAAGCGGTTTCAGTATTTGGTTATAAACCCGTTCCCAATCATAATCCGCACCAATCCGCTTTTGGGATGGAGGCAGTTGAACTCTATCCGAAGATGGCAAATAAAAATCATCCATATGAACGACCGCGCTACCTGGAAATTCTGCTTGGATACTGGAAGCAAGTGTACTTTTTCCAGACCCGCCCCGGCCATCTATGGCCAATATATAAAGAGAGCGTTTTTTTGAAATTTCCTGAATTTCAGCTATAAGACTGCTAATCGTATACTGTCCATTAAGTGTTGGAAAGTTCATAAGCATTCCCCCTTACTCCTTATTTCTATTCTTCCTCCCTTAAATTCCTTCCTTGAGGGGATAAAATGAAAAAAACTAAGAAGAAGGTGCTGGTATTGAATAAAATCCAATTTGCTCCCATTTTCGATCTGGACGGCAATTTGTTTCAAACAAACAATAGATTAGGTCCTTCACTTGAGAAAACGTTTAAAAGTAAGCTGGACAGGGGATACCGCTCTTGGATTACGGGCGTCCCACTTAAAGTCGTTTGGGAGACTATATTACAAGCATCAAGTTTGATTCAAGAAACAGAGAAGGAAAAGGGTCGCTTTTCCCTCACGTCATGGAGACCATGTCAACGATAAAACAGCTTGGCCTTTCCATTTTGATTGCTAGCAACGGTCTTGAAAAGTGGAAGAAATCTATTCTTATTATAGACATATATATCGGGGAAAGGTCTTCGAAGGTTCGAAGACCGACTTGATGCAATGTTACTGAATGACCATCGATTTGAATACGCCATTTGGATGTGCGATTGAAAACCCGACATCGAGTCAGCAAATAAAAATGGCTTATCGGCTGTATGCTGCCCATTCAGATTTGCCGAATAAAAAATGAATGGGCAGATGCCGATTTGTTTTTCGCAGATTTTTCTGAACTTCGAACTTAGTTTTCCGTGGATACTAAAGGCCACTCCCCAATCGGTTTTCCTGTTCTGCTAGCATCACGGCTATCCTATCCTGGATTGCCGTGATGCCTTTTTCTTCTACAAAATTATTCAAGATGATCGAAAATATGACTTTTTCCCCTCTTTTGGTCGTCACATAACCTGATAAAGAGCTCGTTCCTGAAATCGTCCCTGTTTTAGCGTGAACATTCCCAGCTGCATATGTCCCTTTCATCCTCTTTCTTAGCGTACCGCCCACTATCCGATTTTCGTTGCCTGCAATCGGCAAAGCATTCAAGTAAGCAGGAAACCACGTTTTTTCCTGTACGGCATACAGCAGCTTCGTTATTTCATTCGCTGGAATCATATTGACTTGGGAAATGCCAGATCCATCACGCATCATGATCGTTTGCATATCGATCCCCATACTCTTCAGTTGATTTCGAGCAACCTTCAAACCATCCTTCCAGCTTCCCTCCCCTTCTGCCTCTTTGCCCATTTCTTTCACCAAAACCTCGGCATGGCTGTTATTGCTCAATTTCATGAAAGGAATAAGCAATTGTGAAAGCGGCATGGACTGATGAGTGGCAATCATGTCCGCCCCTACTGGCGTTTTCCCTTTTTTCCTTTTTCCCAACACTTTAATTCCATGTTTATTCATTGAGTTTTCAAATAGGCTCAGGGCATATTCTGTGGGATCATTCACAGAGATCCACTCTTTGGTCACCCCGGCATGCTCCGGAATGGTCCCGGTCACCGTAATGACTTGTGCACCATGAGACCGTTCGACTTCAATTTTCTTATTGCCGTCTTCCGATTCAGTTTTCGTTTTGTTGATGACCTTCACGTAATCCGTTTCCGGCTTCAGCTTCACCGTTGCCCTTTTACCAGCCTTTTCAGCAGGGGTTATCTCCACGATGATGGTACCGGTATCGTAGTCTTCATTCGGGGAAGAGGTTAAAGCTGAAACGGCAGCTCCGTAATATTCCTGTTCATCGCTCCAAACTAAGTCTTGGGAATAGCGAACATCATCATACCAAGTATCATCGCCTATAAGATCCCCGTGAACCAGCTTAACTTGCCTGTCTTTCAGTGAAGCTGCCAGCTCATCAAAATCCTTTTCCAATAATGTGGGATCTCCTTTTCCCTTCAGGTATACATCGCCCTGCAGAACATGGCCAACTTGCACTCCTTTTATGTATAGTTCTGTTTGAAAAGCATGATCTTCCCCTAAAGTTTCCAGCGCAGCTGCTGCAGTCAATAGCTTAAGGTTCGAAGCAGGCCGCAATCTCGTTTGCGCCCCCCGTTCATAAATCATTTCCCCCGTTTCAGCTGAACGGATGGAAATTCCCGTCAATGCCCCAGCCAATCCCGGCGAATCATCCAATATTCGTTGAATTTCCTGCCCTAGGTTTCCATCATCATTTGCAGCCTGCATCGATTCTCCATCAAAAAAACAAATCAAAAACAGGAAGAATATAAAACTCAACTTCCTTTTATATGTCAAACCTATCACTCCCACTCTAAAAACTCACCTCTTCTATCTTGTCCATTTTACGGTCATATAAAAAGAAAAGATCCAATAGAAAAAGTCCCTTATTTATACATACTCAAGAATCTTCAGGATTATTCGGCCTCCATTTCATGGAATCCATCAGTGGTCCCGTCTTCATTATTTGCTTACCAGTACTTATAATAGGGAACTTTTTTGTAAGATAATCCGTATAAGTATAAAGACATAGTAAGGAGTGAATATATGTATTCCAAGATACAGCCACCAACGAAGAAAATTTCCAAAGAATCAGTGAAGGTTTGGCGGATGACTGAAGCCATTACCAATCTCATTATCCTCGCCGTCCTTGGCATCCTATTATTTGTTGATGATTATTTCACTTGGAAAGAATGGATTGGATGGATTTTAAACGGACTTATCGTATTATCTTTTTTCCATGCAATCTGGTCCATCTTCATTGAACCGATCTTGTTGCAAAAGTATTGGCGTTACGACGTGAATGAAGAATTCATTCAAACAAAACGTGGAGCCTGGAGTGGAAATCAACGTCCAAATTGTACAAGCCATAAAAATAGACAAACTCGATTTTCATCGAGTTTGTCTACTGTCTGAAAGGACGGGTCCTAAGGGATCCGTCCTTTTTTACTTACGACTTATAGAGTTCTTCTACTGTTCGTTAGCGTTTCATCGGTTTCAGTTATTCCTGAGTAAGAAGAACTGGATTTTCTCGCATCCGAATCGACTAACACAAGCAGCTTGCCATTCTTTACATCCGCTTCATAACGATTCGCCTCGTCTTCTGGTATGCCCATTCCGATTAATGTACCGGCCAATCCTCCTGTACCAGCACCTACAGCGGCTCCGGCTAATGTTGCAGCAAGCGGTCCAGCAGCCAGTACTGGTCCGATTCCCGGAATCGCCAACGCACCCACACCTGCTAATAATCCGGCAGCACCGCCCAAAATACCTCCGGTCGCCGCACCAGCTGCGAGCCCCTCTTCAACTTTTGAACCCGTTTCTTCATTCACTGTATTTAATTCTTCTTTATCTTTAGCTACCACTGAAATATCTTCACGGTTATACCCTTGGGCCTGTAATGACTCAACAGCCTTTATAGCTTCTTCTCCAGATTCATATACACCAATTATACGTTTATCCATATCTATCATCCTCCTTAAAGAATGTAAATTGTCGCTCCCCCTTTACATACCCCAGGGGATGAAAAGGCTAAACGTTATTTAGCAGGAAAATATTTTTGCGTTAACCCTTACTTAGAAAGGGTATATATAATAATAGTAGGCATATTTTTAGGAGGTTTTCTTTTTGCTCATCGAGTTACTTAAAGATTTAGTATCCATTGACAGTTCATCGAAAGAAGGAGCTAACCAAGCAGTTGATTACTGTGCGGACTGGCTTAAAAAACAAGGACTTACCGTGAATGTGATTGTAAATAACGGTTATAAAATGCTTGTTAGCGAGATTGGCAGCGGAGATAAAACCCTAATTTGGAATGGCCATGTCGATGTTGTCAGCGGAACGCCGGATCAATTTTTCCCTGAGGTTCATGAAGGAAACTTATATGGACGCGGGACAGCAGATATGAAAGCTGGAGTTGCAGGGATGATGTGTGCATTTACCGAACTGAAAGATAAGGACTTAGGTTTAAAAATCCAGCTACAGATCGTATCGGATGAAGAGATTGGTGGGTTGAACTGTTCAGGATATTTAGCGAAACATGGTTACAGAGGGGACTTTGTAATCTGTGCTGAACCGACGCAATTGGGAATCGGACTCCAAGCAAAGGGTGCCCTTCGTCTCGATATTGAAGTATCCGGCAAATCTGCACACGGAAGCCGTCCATGGGAAGGCGTGAATGCAATTGAAAAGGCCTATGATCTCTATCAAAAAATAAAGGAACTTCCTTTCACCCGGGATCATACTCCCCTTTACTCTTCCCCTTCACTTAACCTAGCAAAAATAAAAGGCGGGGATGTCTATAATAAGGTACCGGATGCCTGTTTGCTAAGTCTTGATATTCGCTATCTACCTACGCAAACAATGGAAGATATCCTTGCTCAGATCGAAAGTGTGACAGGAAATAGTGTTCACCTTAATATGTACAGTAAACCTGTAAAAACCGAAGAGTCAGACCCATTCATCACTCTGCTTCGTCCGATTATCAAAAGAAACACCAAGCAAGACGCTGTCATTTTTGGACAACACGGCTCCGCAGATACCGTCTTTTTTGCGGCATATGATATCCCAGCCATTGAATTCGGACCAAAAGGTGAGAACTGGCATGGAGATAGGGAATGCGTCAACCTTGAATCGGTAGCAGTCTATCAAAAAATGCTAGTCGATTTTGCTTCTGAATTCATTTTAAATTAATCCAAATCATGAAAAAAGCCGGCATCACATAGATGTCGGTTTTTTCATGTTCCGAATATCCTCTTCTACTAAAATAAACGGCATTCAATCGTCTATTATTGTGCTGTTTTTTTACAAAATATACAGGACTTTTAAACCAGGGATTGGACATCCATATTTTACCTAATTAAACAGGATACGCCATTATACCAACACTATTTAGCAAAAATACGCTTATACTGACATAATAAATAATATATTTACATTTAACAGATAAGTACTTTTGCCCTACTTTATATTACATTTATTTATCAAGGGAAACGATTTTGTAACACAATTACTATTCCACCGAAACATCATTGTCATAAAGACCTGTTATTCTAAGTCTACGATTTAAAACAAAGGAGACTATTCATTTTGAAAAAAATACTACTTCCACTATTCACTGCTTTCTTCCTGGTATTTAGTTTTTCCGGAGTTTCATCGGCTGCTACTACTACATACAAAGTTAAAAGCGGCGACACACTATGGGGTATCGCCAATAAACATAATATAACAGTCAATCAACTCAAAAGTTGGAACAACCTGAAAAAAGATAACATCCATCCAAAACAGGTTTTAAAGGTCAAGAAAACATCGACCTCAGCTAAGCCTAAAGCTAAAGCTAAAACGACATCATCAAAAAAATATAAAACGATCACGGTGAAGGCAACAGCTTACACAGCGAACTGTAAAGGTTGCAGCGGTATTACAGCATCGGGTCTTAACTTAAAGAAAAACCCTAACGTAAAAGCAATCTCAGTCGACCCTAAGGTCATTCCACTAGGAACAAAAGTTCATGTAGAAGGATACGGGGATGCCATTGCGGCAGATAAAGGCGGCGCAATCAAAGGAAATAAAATTGACGTCTTCTACTCTTCTCACTCAAAAGCTATCAATTGGGGCAGAAAGACCGTTAAAGTAAAAATCTATAAATAATGATAAGCACCAGCCTGAAACCTTTCAGGCTGGTCTTTTGTTTTTCCCATTCTTCCAAACATCTAAACAACCAGTTTACCTTCAAATGGAAATATTTACTGAAATTTCAGTCAATGTTATGATTAGTACATCTTAATCAAAAGAGAGGTGTGCACTTTGAATATTGTCATTATAGGGGCCGGGGCACTCGGCTCCTACTTTGGAGGCAGGTTGCAGCAGGCCGGGCAGGATGTTCAATACCTTGTCCGAAAAAACCGCGCCAAACAATTGAAAGAAAACGGCATCAGCATAACCAGCCCACATGGAAACTACCAATTTAACGACCTCCATATCACAGAGAATGTAAGTGATATAGAAAAGGTCGACCTCGTGATTCTCGCCGTAAAAGGCCAGCATCTGCAAGGCACCCTTTCAGATTTAAAGATCCTTGTTGAAAAGGGCGCAAAGGTCCTCCCGCTTTTGAATGGATTGGAACATATATCCATTTTACAGGACGAACTGGGCGATGAAGCCGTATTGGGAGGAAGCGCGTTCATAATCGCCACCCTTGATGAAAAAGGTCATGTCATTCACTCCAATGATAATCATGATTTAATCTACGGCCCGCTTCATCCGTCACAAAAAAAGATTTGTGATGAAATCGAACAAGCGGCCGGATCAGCTATCATGAAGGTAAGCAGAACGGAAAACATATTGATCAGGATGTGGATCAAATATATGTTCATCACCGCTTTTTCCGGTGTGACAACAGCCTCCAACCTTCCTATCGGCACGATACGGAAATTCCCGGAAACCAATGGATTGCTAGAAAAGGTCCTTGTAGAAATGAAGGAGCTTGCAAATGCTTATGACGTCGGAATTTCTGTGGAGAATATTGCTCAGGCGTTGGAAAACATGGCAGGTTTACCTGATGAATCCACCTCTTCCATGCACCAGGACCGCCGGAAGGGACTAACCCTCGAAGTGGAGCATTTACAGGGCGGTGCACTGCGCCTTGCCGACAAGGTTGGTTTGAAACTCCCTGTGATGGGAACCCTATACGCACTCATAAAACCATTTGAAAATTAATTTTCCCCAATACCGGCGCTCCGCCGGTATTTTTTTATTGCAGTTTAGCAGTCTATCTATATCCTAATAGTAACTTTTAATTTCTCTTCCACCCTTCAGTTATTAGAAATCCCCAAGACCAAAAAGACCAAAAAGAAAACAATATCACCAAAAGAATATTCTGATTCTTTTTTCTGATACACTATTATCAAGTTAAGAAAGCGCTATCATATAGCAAAGGAGAATGCACCTTGAAAATATTAAAAAATCTAACAGTTCAGGTCATCATCGGTATCATTCTGGGTATAACAGTCGGTTTCTTCTTCCCTGCTTTCGGTGAACAGCTGAAGATATTGGCAGATTTATTTATTAAAATGATTAAAATGGTCATTGCACCAATCATCTTCTTAACCGTCGTAATCGGAATTGGCGGTATGGGTGATATGAAAAAAGTTGGCCGCATCGGCGGAAAGGCCCTTCTCTATTTTGAAATCGTTACCACTTTCGCACTTGCCATCGGAATCATCGTGGTCAATCTGCTGGGACCTGGTAAAGGCTTTAACATCGATTCAGTCGAGGGCGGAGATGTATCACAATATACAACAGCCGCTTCCGAAACGGAACATGGCGCCGTTTCTTTCATTTCTAATATCATTCCCGATAATGCTGTTGCCGCACTGGCTGGCGGAGATTTACTCCCTATTCTATTCTTTGCCGTATTATTCGGATTATCAATGGCGGCAATGGGACCGAGAGTGCAGCCAGTCGTTTCTTTCTTTCAGCATATTGCCGATATTTTCTTCGGCATCGTCGGTATGATCATGAAAGTTTCTCCATTGGCCGCATTTGGAGCAATGGCTTATACAATCGGTAAGTTTGGCCTTGGTTCTTTAACCTCGTTAGGACAATTAATGGGTAGCGTATATATCACAATGGCACTATTCATTATTCTAGTCCTTGGTTCGATCGCAAAAATATACGGCTTTAATATTTTCAAGTTCATTGCCTATATAAAAGAAGAGATCCTCTTAGTTTTAGGAACATCTTCGTCGGAATCCGCCCTGCCAAGCGTGATGAAAAAACTTGAAAAGTACGGTTGCTCAAAATCGGTAGTCGGTTTAGTTGTCCCAACTGGTTATTCTTTCAACCTTGATGGCACATCCATCTACTTATCCATGGCAGCGATTTTCATCGCCCAAGCCTATGGTATCGATTTAAGCATCTGGCAGGAATTGACCCTTCTGGGAATCTTGATGTTAACATCCAAAGGAGCTGCCGGTGTAACGGGATCCGGTTTCATTACACTTGCTGCCACATTAGCCGCCTTCCCAATGATTCCAGTTGAAGGAATGGCATTACTGCTGGGAGTCGACCGCTTCATGTCTGAAGCACGTGCCATCACTAATCTAATCGGTAACAGTGTTGCTACAGTGGTCATTTCTAAATCAGAAGGTGAATTCAATCCAAACCAAGCCATCTCAAGTGATATGAGTGAAGTGGCCGTCTCATCGGAAAAATAAACAAATTTTGAATGAAGAGGTGTGCAACTTACACCTCTTTTTTATGCATTCCCCCCTTCTATCAATGAATATACGAGTTTCAAAAAATAGCCAATCAAATAAATTTCAGAATCACTGAAAAGTGTTTATACTTTTATGTAACAGGTAAAAGTATAAAGTTAAAAGTTTTGGTAGTTTGATGGATTTAACCAAATTAGGAGGTTTTATCATGAAGGATTACGGATTATTTATTAACGGTGAGTGGTCGGATTTTGGATTGGATAAAATTGAAGTGAGAAACCCGGCAACGGATGAAGTAGTTGCCACCGTTCCTAAAGGCGGTGCAACTGAAGCAGCGAAGGCTGCAGATGCTGCATATGAAGCCTTTACGGGCTGGGCTGCACTCTCAGTCTACGAACGTGCTGAACTAATTTGGAAATGGCATCGATTGATTGATGATAATAAAGAAGAACTAGCCAAAATCATGACTGAAGAGCAAGGCAAGCCCCTTAAAGAGGCTCTTGGTGAAATGACATATGCAAATGGCTTTTTATCTTGGTTTGCCGAAGAAGGAAAACGAGTGTACGGCGAAACGATTCCTGCTTCCGTGTCCAATAAGCGGCTTTTCGTGACTAAACAGCCTGTCGGAGTTGTAGCTGTCATTACGCCATGGAACTTTCCTGCAGCCATGATTACAAGAAAAGTTGCACCAGCGCTTGCCGTCGGCTGCACAGTCGTCATTAAACCGGCAAACCTGACTCCCATAACAGCTTTAAAAATGGCTGAATTAGCTGAAGAAGCTGGCATTCCAAAAGGAGTCATCAATGTCGTGACAGGAAAATCATCAGAAATTGGCGAAACTTGGCTTCAAGATACGAGGGTTCGTAAATTGACGTTTACCGGTTCTACAGAAGTCGGTAAAACCCTTATGAGGGGCTCAGCTGACACGGTAAAGAAAATCTCGCTTGAACTCGGAGGTCACGCACCCGCAATCGTTCTTGAGGATGCCGACCTTAATAAAGCGGTTGATGGCATCATCAGTTCAAAATTCCGTAACGCAGGACAAACATGCGTCTGTTCAAATCGCATTTATGTCCACGAAGCCATTCAAGAAGCCTTCATCGAAAAGCTCGTTGCCAAGGTCAAAGAACTAAAGGTAGGAAATGGACTGGAAGATGGCGTCGATATCGGTCCGCTCATCGATCAAAATGCAGTGGATAAGGTTCAAAAACAAATAGATGAAGCAATCGGCAGCGGTGCTAAGCTCGAAGCTGGAGGCAAATCAATAAGCGGCCTTTTTCTTGAACCGACCGTACTGTCCAACATTGACGACAGCATGCTCTGCATGAAGGAAGAAACATTTGGTCCTCTAGCTCCTATTGCCTCCTTTAAGACTGATGAAGAGGCAATCAAAAGGGCAAATGACTCCATCTTCGGTTTGGCAGCTTACGTCTTCACTGAAAATATCAATAAGGGCATCAAATTCACCGAGGCACTTGAGTTCGGTATCGTAGGCTTAAACGATGGGCTTCCTTCCGTTCCGCAAGCTCCATTTGGCGGATTCAAACAAAGCGGGCTCGGCCGTGAAGGTGGACACCAAGGCATCGAAGAATTCCTGGAAGTAAAATATATTTCCTTAAGTTTGTAACCTATTTAGGCGCTTTTGCTCCTTCACTAAGAAAACGGGCCCGACTCAATGGAGTCGGGCCCGTTTTTTCATTCCAATATATCCTCTTCAAGCTTTTCCTCTTTTCGGATCCTGATGAATTTTACAATATTCAATACAATCGTTTTAACAACGGAGTAAGTCGGAACGGCCAAAATCATGCCGATGATACCGGCAATGTTTCCGGCGACGAGCAATAGGATGATGATGGTAAGCGGATGTGTGTTCAATTTTTTCCCGATGACTAACGGTGAAATGAAATTACCATCCAATTGCTGAATGACCGTTACAACCAGAATGACCAGTAATGCCTCTGTCGGTGAATGAATCAACGCCACTATGACGGCAGGAGCGGCTCCAATAAACGGACCTACATATGGAATGATATTGGTTACAGCACCAATCAGCGCGAATAAGAACGCATAAGGCAAACCGATGATCAAATACCCGATGAACGTTCCGATCCCGACAAACATGCAAACAAGCATCTGCCCTTGTATGTATGTAGTAAGCGTCCCGCCAGTTTCCTGAAGTACTGTTAAAGCTGGTTTCCTATAGCGAACCGGCACGAATTTCATAATGGCGGCCGGGAGCTTATCCCCATCCTTCAACATATAAAACAGAATGAAAGGAACCGTTACGACCACTAAAGTAATATTCGTCACTACGCTGAAAACGGAAGTTAAACTGTTCGTAATATTACTAGGTAAATCAGTCAAATATTTCTGCAGCGAATCCCCTACTTCTTGCAGAGGTACATAATCTTGTTCCACCGTCCATAAAAACCATTTTGACTCAGCTGAATCTTCAACGAACTTCCTTACTTGATTGAAATAATCCGGAAGGTTATTGATTAAATCCGTAACCTGTTTGGAAAGTGACGGTCCAACCAGACCGACCAGCAAACTAATCAATCCCAGGAAAAATACATAAAGCAATAATATCGCCAATCCCCTAGGCACTCTTCTTTTAACCAGGAAATCAACAGTGGGATTGAACAGGAAATAGAGAAAACCTGAAATCAAGATTGGAAAGAACAATGTAGATGTAAAAATGACTATTGGTTCAAAAAGAAAAGAAATCTTTGTACCAACATAAAAAAGTAAAGACAATAGTAATAACTCTAACGTCCAAAAATGCAGTTTTTGCTTGAACAAATTATCTCCTCCACTATAAGCATTCTATTTAACTCCCTATTTCTAAGGAAACAACATCATAAATAAGGAAAATTCTATGTATGATAATCTTTCATTGTTAGCAGTTTACCATATTTCTATAACTTGAATGAATAATTATATACAAAATAAATAAAAGAAAAAAGCCTAAAGATACAGTTCCCTATCTTTTTGATGGTTAAGCTTCATTTTACACTTTATATCTGTTATATGTTGGAGGAAAAAGGACTAATCGGCAACATCATACAAATTACTTAGGAGAAATAATCTATTTACCTTTCAATATTCCATTGGTGTGATGAAAGATTCATCAGTATTCACCCAATACGGGACACGGACCCAAATAAAAAAACCCCGCTGTATTGGCGGGGTTTTGAATCCTATTTTTGATCTTGAAGTACTGCTTCAAGCATCGTACCGTTTTTAGCTAGGTTTGTATGCCATGAAAATGCTTTTTCAAGAATGTGTGGAGTTTGATGCCCACCAGTTTGCGCAACAGCTTCAGTGAAGTATGCACGAAGCTGTTGACGGTAGTCAGGATGCGCACAGTTTTCTATGATTAACTCTACGCGCTCTTTTGGTGCCAAACCACGTAAATCAGCGATCCCTTGCTCTGTCACTAATACATCCACATCATGTTCAGTATGATCCACATGAGAAACGAAAGGAACGATACTAGAAATTTTGCCGCCTTTTGCATATGATTTCGTTACGAAAATGCCTAGGCGTGAGTTACGGGCAAAATCTCCTGATCCACCGATTCCATTCATCATTCTTGTCCCAGAAACATGTGTCGAGTTCACGTTACCATAGATATCACACTCTAACGCTGTATTGATTGAAATCAGGCCAAGGCGACGGATGATTTCAGGATGGTTAGATATTTCTTGTGGACGAAGAACTAGTTTATCACGGTATTTTTCAAGCTCACCGTAAACTTGTTTACCTTTTTCTTCAGCTAATGTAATCGAACATCCTGAAGCGAATTTAACTTTTCCAGCATCGATTAAATCAAATACCGCATCTTGCAGCACCTCTGAATAAACTTCCAAATCTTTAAATTCAGAATCAAGGAAGCCAGCGAATACTGCATTTGCCACTGAACCTACACCCGACTGAAGCGGAGCAAGACTTTCAGTTAAACGGCCAGCCTTGATTTCTTCACGAAGGAAGTTAATAAGGTGGTTGGCGATTGTTGCAGTTTCTTCATCCGGCGGCACGATTGTAGAAGGTGCATCAAGATCTGTAGAAACGACGATTCCCATTACTTTTTCAGGATCAACCGCAATACCGATCGATCCTAGGCGATCACTTGCTTTAATCATAGGAATCGGTTCGCGTTCCCCTTGTTTAGCTGGTGTATATATATCATGCATCCCTTCCAATCCTTCTGGATGGGACACGTTCAATTCAATGATTACATGTTTAGCTTCTTGAACGAATATGGCTGAGTTACCTACAGAAGTTGTCGGGATGATCAATCCGTCTTCCGTAATCGCCAATGCTTCGATGATTGCAAAATCTATAGGTCCGACAATGCCTTGACGAACTTGTTCAGCTGTATGAGATAAATGCTGATCCACATAAGTGACTTCATCAGCATTGATTTTATTGCGAATACCTTTATCCGCTTGGAACGGCAAACGTTTGTTTATGATACCTGCTTCCGCCATATGTTGGTCGACTTCCGGTCCTAATGAGGCACCAGTATAAACGTCAACTTTGAATTTTTCTGTTTTAGCTCTTTCAACTAGAGCCATCGGAATAACTTTAGCATCACCGGCACGGGTAAATCCACTCATACCGAGTTTCATCCCATCTTTAATCCATGAAGCTGCTTCTTCCGCTGTAACTACTTTCCCCTTAAATTGTTCGTTGCGAATTTTTCTGAAAACGCTTTCGTTCATACAAAAGACCCCCATTTTTCGCTTTTCTTACACTTAATTTTACCAATCCTGTGTAATCGTCACATTCATTTTCGAATGAAAAGCCTTAAATAGAGCATAAACCAGCATTTTTTTCACACAAAGGAGAATCACTAAAACCCCAAAGCCCTTCTGAATTGACTGGCATATGTTTGACTGACCTGGATTTTGGAATTGTCTTTCATTATCAGTAAAAATGTAGAATGAAAATCGGGAAGGATCTCTTGTATATAGTTGATATTGACGATGTACGAACGATGCACACGAATGAATAAATCACTAGGTAAAATGAATTCCAATTCACTTAAATTCATTTTATGAAATCCACTCACACGTTCGGACTGAATTTTAGTTTTCCTATTTTGAGCTTCCAAATACATAATTTCATCATATGGAAGCGGTATCCAGCGGTCATCTGTTTTAATGGTCAAGAATGATGTCGGTAAAATTAATGGCTTTGACGGCAAGATGGCAGTTACCGCCCCTAAAGGATTTCCCTCGTCCATGATAGGAACGCTCAGCCCATAGTAAGGTACGCCAAATACATTACTTTCAACTTGGACCCCTATTTTTTTACGGACACTCAGCGCTTTATATGTCGCCGTGTTTTCACTGATTAAATCACCCGGTTTTATTCTTAAGTCAACTTGTTTGCTCGGTTGATAATAAATGTATTTTTCGGAATCAGCCACAGAAATTGAAGCATCCTTCGGTACAAACTCCCTGATGATATTTAAAACGGATTCGACCGTAAATTGATCCATTTCCTTTCACCTCTTAAAAGAACATATTAATAATTTCCCTATTATTAAACAGGGCATTCATGAAATAATTCATAGTTTTTTGGGAAACTTACATTTTTTTGAATTTACTTTTCGTAAAATTAAAGAAAAATTGAAGTAACTAAGCGAAAAGCGTCAAAAAAAGCAAAAAAAGCGCATCTAAATTTATATCCTTATTCATTATAGTTGGAAAGCTCCCCGATTTCCATGGGGGATACAAGAAAAAAGTTTCTTTATATACTAACATTTAAATGCCACAGCCGAGGGTGGGCATCAAACGCATAAAAAAGCCGCTCTCCCCATATAGGATAACGGCTGAAAGGTTATTTTTTAAAACGGGGATTTTGAAACGGGGATTTTATTCGAAGGGATAAAATCTCTTCTAAATTTTTCAGTGGCAATTCCAATAAAAAGGGTCGGTCATCAGGTTGATATACATCCTCTGAAATGAGCGTATTAACGATCTTCTGTTTTTTTGCATTAACAATTCGGACCAGTCTCCCCATTTTCAGCTCCCTTTCCTCAATCTGCTGTATCCGGCACATTCAGACCATTAATTACAGCATCAGACATCATTCTTTAACGCATCATGACCTTCTTTTCCGGTACGGATATTCACAACATTCGTCAATTCACAAATGAAGATTTTACCGTCACCTGGTTTACCGGTACTCAAGAATTTCCTTGCTACATCCACAACATCCTGAACTGGCACTTCACACACTACGATTTCAATTTTTATTCGGTCATGCAATGACATTTCACGATTTCTACCTCTATATGTTTCCACATAACTTTTCTGAAGACCCGTTCCTTTTACTTCCGATACTGTCATTCCGCTTACCCCTATTTTTGCAAGTTCCGCTTTGAATTGTTCAAACTTGATAGGACGTGTAATGATTTCTATTTTCGTTAAAACCTCGGACATATGAGCAACCCCTTTTAAATTGATTCGTGATAAGCTTTTTCTCCATGAAGTGTAAGATCAAGCCCCATTGACTCATCTTCTTCACTGACACGCAACGGCACGAAAAGGTTAATGACTTTAGCAACGATATAAGTGACCACGGCAACGAAGATATATGTCGCGACGATCGCTACAAGCTGCTTCCACAACAAGTTGAAATCGCCGTAGAATAAACCATTTGCACCGCTTTCGTTTACGGAAGTGGTCGCGAACAAACCTGTAGCGATGCCACCCCATGTCCCACCGATCCCATGTAATCCGAAAGCATCGAGTGCATCGTCGTAACCCAGTTTATTCTTAAGGAAGAATACGCCCCAGAAACATACGGCACCGCCGACGACCCCGATGATGATTGATGATGAGGGCGTTACGAATCCGCAAGCAGGTGTAATGGCTACCAAGCCAGAAATAGCTCCGGATACCGCACCCAGCAATGTTGCCTTCTTATTAGCCATATACTCAACGATCAGCCAGCCAATGATACCAGCAGCTGCTGCAACAGCTGTATTAACGAATACATTCATCGCCACTTCATTGATAGTCAGTGCGCTTCCGACGTTGAAGCCGTACCAACCGAACCAAATTAATGATCCGCCAAGGAATGTTAAAGGAAGATTATGTGGTGCACTGTCCCCCGACTCTTTCCTTTTACCTAACATGATCGCTAAAACAAGACCTGCAACCCCTGAAGAAATATGAACAACGTTGCCACCTGCAAAGTCAAGTGTACCCAGTTCCGCTAACCAACCGCCTCCCCATACCCAGTGTGCAACGGGAGCGTATACGAATAAAGACCAAAGGATCGTAAAAATCAGGAATGCTGAAAACTTCATCCGCTCGGCAATGCCACCTGCAATGATCGAGACCGTTAAAACGGCAAAAGTCATTTGGAATAACATGAACAAACTATGAGGAATTGTTTCGCTGTATGGTCCAGGTGCAAAGCCTACATCCTTTAAACCAACCCAGTCCAGACCGCCCAGAAGTGTATTACCAGGTGAAAATGATAATGAATACCCAATGAGCACCCAAAGAATCGAAATGACAGCCAGTGGCATATAACTATGCATTGCCGTATTCAGGACATTTTTACTTTTTACCATCCCTCCATAAAATAGGGCAATCCCTGGTGTCATTAGCCAAACCATCATCGTCGCCAAAAACATGAATACCGAATCTGCCATTTGCATACTGTTTTTTCCCCCTTGTTTTTATATATGTTATGTTTACTCACATAATAATGTTATATTTTTTATCATATACTTAATTTTCTAATAATTCAACTTAATTTTTGTGTTTTATAAAAAAAACGTTAGGTTATATGACATCTATAAGAATAAAGGATCAGATTTTTAGTTTTATAAATACTTTTCCACATTTTAAGGACTCCACGGCTGTTACATTTCCCCCTCTACATATGTCCTGCTTCAAAAAATCCGACTAAAAAAAGGGCCCTCCTGTTGAGGACCCTTCATAAAATATTCAGTTAACAGCAACGGGACACTTTCCCGCCCTTTGCATTATATCGTTCATCCTGGGCTTCACAGAAAAATTCTTTCCTGGTTTTCACAGGATCTTCCGGATGGTGCACTCTCATATGTGCCACATAGGTATCATAACTCGGCACGCCGACAAGCAAACTGACGAATTGCTTTCTGTAGCTGAGAATTTTAATTAATCTTTTCAACATTTCCTTCCCTCCCTTATGACGACCTTGATACATAAGGCGATTCATGTAAATCTATTTTCTGCTTTTTTAAGACTTTTATCCATAACCTAATGGCAGAAATCAGGACCGTGATCACAACGATCATGAAGATGGCACAAAGGGCAGCATCCACATAATCATTGACGATCACCCGCTTCATCTCGGCTAGATTAGCTGCCGGAGCAAGAATTTCCCCACTTTCATAGGCTGCTTTAAACTTATCCTTATGTGCTAAAAAGCCAATCGCAGGGTTTTCGTGGAACAGCTTTTGCCACCCTGCCGTCATGGTCACTATCAACAAGAATGTAGTAGGCACAAGAGTCACCCATGTGTACGCTTTTTTGCCCATTTTGAAAAGGACCGTCGTCCCAAGCAGCAACGCAATGGCGGAAAGCATCTGATTCGCAATTCCAAACAATGGCCAAAGGGTATTGATTCCGCCAAGAGGATCAATGACCCCTTGATAAAGGAAGTACCCCCAACCGATTACACAAATGGCCGTCGCAATAATATTGGGCAGCCATTTATTAGTTTCGGCAAATGGCTTGTAAAAGGTGCCGATGATATCCTGTATCATAAAACGCCCTACCCTGGTTCCCGCATCAATGGTGGTCAATATGAACAATGCCTCGAACAGGATCGCGAAATGATACCAGAACGCCATCAGGGACGCCCCGCCAATCACTTGCGAGAAGATATGGGCCATGCCGATAGCAAAGGTTGGAGCTCCTCCAGTACGGGATATAATGGTCTCTTCCCCAACATCGTCTGCAAGGCCGGTAATCATCTCAGGTGTCAAAATGAAGCCCCAATCGGATATCGTAGCAGCCACTTGAGCCGGCTCCGTTCCCACAACGGCCCCCGGGCTGTTAATAGCAAAATAGATCCCTGGGGTCAATACACAGGCTGCTATCATCGCCATGATGGCTACAAAGGACTCAGTCAGCATTGCCCCGTATCCGATTGGACGTGAATGGGATTCGCGTTCGATCATTTTAGGAGTTGTACCCGATGAAACGAGTGCATGGAATCCCGATACCGCTCCACAAGCGATCGTAATGAATAGGAACGGGAATAAATTCCCGGAAAATACGGGTCCTGTTCCATCGATGAATTGAGTGACGGCAGGCATTTCAAGGCTCGGCATCACAATAAAGATACCAAGTGCAAGTCCGATGATTGTACCGATTTTCAAGAATGTGCTTAAGTAATCACGCGGTGCCAATAACATCCATACAGGCAAAACGGAGGCAACGAATCCGTATACGATCAACATGATGGCGATCGTTTCCCCACTGAAAGTGAACATTGGCGCCAATGTTGCGCTCTCGGATACAAAGCGGCCGAAATATAACGCCAGCATCAATAGTATGATTCCGATAATCGATCCTTCACCAACCCGTCCAGGCCTTATATAACGCATATAAATACCCATAATGACTGCGATCGGTATGGTCGAGGCAATCGTGAACATCCCCCACGGACTGCCCACCAGCGCCTTTACGACAACCAGGGCAAGTACCGCTAATAAAATGATCATGATGCCCAGGATACCGATCATAGCTATCAAGCCTGTAATCGGTCCAATTTCCTCTTTGATCATCTCTCCCAATGATTTGCCGTTACGGCGCATCGAACCGAAGAGAATGATGAAATCCTGTACGGCACCAGCTAATACAACTCCGACTACAAGCCATAGCGTCCCTGGCAAATATCCCATCTGCGCTGCAAGGATGGGACCTACAAGAGGGCCAGCTCCGGCAATTGCTGCAAAATGGTGGCCAAACAACACCCATTTGTTTGTAGGCACATAGTCTTTCCCATCATTATTCGCTTCCGATGGAGTCTGGCGATTGTCATCTAGCTCAAACACTTTCCGTGCAATGAATTTACTATAAAAGCGGTATGCAATTGAATAAACACAGAGTGCTGCAGTGACAATCCACATGGCATTGATGCTTTCCCCCCGGTTTAGCGCGACGAAACCAAAACTCACCGCTCCCACCGCAGATATGATCCCCCAAAGAATGACTGACTTAAGCGCTTTCATTTCTTCCATCTCCTCTCTATTGAACTAGTGTGCAACTATAAAAAACCTTCATTTATAAGGGGTCAGGGCTACATTCCTCCCCGTACCCATTAAATTTAAAGAATTTTATATATATTCTGAATTATATGTTACTAAAAGGATTTTTAGCAATAGCAAATTGGTCAATTTTTAAAGTATTTTCCATTATTTTGTCGATAATCCCCTCTTTCCCCAACAAGCTGGAATTGGTAATTTCTCGCTTTATAAAAACTGTATTGGGTGAAAAATCCGGTGCATCATTAAATGAACGGAATGCAATCCCCAAGTTTAAGGTCCTGGGACCAACACAAAAAATGTGCGCCTGACGGCACACATTCTTTCTTCACCCAATCTGATTTCCCCTTAATGAACTGCGAAATAGCTCGTAATAAAAACCCCTCTGTCTCAACAATTCATCATGGGAACCCTTTTCAATGATCCTTCCTTCATCAAGTACGAGGATTTGATCACTTTGCTGAATTGTATTCAATCTGTGGGCAATGACAAAACTTGTCCTTCCCTCCTTCAAACGGTGTAATGCTTCCTGGATTTTAAGTTCGGTAATCGTATCTATGCTACTTGTCGCTTCATCCAAAATCAATAGAATGGGATCGGCTAAAATAGCCCTGGCAATCGATAATAGCTGGCGCTGTCCCTGACTAATTCCACTGCCATCCTGATTCAATATGGTGTCATATCGATCAGGCAGTTTCATGATAAAGGAATGGGCATTGGCAAGCTTGGCTGCATTCACCACTTCTTCATCTTCCGCCTCCAGTCGGCCGTAGCGGATATTTTCACGGATCGTACCTTGAAACAAAAAGGAATCCTGTAAAACGAAGCCCATATGCTTACGTAGACTGGACCTCGTCACCTGTTGGATATCCTGGCCATCAATCATTATCCGGCCGCTGTTCGGCTCGTAAAAACGGGCAAGAAGATTAATGATCGTAGTCTTACCGGCCCCAGTGGGACCTACAAGCGCGATGGTCTCCCCTTTTTCCGCATGGAAATTAACATCATATATCGTTTGCTCCTCATCATTATACGAAAAGGAAACACCCTCAAAGTCCACCTCACCACGGACATCACGAAGTTCAGAGGCCTGTTTCTCATCCACTTCCTCTTCTTTTTCATCAAGTATGGCGAAAACCCGCTCCGCACCGGCAACAGCTGAGAGGAGTGTATTGAATTGGTTAGCCAGGTCATTGAGCGGACGGGTGAATTGCCTTGAATACTCCGTGAAAATGACAATGACCCCGATGGAAACCGTTCCTATGCCACTAAGCGCCAAAAACCCGCCGACAGCGGCTATTACCGTGAAACTTAAGTTGTTCAGTAAATTCATCAGTTTTGGAATCAGCCCAGAGTATGATTGTGATAGGAAGCCAGCTTTCTTTAAGTTTTCACTCCGGATGATAAAATCTCGGATCACTTTATCTTCCTGTGAAAAAGCCTTTACGATCCGTTGTCCGGAAATCGTTTCTTCTATAAAACCATTCAGTTCCCCAAGGTTCTTCTGCTGTTGTTTAAACAGCTTTCCCGTCCGGTTCGTTATCCACCTCAGACCGAAGAACATAAGAGGAACGATGAATAAGGTTAAAACAGTTAATAAAGGGCTCAAATAAAGCATTACTCCCATCGTCCCGACCAGTGTCAGCACACTTGAAAAAATCTGGATGACGGAACTATTCAAGGTGGAACTGACATTTTCTATATCATTCGTGACCCGACTCATCAATTCCCCATACTGACGCCGGTCAAAAAAGGGAATGGACAATTGGTGAAGCTTTTTGAATAATTGATTGCGCATCGCATAAACCGTATCCTGAGCGATTCCGATCATCCAATAATTCTGAAGCCACATGGATAGGGAATAAAATATATAGACTCCAAGAAGTCCGAAAAGAAGGCTGATCAGCCCCCCGCTATCTCTTGTGACAATATAATCATCAATGGCCATCCCAACAAGAAAGGGGCCAAGCAATCCCAAAACCGAGCTTATCAGTACCATGAAAAGGACACAAAATAACAGGCTTTTATTCGTTGCTAAGTAGGGAATGATCCTTTTTATAGTATTCCAGGAGTTGACCGGTTTAGACTTTACCTTATCGGGAGATATTCTTCGACTCAAGAGAAATCCCCTCCTCCCCAAACTGCGAGTGAACAATTTTTCGATAGAGATCGCTTGTTTGCATCAAATCCTGATGTTTCCCCAGGGCAAGCACTTGACCGCTTTCCAGCAACAAGATCTTGTCCGCCTCCATGGCTGTACTGATTTTTTGTGTAATGATGAGCGTTGTGCATGTATAGGTCTTTAAAGCGGCAAGCAATTTACTTTCCGTTTTCAAATCCAGCGCACTCGTACTATCATCCAGAAGGAGGATCTTTGGCCTGCGCACCAATGCTCTTGCGATCGATAAGCGCTGTTTTTGCCCTCCGGACAGATTCACTCCTTTTTGTCCTAACAGGGTTTCATATTGTTTCGGAAGTTTCATTACGGTCTCATGGACCTGAGCATGCATGGCCGCAGCCATGATTTCCTCCATCGAGGCACCTTCTTTTCCCCAAGCGACATTATTTTTAATGGTACCTGAAAAAAGCAGGGCCTCTTGCGGTACATAGCCGATCCTTTTCCGCAACGAATTCAAGGGAATATCTTTCAGGTCCTGGTCATCAATTTGAATGGAGCCGCTTTCAACTTCATATAATCTCGGAATCAGCTGAAACAGTGATGTTTTCCCTGATCCTGTCGCTCCTAAAATGGCAAGCGATTCTCCCGGATCGATGGAGAAGTTCAAATTTTTCAATATCGGGGTATCGGTTCCAGGATAGCGGAAAGATACATCCAGAAACTTAATGCCTCCCCCATTGACGGCCCCACTCTTGCTTTCCGCCTTACCTTCATCAATATCTATCGGGGTTTCAAATATTTCCGTCACACGTTCTGCTGAAGCCTTCGCACGGGAAATGACCATGATCAGCCATGAAAAAACGGAAAGGGATGCCGCAATCCTCGTGGCATAGTTGACAATCGCCACAACTTCCCCTACCTGTATATCTCCCGTTGTTATAAATTCACTTCCAAGCCAGAGAATGATCAGAATCGCCACATTCATGACAAGCATCAACACTGGCATCGTCGTTTCAATTAAACGAAGGGAAGTCACAGTCTTTCTTTTCAACTCTTCATTCGCATCGTCAAATCGGCCGATTTCATGCTCCTTACGAAGAAAAGCCTTGATCAAGCGCATGCCTATCAGGTTTTCCCTCATGACGCCATTGACATTATCGAGTTTTTTCTGTACGAGCTTAAACAGCTTAGCTGCTCGTTTCATAACCCATCCCAGGAAGAAAACAAGAACCGGAATTGAAATGACCAAAACAAGTGATAGTTTCAAATCGACCGCAATAGCCATTATCGCCCCGCCGATTACGATCAATGGCGCCCTTGCCATGATACGCAGGCCCATAAAAACCGTATTTTGAAGTTGGGTCACATCATTCGTCATCCTTGTTATCAACGAGGAAGTCGGGATATTATTCAAATTTGCAAAAGAAAACGCCTGTATTTTACCAAAAAGGCTTTTCCTGACATCATGTCCAAAGCTTTGACTTACATGTGATGCCGTAAAGGAATTAACGATTCCGCCAAGAAATGAAAAAACGGAAAGTCCAACCATGACACTTCCCCATTTAATCACCACCGATAAATCTTTCTGCAAAATGCCATCATCAATTATTTTTGCTATAAATAGAGGTTGTAACAGCTCAACACCGAGCTCGACAATCATTAAGGATAAAGCAAGAATGATCAAAAGCCAGTATGGCTTAAGAAATGAGGACAATTTTTTCATCTATGACACCTTCGATTCTTCATATGTAGATAGCATCTTTTCATCCTCTCATTATACATTTTTATACAGATTTTTTAAAAGATTTTAACTGTTTTAAAGGATTGGTAAATATCTTGATTTTTTTTTAATAAATACCCTTGACAAATAACAGGAAATAAGCGAAAATTCTAATTGATAATGATTTTCAATTTCATTATCGATCTCTGAAATTTGATAAGCAATTACGATAATCTCTTATCGTACCCTTTTGATATTGTACATAGATACAATGTCGCCCCGGCTTCTCTGTGCCTAGTAAAAATTATATGCTCATTAGCGAATGCAAGTCACTAGAATATTGCCCCCTCTTTATTCAAGTAATTTATTCACGTTGGAAGCATATTAGGCAGCCGGGGATTATTTTTTTTCAACTATTAAACTTACATATATTTAAGGAGCAGGATGATCATGAAACTAGAAGATATCATTAAAGAACGGCGTAGCATCAAACGATTTAAGGACATTCCTGTTCCTATTGATACCATCCAATCATTATTGGAAACTGCAACATGGGCACCAAACCATAAAATGACCCAACCATGGCGCTTCGTCGTGGTTCATGGTGATAGCCGTTTAAAACTCGCAGAAGCAACCCGTGCATTCATGGCAGGCAAAGAGAAGGACCCTGAAAAGAAAAAAGCAGCCGGACAGCGAGGATATAATAAACTTATAGGTGTACCGATGTTTGTCGCAGTGATCATGGAAGAGAACCCGAATCCCATGACACGTGAAGAAGATTATGCGGCTACAAGTGCCTTGATCCAGAATTTCAGCCTGCTTGCCTGGGAACAAGGAATCGGGATGATATGGGAAACATACGGCATGATACACAGCATGGAGTTTCGTGAAGCTTTAGGCGTGAAACCCGGCGAGAAGATTGTCGGCAGCCTTCACGTCGGCTATCCCGATATGATCCCTGCCCCACGTCCAAGGAACGCGATTGATCAACTCCTGACAATTATGGAGTAACATAAAAGGAAAGCCTCCAATCTTCTATTTGGAGGCTCAGACTGTAGACAAACTTGATGAAAACCGAGTTTTCTACAGTTTTTTTATGGCTTTTTACAATTTGAACGTTGATTTCCGCTCCAGGCACTCGCTTTCCGCGGGCGGTCCGGGAGCCTCCTCGGCTTACGCCTGCGGTGTCTCCCTAGACGCGCTTTTCCCGCAGGAGTCTCGCGCCTTACACTCCAATCAACTTTGTTTTAACATAGATAGAACTTATTCCCACTTTCTTTTTTTGTATTATATAGAAGTATTTAACTTGAGGTGATAAGGATACTTTCTAAACATGATTCTATTCAGCAAGATAAACTCGAAGTAATTACTTTAAATCAATTGGTGCCAGTGAATCATTTGGCTCGTAAACTTGATGTGCCATTGACATCTCTTTCATTTATAATTTGGTGAAAGATATGTATTCAGAGGTTGGACGCCCCTTTTTATCCATTTCAAGAGCGTCAACTCCGTTCTCCTCCAATTGCTTTAGCCACGCTCTGAACCCTACAGCGCGTCTGTTAGCTTGGAATGATTATCCCCACACGGTCATTGCCACTATCATAAAGAACCGGATGAAAAATCCAGCGTATGTATAGTGACTAAAAGATTAATCACAAAAAACCCCCTTCTAAAAGGAGGTCCCTAAACGCTCATACTCAAAAGAACTCGTGATATAATGCCTGAATTGCCGTCTCTTCGTTATGCCCTTTCACACCGAACATCATGCTTACCTCCGAAGAACCCTGGTTGATCATCTCAATATTCACCTTTGCTTCAGCCAAGGCTTTTGACGCTCTTGCCGTTGTACCGACATTATGGCGCATTCCTTCCCCTACAACCATGATCAAGGCAAGATCATGCTCCACAATCACTTCATCGGCATGAAGCTCTTTCTTGATTCGTGAAATGATTTTCTTCTCGGCTTCACCTTTCATCTGGTCCTGCCTTAGAATAAGCGTCACATCATCGATGCCTGATGGAATATGCTCATATGAAACTCCATAGTCTTCTAGGATGTGCAGCAGTTTCCGGCCAAAACCAACTTCCCGGTTCATCAAATATTTACTAATGTAAATACTGCAAAATCCTTTATCACTTGCAATCCCAATAACCGGCCCGTTCGTATTATCCCGTGTACTCACAATGCGGGTCCCTTGTGCCGCTGGATTGTTCGTATTCTGGATATGGACAGGTATTCCCGCACGGAATGCAGGAATCAGCGCCTCATCATGAAATACCGAGAAACCTGCATAAGAAAGCTCCCGCATTTCACGATAGGTTAATTCCCGGATTCCCTTGGGATTGGAAACCACATTTGGATTCACCGCATAAACGGCATCCACGTCCGTAAAGTTTTCATACAAATCAGCTTTGACCCCATTCGCAAGTATCGAACCCGTAATATCGGAACCGCTTCTTGAGAAGGTTAATATATCACCATCTAACGTATAACCGAAGAACCCTGGGAATACTACGATTCCAGGCTCATCACGCAGAGCATATAACCGTTCGTAAGACTCTGGCAGCACCTTGGTAAATCCACCCTCATCCGTTACGATCAAGCCAGCCTTCTTCGGATTTATATACTGAGCCTCTACCCCACGGCTTTGGAAATAACCTGCGACCAGCTTCGCATTATTATCCTCGCCACTGGCCTTCAAGGCATCCAAATAGCGCTTCGGGTTAGTTTGGTCTGCATGCAACAGTGCCATTAAATTTTCATGAATCACAGTGATGACACTCTCGGATATATCCAACTCTTCAGCAATGCTCGCATAGCGGGATACGACATCTTCTATCAAATGCTCTCCGTTATCCCCGCGCAGCTGCTGTTCCGCAGCTTCAATCAATAAATCCGTCACCTTTATATCATCGGAATTGCGTTTCCCTGGAGCCGAAACGACTACAATTTTCCTCTCTGGATCAGAAACAACAATTTCGAATACCTTTTTCAACTGTTCACCTGACGCAAGTGAACTTCCACCAAACTTTGCAACTTTCATCTCGACATCCCCTATTTTCGTAAATATTCTGTCAAAATCAACTCTCCCTATTATTACGCTTTTTCATGAAACAATCAAGTGAAAATTCCATTATAGGAGGACATTTGTATTTTCAAAAAGGACAAAGCGGCAGAACCATTGATCGAGAATGGCTAAAAAACTAAAAAAGACAATGGGCATATGCCCATTGTCTCTCCTATTCTTTAGCGATTATCCACGGTTTCCGGGTATAAGTCATGGTTCATCAAGCGGTAATCGGCCATTTCCTCATACTTCGTACCTGGTTTCCCATAATTTGTGTAAGGGTCGATGGAAATTCCGCCCCTAGGCGTGAACTTGCCCCAGACTTCAATATATTTAGGATCCATCAATTCGATTAAATCATTCATGATGATGTTCATGCAGTCTTCATGGAAATCACCGTGATTGCGGAAGCTGAATAAATAAAGTTTTAAAGACTTGCTTTCCACCATTTTCACACTGGGAATATAGCTGATGTAAATGGTAGCAAAGTCCGGCTGGCCCGTTATCGGACATAAGCTAGTGAATTCCGGGCAATTGAATTTGACGAAATAATCCCGGTTCGGATGCTTGTTATCGAATGACTCAAGGATTTCAGGCGCATAGTCGAATGTATATTTTGTTCCTTGATTCCCAAGCAGTGTAATATCTTTTTTTAATTCTTCTTCTTTTCTTCCAGACATTAAAAGTCCTCCTAATCCCACGTTCCAGGGAGATTCATAAAATGGGCCTCTATATAACAAAAACCATATCTCCTCAAAGATATGGTTGATTCGCGAAAAATATCAAAGCCATAGTTTTTTTAAGAGGGTGATGCTATGAACCTCTCCCGTTTATCGGGAAATATTTTAAAATTGTCATAGTTAATATAGAAAAAAATATCTAATCTGTCAATCATACTTTTTTAATTTGGTTTGATTCCTGCATGCATTCAGCTTAAAATGTAGAAGAAGTTTATCCTACATGAAGGAAGAGATTAAGTCAATGTGGATTTTTGCAGCACTTATCACGAGTTTATGTTTCGGAATCAATAACAGCATTTTTAAATGGAGTAGCGGAAAGGGTTACTCAAAGGTACATATCCAATTTTTCTTTTATTTTGCAGCTTTTATTTTGTCCATATTTTATGGAGTGATTGTGGATGGTTTGCAGCTGAACTGGCTGTCCATCTTGCTTGGTGCAGCCATTGGGGTATTGAACGCTAATGGTAATATCCAGATGGCAAGCGCCTTTGAAAAAGGGCCGGCAAGCTTGACATCCCCTTTAATCGCAGCGAATGCGATATTCCCCATTCTCTGTGCAGCTTTAATTTTTCACGAACATATTTCTTCCTTGCAGTGGAGTGGGATTGTCTGCATGTTTCTCGCTACCTTAGTCATTCAGTATACACCTAATGCTAAAGGTAACCATCAATATGTCCCTTGGATGATGCACACATTATTCTCCATCTTATCCTTTGGTGTGCTCGGCATTCTAATGACGACATCAACACGTCTTCATTTAAACTCCCTCGATATCCTAGTATCAATGTATGGAGGAGGAATGCTTTATCTTCTATCGGTGCTGGCCTTTAAAAATGAAAAAATCAAGCTACAGGAAGTCAAAATCGGTTCACTAGTAGGACTTTTAAGCACCATAGCCTATGGATGTTATTTCTTTGCGTTGAACACCGGGATCGCAAGCATCATTTTCCCTGTCGTCAGCCTGAACTGTTTAGTTGTCGTATTCACTGGATGTTATTTATTCAAGGAAAAACTAAAAACCTATCAAATTGCAGGCGTACTTGCAGCATTAATCGGCATTATCTTAACTAAAATATGAATATAGTTCATTTACAAAAACGGCTTGGCTTGTGCACACAAGCCAAGCCGTTTTTGTATTTAGCCGGGAAACGGGGTTGGTCAAAAAAAAATGTTGACATAACCTCAAAAATATCAGATAATTTTGAATATTAATTCTTTAGATTTTACAACTTTTGAAATGTTTGAACGTTCCTCTGCCACGGGTATTAAAGAAATAGGTACAACCACCTCATTTAATTCTGAATTTGGAAAGGAAAGATGCATAATGGTAAAAGTTACAGTAACAGTTGATTTCCAAGGAAAATCTTATCAAACGAATGTCCTTACTAAACCAGGTACTGATCATGAAGTAATTTTACAACAAGCCCTTCATCAAGTTGAAAAACAATGGAAAGCATAAAAAGGCAGGCATCGTAATAGATACCTGCTTTTTTATTACCATTTTAATAACTTCCAAAATACTATTCATGTGCACTATTAAAGGACCTCTTACAGCAATTCCCTCACTTTTAATTACATTTTCCAAAATATACTAAAATACAAGACTTCAGTGTGTACTTTAACCTCTCAATCTGAATAACAAGTAATTCAGGATTGTTATAATGAAAAAAGCACCTAAATGAAATGGGATTACACAATAAAAGACTTATAAAAAAGGACGGTCTTTTTAAGGAACGTCCCGGACTGCAGACAAACTCGATGAAAATCGAGTTTGTCTGCAGTTTTTAAGGTTTGTACAATTTGAACGTTGCCTCCAGCACTCGCTTTCCGCGGGAGTCCCGCACCTTACGTTCCATCAACTTTGTTTTAAAATTCAGATAGAACCCTCTTTTGTCTACAAACTGAGACCGGATTTTATGTTCTTTTAAACTAACTTTCTTATTAATGGCATGGAACGTTCTTGGAGGCTATCGGAATGCAGACTATAAGAAATGACTTTCTTCTTGTACTGTTTAACTACATCCACGTGGTCATTGTAAGTGTACACAAATAACTTAACATCCTTTTTGCCTCTTTTGGTATCAATGACCAATGGAGTCCCACTGTTCTCTGGATGTAAAAACAATTGCTCGTTCCCCGGGAATATATGATTTTTTTTCAAAAATCTAGCGTTATTAAAAAAATTAATAACTTGAATTTTTTCTTCACCTTCCAAACGTTTTCCGTCAAAGGTTACGATCGCATTCTCGTCACTAATTTCTGAGTGTATTTTAAATTTGCTGATAATCCAATTAACTGCATCGGTTGGAAGACAGGAAACCAATATTTTTATCAAGCTTAAGATAATTGTCAAAATCAAAACCGGCAATGTCAATTCTTCATCTCCGCTACGTTTATAAATTAATTCTTATATAGCTGATTATTTCAAATGGGCTGACAGTTTTTCTTAGAAGATGTGTCCGTTCTATTAACGTTTAAAAACATTGCACTTAAACGCACGGACGAGCTTCGAAGGGGGGAATTTTTCGTATAATAAATATAATGTTCCGAAATGGTTATACTAAAGAAAATGGTTTCTTCCACATCTTTCTTAACAAATTTCTATGAACGAAGTGGATAGAGTGGTATATGAATTTCTACTTATTAAAATACAAAAAAACTGGACGTCATCAAGACGCCCAGTTTTTCCGGAATCGATTATTGATATCCCCAAATCATTGTTAGCATTGTACCGAAAATTGTAACCAATGCAACGAACAATCCGTAATAAACGTTTGTGTAAATCGATGCTTTATCTTCAGACTCTCCTGCGTGCATGAACATAACTAATTGCAGTGCAGCTTGCATGAAAGCTGTAACAAGCAGGATGATCATAGCCATTTTCAGTGAGAGATCAAACATAATAACTGATAGTGCGACCAAAGTCAGGACTAGTGAAAAGGCAAATCCCATAACTTGGCCCCGTGGGAATAATTCTTTCATATTACATCATTCCTTTCAGGTAGACGAAACTGAAGATGAAGATCCAGACAACGTCTAAGAAATGCCAGTAAAGTGAAAAGATGAAAGCCTTGTTTGTTGTTTCTGGAGTCATACCGCGCTTTTTAATCTGCATGATGATGAAGGTTCCCCAGAATAAACCAAGTGTAACGTGAGCTCCATGCGTACCTAGTAATGTAAACAAACTAGATAAGAAAGCACTTGTTTGAATGGTTGCTCCTTCGTGTACATACTCCACGAATTCATAAATTTCGACTCCTAAGAAGCCTAAACCTAGAATAAGGGTGATAATGAAGAAACCAAGCGTTGCTTTCTGCCTGCCAAGTCTCATTGCATTGATTCCAAGACCTATGGTAAAACTACTGGTTAAAAGAAAGATTGTTTGAAACATTAAGGTTGGGAGTTTAAAAAGATGTTCCCCTGTTGGACCATTTCCAGTTCCATCAACTAATACAAAATAAGTGGCGAACAGTGTAGCGAAAAGAGCTATTTCTGCTCCCAGGAAAATCCAGAATCCAAAAATCTTTAAGCGATTTTCTTCCGTGCTATATTCTAGTGGCAGCGAGTTATCTATTTTCATTACTTAGCACCTCGCAATTTATTTTCAGTTTCTTCGATCTCTTCAACAGAGATATAACGTCCGTGATCTTTTTCGAATGAACGGTGAATCATACAAGCAAAGATACCGATCGTTGCAATGATTGCAATGATCCACATGCTGAATACCAATGCAAAGCCCCAAACGAAGAAGATACAGCTCATGATAAACGGCACGCCACTGTTATTTGGCATATGGATTTTTTCTACTTTACCGCCAAATAATTTAAAGCCTTTTTTCTTTGAATCCCAGAATGCTTCTGTAGAATCAACTGTTGGCACAATTGCAAAGTTATATTCAGGGATTGGTGTATGTGTAGCCCACTCTAGAGAACGTGCATCCCATGGATCGTTTGAAATATTTCTTGACGCATAACGAGTGCTCCAATAGATATTGTACACAATAAGTGCAAAACCTATTGCCAAGCCAATCGCTCCAACGAAAGAGAGCATATTCAATGGGCCATACCCTGTTGATTCAGAGTACGTATACATACGACGTGCCTGCCCATCTAAACCAGTGATGAACATCGGGAAGAATGTTACATTGAAGCCGATTGTAATGAACCAGAACGACCATTTCCCAATTTTTTCGCTCAACATGAAACCGAACATTTTTGGCCACCAGTACGTGAAACCAGCAAGTACGGCAAATACAGTACCAGGGATTAAAACGTAGTGGAAGTGAGCTACTAAGAACATTGTATTATGGTATTGGTAGTCAGCACTTGCCATGGCAAGCATTACCCCTGTTACCCCACCGAGCGTGAAAATCGGAATGAAAGCTAAAGAGTATAGCATTGGTACGGTAAATACGATTTTACCTTTCCAAAGTGTGAACAACCAGTTGAAAATCTTAACACCGGTCGGGACGGCAATTGCCATCGTGGTAATCGAGAAGATACCATTAACCATTGCACCGTGACCCATTGTATAGAAATGGTGAGCCCATACAATGAAAGATAGAGTAGAAATAGCTACCATGGAGATAACCATCGAATTATACCCGTAAAGGTTACGACGAGCAAATGTCGAAATGATTTCACTGTAAATACCGAAAGCTGGAAGAATTACTATATAAACTTCAGGATGTCCCCAAACCCAGAACAAGTTCGCCCAAAGCATATCGCTACCGCCATTGGCCATCGTAAAGAATTGAGTTCCGAATAGACGATCCATTGTCATCAACGCAAGTGCCACTGTCAATACAGGGAAAGCGAAAACGATAATGAAGTTTGTGATCAAGATAGACCATGTGAACATCGGCATTTTCATTAAGTTCATGCCAGGTGCTCTCATTTTCAAGATTGTTACGATAAAGTTGATACCAGTCAGTAATGTACCGATACCAGCTATTTGAATTGCAATCGCGTAATAGTTCGAACCTACTGATTCACTGAAATCGTTACCTGCCAGCGGGAAGTAAGATGTCCAACCTGCATCAGGAGAACCACCGACTACGAAAGAGATGTTAAATAGCATTGCCCCCATGAAGAATAACCAGAAGCTTACTGCGTTCAGACGTGGGAATGCTACGTCACGCGCTCCAACTTGCAATGGTGTAACAATGTTCATTAACCCAATGATAAATGGCATAGCCATGAACAGGATCATGACGACCCCGTGTGTTGTAAATACCTCATTATAATGTTGTCCATCCAAAAGACCGTTATCTGGAATAGCCGTTTGAGCACGCATCATAAGAGCATCAACGCCACCACGGAAGAGCATAAGCAGTGCTGCCAAGATGTACATGATACCAATACGTTTATGGTCAACCGTTGTTAACCACTCACGCCATAAGTAACCCCATTTTTTAAAATAGGTAATTCCGGCAACAACCGCAATCATGGTTAAACCAATGGCAACCATGGATGCATAAATCGCAGGACTTGGATGAGGTACGGCAAATCGATCAAAGTAATCCATACTTTTGTGACTCCTTTCAGGAAAATATTCCTTATCTTGTAAACCTAGTTGTTTTATCGAACGAAATTAATTCTTAGTGATCATGATTCATGTTGCTGTGTTCTGAATGTTCCTTGTGTGAATCCTTGGAATCATTTTCTTCAGTATCAGAAGATCCGTGGTCATGGCCAGCATTTTCCCCTTCAGGAGCTGGTGAAAACTCTAAGTGAGTTCCAGTGTAAGTGGATTGTCCCACATGACCAGGTTTTAACAATTCATTGAATTTTTCCTCAGTAATCGGTTTAGCAGTAGCTTTAATTTCATCTACCCACTTATCGTATTCTTCTGCAGACAGTGCATTAACGTTGAACGTTTGCTGAGCAAAACCTGAACCACTGAAGTTTGAATTTCGACCCATATACTCACCTGGTACATCAGCTGCTAAGTGCAACGTATTAACCATGTCCGACATCGCGTATTTTTGTCCTCCAAGTTGCGGAATCCAGAAACTTGAGATTGGACCGAATGAGTAAAGTTTAAATTCAATTGGTCGGTTAGTAGGTATAAACAGATAGTTGACTGTTTCGATATCTTCTTCCGGATAACTAAAATGCCATTTCCAGTTCGAAGATGAAGCGTAAATAACTAAAGGTTCTTGATCTCCGTACCCTTTAGGTGTTGCCTCAACTTCATTTGTTGTTTTAACAGTAACAACGGATAGGAAAGCGACGATTAAAATTGGGATCGCAACCCAAATTATTTCAAGAACCTTACTTCCTTCAATATGAGGCGGTTCATAATCATCACGTTGTTTGGAAGCACGATATTTCATTATCATGAAGATATACAGTACCATAACGACAAGGACGACAAAGGACATTGTCCATATCGAAATCATAATAACATCTGCTTGTGTTGCAGCTACTGGCCCTTTAGGGTCCAAGACCATTAATGGGTTATCGCAACCGGTTAGCACAGTGGCAATAGTAAAAAGTATAGTTAATAGAGCCCATTTTATTTTCATAGTACTACCCCTTTCTTACATAATAAAATTCCTATTGGTAATTATTCGGACAAAGTGTTACCATGTTCACAAACCCCGACATACCAATATTAATCCCAAGTGTAAAAAAAGACAATATAAAGTGACATCTGTCACATAAAGTTCATTAAAGAGCAGTAAGAAGATGGTAAATGAACTGAAATGTTCGAAAATCTTCAGCAAATGAAATATAATAAATGTTTAATAACTTACCTATGGAAACTTCAATTATCAGTACAGGATTGCAGATAGTACCATCCACTTTCCGTTTAATATTACTCTAATATAATGAAATGAAATTTTCACATTATATTCACCGCGTTTATTGCCTCAAAACTTATAAAGATTATGAATTATATTACCTATCCTGTTAATTACGTATCTATCGTTGGAAAACATGATTTAAAGCGGATTTATTTCACTCGCCCATGGAAGTTGGTAAATGGTAGCCGCATTGTGCACGATGTTGTATCCATGCTTCAATACCCTTATGATCCAACACTGGTCAATATTATATATATATAAAGAAACAACGAGTGTGAAATGTAATTGGGTTCTTTGGTTCCTCGCAATACTTATTTCCCTGTATATTACAAACAGCCGTTTAGCAGTAGTCGTGGGGTGAAGTAATTCAGGGGTCAGTCAAACTGTTGCAACTGGTCAAGTTTATCAGTCAGTAGGGCAGGACAAAAAACATGAAAAAAAATACATTTGTTTGTTCCACTCAACTCCGCCTTTTGGAAACTCTCTACTCAATAACCCCCTATTGATACATGCATCCCTTTGTACCTTGAAGTAAAAGTACATAAAAAAATCCACGAAAAAAGGACCTTTTAAAAGTGTCCTTTCCTCGTGGATATAGTTCAAAATGTAAAGTTAGAACTTCCTGAGTTTGATTTGGATGTACAAGCACATCGTATGTATTCCGTTTAATACGAAGGGTTGCTTGAAATATTTTCTGTTACATAACGAGTGCAGTATATTTTGTTGAATTAAAATTTATCGATACAAGCAATATACGAAATGAAAGCGCATTCATTGACAGGGATCAAATTGGCTCAAATTCTGATAAACGAACAGCTAGTTTTGTTCAACCATGTTATTGAATCTGATGAGAGAAAGCCAGTTTATTACGCATATTCCTGGTTTTAGTTACTGAATTCTGTACTTCTTTTTGTTTGAGTTTTAGCCTTTGATTTCATTTTTATGATTTTAGTCGTTTCCGGTTCAATTCTTTCGCCTTTATGTGTATTCATTACCATTTCTTCTGTCAGGACAAAAAATATACCAACTAGAAAAATGGCAGCTGCGCTTAGTGTGATGGCGATTCCAACAGAGGTAAATATATAATCCTTATTGTAATCGCTTACAAAAAAGCTTAAAGCAAAAATAATAATTCCGATTACACAACCTGTGCCCGACACCCATTTCACTGCATCTAACATCTTCTGATTAGTTTCCATAATTTCATCCCCTTTCTTTCTATTTTATGACATTTCACAAATTTGTCAAATCTTTTCTATTTTTTAACATATTCACAATGAAAACCTTGACAAATAGAAGGCGCCACTATTCACTTTTAGGCATTCATAACTATATGAAAAATCTGAAAAACAGTGCAAATATACTATCTATTTTTTCGATATTAACCTTTTGTATACTATTAAATAGGGGTTTGTACAATTTGAACGTTCATTTCCACTCCAGGCGCTCGCTTTCCGCGGGCGGTCCGGGAGCCTCCTCGGCGCCTTAGCGCCTGCGGGGTCTCCCCTGGACTCGCTTTCCCCGCAGGAGTCTCGCACCTTCCGTTCCAATCAACTTTGTTTTAACTTTTAGATAAAAACTCCTAAACCTTTATTGTTACAAAAGAAAAGTATGGTATATGTTGGACTACTTTAAGGGGACTTAAAAAATTGTCGATGCAGGCGATGCTTACTTTCGCTGCCTTTAATTTAAAGACTATGGCCAAATGGACATGGTGAGTTCCAAAAATCGCCTAAAATTCAAAGGGAATTTCAAAAGGTGTTCGGAATTTTTTAATTCCGAACACCTTTTGTCTACAAACCGAGGCCCCTGATGGATAATCAGGGGCCTACCATTTTCTATGGTTTTTGCAAGGTTATCGTTACCGTTTTCTCTTCAGTACCTCGATATACTTCTACCTTTACTTTATCGCCGATTTTCTTATCTGTATATAAGTATTTCCTTAATGCTGCGGCAGTATTTATTTTCGTTCCATCAATCCCAACGATGATATCCTGTTGCTTAAGCCCTCCATTCGCGGCAGCCGAGCCCGCTTCTATACTGGTCACCATTACACCGGACTTCGCAGCTTCTGGAACATTTTGAAGGTAATATTGCGGCAGTTCTTCTATACTGGCCAAGCTGACTCCTAAATATGGGCGTGTGATTTTTCCATTTTCAATCAGTTCCGTAACAATCGGAATCACATCATTACTTGGTATGGCAAACCCTAAGCCTTCCACACCATTTTCGGAAATCTTCAAACTGTTTATCCCGATCACTTCCCCAGCGGTGTTGATCAATGCACCGCCGCTGTTGCCAGGGTTGATCGCTGCATCTGTTTGAAGGACATCAAGTTCCCACTCCCCGTCCGATGTATCGACTGAAATGGAGCGTCCGGTCGCACTGACGATCCCTTGTGTAACCGATCGTGAAAAATCAAGTCCAAGAGGGTTGCCAATTGCCAATACTTCTTCACCTGGACGCATGCTATCTGAATTCCCGAATTTAATTCCCTCAGGTGCCATCGAGGCATCAATTGTCAAAACCGCTAAGTCCGTCAAAGCATCAGCCCCAACAACCGCTGCCGTTGCCTTTTGTCCATCATACAATGAAATTTCGACTTCCTTGGCTCCTTCAATAACATGATTGTTCGTGATGATATAGGCTTTCCCACCAGTTTTTTTATAAATGACCCCTGAGCCAGTGCCGCTCTCAACCGTTTCGCTCTCGGTGCTTTGCCGCTGGTACGGGTTCTGGTTTTGCATCTCCTGTAAATTCACGACCCCTACAATCGATTTTGATGCTGATTCGACCATCTCTGCCCTATCATTTGAATCCGTACTTGTCGATAACTTTTCCGCCGTGACACTTCTATCCTTTTCAACACTTTCCGTTTGCTCTACACCTGCCGTTTTGGTTGACTCATTCACTGAACTTTTCCCTTGATCTATAAAATCCCCGCCAAATAGAAATACAGACGATGTAACCATAGAAGCAACCGTTCCGGAAACAAGGCTAGTTAGCCAAAGAGACTTACCCTTTTTCCGTTCTGCCTTGACTCTGACTTGCTCATCACCATTATAATTCTCCATCTTTATCCCTCCTATGATTGTCCTTTACATGGCTCAATCATAAACAGTAAATATTAAAAAATTCTTAAGAAATAAAGAATAAGGCGATCTTTTTACAAAGAATATAAAGATTTTATCGAATTCTGTATTTTACCGTGCTGCAAAATAAAAAGGCCTCAACAGGGGGCCTTCTTTTCGACCATTTTTAATTATCCTTACATGACTTCATAAACTTCTTTAGTCTTCTTATTCACGCCATACCAACCCCAAGTGGTTTTGTGACCACTTTTCTGACTGCCTTCATCCACCTCGAAAACATGAAAAATGTAATCTCCCTTTTCGGCATCATGATCATATTCGATATGCAAATTCGGGAAATTTTCCATGTCCACGTAATCCTTCACAAGCTTCTCCGCCTGAGATTTACTTAAAGCACTTACCGAATCCTTGCTCCCTTCTTTGCCTGATGCCGTTTCAACTTTTCCTTTTGTATCCGTTGCCGCCTCATCTTGCCCTTTGGATCCAATGGTTCCGTCCTCAGTTACTTCCTCCACCGGTTCCACTTCGTCATTCCCCTCTACTGTTTCTATCGTGGCGGAGTCTGATACCGGGTGCATTTCCACCGCCTTTAAAACCATTAGTTTACCTTCCCGGTATTTTGCTTTATATGCGGTCGCTTCTTCAAAATCACTTTTGGCCGAATCAAAATCCTGTTCGTCGTAATTCTTCATCCCGCTCGCCAGAAAACCTGAAAGATCCATTAACTCTCTTGCTTCCGATGTTTTTGCTTCTTTATAAGCTAATTCAAATGCCTCATGGGCTTCCAAATAATTTTCCTCATTCAACTGACTTTTCCCTAAATCCATATTGGAATCATAATTCCTTGTTACGCAGCCTGAAGCAATCAACACAAAAAAAATAACCATGATTGACCTCTTCACTATATCCCCCCTCACTTTTCCACAATATTCCGTAAATCCATCTTAAACCATTTGATAAGAAATCCGATACCTCTATTTCCTATCTTTTTCATTAAGGAAATGTTTACATTCATGATTAACTTTTTACAAATAGTGGTACAGAATAAATAAACGCTTGAAAGGATGATGCACAGAATGATGCAGGAAAAAAAGACCTATCATGTCGATTTGGTCAGCGGCGACGTACTCGGACAAAAACTTGAAGAGAATCCGAGCTTCACAGTACACGCAACTGATGAGGAACTTGCAGAATTGAAACAATGCTTGGAGGAACACCGGACAGATGACCTGGAGGCATATGCCCGTTCACATGTGCCCTACCTTCTCTATCATCATGACCGGGCAAATGATAAATACGATGCAGCCATGAAAAGGCTTTATGCCCTCATTTATAAATTAGGGGACGAAACGGCACGAAATCATATTGAAGAAATCGGCATATTGAAAGATAACAAATTCGAGGGACAAGAAGAAGTGCAAAAGTTCAAATAAGAAATAGGAACAGAACCTGAAATTCAAAGGTTCTGTTCTTTTGATCAAGTTCAATCAAAAGGTTGTCCTTCCCCCAATATAAGGGAAAACAAAAAGATTCCTATTGTGATTTATGATAAATCATATAATTTTTTAACTTAATAAGCCATCTTGCTATCACATATTCCAAGAATTAACTAATATTATTTGTAAACGGTGTAAAAACCAGTCTGTTTTATTTCACGAAGCATTTTTTTATATGTCGCTCTTTGAACCTTTTTGCACCAATACTCTTTCAAAGTATAACAACTGGAAATCAAAAAAGAACTAGAAGAATATATCATTACTATGATCATCAACGAATCAAGGTAAAAATAAAAGGCATGAACCCAGTAGATTACCGGGTTCATGCCCTCAAGGCTGTTTAAATAAAGTGCCTAACCATTTGGGTTCACTTCAGTTCAAAGGTTCTGTTTTTTTAAAGAGGATGTTGCGGTATACCTCTAGTTGTCTAAAATACAAATAAAGGTCCTGTTGAAATACCCTGACTCTTCATTTTTAAGTTTGAATGAATCATTTTCAAAGAATCATACTTTAAGAAGGCCCCCAATGAGAGGCCTTCTTCTGGTACAAACTCAGTTATTAGTTGTAGAAAAAAGCGTTATAAGGTCCAATTGATAAGCAATCCAGCTTGAGCTAACCCACCGCCGAAACCATATAATAAAACCTTCTCACCACCACTGAGCTTCCCTTCTTTTAATCCTATTTCTAAAGATAATGGAATTGTTGCTGAAGAAGTATTTCCATACTCCACTAAGCTATATAAAGTACGCTCAATTGGAAAGCCACTTCTATCACATATTGACTCAATCATTCTTAAATTTGCACTATGCGGTACGAACCAATCAACATCATTCAATTGATATTCAGCATTTTTCATAACAGTTTGCATTCCTTTTGGAACGGTCGTAACAGCCCATTTATAAACCTCACGTCCATTTTGTACAAGGTTGCCACTATTATTTAAGTCTTCACCATTTATACGTGTCGATAGGTTTGTACTATATAAATGTTTTCCGCCTTCTCCCTCCGAATATAAATGTGAAGAAATAAAACTTGGCTGTTTTTCATCATATTCTACAAGAACTGCTCCTCCGCCATCTCCAAATAAAATACAAGTGGCTCGATCTTCATAGTCCATAAGTTTTGATAAAGTATCGGCTCCAATAACAAGAACTTTCTTGTTTAAACCAGATGTTACTAATCCATTGGCTACATGCAACCCATAAGTAAATCCTGCACAGGCAGCGTTTAAATCAATAGCTCCAGTATTCTTAATACCTAGCTTTGCTTGGACTAAAGATGCTACACTTGGAGTGTTGAAATCAGGTGTAAAGGTACAGACAATGATCATATCAACATCTTCGACAGATTTATCATACCGTTCCATTAAATCCTTTACAGCTTTATAACCTATATCACTAGTAAACTCTTCTTCATGTGCAATTCTTCGTTCTTTAATACCAGTACGTTTAACTATCCATTCATCATTGGTTTCAACCATTTTTTCTAAGTCTTTATTTGTTAACCTTTTTTCAGGAACATACGAACCTATCGCAGTAATACGTGCTTTGGATTTGAACATAGAATAGCCACCTCGTGTGTATGAATTGCATCATTTCATAACTTGATATTAACACCTGGTACTAATTATAAAGCAAAAAAAATCTTATGCAACTAACCGTTACATTTAAACCCATAAGAAAAAGAGCGGGGCAAAGCAACTACTTTAAAGTAAAGCACCTGTTAGTTTAATACAATTTCTAGAGAGACTGCCAACAGTCATCTTCAAGACATTCCCTCTAATAACGTATTTCTTACAATTATATTGATAGCTTGAATAAATTTCTGCTTGCATCACTGAACTTGTCAAAAAAATCCATACTCCTAGTTGATGCAGCTCTTACTTATTTATGTTGACGACAGATTTGTTCTTGTCTTTCGAGGTTTTGTTCGACTGCATATGCAGTGCCCCATTCACACATGGTATTTAATACAGGTACAAAGGATTGACCCAACTCAGTTAAACTGTATTCTACTTTTGGCGGTACTACTTTATATACTTCTCTTCGAACAAGCCCATCTCTTTCCAACTGCTTTAATTGGTCGGTTAAGACTTTCTGGGTAATGGCCGGTATTAGAATATAAAACTCTTTTGTCCTCATTGGTTTTTGACTCAGAAAAAAGAGGATTAAGCATTTCCACTTTCCTCCTACAGTATTCATGAAAATATTTATTCCAGTATTTAGACTCTTCATTCCTCATTCCTCCTGAATAGGCACATAAAGGTGGCTATGCCACTTTATTGTGCGTTATTTTCTTCTACATCATGGGTCCATTATACTCTGATTATGAAGCAAATATAACATTGGGAGTGAACACGATGAGTGTAAGAGAGATTATAGAAAAAAGACGTTCCGTAAGGCAGTATGATCCCCATTATAAAATTAGTCCAGAAACGTTGGCGACATTTATTGAAGGAGCCAGTAAATCGCCTAACGGAAACAATATTCAAGCAACACGATACCTGGTTATAGATGAACCATATTTAAAGAATTTGTTACTGCCCATTGCTTTTAATCAGCAACAGGTAATTGAAGCCTCAGTACTGATTGTTATACTAGGTGATTATCAAGCATTTGAAAAAGAAAATATCATGATGATACATGAGGATGAGTTTCAAAAAGGTTATTTTGACGCATCAGTAAGAGATTATCTAACAAACGCGGCAATCAATTATTATCTAAATAAATCAAAAGAAGATTTAAAGGTTGAATTAATAAGAGACGCAAGCCTGGCATCAATGTCGTTAGTTTTATTGGCGAACGAGGCAGGTCTTGAAACCATTACAATGTCCGGGTATGATTCCGAACAATTAAAGTCAGCCTTAAAAATTTCTGATAGGTATTTAGATGTTATGCTTATTGCCATGGGGAAAGGGATTAAAGAAGGTCACAAAACAGTAAGACACGATGTTAACAAAGTCATTTATAAAAACAAAATATAGTGAGTGCAATTACTTTTTTAAAATTTGGATATTGGAAATTAGTGTGGAAAGGGGGTTAAAAAGAACCCTCTTCCCCTATCTTCTTATAGTTAAAACTCACCACGAGTTACCAGTCTCTTATATCATCCACATGCAGACTTATCATATAGTCACATTAACGTAACGGATTCATTTTAGTGTTTTTGTTTGTAATAAGTTACCGCGAGCGCAAGGGCCAGCACTGTTCCTTTGACGATATCCATCGCATAATACGGAACGGACATCATGATCAGCCCAATTTGCAGAATTCCGATCAGGACTGCACCGACGAAGGTTCCAAAGGCATTCGGTTTTCCCGCTCCTAAAACGGAGGAACCAATGAAGGCTGCCGCGACGGCATCCATTAAATAGGGGGACCCTGAATTGATTTCCGATGGCATGACCCTTGAAGCAAGGACAATCCCCCCGATTGCAGCAAATAGAGCTGAAAGCAGATAGGCAAGGATTTTGTATTTATTAACCGATATCCCGGAAAGTCTCGCCGCTTCCTTATTTCCCCCAATCTAAAAAGGAATCAATCACATCTTTTACAAATTCCCATTCCAGGCGCTTTTGTTTAAATCCTTCTTCACCCACTGATGTAAGTCTATAATATTTTCTTCTTCCTCCTGGTCCTTGCTCATCCCCCCAGTAAGAAGAAATCCATTCATTCTTTTCTAATCTTTTTAAAGACAGATAAAGTGTACCTTCTTTTAATTCAAATTGGTCATCACTCTTTTCACGAACAATTTTGGCTAATTCAAAGCCGTACATATCCCTCCTATGTAAAAGTGACAGGATGAGCGTGTCTATATGACCTTTTAAGACTTCATTAATATATTTTTTATAAGGCAAGGTATTCATTTAATAATTACAAATTCAACTAACCGTTTTTTTAGTTATACCTGAATTACACTCTCCTTTAGGTAAGTACCTATACTAAAAGTGCATACTTACGTACTTGCAGAGTGCACTTTATACTTAAAATAAATAAAAATTAAGGAGGAGAAATCTTTGAAAACTCTTGTTATCGTATCACACCCAAGTCTAGAAACATCCGTCATAAATAAGCGATGGGTAGAAGCGCTAAGGAAATATCCGGAAAAGTATACAGTACACGAATTGTATAAGGTTTACCCTGACGGAAACATTAATGCGGAAAAAGAACAGCAATTAATCGAATCGCATAGTAATCTTGTTTTACAGTTCCCTTTTTATTGGTTTAATTGTCCGCCTCTCCTAAAAAGATGGCTTGACGATGTTTTTACTTATGGTTGGGCTTATGGTTCAAATGGAGGCGATAAATTAAAGAATCGCAAAGCTGCTTTAGCTGTATCTGCCGGAATTAACAAAGAGGATTATAGTGAAGAGGGAAGATATCGCTATACACTTGAACATTTATTATCTCCCTTTGAAACTACCTTCCTATACTGTAATGCAGATTATCGTTCATTCTTTGCGTTTTATGGTGCTGAAAATGAGCCGTCCGCAAGTGAATTGGAAAAAAGCGCACAAGATTATTTAAATTTTGTCGACAACCTCTAATAGGCAGTTTCATCAAAGAAGTATTTCCTTGTTAGGGAAACACTTCTTTTGATTTAATCAAAATAGCTACACCTACGGCTGTACAGTCTCCTGAGCTGGCAAACTGTTTTTCTCTCCCCACTCGCACATCATATTTAACAATGGAATGAGAGATAGACCACGTTCAGATAATGAATATTCTACTTTTGGAGGTATTTGGGGAAATTCCTTGCGTATGATAAGACCGTCTGCCTCCAGCTCCTTTAACATGATGCTTAGCGTTTTAAAGGAAATGGTGCCGATACTCCGCTTCAGCTGATTATGCCGCATAACCTTATTTTCAGACAGCCAATACATAATGATCATTTTATATTTGCCGCCTATTAAGGACAACGTATATCCAAAGCCAGTGTCTTTTGGTTTCACGCCAGTCGGAACACAGGTTTCGCGCATAAGTTTACACTCTCCTTTGGTTAAGTATAGGATTTGAATGTTCATACTTTACAATAGATCATTATCAATTTTATTGAAAGGTAAAGTAAATTTCCTCTAAAATTTCGCTATCGTGGCTACCCCATATTAGCGTTAATAAATATTATTAATTAAAAATGGAGATAATTTATATCCATAACCCGTCCCTTTTTTAAAAGGAAAAATCCTGTTGTATATCCAACAGGATTTTTTCCATAATTTTGGATTTCTGTATAGTAACGTAATGGATTCATTTTAGTGTTTTTGTTTGTAATAGGTTACAGCGAGCGCAAGGGCCAGCACTGTTCCTTTGACGATATCCATCGCATAATACGGAACGGACATCATGATCAGCCCATTTTGAAGGATTCCAATCAGGACTGCACCGACAAAGGTTCCAAAGGCATTCGGTTTTCCCGCTCCTAAAACGGAGGAACCAATGAAGGCTGCCGCGACGGCATCCATTAAATAGGGGGACCCTGAATTGATTTCCGATGTCATGACCCTTGAAGCAAGGACAATCCCCCCGATTGCAGCAAATAGAGCTGAAAGCAGATAGGCAAGGATTTTGTATTTATTAACCGATATCCCGGAAAGTCTCGCCGCTTCCTTATTCCCCCCAATAATGTACATATAACGACCGTGCTTCGTATAAGTCAAAAAGATATGGGTCGCTATTACAATGACGGCCATGATCAGGATTATCCATGGTACCTGGCCAATTTTGGCGAAAAACGGGCTGATCAGTCCTGTTGCGAACGTACCGTCGGGCATGACCATATTTTGCGAAACCGTTGCCCCTTTTGTATAGGTAAGGGCAATTCCCTGGATAATGAACATGGTAGCCAATGTCATCAGCATGTCTGGAATTCTCAATTTAACGATCATGAATGAATTCAAAGCCCCTACGACAAGTGAGGCACCGATTGCAGCTAATATGGCGATAAATGTATCCTGTGAAAACCAGACAAACATCGAGATGACGACGGCATTGGCCAATGATGCGACAGAGCCGACGGAAAGGTCGAAGCCATCCACGGTCAGGGATATCGTAATGCCGATTGCAATGATGGTCACGATTGAAATGGAACGCAGGATGTTGACCAGATTCGTAGTTTGAATGAAAGATGGATTGGACACGGCAAAAATTCCAATCAGAATGATAATCGTCAATATTGTGCCGTATTTATAGAAAAAGTCGAATAGTTCCACCTTTTTCTTCGTTTTCGCTGTCTGTGTAACAGGAATGGGTATGCTCATCCTATTTTCCTCCTGTTGAATAGAATAATAGTTCTTCTTCATTCGTTTTGCTTGTTTCTAATTCAATGACAGTGCTCCCGTCATATAACACATAGGTCCGGTTGGTAATGCCCATGATTTCAGAAAGCTCGGATGATGCATAAATGATCGCTTTTCCATTCCTTGCAAGCTTTGCAATCAATTCGAATATATCCTTCTTGGCTCCAACATCGACCCCTTTCGTTGGTTCATCGAATATGTATACATCCGCATCAGCCATAAGCCATTTTCCGATGGCAACTTTTTGCTGGTTACCACCTGAAAGGTTTTCGACATTCACTTCCCCTGAGGGAGTTTTAATACCGAGACTTGCGATCATTTCCTTCGCTTTTTCCTTTTCCGCCTTACGATCCACGAAGCTGAATGTCTTGCAGAATTTGCCGAGACTGGCTGCAGTCAAGTTCGCCGAGACTGATTCCTGAACTAGGACCCCTTCTTTCCTGCGCTCCTCAGGTACAAGTGCCAGACCGCTTTTTACTGCTTCGTGCGGTGATTTCAAAGAAAGCTTTCGACCATTCAGGATGACTTCCCCCGCTGTGATTGAAGTATGACCGAAAAGGGTTTTACACAGCTCCGTTTTCCCAGCCCCGACCAAACCTACCAAGCCGATTATCTCGCCTGCTTTAATATTCAGACTGACATTTTTAACTTTCTCGGCATCTGACAATCCGTTCACTTCCAGAATTACATCTCCAATCGAAGTATTCACTTCAGGAAACTGTTCATCCAAGGTTTTCCCGAGCATGTTCTCCACGACTTCGGTACGGGTTATGTCATCCTTTTTTCGACAAATGACACGCTCCCCATTCCTCATGATCGTAATTTCCTCACAGATTTCAAAGATCTCGGGCAGACGATGTGAAATGAAAATGATTCCCACGCCTTTTTGCTTTAATTCATTTACAATTCGAAAAAGTTCTGTCGTCTCCGTATGGCTTAACGGAGCAGTTGGCTCGTCGAGAATCAGGAATTTGCATTCTGTCGATACGGCTCTTGCTATCAGGACCATCTGTTTTTCAGCCAAGGTAAGGTCTCTTACCAGCTTTTTCGAAGGGACACGAATTTTCATATCTTCAAGAATATAAGAGGCTTGTTTGTGCAGCTTTTTCCATTGGACCCTCTGCTTTTTCCCCATGTTTTGGACCATATCATTCAACATTACATTTTCCCCAACCGTTAAATAAGGGATGAGGGCAGTATCCACTTCCTGATAAACAATTTGAATGCCTTGTTCCTGAGCCGCTTTTGGCGAACGGATATCCCGCTTCATCCCATCAATAAAAATGTCACCTGAATAATGAACATGGGCTCCCGATAAAACTTTCATTAACGTCGATTTCCCTGCTCCGTTTGCACCGACCAATGCGTGGGCTGTCCCTGATTGTACGGAAAAATCAACTTCACTCAGCGCCTTCACCCCCGGAAATTCAATCGAAATCTTCTTCATTTCTAGTTGCGTGCCCATGTCCATTCCCCCTTATTGAACAGACACTCCCTTCACTGGAAAGAGAGTGTCTCTTTTTACTTTTTATAATGGTCTTTCAAAACTTTCATCCAATCTTCTTCAAATTCCGTCGATACACCCCAACCATCGACTATACCAGACAGATTTGCCATGTTTACCGCTTCTTTTGAAGCTTGGATTTGCTGTTGTGAAATAAGTGATGCCTCCAAGTCATAGGTTTGCGGCGTTTCTTCGCCCGCTAATTTTTTAGCCAATATCCTCATATTCACTGCACCGATCAACTTGGGATCGACTGCTGCTGTGTAGGACCAAGAGCTATCGGCTGATTGGATTTCCTGGAGATCTGCATTCGATACATCTATTCCATATATCTTCACTTCATCGCGGCCCGCTTCTTTAATCGCCCGGGCTGCACCGATAGCAAAGGCATCCCATGTTGCGAAAATGGCATCCAATTTACCTTTAGGGTATTTATTCAGCATTGCGGCTACAGCATTTTGTGTCTGAACCGAAGTATCAGCAGATGCCACTCCGAATCTTTCGACTTCTTTAATCCCGGGATTTTCTTTTAATTTTTCCTGATAGACTGCATTTCTTCTTACCATTGGAGGAAAACCGTCCACCCAAAGATATGCAATTGCCGCTTCACCTTTCTGTTCTTTTATCAGTTTATCAAAAGCTAGTGTGGCCAATGCTTCATCATCCTGAGAAGTTAATGTCACGCCCTCTATTTTAGATAGATCGCTTATTGAATCGAATGTGACAACGCTTTTGCCTGCATCAACCAACTTTTGAACGTCATTCACAGTTGCTGCATCATCACCATGGGAAATGATATAGCCGTCGTAATCTTCCTCCAAAGCTTGCGCTATCGCATCATGGAATTTAGCCGTATCACCATTGGCTGTATACGTATCCACTTGAAACCCCAGCGCTTCTCCTTCTTCTTTCGCCCCCGCCAGGTATTGGGCCGTATGATCATCACCGCCAATTTTACGGATCACTTTGATCTTGGCTCCATCCCCATCAGCAAATCTTTCCGGGACATTTTCAAATGATACTTTTTCTTCTTTCTTCGATTCTGTGGAACTCTGCCCAGTAGAGCAACCCGTTAAAAGCAAAGCCGAAGCGATGGCTGAAATGAATATCCCTTTAATAGACCTTCTCATCTTGTTTCCCTCCATATTTTCTTATTAGTCTTATCTGTTAAGTTGGTGTAAATCCCAAAATAAAAACCTCTCTAATTATAGAGAGGTTTAATCGGCTGTTTTGCAGACTTGTCCCTCTCTTATCTGTCAAAACATTTCTGTTTTGCAGGATTTAGCACCAATTCCTAATGGAACGGTTGCTGGGCATCTTAGGGCCAGTCCCTCCGCCACTCTTGATAAGAGATATATTGTGTTACGTTTTCGTAATTATCACTTTATAGGGATATAGTTGTAAAGTCAATAGATTTTCGAATATTTGGAATGTTCCCTGTCATTTTTCATTTTCTTTGAAGCTGGGCTAGACGCTTTTTCTCGATTTTTTCAAGCCTCTCCAACTGCCTTAATTTCACTTCGAACAAAGTGATCGGGTCACGGTAAACTTCCGGATTTTCTTTCATATGCTCCAATGCAGCCTGGTAGTCTTTTATTTCAGTCTGCGTTTGCTCTATCGTTTTTTGAAGTAAGGCAAATGAACTGCGATAGAAAAGTGAGATGTCCCGATCCAAAGATTTTTCAAACAATCCAAATTGGGTAAGGAAACGTTCCGTGATCATTTCGGCAACATCCAGGTAATCTTCACTTTCCAGGTATTTCTTATAACGATTGTACATATTGGCTTTATTTTGCGGTATCGCCCCAAACAGCTTCCCTGCTCCTTTAAGCAGCAATTGTGATGGAGTCCTGCGCAAAAGGATATTAACGTTTTCGATGCGGATACTGCTTGTCATCCGGTCGGCATCACGGCGCCAGTCATCCAATACCCTGAAGTCACCTGCCAGCGTAATCCGTTCTTCTTTGTATAATTCATTGAATCCGGCACTCATCTCATCCATAAACTGCTGGCTTTGTGAGAACTCCATTTGGGAACTGGCAATCCAATCTTGAAGAGAACGGTAATATTGAGGCATGATCTTGTCAGAAATGAAGTTTTGAATCCGCTCATTCATTTCCTGGTTTAACTGTACATGGACCTGACTGAAATCACTGCTTTCCGTTAACGATTTAGAGCAATCCCTCAGTAATTCAGGAATTTTTGAATAAAGCTGATTTTTCACTTCGTCCTTAAGCGAACGATATGACCTTATGATATTTTCACTTTTTTCTTTTTCCAAATCAGCCAGTTGATTGACCGCCCCATTCAGTTTGACTTCCATCTGTTCATTCCAAGAGATGGAATGCTCGCATTTCCGCTCATTGGCTGCCCGTTTTTCTAATAGATAAGATAAAGTTTTACGAATGAATGCCAGGATTTTTTCAGATCTTCTTTCCTTCCAATTATCATCTTGATAATTCGATTGAAGGAAGGCTGAAAGGTCCTTCAATTGCTGCCTGCTGTCATAATGTTTTGAGAAAGCGAATACTTTCGCATTCGGGAAATATGCATTCACTTTATCCCATGTTTCGTCTTCCATCCGGACTGCGACCTGATCACTGTATATCGTATCCATTTTATTTAATAGGAAATGAATCGGCAGTTTCGGAGCCATCATTTGAATTTCCAATAACAGATCCCGTTCGCTGCCGGTGAAAGGCGCCCGGGCGTCAAGAACGAACATCAGGCCATCACTGCCATGTAAATAGGCTTGGAAATCGGATTCCACGCTTTTTTCCCCATTGAACCCCGGTGTATCCAGTAATCGCAGATGATTATTTCTTAGGTAGTCACTGATGATGGTCACATCGACAATAGTCCCGCGCTGGCGGCGTGTTTCATCCAAATCAGTTAGCTCCTCGACAACTTTGCTATCTGTATCGGTAATTTCAAGGATTTCCAAATCATCCCCGTCTTTGACACTGACTAGGGACGAATGATCTTCAGCGGCAATGCTTTCGCCAACGATTGACTGAATAAAGGATGTCTTGCCATTTCCTGTACTTCCTGCAAGAAGCAGATTGAAATTCCTGGTATCCTTAAGCCCCTCTACCATCCATTTAAGCTTATTGCCAACCCTTAAATCATTATCTTCAGCCCACTGGATAATGGAATTGAACAGTTTCTCTCCCGCTTCCAGTCCGCCTCCCAATTTAGGCGATTTCGAAAGCAGGCTTTCTGCATCCTGAATGACCAGCGCATTGATCGTATCCGGGAAGATTTCATTCCAGGACAACGCGGATGCCGCCGCAAACAGCGAGAGCTCCCCATCTGCGATTTTGAGCCAGTTTTCCAGCAACCTTGGCACGACAGGACTTAAATCTTTGATTAGGTGCGTTCCTTCTAACAGACCTGCATATGCATCCCTGTAATAGACGGAAAGCTCATCCCATACATCCGCATGGTTTAATTCGATGGTATCTATCAAGTTATTAATCACTCTTAGCCATTCGAAATAAGAATCCGTATATTTATAATTTTTCCAAAGGGCAACCGTCACCTTTTCGAAACGTTCCTGGTCGAGTGTGTATAGCGAACCAAGGACAGTTGAAAAATAATCCGGATCCATCGATTGTGCAACACCCTGCTGGATATACGTCTTCAGCACATCGAACCAGCCCATTGATTCTGTACGGATACTTTCATTCGCCGCTAATACCACCGCACTGTTCCAATCCTTTTGTTCTTCAAAAAAGGCGCGTGCGATTTCCGTGACATTCGGGTAGTCCGGTTGAAACTCGACTGCTTCTTTCACGACTTTGGAAGCCAGGTCATTTCTCGATTCCACTATGTACAGGGAAAAAAGTTGCAAAAGAACCTCTGTTTTCAAAACCGCTTCATTCGTATCGACGGATTTATAGATATCCTCTGCGGTTGAATACATTTCCAGTTCAAAATAAGCATCAGCGATGTTTTTCTTCGCCCATGAACCAAGTTCCCCTTCTATGTTTTCCCATTTAAAAATGGCTGCTTCATAGTCATGATGCTGAAAATATACTTCTCCTTGAGCAAATCGAATTGCGGTTAAATCCGCTCTTTCCTTTTTTTGTTCCACGAGAAACAATTCACCCAAAGCTTGAATGGGGTGCTTCCTTGTATCCTCAATCATCGTTTCATAATATTTTTTTCCGATCAGCCGTTCGTCCATCTTTATTCCCCCGATATATTTCATATTTTCAATTAAAGGATAATCACTGATTCTATAAGCCCTCTATTAGACCTAACATTCAATTTACAGGTTCCTTTAGTTAAAAAATCATTTACAAAACCTTAAAATATTATTTTAGCAAAACAATATGGTAACAACATGTCACCATTCTTACAATTTTAAAACAGAAACAAACGGAACTGTAATGTTTTTAATAAACCGATACAGAGATGTCATTTCCATATTCGAGAAAATAGGTTTTTTCTAGTTTTACCACATATCAGATAGTGGTGAGCGAACCATTCTTCATACCTCTAAATTACCATAAGCCCAGCCCTTCAACTAAATATAAAAGGTAAAAAAAAAAATCACTCTGCCTCGTCCATTACTAAATCCCCATTTTTGCGTTCATATAAAAAAGCAGTACCCTCATTCATAAAAGGTAACTGCTCTCTGATAAGCTCCGAACAGTCGTTGTCCTTTGACAAATTAGGATTATACCCCTGTACGCTTACGTTGGTTATTCGGCTTTTTGGTCAACTGGCTTTTAAGCTGTTTCGTTTTCTTCACAACGCCTGTTTCCAGTTTATCTTTACTTGATCCTGCTTGCTTTTGAGCCAGTTTTTGTTTGACTGCATCCGCCAGGCTTAATTTTTTATTTTCAGACATACTGTTGTCTCCTTTAGTGTTCTGCCTTCTATTATAATATAGTTGCGATTAGAAAGATAATAGGGAGTAATATCCTATTCTTTTTCAAAAAACACTCTTAATAAAGGAAGTTTCGCCAACTTGGGACTAATTTCCCGCTCCTTTAAAAGGATTAATGATAAAATATGTTGACTTCATAATCAGAATTTGCTAAATTATCTTTATATTATAAAATCTATGAAGAGAAAGAGTAAGATGAGAACCCTGTTCCACAGAGAGTCGACATGTGGTGGAAGTCGATGTCCAAGGCCTATCCGAAAATCATCTCTGAGATGCAAAGCTGAAAATGCAGTAGGCTTTGACGGGTTTCCGCCGTTACAATGGATCACGTATGAATTCGTACGTTGACTGAGTGCCGCAGCTTCTTTGAAGTGCGGAATATGGGTGGTAACGCGAGCACAAACTCGTCCCTGATTTTCAGGGGCGAGTTTTTTATTTGCACAAAACACTTTAATTAGCCTTTTTCAGGCCAGTCGGCGAGAGTTATCATTTTTAAAAAAGGGGAAATCACCATGAAAAAAACAGACACATTATTTATCGGCCTTATGCTTTTCTCAATGTTCTTCGGAGCGGGGAATCTCATATTCCCTCCATTTTTAGGAGCATCTTCGGGAACATCTTTCTGGCCAGCCATTACCGGTTTTATCGTCACCGGAGTCGGCCTGCCAATTTTGGTGCTTCTTGCAGTCTCACTTGTTAAAGGCGGGGCACAAACTATCGGGGCCCGTGTACATCCTTTATTCAGCACGTTGTTCATGGTGGTCATCTATTTAAGCATCGGGCCTTTTCTGGCCATTCCACGGAATGCGAATGTTGCCTATGAAATGGGCTTCAAGCCATACCTTGGCGACTCAATGAATCAACCACTATTTCTATTCATGTTCACAACCATATTTTTCATCATCGTTTATGCCATTTCATTGAATCCAAAAAAAATGGAAACCTTCATGGGACGCTGGATTACTCCCGTTCTTCTTTTGTCCATGGTCATTCTCTGTGTCGTTGGGTTCGTAAAGCTTGATGCTCCATTCCAAGCTCCAACCGAAGCATATGCTGCGGGAGCATTTTCGAAAGGGTTCATTGAAGGTTACAACACGATGGATGCTCTAGCTGCCCTGGCTTTTGGGATCGTCATCCTTACTTCAATCCAGCAAAGGGGGATTTCCGAACGAAAGCAATTGACGAGATATACAGTAAAAGCGGGTCTCATCGCTGGTGTTTTGCTTTCTTTAGTTTATATTTCCTTAGGTGTAATGGGAGCACGCATGGCAGCCGATGGGTCATTCGAAAACGGAACGGATATCCTCACTGTCGCATCCACTCTTTTACTTGGAACTGGCGGGAAGGTCCTTCTCGGCATCATTTTCACTTTAGCATGCTTCACCACCGTTGTCGGGTTGACGACTGCTTGCGGACAGTATTTCTCGAAACTTTTCCCCAAGCTGAACTATAAAACTGTCATTCAGATCGTAACAATCGTCGGTTTCATCCTTTCAAATATGGGTCTGAATCAAATTTTAAAAGTATCGGTACCATTCCTCGTGATGGCTTATCCGTTAACGATCGTCCTGATTGTCCTGACATTCTTCAGCCGTCATTTCAAAAACCCGAAGAAAGTTTATCGCAGTGCACTGACTTTCACAGGAGTTTTCGCCTTGATAGATGGACTGAATGCTTTCGGTTTGCAATTAGGACCCGTGCAAACCTTAAGTGATGCCCTTCCCCTTTCCGCCTACGGCATGGAGTGGATCATCCCTGCTCTAGTCGGTACAGCCTTTGGCCTTCTGCTCAGTCAAATTGGACAAACAGCTCCAGCTGAGGAGTTGGAAATCGAAACACTATAATAATGAAGTAAGCAGGTGATTTTACGGATCATCTGCTTATTTTATACACGACTGCATTGCTTTATTTTGGAAATCACAATCCACTTTTTGTTATGATGGGTCAAAGGAGATGATAAGTAATATGTCTAAGCAAACCCGTATTGGTAAAACAGATTTGTATGTAAACCCGATTGGCCTTGGCACGAATGCAGTTGGCGGACATAACCTTTTCCCTAATCTAAGTGAGGATACAGGAAGGGATGTTTTGAGAACGGCATTGGAAGAGGGAATCAACTTTTGGGATACAGCTTACATTTACGGTCCTGAGCGTTCAGAAGAACTTATCGGTGAAATCCTTAAAGAGAGTCGCAAACGCGAGGATATAGTCCTTGCCACTAAAGGGGCACATAAATTTGTCGATGGCAACATCGTCTTTGATAACTCTCCGGCTTTTCTGAAAGATGCCGTGGACTCGAGTCTAAAAAGGCTCCAAACAGACTGCATCGACTTATTTTATATCCATTTCCCTGATGAGGATACCCCTAAAGATGAAGCAGTAGGTGCCTTAAAGGAATTGAAGGATGCAGGTAAAATCAAGTCAATCGGCGTCTCGAACTTTTCGTACGAACAATTGAAGGAAGCGAATAAAGACGGCTATGTGGATGTCCTGCAATCCGAATACAATCTATTCAAACGTGAGGCAGAACAAGACCTGCTGCCATATACAGCCGAAAATGATATTTCCTTCATTCCTTATTTCCCCCTTGCTTCCGGTCTGCTCGGCGGCAAATATAATCAGGAATCAACATTCGAGGACGGCCGGGCAAAAAGTCCGCTTTTCCAAGGACAAGCTTTTGTAAGCAACCTGCAAAAAGTGGAAGAAGTACGGGCGATTGCCGACAGGAAGCATACCGATGTCGCCGATGTGGTACTAGCTTGGTATTTAACTCGGCACTCGATAGATGTACTGATTCCCGGAGCGAAAAAGCCAGAACAGGTCACACGCAACTTACAAGCATTGAATGTCGATCTAACCATGGATGAAATCGCCGAAATCAGTGCCATTTTCGCTTAATATAGATGTGAAAAGGCTGTTCAGTTTAAGCTGAACGGCCTTTACTTTATTTATCCTGATCTCTGGTTCATCCTTCCTCGGTTATCATGCACAAAAACTGACTCCTATGCTCTTTACGTTTCCTTATATATATTGATTAGGTACTTCTATTTTGCTATATTTAGTGAATATTCCATCAATTAAGGAAGAGGCTGCCTGATGAAAAAATCTATTGTTATTTTATTTCTTATCTTGGCAAATTTGTTTTGGGCCGGTAATTACATTTTCGGAAAATACGTTGTGTCCGAACTTTCCCCGATCCAGCTAACATTTACGAGATGGCTAATTGCCGTTTTCTTATTATTTCCACTAGCGCAATGGATTGAAAAGCCAAACTGGAAGATTGTATGGAAAGCCTGGAAATTACTATTAGTCATGGGTGTGCTCGGAATCATCAGTTATAATTTTTTCCTTTATTGGGCTTTGACCTATACAACTTCCATGAATGCTGCTCTTGTCAATTCCATGAACCCTGCCTTAATTGTTCTTTTTTCCGCTTTGCTGTTAAAGGAGAAAATTTCATCCCTCCATGCACTCGGACTTATCATATCTTTATTCGGCGTTTTATTGGTCTTAACAAAAGGACACCTTCTGGATATTTTCCAGCTTACTTATAATAAAGGCGACCTATTGATGATCCTCGCGATTCTCGTTTGGACCTTCTATTCAATAATCGGTAAAAAACTGAAAAACATTCCGATCATCTCAGCCACTGCCGTTTCCGTATTTCTCGGATTGATTCTCGTCGCTCCATTTGCCATTGGCTCGGGTATGAACCTTGATTTAAGCAGTAAAGCAATCACTGGCCTCTTATATATTGGGATCTTCCCGTCTGTCGGCTCATTTATTTTCTGGAATATTTCCCTACGTCATATCAATGCCGGACAGGCTGGAATTTATCTAAATCTGATTGCTGTATTTACCGCCATTCTCAGTCTGATTTTGGGTCATGCGATTACTATCATCCAAATCCTAGGTGGCCTCCTTGTCTTCATTGGCGTCTACCTTACAAGCAAAAAGAAAAAGGAAGATCCGGCAGATGTCACGAAAGAACATGTAAAAAACATCCAGTAATTCTCATCAACTAACGCTATCTTGTCTTTCCCCCTTGTCTATGCACCATGATTTACGTTATCCTTTAAAGAAGAAAATCTGAATGTAAAGGTGTGCTTTAGTTGAGGATCAATAAATTTATCAGTGAATCCGGAATTACCTCGCGACGAGGCGCAGACAAATGGATAGCCGAGGGCCGTGTGACGATTAATGGCACTGTAGCGGAGCTCGGCAGTCAAGCTGAACCCGGCGATGATGTTCGTGTAGACGGCAAGCCGATAAAAGTGGAACAGCAAAATGTCTATATTGCACTGAATAAACCGATAGGGATTACAAGTACGACGGAAAAACACATTAAAGGGAATATCGTTGATTTTGTAAATCATCCGCTTCGCATTTTTCATATCGGACGGCTGGACAAAGACTCAAGCGGTCTTATCCTTCTTACAAATGACGGAGACATCGTAAATGAAATCCTTCGTGCAGAAAACAAACATGAAAAAGAATACATCGTAACCGTTGATAAGCCACTTACCGCTTCCTTCATTAAAGATATGTCATCCGGAGTGGAGATTTTGGATACAAAAACACTTCCTTGTAAGGTCGAGCAGTTGACCAAAAATACATTTAACATCACTTTGATGCAAGGACTGAACAGACAAATCCGCCGTATGTGCTCCGCACTAGGTTATGAAGTCCGTGATTTACATCGAATCCGGATCATGAACATCCATCTGGACGGACTGGCGATCGGACAATGGCGCGACCTGACCGAGGATGAATTGACGGAACTATTTAAGGAATTGGATTATACCCCAAGGCAAAGATGATAATGAAGATGCCCCCAGAACTCCGGGGGCATCATTTTTTACTTTCAGAAGAATTTCCAGCAATAATTTGCTTTTTTAATTGTATTTAGGTGCTTTTACTCGTGAGTTTCGCACTTTTACTAGTGAGTTTAACGCTTTTACTCGTGAGTTTCGCACTTACTCGTGAGTTTTCCACTTTTACTCGTGAGTTTCGCATTTTTACTCGTGAGTTTTCCACTTTTACTCGTGAGTTTTCCACTTTTACTCGTGAGTTTTCCACTTTTACTCGTGAGTTTTCCACTTTTACTCGGAGCATGCATGGCAAACCTCGCGTTGGGATAAGTGATCAAGCCGCCACCAATCACACCAATTTTAAGGGTTTCCATGATTTCATCGATGGTTGCCCCGGCATTAAGCAGCCTTCCATGTGATAGCAAATGCATTCATCGCATCAGCTGACTATTGATATGGCTAATCCCTTAATGATGTACTTACCCTAACTGGCGTTTAAATGCTTTACTGGCGAAGAAGTAAGCGATGACCATTATGCCGACGCACCAGGAAAGCGCGATCCAAATATCGTTGCCAACAGACCCTTCATACAAGAGGGCACGAATCGCATTCACGATTGAAGTCACGGGCTGGTTCTCAGCGAACGCACGGACAATTTTAGGCATAGTTTCGGTGGGAACAAAGGCCGAACTGATAAACGGCAGGAAAATCAGCGGGTACGAGTAGGCTGTCGCGCCTTCCATAGCCCCCGCTGTCAATCCGGGAATGACCGCCAGCCATGTCAGCGCTAGCGTAAACAGCGCGAGTATCCCAGCTACCGCAAGCCAATCCAGGATATCAGCGCTGGAACGGAAACCCATCAAGAGCGCGACGAGGATAACCACGACGACAGTAAGCGCATTGGATACAAGCGAGGTCAACACGTGAGCCCACAATACCGACGAGCGCTTGATGGGCATGGTAATGAAACGCGCCATCAGCCCGCTCTTTACATCCGTAAACAGCCGCACGGAAGTGTAAGCGACGCCGGATGCGATAGCCATCAGCAAGATTCCCGGCAATAAATAATTGACGTAGTTGTCCGTGCCTGCATCTATGGCGCCGCCAAATACGTAGACAAACAGCAGCAGCATCATAATCGGCGTAATCGCCACCGTGATAATTGTATCCGGGCTGCGCATGATGTTGCGCATTAAACGTCCTAGTAATACCCCTGTTTTGCTTTTCATTTACATCTTCTCCTTTTTGCCGATGATCGCGAGGAAAATTTCCTCCAGTGTCGGCTGCTTCTCGATGTACTCCACTTTCGCTGGCGGGAACATCTCCTTGAGTTCGGTAAGGGTCCCGGTCGAGATGATTTTTCCGCCATGCAGGATGGCGATACGGTCCGCCAGTTGTTCGGCTTCCTCCAGGTACTGGGTCGTCAGCAAGATGGTCGTGCCTCCGCCGGCAAGCTCCTTGATGGTATCCCAGACTTCAATCCGCGCTTCGGGGTCAAGCCCTGTCGTCGGTTCGTCGAGAAAAATGACTGCTGGGGTCCCGATCAGGCTCATGGCGATGTCAAGCCGACGCTTCATCCCGCCGGAATATTTGTCCGCCCGGCGGTTGGCCGCATCGGCCAGGCTGAATCTTGCAAGCAGATTGTCGGCGACTTGAGCAGGATTGGAAACTCCCCGCAACTTGGCGATCATCAGTAGGTTTTCCCGCCCGGTGAGCATGCCGTCTAAAGCTGCAAACTGCCCTGTCAGGCTGATGCTCTGGCGAACATGATCCGGTTGACGCTGGACGTCAAAGCCGCAAATACCTACTTCGCCGCCATCGGCCTTCATCAGAGTAGAGAGGATATTGACCGTCGTCGTCTTGCCCGCTCCATTTGAGCCCAGCAGTGCGAAAATTTCGCCACGCCGCACCTCAAAATCCACCCCCTTTAAGACTTCATTATCTTTAAAGGATTTTTTTAACCCTTTTACAGAAATCGCTGCATTGCTCATACTTTTTTCCTCCTATTAATAGCGCGGCAAGGCCGCTTGTAAGTTTCGTAATTATCCGGTCGAGTGCCTAGCGGAACTAGATTACCTATTCTCTTCTATTTAGTCTGACTGATATTCTGTATTACTTACTACCGAGTTAAAAATATAACTGAATAGCGAAGGTGGCAATTCACATTTGTAACCAGCTATTCAGTCGGAATTAACTATTGAATTTATTTTTTCCCAATCGCTTCATGATACTTTCATTCAGATCTTCACGATACTTGGCGAAATAGGTTTTAGCATTTGCCACTAGCTCGTCGGCAAAGGACGCCACGTCGTCCCCAGTGATTTCCAGCACTTGTCTGCCTTCCGCCGCACCGGCTTCGAACAAATCGATTAATTCATACTGCATGTGCAGCATATCCATCCCGCTGCCCGCTGAGAAATTCCACATATAGTTTTGAATTTTCTTAAATACAAACTGGTAGTCCTCTGGCAGGGCTTCAACCCGTGCCATCATCATTTTATACTCTTTTTTATCACCAATCATTTTTTTGAACAATTCCATCATGTTATTTTTCCTCCTTTTTTATAAAGCTGAACAAGACACTCCAAAAATGTCGTACGGAATATCTTATGAAGCTAGATTGACTTTAAGACGTTGATTTTTGATGATACAAAATCCCATTTTTTCCAAAACAATTCAAGTTCTTGGCGGCCAGCCTCATTAAGTGAGTAAAACTTGCGGGGCGGCCCCATATCTGATGGTTTCTTCTCTATGTTCACCAGTTTTTTCTTTTCTAATCGCACGAGGATGGTGTAGACCGTCCCTTCCACGACTTCAGTAAACCCAAGCTCGTTCAGGCGGCGGGTAATCTCGTAGCCATAGGTTTCATGGCGGCTGATGATTTCCAGCACGCAGCCTTCCAGCGAACCTTTCAGCATTTCAGTTAAATTTTCCATGTTCAGAGCCTCCTCTATTTTGTGACTTATAACTTAGTTCTGAGGGGGAATTTTTACTGAATAGCTTTTGGGTAATGTAAACACGCTATTTAGTATTACTTATTACACCTAAACTGTAACACCGAGTAGCAGAGGTGTCAACTTTTTTTCTTAATAATATTTTTGCAACTTCACTATTCAGTGCTGTTGGTATCCAGTGTTACTTACTATAGGGTATGCTGTAACACGTAGTAGGTGACTGTCAACTTGAAATTTTTTTAAAACCAGCTATCTCCTCCATTGGAAACAGCTGATTTCTATTATGGAGCTTTTACTTCCTCCTATGCTTCTTTCACAATGACTACACGTATGTTAAGAAAGGCGAAAGATTTCGGTATATCGACAGTGAAGAACACGTTTAAAACGTGAGGGGGAAAGGATCATAATATGTTTGTCTTCAACACAATTGATGTGAAAAAGAAATTTTGACGTAATATTAATTCCACTTTTCTCGTGAGTTTTCTACTTTTACTCGTGAGTTTCACGCTTTTACTCGTGAATTCCTCTTTACTCGTGAATTTAGCACTTTTACTCGTGAGTTTCACGCTTTTACTCGTGAATTTAGCACTTTTACTCGTAAATTCCGCTGATTTACTCGTGAGTTTCACGCTTTTACTCGTGAATTTAGCACTTTTACTCGTGAATTTAGCACTTTTACTCGTGAATTCCACACTTTTACTCGTGAATTCTGCTGATTTACTCGTGAATTCCACTTTTTACGAGTAAGGGCCAAAATAAAAAGCAACCTGCAACAGGCTGCTCGTTATCGGCTACAAATTATACCCACCATAAATCAGTTGGGCTTTCGTTGATGAGTACAGTTTTCAGATTGGTTACGGCCCGTTGGAATCCTTCTTCAACTGACATTAGCGGATCTTCGTGTTCGATGCTGACGACGTAATCGTAACCGTATGTGCGAAGGGCGCTCATGATGTCGGACCACTCTTGCAGGCTGTGGCCGCACCCTACAGAGCGGAAGTTCCAGGCACGGCTCTGGATATTTCCATATGGCTGCATGTCGGTTAATCCATACATATTGATGTTATCCTGATCCAAGTATGTGTCTTTTGCGTGGAAGTGGTAGATTGCTCCCGCTTTCCCTAGGATTTTGATGGCCCCGACTGGTTCGATGCCCTGCCACCAAAGATGGCTTGGATCAAGGTTGGCGCCTATTGCATCAGATGTAGCTTCCCGCAGTTTTAACAAGGTGTAGGGTGTGTGGACGAGAAAGCCCCCATGGAGTTCGAGACCGATTTTTATATTATGTTCATCGGCAATGGCGGCTGCTTTTTTCCAATAGGGAATCAATTTTTCTTCCCATTGCCATTTCAGCACATCTGTATACTCATTCGGCCATGGGGCGACAGGCCAGTTTGGATATTTAGCTCCTTCGTGATCACCGGCTGTACCGGAAAAGGTATTGACGACCGGGACGTTCAGTAAGGATGCAAGCTTGATTGTTTTAATCAGTGTTTCATCACTTTCTTTAGCGAATGCTTCATCTGGAGAAATTGGATTGCCGTGGCAGCTGAATGCACTGATCGTTAACCCTCTTGCTTGAACGGCTTCGAGGTATTTTTGGCGCTTTTCTTCACTTTCCAGCAGTTCATCGAGTGGACAATGGATATTTCCTGGATACCCGCCTGTACCGATTTCAACTGTTTTTAATCCAGAATCCGCGACATAATCAAGCATATCCTCGAATGACTTTTGAGCAAATAGCACTGTGAAAATCCCTAATTTCACAAGCCCCACCTCACCTTTTCATTAATTTATGCTCATGACCTTCCCACTTGCCGAGCTTTGATAAATGGCTTCGATTATTTTTGAAACTTTCATGGCTTCCGATGGTTTTACCAATGGTTCTGCCAACCCCAGGCAGCTATTAATAAAGTTCTCTGCCTGTTGCAGGTCTGGTGTATCCTCCCCTGGCATCCATACTGCCTCACTATTTAGAAGCATGCCGTGCTTAGCCTGATTCAAGACCAACGGGAACACATCAAGTCCGCCCTGCGTTCCGGATAAACTCAAAACAGTCGCTTCTTCACGGATATTGGCGGCCCAAGATGTTTCGAATAATAGGGATGCTCCGTTGGCAAATTTAATATATGCCGTGGCATGGTCATCCACTTCAAATACCGAGGCATCGAAATTCCCCCATAAATTAACCTGATCGACACCCTTACTGACATAATTATATGTCGAACCTACGATTTCAATCGGTTCTGGGTCATCCATCAGCCATAACGCCAAATCAAGCAAATGGCAGCCGTAATCGATCACGCTTCCCCCGCCTTGCAATTCCTTGCTTGTAAACACTCCCCAGCCAGGGACTTTACGTCGTCTGATTGCCTGTACACGCGCTACATATGGTTCACCGATTTCACCGGCCTGAATCATTTTCTTTGCAGCCTGGGCTTCCTTCATGAAGCGGTAATGATAAGCAGTCGATAAAACTTTACCCGATATGTTTGCAGCCTCGGTTATTGCTATACATTCCTCAGTTGTAATGGCCATTGGCTTTTCGCATAACACATGTACCCCCGCTTGCAGAGCAGCAATGGAAATCTCCGCATGGAACTTGTTTGGCGTTGCAATCGTAACGGCATCCACTTCAGCAAACATTTCTTCATAATTGGTGAAAACCTTTTCGATATGAAATTCACGCGCCACTTCTCGCGCCTTCATTTCATCTATATCCTGAATCGCGTATAAAACCACTTTATCTTGAAATTTTTGAAAAGCTGGGATATGCCTTTTTTGGGCAATTCCGCCAGCACCGATAATACCCATTTTTAATTTGTACATGATGACTTTTAACCCCTTTATAAGCGGATGATTTTTCGGGATGCATTTGATTCCATCGCGCCAAGAATGACTTTTAATGATTTTAATCCTTCAACTCCTGAGACAAGAGGCTCCTCATTGTCCACCACACATTTTACAAAGTGGCTGATCACTTCGGAATCATGCTGTCCTTCTGAGTCATTAGTCTGGATGCTTCCTAATTGGATGGTTTCTGTCTTTCCATTATCATGATGGATGATCAGTGAGTAATTCGGATCGTCTTCAAGGCGCAATACCGCTTTTTCCGCATAAATGACTGTAGCATTGTCTTCTTTTGCATAAGACCAGCTGGCGGTAAGAGTTCCGATGATACCGCTCTCCGTCCGGAGGATACAGGCCGCACTGTCATCAACGTCCGTATTTTTCTTGGCAGTCGTTTCCACAAAGGCTCCCACTTCAACAAATTCTTCTCCAAGGATATACCTTAATAAATCAGCTTTATGAACGCCTAAATCGCCCATTGCACCAATGACTGCCTGATCCTTCTTAAAAAACCAGCTTTCCAGTCCGTCCACGCTCCAGGTTTCCGGCCCGGAATGTCCAAATGCCGTCCGGAAGCTATAGACCCTTCCTACCTCCCCGCTCTCAATAAGCTGTTTCGCTTTTTGATGAGAGGGAACAAAACGCTGATTATGACCAATCATTAGTATTTTGCCGCTTTTCGCTGCTGCTGCATTCATTTTTTCAGCGTCTACTAAAGAAGTAGCCATTGGTTTCTCACAAAGGACATGCTTACCAGCTTCCAAGGCCGCAACTGTGATGCGTGCATGCAGGTAATTCGGTGTACATACACTGATCGCTTCAATCTCCTCATTCTTCAAAAGTTCTATATAATCAGTATATGCTTGCGCGCCATACCTTTGTGCTGCTGCATTCGCCCGGTCCAGCACAATATCACAAACGGCAATGATCTCCGTTTCCTGATGTGCATCATACTCCGGAAAATGCCTGTTTTTTGCGATACTCCCGCATCCAATGACTCCTACCTTCACTTTGCCCATTTCGTTCTCTCCTTCACTTCATCTCTTTGCCTGAGATGGATTCCAACGGTTCGGCTTTCCCATAGTTCGTTACCATTCCAAATTCCGGCTTGACCCAATCAACGGCATTCTTAATTACTCTTTGAATCTCCGGATTATGGTAGGTAGGATATGTTTCATGACCTGGACGGAAGTAGAAAATCCTCCCTTTTCCCCGCTGATACGTGCAACCGCTTCTGAATATCTCCCCACCTTCAAACCAACTGACGAATATTAATTGATCTGGTGCAGGAATATCAAAATGTTCCCCGTACATTTCTTCCTTCTCAAGCTCTATATATTCTCCGATTCCATCAACGATGGGATGACTCGGATCGACAACCCAGAGCCGTTCCCTTTCATCCGCCACCCGCCATTTCAAATCGCAAGTCGTGCCCATTAATCGTTTGAAGATCTTTGAAAAATGACCAGAATGGAGGACGATGAGACCCATTCCCTCGAGTACTCGCTTGTGAACCCTTGCAATGATTTCATCCTGAACTTCATCATGTGCAACATGCCCCCACCAAAGAAGTACATCGGTTCGTTCCAGTGCTTCTTCGGTTAATCCATGCTCTTCTTCATCGAGAGTGGCGGTCCTCACCTCGACCTGCTCACTTTGTAAAAAGCTAGCAATTGCACCATGGATACCATCTGGGTATAATTCGGCTACTTCAGGCTTTGTTTTCTCGTGGCGAAACTCATTCCATACCAGGACTCTCATGAACAACCTCCTCCATTCAAGATTCATTTCACGGCAACCTGCTTTGCATGTTTAACTATTACCTCTTTATCCGTAACGCAAACGTTTGCGTTAGGTGTGATCAAAATATAAGAACATACTTATTGACTCAGTAAGTATGAATTTTCAAAAATAATCGTGATAATCTATATTGTAAATTTATGTTAGCAAAAATCAAGCTTTAATTGGTAAAACATTTCTACATTTTTCATTTAATTTCCTTTTCGGCAACAAAATGCGACTCCCGTTTTATGATTTTGGTAGGAATACTGATACTCTTTTCCATCATTTCCGGATTTGCAATTAAATCGAACACGCATTTTGCCGCCTCATACCCTAACTGATACGTATGGATATCAACCGTTGTCAGCGGCGTACTTAAAAATTCTATGAATTCTGAGTGGTTAAAACAGACGACGCTTATTTGCTGTGGCACTTTCAAGTTCTTTTCAGCTAACACTCCAAGCAAGAGAACACCCAATAAAAGATCCATAACCAAAAATGCGGTTGGTGCCTCTTTCAATTCCAGCAATTCGTCAATGGCCTTTATTCCATCCGTTCGATTTAAAGGAATCAATTTGATATATTCCTGTCGCACATCCACCCCGGCCTGTTCCATCGCTTGTTGAAAGCCTGTCAAGCGGTCCTGGATCACCTCAAACTCGGGACTGCCCCCTAAAAAGGCGATTCGCTCATGTCCAAGATTTATTACAAACTCCGATACTTCCCTGGCCGCTTGAACATTATCGTTATCAATGAACGTGATTCCGCTCATGTTCGTACTTGGCTTCCCGATCAAAACGAACGGGAAGCCCTGCTTTAATAAATACGGCACCACTTTATCGTCCTTTTTAGAGTACAAAACAATCATGCCATCCACTCTTCTGCCCTGAACCATTTTCACGACATCCTCAAAGATGGCATCCTCCGTCTCGCCGGTTGTCAAGGAAAGACTGTACCCTTCTTTATTACAGAAATCCCCGATGCCTCGGATCACTTCTGGAAAAAAGGGATTATAAAGTGATTCCCTTGCCGAACTTTTCATGACGATCCCAATGGCCTTAGTTGACTTCGTGACTAAGTTCCGGGCATTTTCATTCATATGATAGCCCATTTCCTTTAATACCTTGCGTACTTTACGCTTTGTCTTTTCACTGATTGTCGGGCTGTTATGGATTACACGCGATACCGTTGATGGAGCGACATTTGCTTTTTTGGCAACGTCTTTTATAGTAACAGACAATTTCATCAACACTCCCCGTTCACCGCACATGGTTTAATATTCCCTATATTTAAATAGTTATTTAACGGCTCCATCTGCAATTCCTTTGATAATTTGCCTCTGAGCAAAAAAGTAAGCAATGATGACTGGAATGATGGATAAAGTAAGGCCAGCCAAGGCGAGATGCCATTGCTTCGTATATTGACCGAAAAAGAAGAATAATTTAAGTGGGATGGTCTCCGATCCTGCTCCGCCAATAACAAGGGATGGCAACAAATAGTCATTCCATATCCAAATGACATTTAAGATCCCGACTGTAATGGACATCGGTTTTAATAATGGAAATATGATATACCAAAATACTTGAAAGCGGTTTGCACCATCAATCTTTGCTGCCTCATCAAGTGAGAGGGGAATCCCTTTTAAAGTACCATGGTAAAGGAATATGGAAAGACTGCAGCCAAAACCTAAATACATGAAAATAAGTCCGGCCTTGTTCAACATCCCAAGCTGTCCGAATTGGGCAACGAGCGGTATCATCACAGACTGAAACGGGATCAGCATGGCAGCTACAAACACAAAGAAAAGCAGGGAACTTATTTTACTTTTGTTTCGGGAAAGAGCGTATGCTGCCATCGCAGAAAAAATGATGATGATGACTACACTGACGCCCGATATCAATAAAGAATTGAATAAAGTCCGGAGAAAATCCAATTGCTCGAAAGCTTGAATGAAGTTTTCGAATGTCCAGGTTTCAGGCAGTCCCAGTGTATCGGCAAATATATCCCGTTTCATTTTAAAGGCATTGACAAGCATTAAATAAAACGGAGTGAGCCATAACATAGCCAAAATGAATCCGATGAATCCAATCAGCCACAATTTCCATTTTCCCCTCATTACAGCTCAACCTCCCGTTTTTTATTGAAATAGACTTGTGTCAGTGATACGACCGCCACGATTACGAAAAAGATAACGGCTTTTGCTTGTGCATATGCCATATCGTTTTCGGTGAAGGCGGATTTTACAATGTTCATCGCAACCATTTCAGTTGAATTATAGGGAGCTCCATTCGTCAAAGAAAGATTTTGATCATAGATCTTGAACGAGTGGGAAAGCGTCAAAAACAAACTGACGGTAAAAGCAGGTGCCACTAGCGGAAAAGTTATATGGCGAAAACGCTGGAAGCTGTTAGCTCCATCAATTTTTGCCGCTTCGATCAAGTCTTCAGGAACAGCCTGCAGATAGGCAATATAAATGATCATGATATACCCGGCCATTTGCCAAGACGTTAAAATGATCAATCCCCAAAAACCTGTATCTGTCGTTGATAACCATCCATTAAATGCTTCGATCCCAGTCAAATCACCAATCGCACCGAAGACCTTAATAAAAATGAACTGCCAAATAAAGCCGAGAATCAAGCCGCCAATTAAATTGGGCATAAAGAAAACGGTCCGCAGTATGTTGCTTGATTTAATTTTCGAAGTCACGATGAGAGCCAAACTTAATCCGATGATATTGATTACCACAATTGCCGCTACGGAAAATTTAATGGTGAACCAAAATGTATCAAGGAACCCTTTATCCGTAAACAAGTCCATATAATTCTTAAGACCAATGAAATCCGGTGTCCCTAAACCGTTCCAATTCGTAAAGGAATAATAAAATCCGAAGATGAGTGGCACGATCACAACCAAAATGAGTGCAGCAAGAACAGGTGTCAAAAACAGCCAATATGCGGCATCCCGATTTCTCAACGAAACCGACCTCCTTGAAATGATTTAATAGTTAATGGGTTTTAGATCATGACTGGGTTATTTGCTGAATCCCTCGTTGAGGCAATGCGGCTTTTCTATAACAAGGAACAACCAATCGACACACTTTTCATGCCGATTGGTCATTTGCATTTCCCAACACTTTATTTGCTATGAATCTTCTCCCAATTTTCAATGTTCTGTTGGACAAATTCCTCCCAAGTCAATTTACCAGTTACGTATTTTTGGACACTAGCACCAAGGTCATCATTCCAACCAACCGGATAACCATTAAACACCCACCCAATCGTGTTTCCTTCTTGGGAGTATTTATAAATTTCTTTTGAAATTGGATCGGCAATTTTTTCTACATCATATCCTTCATAAGCAGGAATGAATTTAAAATCTTCCAAGACGGCTTTTTTCCCTTCTTCGGATGTATACATCCAGTCAAGGAACTTCTTCGCTGCTTCCTGTACCTTTTCATCCGATTTCTTATTCACCGCCCAATAGTTCGGTACGCCGACCGGCATGCCTGCATTGTCTCCATTTGGAATCGGGATGATGCCAATTCCCTTTTCCGCTAACTCAGGGTCCATATCATACACTGTGTTATACACCCAGTTACCTTGCTGAATGATCGCAACCTTTTCAAGCGAGAACAGTTCTTCCACTTGTTGGGAGTAATCGAGACTCGCTGTCGGCTGGACGGAATATTTATTTTGGATATCGACCATTTGTTTAAACTTGTCACCATCCGTGAATTTAACCGTTGGAGCCTTGCTTGCTTCTAACACATTCCCATCAAACTCCGGTGCTAAGAATACATTGGATAAATGATTTCCTGTCACCCACTTCTCTTTGACCGGATAAGCGAAAACTGCATCGATTTTCAATTTGTCTTTTTGCGAATCCATTTTCTTAACTGCCGCCTCTAAGGCTTCATAACTTGTAATTTCATCAGGATTAATTCCGGCTTCTTTAAATATTCGTTTGTTATAAATCAAGCCGTATCCTTCCTGGTTAAATGGAAGTCCAAGGACTTGCCCGTCCTCTTCCACGCCATCCAAAGTACCGTCAAGCGCTGCAGCAGCAGCCTTCGTGTCCTTTAAATCTGTTAATCTATCTTTATATTGTGCGACATCTACCGGTCCGCCAATGTTAAAAACCGCTGGCTCCTCACCTGAAGCGAACTTTGCCGTTATGGCAGATTTATAATCATTTCCACCGCCGACTGTCGATACCTTGATCTTCACATCTGGATTTTCTTTTTCATATTGTTTTGCCAATGTCTCGAATTGCGACTTGAATTCTACCTTGAATTGAAATATATCCAGCGTCACTACATCCTTTGAGTCGCTGTTTCCACCAGTTGAAGAAGAGCATCCAGCCAAAATCACACTAAAAATTAATAAAACAGTAAAGATTCCCCCGTACCATTTTTTACGCTTCATGCCTACCGACTCTCCCTTTTTCTCATAATATTCATGCAATTTTAAGAAAACGTTTGCATAAAATAGTAAAATAAAAGCCTTCCATTCTATAAAACTCATAGTCTATCGTACTTCTTTTACATCACCTCCTCACAAAACTATTTGCAAACGTTTACATTTATGCGCTTTATATTACCACCAAATTCCATACTTTACAATAAAATTGTAGTATATTGTAAAAAAAGGATGTTAAGAACCTTCTTAACCTAATTATATGATTCAGAAACCTTTGATTATTCCTTTATCCGATTATTTATTGTACAGGCCATTTTCATTCCTGGCATTACACGAAAAAGGGGAAACCCGTCGGCCCCCCTCTTTTCACTTCAATATCATCTTCACATTGGATGAACCGTATTCATCCTTCAATTCATAATATTTATCGCTTGCTTGTCCAAATTCTTTAAACACACCACTAATGATCAATTTATTCGTTTCCTTATCAACGACACTGTACTTGATATTGCTTTTCCCAAACTTTCTGTCATCCACTTTTAAAAGGATCATCTTGGACACCTCCACATTTAATGGCTGCACTCCTCAGGGTGTGTGGTTTCTTACTTACATAATATAACAAATTATTCGGAATTTACAGATTTTTTTGCCATGCAAAATAAAAAAGCCTATTAGGCCTTTTCATTTCGCTTATACCATATCCGCTTCTAGATAATTCGCATCAGGACTTCGAAATATCCAGGAATCCTTCACCAAATACGTCCCGAACATCATGTATGGCTATAAAAGCATTGCTATCCGTTGACTGCACTATTCTCTTTAACTTTAGTACCTCTTGCTTACTTATAACGATATATAAAATATCCTTGGAAGCTTTTGTATAGTATCCATGACCGCTAAAAACAGTGACCCCCCGGTCCATCAATTCGGTTACTTGTTTTGCAATCTGGTCCGCTTCTTTTGAAATGATGGTAATCGCTTTTTTCGGATTCAATCCCTCAATGATGAATTCCATCGTTTTTGTTCCAATATAAAGCATAAGGATAGTTAGCATCAGACCTTCTGCACCAATGATGAAATAAGATGAGAACGCAACGATTAAATCGAAAAACAGAAGTCCATAGCTTAAGCTCCATCCCAAATACTTATTCGTAATTCGGGCTAGGATCGTCGTACCGGCAGTAGTGCCCCCAACACGAATGATTATCCCAATTCCTGCACCGGCAAAAACCCCGCCAAATATCGCATTGATGACCAATTCATCTGAAGATATCGTCCAACTTTCGGTTAAATGAAGGAAAAGTGAATTAAAGGCAACGGCTATGATTGTATATACCGTTGTCATTTTCGACAAATATTTATAACCGACAATGAGCAGGAAAGCGTTAATGATCAAACTTAACAGCCCTGGTGACCATTCAAAAAGATAAAATAAAATGATGGTTATCCCCGTGACTCCTCCCTCACCAAGTTCATTGGGAATGACGAAAAGATTTATTGCCAAAGCGAAAATAAAAGCTCCTATTAATATAAAGAAAACATCTAAAGAAATCTTTTTCATATTTATTACCCTTCCTTTATGTAATGGTTAATGTGAATTCGTTAATTTCACTGCTCTATAGTAACATGGAATTCCATTTAATCCTTCAAAGATTTGAAGGTTTAACAAAAAGACTAACTTGGAATTTAGATTATCTTCAATGAACAAGCTTAATACATACAAAGGCACTAATTTTCACTAAGCTCTTTTATACATTAGCTTAACAAAGCCACTGCCCAACGAAAACATCATTAATCCTCCTTCTCCTTAAACTTGTCTTAATGTTAGTTTCATACTCCTCGACTTGGTTCAAATAACCAACTGCACGCTTATGATAAGTGTCTTTTTTTGACCCTTGATTTCTCCCAGATTAATGGATTATTAATTTGTTAATCTGTTCCTTTTCAAAGCTTGACAGTTTCATTGAGTCATGATTAGAATATTTTATATGTTAACCTATACTTATTTTAGTTAACATATAAAAAGGAGAATGGCCATGCACAGTGAAAAACAATTACCTTGTTGGGAAGAAAAAATAAAAAAAGAACTGGCTTATTTAGAAGAGATTTCGCAAAAGCGTGAACTCGTATCAACCGTATGCGCCGAGCAGCCATGGCTTACGATCAACGGGTGCAGGATGCTAAATCTTGCATCTAATAACTACTTAGGATATGCAGGAGATGAGCGGCTGAAAAAGGCTATGGTTGATGCAGTGCATACATATGGTGCAGGAGCAACGGCTTCACGTTTAATTATTGGCAATCATCCTCTTTACGAGCAAGCGGAACAAGCTCTTGTCGATTGGAAGAAAGCCGAAGCAGGACTCATTATCAACAGTGGATATAATGCGAACCTTGGAATTATCTCGACCCTGCTGTCCCGTAACGATATTATTTATAGCGATAAATTGAATCATGCAAGCATTGTCGATGGAGCTCTTTTGAGCCGTGCAAAGCATATGCGCTATCGTCATAATGATTTAGATCATTTAGAAGCATTATTGAAGAAATCATCAAATGAGGCACGTAAATTAATCGTGACGGATACGGTCTTCAGCATGGACGGTGACTTTGCTTATCTTGAAGACCTTGTTCGGTTAAAAGAACGTTATAACGCAATGTTAATGACTGATGAAGCACACGGAACCGGCATCTACGGTAATAAGGGTGAAGGTTATGCCGGTCATCTCCATCTTCAAAATAAAATAGATATCCAAATGGGAACATTCAGTAAAGCGCTCGGTTCATTCGGGGCCTATGTCGTCGGGAAAAAATGGCTCATCGACTATTTAAAAAATCGCATGCGCGGATTCATCTATTCAACTGCACTTCCCCCGGCCATACTCGGTGCTATAAAAACAGCAATGGAACTTGTACAGCACGAACCAGAACGACGCTCACTGCTCCAAACAAATTCAGAACACTTTAGAGAAGAACTAACATATTACGGGTTTAATATTTGTGGAAGCCGATCACAAATTGTTCCTATCGTCATCGGGGAAAACGAAAAAGCGATGGAATTTGCCGCACGTTTGCAGAAAGAGGGCATTGCGGCTATTGCTGTCAGGCCCCCGACCGTTCCTGAAAATGAGGCGAGAATCCGGTTTACCGTAACAGCTCTCCACGATAAAAAAGATCTTGATTGGGCAGTTGAAAAAGTTTCGATCATTGGAAAGGAAATGGGTGTTATTGAATGAAACAGCCGAATTTAGTCATGCTTCCAGGCTGGGGAATGGAAAAAGATGCGTTTCAACCGTTAATCAAACCGCTGTCAGAAGTATGTAACCTTTCATTTATTGAATGGAGAGATATGAAGGCACTAAATGACTTTGAAGAACGTGTCATAGATACAATCGCTTCCATCGATGGTCCTGTTTATTTACTGAGCTGGTCATTAGGATCACTAGTATCCCTTGAACTTGCAAGTTCATATCGAGAAAAAATAAAAGGTTTTATTCTTTTTGGCGCAACAAGTCGGTTTACCACAGGCGAAAATTATTCATTTGGCTGGGATCCACGAATGGTCGAGCGCATGAAGAAACAACTGCAGCGCAATAAAGAGAAGACTTTGACTTCTTTCTATGAAGCCATGTTTTCCGAAGCTGAAAAAGAAAAAGGTTTTTATCATCAATTCATCACGACAATTCAACGCGAGTTTCATGGAGATGATGTGTTTTCGCTTCTTATGGGTTTGGATTATTTACTTCAAAAAGATGCCAGAACAAGACTCGACCGGATTGAATCCCCCTTTATATTGCTTCATGGGCGGGAAGACAAAATTTGTCCACTCGAAGCCTCATCTTTCATTAAAGAAAATCTGGGTGGGAAAGCCGAGTTTCATATTATCGAAGGCGCTGGTCATATTCCTTTTTTCACAAAACCACAGGAATGTGTGCAGCATATAAAAACATTTATTCAAAAGGAGTACATTCATGATTGATAAACGATTGTTAAGTAAGCGGTTCAGTGAACACGCGAAAACATATGATGCGTATGCCAATGTTCAAAAAAACATGGCAAAACAATTAGTGGATTTGCTTCCTCAAAAAAACACCAATCTTAAAATCAATATTCTTGAAATCGGCTGCGGCACGGGTTACTTAACCAGGTTACTCATCAAAACATTCCCTAATGCCTCTATTACGGCTGTTGATTTGGCACCAGGAATGGTTGAAGTGGCAAAAGGAATGACAAAGGAAGACCGTGTTACATTTTTATGTACGGATATCGAAGAAATGGCGCTAAATGAAAGTTACGACTTGATTATTTCTAATGCAACGTTTCAATGGCTGAATAATCTTCCTGCAACCCTTGAAAAACTGTGTACACGATTAACGGCTGAAGGAAGCCTGATTTTTTCAACGTTCGGAATGGATACCTTTCAAGAGCTTCATATGTCATATGAACATGCGAAAGAAAAGCTTCAACTTTCCATTGATAGTTCACCAGGCCAAATGTTTTACACACTAGAAGAATTAACCCAAGTTTGTACAGCAGCAATCCCCTTTTCATCAGCATTTCCAATCGAGATAACAAAAATGGAAAAGCTTGAACTAGAGTACTTTCAGACAGTACGTGAATTTTTCACATCAATTAAAAAGATTGGTGCTGCTAACAGCAATAAAGAAAACTACTGCCAGCGCCCTTCCTTTTTTCGAGAGTTAATCAACATATACGATACAGAATACCGAGATGAATCAGGTGTGAAAGCAACCTATCACTGTTTGTTCTTTAAGATAAAAAAACATGATTAATCCAAAGATAACCGTCTGGGATACAAGCAAAGTAATACATATTTACAGGCCGTTAATATAAAGTAACGACTAGTATTAGCTGTTTTACTGTCGATTAACTAGGTTCCCATTCAAGCGATTCAGGCCGCCGCCTCTCCTAATTCCTTTGGAGAGGCGGCGGCCATTTACGTATAACTCATTCAAATACCTTGCCATCTGTAATATTGACCACTCGATCACATAAATCTAACATTCTTTCATCGTGCGTTACCATGATGGCCGCTTTATTTCTTGATTTCACCTCATGTGCAAGCATTTCAACAACATCCCTGCCTCTTTTGGAATCAAGACTTGCGGTTGGTTCATCCGCTAAAATGATTTCTGGGTCATTCATCAGCGAACGAGCGATGGCTACACGCTGCCGCTCACCGCCCGACAGTGCTTCTGGCAGGTGATCTGCCCGATGTCCAAGTCCAAGGTGGCTAAGCAATTCGTCCGCTTTTTTCACAGTTTTTTTATCTCGCTTGCCAGTCAGTTCAGAAAGTAGCAGAAGCTGATCTCGTACGGTGAGATATGGCACAAGATTCGACGATTGGAATACAAACCCGATCTTTTCAAGGCGCACTTGAGTCAATTCCTTTGGGGATAGTGTTGTAATATCCTCATCATTCAGCAGTAAGCGACCTTTGCTCGGAGATAGTAACGCACCTGCTATTGAAAGAAAAGTACTTTTTCCTGAGCCTGAAGGACCCACGATGGCGACGAATTCCCCCGCTCCCACATTCAGGGAAATATTGTCAATGGCAGTCACTTTATTATCGCCTTCCCCATAAATCTTACTGACGTTTTCAAATAATAGTTTATCCCCCATCATGATACCCTCCCTATTGCTTCGATCGCGTCTATCTTCGCCACTCGGTATAGTGATAGCAGCGAACCCAATACGGATACAACCAAAAGTAACACGGAATATTTAATGACCAAATCCGCACTCAATTCAAATGGTATTCCTTCTGGCATGATTAAAGTGACGCCATATGTCAGTGCAACACTGATGGCTATGCATGTCACGGCAAGCAGGATTACTTGACCAACGATACTTTTTGCCAGGTAGCCCGTATTGGCTCCTAGTGCTTTAAGGACTCCAAATTGATTCGTCTTCTGCAAGGTAATCACATAAAAGAATACAGCCAAAACGAAAGCTGCTATGACAAACAGGAAGGCAATCATCATCGACAATGTACCCTGTTCCTCTTTGAACCCTGGTATACTCTGAAGTGAGACTTCTTTCGAAATGAGCGTTACGCCTTCAGGCAATGATTCACGTACATTTTCTTCTGCCTTCGAATCCATTTGCACGGCTATTGTGCTGATTGAATCTTTCTCTTGATTTTTCAATGCAGGATTAATCTCCTGCCACCCCTTAACATTCATGTAAACTACCGGTGAATGGCTGTAAGATTGCTTTTCAGTAAATCCAACAATGGTGAAAACCTTACCTGATAGGTCATCTTTAAGTGAATCACCTAATTTATAACCCACTTCTTTTAAAGAACGATCTGCAACGACTTCACCTTGTTTCTTATTGTCATAGTTCGTTCCTTCTATGACCTTCGGTGCTAAAATACCACTGGCATCGGTCGCAAAAATGGTGACATCCGTTTTATCCGATGTGCCGGTTTTATTCAATGTGATCATCATTTGTCCCAGACCTTCGGCTGCTTTAACATCCGGCGAGGCCCGGATTTCATCTAGCTTTTCCATGGATAGGATGGATCGATTCAATTTATTTTTAGACTCATGCTCCATAACGAAATAGTCAGCCTTCATGTTTTGTATGGATGAAGCATTATCTGAAGATAGTCCATTAGCTAATCCTGAAATGATAAAGACAAGCAAAGCGACCAATACCATGATCAGTCCAATCAGCAGATAACGTAACTTTGAATGCTTTAGTTCACGTAATGCCAAAAACATCATTTCATCTCCCATTCCTTTTGTTTACCAATCAAGTCCTACCTGAATCGGTATGACCCGATTGTAAACAATCAATATGAATGGAAGATGAACAACTGATTACATAAGGGGCAGCCGTATATAAAAAGTGGTCCCTTTACCGAGTTCGCTTTGAACTTCGATGGTTCCCCCATGAAGTTCAACCGTCTTCTTCGTAATCGATAGCCCTAATCCGCTGCCTGCTTCACTCCTGTTCCTCACTTTGTCGACTTTATAAAAGCGATCAAAGATATAAGGGAGGTCTTCTACTGGAATTCCCATGCCCGTATCCGCGATCATCACTTCAACAGTACTGCCTATACTTTTAATCCGAATATTGATTGAACTGCCGCTTTCCGAGTATTTAATGCTATTGGTTATCAAATTCGTCCAAACTTGATTTAAAAGTTTCTCATCTGCAGAAATGACGGTTGACGGCAAATCCATTTCGATCACCATATCTTTTTCCCGCCAATTCCATTCCAGCATGAACAACACTTGCCGGATTTGCTGCGCTAAATCAAAATTTGACCGTTGCAGCGGATCTTCTTCTTTATCCAACGAAGCAAGCATGAGCAGCTGTTTGCTTAACGACGACATGCGCCTGCTTTCTTTTTCAATGATGGACAAGTACTGATTTCTTTGTTCTTTTGTTAATTCCTCCGATTGGAGGGTTTGAGAAAAACCTTGGATGGATGCAAGCGGAGATTGAATCTCGTGGGATACATTCGATACGAACTCCTGCCTCATATCATCTAACCTCTGTATGCTTTGAGTCATTTTCGAGAAATGCTGTGCCAAGTCCCCTATTTCATCGCTTCGGGTGACATTCAATTCACTACTATAATCCCCATCGGCGATTCTTTTTGTAGCTTCCGTTAATTTCGTAATCGGCTTAACGATGAAACGCGTATTAATGATTACAAATAAAAAACTGAGAAGTAGCGTCAGTACGAGCAAAACTGCAAGGAAAAAGCGAAATTCACCAAACTGCAGCTCTATATTCGGCCTTACAAACAATGCATGTTTTTCGCCATTCACGTCCATCGGGACCCCAATGCTATTAATTAAAACATCTTCAAAAAAACCGGTAATAAATAACCCATTATTATAATTGGCGATCCCTTGATAGGTATTTCCATTCAAAACCCCGGAAATCGTGTCGCGATCCAAACTCGTTTCCCGAAACGGCTCACCATATAAAGTTCCTTCACCCTGCTCATTAAATAGATACATTTGATAGTGCAAACCTGCAATATGATTTAAATACGCATCAATATCCTGATCAGGATTCTCCTCATATAAGGAGACAATCTCACTTGCGACTTGGCTTATCTTCTCACCATTGTTGGGTTTTTGAACCTGATGATAATAAACATTGGAAATTAAAAAAGCGATGACACTGGCAAGCACCATGATCAAAATGGTTTGAATAACTATCCTGAAATAGAGTGTTTTCACTTCTTGTTGACCTCCAGTTTATAACCTAAGCCACGGACAGTCGTTATAACAAAGTCATCGGTCCGCCCGGCAAAACGTTCCCTCAACCGTTTAATATGGACATCAACCGTTCGATCATCCCCTGCAAAATCAGCACCCCACACCAATTCAATAAGCTGCTCACGCGTAAAGACCTGATCAGGAAAACTCCCCAGCTGGGCCAGCAGCTCAAATTCCTTAAGCGGCAGGAGCAGCGTATTCCCCTTTATTCGCACTTCGTAACTTTTACGGTCAATGACCGTTTGATTCAATGAGATGGATTCAGAATTCACCATACGGTACCTTCGCAATAGTGCTTTTATCCGAAATAGAAGCTCCCTTGGCTCAAATGGCTTTACGAGGTAATCATCCGTCCCTGCAAAGTACCCCTTTTCCTTATCGATAAGTTGATCTTTAGCTGTCAATAAAATGACGGGCAGATCATATTCATCCCGGATTTCCTTACAAAGATCCAGTCCGTTTTTAAACGGCATCATAATATCGACAACAGCCAGATGGACCCGTTCCTTCTCCAGTAATAAGGAAGCTTCATTACCATCCTTCGCTTCCGATACCATGTACCCTTCCTTTTCCAAATGAAATTTAAGCAATTCCCGAATATGCCGATCATCATCCGCAATTAATATATGTATCAAAGAAACCACATCTCCACTTCTTTTATTGCCCTGGCTAAACATACAATAGCAATAATTAAACCCGTAAAACAACAACTACTAATTTTCCGGTTCCATATAAATTAGTTTTCCAATAATTTCGATTCATATTGAAATGCTTTATAAAGTGTCATTCCTTAATAAGTGATTTTCCCATTCTCATATAAATGAACTTACTGCCTTTGTTGGGAGTATTTTTTTGAACTACCTGCTATACTACTACTAGATAAAAGTAAGACATTAAACATATGGATGATACGTTAATAGTAATTGAATTTCTTTTTAAGGATGAGAGAATATAATGTCACCAAAAATAAAATCGTCAAGAAAAATAGCTAGATATTCACTAATTATCATGGGGGCGGGTTATATTGCAACCACTCCATTTCAAGGTTCATTGCCGCTAGATTTATTACATGGAGGGTTTGAGGCTGGTTTAGTCGGCGGATTGGCAGATTGGTTTGCAGTCACTGCATTATTCCGCCATCCGCTTGGATTACCAATCCCCCATACAGCGCTTTTGCCCAACAATCGTAAAAGAATGACAAATGCACTTGTTTCGATGTTAAAAAACGACTGGCTTTCTAAGGAAAGTATTCAGGACAAAGTAAAACATATTCCTTTTACTGAAAAATTGATCCCTATTTTAGGAAAAGAGATTCAAAGTGATACTTTTAGAAAAGTCCTGATTAAACTAATCAAGCAAATGATTGGTTATATAGATATAGAAAAGATTACACCTTTCGTTGCAAAAAAAATTAAAGCATCACTTTCTAGCATAGACATGAGCAAGATTCTTCATTTAGTAAGTTCAGAGTTACTTAACGAAGAGTTTGATAAGAAGGCTTTGGATCATGTTTTGAAAAAAGCGGAAGATTGGTTAGGGAAAAAAGAAACCAGTCACCGACTTGGCACTGTTTCCATGGATGTACTCAGCAAGATTGAACTGGAAGGTATGCTTCAGTTCGCCGTTAAATCGATTCAAAGTCTACTTAACGAAGAGAAACTTGGGAATATCATACAAAACCTGCTATTAAGTGTCGTAAATAATTTACAAAACGAGAAAGAACCAAATAGAGAGGCTTTAATCTTATATATCAGGAAAGAGATACAAGGCATTAACCATAACCGGGAACTGTTAGAAGGAGTTGAAAAATGGAAAAAACAACTTCTGACAAAATGGGAGCCTGAGGCGACAATAGAGGGAAGCCTAAAACAAATTCAACAAGAAGCATTGGATTTCGTCGAAGATGAACATTTCATGGATGCTTACCTGACTCCAATGATTCATCATATACTGGACAATATTAAGGAAAATAGCAACCGCATCGATCAATGGATACAGAAACAAATTACTGTTCTCATTGAAAAAAATCATACGCAAATCGGCAATCTTGTACAAGAAAACTTAGATAAGTTAGACAATGAAACGCTGATTGATATGATGGAAAACGGTGTAGGAAAAGACTTGCAATGGATTCGCGTGAATGGAGCGGTCTGTGGTTTTATCATAGGGCTTATCCTAACAGGGGTACAGGCTCTGCTTAGGCTATTATAATCCAGGCATAACGGCAGTATACAGTCGTTACCAAATCAACTGGTGCTGATTCGTTTTTCTGAAAATGAAGAGATAAACAAAAAGCCAGCCAAGGTTTTCATGAAACACCTCGGCTAGCTTTTCCTTTTTATCAATAGACTTAGATTACAGGTACACATATAAATCAAGGCTCCACTTACAGCAAGGCTTCAATTAACTAAGGGTTGGATTGCTGATCACTAAGCCAGCCATCAATATGATCCAAATTAAAAATCAGCAAATTATCGATGGGTCTGAGATGGGGGATCTTTTTATTCAAAATTAGATCATTGATTTCCTCTTCTTTAATTGGATAATTTACCGATTCAAAGTAAATCATCAAACTTTTTATACCATAGGCTTTCCTCATTTAATCACCTCCCACCAAATTCTCCTTATTCAACATAAAGAAAACTTAGTGCTAGATATTAAATGAAAGACCGCTTAATTCTTAATACCCACTTTTTGAAGAAATAATCGCTTTTACTTTATGTAGGCGCTTTAAATCAGGAAATTAATCTAATGTATAGGGTTTCCTCTCCTCGATTATCTCCACTTCATCCCATTCAACAGATTTGGAGTACATATATTTATCTGTCCGTTCAAACCCCATCTTTTTAGCAAGCTCAGTGTTTGTTGTATCCAACAATACTTTTCCAGTTCTTCTTTCTTCAGATGCTGGAAACACCTCACCCTTATATATTGCCTTTGAATTTATCTTAAATAAATCTACCTCTTCTACAGAAACATTTTTTATATAAATATTTTCATCTAAATGCTTGAAACCTTGAGATAGATCAGCATATTTATTACTTATTAACCTTATAGACTTATCTTCCAGTAGACTAAAACTATACTCGCTACCATTATGCATTGCATACTTTCCTTTTCTTATCATAGGTTCCTCCATTTTCAAACTTTATCAAGTATTCAATAATTCTTTATTTAATTTTTCGGCTTTATGTAATTCTCCTAATAACAGTTTTTGATAGTCATTATAACTATCCATATAGGCCCTTACTCCACCAATAATATTTAATTCTCTTATATCTTCATTATTCTCCATTACATCCAATGCGTTCTTATATCTTATATATATTAGTTGTAACACGCCCCTTGTAATTTCATTATAATAATCATTTTCAAGATTATTTATCACAACTTTTATTTGATCGATTAACTGCTTTTTCTTATCCATTTCATCTTCCTATCTACTCGCCTATAAAGAAGACCCTTAACAAAACAGTTCCAAAGCTCATTAGAGGGTATAGTGCGATAAATATTAATCGTGTTTGAAATGAGGGAATTAATCTAATGAATAAGGTTTCCTCTCCTCGATTATCTCCACTTCATCCCATTCCACAGATTTGGAGTACATATATTTATCTGTTCATTCAAACCCCATCTTTTTAGCAAGTTCAGTGTTTGTTGTATCCAACAATACTTTTCCAGTTTTTCTTTCTTCAGATGCTGGAAACATCTCTCCCTTATATACAGCATAGGGATTAATAGAATATAATTCTTTAACTTCATTTACACCTACTATTTTCGTGTACATATTATTTTTGTAATAAGTAAAGCCATTGTCCATTTCATTTTTATCATTACTAATTAATTCAGTAGCTTCCACTGAATCAGATTATATGAATCTATACTCTTTCCCATTATAGATCGTATACTCACCTTTCTTATCATTTTCCCACTCATTATTTAATTTTCCATCATCAAAAATAAACTGCTTCGCTTCTCGTTTAACATAGCATAAACTGGAATCTCGACATAAAAAACCCCTATAAAGGATTTTTATAGGGGGGGGTTATATTTATATGGGTGATTTACATCAATCCCCATACTCTTCTTTAATTGCTTTATCTGCACAAAAACTATGGAATTGCTTGATTAATTCATCAATATCTTCTTTTCTTGTGATTTTCTCAAGCCATTCTTTAGGGATGTCGACCATTTTATAGTACATACCTGCCATTGTCCCTGTAATGGCACCTACTGTATCTGTATCATCCCCTAGATTCACTGCTTTTAAAACCACATCGCTAAACGAATCTGAATTTCCTAAGCACCAAATGGCTGCTTACAACGTATGAACGACATAACCATCTGACTGAATTTCTTCTTGTGGTAATGAAAAGAAATCTTCCTCAAAAATTCTTGAATAGGATTTCAGCTCTTTTTGGTATATATGATCTTTAACAAAATTCTCATCAAAAAGTTTTTTTGTTTGTCTTATTGCATCTTCAGGAGAATTATTATAATAAAGTCTAAGTAAAAACTCGACATAAAGCCCTTTTGATAATTAGGAATTTTTGTAATCAGACCACATCATACAATATACAATATCGAACTTTTAAGCATTTGAAGGTGCGGTAAAACAATTTTAAAAAAAATACGGGTTCCTTGGGTTATGTGTTTTAGGTTTGAAAGATGGTTTATTCGGCACTGGGTAACCTCATTTTAAACACATAATTACCTATTATATGAGACTAAAACAATATTTTTTCTAATCTTAATCTTTTTATAAAGTTTTCTAAAGCATCACTTTCATTATTGAATTTTGTAATAGAACCTGTAACCACACTAGCCCTTTCATCAGTTACATATACTATCCATTGATCACCATCAACTCTAATTCCTACCTCATTTTCTCTTTGTGGATGTTCATTAAACCAATTGTATCTTTTTAATTTCTCTTGCTCGATTATTTCTTTTGCTTCCTGTTGTGTCATTTGTTTATTCTCCTTTAATTTAAATAAATAGAAAAATATCTTTTTGAATTGGTTACTTAATTTCTTTTAACATCCCTAACCCCTCAAGCATTCTACAGGTAAAGGAAGTTCATATTGTATTCCACCTCCTGGTGACCCAAAACCTTCTGCAATTCCTCCTTACTTATCCGTTTAGGGATTTCTTTTTTACCGATTTCTTCACCTATATTTTTAAAATCATTTCGTATTCCCAAACTACCTGCTTACTATCATAGTTTTCATACAAAAATTACACTGTCAATTTCATCAAAAAACCTCGAATGGCTTTAGCCACTCAAGGTTTCATTTTATTCTAGCAAAATACGGTTTTCATTTTCGATAATCTTAACTCTGTTACCAAGCTTGCAATGGTTTTGGTGGTTTGGTTAAGTAGTCTGGTTTTCAAATCAACTGGTTTATCTCCAATAATTCTACTTTCCTATTTTCCCAATCGTTATCATATATAAAATTTGAAAATTCGATCCTCGTTACCCTTTTCGATAATTGAAGAATTTTGTCTTTCATCCACATCATACAATATCCAATTTCCATCTTCAAAGTAACAACCTGTTGAAAATGGTACATTAGTTTTTCTTCCAATAACGATATTGAGTTCTTGTAAATCTACACCTAACTCTTTTATTTTATTTTCATATTCATTTCGTTTCATTTTACCTTTGGAAATAAAGTATGCTTATTCCTGCATCACTGGATCTTGGATCATACCATTGAGTAATCTTACCCCATTCAAATACATTTTCAGACAATATTCCCTCAGGATACCCAATTTGCTCTGTAAGCCATTCGCCATGCTGAGATAGTTTTTCTTCATAGTCCCATTGGTTAATGGATGGATCATTTACTTTCAGATCAATCCCCCATATTAAATTATTTTTAAATGATAATCGGACATTAAAATATTTACTACCTAATTTAGGTGCTTTTAAAAACCTTAAAGATTCATTATGACTATCGAGGGTTATAGCTTTAAACTTACTTGAAGATTCTTTTGTTTTTATATCAACTAATTTACAGTTAGGAAAAATAAAAACACCATCTATTTCTAACTCTCCCTTTTTAAGATTACTCATCACTTAATCCCCCCTCCACTTTCTTCTAATAATTTTACAGCTTGTTTGATCTTTAACAATTCTTCTTCAGTTAATTTATAATTTTTCAATTTGATAACATTTGGATCCTCTGCTATCTCTACAAAAGTCTTACTGATAGTTTCGTATATGTACTTACCACTTTCATCTTTTTGTTGTAACAATGTTGGATTAAATTCTATTCCATTTCCTCTTAATTTTTGTTTAGTTACATCGTCCAGTACAGGATTTACTTTTCCTTCCCTAAGTAAATCTTCAAAATCCGGTGTGAATATTTGCTCTAAACCGCCTGATCCTAATTGAGGATTCGCATCTGTCATACCTCTAGCTGATGGTAAATCATCCATTAATTCGAATTTAATGACCTGAAATTTATAATCTCCCGTTCCATCATCAAATTCTCTAGGATTAACTTGAACACCTTGAAATAATTTTTTTGAATCTCCGTCTACACTGTCTAAAACCTCTTTTGTAAAACAATAACCAGTTGGTCTTGGATATCCAGCAAATAAGATTGTGCCTTTTTTCAAAATAATATCCTCATATGTATCTATACCAAAGTAAGGATGAGAACCTTGCCATAACCTTGCTCTCTGTGAAGGTTGAAGATTGGTCTTATTTTTTAAAGTAGCTTCCTCTATTACACTCCATTTTAAATTTTCCAGTTCTCTTATCGTGATATTCGGCTTAACTTCCTTTAAAACTTTTTCAACAACTTCTCCATCGAGCATTACCTTAGTTCCTATAGAATTTTGTTTCCTAATTACATACTTTAATACGTCTTCAACAGGTTTAGGATTTGGATGTTTCGCTATTTCCTTAGCATATTTTCTTACTACTTTATTTTCCTTTAATAAGTCAGTAGTTTGATAGAGTGCATTCTTAGCCTGTAAATGATCCACATACCTAGCCGCACCTGCCACACCGCCGATTCCAAGTGCCATTAACAGCCCGTTCTGGCGCTGTTCCTCGGTTAGCTGGTTGCCGAACATGTCTTTGCCTGTGGCCGCTTCACCGAGGCCGTTGGCTGCGAGGAGCCCGTATATCCCGTATTCGGTTTTCTGGAGGAGGCTAAAGCCTTTTGTCGTTTTATAGGCATCGAGCGCGTGGTTCGCTGCATTGAGTCCTTTGGCCGTTTTGTAGATGGCGCTGCCGCCTTTGATGGCCCGTCCGGCCCAGCCGACGACGGGGATGAATCCAGCGGCGGCCATGGCGCCGGCGGCGATTCGTTCGGCATCGGACAGCTTGCGGCCCGTTACTGGATCGACTCCGGTTGAGGCCCTGATTGAATCATAATATCCCGTGAATTCCCCTGTAAAGGTTTTTGTCGTATCCCAGGCTTTTTCGTACCATGGACGATCTTCGAGTTCTTTCATTTCCTGTTCGATTTTCCGGGCTTCTGCTTGTTCCTTTTTGAAGGTTTGATAGTCTTTCATCTGACCGGCGACTTCATCCTTTACTTGATAGACGTCACTGCTCTTGAATGCCGATTGGTTGAATGTCATCGGCGAAATGTTGCCGTCCTGCTTGGTGGCATCAAGCAAGGCACGGAAGAGGCCAACGGCCACGTTTTCCTGCCCGATGGACACATCATATTCCTCGACCAGTTGCCGGTCGACATTCTCGACCTTTGTCACGGTGTCATCCAGCCTGTGCCCGGCCAGCGTGATTTTTTCATTAAAGTCCTTTTGGTCGAACATATCAAGAGGCAGGATATCGTCAATGCTGTTCAGGATCCTTTGAAGGTCGTTCGCTTGTTGATCGACAAGCGACTTCGCTTGGTTGATGCCGTTTGAGACTTCCCCATCTAAAAAGGGGACCTCGACCACCGTATTTCCGGAGAGGTCCGCTTCTTCCAGACTGGCCGGTATGCCTTCCAAAAAACTGATCTGGGTCGTGAATAGTTCCATCCAGGCGTCCGCCACCTCGATTTGTGCTTCATAGAAGCTTTTGATGGCGGTAGCACCGGCTCCCTGGAACTCGTCATCCAGGCCGACGATGCCCTGAAATTCCTTTTTCAGGGCTGTGACTTCCTTCTTTAGTTCTTCATATTGCTTGGCGCGCGACTTGGTTGCGGCCGTCAATGTCTCGGCTTCATATATCTTCATCGCTGATACCCATGTGAAGACGTATGGGCGATGGCTTCATCCTGTTCTTTTAATAAGTCAATGTTGGCACGGGTATCTTCCACATTTTTCTGGACGATTTTGATATATTGCTCAAAGACCTTCTCCAGATTCGTTTCGCGATCGATCCATTTCGAGGTGAATTCCAATTTATTGTTGCCAAGCTCGCCTGCCGGCAAATTTCCAAGCGTGACTGTACCAAGTGCCGTCTTCACTTGATCGACTTGCTTCGTTACGGCAGGATGATTCAGTTTGATTGTCGTCATTAAAACAACCACCCTTTTAAATATGATATTTTGCTTTCCAATTGATCTATGACGGCTTCCCCTTTGCCTAAAAGAACATCCGCTTCATGTGCTATCGTACCTGCTGCACTCAGAGCCTTTTTCTCTATATTAAGCAGTGTGATTTTACCGTCGATTTTCTCTTGATAGTCGTCATAATCATCATGAATGATCGTTGACATTGCCTTGTATGCATCACTGCGGGCATCTTGAAAGTCTTCTGCCCGGTTTCCCGTCCAGCTTTTTGCCAAATCCGGATTTTTAATTTTAGCGATTTCCCCAAGACAAGCATTCTGTTCTTCTTTGATTTGTCTTTTTGCCTGCTCCAAGCGATTGATTTTTTCATTCACATCGGACATTTTACTGGAGAGGGCAGAGTGAATTTCACTCAATGAATTTGCATACACTTAAAAAATCACCTCAAACCTACTATTCTCATTATGTAGACTGTCATATTTTTCATAATTTTTATTATAAGGATTATAGTCTTAGAGTTAAATAGGGATAAATAAGCTATTTATGCTAGGTATTTAGGGAATTCATCCCACGCCCACCAATTTCAGATTAGACTTTTTACCCCTCGTTTTCCATTTTTAAACATAAAAAGAGAGTGCAGTCTGCACTCTCTTACTTCCATACTCATTTTACTGCATTATCTGAATTCCTTTTCAAATAAATGCGGAACTTTTACCTTTTTCCCTTTTTTATGAGTTGGATCAGGTTTTTTAGCTTCGATTTTAGCTTGGTCATAGACAGCGGTGCCGACAATTTCAGCAACATCCTGAAGCTTTTCTTTTGAGATTTTATCAATGGTATCATCAGGAGTGTGATACCAAGGTTCCGATGGACTGTGGATGAATAAAGCGGCGGGAATCCCAGCCTCAGCAAAGGATACATGGTCACTTCTCCCGCCTTGTCCATATGGAGTCGGCTCCCCATTAAGTCTTGTACTTGATGCCTGGGCCAGCTCGGTTACAAGGTTCATTTCTCCATCATTAGTCAAAATGACCAAATCTCCGGCATCCTTGCTTCCCACCATATCGAGATTGAAGTTGGCAATGGTCCGCTTGATATCATCATCATCAGAGAGGTTGGTCACATAATGCTGTGAACCTAGCAATCCATTTTCCTCTGCCCCAAAGGTGACGAAGCGAATTTCCGTATCTGTAGGAAGATTCTTCAGAACACGAGCAAGTTCAAGGGTGACGGATGTTCCTGATGCATCATCATTCGCTCCGGGTGCTCCTGCGACGGAATCATGATGTCCAGTAATATAAATGATATCGCTCTTTTTTGCTTTATTGTTCTTTGTTGCTTTTTTCGTTGCCACTACATTATAAGACGTCTTTTCTCCGGAATAGGCTCCTTCAATTTTTAATGATGCTGTCAATTTAGCTCCAGCATTCAATTTTTCCAGAAGGGCTTCTCCGTCCTTTTTGGTTATCGTGACAGATGGAATATACTTATCATTATCCTCTCCAAGTGTCCCGTTTAATTCCCCATCGGCATTATTGAACAGGATGACACCCGCTGCCCCTTTTTCTGCTGCATTCAATACTTTTTCTGCAAAAGTGAGGCTGCCTCTTTGTATAAGGGCAATCTTCCCAGCAACGTCGGTCTCCTCTAGCTCTTCTTTCGTTCCTAAACCGGCATATACCACTTCACCGGATAAATTCCCATTAACTGAATAGGTTAAATGGTTCGCTTGGATTTCCCCATCAAATCCGGCAACGGACAGTTCGACAAGATTTGGGTCTGTATAAGATAAAAAATTGAACTCTTCGATATCGGCTTTATAGCCATAAGATTTGAATTGCTTTTTGATGAATTGGACGGCATTATACTCAGAATCCGTACCGGCCACCCGAGGTGTTTGTGAGAGGTATTCAATATTCTTGTAGATTTTATCGGCATCGATTCTTTTAATGACTTGCTTGTCCGAGGATGGCGCAGATAGCACCGGAGATGAGTGTGGCGCTGCTAAAGCGGTGGTTGCCCCGGCTGTCCCGAGTGTCAATGCCGCGATTAAGCTAACCGATAGAAATTGTTTTTTCATAAATTGCCTCCCAGTTTAATAGTTTTCACCATAATTTTACAATCTATAGAGAATACTAACTAGGTAGGTTTATCCCAATTAACACATGTCTAAAGTAACAAATTTACAAATTAAAGAAATTAACAGGAGGTTTGACCTGCACTAAAAGTTCTATACCATCCGATATTTTGTCATATTATATAAAAATCCCTGGAATCTAAACAGGATTTTCGCTCTTTTTCGGGAAAATAATACAGAAGAGATAGAATTTTTACAGGGAGAAGGCGTAAAAATGTCGATAACTAAATTCGTGATGCCGGAAGTGATTTTTGGAAAAGGTTCGATTGAACAAGCTGGCGAGGCCTGCTTGCGGCTGGGTGCCAAAAAGGCACTGATAGTCAGCGACTCCGGGGTGGCCAATGCTGGCTGGCTGGATAAAGTCATTAAATCCTGCCAGGATGCAGGCCTTGCCTTTGCTACCTTCATTGAAATGACGACCAATCCGAAGGACAGGGAGATCGAAGCCGGCTGTTTGGCATTTAAAGAACAAGAATGTGATGCCATCATCGGTTTGGGTGGAGGCAGTGCTTTGGATGTCGCCAAAGGGGTAGCCCTTTTAGTAACGAATGGCGGTATCATCAGTGATTATGAAGGTGTTGATAAAGTCCACTCTCCCCTCCCGCCCATGGTGATGATCATGACCACTGCAGGATCGGGTTCGGAAGTATCTCAGTTTTCGGTGATTGTCGATTCATTCCGCGAGAAAAAAATGACGATCATTTCAAAATCACTCGTCCCCGATATTGCAATAGTCGACCCCGGTACCTTAACCACATTGGGACCGGATTTGACCGCAGCTACGGGAATGGATGTTTTAACCCACGCCATTGAATCCTATGTTTCAATCGCTGCGACACCTTTGACAGATGTACAAGCTAAAAACGCGCTTTCCATCGTATCCCGACACTTACGCCCCTCTGTTGCATCCAGGCATAATGAGGAAGCAAAAAAAGCGATGGCGATGGCGAGCCTGCAGGCTGGACTGGCTTTTTCCAATGCCATTTTGGGAGCTGCCCATGCCATTTCACATGCCATAGGCGGCAAGTACCTCCTTCCGCATGGTGAAATCAATGCGATACTCCTTCCCCATGTCATGGATTTCAATCGAATTGCCTCACCAAGGCGATTCAGCGAGATTGCCGACATCATGGGCATCGATACACGGGCATTGACGGAGCAGCAAGCAGGAATGGCAGCCATTCACTTCGTAAGGGAATTATCCCAGGATATAGGGGCTCCCAAGTGTTTAAGTGATGTCGGCATTACGAAAGAAATGATAGATCCCATTGGGATGACCGCTCTTGAGGATGCCTGCATGATCACAAATCCTCGTGATATGTCATTAGAACAGATAAATCAGCTGCTTCTTACAGCCCTATAAGAGGTGAAAAGCATGAACAAACTTGAAATGATAGATTTAATGACAGGTGTTAAATCTTCAAAGAAAACGTATTACACGGAACTTAAGAAAACCGTGGATCAGCTGAAGAAGAAGAATATGCAGCTTGAAATCATGAATGACATCACTAAAAATATGAATATGGACATCGACATCCAAGAGATTCTCCGAAATGTTATTGCAAAACTTAAGCAGCTCATTTCCTTCGATGACAGTCATTTTGTCATATTGTATGAGGAAGAACCTGCCCTGCTTCACATCTGCCCTAATGGTCACTGCGAACTTGAAATGAATCCCAAAAACTTGTTACACCCTTTTCAGGATTTCTCGTCCGCCTTGAAAGAAAAACAGCCCATTCAGGTGGAAGTTAAACGGTTACCGGACTTCCCGGAAAAGGAACGTCTATTATCCCTTGAGATCGAATCACTTCTATTAGTCCCTTTATACGGAAAAAGTAAAAAAATCGGAATTTGGACTTTTGGCAGGAAGAAAAAGAAAACATGGCATGAAGATGAACTCGAATTTCTTGAGCAACTATCCAATCAGCTTGCGTTAACTTTGGAGAATGCCCAGCTTTATAAGGAAGTTCTTCATTCCAAACAGGAGTGGGAGGATACATTCAAGGCAGTTGAAGATATGATCATCGTCTTTGATCACAAAGGAACAGTCTATCAATCCAATGATTCAGCCAGGGACTTTTCCGACCTGCCTTCATTAATTGAAAAATCCCAATCTCTGATTCAAGATACCTTTTCATTTAATAAGCCAGGGTTTCAGGAAATTCTCCTTCAGCATGATACCATCTTGGAAATGCATGCATACCCGATTCAGAATAAGGAGCATCAAGTATATGGGGTCATTGCTTATTATAAAAATGTCACCGAAAGAAGACAGATGGAAGTCCAGCTATTACATGCCGGTAAACTTGGGGCGATTGGTGAAATGGCAGCTGGGATTGCGCATGAATTGAATAGCCCATTAACGGCCATTCTTGGTAACTCGCAAATTTTATTACGGAAAACTCCACAGGACAATCCGGATCATATGCTATTAGACGATATTAAGATTTGCGGAGACCGATGCAGGCAAATAGTGAAAAGCCTGCTTACCTTTTCAAGGCAGGATGAGTATAGATTCCACTATTACTCTATTAACGAGGTCATTCACCAGGTTCTGAACCTTTTGAAGTTCCAACTTGGAAAGAAGCAAATCTCCCTCCATCTTACCCTTCAGGAGGACCTTCCTTTCATAAAGGGCAGCCAGCCGCAGATAGAACAGATCATCATCAACTTGCTATTGAATGCCAAGGACGCATTGGATGAGTCCGCCCAAACGGAAAAATCGATTGCGATCACTACCTATTCAGAAAACAATTTCATGGTGGTTCAGGTGACTGATAACGGAACGGGGATTGAAAAAGAACGCCTGCCCTTCATATTCCATCCCTTTCATACGACTAAAGACCGTGAAAAAGGTACAGGTTTGGGGCTGTCTGTAAGCCTTGGCATCGCCAAAGACCATGGTGGGAAGATCGACGTTTTGAGCACACCAGGACAAGGAAGCACTTTTTTCCTGAGGCTTCCCTTACAAGCAGAAGAGGAAAGGGGATGATAAGGTGGTTCATTTACTTGTGGTAGATGATGAGAAAGAGGTTGGGACTTTTCTATCCCGCCTTTTTACGATGAAAGGTTACCTCGTACAAGTTGTGAATAGCGGGAGGGAGTTTCATGAGATCGATTGGAATCAGCTGCGTTTTGATGTCGCAATGATAGACTTGAAGCTTCCGGATTGTGATGGCCTTTCCCTCCTGCAGCATCTAAAACAACTACAGCCGCGTTGCAAGGTACTGATCATGACTGGATATAGCACCGTCAAGACCGCTGTTGATGCAATGAAACTTGGCGCAAGTGATTATATGGAAAAACCTTTTGTGGATATTGAAGTACTGGAAAGGCAGATTGACAACCTATTGAATGAAAATGAAGCTTTGAATCAGCATTTCATCCATAAGCTAGCCGAGGATTCTGGACTCATAGTCGGTGAAAGTCCTTTCATGAAGAATTTGATTGAAATGGCTTTCAAGGTGGCCCAAAAATCAGTCAATGTATTAATCGAAGGAGAAACAGGAAGCGGTAAAGAAGTGCTTTCACGCTTCATCCACATAGCCAGCCCCCGAAACCATGAACCTTTTATCGGCATAAATTGTGGAGCAATCTCTGAATCCCTGCTTGAAAGCGAATTATTCGGTCATGAAAAGGGAGCTTTCACAGGAGCGACCCAGCTCCGAAAGGGTTTTTTCGAAATTGCAGGGAACGGTACGCTTTTCCTTGATGAAATTGCGGATGCGAGTCCCGCCATTCAAGTCAAATTGCTTCGAGTTTTGGAAACGCGGGAATTCATGCGGGTTGGCAGCAGCGGGACATTACGGACGAACGCCCGGTTAGTGGCAGCCTCCAATGAAAATCTGCAGCAGGCTGTGGACAAAAATAAATTCCGGGAAGACCTATTTTACCGACTTAACGTCGTGACTCTGGATATCCCGCCATTGAGGAACCGAAAAGAGGACATTCCCTTGCTTGTCCGTCACTTGATTGAGAGAAATGGTCATGGAGATATCTCTTTTTCCAAAGAAGCCATTGAAAAATTACAGCAATACAACTGGCCAGGCAACATACGCGAACTATCTAATGTGGTCATGCGCACACTAACTCTCGCAGACCATAAATCGGTAATAACCGCCAATGATATCTCTTTATCTAACAACCAGATCACCCCTGACAAAAATGTGTCCCTTAAAGAGATTCAGTCAACTGAAAACCTTCTTGAAGAGTGGCGAAAAAGGCTGGTGGCTGACTTTAATGAGAAGGATGAACTGATGCTTGAAGAAATCCTGACGGAAATCAAACAGCTTCAATCCACAATTGGAAAGGAGCTCGTCATGCAGGCACTGCAAAAAACCTACGGCAACCGGAATGAAGCAGCCAAACGCTTGCAGATATCCATAAGGAAATTACGCTATATATTAAATGAGAAGAACCAGACATAATTAATAGGAGGATGCCCCGTTCCAGGGCATCCTCCTCTGTTACTATTCTAGAGTCAATACGATGCGTCCGTTGATTTCTCCCCTTTCCATCATTGAAAACACATCATTGATTTCATCAAGTTTCCTCGTCTCTATATTCGTTCTGACTTTACCTTCAGCCGCAAATTGAACAGCTTCCTGTAAATCTTTTCTCGTCCCGACGATTGACCCTTTTACAGTTACCCCATTTAACACTGTATCAAAAATCGGGATTGGAAGTTCATCATTCGGCAACCCCACTACGACAAGTGTCCCGCCCCTCTTGACTGAACTGTAAGCCTGTTCGAATGCTTTTTTCGTAACCGCTACAGAAATGGATGCCTGCACACCGCCAACTTTATCCTTTATGGCCTGTACAGGATCAGTCTTAAGCCCATTAACCGTGTAATCCGCCCCCAGTTCCGTTGCCAAATCAAGCTTATCATCTTGAATATCTACAGCAATGACATTAAAGCCCATCGCTTTCGCGTATTGCAGGGCAACATGGCCCAAACCGCCAATTCCATAAATCGCTACCCAATCACCAGGTTTTGCTTCTGACACCTTAAGCGCTTTATAAGTCGTTACACCTGCACAGAAAATCGGTGAAATCTCCGCAAAGTCAAGCCCTTCTGGAACCTTCACCACATATTTGGCAGGTGCTTTACAATATTCCGCATACCCACCGTCCACGGAATAGCCTGCATTCAATTGATCCAAGCAAAGCGTTTCCCTTCCAGTCAGACAATATTCACAATCGCCACAGGCCGAATAAAGCCAGGGGATCCCAACACGGTCACCCACTTTCAAGGAAGTTACGCCTTCTGCCACCTTTTCTATAATGCCCACACCCTCATGTCCGGGGATAAGCGGAAGCTTAGGCTTTACCGGCCAATCACCATGTACCGCATGTAAATCGGTATGACACACGCCACAGGCTTTAATTTTCACTAATATCTCACCATATTCCAATTCTGGGATGGGTACTTCTTTAATCTCAAGTTTTTGGTTAAATTCATTGACGACCGCTGCTTTCATTGTCTTGACCTGTTGTTTTGCATTTACAGTGCTAGCCCCTTGTTTTACATTCATGATTCATATTCCTCCCTTAATCTAGTGGATATTATTTCTTGCTACCTACACACAAGATGCAAGTGCCATGCCACTGCAAAAAGGCCAAGGCAACAGCATTCACTTAAAAAAAGTGCCGAAAAATCGGCCCATTTGGACGAATTAACGGCCCAAGTTGGACGAAATCCGGTTTGTATATTGCAGAAAAAATAGCTCACCCTATAATTAGGAGGTGTCTAAAACATGGACCAATTTGAAAAAGCCTATGAATCATATAAACACCAGGGAACACCGCAAGCAAACCAACCTGATTCAGCAGGAAAAGAAGAAATCATCGCCGTAAGGAAAAATGAAGAGGACAATATCATCGCCATCAAGACGAACTCCGGCCGCGAACTCGACTACCCCACAGCCCTTTCGGAAGCCAAAGCAGGCAACCTGGCCAATGTTGACGTTTTTCATAAATATGGACGTGACATATTGCGGAGTGAACCCGATGGGATAAAGGAAAATAACCTGGATCAACTACCGGAGTTTTGATTTTTCGGGGAGACTGCCTGATATGGGCAGTTTTTTTCTGTCTGGATACGCTAAAAAGAACCAGCATGATTAGCCGGATCCCTATTTTTCATACTGATAGGATTCAGAGATTTCGAGCAGTCGGCCACAGGACTCGACAACCTCGATGATTTCCATCCATGACATGTCCAGACCCAGTTCATTAGCATGGGAAATCTTATCCCGTAATTTCCGGATGGCATTCGCATCCTTCTTCCCTTTACTTTTCGAAGGGATTTGGAAGAAGCACCTCAATTCTTTATCTTTATGGATGATATCGAATTTATCACTGATTTGCAGGCACTCTATTATATTGATATCCTCATTTTTATCGATTCTCCTCTTATATAATTCGGTTGCCTTTTCTAAACGGTCTTCGCTGATCATTGGATACCAGTTGCCATCGCCGAATCTATCAAGGATGATATCACTCATCCTCATTTCCAATAAGGTAATATATCCGAATATCAGCATCCTGATCGGAGGCTTTTGAAGGTCGGCATGGGTAATCAACTTTTTAATTGAATTATTCTCTAATACGAACACCCTTGTTTTATTCTTGAAAATATGGAGAAGCTGGATCAAAGGGGTTGAATCCGAAACCATTTCCCTTGGTGAAAAGTTTCTTAAATATTCAGAAATGCTCCCTTCACCTAATTCTCCCCTTTCGATATACCCGATGATTTCCCCTTGATCTTGCACGGCCAATATATCAAAATTCTTTTTTTCCAATTCATTCTGGATATCCACCGCCAGATCGTTTTTATGGCAAAACTCAAGTTCCTGGGCAATGCTCTTAACCGTTATATTTTCTTCATATAGAGTTTTAAGACTAAGATAGCTGCTATTACTTTTTCTTTGGCTTCCATTTAACATCTTTCAACCTCCGCTCAGGAACACTTTCTGCTCGATTTTCCGCTTTAATCATAGACCGATAAAATGCATGCGGTCCCCACAAATAAAGTCCACCCAAGTGGACTCAATCGCGTTCATGTGAATCTTTTTGGCACCATTAATCAAAAGTCATCAACTGCATTGACTACCGCCGTTTCCTCATTGCCCTTTTCTTCCCAACCCTTACAAACATCCACCCAATCCGTCGCACCTGAATATTCAAACAATTCAGCAAGTCTAAGTTCTATTGCAGAGTTCGCACTGCCGCATGCCGGGAACAATGACTCAAAGCGCTTCATCGATACATCAAGAAAAACAGCTAAATCGTTTGCCAGACCAAACGGGCAAACTCCTCCGATTGCATGGCCGGTCTGTGCAAGAACTTCTTCAGGTGAAAGCATTCTTGCCTTGAAACCGAACGTCTGACGAAATTTCTTATTATCCACTTTCGCGTCCCCTGCGGCAACAACCAAAATCGCGTGTTCACCTTCCCCCTTAAAGGAGAGAGTCTTAGCAATCCGCGCTGGGATAACACCGATGGTTTCCGCTGCCTCAATCACCGTAGCACTCGATGTTTCGAACTCCATTACGTCGCCTTCCCATTTCCATTGTTTAAAATGGCTTTTGACACTCTCGATCGACATATTATATTCACTCCTTTGAAGTACATATTGAAATAATATCATCCTTCATTGCAATAAATCAAAATCCTATTGGGCTAATACTCCTGCTAGGAAACTCATAAAGTAAAACCATTCTTTACAAATTGACGAAACAAGCTTACATAGGATACTATAAACCATCGGATAACGGCTAAACGTGGTTCGTAACCATCCCACGATAAAAAACTAGGGAGAGAGTAAAATGAATGTTCGTACACTCGTGATAAACGGGTTATTGGCTGCCTTGTATGTGGCGGTCTCATTGGTGTTTAAACCAATAGCTTTTGAGATGTTCCAATTTCGTGTACCGGAAATGTTGAATCATCTGATTGTATTCAATAAAAAGTATATCTACGGTATCGTTGGCGGAGTCTTCATATCGAATCTGCTCTTTTCGCCGATGGTGCCATATGATTTGATTTTTGGGGTGGGGCAATCTCTGCTCGCCTTATTGCTTGTCATTTTTGTTTCTCGTTTCATAAAAAGCATTAAAGGACGGATGATCGCCACGATTATCTTTTTCACGTTCACAATGTTTTTAATTGCAATTGAACTGAACCTTGCCTTTGGATTGCCATTCTGGCTAAGCTGGATGACCACGGCTGTCGGTGAGTTCGTTGTCCTCCTGATTGGCGCGCCAATCATTTATGGAATGAACAAAAGAATTCAGTTTGAAAAGTGGCTTTAAAGGAATCTTCGCGCCATTAACCCACTATAATGGAAAGGAGCTGTCTGCATGTTGCGGCAGCTCTTTTTTTCACCAATGAACTCGAAAATGATAAACTAATAGTAAGAATGGTGGTGGCCCTTTGAAAAAAGTCCTGACCATAATCGGTCTACTGGTAATCGCAATATTTATTTACTTTAATGCAGAGTTGTTCACTTTGGTTTGGAAAAGTGATCTAGATTCTGTTATTGGCATATTGAAGGAAAACCTTTTGCTTACATTTATTGTGACATTCGTATTGATGTTTGTACAAAATTCTTTTACAATCATCCCCTTAATTTTGCTCCTGACTATCAATGTCACGATATTCGGATTCATATATGGCTATCTATGGAGTTGGTTTACAAGTGTTGTTGCTTCAGGATTCATTTTTTATGCAGCAAGAAACTGGTTTCAGGAGCTTCTCTTAAAGAAGATTGGAAAAAGATGGCAAGAAACTGTTGTGGAGCATGGCTTCATGTACGTTTTTACAGGCAGGATATTCCCGCTTATCCCAACAAGCTTAATTAACTTGGCAGCTGGAGTCAGCACCGTCACTTTCAGGGATTTTTTAGTAGCGACGGCACTTGGCAACCTAATATACTTTTTCTTCCTATCAATGATTCCCTATGGACTGCTATCTGTTGAAATGAACCAATATACGCTAGCTGCACTCGCACTCCTCTTCTTACTATTCTTCATTATCTATAAGCGTGCAAAAAAGAAGAAGAAACCGACCTTCTTCAAAAAAAACAGGTGACCACATTGGCCCCTGTTTTTTTATTTAGGATTCTGCATATATTTTTTTCCGATAGTTTGTTAAAATGTGTATGTAATTTTACCTTTGAAATGTCTTAAAATCAGGGAGAATCTCCATGTCCAAACGCTCCATCTTAGCAATATATATCCTATCCGGGATTCTTACATTAGTCGTGTTCGACTATTTTTTAACTACAAATATCCATAACAAAGAGGTCTTCATTCAACTTCAAAGAGCGGAAGGCTTTGTTTTCCTTTTATCAATAGGCTTGATCTTATATCTTTATTTAGCTAAAAGGGAAGAATTCAAACAATTAAAAGAAGCGGAACAACGTCGGCGTACACTAATCAATTCAATGGTGGATTTCGTTAACTTCAAGGATGGTGATGGCCGATGGCTTGAATCCAATACCTTCGGGCTGCAATTATTTCAATTGGAACATGTAGATTATAAGGGGAAAAGAGACAGTGAGCTCGCAGAATACTCCGAATTTTATAAAGAGTCGTTGATCTACTGTGAAGTTTCCGATGAAGAAACGTGGGTAAAAGGGGAAATCACAAGGTGTGAGGAAAATATCCCACTTCCCGATGGCAATTACAAGACCTTTGATACGATTAAAGTACCCCTGTTCAATGAGGATGGTTCACGAAAAGGCTTAGTTGTCATTGGCAGGGATATTTCTGAAAGGGTTGTCGCAGAGAATCAATTATTCGATAGTGAACAACGCTATAAATCATTGTTTGAACACAACCCCTATCCGATGCTGATGCTTGATTTAAACGGAATGATCACGACCGTGAATCCAAGGTTTGAAACGGTAACAGGCTTTCAACAGGAAGAAATACATGGCGCCTCATTCATTAATTTGAATTTTTCAGCAGAAGACGCGGAATTGATCCGTACATCATGCCAATATGTCATGGAAAACCAAAAGGGGATCAAAAAAGGGAAAGATATAGAATTCCTGACGAAGTACGGGAAGTCCATCTTACTTTCTTGTACGTTTGTCCCGATGATGGTTGGCGAGGATTTAGTCGGAATCATTACTTATGCTAAAGAAGTCACTCAAATTCGAGAAACCGAAGCACGCTTAAGAAGAACCGAAAAATTATCGATAGTCGGCGAACTTGCCGCAAGTGTAGCCCACGAGGTACGAAATCCGTTGACTTCTTTAAAAGGTTTCGTCCAGCTGCTTAAAAAGAGCGACCATCCCTATGAACAATATTACACGATCATGTTAAGTGAATTGGACCGGATCAATCTTATTGTAAGCGAGTTACTCGTTCTGGCAAAACCACAGGAACTTCCATTCAGCAAACATCAAATCATCGACCTGATGAATGATGTCAAAACCTTGTTGAAACCAGAGGCGGACTCGTACCCCACCCAAATATCAATATCTGTCAAAAATGAAATACCGCTTCTATTATGTGAGGGAAACCAATTAAAACAAGTTTTCATAAACATGCTCAAGAATTCCATGGAGGCATCCGCCGACCACATTTGGATTGATTTCGAACGAATGAACAATAACCTTTCCATCACCATCAAAGATAATGGAAGCGGAATAGAAAAAAACCGCATAAAACATCTTGGAGAGCCTTTCTATTCTTCAAAAGAAAAAGGAACCGGATTAGGACTGACAGTCAGTTGCCGAATCATTGAGGCGCATCGGGGAAAGGTCCGCTTTAACAGTGAACTGAACCAAGGAACCGAGGTCCAAATCATTTTGCCCATATAAATATGAATTTCGAGGACAAGCCTGAACCTTGTCCTTTTTTTGCAGGATTCAAAACCATCCTATTTTAACAGGGAGGTGAAGAAATCCTTTATATTCCCAAAGAATGACACCGTCTCAACAGGTTGTTTCCCATTAATCTGGCCTCCTGAATCATTGGATGTTTCGCTCTCCGTATACCAGCTGTACTCGTTTGCGCTGCCTCAACTTCCACCTCTTTTGTTTTGACATCATCCACGGTTTCTTCCTCATCCATTTCAACATCCATGTCCTTTTCGAAAACAAGGACGTAAGTACGACGCTCCCCATCTTTTGAAACGGTAACGGAAATGGCCGTTTTCGCTTTATCCTTGATCTTCACTTTTGCAATGCTCGCACCGTCATATTCAATCGTTGCTCCGCTGGCATTTGTCGTTGCATACATTTCGATTGAAGAAATATCATTATCGACCTCGATATGATAGGTATGCTCATTAGATTCAAAAGGTTTGTTCCATACGCCGGATGATACCGTCAGACTGTTCAACACTGGTCCATTACTCAACAGAATCCGTTTTCACTTTTTGTGTTGAAATACTTTCAATTTGCTGTGCTATTGGTACTTCGCTGACACCACTGCTTGGTTTTTGATTATTGGAGGATTCCGCTGATGTTAAAGATGATTTATTCCCCTCATCTGAGGAAGGTTAAGCTTTACTTGTTCCTGATGAGGGCTCCTTTTGAACTTCACCCTCTTTAGGAGCATCTTTCGATTCGGTTTCCTTGGCTGCGGCACGCGTAATCGTAAGTGTATATGTTTTTTCTTCTCCATTTTCTGCTGTAACGATAATCTTCACCGTTGTCTTACCGACTGGAAGGGTAACCTTTACACCGGCACTGGTTGCATCCTTTCCATTCACCTTTACAATTGCCGTACTGTCACTCCATGTCGGAGTTACCGTAACGGACTGGACTTCATTTTCAACTGAAGCATTATAAGCTGTCACTTTAGAATCGAATGTTAATGAGCCTTTTGATAATCCAATCGATGTTAAAAGGTTATCATCACTTTCAAGTTTTTCGACCTTGAGAGTATAGGCAACCGTTTCATTTTCCCCATCGCTGACGGTGATTTCAAACGTATTCATGCCAGTTTGAAGAGTTAAATCCTTTGCTTTACCATCTTTCATTTTGACACCATTCACGTATATGACTGCATTCTCGTTAGGACTTGCTGCAAGCAAGGTGATCTTTTCCACATCATTCCCGACTGCTGAACGATAATCGTGTACATCTTCTGAAAATTTTTGCTCCAGTGCTATACCCTCTATTTCTAGCTTTGAAAGACTATTTACCGTTTGTGCCTCTTCCAGAATGACAGAAGTGCCTTCCGCAGCCCCTGTTTCGGGCATATAAGTGGATGTTCCCATCCCCACAAGGGAACCAACCAAGATCACCTTCACACTTTTTTCTTTTAATCCCCTCTTTATCAAAGCCTATCCCTCCTATAATTCCTGCAAACATGATAGAGTCAGGTTACTAAAGGAACCTTAATTATTTCTTAATGGGGTTTAAACCAATATGATGCCTATTGATGCTTTGGTGCAAAGTGGAATCCCCAACCAATATTTTGGCTATGATGGAGGAAGACTGGCCAATCTAAACTTATTGTTATCACTTTTTTAGCGAACCTCTTAAACTGCCTTTAGATAACTAATTTATTTTCACTGTTTTTTCACATTTTCCTTTTATAATAAGCTTACATAATCTGATGAAAGGATGATGGCACACCAAGATGAAAAAATATTTATGGCTGGTAGTCAGCCTATTCAGTTTGCTTTTATACCCGGCAATGGCTTCTGGTCATGCTACTGTAATAAGCTCTAATCCTAGCCCGAATGAAGCGATGGATACTCTTCCTGAAAAAATCAGCATTCAATTCAGCGAGAATATACAACCAGCCTTCCATTCGCTTGAGGTATTCAGCCAAGATGGGGACAAAATTCAAATTCAAGACAGTACAATCTCGGAACAAAGTGAAAAAATACTGGAAGCTAAGTGGAAGGACACTATCAATGAAGGGATTTACTACATTAAATGGAGAGTGGTTTCGAGTGATGGCCACCCCATTGAAGGAACAATTCCCTTTCAATTCGGAGAATCAGCTGGCCTTTCAGACCAAGAAAATTCCGAAGTGAATGCAAGTTTTCCGAATTCCATCCATGTTATCCTGCAAAGTCTCCAATACATATGCTTCGCTGCCCTAACCGGAATCCTTTTTTTCAGGTTATCGTTAATGAAGGATTCTCGACTTTTTAAAGCCAGCAGAAGAACCCGTCTATACCTATGGCTTTCATATGCAGGTTTAGCATTTTCCATTTTCTGCAGTCTGCCTTTAAAAGTTACGATCGATGCTGGCGTAGGTTGGACTGATGCATTTAAAGTGAGTTATATAAAAGAAGTATTGAATGCTACAAACTTTGGAACGGTCTGGATCATTGAAATTCTACTATTGCTCCTTCTATTTTTAGTAATTTATTTCATGCTCGAGAACTCTTTGAATAAATCACTACCTTTCATTTCTTTCATTATAATTGCCAGCTTGATGATTTGTAAGGCTTTCACTGGACATACAGCAGCCGTTCCTAATCAGGTTTTGGCCGTTTTGATGGATTTCCTTCATTTATTGTCCATGGCTTTATGGCTCGGCGGCCTTATGGCCTTATTGGTGATTTTGCCTGGGCTTGCCGATCGGCAGGCAGTCCAACAAGATAAGAAAACATTTTACTGGTCGATCATTTCAAGGTTTTCCAAATGGGCATTTCTGATTGTAATCATACTGAGTATTAGCGGGATATATAGCAGTTTACAGCATGTACCTACTATCCATTCATTGTTTAACACAACATATGGACAATTGTTACTAGCAAAAATCGGTCTCATGTTAGTCATGATCCTTTTAGGAGGCTTTCATTTTCTTAGAGGGAAAAAGCAAACCAAAAAACTTGGTTATAGTGTGGGAATGGAGTTTGGTTTAGGGATCGTCATACTTCTCGTTGCAGCTCTATTGACAAATGTCCAAACTGCCACGTCTTCTCCCGGGCCCATTGAAAAGACGTTACGGACTGAAGAAAATAATGAGGTTACATTAATGGTGACTCCCAATGAAGTCGGGGATAACCTGATTCAAGTAAATCTTTCCAAAGAAGGCAAGCCAATTGCTGAAATAGAGCAGCTTACAATCACTATGCAGCCATTAGATACGCCACGCGGTGAAATAAAGCTGCAGATGAAGGAGAAAAACACAGGTACATTTACATCAAAGTCTATATTAACCATGCCTGGAAAATGGAATATCCATGTTCACGTATTAACTGAAAGCCTGGATTCAATCAATGCTGATTTTATAATTTTCATAGGGAATTCATAACAGGAGGGATTTATACTAATGAAAAACATTTCAAAGCTACTTATTACCACATTTGCTGCATTTTTCATTTTTTCCGGATCGGCGTATGCACACGTTACAGTCAAGCCTAGTTCATCTGCACCTGAGGCGTGGGAAACTTATACAATTAAAGTACCCGTAGAAAAAGAAACTGCCACTACAAAGGTGACTTTAAAAGTACCTGAAGGGGTTACTTTTGAAAGCTATCAGCCTGTACCGGGTTGGAAAGTAACGACAGAAGGTGACAAAGATGGACATGTAAAAACGGTAACTTGGGCAGCAACTGATGAAGGAATAGCGGCTGGACAATTCCAGCAATTCTCTTTCGTAGCACAAAATCCTAAAGAAGAAATGATCGTTGCCTGGGATGCATTTCAATATTACGAAGATGGTGAAATTGTTGAATGGAGCGGTGATGAAGGCTCAGACCTCCCGCATTCCGTAACGGAAATTTCTGTAGCGCCCAAGGCTGATGCAGAACCTGCGGACCATGGTCACAAAGATGAAGCTAGCACTAATGATTCCACGACAACTGACAATTCAAAGGATGCAGCAACAACAGAAGATGACAGCAATCAAACGCTGATCATCACTCTGGCTGTCATTTCACTAATTCTGTCCATTGTAGCGCTTTTTGCAGCTCTAAGGAAAACTAAAAAATAATCATTATGGAAGGGTGCCCCAATTTCTTGAGGCACCTTTTTTCTCTTCTAATATTCCATGACAACCGATTTACTCGGTAACTGAAGGTTTTCTGATTCTATGGTAATCTTAATCGATTTTTCAACTCTTTGTTCCGTTATCGTTAAGTTAAGCAGTCCATTACCCTGTGCTTTTTTGCTTATTCCCAGATCTTCCGTACTTTTCACCAGCTGTGCATATAATTCCGCTTCAGTTAAATTGCGGTCAAATTCCTTTTCAGCAATCACTTTCAAAAGAGCTGCTGCACCGCTTACATGAGGCGTAGCCATTGATGTTCCGCTCATCCTGGCATATTTATTTCCTGGATACGTAGAGAGAATATCAACCCCTGGCGCCACCAAGTCAATTTCATCATTTGTATTTGAAAAATCCGCTAAATTTCTGCTTAAATCCACAGCTCCGACTTCCACTACCTCGGGATATGCTCCTGGATAATCCAATTCATCTGTTTCATGACGTCCATCACCACTATTTCCAGCTGCGCAAACAACAAGGATATCGTTCTGAAGGGCCCTTTGAATGAGTTTGTGTTCAGCCTCATCCGGAGGTCCGCCAAGTGAAAGTGAAATAACCGAAACCTTTTCTTCATTAGGTCCCCGCCAATTGATTGCATACTCTAGAGCTCCATTAATCCAATCTATATCGCCTTGTCCTTGACCATTTAGGGCCTTTAACGCTAATATGCTAGCTTTCGGAGCCACTCCCACTACACCAGCATTATTAACGGCAGCCACAATCGTACCGCTTACATGTGTCCCATGTCCGTTATCATCTTGATAATCCCCGGTATTGGTAAAATCCTTCCCACCAATGATTCTTTCTTTGAGGTCTGGATGTCCCTTGTCAATGCCTGTATCGATGACGGCAACTACCACGCCCTCACCATAATTGCTTTTTTCCCAAATTGCCGGTGCTTTCACAAGTTCGACACCCTCAGGAATCTTCTCTTTCACCGTTTCCATTACTTCAAGAACTTTGTAAGGTATTAATCTTTTTTCTCTTGTCATTTGATTACCCCTTCCTTCGTTCAATAAGTTAAACTGCCATCAGTGTTGGGATTTTCATCCCGTCTGGTTGCCGTCTACCGTTGAAAGAGATGAGATCAAAAAACTCTTCTCTCTTATATATACCAGATTTACGAAAATAAAAAAGAAGTTTTTGGAAAATTCCGTCTAAATAACTACTTTTTATTTCTTTTTGTGTTATTATCTGGTACTCTTATTATAGAACAAACGTTCGTTTTATGCCACATGTTTTTTATTTATTACTCTATTTTTTCCAAGCATGCGCTTTCCTCCTAATAAAAAAGAAGCGACTCCGAATCGAGTCAGCTTCCAAGATGTTAAGCTGCGCCGCAGCATTTTTTGTATTTTTTCCCGCTTCCGCATGGACAAGGTTCATTTCTGCCAATGATTGGTTCTGTATGAACATGCGGCATTTTAGCTGCCTTTGCACTTTCCATGATGATTTGCGTGCCTTTATCCTTCATTTGCTGATACCGCCGTTTAAATAACTCCATTACATCTTTACTGTACTTTAACGTATCTTCCGCGATATCCATCGCCTTTTGCTTGGAAATATTGTAATCCTCCAGGACAAATTGATTATCCCCGAAAGAAACCCTCACTCCAAAATGCTGTCCCGCCTGTTTATTGCCTTTAAGCTCCTCAACGAATTCAAGGTATACTTCCTGGCAATCACAAGTCTGATGCATGCAATAATAATCATATATCCAATACGATTTATCTTCGTACTTACTCTTTAAAGCAATTCCATCCTCAACGCCAAAAACATCCAAATATTTTATAGCTTTTCCATCGAGTATCTCAAATGGATCAATCGTTCTCATCTATAGACACATCCTAATTCATCAAAATTTATTCTTCTTATGTATTGTACAACCTAATTCATCAATCGTCACTTGAAACGAAGCTTGACGAAGCCACATCCCTTTCATTAAAAGCAGATTTAAGGAAGCCTTATTAAAGGCAATAAAAAAAAGCTGCATCAGTGTCCATGCACTGATGCAGCCCCCTCAATCCTTCATCCGATCCATGTGGTCAATTCATCAAACGGTGTTTTCTTAGCAGGTTTCGGCTCCATGTCAGGATAACCCAAGTATATGAAAGCCAATACCTCTCCCTTAGAGGATAAATTGAAAAATTCACGGACCTTTTCATGATAAGTTATTTTCCCCGTTCTCCATACTGCTCCCAGACCTAGGGAATGTGCTGCAAGAAGCATGTTTTGAATGGCACTGTTCACTGCAGCATATTCTTCTGCCACAAGGACATTATTCTTATCACTAGGCTCTATGCCCACTGCGATGATGACTGGAGCCCTTAATGGATTCTTTTTTTGCCTTTCGAGTTTGCTGATTAAACTTTCAGGGGTATCACCAGCATTTTCAATTCTTGTGATTTCTTCAAATACCTGGCCAAGTTTATTTCTTCCTTCTCCAGTCAATACAAAAAAACGCCAAGGCTCCGTTCGATGATGATTGGGCGCATACGTTCCAGCTTCAATGATTTGCTCGATCATTTCCTTAGGTACCGGATCTTGCTTAACGATTCCAATGCTTCTTCTCGTTTTTATAGCCTCGATAGTTTCCATGTTATCTCCCCTTATCCCTTTATCTCTAATAGTTTCTGTTTCAGTTCATTTTCCATTGATGCCAATTCCTGTTCGGCTTGTCGGCGTTTATGCCTTCCTTCTTCTTGAATCCGCATGGTTTCCTCAAGCGTGGAAATCAAATTAGCTTGAGTGCGCTTTAATGTTTCGATATCGACAAGTCCGCGCTCATTTTCTTTAGCCGTTTCAATGGTATTGGTTTTCAGCATCTCAGAGTTCTTCAATAACAAGTCATTCGTAGTCTTGGAAACCTGTTTTTGCGCTTCTACGGCATGCCTTTGCCTGATCAGGGTCAATGCAATCGCAACCTGATTTTTCCAAAGCGGAATGGCTGTCATGATCGAAGATTGGATTTTCTCGACTAGTGCCTGATTCGTGTTTTGGATCAGCCTGATTTGCGGTGCGCTTTGAATCGTGATTTCACGACTCAATTTCAAATCATGAAGCCTTTTATCCAACCGTTCAGCAAATTGCAGCATATCATTGACTTCTTGAAACTTCATTTGATCATTGCTTGATTCAGCGGACTTCCTGAGCTCCGGAATCGTTTTCTCATGGAGTTCTTCGAGTTTAATTTCCCCAGCTGCAATATAGACATTCAATGCCTGGAAGTAATCCTTATTCGTTTCGTATAGCTTTTCAAGGATTACGATATCCGATAACAGGATATTCTTGCTCCGATCGAGTTTCACACTGATTCGATCAATTTGGGCCCCAGTTTTTTGATATTTGGATAGCACCTCCTGTACAGATCCCGAGAGCTTCCCGAACATACGCGCAAAGAAAGAGGGCTTATCCGGTTTTAGCTCATCCGGGCTCAGCTCGTTTAACTTTTTCATTAAATCACTGATAATGTTACCCACTTCACCCACATCTTTTTTCTGGACATGCTCAAGCATGGAATTAGAAAAGGTCAGGAGCTTTGATTGGGCGGGTGTACCATAGGATATCATCGCCTGATGATTCGTTGGGTCGATTTGTTCGGCAAGCTGATAAGCCTTTGCCCTGTTCTCTTCAGGAATGACATCAATCAGTTTAACCGGTTTCACTTCCTGGGAAGATACTTTCTCCAGCTCCTGCACCCCATCAAATGGATTGGCTAAAAGATCATCGATCAAACTGGCATTATTCGTTTTATTCAACAGGTTTGGATCATTGTTATTCATTTTAACCTCCTGCTTTCATCAATTACTTGTGACTCTTTCCTAGTTTTAATGGATTGCTTAGCAACATCCAATTCGAAGTTAAGGTTATCGATATCATCGGCAATCACTTTATATAAATCCTTTTCTATCGTATTAGTGAGTTCCTTTAAAGTTTTACGAGTCTCTGTTAAGGAAAGTTCGAGTTCCCTATTCTTCTTTGGCTGCTGTGCTAAAAAAACATATCTCTCCGCAAGCTCCATGGCGGAATCCAGATGGGAGTAATAAAATTGTTCCGCCTGGTAAAACCGCTTCGGTTCTTTTTTTGTCAGACTAAATATTTTCCTGATCATTTTAATCATATCCTTCCTCTGTTTAAAAGAAGAGATATGCCTGACCGAGATTAGTGCCTTTTGCACCCGCCATATCTTCGGTTTTGCTTCAATTAAATTTTTCTTTATATATTGATATTCTTTTCTAGTCAATTCATGTTTTTTGAGGTATCGCGAGGAAAAATATACGGAACTTAGCCAGTATGCAAGCACCCCTCCTGCTAAAGATATGACAACGGACAGGGCAAACGGTTGATTCAATGCAAAAAAGCTAATCATCCAAACTGGCAAAACCATTGGAAATGCAATCAATATCGGAACAAAATCAGCAAGAAATCGATTCATAATCATTACACTCCTGACTTACACTCTTTTCTTTATATACGGATTATCCTTGGGATTGGTTTCAAGATGGATAAAAGAATTTCTCCTATCCTAAACGATATAGGAACCGGATGTTTTCTGCAAATTTATTGAAATTTTTTCTGTAAATTACCTCTTTTCCCCACTCATATGGGCTAACGCCTAGTCACTTCACCGGAACTTACATAAGTTATAACGTATCCATCCTGATTTAAAAAGGAGAGTTGGCCATGAATTCATACGGATTTTATCCTTTTCCACAACAAAATGGAAATCACCAGTACTTTCAGTCTAATTTTAACCCATATTTCCAACAGCCTGAACGATTTGATTATATGCCACAGCAAGATTGGAACCTTCAGCAGGTACAAGAAAATCCATATAGCCAGGTGCCAGACCAATTCGATGTTGAAAGGCAGCCTCAACAACTTGAAAGAAGAGTCCGGGAACTTGAGCGTCAAAACGAGCGTCAAACGAGGGAACTCAATCGGCAGAACCAAGAAATCACGCGGATAAACCGGGAAGTGAACCGCATTAACCAGGAAATCACCAGGTTAAGTCAAACGGACCAGCGACATACGAATAGGTTAAACAGGCTAAATCAAAGACTTCGGGCCGTGGAAAGAAACCTAAACATCCCCTTCACCGCAACAGATGATGGTTTTTAAAGAAATAGCAGGAGCTCCTTATGGGCTCCCGCTTTTTTATTTTCTCCATGCTTTTATGGAAGGCTCTGAAAGTCAGTACATGAGATTTAATCAATCGATTGATTAAATCTTTAAAGGTCCACTAAACTCTTGTCCATCCATTTTAAAGGAACACCATTTCGGTTACAGAGCTTTACGATTTCATTATTATCATGTGTAATATACACAATTGTTTTTCGCCGCCTTAAATGTGAATCCTGCTATCCTCTTTAAAAAAGTCGTTACAATTACTGATGCGTCCAATTAAAAGAAAAATAGGAACCAGCCACATTCCCGCGGAATCCCTTAAATCGTTTAAAAGAAGATATTCCCATAATAAAAAAAAGAACAGGAGCCATTCTGCACTCCCGTTCTTTCACGTTTACAACATTATCCGTTTCAACTTTTCGTTTCTTGATTCCTGTTCCTCCTGGGTAGACAAGTCATACTTCTTCAATAGATGAAAAAGTTCATTCAATGTTTCCTGCGAATTCCCTTTTTCAAGATATCGATTTAATGTTTGACTCAATTCGGTTGGTAAAAATGCCTTTTGACTCTCAAATTTCAGCCTGACATCTTGTTCCGAATGATTAAGATTGCATGCACCCATTTTAAAATTCACCTCTTACTTGATTCTACCATTGTATTATAGAACATTACCTTGTCAATTCTTCATCCTGCTTATAGTAGTCCTCTACCTTGATGAACTCCGGCGAGGTATGTGTGGCCATGATGCCATGATAACTGATATCCAACCCGAGTTCTTCTTCTTCTTCAGTGGATCTTATAGGCAGCCAAACATTTATAACTTTAAAAACGAGCCATGTCACTGAAAAGCCCCAGATGCATAACACCACTAATCCTAACGTTTGAATTCCGAGCAAATGCCATCCCCCACCTGCAAACAATCCGTTTTCAGTGGAGAAAAGCCCTACCGCTATCGTCCCCCACATTCCTGATGCCGCATGAACAGGAAAGGCACCAACCGGATCATCGATTTTTCGGGCTTCCAACCAATTTGTCGCAGCTAACATCAACATTCCAGAAACTGCTCCAATCAGTAACGCCGCTAGATCACTAACGAATGCACATCCAGCTGTAATCCCGACAAGACCTGCAAGTGAGCCATTGATGACGGAAGGGGCATCCGAACGACCATACCTAAATAATGTATAAAGCAAGGTCGCCGCTCCCCCTGATGCAGCTGAGAGCATCGTAACAATGGCAATATGGCCAATGCGTCCATCTGTGGCTTGCAAGGTGCTTCCTGCATTAAACCCAAACCAGCCAAACCATAAAAGGAATGCCCCAACAGATGCCAGTGGGAGATTACTCGGCAGCGAAATGGAGCAAGTCCCCCGTGAAGTGAATTTACCTGCTCTCGGACCGATTACAATGGCAGCCGCAAGTGCAGAAAAACCGCCTAGTGCATGAATGACCGCAGACCCTGCGAAGTCCTGCATGCCCAGCCCGCTTAACCAGCCACCACCCCATACCCAGTGACCGGCAATCGGATAGATGAATGCCGTCATCATTACGACAAAAATAAGATACGCCCGAAAATTAATCCTTTCCGCAACTGCTCCCGAAACGATGGAAATAACGGCGATGACGAATGCCCCTTGAAATAACCAAAATGCATCCATGGAAATCGTAAGGTCGATGTGCGACAAATCACCTTTCAGCAGAAAGCCACTTGCTCCGATGGTTCCAAATGCATCAGCTCCATACATTAAGCCAAAACCAACGACGAAATAGCAAAGCGTTCCGATCGTAATATCGGCAAAAACCTTCATGATGATGTTCACATTATTCTTCGTACGGACGAACCCTGCCTCCAATAAGGCAAACCCGCCCTCCATCAATAGTATCATGGCTGCTGTCAGAACCACCCAAACCGTATCCAAGCCAGCGTTTAACGTTTCCAGAGTCATCTTGGCGTTCCCTCCGCTTTCTGCCAGGCCATTATTTCTTTAATGATGTCTGATGGTAAATTCATTTCCTTTTTTTCCGGTTCAGCTTCAAGTAAACCGATCACCTCATTTAAAAAAGCGACCCCTTGTTTCAGTTTCTCGATTTGTTTATATCTATTTTTAACATTCACCAAATGCTCAACTGCCTGATGATGACTTGGTGCACGCCCTGTAAAAAAACGTTTAAATGGTGATAGGGATTGATACCAAGCTTCCTGAGCTCTTCGTTTTTGCTCATATTTGTGAATTTTACCTTTAATCGATTCAATTTCCGACTCCTGTTTGCTTTTATGGAATAGCAGTCCTTTTATCACTTCTTCAGATGAAATTTCAAAAACAACTCTATTATATAAATCATCCATAATATAAATGTCACATCACCTCACGTAATCACGTTATGTTTCCTATAATTATATTTAAAATTCTGAATTCGGTCAATAATTAAATAATAAAACGATTTGTGCAACGAATATATGGTTTAACAATGCTTCCGCCTGTTCTCATTCCATTAATCAAACGTTTGATTAATGGAATGAGCTAGTCACTCAATTCAATTCCTAGAGAAATTTGGAAGGTATAGATAATCATTTTTTCCTTACTCTAATAAGGCAGTTACAAAACTAGGGAGGTTCATATATGACAGTAATAAACGATGTCAAAACAACTATAGCAGGGCTAAAAAGCGCTCAAGCAAGCTTTGAAACCTTCGCCCTTTCCACAGATAATGAGCAAGCCAAACAACTATACCAACAAGCTGCCCAACAAACACAAACGATTGTGGACAGTATCACTCCCCGCATTGAAGAAATTCAAAACGAGGAACCTCAATATAAACAATAATCATTTAAATAAAAAAGGTTGGTTGAGGCAACCAACCTTTTTTATATCTTTAATCCATAAGGAAAATAATTTTTTTCATTCCTTTTTCAATACATCGTTTTAAATGTTATTCCTTGGTTTTATTACAGCACTGGTAATGACAATACTCATACAATGAGGTGGTTTATAATGCTTACGGGGCATCGCACATGGGTGTTTGATCAAAAGCCTGTCATCGTCTCCACAGGAACCGTTGGCGGTCCATTTGAAGCAGACGGTTTGCTTGCGGATGATTTCGATCTTCTACATTCCGATTTATGGATAAATCAAGATACCTATGAAAAGGCACATAAAGTCTTATTGGAAGAAGCGAGTACAAAAGCAATCGAAAAAGCGGGTCTTCAGAAGGAACAGATTCAATTTTTCCTTGGAGGCGACCTTATCAATCAAATAACCCCTACTAGTTTTGCCTGCCGAACACTGGGAACACCTTATCTCGGCTTATTTGGTGCCTGCTCCACCTCCATGGAGGGATTGGCGCTTGGTGCTTACCTTGTCAATACCAAAGGGGCAGAGTACTTATTGACTGGAGCATCAAGTCATAACGCCGCAGTAGAAAAGCAATTTCGCTACCCAACTGAATACGGAGGGCAAAAACCTCCGACAGCCCAATGGACCGTTACAGGGGCCGGAGTGGCTTTATTAAGCAGTGCCGGGGAAGGCCCAAGGGTCACTTCAGCTACGATAGGCCGTGTCATCGACATGGGATTGACTGATCCTTTCAATATGGGTGGTGCCATGGCCCCGGCCGCTGTAGATACGATTGAAGCCCATTTAAGAGAAAGAAACCTCGAATCATCCTATTATGATTTGATAGTGACCGGGGATTTAGGAAAGATTGGACATGAAGTTTCTCTGGCATTATTTAAAAAACACGGTACGCCGATTAAAGAAGAGCAATATAAAGATTGCGGTTTAATGATATACAGGGATGGTCAACCGGTCCTGGCCGGGGCAAGTGGCCCAGGATGTTCCGCAACCGTCGTTTATGGTCATTTATTAAATCGCATGAAAAAAGGGGAAATAAAACGAATGCTCGTCGTGGCCACCGGTGCTTTGTTATCTCCCCTATCCTTTCAACAAAGTGAAACGATCCCATGCATTGCCCATGCCGTATCGATTGAATATGAGTGAATCACAACCATGGTTTACTTGTGTAATCAGGCAAGATAAGGTTTGAAGTATTCAAACACACACGCCTGCTCATACTGGATGAACATTCGTGGCTGCGGAGATTGTTTCGGAGGCTTTAGCGGATGCGGAAAAGAAAAGAATGGATTGTTCGGTTGTTGTAACTGACATGTTTGAAGTAATAAGTGCCGGGATGAACAGTTGGAGTGTTCCAAGCGATTATTTTTAGACCTAAAGGATAAGGGGGGTACTGCATGACGATAGCTTCTAATGTAAAACAATGTGTATCTAGCCTGAAAGGAGTCGAAGCAGGCTTATCCAGCTTAGCACTCCGGACTCAAGATGAAGATTCTAAACGCATCTTGCATGAAACGATGCTGGTGGTTAATGAAGTTATGAAGGATGTACAGAAGCGCGTGGGCGAGTTAGAACGGGAAGAACCACAATATAAAGGTTTTTAAAAACAATGATCAAGCAGGAGGTGTTTGGTAATGCCGGATTGGATAGAAATTCTTTTACGTTCATTATTCTTTTTAATTGTTCTTTTTTTGATCACAAAAGTGTTAGGAAAAAAACAATTGTCCCAGCTCTCCTTTTTTGAATATGTAACGGGCATAACCATTGGTAATGTTGGGGCAGAGTTAGCTACGAAAGTGGAGGGCAATATTATTCATGGTGTACTGTCCATTCTCGTTTTTGCCATTGCACCCTTCATTGCAGGATTAATATCCTTAAAAAGTAAAACTTTCCGTGATCTTATTGAAGGAAAAGCATCGGTTTTCATCAAAGATGGGAAAGTCATGGAAGATAATTTAAAAAAAGAGAAATATACCATCGATGAATTATTGGGATTGCTCCGAAAAAAGGATGTCTTCGATATTTCTGAAGTCGAGTTTGCCTTATTGGAAGCCAACGGGGACTTTTCCGTAATGTTAAAGAAGCAAAATCAACCTCTAACAGCTAAGGACCTTAACCTGTCAGTGGCTGCAGTAAAGGAGCCACAAACCATCATTATGGACGGCAGCATACTCGATGAACCACTTTCCACGATTGGACTGAACCGAAATTGGCTTCATACTGAACTAGATAAGTTGGGGGTGATCCTCGATAATGTTTTTCTTGGTCAAGCTAATTCTAACGGAGAATTAACTGTCGACCTTTTTGATGATAAACTTAAAGTTCCTTCTCCTCAAGAAAAACCTCTTATGCTCGCGACTATGAAAAAATGCCAAGCGGACTTAGAGTTGTTTGCTCTTGGAACTGAATCAAAGGAAGCTAAAGAGATGTTTAGCAAAAATAGCGAAAAGCTGCAAAAGGCAATAGATGACGTAGCCCATATCTTAAGGAACTGATTATATATTCATTCCTTCACTTTCATAAGCGAAGTGATCAGTCCAATGATAGCGATCGTCAAACATGAAAAAAGAAAAATTTCAATCCCCAGGGTGAATGCTGCTGATGAAATGATTAGTGTATCGATGATGATAATCGCCAATGCAATATCCATGGAGGTAGATTTTGAGATGATTTTGGCTAACATATCCGTTCCCCCGCTGCTTGTCTCATATCGAAGCATGAGACCTATGCCCATCCCTATGATGGCTCCGCCAATCAAAGAGCTTGTTAGTATCGAAACGGAAAAGACCTTTTTCAATGGATTTAGCCAATCCATAAAAAGGGATGTCAAAAGCAATCCGTGAACGCTGCTATAGAAAAAAGGCCGTTCATAGTACCAGGCATATAAAAATATAGGAATACTAAGGATCAACATGGATAGCCCCGTTTGAAAACCAAAGAAATAATGAAGGATGAGTGCAATCCCAATAACGCCGCCATCTATTAAATGATGAGGAACTAAAAAACCATTGATTCCAATACCCACCAAAAAGCTACCAACAATTACAGCCACCGCTTTTTGAATATTAATAAAATCACCTGCCTCACATTTCATATTCCTTACTATATGTCCAAGTCAAAGCGTCAAGAATAAAATGCAAAAAAAAAAAAAAATCCGCCTCCCTTTACTTCAATTCAACAACGGTAAAAAGGTCCTGGTCATTTAGACCGGGACCCACAGTTTGTAGGCAAAAGGGGTTCGGAATACATATCATTCATCAAATGATGTTCCCGAACCAACTGACCCAAAGCAACACCTTCAACTCCTCAGGTATGGTTTCTATCTAAAAGTTATAACAAAGTTGAATGGAGAGAAAGGTGCGAGACTCCTGCGGGAAAAGCGCGTCTAGGGAGATCCCGCAGGCGCAAGCCGAGGGCGGACCGCCGGCGGAGCCTGAAGGGCGTCCAAATTGTACAAGCCAAAAAAACTGTAGGAAACTCGATTTCCATCGAGTTTCCTACAGTCTGAGGTCCCAGTCAATTAGACTGTGTCCCATTTCATTATTTCAACTCTAATAACACTACATTTTCAACATGTGTCGTCATAGGGAACATATCGACAGGCTGGATATCAACTGCTTTATATCCGCCCTCTTCCAAGATATGAAGATCGCGCGCCAGAGTGCCTGGGTTGCATGATACGTACACGACTTTGTTAGGTTTCATCTCGATGATCGTATTCAGAAGGGATTCTTCACAACCTTTGCGAGGCGGATCCACAACGATGACATCCGCAGTGTTGCCCTTTTGATACCATTCAGCAATAACGTTACCTGCATCGCCAACCATGAATTCTGCATTTGAGATTTCATTCAATTCAGCGTTGCGGCGTGCGTCTTCTATCGCTTCTTCGACCACTTCGACACCGATTACCTTTTTCGCTTTTTTCGCTAAAAATAAAGAGATGGTTCCAATGCCGCAATAGGCATCTATCACTGTTTCTTCACCCGTCAGCCCTGCATAGTCAAGAGCTTTATCATAAAGGACTTTCGTTTGGTCCGGATTGATTTGGTAGAAGGATTTTGCTGAAATCGCAAATTTCACATCACCGATCATATCATGGATCACTTCGTCGCCCCATAGTACAGTCATTTTATCACCTAAGATAACATTCGTTTTCTTGGAATTCACGTTTTGAACGATGGATTTCACTTGTGGAAGACGTTCAACGATTTCCTTCGTGATGGTTTCGATGAAAGGGATACTATTCGTTCTTGTAACGAGAACAATCATTAATTCGCCTGTTTGCTTGCCATAACGGGCCATGATGTGCCGCAATACACCTTTATGAGTCTCTTCATTGTAAGCAGGGATACCAAGTTTACTAAAAATTTCTTTAACAACTTGAACTGCTTCATTGATCACTTCATTTTGGATAATGCTTTCTTTCGTTTCAACAATTTCATGTGTCCGCGGTTTGAAGAACCCCGCTATCAGCTTGCCATCCTTTTCACCAACAGGCACCTGCGCTTTATTGCGATAATGGGTTGGATTCTCCATCCCGATGATCGGGTGAACCTTCACATCCTCAAGTTTCCCGATGCGTGTCATCACTTCACGTACTTGCTTTTCCTTGAATTCCAACTGTCCTTCATAGCTCATATGCTGCAGCTGACAACCACCGTATTTAGGGTAATCTTCAGGTGTGACCTCTATCCGGTATGGACTGTTTTCGATAATCTCCATCAAGCGTCCGAAGCCATAACCCTTATTAGCCTTCAACACTTTAATTTTTGCTTTTTCACCAGGAAGGGCGCTCTGGACAAAGATCGGGTAGCCATCGACTTTAGCGACGCCAGCTCCTTCATGTGTTAAATCTTCAAATAAAACCTCTATAATATCATTTTTAGCAACTGGTGCTGTTTTTTTCATATCATCTTCTCTTTTCTTTTTTATGCTAGCCTGTATTTTACCACAATAGAGGCCTTGCCACAAAACCACTCACCAATTTACCTTGGTTTTCATAAAAATATAGTGGAAGGAATTACGGATTTTTCATAGTTCCATGAATAAAAGTTCATTAAAAAAAGAAAAATAAGGAAAAACAAATGAGGTGAGGAAATGGGTTTATTTAACTCTATATCGGCCTGGAATGCTACAAGGTTAGAAAAACATCGAGCAAGTATGGAGGAAAAAGGCCTCTGTCCGGATTGTTACGGACGTGGATACAGCTCCTTCGTACCTACGGAATATCATTTTTCCGATATACACGACTGTCCCGGCTGTAATGGCACCGGAACTTACGCTGATTGGGCCGCCATGAATGGACAGCAAATGTAATCGCATACATTGTCAAATTTCAAATGACTAAAAAGGACCCCCTGTTAAACAGGAGGTTCTTCTATTTCCTTTACCATATAGCGAAATTCATGGCCGCTAATCGAAATGGTTTTCATTTCTATATATCCTAATCGGTTATAGAGACGATTCGCCGCTTCATTTTCATTTTCAACGACTAAAGAAATCCTTGGATATCCCTTATGTTTAGCGTATCCCTCTACATATTGAATTAGTGCACTACCAATTCCTTTTCCTTGAAAATTCGGGTCAACGGATACTGTATCCAAATAAAAGTCTCTCATTTCCGCTTCCTTATCGAGCGTAACGCTTGGGTCTTTCATTTTCATCCTTAATTGTTTCACTATCGGTTCATCCAAGCTTTCGGCATCCTTGCCATGGTAAGCAATGATCAATCCAGATACTTGTCCATCATGTTCACTGACAAGCGTATTTTCATAGCTGACCCGATTCCCACTTTTCCTGAACAAATCGGCAAGAACGGAAAGTATTCTTTCTTCTTCCTTTTCACCTGTCAAAACCTCTGCAATTTCCTTAATCGCTAACCGGGTCAACACGGCTGCCTTATCCGCATCTTCCGGTGTCGCTTTCCTGATATACACGTTTGCTATTCCCCTTGCTTCATTAAACTGAAAAGGCCACCAGATTCAGCGGCCTTTTCACCCTATTTATTTGCCGGATCGTCCGGCAGTATTCCTTGCGGAATGAATACATCAAAATGGCGGTACTGATTTACGAATTCAGCTGGGGCCATCCCGCCAAATTCCCCATCCAAATTAAGCATCATTTCCTTTTTGGCCTGTACTTTAATTCGATTGGCTTTTTCATAAATGACGTTTTTATCATGGATATGTTCACCGCGCATTGCCAATGTCGCGACACGGACAATATCAGCGAGGTTTGCCTTTTTCAAAATAAGCAACGTGAACATACCATCATTCAAAGAGGCGTCAGGAGCCAGTTTCTCGAAGCCGCCGACCGAATTCGTGTTAGCCACCAAGAAAAGCATGATCTCTCCTTCAAAAAGCTTTCCATCATATTCAATAGAAACTTCCGTCGGCTTAATTGAAGGAAGCATTTCAATTCCTTTAATATAGTACGCTAGCTGACCAAGCATGGTTTTCAGCTTGATCGGCACGTCGTAGGTCAATTCGGTCAATCTGCCTCCGCCAGCAATATTGATGAAATACTTATCATTCATTTTCCCAATATCGACTGGCATCGTATGCCCACCGGCAATAATTTCGGCTGCCCCTTCGATCGACTTCGGTAAATGCAGCGCTCGCGCGAAATCATTGGTCGTTCCCGTCGGAATGATCCCTAGTTTCGGACGTTTATCTGCAGTGGCCAGTCCATTAACAACCTCATAAATCGTACCGTCGCCCCCTGCTGCAATAACTATATCATAGCCGCGTTCAATCGCTATCTTAGCCGCTTTCGTTGCATCCCCAGCACCGGTCGTCGCATGTGCAGAAGCTTCATAACCAGCTTCTTCAAGTTTCGCTAGCACACCTGGCAGGCTCTTCTTAATGGCTTCCCGGCCCGAAGTCGGGTTGTAAATCAACCTTGCTCTTTTCATTTCCCATCATCCTTATACATATTGATTCCATAATTTACATCTTAATCCTTCGTTACATGAAAAGCAATATTCGAAAAAAAGAGGACCGTATTTCGGTCCATATCTTTTGCATTTAACTAGAAATCGTATCAGGGAAATTATAATGCTTTTTACAATTTTATTCTAGTAAATGATTTCAATCATGGATATTGAACATTCACGTTAAAAGTATCGGTAACCGTTAAAGTATGTTTCCCTTTACCAATATTGAATATCCCATTCTTTTTTACAAAGCCTTCTTCACTTGTTTCTTCTTTCACTTCAGTCATCTTCCAGCCATTCTCAGGGCCTTCAAGTTCCTCGACCCCTCTAGCATCTATCTTGATATCACTATTATCCTGAAGGAATACACTTAGACTTCCGCTATCCTTCACACTCCAGTCATTCAAGAGCTTTCTAGGCTTCAAAACAAGATCGGTACTTTGTCCGTCTATCTCCACTGCCAACTCAGCAGGTATTATAAGAGTTGCCTTAAGATTCATTGTACCACTGTCCAAAAGCCCATTTTGAATCGGCAAATCCTTGAAGCTTATATAAAGCGTATCACCATTTCTCTCAACGAGTAAATAATCTTCCGGCTTGTTCAACAACGCATCAGCATCTTCCATTACCCGCTCGCCATATGTTCCAAAAACGGAAACTTCCTCGTCCTTACCACTTTCAATTGTCAATGGGTATGAGCCAGTGTCCAGGACAACTCTTTGTATGCCTTTCCCAGCCTTTTGATTGAAACCAGGCAAATTGACCGTTTTCTCTTCGCTATTCACGGCAGCCCTAACTTGATCCATCAATCCGCTTGATGTTAGCAGAATTAAAACTATTCCCGTCGTTCCAAGCAATCCCACGAAAAGAATGCTTAGAATATCATACTTTACAAAAGAACTTTCTTTTCTGGAAAAATAAATATAGAAGAGAATCTCTGCACCCAAGATAATGAACAGCAACGGCCACCATGACAGCAGAATCGTCGTCAAATTCATATCCGTAATTTGAGAAACCAGTAAAACCAAACCCAAACCAACCAGGGAGATTCCCATTGAAATCGTTCCGACTCTCCATGTTCTCATTTTGTCTCCTCCTTGACTCTCCCTTTTTTACTTCCCGACAGCAATTTGATTCCCCCGCCTATAAGAAGGATGCATACAAGTCCTTTTTGAAAATAATCTCTAAACCAATATTCCAAGTTGCTTCCAATCCATTCATCCAAATGAGGAGCAATGGCCGGGACGATTATATTACTGGCCAGAAAATAGATTCCAAGTCCCACCAACCCCAATCCTACCCATTTTTGGTGATTGACCATTCCCGAAATGATGGGGATATCTTCTACTGGACCCTCCTCCATTTTCGAGGCTTTTTGCAATCCATCAAAAAAACTATAAAACCAAATAATCGGAATAAGGAAAAAGAAGAAACCTAACCGGAGTAAATCCAATATGTAAATGGCGAATAAAAAGCCGGCCATCAATTGAATCCCACGTTTTTGCAGCCCCAAATATAAGTGACCCGCACCAGGGAAAATAGCGAATAAAGTCGCGACCGATTTACTCTTCTTACCGGATTCCCGTCTCTCCTCGAAATCTTCCAAAACGGTCCGATCGATAAGCTCCTCACCTCTCTGCTTTTTATTCAGCTGTTGAACAGAATCAAAAAAGCTGTAAATCCAGATAACAGGCAATAGTGCCATGAATATTAACAGACCTTCCATTTGTGTCATCACACTGATGAAGATCACCATGATGCCAAGGCCTAAAAAGCCGATGAGAAAAATAAGTCCCCGATTCATGAGGCCAAGCTGAAAATGGCCTAATCCTGGAACGAATGAAAGGATGATTACATAAAATCTTTCCGCCTCCGGCTGATCTGCCATTCCCTCCACATCCTCTTCACTTTTAGGATTCCTCAGTGAGGTGACCACCAAGTCAAATATACTGATGAAATAAAACACCATTCCAATAATGGAAAAAGCCAGAAACGCATCAGATTGACTGATCAACGAAAGAAAAAGACCTCCAAGCCCCAATCCAGCCGTGGCCAGAAAATAAAATAACCCTTTATATTTCCTTCCTAGGTAAAAATGTCCGAAACCTGGCAAAAACGATAATAAAAAGGCTAATACCGGACTTTTATTCATTTCTAAACCCCTCCTTATTTTTCTTTTCGATAGAATCCATCCAATTAAATGTTTTATCAATAAGTCCATCTGTTAAGGACTGCGTTTCCTTTTCGCTGCTTGATTCGACAGAATCCACGTATTCAGTCAATGATTGAAATACTCCGCCTGCCATTAATAAAATCGTAAATCCGGCCGCGATCAAGTAATGTCGTGTGATCGTCCGAAGTGTTTTCTCTTTTCTTTGTTGCTTGGCCTCTTCAACAGAGCCGCCTTTCAAACGGCTAATCGACTCCATGACAGTACCTGCAATATCAAGCCCTTCAATGTCCAGATTGTTTTCTTCTTTTTCCATCGCCTCCATATAGGCGGACAAACACTTGTCACAGGAGTATAGATGATTTTCATATTCAATTTTTAAAGCCTCTGGTATTTCATCTGCCAAATATGCAACCCATTCTGCTTCAGGAACATGATTCATGAAAAATCCTCCTCTTTCCAATGTTTTCTCATCCAATTTCTTGCCCGATATAGCTTTACTTCCACAGATTTCACTTGAATCTGCTGTTCCTCTGCAATTTGCTTGAATGTCTTTTCCTTTATGTAATAGCCATATACAACGTCCCGGTATCCCTCTGGAAGGTCAGTCAGCTTCCTTAATACTTGCTTTCGCCTTTCATTCCGAAAAAATACTGCCTCGACATCATCAGTTAAGCCCAAATTAGCTTCCGATGAATGTTCGTCCTGCAATTCTTCCTTTTGGCGTTCCCTCTTTCTCTTTAAATCGATTGCATGATTGACTGCAATCCGGGTAATCCAAGTTTTGAAACCTTGGTTCTTATATTGAGGAAGAGAAGTATAGATTTTGATAAAGACTTCCTGGGTAACATCTTCAGCATCCTTTTGATTCCGCAAGACGGAATAGACGGTTCTATAAATCGTCTGTTTATAAGTTTCAATCAACATTCGGAATGCATGATCATTCCCAGCCCTTACCTTCTCAACTAGCTCATCCGTCACTTCTCTTCCTCCTTTCCTGTTAAACTTTCATGTAATAGACGACACAAAAAGGAGTTACCCCTACAGATAACTCAAAAAAAAACCAAAAATTATTTTTAGCTCTTTCACAGTAAACTCTTTTCTTAATCAAGAGAAAACCGTACCACTTTAAAAGTGATACGGTCAATATTAACGTTTATTGATTTCTTCCACCAAAATTTTATTAACAAGCTGTGGATTGGCTTGTCCTTTTGTCGCTTTCATAATCTGTCCGACAAGGAAGCCGATTGCTTTTTGTTTACCGGCCTTAAAATCTTCAATCGATTGCGGGTTATTATTCAATGCTTCTTCAACGGCTGTACGCAATGCGCCTTCATCGGAAATTTGGACTAGTCCCTTTTCCTTGACGATCGTTTCAGCATCCCCGCCGTTTTCAATCAATTCTTTGAAAACTTTTTTAGCGATTTTAGAAGAAATCGTGCCATCTTCAATAAGCTTAATCATTCCAGCTAACGATTCAGCAGTCAATTTGACATCATGCAGCTCTTTACCTTCTGCATTCAAGAAAGCGGAAACCTCACCCATGATCCAGTTAGATGCTAGTTTTGCATCAGCGCCTGAAGCGACTGTCGCTTCAAAGAAATCAGCACTTTCTTTCGTTACCGTTAACACGGCTGCATCATATTCCGGTAAGCCAAATTCTTCGACATAGCGTTTTTTCCGTGCATCCGGAAGTTCCGGAATCTCGGCAGCAATACGCGCTTTCCATTCTTCATCGATATGGATTGTCAATAAGTCCGGTTCCGGGAAGTAACGGTAATCATCGGAGCCTTCCTTAATTCGCATTAGTACCGTTCTGCCTGTAGCTTCGTCGAACCGGCGGGTTTCCTGTTCAATTATGCCGCCTTCATTCAAGATTTCCGCTTGTCGGATTTCTTCATGCTCCAACCCTTTGCGAACGAAGTTGAATGAGTTCAAGTTTTTCAATTCGGTTTTCGTACCGAATTCTTTTTGGCCGACAGGTTTCAAGGAAATGTTAGCATCACAGCGAAGTGAGCCTTCTTCCATTTTACAATCGGAAACGCCGGTGTATTGAATGATGGATTTCAACTTTTCCAGATAAGCATAAGCTTCTTCCGGTGAAGTGATATCCGGTTCTGATACGATTTCAACAAGAGGCGTACCTTGGCGGTTATAATCACACAGTGAATAGTTCCCTTTATGTGTCAGCTTTCCAGCATCCTCTTCCATATGAATGCGGGTAATGCCAATTTTCTTTTTCTTGCCGCCCACTTCGATTTCAATCCAACCATGCTCACCAATCGGTTGATCGAACTGTGAAATTTGGTATGCTTTAGGATTGTCCGGGTAAAAATAGTTTTTCCGGTCGAATTTCGTAATTTCCGCCACTTCGCAATTCAGGGCAATTGCAGCCTTCATTGCAAAATCAACAGCCTTTTTATTGACGACAGGCAATACACCTGGGTAGCCTAGGTCAATTACAGTCGTGTTACTATTTGGAGCGGCACCAAAATGATTTGGGCTCGCTGAGAAAATTTTAGAATCCGTTTTTAATTCTACGTGTACTTCTAGACCAATCACCGTTTCAAAGTCCATTATTTTCACCCCTTACAGCTTAGGAAATTGTTTATGAAAATCTGTTGCTTGCTCAAATGCGTGAGCCGCGCGGTAAATCGTGCTTTCATCAAAATGCTTCCCAATCATTTGCAGTCCAAGCGGAAGCCCATTCGCTGCGAATCCACATGGCACGGATATACCTGGTACACCAGCAAGATTAACTGGAATCGTCAAGATATCATTCGCATACATCGTTAATGGATCGTCGACTTTTTCACCAATTTCAAATGCAGGCGTAGGTGTAGTCGGCCCAACGATGACATCGTATTTTTCAAAGACATCTTCAAAGTCTTTTTTGATTAAGGTACGTACTTTTTGAGCCTTTTTATAATAAGCGTCATAATAACCGGAACTTAAGGAGAACGTTCCAAGCATGATACGGCGTTTCACTTCGTCACCGAATCCTTCTGCACGGGTTTGCTTATACATTTCTATAAGAGTTTCTGCATTATCTGTACGATGTCCGTAACGCACTCCGTCAAAACGTGAAAGGTTAGCCGAAGCTTCCGATGAAGATAGCAGATAATAGGCAGCTAAAGCATATTTGGAATGCGGCAAGGATACTTCTTCCCATTCAGCTCCAAGCCCCTCTAATACTTTTAACGCTTCAAGTACGGAATTACGTGCTTCTTCGCCAACGCCTTCACCAAGATATTCTTTAGGCACAGCTATTTTCAATCCCCTGACATCGCCTGTTAATGAATTCACAAAATTCGGCACGTCAACATTAGCAGAGGTCGAATCCATTGGATCCACACCTGAAATCGCTTCAAGCAAATAAGCGTTATCTTCAACAGTTCTTGTAACCGGACCGATTTGGTCCAAAGAAGACGCAAATGCTACAAGTCCGAATCGGGAAACCCGTCCATATGTAGGTTTTAAGCCGACAACTCCACAATATGCCGCTGGTTGGCGAATCGATCCACCCGTATCGGAACCTAAAGAGAATAGGACTTCACCGGAAGCGACAGATGCAGCTGAACCACCCGACGAACCGCCTGGCACATAATCCGTGTTCCAAGGGTTGCGTGTTGCCTGATATGCGGAGTTCTCATTAGAAGATCCCATCGCAAACTCATCCATATTCAATTTCCCGATCGTAACCGTTTCTGCCTTCTGTAGCTTTTGAACAACGGTTGCATCATAGATTGGATCAAAGTTCTCCAAAATTTTACTCGCACAAGTCGTACGCAAATTTTTAGTGACAATATTATCCTTCACTCCGATTGGCATACCAAATAAAGCGCCTTCGTTCTCGCCTTTTACCAATTGATCATCCAATCGTTTTGCTTGATTGCGGGCGTTTTCTTCATCAAGTGTCAAAAATGCCTTCACCTTGTCCTCTACCTGTCCAATTCGCTTATATGATTCGTTAACAAGATCAGTGACACTTATCTCTTTCTTATGTAAGCGTTCATGAAGCTCAGAAACCTTTTGTTCGAACAACGACATCATTGTCCCTCCTTATTCAATTATAGATGGTACACGGATATATCCTTCTTTGCTATCCGGTGCATTTTTAACTACTTCTTCTACTGGCAATCCCGGTTTTGCGACATCTTCGCGCATAACATTCTTCATATCCAAAACGTGAGAAGTCGGGTTTACTTGATCCGTATCAAGCTCATTCAACTGCTCCGCGAATGAAATCATTTGGTCAAGCTGATGCTGAAACTGTTGTGCTTCTTCTTCCGTAATGGCCAAACGAGCCAAATGGGCAACGTGTTTAACTTGTTCCATAGAAATACGTGACATTCTCTTCACCTCCGAAAAAATATCCAAATCGACTGAATTCCGTCGCTTTTCTCCATATAATCATCGTTTAAATCATATCAAACTATTGCACAGTAAAGCAACAAGAGATACAATGTCGAAATTCAATTATTTCATAAGGAAAAAGAGATATTTTCCGGGAAATATGGGAAAGTTGCCGAAATTTCCGGGGAAATGAAAATAAGGCCTTTAAAATTCGACAAATGTTCCCTTTTTAAAGCATTTGCTTCCTAAGATGGAAGCCTTTACTTTCTATTTATAAATTTTTGTTCCTGGTAAAGGTTATTTTGAAATTCACAAGAAATAGATTCCAATTTTAAAGTGGGTCGCAAAAAAGATGAAGCCGTTAAGCTTCATCTTTTTTCATTCGTATATATGCACGGTTGGTTCGTCCTGATTTGCTTCACGGACTATGAGCGCTTCAGGTCCATTTACAGAGGTAATGGATACCTGTACGGCAATGTAGTTCGGGAAACGTTCCATTACAAGCCCAGCAACATATTGAGTAAAGCCGATCGCTTCCGAGTTCCCATAAAATTGAATGGGGATATCGATGTTCAGACTTTGCAATTGATCATCCATATAGAACGCCCTGCCGATGACTCCGTTAAAGTTAGGGAAGTATTCTTCGACATCTTCTTTAAAGTTCGTGAAAGTATTGACGTCATCACGGTATTTTTTTTCAGCACCGGCAGAAGGAAATAGGAAATACTCTTCGTCCAAGTTCGTCCATTTTCCAATATTGTCAGAGTTTTTATCGATATTTGTATAGGAAATGAAATTCCCAGGGACTACTGAAGATTTTTCATTTTGCTCGAATAAGGCAATCGTAATCGGAACATTTTTCAGCTTGTCCTTTTTACGCAGCCTTTTTAAGACTTCTGCAGCAATTCTTTCCCCTTCTTGCTTTAGCTTTTTACTATCGATTTTATTTTCATAGGTGGCACCGTATGCCTCTTTTTGATAGTAATGCACTGAATTCAGCGCGAGACCTATTACAACTCCGCCAAGGCTCACTGAATCATCTTTTGTTTTTACCAAGTAATTATGTTCTAAAATATGGGCAAGATAGATCGGATTATCTTCATTCCGCTTATCAATGTCACCTTTACCTGGATCAACCGGATTCAAGCCAACATTCTTTGAGGCTTTCATGTCCTTTTCTTTCAACTGACTATCGGTATATTTTCTGTTCAGCCAGGAAGATATCTCGGAACTATTTAGTATTTGCCCCTCTTGAAACAGGTAATCTTCCGGGTCGAATTGGGTTTGGGCCAACCGCATCAATCCATTTTCGAATTCTTCAATGTCATATCGGGTATTTAGATTGGATACGACCAAACCGCGTGCTTTTGATGGTTCAAACGGTAGGATTGTTTGATAATATTCTTCCGAAATTTTATACTTCGGAATAATTGCCGTTTCTTTTTTGTCTTTGGAGTCTTGAACTACCTCTTGCTTATCCTCAAAACTAGGCGCACATCCAGCAAGAAGCAGTATAAGAATCATCCCCAAAATAGAGTGTTTCCTCATAGCTACACCTCTTATTTATTTAGTTCCTCAATCAGTCTCTCTTCATCCCATACCATGACGCCTAGGCTTTCAGCTTTTGCCAGTTTGGAACCGGCATCTTCGCCAGCTACGACCAAATCGGTTTTCTTGCTGACACTTCCAGCAACGTTAGCTCCTAGCGCCTCTAATTTCTCTTTTGCTTCGTTACGTGTAAGCTTATGCAGTTTACCTGTTAAAACAACTGTTTTACCGGAAAAAACGGAGTCGATATCTTCAATGGCAACAGCTCTTGGCCCTTTGAAAGTAAGATTTACACCGGCTGCATCCAATTCATTCAGTAATGCATGGACTTCTTCCAATTCAAAATAAGCTACGATGGAATCGGCCATCTTATCACCTATTTCATTAATGGCCGTCAGTTCTTCACGGCTCGCCTTGCTTAATGCTTCCATCGTCCCGAATTCCCTCGCAAGCGTCTTGGCCGCTTTTGAACCAACATGGCGAATGCCCAGCCCGAATAGTAATTTTTCCAACGAGTTGGTTTTCGAAGCTTCGATTGCTTGAAGAAGTTTATTGACGGATTTATCCCCCATCCTTTCCAAAGCAATCAGTTGATCGTATGTAAGCTTATAAATATCAGCCACATCTTGTATGAGTTCTTCTTTAAACAACAAGCTAATCACTTTTTCACCAAGACTGTCTATATTCATTGCTGTACGGGAAACAAAGTGAATCAAGCCTTCCCGTATTTGAGCAGGACACTTCGGGTTGATGCAGCGTAAAGCAACCTCCCCGTCCAGCCGGACAAGTTCACTGCGGCATTCCGGGCACTCAGTCGGCATCTGGAACTCGACTTCTTCCCCTGTACGGCGCTCTGCCAGTACATTGACCACCTCTGGAATGATATCACCCGCTTTTTTCACGACCACTTGATCTCCGATTCTGATGTCCTTTTCACGGATTAAGTCTTCGTTATGAAGTGAAGCTCGCTGCACAGTCGTACCTGCTACCCGAACGGGATCCAAAACGGCGGTCGGGGTCAATACACCCGTACGGCCAACATTCAGCTCAATATCCCTTAGGGTTGTAATGACTTCTTCAGCTGGGAATTTATAAGCAATGGCCCATCGCGGACTTTTTGCTGTAAAACCTAATTCATCCTGCTGTTCAAGGGAATCCACCTTTACGACAATTCCATCAATATCAAAGGCTAAGTTTGGACGTTGTTCCGTCCATTCTACTATATAGGCCAGTACTTCCTCTATATTCGAGCATGTTTTTCTTTCCCGATTCGTCTTAAACCCGAGTCGATCCAATAAATCCAAACCCTCACTATGGGAACGTACACCTGTTTCCCCCAAATCGGCAATCGCATAAAGGAATATATCCAAGTTCCGTTTCGCAGCAAGTTTTGGATCAAGCTGCCTTAACGAGCCCGCAGCTGCATTTCGTGGGTTTGCGAATGGTTCCTCACCGCGTTCTTCCTTAGCCTTGTTTAGTGATTCGAATGATTTTTTTGGCATGAAGGCCTCACCGCGCACTTCTATGGTAACCGGCTCCCGCAACTTCAATGGAATCGACTTGATCGTTTTCAAATTAGCGGTAATATCTTCACCGATCGTTCCATCTCCACGGGTTGCCCCTCTTACGAAATATCCATTCTCATATTGAAGCGTAACGGCAAGTCCATCAATTTTCAATTCACATACATAGGAAAAATCGTCACCTACAGATTGTCTGACCTTTCTGTCAAAATCCCGTAAGTCACTTTCATTGAACGCATTGCCTAAACTAAGCATCGGTGTGGTATGCTCCACTTTTTCAAACATATCCAAAATGGCGCCACCGACCCGTTGTGTCGGTGAGTCCGCCGTTTGCAGTTCCGGAAATTTCTCCTCATACTCAATAAGTTCACGGAGTAGCCGATCATATTCAGCATCAGGTACTGATGGCTGATCCATCACATAATATTCATAGCTGTATTGGTTCAATAACGTTTGCAGTTCTAGAACTTTCTTCTCTGCAGCTTGTAAGTCCATACGTTCAATCCTTTCTAAAGAAGACTCCACCGCACTTCTTATAGAAGAGCGGTGTCTAAAGTCAGATATCCCTATTCTTTACCAGTAGAAGTATATTAATAGCTTATGCTTTTTCAACTGGTGCAAATTTCGCCAATAGGCGTTTAATGCCGATTGGACTTGGAAAGGCAATATCCAGTTCCTTCCCTTCTCCTTCCCCTTTTACGCTCACCACAGTTCCTATACCCCACTTTTTATGGGATGCACGGTCGCCGACAGCCCAGCCGATCTCTTCACCGCCCGTTGCGGATGGTGCGGAAACAGCTCTTCCAAAGGCAGGCACTTTTCTTGTGGAAGCTGTTGAAGGAGATCCGGTTCTCGAAGAACTGAAAGGTGTTTGCCTAGCTCTAGGAGCCGGTTTCGGTTTTAGGTCTTCAAGAAGTTCCTCTGGTATTTCACTGATGAAACGTGAAACTGGATTCATGCTCGTCCGTCCATACAATGTCCGCATTTGGGCATTGCTTATGAATAGTTCATTTTCGGCCCTAGTAATTCCCACATAAGCCAGACGGCGTTCTTCCTCCATCTCCTCTTCATCCATAAGCGAGCGGCTGTGAGGGAAAACCCCTTCTTCAAGGCCCAATAGAAACACCACCGGATATTCAAGTCCCTTCGCTGAATGCAGCGTCATCAACGTTACCATATTTGTAGCTTCTTCGGAATTCTCATCAAGTTGATCTATATCGGCAACCAACGCCAGGTCAGTTAAAAAGCCCACCAATGATTTGTCCTCGCTGTTACTTTCGAATGCTTTCGTAACTGATAAAAACTCATCTATGTTTTCAAGCCGGCTTTGTGATTCAATCGTTTTTTCTGCCTGCAGCATCTCACGGTAACCGGTTTTCTTAATGACTTCCTCCACCAGCTCCGTCACGGATAAGTACTCCTGCTGATTTGTATAGTTAGTGATCAGCGTATGGAATTCCCTTGCCGCTTTGGTAGCCTTCCCGCTTATCCCCACCATTTCCACAGATTCGAGTGCTTTATAAATGGAAACATCATATTGATCTGCATAATCTGCCACTTTGTCCATTGAAGTTGCACCAATTCCGCGTTTTGGTACATTGATTACACGGCGGAGACTGATGTCATCATCAGGATTGGCAATAAGGCGAAGATAGGCAAGTAAATCCTTAATCTCTTTACGGTCATAGAACTTGGTTCCTCCGACTATTGCATAATTTATATTGGATTTAAGCAGAACTTCCTCCATGACACGTGATTGTGCATTTGTTCTGTAAAGTATTGCTATATCGGAATATTTCCTGCTGCCGCCCTGAACTAACTCATTTATCTTTCCGGCTACAAATTGCGCTTCCCCTTGTTCATTGTCTGCACGGTAATAGAATAACTTATTGCCATCTGCATTCTCTGTCCAAAGATTTTTCGGCTTACGGTTTTGATTGTTACCGATAACCTTATTCGCCGCTGCAAGGATCTTTTTCGTCGAGCGGTAATTCTGTTCAAGGAAAATCATGTTGGCATTCGGATAATCTTTTTCAAATGAAAGGATATTCGCAATATCCGCACCGCGCCAACGATAGATCGATTGATCGGAATCCCCGACAACACAGAGATTACGGAAACGTGAAGCCAGTAGTTTAACAAGCATATATTGAGCCCTGTTCGTATCTTGGTACTCATCAACATGAATGTATTGAAATTTACGCTGATAATATTCAAGCACCTCAGGTACGAGCTGGAACAATTGAATCGTCATCATGATCAAATCATCGAAGTCGAGCGCTGAATTTTTACGCAGCCGTTTTTGATATTCCGTATATACATCGGCAGTTACTTTAGTGAAGTAGTCAGACGCCGTCTTCAGGTACTCTTCCGGCCCGACCAATTCATTTTTTGCTGAACTGATGCTACCCAAAATTGCACGGTAATCATATTTCTTTGTATCCATGTTACGATCTTTCATGATTTGTTTTATGACCGATTGCTGATCCGTCGTATCCAATATCGAAAAGTTCCTATTAAATCCGATACGGTCGATATCTCTTCGTAAAATGCGGACACACATCGAGTGGAAAGTCGAAATCCAGATATCTTCGGACGCACCGCCAAGTATGGCCCGGATCCTCTCCTTCATCTCACGTGCCGCTTTGTTGGTGAACGTGATTGCAAGGATGTTCCAAGGCGCTATTTCCTTCTCGACCATCAAGTAAGCTATTCGGTGAGTCAGCACACGCGTCTTTCCACTTCCTGCCCCAGCCATGATTAAAAGTGGGCCATCAGTTGATTTCACTGCTTTTTGTTGCTGTTCATTCAAACCTATTAGTAATTTTTCCGCTAAATATTGCATTATCACACCACCTATACGAACATTCGTTTCTGTTTTAGTATACTATATTTATTACATGTTTTCATTTAACTGCCGTAACTGTTGCAAGTGCCACTTTCAAATCTTCATAAATCACATTGCCGACAACGATGACATCCGCAATCTTAGACATCTCTTTGGCCTGTTCAACCGATTTTATCCCACCGCCATAGAATAGTACGGTATCCTCCAAACTTTCTTTGGCCGCTTCCACCATATGGACATCGCCATAATCACCGCTGTATTCCAAATAAAAAATTGGCAGGTTGAACATCTTTTCTGCCATCATCGCGTATGCACCCACATCATCCATATCCAAATCGGTATTGGCTTTCGTCAATTGGGCCGCCTTGCACTCAGGATTCAGGATACAGTACCCTTCAACGAATATTTCATCCCAATTCAAAAGGTATCCGTACTCCTTGACTGCTTGCTGATGCAGTTTCATCATCCAATCCGGGTTGGTGCTATTCAGGACACTCGGAATGAAATATAAATCAAACCCTGGCGTCACCGTTTCAACGGAAGAAATTTCCATTACACATGGGACGGTATATCGTCTGACACGTGCCATTAAATGAAGCACATTCTCAAGCGTGATTCCATCCGTTCCCCCGATCATGATTGCATCAGTACCGGATTCACAGACTTTCTCAAGGGCCTCATCACTTATTTCTTTATTTGGATCGAGTTTGAAAACATGTTTCCACTCGCGAAAATCGTACATTATAATCCTCCATTCACACTTCCCATTACACCATTATAGCATTAAGATTTTTCATTAAAAAAGAGAAGTACCGATAAAATGTTATTACCAAATGGAACCTCTGAATCTAAAATCCAATATAACATGGATACGGCTGAAAGACAGCCGTCAAAGAGAGTGCTGGACTCAAAATAAAAAGCCGGGAAATGAATTCCCCGGCTTTTTATTATAATCGAAAGAATTAAGATTCAGTTGTTCCCTCGACATTATCCTTAATACGGTTAAGAGCCATGGAATAAGCGTCATTTCCGTAATTCAAGCAGCGTTTGACCCTGGAAATCGTAGCCGTGCTTGCACCCGTTTCCGTTTCGATTTTATGATAGGTTTTTCCTTCTTCAAGCATGCGGGCTACTTCAAGACGCTGTGCCAGTGATGAAATTTCATTAACTGTACATAAATCATCAAAAAATCGATAGCATTCGTCCAAATCACGCAAGGAAAGGATCGACTTAAACAGCTGATCCGTTTCTTTTCCTCTTAACTTATCAATTTGCATGTTACTCCCCCTCAATTTCATGGGTATCAAAATGAGACGTCTCCTACTAAACCAGGTTCATCCGGAATAATATTGACCCAAGTTTTCCCTGGAATCAACCCTACTTCTTTATCGTTTTTCACTGGTATAATCCGACCATCCTTATTAACCCATTCTACTTCATTCGCTTTTCCTTTTTGAAGTAAATAACCTTTTCCGCCACTTTTCAAGTCGATTTTACGACGCCCTTTATCGTCGATCACTTGATGAGCAGCCTCAATGATCAATATATTATCCAGTAAAATAGGTTTATTCGATTTATGTTCGACTGATTGCTCTCCATTCGAATAACGTTTATATTTCTCTTCCGTGGCTTCGTATTCATACTGTACATCATACTCGTCTGATCCGTAGGAAATCTCGGTTTTCAATGCCGGTTCCCCTTGAAGGCCAGCCGCCTCTTCCTTTGTAAGGAAAGCATAAGGCTCCGGTGCACCATTCAACTCATATCCCTTTTCCTTCGCGCCTTTTTGGATATCCTCAAAGGAAGTGTAGGAATTATGCGGTGCTTTTCGATCTGCCGAACGTTGAAACAAAGTACCATCATAATATAATCCGTTCAAGTTATCAATATACCCTTTGTCCAGCATGGTTTTTGCCTCGGGGCTATTCCCATGACAGACATAGATGCAATCGAGGCCTTTAGCCAATTCAATATAATAGTCCCTTGCACTCCGAATCGGACCGATTTGGCTTGGCATTTCACTTTGGAAGATAGCTAAAAATCTGGTTATGTCACCTTCTGCGAGCATTTCGTAGACCATATCGGCTTCTGAGAGGCCCGATTGTGGGCGTGCTTCTGGATGATTATTAATCATCACTGCTGCAGCCCTTCGCTCACTGCCTGCATCGGTGGCTATACCTGTAAGTGGAAACTCATTGGAAGGTTCATTTTTCACATCTGTATTTTTGATGATAGCTTGGTCTTTCGGCTTACTATCATCCGATTCAGGATCTTCTTTCGCAGAACAGCCTGCCAGCAGCAAAATAGCAATAACGATGAAAAGAACTCTCTTAAATTTCATCTTTCCACTCCTCTGATTTATTAGCCATTTCTTCTCTTATATTTTAACGCATTATAGTGGGAAAGAGTATAGTTTTGTTCATTACATCATATACTCCTCGCTGGGTTAGCCTTATATATGGCAGATGGGTTGTCGAAAAGAATGAAAGGGTGTACACAGGATCGGCGAAGCGATAACCTCTCTCACGCAGCAAATGTTTCAATTCATTTTCTTCTTCTATCAGTTCAGGAACCTCCTTGGTGGACATGACTCCCTTTAATTTCAGAGGAAGTTCATGGATCACCTTTCCGTGTTCCGTTAAAACGATTCCACCGCCAATCTCCTTCAGCCGGTTAAATGCCAAATGCATATCCTTTTTCCTTTTACCGATTAGTATGATATCACCTGTATTTGTATAAGAGCCAGCAAAGCCACACAATTTATCCGCAAACCCTTTTAATATCGTATTGATGCGCCATTTCCCTTCCCGATCAATAAGCATGAAAAAGCATTCATCATCCTCAAAGTTCAGTTCTTCATGCCCAACATCATTGGCAAGTGAGTACGGTTTCGTAATTACATTATTGACCAGTTCAATCCCAAACGGCATGGAAAATTCAAAATCTTCCTTTAAACTAAGCTCCCAATCAAGATCAAGTGGTTTAAAATCGAAATCACTCCATTCGATTTCCTGTTTATCCGGAATGATTTCACCATCCCTTTTAACCCATTTACCTTTTGCCATTACCGAAACCGGTGCAGGTTCCTTTACATCGGTCAGGAAGTTGATGTTCGCTACCCTTCCAGTGGCAATATTGCCATGAAGGTACTCAATGTTATAATATCGTGCGATGTTGATAGTTGCCATATTGTATGCATCGATGACCGGAACGCCATGCTCTATCGCTATTTTAATCAAGCAGTCTATGAAACCATTTTCATAAAAGGATGGCGGCGATCCATCTGTCGTATAAAAGAATTTGTCATAATGATCAATGCCCAGTTCATGGATTTCCTGTATCATCTTTGGAAGATCCGGACGGATCGAGGAATGTCTTAACGATACATAATAGCCCTGCAGCAAGCGTGACATGACTTCATCACCTGTCATTGCCTCATGATCACAATCGGCGCCGAACAAGGTCATTTTTGCTAAAGTCTTCTCTGAAGCACCTGGAAAGTGTCCTTCTATTTTCTTCCTCATTCGCTTGGCTTCCTGAATCCAGTGCAACATCATGTCATCCCCATCGAGAAGCTTCGGCCATCCAGTCAGTTCCCCGCCCTGTAATACGGCATCATGCTCCAGCCATGATTTAACGGCTCCATGGGAAAAGACCATATCTTCATCGATCAATTCCGTTTGTCCGTCAAAACGGCTCCACCAATACATTGTTACAGGAATGTTACGTAATTCTTTCAAAAGAGAAAACGCTTTCTTTTTATCTAACTGCAATAGAAACGGCAAGTTATCATTGATCAATGTCGTTGTGCCAAAATGAGATGCATAACGTGAAAAAGAAAGGGGATTATATAATTGAGAAGGGTGTGAATGCGGCTCAATATAACCCGGGACTAAGTACTGGTTTGTACAGTCTACCATTTCACAGCGGTCTATATTATCAGGAAGCTTATCGCCAACATAGATGATGCGATCATCATATATCCATATATTCGCTTTTACCCATTTTCGTAAAGCCTGATTTAAATAAGTCGTATTTTTAAGCAGAATGTGTGGTGCCCTATTGCCATCCAGCACATCTATATGTTCTCTTAGATGTTTATTTTTCCATCTATAGCGCTGTTCAAGCATTAAACATTCCCCCATAATTTTTAGAAACAGTTGTATGAAAAAAACCATTTTCAATCCAATTTTATTTCATAGTAACATACTTGCTTCATTAGAACAGTAATGTTATCCAGAATATTGTTAAATTTTTGTGAAGGGATGGACTTTAAATGAAGTTTAAACAAAATATCAGTATAATTAATGCATTAATGCGAATTACCTGTGGATTTACATTTCTAACATGGGCAATGGCTAAAATGGTAAAAAAACCATGGAAAAACCAATCTTATCTATTCGTGGTGATGCTTTCTTCCATGAAAATAGGCGAAGGCATTCTCCGCTATTGTCCTGTCGTCGATGCAATGGAAAACGGACAAAGCTTTATGAAAAACGAATCAAAACAGGAAAATGAATCCAGCCAATCTGATTCATATTAAGTTATTTCTAACGAAGAAGCTGACTCCGCTTAGAGTCAGCTTCTTTATATTATGATGAAAAATTGTATTTTATTGCACGGTAGCCAATATCCGTTCGCCAGAATAAGCCGTCTTTCTCTATATGCCCTAACTGTTTATATACTTCAGCTTGGGCAGAGGCCAAATCTTTCCCTTTTGCAGCAACAAGAAGTACACGTCCGCCATTCGCGATGAAATTCCCCTCACTATTGAGAGCCGTTCCAGCGTGATAAACATGGGCATTCGTATCAATCTTTTCCAAGCCATTAATGATAGAACCCTTTTTATATTCCCCTGGATATCCATCAGCTGCGACGACTACTCCAAGAACAGATTCTTCATGCCACTCAAGTTCTAAATCCTCTCCAGAAAGAACCGCTTCAAGCGTATCTACGAAATCTGTTTTAAGTCGTGGTAAAACGACTTGCGTTTCCGGATCGCCAAAACGGGCATTGAACTCAATGACTTTTGTGCCTTTTTCAGTAGCAATCAACCCGGCATATAATATTCCTGTAAAACTCCGATTCTCCGAAATCATCGCATTTACCGTGGGCTTAAGAATTGTTTCGACTGCAGTCTGAATCATTTCATCGGAAATTTGCGGCACCGGTGAGTATGCACCCATTCCACCTGTGTTCGGACCCTGATCTCCATCAAAAACCCGCTTATGATCTTGAGCAATGACCATCGGATACACTTTTTCCCCATTAACGAATGCCATCAATGAAAATTCCTCGCCATCAAGAAATTCCTCAATGACGACTTTAGCAGATGCTTCCCCGAACTTTGCTCCGACTAGCATATCATGGATGGCGTCTAACGCCTCTTCCATCGTCATAGCAACTACGACACCTTTTCCTGCAGCCAAACCATCCGCTTTTATAACAATGGGAGCACCCATTTTTTCGATATATGCCTTTGCTGAATCATAATCAGAAAATGTTTCATATTCTGCTGTCGGAATGCTGTAGTTTTTCATTAAATCTTTAGCAAAGGATTTACTTCCCTCGATGACTGCAGCACGGCTATTAGGGCCAAATACCTGTAATCCTGCCTCCGTAAAGTCATCGGCAAGCCCATTCAACAATGGGGTTTCGGGCCCGATCACCGTTAATGAAACTGCATTCTTCTTGGCAAAGGCAACCAAATCCCCGTGATTGTTTTCATCAATTGGAACAAGAGTCGCTACATCGGTCATCCCTGGATTTCCCGGTGCTGCAAAAACAGTCCCAACCCGTTTACTTTCAAATAGTTTGCGGGCTATGGCATGCTCCCTGCCGCCCCGGCCAATTACTAGTACATTCATTATCGCACCTCATTTTTGATTAATGTTTAAAGTGACGAATTCCTGTAAACACCATCGTAATCCCATATTCATCAGCTTTCTTGATTGAATCCTCATCTTTAACAGATCCACCAGGCTGAATGATTGCCGTGACGCCCGCTTTCGCTGCCGCTTCTACAGTATCATCCATTGGGAAGAAAGCATCTGATGCCAATGCACTTCCTGTCACTCTTTCCCCAGCTTGTTCCAGAGCAATTTTTGCAGCTCCCACACGGTTCATTTGACCTGCGCCAACACCTAATGTCATTTGATCGTTACAAACCACTATTGCATTCGACTTAACATGTTTCACGATTTTCCAGCCAAGTTCCATGGCTTTCCACTCTTCAGGGGTAGGCTCACGTTTCGTTGCCACTTTTACCTCTGCATCCTTTAAGCTATGTGCATCCCGATCTTGAATAAGTAATCCGCCTTCAATGGATGTCAATTTACGTTCAGGCTTTTTAACCGCGTCAAAATCGATCGTTAATAAACGAAGATTTTTCTTGCTTGTCAATACTTCCACTGCCTCTTGCGTAAACCCAGGAGCAATGATGATTTCAAGGAAGATTTCATGAAGCTTTTCCGCAGTTGCCTTATCAACTTCACGGTTCAAAGCGATGATCCCACCGAAAATGGAAGTGGCATCTGCCTCATAAGCTTTTTCATATGCTTCCAAAATGGTTGCACCGACACCGACGCCGCAAGGATTCATATGTTTGACTGCAACAGCAGCAGGCTCATTGAATTCTTTAACGATTTGAAGTGCTGCATCAGCATCATTAATGTTGTTGTATGAAAGTTCTTTTCCATGTAATTGCTTCGCTTCTGCAATTGAGAAAACGGAACCAAGCGGTTTTTTATAGAATGCGGCTTTTTGATGTGGATTTTCCCCATAACGAAGCGACTGTTTCAATTCATAGGTAACAGTCAATGATTCAGGATTTTCTTCATCGGCAAGCTCTGTCATATACTCTGAAATAACGGCATCATATGCTGCTGTATGGCGGAAAACTTTTGCAGCCAGGCGGCGATTCGTGGTTTTTGATACCCCGCCGCTTTGTTTCAGCTCAGCCAATACGGTAGGATAATCATTGGAATCAACGATAACAGTCACATATTCGTGGTTTTTAGCAGAAGAACGAAGCATTGTCGGTCCGCCGATATCGATGTTTTCAATAGCATCTTCCACAGTTACTTCCGGTTTGGAAATAGTAGCTTGGAATGGATATAGGTTTACACAGACAAGTTGAATGGGTTCAATATTATGCTCTGCAAGCTGTGCTGCGTGATTTTTGTCATCATGTTTTGCCAACACTGCTCCATGGACATTCGGGTGAAGTGTTTTAACACGCCCATCCAATATTTCCGGGAAACCGGTGACGTCACTGATTCCAATTACCTCAATACCATTATCCTGCAGCGTTTTTTTGGTACCGCCTGTAGAAATAATCTCAAAACCTGCTTCAATTAAACCTTGAGCAAATTCTACGATACCTGTTTTGTCCGATACACTAATTAATGCACGTTTCTTCATGTTATGTTGGTCCCTCCATTAAGTAAGTTTCTTGTGGCATAGCTCCTGCAAAACTGACGGGTACAAGTCATGCTCCATTTCCTGAATCCTTTTTTGAAGGATGTCCTTCGTATCCCCCTCAAGAATTGGCACAGCTTTTTGGGCAATAACCGGTCCTGTGTCCATTCCATCATCAACATAATGAACCGTTACCCCCGTTTCCTTCACTCCGGCGTCAAAAGCCTGGCCAATAGCATCCTTGCCTGGAAAACTAGGCAGAAGTGAAGGGTGGATGTTCACAATCCTCTGTGAATACTTTTGTAATAATGTCGGACCGATCAAACGCATATAACCAGCCAGAATGATAAATTCTATCTCATACTGGCGAAGTTTTTCCAGGATTTCCGATTCATACTCATTCTTGTTAGAGTAATTCTTTGCTGAAAAGGAGAAAGAATCAATATTCTCAAGCTTAGCTCTCTCAAGCACATATGCGTCTTCACGATCGCAAACGACAAGACAGATTTCCGCCTCCAACTTTCCACTTTTTATTGCTTCAGCAATTGATTGAAAATTACTACCGTTACCTGATGCAAAGACAGCAAGGCGTTTCATTATTTGAATGACACTCCATTTCCATCCACAACCGTTCCAATAATTGAGGCTTCTTCACCGCAAGAGCGTAAGTGGGCTAGTACATCGGATGCCACTTCTTTTTTCACGACAGCCGTCATTCCAATTCCCATATTGAAGATATTGAACATTTCCTCTTTTACAAGGTTCCCTTTTTCTTCAAGGAATGAGAATATAGTTGGAATTTCCCAGCTTCCAAGCTCGATTTCAACACCGCATCCTTCAGGAAGAATACGCGGAATATTCTCGATGAATCCTCCACCAGTGATATGGGCAAGACCATTAACCTCAAATTTTTCCAACGTCGATAAAATGGACTTCACATAGATTTTCGTCGGTTTTAATAATTCCTCTCCCAACTTGCAATCCAGTTCCGGTACGAAGTCATGAAGCCCCATACCTGAGTCTTCAAGAAGGATTTTACGAACAAGGGAATACCCATTACTGTGGATGCCGCTTGAAGCGAGTCCAATAACGACATCACCCGCCGAGATTGCTTCACCAGTAATTAGACGTGATTTTTCAACGGCACCTACAGTAAAACCTGCCACATCGTATTCTTCTGTCTCGTACATGCCTGGCATTTCAGCAGTTTCTCCGCCGATTAATGCACAGCCCGCCTGCTCACAGCCATCTGCAATTCCTTTGACGATCATTTCAATTCGTTCAGGATCTGCTTTACCGCAGGCAATATAATCTAAAAAGTATAAAGGTGCAGCACCTTGAACGACAACATCATTGACGCACATAGCTACACAATCCACTCCAATTGTATCGTGTTTATCCATCATGAACGCCAATAAAAGTTTCGTACCCACTCCATCCGTACCTGAAATGAGCACAGGTTCTTTAAGGTTCAAGGAAGATAAATCAAACATGCCGCCGAAACCGCCCAAGCCATTCATTACTTCTGGACGAAATGTGCGCTTTACATGTTTTTTCATTCGATTTACCGCTTCATAACCAGCCTCAATATCCACACCAGCCTGTTTATATGCATTAGCCATTTGAAATCCTCCTCCGAAAATCAATCATCATTACCGACTTGATTAACATTTTGTTTTTTCTCGTTCGTATTCAAAAATTTCAGTCGGATAATTTCCGGTGAAACAAGCTAGGCATGAACCGCGCGTTTCTCCTGAAAACGGTCGTCCAATTGCTTCGACCATACCTTCGACACTTAAAAAAGTTAAGGAATCAGCACCGATGATTTCCCTAATTTCCTCCACCGATTTAGAGTTCGCAATCAGTTCTTCCTTTTTAGACGTGTCAATGCCATAAAAACATGGATTCTTGATCGGTGGTGAACTGATTACTACATGCACTTCTTTCGCTCCGGCATCTTTTAACATGCGGACAATCCTTCTGCTCGTTGTCCCACGGACGATTGAATCATCAACCATTATGACCCGCTTACCTTCAACTACCCCTCTTACAGGTGATAGTTTCATCTTCACGCCTTGTTCACGCAGACTTTGTGATGGCTGAATGAACGTCCGTCCAACATACCGATTTTTTATTAAACCCATTTCATAGGGAATGCCCGCAGCTTCAGCATAGCCAATCGCTGCCGAAATGCTGGAATCAGGTACACCTGTAACTACATCGGCTTCAATTTTGGTTTCCAGTGCCATTTGCTTGCCAAGGTTTTTTCGTGCCGTATGAACATTGATACCATCAATGTTGCTATCCGGACGGGAAAAATACACGTACTCCATCGTGCACATTGCCTGTTGACTGGATAGCGAAAAATACTCGGATGTGATTCCCTCATCATTAATGACAACGAGTTCACCCGGTTCAATATCGCGGATGAATTCTGCACCTACAATATCAAGTGCACATGTTTCGGATGCAGCGAAATATGCATCGCCTATTTTCCCCAAGGAAAGTGGACGGAAGCCATGCGGATCTCTTGCCATGATCATTTGGTTTTCAGTCATGATGACAAAGGCATAGGCTCCCTTCAGCATGCTTAAACTGTTCTTCACGGAATCTCGTACATCCGAGTAGCCGGAGCGTTTAATCAGATGGGCCAGTACTTCCGTATCAGATGTCGTTTGAAAAATGCTTCCCTGTCCTTCAAGTTGTGCTTTTAACTGATGGGCATTGACGATATTCCCATTATGGGCAAGGGCCAGCCCTCCTGTATGCGAATTGAACAAGAAAGGCTGAACATTTTGATACCCGCCCCCGCCTGCCGTTGTATAACGGACATGGCCGATTGCCGCTTTTCCGGTACCGGAAAGTGCCTGCATTTTTTCGGCAGTGAATATCTCTGTGACAAGTCCCTCGCCCTTAGAGATGGACATCTGCTCACCATCCGTCACGACGATGCCTGCTCCCTCTTGACCACGATGCTGCAAGCTATGCAAACCGTAGTAAGCAAGCTGTGCTGCATCGGGATGTCCCCAGACTCCAACAACACCACACTCTTCGTTTAGGCTTCTTATTTCAGCAAGCATGGTATAGCTCCCTTCCAAGCTGTTTGTAAATCTTCAACGTCCGCTTCCAATACTTTGCTATCACTGCCTGCCGCCACGACTAATTTATTATCATCCGTTACTGAGCCTATGCATATCGCATCTTCGACAAGTGCTTCAAATGCCGCTTGGTTTTCAGGACTGATGGACAGTAAGAATCGTGATTGCGTTTCACTGAATAATTCGGATACCGGTTCACCGGTAATATTCACTTTTGCCCCAAGTTTGCCTGCCCCGAATAAAGATTCAGCTAAAGCAACTGCCAAACCGCCTTCCGAAAGGTCATGGGCTGATGCAACAAGTCCTTTTTGGATTGCAGTCAGAATTTGCTGCTGACGTTTTTGTTCAATGGCCAAATCAAGTTCTGGAGCGCGTCCAAAGATTTTACCCTCGAGCATTTTCTGTAACTCACTGCCTCCAAATTCAACTTTCGCTTCTCCGACCACATAAATCAAATCGGATTCATTTTTAAATGTTTGTGTAGTGATGTGCTGAAGGTCACTGATAAGACCAACCATCCCAACTACAGGTGTCGGGTAAATCGCTTCACCATTCGTTTCATTGTAAAGGGAAACATTTCCACCAATTACAGGAGTACTTAAGCTTCTGCAAGCTTCACTCATACCGTCTGCCGCTTTTTCCAGTTGCCAAAATATTTCAGGTTTTTCTGGATTCCCAAAATTCAAGCAATCCGTAATCGCTAAAGGTTCCGCACCCGAGCAAATGATGTTACGGGCTGCTTCAGCCACTGCGATTTTGCCACCTGTTTCAGGATCTAAATAAATAAAGCGGGAGTTGCAATCCGTCGTCATGGCAAGGGCCTTATTCGTACCCCGTACACGCACGACCGCTGCATCCGATCCAGGTGAGACGACTGTATTCGTGCGGACCATGTAATCATATTGGTCGTAGACCCATTCCTTACTCGAAATTGTCGGTTGCTTCAATAGTGATACCAATGTTTCTTTATAATCTCCAATGACTGGCACTTCTGCCGTCATGCTTTGGAAGTCACGGAAATATTGCGGTTCTGCAGATGGCTTGTGATAAATCGGAGCTTCTTCAGCCAATGCATCAACCGGAACCTCAGCAACGATTTCACCTTGATGGGAAAGTGTTAGATTTTTATCATCCGTTACTTCACCCACAGCAACCGCTTCTAGGTCATATTTCGTAAACAAATCAACGATTTCCTGTTCGCGCCCTTTAGTGACAACGATCAGCATCCGCTCTTGTGATTCAGAAAGCATCATTTCATATGCTGTCATTCCCGTTTCACGCTGCGGGATCAAATCAAGGTTCATTTTTATTCCTGAGCCAGCTTTACTAGCCATCTCGGCAGATGAGCTTGTAAGACCTGCTGCTCCCATATCCTGAATACCAACAAGGGCATCATTTTGAATCAATTCAAGGCATGCTTCCAAAAGCAGTTTCTCCATGAATGGATCTCCTACTTGTACGGCAGGCCGTTTTTCTTCCGAAGACTCCGAAAGCTCTTCAGATGCAAATGTTGCTCCATGAATACCATCACGTCCAGTTTTGGCACCCACATACATCACTGTGTTGCCCACTCCATGCGCTTGGCCTTTTTTAATGTCCTTATGATCAATCAAACCGACACACATGGCATTGACCAGAGGATTGCCTTCATACGATGGATCAAATTGAATTTCTCCGCCGACAGTTGGAATTCCGATACAATTCCCGTATCCTGCAATCCCGGCAACCACTTCTTTAAATAAATATTTCACGCGATCATTGTCTAACTCACCGAAGCGAAGCGAGTTCAACATCGCAATCGGACGGGCACCCATGGAGAAAACATCACGGATAATACCGCCGACACCAGTAGCAGCACCTTGATAAGGTTCTATTGCCGAAGGGTGGTTATGACTTTCAATTTTAAAAACGACAGCCTGATCGTCACCGATATCAACGATACCTGCTCCTTCACCAGGACCTTGTAGCACTTTCTCCCCTGTAATCGGGAATTTCCTTAAGATAGGTTTTGAATTTTTGTAGGAACAATGCTCTGACCACATAACTGAAAACAATCCAGTTTCCGTATAATTCGGCAGTCTGCCTAAGATTTTCTCCACCATTGCAAATTCATCATCGGATAGTCCCATAGTTGCGTACAATCGATCCGATTTAATTTTTTCCGGACTTGGTTCAAGCTGTAATAACATGTGATTCCCTCCAGTTTTTTACGATGGATTGAAAAATCTTTAAGCCGTCTTTACTGCCAAGCAGCGAATCAACAGCACGTTCGGGATGAGGCATCATTCCGAGGACATTTCCTTGTTCATTTGTAATTCCCGCTATTTGTTCCAAGCTTCCGTTTGGATTTTCACCATCATACGTGAACAAGATGCGGTTATTTCGTTTTAATTCAGCCAATGTCTCATTATCGCAGTAGTAATTCCCTTCACCATGGGCAACCGGGATCGTAATCGTTTCATTTAATTCATATCCTGTCGTGAACATCGATTGATTATTTTCAACTTTCAATCCTACATTGCGGCAAATGAATTTCAAGCCTTCATTACGGCGCATCGCTCCAGGTAAAAGTCCTGCTTCAAGTAAAATCTGAAAACCGTTGCAGACACCCAAGACAGGCTTTCCTGCTTGTGCGGCTTTTACGACTTCGGCCATTACATTCGAAAATCGTGCAATTGCTCCAGAGCGTAAATAGTCTCCATAAGAGAAACCTCCTGGAAGGAGAATCCCATCATACTGATCTAGATTGTCTGTAGAGTGCCAAACATACTCCACTTCTTCCCCCAGTGCATCCTTTATCGCATGGAACATATCGACATCACAATTGGAACCAGGGAAAACTATGACAGCAAATTTCATTGGGTAATAACCTCCTCAACATCATAACGGTAAGCTTCAATTACCGTATTGGCCAATAGTTTTTCACACATTTCCTTCACAAGTTGATCTAAATCACGATCCGTATCCTTAATTGTAAGTTCAATGTATTTCCCCACTCGAACATCACTAACTTCGTTATATGTCAAGCTATGAAGTGATTGTTGCACTGCTGCTCCCTGTGGATCTAGTACACTTTCGCGTAGTGTGATATATACCTTAACCTTATACATGTTGAGTACCCTCCAACTTTGCTAGTATTTTTTCGTAAGCATCTGTTAAACTGCCTAAATTACGGCGGAATACATCTTTATCTAACTTTTCGTTCGTGTTAATATCCCATAATCGGCAGGTATCAGGTGAAATTTCATCTGCCAGCAGAATGTCTCCATTCGGGGTTTTACCGAACTCTAATTTAAAATCAATCAATTTAATGTCCAATTCTTTAAAGAAGGAAGTTAAGACGATACTGATTTCTTGTGCCTTTTCTTTTAAAATGGCTACATCTTCCTTGCTTGCAAGTTCCAATTCTTCAATATGGTCTTCCGTTAACAGAGGATCGCCGAGCTCGTCATCTTTATAGTAAAACTCAATCAGCGTTTTCTTGAGCGGCTGACCTTCTTCCATGCCAGTCCTTTTAGAAAAACTGCCGGCCGCCGTATTTCTGACAACGACTTCAAGCGGAATGATGGATACCCTCTTGACTAGCTGCTCCCGGTCGGAAAGCTTTTCAATAAAATGGGACGGGATATTTTCCTGGGCAAGCTTTGAAAAAAGTAAGCTAGTAATTTGATTATTCAACTTACCTTTTCCGGCAATCTCCGACTTCTTCTCACCATTAAACGCTGTTGCCGAATCCTTGTATTCCACCCATACTATTTCACTGTTGTCCGTTGCAAAAATCTGTTTCGCTTTTCCTTCATACAACAATTCTCGTTTTTCCATCTGTCCAGACCCCCACATTGTGAATATTACGAATCTTCCTGCCATTGATCAGGCTTGGCAAACATATCACCGTTTAGAGGTGCCATGTTTGCCGCCTTCACTTTTATAAACCTAAACGATCAAAGATTACATCAACATTTTTCAGGTGATGTGTAGGATCGAAACAATCATCAAGTTCTTCTTTCGTTAGCAAGCTTGTGATTTTATCATCCTTTTCGATCAGGCTTCTGAATGGAACCTGAAGCTCCCATGCTTCCATCGCTTTCGGCTGAACCGTATCATAAGCTTCTTCACGGACAAGTCCTTTATCGATAAGGGAAAGCAGCACACGTTGTGAGAAAATCAATCCCAGTGTACGGTCCATATTGCGTTTCATATTTTCTGGATAAACGGTCAAGTTCTTCACTATATTGCTGAAACGGTTCAGCATGTAGTTTAATGCGATCGTTGCATCCGGAAAGATGATGCGCTCAGCAGAAGAATGTGAAATGTCACGTTCATGCCATAATGGCACATTCTCATATGCTGTCATCATGTAACCGCGGATTACACGAGCCATACCTGTCATATTTTCAGAACCGATTGGATTCCGTTTATGAGGCATTGCCGAAGATCCCTTTTGTCCTTTTGCGAAGAATTCTTCCACCTCGCGTGTTTCACTTTTTTGCAAGCCGCGAATTTCAACTGCGAACTTTTCAATTGATGTCGCAATTAAAGCCAATGTGCTCATATAATGTGCGTGGCGATCGCGCTGTAATGTTTGTGTTGAAATAGGCGCTGCTTCAAGGCCAAGCTTTTCACAAACGAATTTTTCAACGAACGGGTCGATGTTTGCGTAGGTTCCGACAGCTCCAGAGATTTTCCCAACCTCTATGTTCCTTCTAGCTTCTTCAAAACGTTCGACATTTCGTTTCATTTCTTGATACCAAAGAGCCAGTTTCAACCCAAAAGTGGTCGGTTCCGCATGAACTCCGTGTGTACGTCCCATTTGAACCGTGTATTTATGTTCTTTCGCTTTATTTTTCAGGATCTCCACGAAGTTATTTAAATCCTTGGCAAGGATATCATTCGCTTGCTTTATCACATATGAAAGAGCTGTATCCACCACATCAGTAGAAGTCAGACCGTAATGGACCCATTTCCGTTCTTCACCCAACGTTTCAGAAACCGCACGTGTAAAAGCAACAACATCGTGGCGTGTATCTTTTTCGATTTCATTGATACGGTCCACATCGAATGTCGCATTTTCACGAAGAAGCTTCACATCTTCTTTTGGAATGACACCTAGTTCAGACCATGCTTCACAAGCTAAGATTTCAACTTCCAACCACGCATTAAAGCGGTTATTTTCTGTCCAAATGTTTCCCATCTCTGGGCGGGTATAACGTTCAATCATTTTACTTCCTCCGTTTCAACCTGTTGATTCCATATTTTGCTTCGATCACTTTCCAAAAGAGCTTCCTCAATCGTTGGGCGTAAAATATTCACATGACCCATTTTCCGCTTAAGCTTGGCTTCTTTCTTACCGTAAAGGTGAACCTTCCAATCTGAAAGCGTCGGAATTTCATCCATTAATGGCCCGATATGCTCGCCAAGGATGTTTATCATTACCACCGGCTTCAATAATGCCGTATTTCCGAGCGGCCAATTGCAGACAGCCCTTATATGCTGTTCGAACTGTGAAGTCTCACATGCTTCCATTGTATAATGGCCAGAGTTATGAGGTCTTGGCGCTAATTCATTAATGATGATTTCATCCTGGGCGGTTAAAAACATTTCTACTGCCAATGTCCCTACCAAGTCAAGTTTCTCTGCAAGCTGCAAAGCTTCATTAATAGCTTTCCGTTCAGCTTGTTGACTAATACGTGCAGGAACAATACTTTTATGAAGTATGTTTTCAATATGAATGTTTTCCGCAATCGGAAAATGACTTGCCTCGCCATCTGCCTTGCGTGTCACGATAATGGAGATTTCTTTTACGAAAGGAATCCAGGCTTCCAGCACACATTTACCTGTTTTGAGCAGGGATTCAGCCTTTTTGATATCGGCTTCTTCCTTAATGACCAACTGCCCTTTTCCATCATAACCGCCCCGTGTCGTTTTTAACACACTAGGGTACCCTAATTTCTCTATATGAAGGTAAATTTCCGAAATATCCTGTATTTCCTGATATGGAGCAACAGAAGCCCCTGCATCAGATATGGCTTTTTTTTCCGTCAGTCTATCCTGTGTCAGCTTTAATAATTCTGAACCCTGTGGAAGAAATGCATGTTGCTTTAACCAATCCAGGGCTTCTGAACTGATATTTTCAAACTCATATGTTATGACGTCACTGACCTCAGCTAATCTTTTCAATGCTTCGATATCATCATAAGCACCAGTGATTTCAATATCCGCCACTTGAGCACATGGACCTTCTGCAGTCGGCTCAAGGACCGCTATCTTAAAGCCCGATGCCTTAGCCGATAAGGCCATCATCCTGCCTAATTGCCCACCGCCGATTATTCCAATGGTCTGTCCCGGTAAAATGATTGTATTATTTAAGTTGTTCACTGCTCTGTAACACCTTTTCTCTGGTTTCGTCTCGTAAAGCCTCTAACCTATCAGCAATGTCAGAATCAAAAGCTGCTAATATTTGAGCCGCAAACAAACCGGCATTGACTGCGCCCGCTTTTCCGATCGCAACCGTTGCAACCGGTACGCCACCAGGCATTTGAACAATCGATAATAACGAATCCATCCCATTTAATGCCTTCGACTGTATTGGCACGCCTATCACAGGGACAATCGTTTTAGCGGCGGTCATACCTGGAAGATGTGCAGCCCCGCCTGCTCCGGCAATAATCACTTTAATCTCTCTCTCTTTTGCACTCTCTGCATATTCAAATAGTAAATCCGGCGTCCGGTGGGCGGAAACGACTCTTTTTTCATAGGGAATCTCAAGCTGTTCCAATGATTCACAAGCGTATTTCATCGTTTCCCAATCCGAGACACTTCCCATAATAACCCCAACTTGCGGTTTCATATCATCTTTCCCTCCAACACTCATATTATGGCGTCCCGAGTATGCAGACGGACGCTTATCATTATCTATAACATGTAAATTAAAAAACCGGACAGGTTGCTTCCTCATCGAGAAAGCAACCTGTCCGGAAAAGAAAGCCCTTTTGAAAAAAATACAAAAAGACTTGGCTAGTTTCCAAATAGTCAGATGCTTTTCTCATAGTCCGATGATTTACGGTCATCAGGTAGAAACTTTTGGGCCATATCCCCATGATTATATGAGATGTATTAATGTAACTTCATCTTACCTTCCGGACATTTTAATGTCAAGTTAAAATCGAATATTTTTACATGATATTAATTAATCGTTCGTGTTTTACTCAATTAATTTTGCTTCGAATACAATTTTTCTATCAACTGGCACATAATGGACTTTGCCATTCTCGATTCTCTCGGCAAAGATGGGCTCTTCCGTACGCCTTACAGGAAAGTACCCTGCCGCTTTAATTCGATCTAAACATGCATCGATCGTCTCGCCTTCGATAACTTCAAACTTTTCCTTACTCTTTTTACTCACAATACCGATCCCTTCCATAATTCTATTTTGTCCGTCTTCTTCCTTAGTATCCAACTTGCATTAATATCATCAATAAATTCTTCCTAGTATAATGAAAAGAACAAGTAAAGACAAGAATACATTTCAATAAAATCGATTACATTATAATAGAAATACCATAAGGCCTCAGATTATGATAACCCTGTCTTCCGTAAAAGCGCCTACTCATAAATCCATCCCCTTCTCCCCCTTTGAATTACTATAGCCTGATTCATGAAATGAACCTCTGCTCCATGATCGGTACATATTCGTATCTTGCTCCCATGAATTATTTCAATTCAAGTGAAACCGATTATATAAGTCAGCTGTTGGAATTCGAGACGGACTTAACGATAGATCGAATTAAATAGGCTGCAGGTCGATTTATTTCATTTCAGGTCGAAAAAATTAATCTGCAGACCGATTTATTCCAATTTTGGTCGGAATTAAATAGTCTGCGGGTTTAATTATTTCATTTCAGATCGAATAAATTAGTCTACAAGGCGAAATAAATGTTAATTTATCTCACTTCTCCCTGAAAGTTGAAAATATATCAATACAAAAAAAGACCAGCCGGATGGGCTGGTCTTTTTAAATGGCTTGGCGGCGTCCTACTCTCACAGGGGGAAACCCCCAACTACCATCGGCGCTGAAGAGCTTAACTGCCGTGTTCGGAATGGGAACGGGTGTGACCTCTTCGCTATCGCCACCAA
>NZ_JAUUTW010000029.1 GCF_030676415.1 Peribacillus frigoritolerans | reverse complement strand
GTAAAAAGCTTTGGGCCGTCTCATTACCATAAAAAATGGCACCAACGATAATCCCTAGAATTAAACCAATGAAAATTTGGCTAGCTAAACTTAATTTGAATTTCTTCATTTACTTTCCTCACCTTCCCTTTTTCAATATGCTTAAGCTCTTTTTCCTTTTTGACCTTTGCTACCATGACTCTGAATCCCCTAACGATTAGCATTGTTAATAAAAACTTAACATTTCTTTTACTTTATCATCGAAATTACATCATCCTACAAAAAACTACAAAAGCCTACATTCATCATTTTAGAATATTCTGAAATGTAAACGCACTCATTTTTTTAACGCATGCAAATATTCGAAAGAACAGTATAGTAGTACTTGTTCTTTCGCATGTTTGTATAAATAATGATTCCTAATCGATCGCTTCGTTTCAAAATAAGAACTTGAATGAATTTTTTCACGTTAGTGCAAATATGAGCGCTGCTTGTTCCTGAGCCTTTTTGCAAGTGATGTAATTTCAAGTTCTTTTTTCGAATCCTCTAGAAATACACCAAGCCCAGTCCACGATCTTCCTCTCTGTGGAGCGATCATTTCTTTTGCTTGCAGAAATTCCGATCTTACTTTCCTTTTTTAGTGCTTTTATTAATTCAAGGACACCAACTGTGCTAGATCTAAGGAAGTTGTCCATAATCCAAAAGCAGCTGGGTATGGATATATATTTCCCTTCTACTAATTCGCCATTTTTGTTATGACCACAGGAAAATCCTTCTCTTCTCGTTGCTAAAATTTTCATCTCTAATGTGCTGGCTTGTTTTATTCACATTACGCTTTTTCACACCCAATGCATTATATGTATTCAGACCTACAATACCGTCGGCGTTTAAGCCTTTACTTTTTTGGAACTTTACGACTGAACTTTTACAAGATCGATTGCAGCATAATCGTCTTGGTTATGTATATATCCGCGTTTTGTATGCAGCTCCTCCTACAAAAGTTATTGCAGAAAAAAAGACATGCTCCCTTTTTCGGGAATCATGCCATTATGTAAGGAAAATAGATGTTGTAGGAAGGAACTACCCTAGGCGTTTCTATCAACATTCTAACTTAGATGATAGGTTTGACTGTGTATTGTATACTTATTGATTTTTTCCATGCTTGGTTCATAGCCAATTCCGGGCAATTCTGGAACCACGATTATTCCGTTTTCCACTGTAACTTCAGGGTCAGTAATATCTTCTGCCCAATAGAGGGAGGAAGCTGCGGTATCTCCAGGAAGAGTAAAGTTCGGCAGTGAAGTGATTGCAATATTATGAGCTCTTCCAATGCCTGATTCCAGCATCCCCCCACACCATAGCGGAATTTCATGTTCAAGACATAAATCATGGATTTTCTTGGATTCAGTCAAACCTCCGACACGGCCAATCTTAATATTAATAATTTTACAGCTGCCTAATTTAATAGCTTTCCTTGCATCCTCTAATGAGTGAATGCTTTCATCCAGGCAAATAGGTGTTTTTAACCTTGACTGTAAATCTGCATGGTCAATGATATCATTATAGGCAAGCGGCTGTTCAATCATCATTAAATTAAAATCATCCAAGGCGGATAACCGGTCTATATCTTGTAATGTATAAGCAGAATTTGCATCTGCCATGAGCGGGATTTCAGGATATACTTTTCGGACCTTGTCTATTAATTCAACATCCCAGCCCGGTTTGATTTTAAGTTTAAAACGTTTATAGCCTTCACCGAGACGAGTTTCAATCATATCTAGAGTCGAATCGATCGAGTCCTTTATTCCGATGCTTACCCCCACTTCAATTTTCTTTTTTGTTCCACCTAACACACTCGAGAGAGAAGCATTTTGCTTTTTCGCATACAAGTCCCATACAGCACCCTCCAAAGCGGCTTTTGCCATATAATTGCCGCGAATATGGGTGAAATATTTTTCAGAGAGTTCATCCGGATGTTTGATTTCATTTTTAAGAATAATTGGAATGAGATAATCCTCGAGTATATGCCAGTTTGTTTTTAAGGTCTCTTCATTATACAGAGGGTCGAGCATCGCAACCGATTCAGCCCAACCGGAAATGCCATCATCGCTTTTGGCTTCTACAAGGATAAAATCCCTATTGTATTCCGTCCCAAAGCTAGTTGTAAAAGGTTCAAGCAAGTCAAGCTTAAGATGCCTTAGTATAACTTGTTTAATTTTCACTTGGAAATTCTCCTTTTGTGATAAAACTGTTAAAAGACACAGTCTTACCAATTTTTCATTAAATAGGCTGCCAGCAGCCTGAAATTACTAAACTTTATATAAATCCTTATTAGTTCATTTCCTTGTTAGCATATAAAATTGAAGGGGAATTTCTGTCATGGAATTCTTTATAAAATCTGTTACCTGCCATCCCTGCTTAAATAAATCGGTAAAAATGTCCCTGGTTTTCATTCGCCATTCATTGGCCGCTTGAATATTTGTGACTCTTATTGTTCGGATGTCCTTAGGAATGGCCACAAAAGCTGTATCACATTCTTGTTTAGGCAGCGGAAGGGTGAAAGTAGGAACAGGCACTCCCTTTTCAATGGTATCCCATTGAATAAGCGAGTTTTCTATCACAAAGTCCAGCGGTATCCCCTGTCCACTAAAATCCGTTGTATCTTTTTTACCAATATGCCATTCGACAAGAAAGCGGTCAGAAGGAATTCCACTGTTTAAAAGATCTTCCATTTCACCATAGCAGTTTGCAATATATGTGGAACATACCCCACCAAGCTTGGCTATATTTAAGTACCCATTAACACTTTCTAATGGATCGTATGTCCAAGTAATAAGGGAATAGCCTAGCTTTATCGCTTCCTCACGTTGTGCTAACTTTAACTTCTCCCCTATACCTTTGTTGCGAAATTGCTCGTCTATTCCTAGTATGTGTGAACAAAGGTAGGCTGATTGCCCATTGAATCCCGGAAAGCTGTATTGAAATCCAATCAGCTTCCCTCCGCAATAAGCTCCTATAACCAAACCACCGTTTTTCACGGCTGTTATGGTTTGGTGTGAGGGGATTGAGTCGGATTCTCCCCAAATGCTGGACTCTAGCTTTCTAACTTCCTCTAACTCTTCAATTCTATGAAGAGAACGAATTACAATTTCCTGTGTTTTCGTCATGGTCAACCTCCTAGGAATAGCACAAGTGCCTTGATCGACCCAACATAAGATGACAAGTTAGTCCACAGTGACGGCTTGTCGTTACTAGGCACTGGAGCTATCATTTAAATGGTCTTTCTTAATATGAAATACTTTCCTGCTTTTTTACAAAAGAGGTTATTCCACTTTACTGAAATCGGCCTCTTGCAATGGAGTCATTTTTGTTCTCTTTACGATTTTATAACCTAGAAAAGCTAGGAAAAATAAAGGAAGCCCGATATAAGAAATTAAAATTCCATACCAGTCAATCTCAGAACCGAAAAATGCAGAGTAATTTTGTCCCAGTATAGCCGTAACACATAAAAGTGTGGCTAATATCGGACCGAATGGATACCATTTTGATACATAAGGCAAATCTTTCAAATCTCTTCCTTGTGCAATATATGCCTTCCGGAAACGATAATGTGTAATCGAAATTCCTAACCAGGATAAAAAACCGGATAATCCTGCAGCATTCAATAACCAAGTATAAATTGTGCCTTCACCGAAAAGAGAGGTCAGGAAAGCTGCCATTCCAACGATGGTAGAAAAGTACACAGCGTTCACTGGAATGCCGCCTGCATTCACTTTTTTTAGAAACGAAGGGGCTTTGCCTTCTTTCGCCAGCACCCAAAGCACGCGAGAAGCTCCGTACATGGCCGAATTGCCTGCAGAAAGAACGGAAGTAAGAATGACCACATTCATAACGGAGGCAGCGATGGCAAGCCCAGCGTTTTGAAAAACTAGAGTGAAGGGACTTACCGCAATATCTTCAATATCCGAGCTTAACAAACGCGGATCATTATAGCTTATTAAAAATCCAATCACAATTATCGCCAATACATAAAACAAGAGCAGTCTCCAGAAGATTTGCTTAATGGCCTTTGGTATATTTTCCCTCGGGTTTTCACTCTCGCCGGCCGCAATCCCTACTAACTCGGTGCCTTGAAAGGCAAATCCGACCACCATAAAGACACTTATAATAGACAAAAAGCCTCCTCTAAACGGTGCCTCTCCTTTGGTGATATTTTCAAAACCTACTGCATCCCCTCCCATGATTCCTATTATCATTAATAATCCTACTGCTATAAAAATGATAATTGTCAAAACCTTTATAATGGCAAACCAGAATTCTGATTCTCCATATCCTTTTACCGATAAAATATTCAGGCCAAATATGAGTGCAAGAAATAATGCACTCCAAATGATGCCCGGAACAGAAGGCAGCCAATATTTCATAATCAGGGAGGAAGCTGCTAATTCCAGAGCGACTACGATTGCATTGTTATACCAATAGTTCCATCCGATCGCAAATCCTAAAGCCGGATCGACAAACCTTGATGTATAGGTACTGAAAGAGCCTGTAATAGGAATAAGGGCAGCCATTTCGGCTAAGCTTGTCATCAGAAAGTAAACCATGATTCCGGCTATTATATAGGCAGCTACAGCTCCTCCAGGACCCGCAGTATGAATAATGGAACCGCTTGCTAAAAATAGTCCCGTTCCAATGGTTCCGCCGATTGCAATCATGGAAAGATGCCTTGGTTTGAGCTTGCGCTCCAGTTGTTTCTGAGTAGCTCCTTGGCCACCGGTTTGTGATGTTTGTGCGGTATTTTCCATAAAACACCCCTTCAGTAGATTTTTATCGAAAAAAATTCTATTCTTCTGCCGCCATCATTACTGTGTTAATTAAAATTTTCGTTCCATAAATAAGTGCTTGTAAATTAAACTTCATATCCGGATGGTGCAGACCAGGCGTTAAATCGCAGCCTAACCCTATCATGGTTGCTGTTATATCAGGATTTTGGGCTGTATAAAAATGAAAATCCTCTCCTCCTTGAGAAACACAGACTGGAACGACATTCTCCGTCCCAATGATATCTCCTATTGCGACCTCAGCCAGCTTTATGGCTTTTTCATGCAAGCTCGCAGCTGGGACGAATTCTTCCGCAGTCCAGGAGATGGATGTTTCAGTTTGTTCCATTGTCTGGTCAATAGCATCCTTTGTTAAGCGATTTAGTTCATTCATTACATCATTTGACTGAGCTCTGGCATCAATTGCAAAGACAGCTGTTTCCGGGATAACGTTTGATGCTTTGTTGTTTGTTTCAAATTGAGTCATTTTGATGGAATAAGGAGTTTCGGTTTCCAGATTAATCTGCTGTAATTTTTGGACAAGCAAAGCTGCTGCCTCGATGACATTTATTCCATCTTCCGGACGGGATGCATGGGCCTGAATACCTTTGATTGTTCCCCTTATTGTTTCGGCAGAGCCATGGACAATGACGGGGGAAGCTTTCATATAAGGAACCTCCGCACTGGGTCTTACATGTACCCCGAATAAATATGTAACATTCTCCAATGCACCATCATTGATCATTTGAAGAGCGCCTTCCCCTTTTTCTTCCGCAGGCTGAAATATGAATCGGAGAGTGTGTTTAGGCCTGATTCCGCTGGAGGCAATGGCCAATGCTGTATATAAAACCATTGTGCTATGTGCGTCATGTCCACATGAATGATTGGCCTTTACAACTCCATCTACTTCCTGAACAAGCGCATCCATATCAGCCCTTAATGCCACAACCTTTTTTGAGATGCCTGGAATCTCGGCAATGATTCCATAATGGCTGTGAAATGTTTTTACGGTTAGTCCCGCTTTCCTAAGACATTTTAATATATAGCAAGACGTTCTTTCCTCCTGCCAGCTTGGCTCAGCCAAAGAATGCAGGTCATTGTAGGACTTTATCAATGATTCTTGATGCTGATCAATATATTGAATCGGGTTCATAATGATGCACCTCCTCCTTTACATGAATTTTAACTTTATTAAAACTCATTCATTAAACACTTCATAACTTGAATATAGCCTTTCCAATTTTTGCTGATGGGTATATATCCGTTTTGCGTCTTTTTGATGTATGCCTGCAATAACCAAGTCCAATAAGCTAATGACGGAAGCGATTGAATTGGTTCCGGTTTCTGCGTTTTCTTCAGTGGTCAGTGCAATATCAGAGATGCGGCCAACAGGTGACAGGAGACGGTCTGTAACTGAAATTAAACAAACTCCTTGTTCTTTGGCACACTCAGCAACTTTTAATGTTTCATTCGCATATCTTGGAAAGGAAAAAACAACTACTGCAGACTTGTTCGTGAGATTACAAAACTTTTCATAGAAGTCACCTGTTGGTGAACATAAACTTACATTTTCCCTTAATGAACTTAGCGTATAGGAGAACCAATAGGCGGCGGCATGGGAAATCCGATGCCCTGCAATTAATATTTGGTCAGCCTGGATCAAGACATCGACTGCTTTCCATATATCCTGAACGTTCGTATGATCTAATAGATGTCTTAAAATATGAACTTCGTTTTCTATCACTTTGGTAAATGGATCTTGCTTGTCGTCAATGCGGATAATGGAATCACTATTGGATATGTCTATTTGATTTTGGTGCAGCAGCTGTTTTTGAATCCTGGCCTGCATTTTACTAAACCCTTCAAATCCTAATGAATAGGAAAACCGAATGACCGTCGTTTCACTGACCTCCGCTTCCCGACCAATTTGAAATGCCGTTTTAAATGCGGCTTCATCCAAATTTTCAATCAGGTAAGCGGCAACTTTTTTTTGACCTGCCGATAGATGGTCAAATTTTTCTTTCACTAATAATTTAAATGGAAGATGTTCCACGATATCACTCCTTTCTGATGAATTAAATACTTCTTTTTAAGAAAATGATGAAGGTGATACTTCTTTGTTTTAAACACTATCACAATTTAATTAGAAAAAGAAGGAGATTTTTGATTTTTTTGATAATTACCAACTTCAAATTTCAGTAAGCAAATATGCCTACTGTTTTTTATATTCCCGCCCTTGATTGAGGAAATCCGCTCCCTTTCCGCCGACTGTCTGCCAAGCCTCATCAAAGCAAGCGTCTGCGGTGTCTTGACTAGCCAGTTATTCGGCAGGAGTGTCGCAAATTTCTTCAATCCATTAAGGATTATAGTAAAAAAACATAGGATAAGATCGTCCGAACCTCCAATTGTAGACAAATTCGAAGAAAAGCCATTTGCCTACAGTGTTTTCTTTTATAAACGTTCCCTTTGATTTCTAAAATCCGCTCCCTTTCCGCCGACTGCCTGCCAAGCCTCCTCGACGCAAGCGTCTGTGGGGTCTAGGCTAGCCAGTTTTTCGGCAGGAGTGTCGCAAATTTCTTCAATCCATTAAGGATTATAGTAAGAAAACATCTTGTTCGGAATAGACCAGCCTGCAGTTTTTATAAAAAACGTTCCAGTTGATTGGAACGGAAGGTGCGAGACCGCCCGCGGAAAGCGAGTACCTGGAGTGGAAATCAAGTCCACCACCAAAAAACATTTCTTGGTTCAAGTCTCTAATTACTTTATTTGTAAAATCAACAACTTCATTGAAATCAAGATATATGTTAGAATATTCTGTAGTTTCAACTTATTCAAGGAGGGCATTTTAATGGGGGAATCATTTAAAGGACACGAGCTTTTACAAGTTATAACGGAGGGGAAACAACCTCCGAATTGTGATCTAACGTTACAGATTGAAGCTAATTATGCCCAGGATGGAATTGCAAGGGGAGTATGGAAAGTAGATGAAAAATTCATCAACGGAAATGGTGTTGCTATGGGTGGATTTGTCACATCTGCAGCAGATATTATAATGGCTTATGCGATATCATCTAAATTAAGTATCGGCCAATCCTTCGCATCCATAGATTTACATACCACCTTCCATCGACCAGTAAGATTGGGAGACGTACAGGTTGAAGCAAAAGTAGACCGAATCGGAAAAAAAACAGCTTATGTACTCGCAGATTTATTTCAAAATGATAAAAAAGTGGCAAGCGTTGTGTCATCAGTTATGGTACTTTAAACCGAGAAAAAGCATGTTGCACTAAAAAAGCCCTTCGTAACATGCTTCTTTCATTTAGATCATTCGATAATATCTCTTCACCAGTTGCAATTAGATAAACTTATTTCTAGGAATTAAAGAACTCTGAAGAACGGCTCACAAGATTCACCGCTTCGCCTAATCACTTCATTGTAATCTCCATTATATATTTTCTTTGGAAAGACCCGTCATCAAACTAACCATCGCAGAACAGGGCTTTTGAGATCCAGGGTGAATAGACCATAATCTATGACGACCATTTCATCATTCTCGTTATATCCGACATTATCTAAACGCAAATCAATTGGTATAATACCGTACCTCAGGAATTTTAATTCCAATTTGATCAGTTTCGTATATTCCTTGATTGCAAATGGCACTTTCGTGTCCACCTTCTTCATGATAATCCAGCCCGTCCCATGCTCCTTAACCGGACAAAAATACTTTTTGGCTTTCTCATTACAGTTATTATATATATAGGCTTCATTTGCATTGCTGATTAATCCTACTTCTGAAAATGCAACTTTTAATATATAGCCATTATTTAAATCATAGACGACCCGGTTAAATCCATGCCCAATGATTTTATACTTGAACTTTAGCGTTTTTCTCGCAGTAGACATTTTTTGTCCAGCGGTTTTATAAAATTGGAATGTCCCCATTTGAGATATCCAGGACTCAATGGCTTTTATCTCTTGCCGGGACAGCATTGTACTTTTATTCGGCTGATGTATCCTTTCCTTACCATTGTTAATAGGCCACAACATTCCCTAAACGTCTCCTTTTTTAAAAATATGCTACTAGAGAGATTGGGTTCCAGTGAGCTGTAACAATAAATACTTAGAAGAGACGATAATAAGTAAAAGATTGTGTTTAGGCTTGGAATTTATTTTCTGAAAACAGACCACAGTACACATTTATCATCCATAAAAATGCCAAGTATCTCGCAAGTTTCTTATGATTCTCTCTTCGTAACAAGATATGATATTTTTGAAAAATGGCTTGTACAATTACTGAGAAATTCACTCACATTCCAAAAGAAAGTGGAGACTGGAATGCCCTGATATACCCAATGTTTCCAGCTCTTCCTGTCCGTTGCTTCACCTTCCTATATCCCAAAGAAAGAGCAGCTGAATTATAGTAAAGTCAGTTCCCTTTAATAAAATATATGAAACGACAGATGACAAATAATTTGCCACCTGTCCGACTATCTTTACTTCGATTTCCCATTTGGAATGTTTCCTGTTTTTTCGGCTAATTCTTTCGTTCTTTTAATTTTTAAAATGGGCTAAGTTTGTCGACACTATCGGTTGATTCATTTATTTTTTCTTTTCATTTTAATTGAGAACGCCTTAATGTGTACCATTGCATAACAAGATGCCTTCAGGTACTCGCCTTTCCTTCATTTGCAAAAAAAATGGTATATTATATTTGACATCAAAGGTTTAAGACAAGGAGTGATGATATATCCGTAAAAGATGGATCATATCAACAATTGTTGGATTATTGCTTATTTGTTTAAGTGTGATTGCCTTCAATTATTTCGAGAGCGATAAATTTGAAAAAGTGAAAAATTTGGAAGCCAAGGAATCCAAAATTCCTGAGGTGCAGGAATATGGCGGGCCCCATCTTGAAAAAGTCGGCGATAAGGTTTGCCAAAAAAATTGGGGAACCTTCACATTGCTAGAAACGAGGTCTATTAATGAGTCATTTGAATTGGCACCCATGGTCATCACAATCAAGGATATCCGCAGGATTCAATTATCTTCACTCACAGATGAAGTAAAGGATGAGCTCAAGTCCTATATGGGATTGAGTTTTGAAGAGGCCTATTCGATATACTATAAAGAGGATTTATCCATGGAGGAGATTGATCAACAGGCTGAGTTGTCTAAAACGGATATTGATGAAGAGGTTACTTATCTAGAGATAACTTATTCTGTTGAGAATAAAGATTCGAAGGAACTTCAGTTCTTCAGCATGGAAAATGTTACTTTCAATGGTGATCTTACATATGATGTGCCTTCTAAAAATTTCATCCATTCCGGGGATACTTTAATCGGGACAAAAAAAGTAAGTCGATCAGATTACCAACCAGGAGAAACAAGAAAAGGCACAATTGGCTTATTGGTTGATCCCGAGGAAAACTTCGATCGGCTCGATTCCTTTTCATTCACTACCGATGATATAGCGGATGGTGAGTCTCATGAATTATTGGTGGATGGGACTTCATTTGAAATCCCCCTAAAAATTCCCCTAAAAGGAAAGTAGTTTTATAGTCTATAAAGATTTGTTAGAAAACCCTAAATAAGGGGAACCTCGAAAAAAGGTTTCATTTATCGTTAGGGTTTCATATATCCCTAACGATAAATGAAATGCTTATCTCTCCCCGACAGTAGGGCTCTGCGTTCCTTCCTCCATTAATATTCTGCGCAATATTTTCCCTACAGCTGATTTTGGCAGTTGTTCCCTGAACTCAAAACTTCGCGGCACTTTATATCTGGCCAGTCGTTGCAAGCAAAACTCCCTGATTTCTTGCTCCGAGACCGACTTTCCTTTCTTAAAGACTATAGCCGCTTTTACCGTTTCCCCACGATATGAATCCGGTACTCCATATACACATGTCTCTTTTACGGCTGGATGCTGATAAATAATATCTTCTACTTCGATTGGATAAACATTATATCCGCTTGCAATGATCATATCTTTCTTCCTGCCTACGATATAAAAATATCCGTCTTCATCCATCGTCGCGATATCCCCAGTGTAAAGCCATCCATCCCGCAAAGCCGTTGCCGTTTCCTCTTGATTTTTCCAATATCCCTTCATTACTTGCGGACCTTTAATGATCAGTTCGCCTATTTCACCTGCTGGCAATTCATCGATGCCTGTTTTCAGATCGACGATTTTAGCATCGGTATTAGGGTAAGGAATTCCGATACTTCCTGGTTTTTTCTGTCCTAAAACTGGATTGCGGTGGGTAGTGGGTGACGTTTCTGACATTCCAAATCCTTCTAATATTGTAACCCGTAATTTCTTTTCGAACTGATGAATGATTTCTATCGGGAGCGGGGCTGAACCACAGCTGCAGTACTTAAAGCAGCTTAAATCGTCTGCCGTCAAATCCGGGTGATTCAGTAAAGCAATATACATGGTCGGGACACCAGGAAAAATGGTTGGCCGATGTGTTCGAACCAAATTTACTACCTTGTTTATTTCAAATTTCTCTAATGTGATATAAGTAGATCCGGCATATATGGCACTATTCAATCGTCCATTACCAAATACATGGAATAATGGGGTCAATCCAAGCATCCGTTCGCCAGGCCTTTGGAGTTGAAGGGCATTTGCCGTAAAGGCAAAGTCTTGAAATACATTCGAGACCAAATTAAAATGCGTTAGCATGACCCCTTTTGATTTGCCTGTAGTCCCCCCTGTATATTGAAGAACAGCCACAGCTTCCTTGGGATTGATAGCCAGAGCAGGAAGTTCCTTATCTTTCCTTGATAAATCCGTTCCAGTTTCCGTTAATTGTTCGGCTGATATGAACGTTAACCTATCAGAAAAACTTGTTAGCACTAATTTTTCCCGTTGTTCCTCACGCCCAATGAACCAATTGGCTTCGGAATCCCGTAATATATAATCCAATTCACTTGACTGGTACAGGGGGTTCACTTGAACGACCATACCTCCCAAACGATGAATGGCATAATAGGCAATGATATATTCTAGACAATTTGGCAGCATGATTGCAATACGATCGTCTTTTTGAAATCCACGGCTGGCTAAATTCACAGCAAAACGATCTGAGGCATCCTTTAATTCCATATATGTCATTTCCCGATCGCCATCTATTACGGCTTTGCAGGTTGGATAAAGTCGGGCTGAACGTTCAAGGAGTCCATACAATGATAATACTGGAATGTCAATTTCAGCAGGAGTTTCTTTCGGATAAAATCCATGCCAGGCTCTAGTCAATTTTTTTCACACCTCATTCTTTTCTATTAAAATGGAGCATAGTCATTTGTCAGCCAACTTGATCATCCTTGCCTCATTTATCACGAATGATTTTAAAAATTCCTGTACCCTTTGCAATGATGTTGCCTTCAGTATCTTTTATTTCTCCTTCAGTAAAGGCAATTTTGTATCCTTTTTGAAGGACTTTTGCTTCCGCAAATAATTCCCCGCTTGATATGCTGGCTAAATAATGTACAGTTAAGCTTGTTGTCACGACTTTAGATTTGGTAACGGAACGAGTCACCATTCCTAGAATGGTATCCAGCATGGTAGCATGAATCCCCCCGTGCAGTGTTCCATTAACATTAAGTAAATGTTCTTCAATGTTTAGCTTTATCGTTACATTCCCTTCTTCAAACCGAATGATTTCAAACCCTATATGTGAAAAGAATGCACTACTTTCGAATTGATTCCGAATATCCTCCACTTCAACAGGCAATCTTCCTCCCCCTCACTTATGCGTGATTCAACTTATATACGGAAAGGAGCAGAAACGTATGGGGTTTCCACTCCTTTGTCGTTGGTCTATATCGTTTCAATCATGATAGCCATTCCCTGCCCGCCGCCAACACAAAGTGTAGCAACTCCATATCTTTCTTTCCTGCGAATCAGCTCATATATCAATGTTGTCACGATCCGAGCGCCCGTCGATCCGACTGGATGCCCAAGTGCAATGGCTCCCCCATTTACATTAACCTTGTTTTCATCTAACGATAAATCCCTGATTACTGCCAATGCCTGTGAAGCGAACGCTTCATTTAATTCGAAAAGCCCAATTTCTTCTACTTTTCTCCCGGTGCGCTCCATAAGTTTTCCAACGGCTGGTACTGGACCAATTCCCATCACTTCAGGAGAAACTCCCGCAGTCGCCCAATCGACAATCTTTGCGATTGGCTGTACTTGCAACCGTTCCGCTTCACTGGCTTTCATTAATACCAATGCAGATGCCCCGTCATTACGGCCACAAGCATTCCCTGCAGTGACGGTTCCGTTTTCCCTGAATGCCGGTTTTAAGCTTGCAAGCTTTTCCATTGTGGTTTCCGGGCGTGGATATTCATCGGTTTCAATGGTAACCGTACTCTTCCTGTCAGAGACCTGGACAGGAACGATCTCATCTTTGAACTTTCCTTCTTTTATCGCTTGCGCCGCCCTTCTTTGACTTTCCACTGAAAAGGCATCTTGTTCTTCCCTGGAAATGTTGTATCGCTGTGCGACATTTTCAGCGGTGATTCCCATTCCTAAATTTTTTCCATAAATTTCTTGAGGTTGCTGTCCAGCTTCTGTATTAGAATCCACTAACTTGGTCCTGTCTCCCCCAAAACGGGCACTTCTTAAATAAAGGGGTGCGCGGCTCATGCTTTCCGTACCGCCGGCAACGACTATATTTGCTTGACCTGAGCCTATCTGCTGTGCTGCTGAGGTGATGGCCTGCATACCAGATGCACATAACCGGTTTACCGTAAAAGCCGGTGAAGAATCGGGAATCCCTGAGCGCAGTGCTGCCACTCTCGCAACATTCGAGGATTCGGTCGTTTGCCTAACCTCCCCAAAAATGACTTCATCCACTTGTTCAGCTGCAATATTTGCCCTCTTGATCGCTTCTTTAATGGCAATGCTCGCCAAATGACCGGAACTAATCTCTTTAAATCCTCCACCGTACTTTCCAATCGGTGTTCGTACAGCACCGATCACGATATCTTCTCCCATTTCGTTCCTCCCCCTTGAAATTCCAGATTCATGGGCAAAGGACTACCTGCCCGAAACAATTAACACTCTTCCAAGACATTTCTTGCAATGATTAAACGTTGGATTTCATTCGTTCCTTCATAGATCTTCGTTATGCGGGCATCCCGATAAAAACGTTCAACTGGATATTCAGCCATATATCCCATTCCGCCATGAATTTGAACCGCTTTATCGGCCACCCGATTAAAAACGTCTGAAGCAAATAGTTTTGCCATCGATGCTTCCTTGATCACTTTTTTTCCTTCATCTATCTTTTGTGCCGCCATCATCGTCAATGCTCTTGCGGCTTCCGTTTCGGTTGCCATATCAGCAAGCATCCATTGAATCGCTTGATTGTCCGCGATTGGTTTACCGAATTGAATGCGCTCTTTTGCATACTTAGCTGACAATTCAATTAATTTACCGCTTGATCCCACTGCTCTTGCAGCCAATCCGACCCGCCCTTCACCTAAAATTTTAAGGGCAGAGATATACCCCATTCCAACTTCGCCAATAACATTTTCTTCTGGTATGATACAATCCTCAAAAATGACCTGTGAGGTATATGATCCCCTTAACCCCATTTTTTTGTCCTTTTTGCCGACAGTCAAACCGGGAAAATCCCTTTCTACTAAAAAAGCAGTAATCCCTCCCTTTGCCCCTTTCTCTTTATCTGTTAAAGCGAATACTGTATAAACATCAGCTATCGGCCCATTCGTGATGAAATGTTTCGTCCCGTTCATCACCCAGTAATCACCCTTCTTTTCTGCACTTGTTGCCAAATTGGTTGCATCCGATCCCGCTCGGGTTCAGATAAAGCAAAGGCGCCAATTTTCGTACCTGCTGCCATTTCAGGCAAGTATTTATTTTTCAAATGTTCGGATGCTAGCTTAACCAGACCTGTACTGCCAATCCCGGTGTGAGCGCTTATTAATGAAACGAAACCATTATGGGTTCTTCCTAACTGCTCTAATACGGTTGCCTTTCCCACAGCATTTAAGCCAATTCCACCGTATTGTTCGGGAATGCTTATTCCGAACAAGCCAAGGTCTTTTGCTTTTTCCACCAAATGCTCCGGGATGGCATCTTCTTCTTCAATTTGTATGGCGTAGGGCTCCACTTCCCTTTCAACAAAATTACGGATCATTTCCTTCATTTGCTGCATTTCCTTGGTTAAAGTGATTGTCATGAGTTTAGTCCTCCTTAGGTCTGTTCATTTATAGCTGCCATTGACAAGTTTTCTTCATATGCATATTGGGCTGAGTGCTGTGTTCTATTCATTTAATGGAATTCATTGTATTCTGGTAAACACACTTACAAAATCATGCTTCACGCTCAATTATCGTAGCAATTCCCTGTCCGCCTCCAATGCAAGCTGTAATAAGAGCAAATCTTCCGGCAGAACGCTTCAACTCATAAACCGCTTTCGTAATGAGGATGGCACCCGTCGCACCTAGTGGGTGTCCGTGTGCAATGGCTCCCCCGTTCACATTCACTCTAGAGGGATTCATATCAAGCTCCCTATTACAAGCAATGACCTGAGCAGCGAAGGCTTCATTAATTTCAATGATGTCCATTTCATTTAAGGAAAGCCCTGATTTCTCCATTACCTTTCTTATAGCGGGAACAGGTCCTATTCCCATATAATTTGGATCTACCCCCGCAACGGCCTGTGCCCTGATCGTCGCTAAAGGCTTAATCCCCAATTCCACCGCTTTTTCCCTCGACATTATGACCAGGGCTGATGCGGCATCATTCAATCCCGAACTATTGCCTGCTGTGACGGAACCTCCTTCTAAAAACGCAGGTGATAATTTGGCAAGCCCTTCTTTCGTTATTTGCGGTCGTGGATGTTCATCCAATTTAAATTCGATATCGTCACCTTTTCTGACGGGAATGTAAATAGGCGCAATTTGCTCATTGAAACGGCCCTCTTCCACGGCTCTGGCCATATTTTTTTGGCTTTGTAGAGCAAATGCATCTTGTTCTTCCCTGCTGACCTCATATTTTTCCGCTAAGTTTTCAGCCGTGATTCCCATCGGTGGATCGCCAATCTCTTTTGGGGACAACCGGGACTTTCTGAACTGCGGTGGCTTTGCACTGTATGCTTTTTCCGGACGATCCATCAAGTATGGCGCCCTGCTCATGCTCTCGACCCCGCCTGCGATATAGACATCGCCATCACCTGCCCGAATCGCGTGTGCAGCTAAGTTAACAGCATTTATTCCCGAGCCGCATTGACGGTCGACAGTCAGTCCCGGAAGATGAATCGAGAGTCCAGTTTCCAGCGCAGTTAACCTGGCAATGTTTCCACCCCCGCTCAATACATTCCCCATGATTACATCATCAATCATTCGAGGATCGACATTCGCTCGTTTTAAGGCTTCTTTCATCACTTCCGCTCCAAATACGTGGGCAGGAACAGAAGCAAGTGCACCTCCCTGTTTTCCAATTGCTGTTCGAACTGCAGAAACTATGACGGCATCTCTATTCATTTCCCATCCGCTCCTCTTCCTTTTATTCACACCATTATTTAAAGGCATTCCTTCTCTTCACTAGTTTCATTGAATGTAAGCAGGTTCGTCCCTGCTTATGAGGACTTAAGGTCAAAGTTATCCGAATTTTTATTTTTATGTTTCCCTTTTGATTTGGCAGGTTTTACGAATATCGCAAACAGGATGCCAAAAGCCAGGACAAGAATGGCCATGAACAATATCGATAAGTTATAACCCAATAACTGATTTCCTCCTGCTAAACTTATGATATATCCAGTTAATAGAGGTGCAATAATGCCTGCTATATTCCCTGATGATGTTAAGATGCTTGTCATCAATCCCCCCCGCTCTTGCATTTCATTGATCATGATTGTTGGTCCGATCGGTAAAATGGCATATGTAAGGCCCTTTGCTAAACACATGGCAACTATCACCCAGATTGGATTTTGAATAACCATGATTGAGGAAAAGAACAATGCACCAAGAATCATAGCGCCCGCGACGACAAATACCCTCGATGACCGCCAATTCTGATTCTTCTTGAATAAATGATCAGACACCATCGAAACACCCATATAAATACATACGGAAACGACTCCGATTATCGCAACGCTGGTTCCCATTTGACCTGGAGTCATTTTTACGGCTTCCACTAAATAAATCGGGAGCCAAACTGAAAACCAAACAACTAAAATATATGTTGAAAAATAAGCTAGCGTAGTAAACAAAGCAGTAGGTGAGGCCAGTAGCAACAAAAAGTCTTTCATTTTTATTTTTTCTAGTTTTAATTTCTTTTTCTTTTGTACGTTTTCATATACTTCAACTGGATTTTCCTTTGTTAAAAATTGAAAGAGGAAGAACCAAACAAGGCTTGCTGCACCAAGTGCTGCAAAGGCAACCTTCCAGCCGAATATCGTAATTAAGGAAACGAGGATCGGTGCCACGATCATCGCACCAACTGTTCCTCCGCCAACCACTACCGAATTGGCAAAGCCTTTCAGTTTCGGCGGAAACCACTTATCGGCATGACTGTAAGCAATTGGGCTATATGGCCCTTCGAATGCGCCCAGTAAAATCCTGTATAGAATTAATAATGGAAGAGCGGTGATGGCTAAAACGCCGAATTGCAAAACAGTCCATGTCAGCATGATGAACCCAAGCACTTTTTTAGCCCCCAGCCGATCAGCCCATGCTGCCCCAAAAATTCCTGTTACCGGGTAGAGCCAATAATAACTGCTTCCAACAAGACCCCACTCCGCATAGGTAAGATCGAATTCCTTCATGATGGGAACAGCTGCGAGACCCACGATCGATTTGTCTGCAAAATTGATGACGGCTCCAAAGAATAATAGAATGAGAACAACCCAACGCATATGAATCCCTCCTCTTCTTTATTTTTGTTTACAAAATCGTATACCATCCAACGTAGGTTTGATCATAAATGGTTGGATGAGCAAAAAGCATTCCCCTCTTTCATTCCTTTTCCAATTCTTCTTTAACTAACAATCTTTTTAATAGTTTACCCACTGTATTTCGCGGAAGCTCTTTTCTCAATTCAAATACTTTCGGTACCTTATAAGGCGTCAATTGGGAATAGCAATATCCTTCTATTTCTTCAAGATCTACGGAAGCGCTTTCTTTAGGTACGATGAATGCTTTCACAATTTCGCCTTTTTCTTTATGGGGGATGCCCACCACGGCTGCCTCTTTAATTGCCGGATGTTCATACAGAACCCCTTCTACCTCCTGCGGGTAAATATTGAATCCGCCGACGATGATCATTTCTTTTTTTCTGCCGACTATATAGAAATATCCTTCGTCATCCATCACAGCAAGATCGCCAGTATATAGCCAGTCATTCTGTAAGGCCTTTTTGGTTTCGGCTTCGTTATTCCAATAACCCTTCATGATTTGCGGGCCTTTTATGAGCAACTCCCCGACGCATGAGTTAGGCACTTCATTATTTTCATCGTCAATGATCATACAATCCGTGCCAGGAAAAGGGATGCCAATGCTTCCTATTTTCCTTTTTCCGAAAGGCGGATTACGATGAGTGGAAGGTGAAGCTTCCGATAAACCGAAACCCTCTCCGATTTTGGCACCGGTCAGCTCCTCAAATCGCTTAATTACTTCAACGGGCAGGGGCGCCGATCCACAAGAACAACTTTTTAAACAATTCAGTCCATAGTTTTCAATTTCTGGATGATTGACGAATGCATTATACATCTTTGGAACCCCAGGAAAGAAAGTCGGACGATACTTTTTTATTTTTGCAAGTACATCTTGAAGTTCGAATTTAGGAAATAAGAGGATGGCAGCTCCAATATAGATACCTAGATTCATTGCACTTGTCATGGCATAAACATGGTAAAGAGGCGTTGCTGCCAACACGATTTCTTCGCCAGGTTTCAGGGAATCCCCGTACATTTCAAAGCTCTGCACGACATTGGACGTTAAATTATTGTGAGTAAGCATGACACCCTTCATCTTCCCAGTGGTGCCGCCAGTATATTGGATGACTGCAGTATCTTCATGCGGGCTTATCATTTCGGGCTTCCTAATGGCGTCCCCGGTTTCAATCATCGTTTGAAGGGAATAGGAATACGAGCCATTTTGATCATTTTCCGTCTCAATGCAAACATCAAATTCATATATCGCTTTCGTTTCTCTAATGGTATTTGCCGCTGTTTGGTCAAATACAATATTCTTGGTATCCGAGTCTATTAAAATTTGCAATAGTTCCCGCGGTTTATACATGGGATTAATTTGTACAACTAACAGGCCTAGTGCCTGGGCAGCATAATAACTGATTATGAAATAAGGGTGGTTGGCCATCATCAGACCAATCCGTTCCCCTTTAACCAAGCCCATTTCTCTCCATTTACCTGCAAGTTTGTCTACCTGCATTTTTAGATTCTTATAATCCATTGTCTGGTCTTCATAAATGATGGCTGTATGGTGTGGAAACTTACTTGCTGTTATATCAAGCAGTGAATAGACGGATATTTCCGGTAGCTTCATAGATTTCATTCTTTCAACATACCATTGCTCCCATGGTTTATTTATCGTTTTTCGCACCATTTTCCCTCCCCACATAAACGAATTTCATATCGTGCATGTTTGATTTATACTTATTATCATGCAACTTGCATGCCAAGTCCTACTTTTGCGTAAAATCGATTAATACTAAGAGCATTCAATTCATTAATGAATTTTTTTCATATATAATGCCTTTCTGTAGAGGATTCATCGAAAGACCAATAATTCATTTTTGAATTATCAACAGGCTCTGGTTGGATTTCAATCGATATTGAAAAGTAGGGTTTTACCATATTATAGATTATACCTCCTCACAAATCGTGATTTTGATTTTATCCATGGTGTATTATAAAATTTAAAAAGCCCATCCAGCTAAGGATGGACAAGTGCAACATTTATTTATTGAAACTTGGCTTACGAGTGAATTAAAAAATCTATAGCTTTTCAACTTCCATTCCTGGATTTTTAGCTTTTGCCCATTCGTAAACTTATTATTCTATTTTTTTGCTTTTCCCCATGCCCATTGACCCAATCTGCTAGACAGAACTCTATAACACTCTTCTGCCAGTCTACTTCTCCGGCTGTTAATACCGCCTCTGAAGTAGGATATTCCTATAACATCAATTTACCTTCCGTAAACTAAACTTCTTTGCCTGATAAGAAATAATGGATTTAGTAAGATAAAATCAAGTAACGGGAGATTGTCAAAGACCAGGTTAAGGAGTTCATAATCACTATTCTCTAAAATCGATTTAGAAGGAATGGGAGAATAGTGTTTTTTAGTAAGTTTCGTCGAAACTGCCTCCCGAGTCAAAGCCTTGGTAAGGCGATACTTTCTCTGATGCCCATACTAGAGTTTATGTTTAAGTGGGGTAAAAACTATATGGAAAATACAGCTGTGAAAAACGATTGAGAAATCAACGATCTATCGATTAGAAAAATCCTTTTTGCAAAACAGAAGTAATGTGTTAAGGCCAAGTAAAGTCGAAAGAAGAAATTGTTCATCAAGAAAGCACTCTGGCAGAAAAACAACATTCACGAACGAATAAATACAAACAACCATGGTACAGAGACTTTAATAAAGGTTTCTGCACCATGGTTGTTTACATAATTATTAATGATTTCAGTTGATGGCCGAAATCTTTTTTTAAAGAATAAAAATGAAGCATTCAAAACGTTCGTAAAAGTCAATGTAGATTCTTGAAAATGGATGTTTCAGGGGAAAACGCCACCCTTCGTGAACGTGTACTCACATGAACGATACTAATGTTTATATTCCGTGTTAAAAGAGCTGCTGGCTATACCTAAGCCCTTACTAATCATTTTTTATTTTGTGTCTCTAAAGAAAGATGATTAAAGACAGTAGTTGAATTCCATACATTTAACCCTACACGCCCATTGTTAAAAGTCGTATCAGACTTTTCTAGGATCAGATTATCATCCAAATAAGTTTGGATCAGACTGCCTTTTGCTGTAACTTTTAATTTGTATGTTTGATTAGGATTAAGTACCATATGTTCTTCCTGTAGAACTTCAATCTTCCCATCTACAATTTTAAACAATTTCAATATATCATTACGTACATCCACTGTAGCTATATAACCATTTTCGGCTTTTTCATCTGCTCGGAATAAAAGAGCTCCAGCTCCCTCGTTTAATACCTTCACCTCGGTTTTGTATGTGAAATCACTTGCGGTTTGAGAGGCAACTATAAAGCTGTCAGAATCGCTGCGGCCTTGTTTCCCTTCTCTAGTGTCTCCCCATTCACCATTGATTGTGGTCCATCCAGATAGATTGGAAACAATCGGACTGATTCCCCATATACTTTTTAATGTATACATTTCAAGAGATTCTAAATGAGCAGTACCGCCAAGACTATAAAGTTCGACACCCTGATTCTCTGGTGATGAGAAAATTTGATCAGTTAACACTTGTTTTCCTTCATTAACAAACACTTCGATGGACGAACGATCTAGAAGAAATTTCAATTTCACTTTTCCATTTGTATTTTGTACAGGGGCTTCATGTATTTTTTTTACATTCGGACCAAAATCATATCCTGAATGGGTTCGGTCAATAAACACTGTTTCATTGCTAGGGTTGTATCCAATGGTCGTATATTGTCCATTACCATTTCTTACTTTAAATCCAACTTCACTTGCTTTATTTGCTGAAAGTTCCGCTTCGATTTCTAACGTATCTCCCTTAACATTTTTCAATAGATTTTTACCAGGGATAATAGATTGGTTGCTTAACTTAAAAGCTTTATCTCGCAAGGTTATTAATTGTTGTACAGGTGTTTGTTTCAATTGTAACCCCTTCTCTGTCTGCACTAACGATAATTCACGCGGAACAGTGGTTGAGCTTCTCCATGGGGAAGTCGGGGTGTCGTTCGCATATTGCCAGTTACTCATCCATCCCAACCATAACGGCTTGCCTTTATTCCCAGTATTGTTCCATGTCACACCTGCATAGAAGTCTGCCCCATAATCCGTCCATAGAACCTTGTCTGACGAATTATTATTCGTGAATTTTTTTCCATCAAAGTCACCCACAAAGTATTGCATTCCTGAACCCCCGGCTGCTGCTCCATCATTTATACTTACAGACAACACCCACTTTTTCTTATTCGATTTCCCTTCAACCGGCACCTGAATTAATTCTGGACATTCCCACACTCCGCTATAAGATCCTTGTGTCCCTTCTGTCCATTCACCATTTATAAAGTCCCATTCTTTAATCAAGCCCTTTTTCTTACCTACGAAAGGTGTATCAGCCTTAGTTGGATCATTGTCAACGACAATAGGCAGTGACCCTTGATTGTATACATGAAAATCGTCCACATTAATGTGTCCCCAACCTCCAGTTTTATTGTCCACCACTTTCATATAAACGGTCTCTCCAATATATTTTGAAGCATCCCATGTCACACGGCGATACTTTTCATCCTCCGCCCACTTGGTGTTTTCTGCACGAATTAATTCCTTATTATCAGAGGCGCGGACGAGCGCTACATAAAGGTTTTTATCATATCCCCCACCAATCAAGAAATTAATTTCGCCGCTTCCCCCCAGTGTAAAATAGGAAGATCGAATCGAACCGGTTGCATCATCCCCTTTTTCTGCTGTATATCCCCATAAATGATATTTATCCTGTTGTCCGAATGAACCACCCCAATAAGAAGTAGCTTTTGTAACATTTGCTGCCCCAAAAGCATCACCGTCAAGAACGTTCCATCCCTCTAGACTTCCTGACTCGAAATCAGGATTAGCAATATTTTGTTCCTTTGCCACAATGTAATTTTCTTTAATCACGTCTTGAAAGGTTACAATTGAATTACTTACAGTTAAACCAAAATGCCCGCTCTCATACGTTGTATCAACCTGTTCTATGATTTCTTTATTATCTATCAGTACCTTTATCTTGCTGCCATTAGTATAAACAGAAACATCATACACTTGATTTGAATCAATACTTATGGATTTTTCAGCTAAGATAGTAGGTCTATCGTTTTCAATTTTTAATAGACTAACCTTACCCTTCCCAGCATCCAATTGGGCAATGTACCCATTTTCACCGTTTTTGTCAGCTCTGAAAAGAAGTCCACCTCTCGCACTTTTCCCATTTAGTTTAACGTTTGCTCTATAACCAAATTGATCACCAACCTGTGAAGATACGTAATTACCGTTAGTATTAGAATTCCCTACCTTCCCTTCCATCGTACTTTCCCATTTTCCATCTATAGCTTTCCAGCTAAGGATATTTGTTTTAAAGTTAGTCGCATTTTTAAAGAAAACATTCCTAAAAACAGAAACAGCATTTCTATTATATAAGCCAAAATTCCCACTTTCATACGAATTATCAGTTATTTTTATAACCGGTTTGTTTCCTATAGAAAGTTTTATGAAATCCTTTTTAGTTTCCACTCTCAACTTAGTTGAATCTTCATCCATCACTTTAATTTTCTTTTCCTGAAGGACAATTTTCTTTCCATCAACCAATTTACTTAAAGTCACTTTCCCGGATTTGGCATCCAATCCAGCAAGATAAGCATTTTTTAAGGAAGAATCAGAACGAAAGACCAGTTCCCCAGAACCCTTTCGACCATTTTTTTCTCGTACACTTATATCCGCTTCATAAACAAAATCACTGCCTGTTTGTTTGGATAACACTGATCCATCCTTATCTAGGCTTGTGGCTTGCACCGATGTGGGATCAACACCAAATGAACTCCCGTAGCTCCAGTCCTTTAAATTGGGTGAAGTGTAAATCATAACATCGTTTTTCGCTGCAAGCGTCATCACCCACTTTTTTGATTGGTCATGCCAAAAAACCTTTGGATCGCGCCAATCCGAAATAGGAGGATTCGGCATTACCGGGTTCCCTTCATATTTTTTCCATGTTCTTCCTTTATCATTGCTATAAGCAAGACTTTGCACTTGCTTTGAACCATCGGCATGAGTAAAAATCGCCACCATTGCTTCTTTTCCAAATCCTGCAGTATTGTTATAATCAATCACTGCGCTTCCTGAGAATATCATTCCATTTTCATCTGGATACAGAGCTACAGGCAAATGCTCCCAGTGAACTAAGTCTTTACTGACCGCATGTCCCCAATGCATGGGACCCCATTTAGAACTATAAGGATCGTTTTGATAAAAAAGGTGGTATTCCCCATCATAATAGACCATCCCATTCGGGTCATTCATCCAACTTGCTTCAGGTGAAAAATGAAATTGATTTCGGTTACTTTCATTATAGTAATTTGAATCGGCTGCAAATGTCGGAACAACTAGGATTAATGCTAAAGTGCAAATTACACCACATGCTAAAAGTTTTTCTATTGCTTTTTTCAACGGCCTCACACCTTTGCAATTTTGTTTTACTTTATAATGATTGAGACTGGCTTCTTAATCGGTCAATAAGTACAGCAGCTATGATCACACCGCCTTTAACAACGAGTTGCCAGTAATATCCAACATCCATTAACGTTAGTCCATTGCTAATTACACCCATTATTAAAACTCCAATAATGGTCCCTTGTATTCTCCCAATACCACCCGTTAAACTCGTGCCGCCTAATATTACTGCGGCAATAGCATCAAGTTCATACCCTAAACCTGCTGTTGGCTGTCCAGAAAATAATCGACCTGCCAGAACAACACCCGCAAGACCCGCTAATAGTCCGCTTAACGAATAAACTTTCATTAAAGTGCGCTCTACTTTAATACCTGTAAGACGTGCCGCTTCCTCACTTCCACCAATTGCGTATACATGACGGCCAAACATAGTATATTTCAAAACAAAGAACATACCAATATACACAATAACCATGATATAGATAGGAGTGGGGATTAAAAACAGCCGACCAGCTCCTAAAAATTTAAACAAATCTGACTCCACAACAATAGGGTAGCCACCGCTAATCACGTACGCAAGCCCTCTTACATATGTGAAACTCCCAAGGGTGACAATAAAGGCCGGCAATTTAGTTTTTGCTGTAAAAAATCCATTTACAAGTCCAAAGAAAGCCCCCACTAATAGTCCAGCAGAGATTGACACCAACGGATGTATTCCCGCTTGGGAAATCATTACGGAAACAACACCTGATAAAGCAACAATGGCACCTACAGATAAATCAATTCCGCCTGTTAAAATGACAAGCGTCATTCCAGCTGCCAGTACGCCATTTATGGACACTTGTTTAAGTACATTTAACAAGTTAGACATCTCCAGGAAATTTGGTGCAGTAAAAGCCAGCACAGCACATAATAATACTAAAATAATGAGCATTCCTAAGCGATTCCAAATTTGTAGAGCTTCCTTTCCATATCGGGCTTTATCAGTGGTCACAACCGTTGTATTCGCTTTCATTTTCATTCCCCCCCTGTAGCAAAAAACATGATTTTTTCTTGTGTTGCTTCTTGCCTTGTTAAATGCCTTTGTAATTTACCTTCATGCATTACTAGAATTCGATCACTAATTCCCAAAATTTCAGGCAGCTCGGAGGAAACTACTAACACTGCCAATCCAGCTTCAGCTAACTTTGATATAATTTTATGAATCTCTGTTTTTGCCCCAATGTCCACACCCCTAGTTGGTTCATCGAGAAGTAGCACCTTTGGACCAATCGAGAGCCACCGTGCGATGACAACCTTTTGCTGGTTTCCACCGCTTAAATTGGCAACAAGCTGTTCAGACGAAGAAACCTTTACTCCTAATTCTTTTATAAGGTAATCTGCTTTTTGATCAATTTCTTTCCAGTTCAATTTACCAGCTTTGCGAAATTTTTTTAATTCATTCATAATAATATTTTCTTTGACACTCATGTTCAGAAACAATCCTTGCTCCTTTCGACTTTCCGGCACATGGGCAATTCCATGTCGGATTGCATCATTCGGAGAGGTAATATTCACTTTTTCTCCATTAACCAGAATTTCACCACCTGTTTTTTGAGAAGCTCCAAATATGGTTCGAATTAATTCGGTTCTACCTGCCCCTACAAGACCAGCAAGTCCTACAATTTCACCAGGATATATTTTAAACGAAACATTTTTCACAACCCTTTTATCCGATATTCCATTTATTTCGAGGGCGGGCTTCGTGTCATCAACACGAGATGTAGCTACTTTTGTGTGCCTCTTAAAAAGGGAGTTTAATTCCCTGCCGACCATTAACTTTACAAGATGCTCAGGATTTGTTTCCTTGATTGGTCCACTATTTATCCACTCTCCATCTCTTAGAACGGTATACCTGTTTGAAATTCGAAAAATTTCATCCATTCGATGAGAGATGTAAACAATAGCAACACCTTTCTTTTTTAAATCCTCAATTATCTCAAATAACTTTTCAATTTCTTTATCAGTTAACGATGCGGTCGGCTCATCCATAATTAACACGTCTGCATTATATGAAAGAGCACGAGCAATTTCTACAACTTGTTGCTGTGCCACACTTAATGTGGAAACTATCGTTTTGGGATTTAATTCAGATCCCATTGAATGTAAAATTTCTTTTGCTTTATGATAAACATCATCCCATTTAACCATGCCAAATTTATTTTCAGGAAATTTAGTACCCATTAAAATATTTTCACTTATTGTCAAATTTGGAGATAGCTTCAGTTCTTGGTGAATCACACTAATTCCTTGTTTCTTCGCTTCCACTGGACCACTCCAAGTGACAGAATTATTCTTATATATGATGCTGCCACCATTTGCATCAGGCTGATAGATACCTGATAATATTTTAATAAGTGTAGATTTCCCTGCTCCATTCTCCCCCATTAATGCATGAACTTCCCCCTTATAGAGTTCAAGATTAATATTTTTTAAAACAGTAACTCCTGAAAATGTCTTACTGATTCCTTTCATTTTGAGAATGGGAGAGGGAGAGTCAGATACCGAAACAACATCATTCTCAATTAATTGTACACTGTTCACATGATTGTCCCCCTTAATGAATGAATTTCTTAAAAAAGATAAGACCTTCTAAGGAAGATCTTATTCAGCATCTCATTACCAACCTTTATAGTTGTTCACATTCTCCTGAGTAACTAATTCAACAGGAACTTTGACTAACTTGTCGACTTTCTTTCCATCCAACACATCTTTCCCAATTTCCAATGCTTTTTTCATCATCTCATCTGGATGCTGTGCAGAAGTAGCTGTAAAACTTTTTTTCTCTTTTAAAGCTTCGACTGCTTCTGGAGCACCATCTACACCCACTATAAAAAATTCCTTCTCACGTTCTGCTTGTTCTTGAGCAATCTTTACTCCAAGTGCTTCAGGATCATTAATAGCAAAAATTGCATCAATAGATCCTTTCGAATGTGCTTGCAAGATATTTTCTGTTGCAGATAACGCTTTTTCTCTATTTCCTTCTCCATTTTGTTTAGCAATCACCTTAATCTCTGATTTCTTAATCGCTTCTTCAAAACCATTAATACGATCAGTAACTGCAGATACCGGTGGTCCTTCAATTATTGCTATATTTCCTTTCCCTTTTAATTGTTTGATCATATACTCACCTGCAATTTTGCCTGCTTGGTAATTGTCAGATGTAACAACACTGTCCACTCCGCCTTCTGCAGCTACATCAATTGCAATAACCGGGATACCCGCTGATTTGGCTTGTTGTACTGCCGCAGCAATTCCTTTTGAATCGACTGCATTTAAAAGAATTAAATCAACTTCTTTGGTAATGAAATCTTCAATTTGAGAAGTTTGCTTCGCCAAATCATAGTCTGCACTCACCGTAATTAACTCAGCCCCCATTTCTTTTGTCGCTTCCTTCGCTCCTTTTGACATAGAAACAAAGAAAGGATTAGAGAGCGTTCCTAGTGTTAACCCTATTTTTAATTTTTGGTCACTTTTATTTTTTTCAACACTTCTCGAACTGTTTGATTGTGATTCCGATCCTGTATCAATTACGCTGCAGGCAGTCAAAACAACCAGAAACATCATGATAATCAAAATAAATGACGATTTTAGATAAGTTTTCATAAAATCCTCCCGTTTTTTAAATTTTGCCTGTATTGAGTTAAATTCTTAGTTAAAACATGTATCATCTCCCCACCATATATTTGGAATCGCTTTCATAATTGATCATTTATGATTTTTTTTGACCAACTATGATTATATATGACAATCTTATGAGAATATTAAATAATTGTCAATGTTTTCTAAAGATTTAGAATTCTTTTAAAAATAATGTATTACTCTGCATAATCGTGTACAATTACGATGTACACTGTGATGGAGGTAGATTTTTTTGTACAGTGAAGAGAGAAAATTAAAAATTATTGATTTTATAACTAACTATTCTAGAGCCTCAGTCCAAGATTTAAGTGATTATCTAAAAGTATCGCAATCAACGATTCGAAGAGATTTGAAAGAACTTCAAACAACTAACCAGATTCAAAGAACTCATGGGGGAGCTGTTTCTTTACAAGCCGTTAATTTTGAACCAAAGATTATGGATAAAGAAGTTGAATTTGTACAAGAAAAAAAAGCCATCGCAAAAAAAGCTGTCGAATTTATAGACGATGGAGATACAATTCTTTTAGATGCTGGAACAACTACTCTGCCAATCCTCGAAGATCTTCAACAGTTTTCCCAGTTAACAATAGTCACCAATTCCATACTGATTATGAGAAATTTCAAACCCACTGCAGGTATAGAAATTTTGTTTTTAGGCGGAAGCCTGCGAAATGAAACGCTTGCATCGGTAGGATCGTTTGCTGAACAAAACTTGGAAATGATCCGTGTGGACAAAGCTTTTGTGGCGATAAATGGTGTTCATTTAACTGAAGGTTTGACAACACCAAATTTAATGGAAGCTAGGATAAAAAAATTGATGATCCAGAATGCACAGCAAGTTATCCTATTAAGCGACTCTAGCAAAATGGGAAAGGTTTCTTTTGCAAAGGTTGCAGACTTGCAGGAAATTGACAAATTTATTGTGGATGATCGACTCCACCCTTCCTTTAAAAAATCATTGGAAGACCTTGGGGTTGAGGTTATATCTGTTCAGACTCCACCTTGAAGCATTTAACAGAAAAACACTCCTTAATCTAAGAAGTAACTGACGATTGACCCTTAGACAGTGACTGGATAAAATTCATTTTTATATCGAGTCATTGATCATAACGGCATAAATTTAGAAAAAGGATTTTCACAAAAGAAAATAATCATTTTCTAAATATTTGTATCCGAAAGGAAAAGAGCTTGCACAATTTGTGCTACCTACGTTTTACCTGCAGCTGGAGTGTTTAAAAAGTTACTCAAAAGAGGAATTAAAGACAAGGATTAAGTGAATTACAGAATTCTCAATTCATTATTGATAAAGGGATTTAATATCTTCCTATCGGTAGAATGGTTTGTAAAAAAATAAGAAAGAAAGCGTCTGTACATAACCCTGTCAAGTAGACAATAAAAAAAGAGTAGTTCAAGCTGCGGCCTTTTCTTGGTATTCAATCGGGGAAAGGCCGTTAAATCTTTCTTGGAAGCGGTTAGTATTGTAGAAGTCTATATACTCCTGAATAGCTATAAAAGCTTGCTCTGCTGTTTTTGGGCGTACCAAATATAACTTCTCTGTTTTTAAATGCGAGAAGAAAACCTGCTTTATCATTAGAATTGCCACGACGAGAGTGTCTTCCTTGAATACCGGGTTCTTTTACCTGCTATTCGCATGATTTCGTCGTATATTGTAATCCTTGGTCAGAGTGGAAAATGGGCACCCTTTTTAAATCCAACCAAATGCTCCTCAATTCTGAAAGAATTGAAGCGTTCTTAACAATTAGAACATCTTTCGTTCCGAATGTTTCAAAAATAACCAGTCGTGAAGGGTTATCCATAAAATTAAAGTTAATTCGCTTGGAATCTCCCATAGCAATGCATAAAAATAACCCTGGAGATTTTCCAGGGCTTTTAAATCAATTGGCCATAAATTCACCGGATCTAATGGTGAAACATCCCCAGCGAAGGATGGAATTATTTAATCATAGGTAACCAAATCGTTACGATCATTACTAATAGCAGTTCTTGGTACAAAATTAAGTAAGGTAAGGTTCAAATTGGATTGCTCTGTTTGATAGCTTTTATCGATCTGGTTCTTCAGTGTTTGGTGGAGGATACGTAATCTTGCCATTGCTCGAACGTGAATTTGTCCCTACTGGTAGGCTTGATAAAGAGGCATTTCTTGTTGGATATGGTGCTACACAAGCTGTACCAGGACCATTATTTACGTTTGCAGCGTATATAGTGCCGTGAAAAATGGATGCAAGGTGTCTTATTAACAACGATTGCTATGTTCTTACCTGCCTTTCTTTTATTTTAGGGACATTGCCGTTTTGGGACATATTACGCCGTAATTCTAAAGTAAAAGGGCATTAATGGGAGTAAATGCAGCAGTTGTAGGCATCTTGACTGCGGCCCCATTTGCGGCTCCATCTTAGCTCCTATAGACTTTACTTTTGCTGCTATCTGTTATACGAAAGGATCAATGTGTCAACTTCTTTGTTAATATCCATATTTTACAGCTCTTAAAATGACTATAATTCACAATACCTAATAATGGTAATCATCATAAAAAAACAGGTAGTTCTTAATGAATAAACCTGCCCCGATCGTTGCATAAAGAAAAGGCTGCCTTAAAAACAGTTCTAATCTTCAACTAACGCCCCGTTTGTTAACAAGAAAATTAACAAGATTCTTTAAAAGTGTCTTTTTCATTAGAAAAAGATTCACAAACGAATCGCGAGTCTTTTTTCTCATATTTTCGTTATTTAGTATTCAGAGATCCATAATTGTTTTTTCCTTTACAACAGGAGAATCATTCATGCCGCTGATTAGTAAGAATCGCGAATAGTACTTTAGGATGAAACAGATGGAGAGGGCTTCGGATAAGATTCATTACTCTGACTAATCGACTATATATTTCAGGATCAGAAGCTGAAAGTTCATATACCCTTTTGCAGTACCACTGCTTGTATGGCTGAACAAAGGTTCGCTCCCCTTTAATTTCGGGATGACGAAGAACCTCTGTTGTCGCCATTTCCCAAGGAACGTCAATAATCTTAGAAATCCTCTTATGAAATCTTTGACCAAATCCCTTGTCAGCCCTCTTCGTTTGAAAAAGAGAAGATTGCAACTCTAAAGCCTGCACCGCAGCAACAGAAATTCCCTGTCCGAAAAGAGGATCAAAACGGCAATGAGCATCACCAATGATTAAGAAACCTTCCGGAATGTTTTTTGCTTGATCAAAACGGCGTCGTACTTGATAAGGAACTCGATGTATTTTAATCTCGGAAAGAGGCTCTGCTCCCTCAAGAAATCGAAGAACGTCAGGAACAGGAAGTTTTTTAGCGTATGAGACAAATTCCTCATTTGTGTTTGGTGCATATGCATTAGCATACCCGCTGAACGTGACAGAGAATCGGTTGTCTTCAAGAGTTTGAATATAGGCACCGTAAGGGTTATCGGGAAAGCTCGGTGATATAAGGAGGTTTTGCCATTCGGGATGTTCTTGTTTTTTAAGAGAATAAAGGCGTGTTGCATAAAACAATTGAATCTTAACTCTTTGTTCCTTCACTTTTACATCAAGTGCTTGCAGCCACTCTATATTCTTAGAGGCAGAACCGCTGGCATCCACTACAAAACTGGCATCCAGTTCTTCTGCCAGACCCGTCTTACAGGAACGTACTCGGACTCCCAGAACGGTATTTTCATGCTTGTTTACTAACAGCTGTTCTGTTTTTGTTTCATATCGAGTAGTAATATTAGGAACTTCTTCAACCCGTCTTTGTAAATGCCATTCAAGCATAGGCCGGCTTTGCTGAATCAGGGTAAACTCTCCAGAAAACCGATGTTTCCAATAACCAAAATGGTGCCACTTCAGATCATTTGTAAAATTAGTGACGATGCTGCCATCTTCTATTAATTGAGACAATATCTCCGGAAACAAAATCTCAATGGCTTCTTCCCCTCTTTTCAATAAAACGTGAGGGTGGTAACTCTGAGGAACTCTTTTTCTAGGAACTTTTTCTTTACATTCTTGACCTGCTTCTACGATGATAACTTGCTGAAAAAAATGAGACAACGCTTTAGCAGCTAATTTACCGGCAATCCCCCCACCAATGACTACAGCCTTTTCCCGCATTTTATTCCTCCATTTTTCTTTTATATTTGCATGATTGAAGCAATCAGAAAACTTTTACTGTTTTGCCATTTTAAGCACGATCTTATTATAACTAAAAAACAAAAATAGGAGTAGAAAGATTAGCTATCACTTGGATCTTGATTCAACAGATCCGGTTAAAGTAGCGCCAGCGAATTTGCAAATGCAAAAGAGCTGTAAAAATGACCTCTTATTTTGCTAAAGCACCCGTTGTTGAAAAATCAAACCATTTTTTAATTCAATCAGTATATTAATCTCCAAATGCAAATATCAGTTCCACCTAGAAACTCAAAACTTCTTGCCTTACCAATTTACAAGATTGATTGTATGATTCCACCCTCTACGCGTTGAGCAACCCCATTGATAGAAGATGCATTTTTAGATGCGAGGAACACGATCGTATCAGCAACTTCTTCTACTGTTGCGTATCTCTGGATAAGTGACGTAGGCTGATCATTTTTAAAGTATTCTTTAATAAAGGTATCTAAAATATGACATTTGTAAGTTGTTTTAACTTTAATGGCAGTAAGGTACGAGCATAATAGATCAACATGATCGATTATAAAGAAATGACCAAATCATAAAGATTTGGTCATCACTTTTATTAACTTCCTTCTACTTTTTCATTCCCTTTAATACCCATATACCCGTCGTTTCTTTGCTTTGATTACTTTTCTAAAATCCTTGGTTGTTTTTATATTTTTTGAACCACTTTTTCAATCACCATTCTTCATGCCCCAGCATATAATACATCAAAGGAAAACCGGGGGTATCAACATGCAAGACAATCAACATGGATCGCAAATGAATGAGGTTGAAAAGTTTGATGAATGGGTAAAAAGTTTTTTTCTAGATCCGGAAACTTGTGCGTTGGATCATCAACTTTTTTCAATTGATATATACGAAAGTGACGATGAGTATATGGTGGAAGCGGTTTTGGAAAATCATGATGTGAAAGATATAAAAGTTTGCCTATGTGATAATGAGCTATCGATCACCGTTCACGATACTGATAAGCCATTTCTTGAAAAAAAAGAAGATACACTACCCACACAGAGAAAGATCCCTTTCCCCTTTTCGATTTGCTCACGAAGAATTACCGCTGAATTCTCGAATCCGATATTGGTGATTCGCATCCATAAGTTTTCCCCCGGAAAAACAGCTGAAGATATTAGCATTGAGTAGTTCGTTCATAAAAATAAAAAGAATGGCCTAGGGAACTACATCCCCCTTAGCCATTCTTTTTTCTTGATTATCCAGCAAAATAAAAGGACGTTCGACTTCCATTTTGTGTCGAAATGACTTGTAGCTGTGCATCGATTCTTTCTTTCAATTCCGGCACATGGGAAATTATCCCGACCAATCTCCCGGTGCTTTGTATATCCATTAATGCTTCAATCGCATGATCAAGAGATTCAGGGTCGAGCGTACCGAAACCTTCATCGATGAACATCGTTTCGAGTGAAATTCCGCCAGCATTCTGCTGGACAACATCTGCAAGACCCAAAGCAAGTGCAAGGGATGCCTTAAAGCTCTCGCCTCCCGAAAGGGTTTTGACATGCCTCTCATGTCCTGTATATTGGTCATACACAGATAACTCCAGACCGCTCTGGATATTCCTGCGTGTAGGATCAAGCTTTCGCAACAGCTGATATCTGCCGCTTGTCATTTTCAGTAGCCTTGAATTGGCTTCTTTTAGGATATCATCTAAAAAGGCTGCTAGTACATACCGTTCAAAAGTTATTTTGAAGGAGTTTTGACCTTTGGAAATCTCAGACAGATGACCGACGATACTGTACCTTTCATCTAAACTTTTCTGATCTTCCCTGATTTGCGCCAATTTCCCATCGATTTCTTCGTTAGTCCGCATTTCAGCCTGTAATTCATTCTTATTTTGGCGTAACGACTCCAATTCTCCATCTATGAAATCGAAAGTCTTTTTCAATCCTTCAAGATCTGGTTTGGTCACATCTTTTAATTTCACTTCCAAATCATGAAACAGACTTAAAACACTTTGCCAATTTTGATTATACTGCTGTACTTGGTCCTCCAAATTTCCAAGAGCCGCTTCCGATTTTTTTGCTGCCGTATATTCTTTATAATTGGAAAAGCCTTGATTGGTCATATCCGTAATTAACTTTTCTCGTTCCTCTTTCAATTCTGTATTTAAAGCCTCTATATTTCCACTTAGGGATTCTTTTTTGGCAATGATGGCCGATTCTCTTTCCTTCACCAGTTGAAGGTTTTTTTGTGCATCTTCCAAGGCCGATTGTAAGCGTCTCTGTGTTTTTACAGCCATTTGATAAGCTGCATCATATTCTTCCTCTGTCCGTATTCCGTCTGGCAGGGAATCGGTTAATCCTGTTAGTTTTGTAGAGTTTTCAATATACCTGGTTTTCCCTTGGTCCTCTTTTCTTTCTAAAGAGATCAGATTCTCCTTTAGCTGGGTTGCTTTCTCTTTTAATTCCAGCAACCTTCTTTCCAGATCATTTAATAAAGACTTTTTCCGCATCAATTCTTTAAGCTGCTCTTGCAGCACTTTTCCTTTTTGTACAAACTGTATCAAATGCTCATCAATATCTTCATACTTAAACTCCGGCAAGTCATTTTGTAAGTCACTAAGCTTTTCTTGTGAAGACTCTACGAGTGCATCATATTTGGATTTCGCTTGATAATATTCACTTTCCGCTTGGCTTTTTTGTTGTTCTGCAGTTTTTAGCTTGTTTTCTTGATCTTTCAGTTCCAAATCCGTCGGCATATGCTCATGCATTTGCGCAGGTTTTGGATGACTTTGTGAACCGCACACAGGACAATTTTCCCCAGAGTGCAGCATGGAAGCCAGCATACCCGCTTGGCCGGATCGCCAGTTTCGGTTCAGGGTTTCCAGTTTTCCCTTTTCCTGAATTTGTATTCTTTGTAACTCTTGGAACCGATTATTCTTTTCATCCAGAACTCGTTTCGTATTCTGGATTTCATAATGAACTTCTTGAAGCTTTTTAATTTTCAATAACGATTGATTATTTCTTTCTGCTTCAATTTCCTGATCACGATAAAGAACAGCCGCTTTTTCCGCTTCTGTTTTTTCTTGAGCGACTTTCTCTGCTTCCGCTTCAATCGACAGATGTTCCGAAACAGTTTTTTCACGAAGCTTTTTACTGGCATGCCACTCTTTTTCATCTAGAGTAACCTGTGCTTTTAAGCTTGCAAAAGTCATGACAGCCTCTTTTACCTGCTCAAGCTGATGAACAGCTCGGACTGCCTGCTCTCTTTGATTTTCCTTCAACATTTCCTTATCATAGGAATCCTGCTTCTCAATGCGCTCAGCCCTTAACTTCTCGGTCTGCTCACTTAACTTTTGAAGTTCGGCATTCGCATCTTGTACTTGTTTGCCAATTCGCAAATAGTATTGTTCCTGCTTTTCAAGCGAAGCCGCTTTGTGTGCCATTTTTATTTGGACTTTCACTTGTTCCATTTCTGGCAGCTTTGCTTCAAGGGCCTCCTTTTCTTTTCGCAGTTTTTCTTTTTCCGAAAATCGATTCAATAAATCGGCAGCTTTTGAAAGTTCTTGATTTACTTGATCACGAGCTTTCTGTTTTTCCTGTATTTGTTTATTTATATACTCACTTTTTTCTGCGGCTTGCAAAATGACTTCCTGTAACAACGGTAAGACCTGTTGTTCATTAGGCTCTTCCCCTTGTATTTGTGCCTGTAATTCTTCATGATTGCCAGGCTGGATGCCTTTCATTAATTCAATTCGCCGCTGAGCACTTTTTTCACTTTTCTTTCTTAGGTTGGAAGCCTCTTCTTTTAATTTTTCTTCTATTCGTTTATAAAGTTCAGTATGAAATAATTTCTGGAGAATCTGTTCTTTATCCTTGCTGTCGGAAGTTAACAGTTTTCGAAATTCATTCTGTGGAATCATCAGGATTTGCCGGAATTGATTAGCGTCAAGTCCAATGAGCACTTTGATTTTTTCTTCAACTTCTCGTACATTTGCTCCCAGCAATTTTTTTCCTTCGGCCAATATCTCATATAATTCAGCCTTTGCTCCAACCGTTGTCGTTCCTTCACCTGCTTTTTTCTTGCGTTCCTGCTGCGGCGACCGGGTCACCAAATACGTTTTTCCACGCAGGGTAAATTGTAACGAGACTTCCGTCAACAAATCATCATCGGCAAACTGACTTCGCAAATCTTGCCCGGTTCGATCTTCACCGCTGGCTTTTCCATATATTGCAAAACTAATCCCATCAAATATCGTTGTTTTCCCTGCGCCTGTCTTTCCAGAAATGACAAACATGGTCCGTTCTCCAAGGGATTTAAAGTCAATGGTTTCCCTTCCTGCATATGGTCCGAATGCCTGCATCGTTAAAATATCCGGTCTCATTTCAAAGCCTCCTCTTTCTTAACAGCCTCAATTACCGAAACCATCAAATCCTGCTTTTGGGAATCAAAGTCCCGATCTGTCATTTCTTGATAAAACGTTTCAAACAGGTCCAATTCTGATTTCCGTTCATCTTTTACAGAAGAGAAGGATTTTTTTCTTCTAAGGTCAGTCAAATCCCATTTACGCTCTAGATGTAGTACGTTCGGATATATCTGGCGCAAGCGGTTAATAGGATCGATGAGTGCCCCCTCATCATTCAGTGTTATTTTTAAATAGTCATCCCTTTTTTGCGATTGATAGAAAGCGGGATCGAGTAACTCTTCCATAACTCCGGCTATTTCCCTCAAATCGAACTTGGGTGCCAAAGAACGATAGCGTATATCAAAGCTTCCATCTTCTTGCATATCGACGATGGAAAGAGATTTATTCTGCTTGGCCTCAGAAAAGGAATATTTTAATAGTGATCCAGAGTAAAACACCTTAGGATGACGTATTGCGTCTGGACTATGTAAATGCCCAAGTGCCGTATAATCGAACGCAGCGAATAAGTCTGATGAAACACAGCCAGAACCACCTACCGACAAGACCCTTTCCGAATCGCTCGTTTTTCCGCCTAATACAAAAGCATGTCCTACGAAGACATTCGGCTCATCCTTATTGAAATTCTCGGCAATCGTTCCGGTTATCCGCTTCATCGCTTCTTGATGGGAATGGATACTATCATCTTCAAAAAGATGGCGGACCGTCCCAGGTTCTGCATATGGAACACAATAAAAGTTCACGCCCTTGATGCGAACCGGCTCACATGTTTTTGTCAATTTCCCATGAATGTATAACTGACTATGACGATACCATGATGAACCGAATGCGAGTCTTTCCGCAGAATCATGGTTTCCCGATATCGCAACGATCGGTGTATTCATTTTCACATTAATCGTATAAAGGATTTCATCAAGAAGCTCCACCGCTTCAGTCGGCGGAACGGAACGATCATATAGATCACCGGCAATCACAACCGCATCCGGTTTTTCCTCTTCGACAATTTCTATGAATTGCAAGAGTGCATGCCTTTGGTCATCTGTCATATGTACCCCGTGAACGATTTTCCCTAAATGCCAATCAGCCGTATGGATAAATTTCATAGTTTCACTCCGTCCTAATTTTTACTTACTATTATTATATCAAAAATTTAACGAATAGCATGGTTTGGGTACAAACGTTCTAATTTTTACCACACTGACCCATTCTTTTGAATGATTCAGAATAAAAAAAAGCAAACTCCAAGGAGTCTGCTTTTTTCATCATTAGCTGAATAAGTGTTCATATGGACCCATATTCACTTTTCTTTCAGCTAATTTTTTTTGTAAAAATTTATGGTCACGTTTTGGTGTGGCAATGATATAGCCGCGTATCACTAAATCTTCCGTAATATCGCCCGCTTTTTCCTTTAACGCCAACTCTCCGATTTTTCCCGCGATTTTATGACGTGCAACATCACGAAAAAGTTCTGGCACAGGGCTCACTAAATCTTCCAGTAATTCCTTTTGCTGCTTTGACCATAAGTGCTTTGTTTGGTCCAAATAGTATTCTTCCCAATCCATATCGGATTTCCCATCTTCTTTGGGAAATCTTTTCAGGAACTTTCGAAACATGAAAAAGCCACCTATGCTCATCAATATAATTAAAAGGGCTACCCAAAATAGAATAAACCATAAAAACCATCCACTAAGCAAAGTACCACCTCATATGTATAGAATGATCGTCACTATTATTATAGACAGTAACCCATATCTTTACAAGACTGGCAATGTAATCATTCCTGACCGTTCACTTCCAGCAAGACGAGCGAAAAATCCCCCACCGCATTTTCTTCATATAGATTCGTGACCGAAGTGGCATAGTTAAAGATCTCTGCACGAAACTCCTCGTTTGACTGTGGAATCTTTAAATCAAATACCATTTGATAAAGCAGTGTTGTAATATCATGATATTCACTATGTGTAACCTTGAAATTGAAACTGACTTTTCTGATTTCCTTACCTTCAGAATCCTTTACAGTTTCACAAAGAAAATCAGTAACATGCAGTGGAACATCGTTTAAAATGACCTCGTCTACCATTATCAACATCTCCTTAATAAAGTGGTTAAAGACATGTTATCACTAGAAACTTTCAGCGCCAATTATTCAACCTTGAAAAAATAAAAAAAACGTGCACAGGAGCACGTTTTCTTCAAATCAATTTACTTTCCCTTTTTCACGATTATACGCCATTTAGCGTCATCGATTTGCTCAAACTCTGTGATTTCATGACCTTCGGTAGCAGCCCAACGCGGAATGCTCTCCGTTGCTTGTGTGCAATCGAAATTAATGATCAATTCCTCTCCTTTTGCCATGTCCACTATCGCTTCTTTTGCTTCCACTAAAGGGAATGGACATACCATTCCAGTCGTTTCCAATACTTTTGCCATTTTTATTCCACTCCTTGATTAATAAATTTTTGACCCGTATCTTAGGCCGCTTTGGATGCAGCCGCTGTCTGCTTTTGCTTACGGATAATCGTGAAATAAGTGGCTGCCCATGTACCCAGCAGGAAAAAGACAATCGCGATCCAACCCTGCCATGCAAATAGAGCCGAGTTCACCAGACCATTTCCGATTGTGCATCCCCCGGCAACACTTGCACCGAAGCCCATGGTTACACCGCCAATTGCATTATTACGTAACGTTTTCATATCAGGCAAACGCCAACGGAATTCCCCGCTCCCTTTGGCAGCAATGAAAGCACCGAGGAAAATACCCAATACTAAAAACGTACCCCAATCGATTAACGCATCATCTCCTGTTATAAGGAAAGTTAGAATGTTCGCGGAAGGCGCTGTGATTCCAAGTCCGAACATTCTGCCTGTCATTGCACTTAGCGGCCATGCCATGATTGCAATAAGGCCCACCAATAATGCTGTAACAAAGGGATGCCACCGTTTCTCGAATAAAATGTGGGCCAATCCCGTTTTTTTCGGTTTCATTTTAAAGATTGGAAGTTTCGGTTTTCTCCATTCACGAATCACCAATAGGCCTACCAAAAGTGTCACAATAATCACAAGCACCCATGGCGAAACATTTAATGTTTCATGAATATACGTATCACTTGTGCGATAAGATAACAGATTATCTCCAGCCACTTTCCATACACCATATTTCGTCATAGCTGCCCCTAGCATATATCCAAAAAGGGCAACCCAACTTCCGATCATGCCCTCTCCGGCACGATACCAAGTCCCAGTGGCACAACCTCCTGCCAGAACCATACCTATACCAAAAATAAAGCCACCCACGATTGTTCCCAGCCATGGAAAACCATCATTTCCAAACTGAATGACCCCTGTATCCTTCAAAGCATAAACCCCAATACTTTGTATCGCTATAACAATAAATGTAGCTAAGAACATCCGTCCATCTTTAGCTAAAATCAAATCACGATATGCACCAACAACACAGAAACGGCCTCTTTGAAGCACAAATCCCAGCAGTAAACCACAAATAATCCCGAACATAATCATTTGTAACATAAACCGTTTCCTCCTTAAGTAAAATAATAATAATACTAATATAATATAATCCGGATAAAATTACTAGGTTTTAGGGTTGATTTTTTTACCCGCAAAATTCCCAGGCAAATGAAAAACCTGAGTCATCATGAATATCGACTCAGGTTTTTGTTTGTCCCTTTGATTAAATTCTACAGTACATGTATCACACCATGCTACTTCCGCCGAAACTGGCTGCTTTAACTTTCTTATATTGGTAAAGCATGGCAATTCTCCACGGAACGATCATCGCAAAAGCAAGTAAGAAAAACATACCGCTCAATACACCGATTTCAATCGTGCTTCCCAGCATCAGTTTTGCCACCAGTCGAATCACCATGAGACCAATCAGTATGAATATGAATGCTTTAGAGCGCAGAATATAAATTTTTTCATCTCTAACTTCAAATTTAGATGTTTTAATCAATAAGATGGAAAATAACATCCCTGCAACAAGAGCTTCCAACAATTCGTATCGAGTCACCCTGAACATTGGGAAAATAAACATCAAAGCACCCGTACTCATAAACAGCGGCGGTAAGATGATTTTCTTTTCATTCACTGGTTTTTTCGTTTCCTTCATCCGTAATATGAAAACACCTATAGCCATCACAATCGCTATACCTGTTGATATATATATCATCTCTAAACCATCCCTTTAAACTAAAAATAGGTAAGTACCAATAAAAATTATATATGACTTCGATTTATAAACAAAGTATATATTACCTATTTGAGATAAACAAGGAGAGTCTTATTAATTACGCGCCCTTTTGATGTCATCCAATACCCTGCCCTCGTCAAAAGGCTTGACGATAAAATCTTGCGCCCCGGCTTCTATAGCCTCGATACCCATTTTTTGCTGACCCATGGCAGAGCAGATTATAACCTTTGCAGCCTGAAATTCCTTCTTAATTTCTTTAACGGCATCCAGCCCTCTCGTGATTGGCGACATGGTAATATCCATCGTTACCAGGTCAGGATTCAAATTGAAAGTGTCATTCCCATATACTTAGCATCACCAACGATTAATATTCGGTCCATAGCCGTTCCTCCTCATTCAAACAACAGCATGCATAAGAAATGTAATGAAAAAAGAAAGAAATGACACACCATATTCAAATAGAATATTATTGAAAAAATAACTTATTATGGACTAAAACCCCGTAAAGCCACCGAATAGTCTAGACAGGACTGCAATTATTTTGGTCATCCAATTAAAAAACAAAATCACACCCATTCCTATCATTAAATATCCGCCAATCTTCATGATGTATTGGCTGTACTTTTTGATCCATTTCAATTTTCCGACAAAGAAGGATAATATGAAAAACGGTATGGCAAATCCTAAAATATAGGCAGTCATATAGCTCATGGCAGCACTAGGATTTGTTGCACCCAGTGAAATGACAGCACCTAATAGCGGACCTGCACAAGGGGTCCATCCAGCGGCAAAGGCAAGTCCGATAAGAATGGAACCTATATATCCGCCAGGTCGGTTCTTAAATTCAAAACGACTGTCTTTCATCAAAGATTTCGGCTGAAAGATTCCTACAATGAATAAACCAAAAATGATAATCAGGATGGCGCCAATCTGACGAATTAATTCTTTGTAATCCGAGAAAAAAGAACCTAGGTATGTTGTGCTAAAACCTATTGCAACAAAAACCAGAGAAAACCCAAGAAGGAAGAATAAAGTATGCAGCATGCTTCTTCTTTGGAGCATGGCGTTCTCGGATTTGATTTCACCAACACTCATACCAGTGATATAAGATAAAAAGGCCGGATATAGCGGTAAGCAGCATGGCGAAATAAAACTCAGAAAGCCCGCCCCAAAAGCTAAAAACATATTAATATCATTCAAATGAGCTCACTCCTATGTATGTCAACCTATAAACATTGTAACAAATAAGATAAAAAAATACATTTATGGAACTGTGAATATTTCATGACAACCAATTACTTATAACTGGATGGGGCGACGGATTAAGTTAACTTATTTGAATTCATTAATCCAAGCCGATATAATTGTTATATTCATACAGATTTTACAACAAACATATAAATTAAGGGTACCTTGAATAAATGTTGGGGCCAGAAAGGAAATATAATGGCTGAAAAGAATGAATTTCTCGAACAGATTGAATTAAAGAGAAATGAACTTATCAAAATTGTCGCTAAAGATGGTTTAAACTCGCATGTTGCCGTTGAATATAGCCAGCAACTTGATCAATTATTAAATAAATATAATGAACTTTTTTATAAAACCGGAACAGATTTTTAACTCAGTTCATCTCCCATTGATAACCACATATGTTATTATATGATTAAATTTGCTGTCAATCTCCCCTTTTTACATACTTTCTCAATTTGAATACTTAGGCATGACCTTTGCTATATAAAAAAACAGGCAAGCGTTTTGTGCGCTGCCTGTTTTCCTGTTTTTACATTTATCATGAGGCATATGAATCAGGTTACAATATCAACATCGGAAGTCGATGCACAGTTTGTCACAACTAGAACAATGGTAGATCCAGCTAAGATGGAAGAACCGTCCGGAACAGAGATCATAAGACTACCTACTCAGTGGCACCTGGAGTGTATGTTATTAAATCCTACATTTTCAGCACCCAATTAATAAACCCCTCATTATGAATGTTTTCGTACCTAATACAAGCAGAACAGTCGCAGGGTATCACCAGTATTCGAGAAAAAACTTGCTGGATCCAATTGAAAGCGTGGTTGGGCCAGTCGATGCGGCAGTCACCTCATAAAATAATCGGTGACCAGTGGATTCACATTGATTACCGAGATTTGTACTTCCAGTTCGGAGCCCTTATAAATAAAATTGGATTCCATATATAATGATCACGAGTAAAAGTGTGAAATTCACGAGTAAATACGCGGAATTCACGAGTAAATCAGCAAAACTCACGAGTAAATGCGCGAAATTCACGAGTAAATCAGCAAAGTTCGCGAGTAAAAGTGTGAAATTCACGAGTATATCAGAAAAGTTCGCGAGTAATAGGTATGTAGCAGGATGGCATTCGTTTGAAGACCCTCATTGCGACAATGACACTCCAAATATTCATGCTGAAGTCCACCTACAGTACGATAAAGGAATGTGTTACGGTTTCTGATTTATTGTTTCACTCCAAGTTAAGCTTACCCTTTTTTTCAAAAAGTTCCCTGTTGAATGAACCTTGGCATAGTATTCGGTAATCCACTATTTCTCTATCAAAAAATTTTTCTAACTATTAGATAAAAAAGCAGGGAAGTGATAACACTTAATAGCATACTTTCGCCTTTTTGAAGTTAATGAATATATCCACTTTAAACCAGATACCTTACATCCTATAATCCATACCTCAATTTTGAACAACCTCTTTGAAGACATCATCCTTATAATAGATGATGAAAAAGAATGTTCATCCCCCCCCATGTATAACTCCATCAAAGGAAGAAAAAACTATCAATGGACTATGGAACTATTCGTTTAAGAGATATCCCTTAGAAATAAAAGGAGTGGTTTTTTCTCCCTATAATACAGAACCCAAGAAATGAAATGTATTTATTTTAATTCATCCGAGAAACATCACCTATCCTCGTTCCTTTTTCCCCAGAGCAATCATTCAAATTAAAATGATAAAATTATGTTTGACAAATCGCTCAAAAAATATTATCTTTAATCAAAGATAAATTAATTCGAGATAACACCCCTTATTTTTTAATATAAATCTCGAATAAAAGATATCTAAATTAAAAATAAAATTCCAGGAGGAATCATAAATGATTGGTATAGGTTTATTAGTTATACGTGTAGTAATCGGGTTATCGTTTGTTGGACATGGAGCTCAAAAATTATTTGGATGGTTTGGCGGTCATGGCTTGAAAGGTACAGGAGGCTGGTTTGATTCGATTGGCATGAAGCCAGGAGTTACCATGGCCCTATTTGCTGGTCTATCAGAGCTTATTGGCGGAGCTTTATTTGCTTTAGGTCTCCTTACACCCTTTGCAGGTATATTAATTGCACTTACAATGCTCGTAGCGATCGTTAAAGTCCATGGAGCAAATGGCTACTGGTCAACTCAAAACGGTTATGAATATAATCTTGCCATTCTTGCAGTGGCTATTGGCGTTGCATTAACCGGAGCTGGCCCATACTCACTTGATTCCTTTCTATTTTAAAGGTATCGCTTAGGTTTGCTAATCCTACATTATAAAAAAACACGGAGTTGGGTAAAGCCACTCCGTGTTTTTACTTTTTCCCCATTGCTCAGAAATTTTTCTATTGGTTATCAAAGCTTATAACTCGAGTAATGGATACTTCGATTATCGTGTTGAGGAAATAGGAACATAGGTTGTCCCATATTTAAATAATATTCTTCCTGTGCATCACTGTTGTACAGGAATTTTCACAAATGAGTTGGAATAAGGCCATTAAAATTATAGAGTACTATCGAATCCTTTTCATTCTGTTCCTCCTCTTCCATGTTGATGTGGATTTTTCACAGGACCAGTGCCTAATTAAAATAAAAATTTCGGATTGAAAACAAAAGTTCCTAATTTGAAAAATATCATGTCTAAAAACTAAAACTCAAACTAAGGAAAAATTACAGTAATAATGAGAATGATCATAACCTCATGTTTTTTTATCTTCGGTGTGTCCTCAATGAATCAAAAGATACCCTATTATAGAATATTCCTTCAGAGACAGTTAAAATGCTCCCATCCTTGAAATCAACTGTACTTGATTTGTCCCTAACCTTTTCCAAAATTCTTAAGATTGGTAAATAGACTCTAGAAACAAAATATGTAATTTATAACAAGATAAACAATATAAATCCCCAAGTGATGACATTATTATTTACTGTTTCATAAACTTTACTTCGATTGATACTTTTGACACCGAAAAACAAGAAAATACAGTAATAAATAGATTAGTTATTAAATGAAAAAGGGGGCGGTCTTATTGATCTGTTGTTAGATTGGGGGGACCCATGTGGCAAATCCTTATTAATTTCATTTTATATCTAGTACTATCAGTGATTTTATTTTTTATCTTTAGATAGTGATTATATGTTGTCTCTTTTACTTATCATTTCTCTACAAATATATTAGCTATTCTGTTAAAAAGAAGATAACACCAGAAAAGCAGCCATTATTGGTTGCACTTCTGGTGTTGAATAGCAGCTTCCTAAGTGCTGTTTAGATAGATTCTCACTCATATAAATGATCCTTACATAAACATAAAACCCCCGGATAAGGAACACTTTTATATGTGTGCCCGTTATCCGGGGTTATTATTTTACAAGTACAATCATTCCATACTGGTTTTAAAAACTAATATGCATTTTTTATTTCAATAAATTTGAATGGTTATCTATCCAATCCCTGGAAACCATCCTGGAGAGTGGATGATCGCTTGCCATAATGGGTCTGGAATATCAAGTTGCTGCTGATTATCTTTGTTTATTTTTGTCACGATTTCAGCTTCCCTGCCTTGTTCCACTTTTTGTACCCATTCAGGATCGATTATGATTTCACGGCCTAACGCGATTAACGGAACCCCGGATTGCAGTGCTTTGATCGCATCATCCGCTGTATAGATGGAACCAACACCAATGATGGGAACTTGATCTCCGATACGTTCTTTTATAATTTCTATCCGAGGTCGGTCAACCTCGGCTCCCCGTCTTGCTTTCGACCAAAAATCCATTAATGAAACATGAAGATAATCCAGATCCTTTGTTACAAGCCCATCAATTAATGCAAGTGTATCATCCATGGTGATTCCAGGTGTTTCCGGCTCCTCCGGTGAAAAACGATATCCTACGATGAACGGACCTTTGGCATGTTCAGCAACAGCCTTTTTCACTTCATCCACAACCGCTAATGGAAAAGTCAGTCGCTTTTCAAGGGAACCGCCCCACTTGTCTTCACGACGATTTGAATGAGGCGAAAAGAATTGCTGAAGCAAGTAACCATTGGCACCGTGAATCTCGACACCGTCAAATCCCGCTTCAATGGCACGTCGGGTGGTTTCACCAAAGTCGAGAATGATCGATTCTATTTCCTTTTCAGATAGTGGACGCGGAACTGCTTTCCCTTCGCCTTCCGACGGGATATTGCTTGCACTGACAACATCGCCATTTACCAATTCCGGTGGAACCTCTCGGCCGCCATGAAAAATCTGGAGAATTGCCTTGGCACCTTTCGCTTTAATCGCTGATGCCAAACGACTTAGACTAGGTATCAATTCATCCTTATCTCCGCCAAATTCCCCATGAAAACCTTTTCCATTAGCCGTCACGTAAGTACATGCCGTTATAACCATGCTTACCCCGCTTGACCGACGTTCATAATAGTTAACTTCGGCGTCGGATACAGTCCCGTCAGGATTCGAAGAGAAATTTGTCATAGGCGCCATAACCAATCGGTTTTTCACTTCTAACTCCTTTCCTAAATTGAATGACTCAAATAATGGTGTATATTTAGAATTCATTTAGTAATCCTCCATTTAGTTACCCACCACGTTGGTTGGATATAAGTCCTTGAATCACAGTACACATCCGCATATTATTTCAATAATCATGCATGCTTTGCGATTAATGCCGAAATGGCTTCTTTTGGCTGGAAGCCAATAACTTGATCTACCTTTTCTCCATCTTTGAATAGAATAAGAGCTGGAATTCCCATCACCCCATATTCGCTTGTCGTATCTGAATTTTCATCCACATTAAGTTTTACGATTTTAACCCGATCACCCATTTCCATATCTATTTCATTAAGCACCGGGGCAATCATTTTACACGGACCGCACCAAGGTGCCCAAAAATCAACCAATACTAAACCTTCCTTGATTTCACTTGCAAAATTATCATCTGTTACATGTTCTATTGTCATGATCATTTCCTCCTTGTATTATTCGAAATATTTATGGTTTTTACTCATCATCTATTTAAATCAAGTTTTGCGATTCTATTTCCCGGAATAAGAAACTCTGATTTCCTGGCATTTAATTTCGGATGGATTTTGATGGATTCCAATTTACCGGATAACTCCATAAACCATGTTTCATCTTTAGAAAGTAACGCCAAATCAATTAAAGCCAAAAGATGATTTTCGTTACTGATTTCTAGATCCGGCAGTTTTTCAGTCCATTTACTCGGAATCCAAATCGATTTTCCAACCGCTTTTTCATTATCACTTTCCACCACATTTACTTTAACGATTTCTCGATTATCACTTACGGTTTCAATGAAACCATGGATAAGTTCCCCATCTCTTGATTTTCCCTGTACCCAATCCCCATTTTTGAACTGAATATTTTTAACCATTTCCTTAACACCCCTTATATGTTCATTTGATATTCAAACTATAGTTATTAACTGTAATAATAAAATATACATTTAGTACAAAGAAAAAACTAAATCAATATCACGGACATTGCTTAATTTTTTCCAAAAAAGTGCTGAGAGTTATATCTTCTAAATATTTTTCAAAATATAATTCAGCTTCATCGAATATTTGATCCATAACTACCTGAGTATTGGAAGATATGACACATTGTTTCTCCGGATCACCTGTACACCACTTTGGTTTCAAGGTTCCATGTGAGACGGTTATATAAATATCTGCCAAACTTACCTCTTCAGGGTTACAGTCTAGAATATAGCCTCCGCCAACGCCTTCTTTAGTTTTAACAAATCCCTTTTTTCTTAAGCAGCTCATCATTTTCCGAATCCTTGCCGAGTTTGTACAAACGTTTTCTGCGATAGACTCACTGCTTGCCATATGATCTGGTAGATAAGCTAAATAGACCAAACTATGGACAGCTATTGTAAAATCACTATTCACTTTTCGCATCCTCCTCAAGGAGATTACTGTAATATTATAATTTACAGTTGATAAAGTCAAGTCAAAAAACTCAACAGCTTCCTCAACTATGTAGATCGGTTTATACCATGAAATCCCCCTAACCACAAAGGATAGAGGGAATCACATTCATTTGATTCTGGTGATGAATCTCATTGTTGAGAAAGATTCAATGCTGTATTAGCCGCTTTTAGATTCACCTGCGATTGCTCACTTATATCCTGTGGATGATAATAACCTTTTGAAACCATATAATCACTTATTAACCCATGTGTTTCTACAGAAGACCTCAGCTGTTCCCGTAATGTAGCCCTCAATTCAGGTGAAGCTGTTTCTGTTATGGCGAAAGCCGTATTTCTTATTCCTGATTTGGCAGAATTCAGAAAGTCAGTAGCAATCACCTGATCGGTCATACCACCCATACCCGCCATATTTTGCAAAAAGTTAGTCATTGTCTTCCCTCGCCTTGATTTACCAGGATTTCCTGTAATTTTTGAATATGCTCTCTTCCGTTGCTCATGTCCTGTAAAAGAATGTTTTTTAATTCGGTATCTTGGACTAACCCATTCATTGTAGCTGCTTTTGATAGACAAAGGCTTTTGAAATTCAATATTTCATGCAATTCTAACGTTTCATGCAGTCCCAACTTTTCCACTAAAAGTATCTCACCTTTCATTTAAATTCTCATACTTATCTTTCGTTGTTCAAAAGCTCTTATTCATTCCTTTTCATTTTTCTATAAAAGGTTATAAAACATTAAAAAACAACATGTAGTCCTCTGTATACCCGAGAGTTGAATTGGGAAAATTACCTTTGTTACATAGACTTAGGAGGTGATTGAATGGAAAATGAAAAGCTGGCATTTCACGAGACCATGGAAACCCATGAAATATTAAATTTTAAAACAATATGCTTAATGAAATCCAAATTAATGCAAGGAATTTGTTTTGACAATGATTTAAAAGCATTAATGGAAAAAGACGTACAGCAATCTATAGTAGCCATTAATGAACTTATGACTTTTTACGAAGGTGCCCGAACAAACCATATACAGTGAGGTGAGCTTTAATGGAAATGGATTATTTAGATCCCCTAGGTGCTGAACATATGCCTGAAATGGCGGATTCCTCTTTTGCCCTGGATTTCCTACTGTCGGTCAAAAGCGGTATTCATACGTATGGCATCGCATTGTCAGAAACAGCCAGTCCAGAATTGCGTAAAACATTATACCGGCAAATGGAGCAATCCATTGATTTACATGCAGAAATATCCGATTTAATGATAAGTAAAGGCTGGCTTTATCCAAATGATGTAGGAAAGCAAGTTGAATTGGATCTGAAATCAGCTGAAATGGCAGTTAGCATCGCTGGGATGAAGTTGTTCCCTAACGATACAGATAGACTCGGAATGTTCGCAACGCCGAATAAATAGAGGAGGAAGTTTAATGAAAGCCGTAACTTACCAGGGCAATAAAAACGTGCAGGTCAAAGAGGTTAAAGACCCGCATATCAAAAATTCTGATGATATCATCGTAAAAATTACTGCTTCGGCCATTTGCGGTTCGGATTTGCACTTGATTCATCAAATGATTCCTAATATGCCAACGGATTATGTTATTGGTCATGAGCCAATGGGGGTTGTCGAGGAAGTTGGTCCTGGTGTAAATAAATTGAAAAAGGGAGATCGTGTAATCATCCCCTTTAACGTTAGCTGCGGAAGCTGCTGGTATTGCGACAATGACCTTACAAGTCAGTGCGATAACTCGAATCCTCATGGGGAAATGGGCGGATTTTTTGGATATTCAGAAACAACTGGCGGCTATGCGGGAGGACAAGCAGAATACATGCGGGTTCCTTATGGGAATTTCACACCTTTTAAGATTCCAGAAGACTGTGAGATTGAAGATGAAAAATTGATATTACTCGCCGATGCAGCTTCAACTGCATTTTGGAGCGTCGACCATGCAGGAGTGAAACCAGGTGATACAGTAATCATCTTAGGCTGCGGTCCCGTTGGATTACTCGTACAAAAATTCGCTTGGTTCAAAGGAGCGAAGAGGGTCATTGCCGTCGATCATCTCAACTATCGTTTGGAACATGCAAAACGGACAAATAAAGTCGAAATCGTTAATTTCGAACAATATGAAAACGCAGGGGAATATCTAAAAGAAATAACTAAAGGCGGAGCTGATATCGTAATTGACTGTTCAGGCATGAGTGGTAAAATGACCCCAATGGAATATCTTGCAACGGGGCTTAAGCTGCATGGCGGTGCAATGGGTGGTCTTGTAATCGCCTCCCAAGCGGTCCGTAAAGCAGGAACCATCCAAATAACCGGTGCTTACGGAGGGCGTTATAACGGCTTTCCGCTAGGAGATATATTTCAAAGAAACGTGGATATCAAGACCGGACAAGCTCCTGTTATCCCTTATATGCCATATCTTTATAATCTTATATCTGAAGGGAAAGTTGATCCTGGCGATGTCGTAACCCACGTACTACCATTGGATCAAGCTAAACATGGTTACCAAGTATTCGATACAAGGACAGACGGATGCATTAAAGTGGTTTTAAAACCATGAGCATTATATAGAAAATTGAATGGCCAGTCACTCAAATTCAGGAACCTTACATGCAATATAGTAAGTTTCTGAATTTGATGAATCCTGTGTAGAATCATGAAAGTCTATGAAACCTTTCAAGCCTCATGATTGCCACCCTTTTATCTTTAGTTAGCTTCATCATTTTTACTCCTGCTTATCCACTAACAACATAAAAAACCCCTCTCTCCGATTTGGTTTTATCAGAGAAAGAAGTTTAGGATTAGTATTTGAAAGATAAAGCAAAAACTAGGAAAATTTATGATGAAAGATACACTCTTCAAGGTAGTTATGATTTGCTTATCTTATAAATGCTATCTTATTTTGTTTGTTGTTTATTCATGGCGCTCATCATTTGATTAATTTTCTTTTGGGATGGTTTCATACCCATTTGCATCATCATCATTTTCAGCATCTGTTCGTTAATTGGCGGATTTTTCTTTAAGTAATCCATCATGTATTTACGAGCGATGAAAAATCCCAGCACTACTCCAGCAATCAATGCCAGTACGCCAACTAGAATGTAAATCCACATACTATTTCCTCCTTCGTGTTGTCTAACATCAGTGTACTAGACCAAAGGTTATTATACAATACCCGCTACCGAAAAGTCCCCCATTTAGACAAATTTTCTTTCTTTTATCGGTTTTAACCAACCGTATTTTTCATGTTCAAAATCAATGGCCAGAAAACTCGCTTCATATTTTCGAATACTTTCAAAGAAAGCCGTCTCCGCTTCATAGTCTCCTTCAGCTTCAAGAGTAATGGACTCATTCTGAATAATTAAAACGGCTTTACTTGATCCGTTTGTTTTTTCTAAATAGTATTTTCCATTTTGAGTCCAATAATTCATCTTTTTTTGCAAACGTTGTTCAATCGCTAACTGCAACTGGATAATCGGGACTGTTTTGGTGACATATTCGATTTGTTTTTGCAAAATACTCTTCAGTCTGCCCCTTGCTTGAATATACTCCAAAAACAAATTGAAAAATAGCTTTTCTCTTCCATAATAATGATGGGCAAATTCATCTTCGATTAAATAAATTTGATAGGTTCTCATCAGCCAATGCCTCCTAGCTTTCCTATTTTGGTCACGAAAACATCTAACTACCAGGACCCTCTCCACTATTTTCCACTATGATGACTTTCCCCTTTAACTGACACATTTAAACGAAATTTATTTATTCTCATTATATATTGACAAACTAAAAAGATATGTAGTTTACTGGAGAAATTTTCTTCTTTTTTTGTCGAATGGAAGATTTCCTTTAGAATAGGGGCACATTCCATATAAAATAGGATTGTTTTTGATAAAAAAAACTGACACCAATCTAGTTGGTGTCAGTTCTCCCTTACTATTATTTAAGCATTTCCTTAACACGGGCAACTACATTTTCTACAGTGAAACCAAATTCCTCCATGATTTTACCGCCTGGTGCAGAAGCTCCAAAATGATTGATGGCCAATATTTCACCCTCATCACCTGCATAACGATCCCAGCCAAACGGTGAAGCCACTTCGATAGCTAGGCGTTTTTTCACTGCCGGATTGATTACGCTTTGTTTATATTCTTTAGATTGAGTTTCAAATCGATCCCATGATGGCATGCTGATTACCGCAACATCAATTCCTTCGTTCGCTAAAGCTTTCTGTGCTTCTACAGCCAAGTTCACTTCGGAACCAGTGGCAAGAAGTAATGCATCGGCTACTTCTTTCTTAGAAGCAGAGATGATGTAAGCCCCTTTTGAAACACCTTCATACGCAGTTTTGGAAGTGTCTTTTATTGTTGGCAATCCTTGACGAGTCAGTACAAGAGCAGTTGGTTTATTTGTAGACTCCATAGCCACTTTCCAGGCTGCTGCCGTTTCATTGCCATCAGCTGGACGGATTACCCCTAGGTTAGGCATTGCACGCAATGATGCTAATTGTTCGATTGGCTCATGAGTCGGTCCGTCTTCCCCTACAGCAATGCTGTCATGAGTGAATACATAGTTTACAGGCAGTCCCATTAATGCTGCCATTCTTATGGCAGGACGTAGATAATCAGAGAATACGAAGAATGTTCCTCCGTATACTTTTAATCCACCATGAAGCGCCATTCCATTTAAGGCCGCACCCATAGCGAATTCACGTACACCGAACCATATATTACGGCCACTGTAATTACCAGGTAATAGATCTGTCTCACCTTTGATGGCAGTATTATTAGATCCGGCTAAATCCGCAGAACCCCCAATGAAGCTAGGGACCTTTTTGGCAATCGCATTTAGTACTTCCCCACTTGAAGCACGGGAAGCTAATGTCTTACCTTCTTCATAGACCGGAATTTCCTGATCCCATTCAGCAGGCAGTTCACCTTTGATGGCAAGCTCCAATTGCTGTGCTAACTCAGGATGTGCTTCTTTGTAATTTTTGAACAATTCATTCCAAGCTTCTTCTTTTTGAGCGCCTGCATCAACAACAGCTTCATTGAAGTGTGAATACACTTCTTCCGGAACATGGAAGTCCTCTTCGAATGTCCATTTATATGCTTCTTTTGTCAATTTCAGCTCATCTGCACCAAGCGGAGCGCCGTGAACAGCAGATTTACCTGAACGATTAGGTGAACCGTAACCAATAACCGTTTTCACTTCGATTAATGTTGGGCGTGCATCGTCGGTTTTCGCTTCTTCAATCGCTTTAGCAATTTCCTGAAGATCGTTCCCATCCTCAACACGGATATATTGCCATCCATAAGATTTGAACCGGTCTGCTACGCTTTCACTAAATGATTGACTTAAGTCGCCGTCAAGGGAAATATCATTAGAATCATATAAAACAACGAGTCTTCCGAGTTGTAGATGTCCTGCTAATGAAGCGGCTTCTGCCGAAACACCTTCCATTAAATCTCCATCTCCACAAATGCTATATGTATAATGGTCGACCACATTATAAGAATCGCGGTTATAGCTTTCTGCCAAGTGACGTTCTGCCATTGCCATTCCGACTGCCATTGCGATACCTTGTCCAAGCGGGCCAGTAGTTGCATCTACACCAGCCGTATGTCCGAATTCAGGATGTCCTGGAGTTTTACTGCCCCATTGACGGAAGCTTTTCAAATCATCGATAGATAAGCCATAGCCCGATAAATGAAGAAGGCTGTATAAAAGCATAGACCCATGACCAGCTGAAAGAACAAAGCGATCTCTATTAAACCAATCTGGATTTTTCGGGTTATGGTTCATATATTCGGTCCATAGTTTATACGCCATCGGTGCTGCACCCATTGGCATACCTGGATGGCCGGAATTAGCCTTTTCAATTGCATCAATCGATAATGTACGAATCGTATTAATAGAAAGTGCATCTAATTTATCTAACATATCGTAAAAACATCCCTTCCTGTAATGTACCTCTTTATATTATAGTGACAAGCATAATATCACAACTAAAATCACTATTTACTGCCCCAATATTACAATTTTCTAGAAATAAGGGAAGTCCCCTATTTAGATTAAACTAAATAGGAGAATACATACATGAATGCACTCCCTTTTTACTCCTAAATGCTAAGAGGATCCTCAAACGGAATGTTCCATCAGGTGAATCCAAGCATTATTAATGTAAGTTTCTTTTTTCTTTTATATTTTTTATCTTTTGAGGAGTGACGTCATTACCTTCTGGATCAACGACTTTCACATGCTCCAATGTATCGGTCATGGACTTTCTGAATGTTTCCAAATACTCACTTCTCAATTGGGTTTGCTCTTTCGCCTCAATTTCGGTCAAACCTTCAGACTTTGCCTTTTTAGAAAGTTCATTAATACGGGCTAATTTTTCTTTTGATAACATAATTTCGCTCCTTCATAATCTCCGGATATTGTCATGGTATTAAAAAAAAAGCGAAATTACAAGTTCTATGATTTACTTTCCTGTGTATTCAGTTGATGTTCGAGAAAACGCCTGTTCACAGTAGCCTTAGATACATTGTATCCAAAGCCCCTTAAAGTTGCTGCGATTTCTGCAAATGTCAATCCATTGGCCCGAAGTTTAATAATTTCTTCAATAGGGATCTCCATACGTTCCCTTCCAGTGGAATTCCTTTGATTCTGGAGATTTTTTTGAGGACGGTACCCTTTTTCAACGGCCCTTATCATCCCGCGCTTTATTTTAAGATTATGTAGTTTCCTTTGATATTCTTCTACAATACCGACTATCTGAATGACCATGGCATCCGAATCCGATAACTCAAGCTGCCCGTCGTGTGAGAGCGTATAAATTTTCACATCTTCTTTAAGGATGACATGGAAAAGGGCTATTTTGGCATTCCCTCTTCCCAGTCTTGTTTCGTCCTGGATTAATAGTACTTCAGCTTCTTTGGTTTTAAATAGTTCGAGCATGTCAAAAATGCCATCCCGATTCAACTCATAACCACTTGCCTGTTCTTTTATTATGGAAATGACTTCAACATCCATCTTTTCTGCCAATTTGACTAATTCATCTTCCTGCCTTGCCAATGATGTTTCCTGTGACTCTTTTTCTGTGCTGACCCTACAATAGATTACCGCCTTCATAATACCCTACCTTCACTACTTACTGCTCACTTGCCAAATTCTGGACAAGTTCTTCCCCTTTAACCGGTATGACGATGACTTGACCGGGTTTAATCGAATCCGCCCTGACTCCGTTATGCTCTTCTATCCAACCAATGAATTCTTTTTTTGTCAAATTTGCTTCCTCATATTCTTCGGCAATTCCCCATAGGGTATCACCTTCACTTACTTCTATAGAAAGGAAATCTTTTTTTTGATCATTGTCCAATGTACAAGAGAATAAAATTGAAAAGATGAATACTGATCCCGCTAATAGAATCGTATAAATATAATTTTTGTATAATTTTTTCATGAATATCCCTCCAAAGCGAATGTTCGTTCGTATGTTATGGTCAAATTATAATACGAACGTTTGTTTCAGTCAACAACAAAATTCGAACTTATGTTTGTATAGAATTGGGGGCCATGCTATAATGTAGCAAAGAACATTGGGGAAGAGGTGCACAAATGACTAAACTATCAAAACGGCAGCAAGATATTCTTGATTTCATTAAAGAAGAGGTCCGCCAAAAAGGGTATCCACCTTCCGTACGGGAGATTGGCGAAGCAGTGGGGCTTGCATCAAGTTCAACAGTACATGGACATTTATCCCGCCTGGAAAGTAAAGGCCTGATTAGACGCGACCCAACCAAGCCTAGGGCCATTGAAATAATGAATTCGGAGGAAGCGAACAATATTCCCAAAGCCAATGTCGTGAACGTGCCGTTACTTGGAAAAGTAACAGCGGGTATGCCTATAACGGCCATTGAGAACATAGAAGAATACTTTCCGCTTCCCGAAAGCATGGTTCCACATGATGACCATGTATTCATGCTGGAAATCATGGGTGAAAGTATGATCGAAGCAGGAATTCATGATGGAGATTATGTCATCGTGAAACAACAAAGCAGTGCCAATAATGGAGATATCGTCGTGGCCATGACGGAAGATGATGAAGCCACTGTAAAACGATTCTTTAAGGAACCGGATTACATAAGGCTTCAGCCTGAGAACTCAAATATGGAACCAATTATTTTACGAGATGTTTCGATACTTGGAAAAGTAATAGGCTTATATAGACAAATACACTAAAAGCGCTATCCGCGCTTTTTTTGTTTGTTTAATTTATGTCTCGAATTCTCTCAATATGCATACGGAAGAGTAGGTTTTGATATATTTTTTTAATAGACTCAATTTTCATGGGAATATTAACATCTTTTATAACGGATGAAAGGTGTACCATCGTCTTTCTTGGTATAAGTACTTTGGAAAGAAACTCATTCAAATAAAGGAGAGCGTTAAAATACCGCTCCCTGTTAAAATTCATTTCACTCTTAATCTTTGGTTCACTTTAATAAGGTTAGATCTACCAAGCCGTTCCACTTGAATCTGAACTTGTGTAGTACCATATGCCTTTGCTAGAGCAGAGACGAAATCCCCTTTTTTGACAATATGATAAACCTCTTCGATGGCTTACATCGTATTTAGTTAAATCACTTGTTTCGTTAAGTTTCACCAGTTTTTCTGTATATTCCGGATCTGAGGCGCACCCCGTATCGAATATGCTTTTTCACCATATATTTATATACAACAAAAACAGGAGTTCAATAAATGGACCCCTGCTTTAATTAATGATCTTTTATAGTTTCTTTTCGAAAGTTACTTCTATAAATAAAGGTAACCATCACAATTAAAATTGCAAGAACGGCGTAGATTTTACTGAAGTTAAAACTATTGTGATCTAACAAAAATGGATTAAGTTGTAGACTTGGACTTTTAACTTCTAATGCTTTACTTATTAATCTAGTTGCTGTAGCACCTGCGATGAAGTTCATCATCATAAAAATGCCCATACCTACACCTGCTTGTTTTTTTTGATAGCGAACGTGACACAGTATTACCTAACGCAATTTGTATAAATGTTTGACCAACATAAGCAAAAATAAGCACAATCATAATGAAATATGGAGAGGAACCTGCAAGAATTGACAAAATCCCATATCCTAAAAAGAAACATAATAATGCTGTGTATGCAACAAACCCATTTCCTTTTTGATCCGCGAGCTTCCCGCCTTTTCTCCCTAGGATAGCTGCAAGAACCGCCCCAGGAAACATTAGAAGTCCACTACTCCTTGAAGTAAAAGAGGTGTAAGGTACGGTATACCAAACCCAATCCCAGAACTTAGAGCTGAGACTAGTAGTCCCCCAGAGAAAGTTCTATTTTCAAATATCTTCCCTTGTATGAAAGGATTTTGAGCTACTCGAATTCTCCATAAAAATAAGATAAAAAAGACAATTCCGATAAAAGCAAGTGATAAAGACCCTTGCGTAATAGCTAAAAGAAGAAAAGCAAGCGTTCCGGCAAGTAAAAAGGCTACAATCAAATCTGTTTTATTTTTCACCTTTTCTTCCTCGCTATCTAGAAAAATCCTAAAGAACGGAAGCGTCAGTCAAATCGGATGTTTGTCTATGATTACTTCCTTCTGTAAGTGCTTTTACTGCAATACCAGCAATATCAGCTTCATGGATTCTGGCAGTTAAATTATCAGGAAATGCAGTGATAGCCATTCCTGCCACCCTTTGGTTATTGGCTAATTCATTTCCATTTTCATTCCATCTACATCATTGTTTGCAGAATAAAACGGGTTGGTATATGGCTATCCAAGCCACTAAAAATTGGTATTTTGCCTTATAAAGAATCTATCAAAGGGCGGAATAAATCAATACAGGCTGTCACTCGTTGCAATTCATAAAATCTTTTTTTTGCCAGGGAACCTGAATTGGCATTTTACCCTCACCCCCTCTTTTACCCCAAAAAAGACCCTCTCAACTAAGAGAAGGCATTTCACTATTTCTCAATATAGACCGAACGAATCAGCGTCCGGGTTCTTTCAGTACCATCCACATTTTTTTCCTTGACATCTATTGTTACATTATAAACACCTGACTTAGGTACTTCTGGAAGGGTACCAGTAAAATTTTCGGTATCCATTACATTAATTGAGCTTTTTTCACTAACTTCATCACCGGTTTCATCTATTAGATGAACCAAAAATGTTGTGCTTATTGGTCCTTTTTTATCATTCAATGGATTCTTTATTAAAAACTTTGCATCTTTTTGCTTAACTTTACCGGCCATACTTAATGTAATGGGATTCTTTTCGTTAAATTGTGCTGTGAACAAGTAGGCGTCTTTTGACGATTTAGTCTTCATTCGTACTTTCCAGTCACCAATTTCAAGGTTATTTCTATAGAATGATTGGATGGTTGCTCCATTAAAAAAGGAAGTTTCATTTTTGGCTGAATGAACCTTTAAGGAAGGTGAATACTTTTTATTGGATGGAGAAATCAATTCAACCTCAACATCATTTGAGGCTGTATATATGGTTATATTACCTGGGGCTGCTTCATTTACATGGAAGACTTGTTCGATCCAGACATTTTTTTTCAGGACATCACCCAGAACGGTTTGAGCGAGTGCGGTTGTGATGACATCATCTTCAACTCGTTCTTTATAATTGACATTAAATACAGGAATCCCAGCGGTGGAAGTGCTTCTTAAATAGGGTTCAATTCTTGAAAATACAGCTGAACCGACTCGAATATTGTCGTGATCAAAGTTGGGATCCGTAAATAAATGTGTTGCGTAGGGGATTTTTGTACTCCATACATTCACTAGACCATCATTTTCTCCATATGAAGATAAATATTGTCCCCCCATTGATAAAGCTGAAAGTACCGGGCCTCTGTTCATACCTGCCACAGTGAAATACATGTTTTTACGAGAGTTAACATGGTTATCCGTGACAGAACGAAATTCCGCCATTTTACCAACTTGTAAAGAATAAGTTCCATCATCTTTTTGACCTAATAAGGAACCAAGCCAGCCCGCATACCAGCTATAAGCCAAATCAGCTAGGTAAGAACCATGATGAGGGGAAGCTAAAGTGATGACCCTTCCAACATATTGGTGTGCTCCATAGTGTACTAGAGCCGCTTGGGTGTCTGGCCCGCCTTTGCTGTGAGCTATAATATTTACTTTTTCGCCCCCGAAATGGTTACTGATTTCTGAGAGCATTTGAGCTAAAAGCCTTCCATTAGCATATTGGCTCACTGATCCATTTCCAGCTGAATCATGAAGCTGAACAAAAACCGTTTGGTAGCCTGCTTCATACGCCTTGGTATACATATCATTGACACCATGATATTCCGTTTCACCGTACCAGCTGGTTGAACTGCTATTTTTCCCTTGAACAAACACGATCGGTGGTTTCTCTGTGTCAAGATTGGGAGGAATTCCTCCAAGAAACCAATCCCCTGGACTGAAAGTTTCGGAGGGCGGCTTCAATTTCCCTGCTGAGGAAATGTCTGGCTTAGCCATAATTAATATGGTTAGAATAAGGACAAGAAAAACGACATAATTGATTACATTCCTTTTCAATTGTTATCTCCTCCAATATCCTGTGGTATTTTTTCGAACTCATCCTATTATCAATGCCCTCCTTCCCAGACCTTCCATAGCCTTCATTAGTATATATTTGTACTTTTGCATACCATTACCTGCTACCTTCATAAAGATGGGAGAAAAAAACTAGAAGAAGTTCATTAAAAATGGAGATAAAGTATGAAGATTCGCCTTCAATTCATTTATGTATGCACTCTTTTTCCTTTTATGAAGACGTACTTACAGAGGAAATCCTTAAAATCGAATGCTTCACGTTCGAAAAAAGAGAACAAGCCCTTATCCTGCAAAGGATAGAGGGCTTGTTCATCCATATTAACTTTTCCTTCGAATTTGCCATTGTCCAATTGCTCCTATTCATGGTGTTTTAAAGTCCGTCCTATACATTAAGTAAATTAAATTCTTTCACAGCAATTGGCTGTCATTCATTGGGCTTAGAATCAATCGTCTATTTACTACAAAATATCAGCATACAGGCCCCTTTTTTAATGAACACAAAAGAAGTTTGGATTTTTACTCATTTAAGCACTCCCCCCCTCCTACATACCCGTATCCCCCATGAGAACAGGATCAATAATTTCAGTGATAAGCTCGTCCTTCCGGTAGTACAATTTGACAACACCGTCGTGTACGATAATATCCTCAATGACATCTCTACGAATTTCCTTTCCAATCTTGAATAGGCTAACGGCAGCAGCTGCTACTGCAACTTCAAAAGAATTAATTTCCCTTTCCACTTTTTTCACCTTCTTTCCATTACTTGAATCTTGTCCCATGGAAGTTAGGATTATATTGATTAGACTTTACATTCCGAATGGCCAATCTGGTGAAGAAATACTGGTACATTTGAACTTTCAACTACATTTGAAGTGTAGGTGAGGATCAAAAAAAATGATATCGTCGATCGAGAATCCTACACATTCAGCAAATAAATAAGCCTTATCGATTCGCAAAGGAATCTTATATTGCTCATAGTCAATGTATGTCCTCTTCGCCATCTTCAGCACTTTAGCCATTTCATCTTGAGTTAATCCTTTATACTTCCTCGCTTGTTTAAGTGTGAACTTAACGTTTGTCATATCTTGTCACCACCCGTCTAAAAAATAATATCACACTTGAAGTATAGTTACCAACAACTTTTCGCAAAATTCACGCACTTTAAATTTACTCACTTTCACTCATAGTGTATATTCAAGTAAGAGGTGAAGAAATATGCACATTGGTGAACGGATTAAAATGTTAAGAAAAGAAAGAAAAATGACACAAGAAGATTTGGCAAATATATTAAAAGTGGCCCCAACGGCTGTTTCAGCTTGGGAATCCGGACGGAATAAACCTTTAATGGATAAATTGAGCATGATGTCCACATGCTTTGAAATACCGCTATCCCACCTCATTGAAGGAGCACCTATCGTTAGAAATAATCCTGGAATGCAATTTCTAAATGAAAAGAATGTAAGATTAATTGGTGTCTACGGAAATATCCCTGCTGGAGAGCCTAATTTTACCAACGAATATATAGAAACCTATATGCCGACATTAAATTCGATGCTAAAATCGAATAAAGAATATTTTTTCCTTAGAGTGAATGGCAATAGCATGAACAAAGAATTCAGAGACGGATCATTGATTCTCGTTGAAAAAACAACCTATGTCGAAAACGGAAAAATTGGTGTGGTTTTAGTAAATGGTCACGATGCTACGGTTAAAAAAGTGAATATCAATGAAGAAAACATCACACTCACTCCCTGCAGCACGGATCCTTTTTATGAAGAAAAAACCTATAATATCAAAAATGATAGAGTCCGAATTTTAGGAAAAGTGGTTCAAGCCATTAAAATATACGATTAATATCCATCCCGGGGGTTTCTTTACGGAAATGAAAATAAATGAATAATGAGCAACAATACATAGATTCAATTCTACATATTAGGTACAAGCCATCATGGTTTGTGCTATTTAGTATCGTTCTTTAGATTACTTATTTCATTGAGTGAATGTATTTGGAAACTATATGTGTCCTAGGACGCTTTTTCCAGTAAATTTCCCTTACATGCAGATAAACTGGTATACAAGATCCAAGGGATTTTTCCCTCCGTATATCAGTTTTAAGAATGAGATTTTAATATTAGAGGCTAATAATATTTTGGTCATAATATTTCCCTTACACTCCTTCAGCCATTATCGAAGTAATGGAACAAATCAGGACGGTAGAATGCACCTGATTATTTCATTACATGCATTTTCCTGAACCAAGAAAAGCCTCTCTCTTTTTGAGAAGGGCTTCATGCGTGGTGTGCTTTCTGGAAGTTATGAATAATTTAACCAGTCAATTATCAATTATTCATTTCACTCGCAATTTCTGGTTTACTGTAATGGTATACTGACTGTCAAGACCATTCCAATCTTTAATTTGCTGAACCGTACTGCCATAAGCAATGCTTAAGGAATATACGGTATCCCCACTAACGACAGTGTGGTATACAGCTGTACTTTTCTTTGTAAGATTGAAGCATTTAACTAAACCGTTTACATGTCCGCGAGCCAGTGATTCGATAAAGGATGCCGTTTTCAATTTGGCTGCGTCATTGACATTATCGATAAATCCATTTTCAGTCAGTAGTGCAGGCATGTCCGTTTCACGGAGTACATGTAAATCTCCTGTTTTTTGTCCTCTGTCTTGGATGTTGATAAGCTTCATGACCTCTGAATGAATATGATCTTGATACGTTTTCGTTATCTGGTTAGTGGACGTATAAATGTAATCCTCGTACCCAGTTCCGCCGCCAGCATTAATGTGGATGGAGAGATAAAAGTCAGCTCCCCACGCGTTCGCTGCATTTGTACGATCGTTTAAGGAGGGGTACGTATCTTGAGTCCTGCTCATTTTTACAGAAACATTATTATATTCTATTAATAAGATGTCTTTGATTCGAGTTGCAATGGATAAAGTTAAATCCTTTTCTTTCAATCCATTCCCCACCGAGCCTGGATCCGTACCGCCATGGCCGGGATCAATAAATACTTTTACCATTTCTATCACCTCTATTAATCTTATGTTACGTATTAACAAATGCTTGTACACATAACTATCGGATTAAAGAAATTTCAAAATAATATAGAATTCTTCTTCTCGGCTGCCGTTCCCCAAAAAAACACACCTATTTATCAGGAATTATTGGAGGATAAGCCACCTATAAACAAAGGTTGGAAGGAGATAGAAGCTATTGGTTTCATTTATTGAAATTGTAGCCAGATGCTAAATGGATTCTTTGAATATATTTTTTACGAAAGTTATAGACCAACTGGACACTTATCCTATAGATAATGTAACTTAAATGCCTAAACAGGTACGGTTAAAAGGAGAAATCGTATGATAAATGAATACGGTAAATTTGAACAATTAGTTAAAAATTTGGATCAAGGAAACAAGCTAATTCGAGCATGGAAATTAAAAGGCGGAATTTCTGCACAGGTGACAGGACTTGAAATATTACAATCGTCAGGGCAGATCGTAAAAATGATCGTTCGTCAGCATGGTGATAATGACTTGAAACGGAATCCAAATATTGCAGCAGATGAACATAAGCTCTTAGGGATATTGACAGCTGCCGGTTTGCCTGTACCGATGCCATATTACTTCGAGCAATCTTGCGAGACTTTTTCCAAGCCATGCATACTTATCGAGTTTATTGAGGGTAAGTCAGAATTCACCCCCTCAAATCTTAATGATCATATCTTACAATTGGCAATCAATCTAGCAAAAATCCATCGTGTTAATTGTGCAAATCTATCTTTATCATTCCTGCCTAAACTAGAAAATATATATGTCGAGATGTTAAAGAATGAAGATAGGGTAAACCTGGACGAAACATTAAATCTGAGCTTGATTAGAGATTTGCTAAAATCTTTCATGCCATTACCATCCATGAATAAGGAAGTGATCCTTCATGGAGATTATTGGCCAGGAAATATATTATGGAAAGAGGATAAACTAGTTTCCATAATTGATTGGGAAGACTCAGGCTTAGGGGACCCTTTGGCTGATCTTGCAAATAGTCAACTCGAAATTTTATATCATTTTGGAATGCAAGCGATGAATAACTTCACCAATCAATATAAATCCATGATGCCGGAGGTGAATTTTACAACCTTACCCGTCTGGCAATTATTTGCCGCATTACGGTTATCTACATTTCCTGAATGGGGCTTGGAAAAAAGCAAGGAAAATAACTGGCGGAAAAGACACAAGTCATTTGTTCGTCAAGCGATTAACCGAATTCGTTTACATTAATGTTTATTCAATTTTTTAAAAATGAGTGAAAGATCTGGTATGCCCGTGAATTTTTGATAAAGGCATTTATACCAGTCCCTTTATCAATTATTTTCATAAACTAATAATGACTTTCAAAAAAAGCAAGGAGGTGTTTAAATGTATAATAAGCCCTGGGGGCATCCGAAAGGCGGTCAATGTCCACCACAATATTGCCCTCCTCACAGAATGCCCACTCAGTATAATCCACCTCAAATCTCCCCAACAAAGCAATCTGTTAAAACTAATGTCATTAACACTGTGATTCCGGTTTTTCACCCGACACATACAACTACCGTGAATAAACACTTCAACACATTTATACCGCATACCCGAAGTATCGTGAAAGAGTGTTATTCCCAAAGCTTTGTTTGTGGAGTTCCTCAACCCCCCAGTTTTTCAAGGAGAATGATAAGATATTAATTAAAAAAACCCCTATTCGGGGTTTTTCAGTTTGTAGACAAAAGGGGTTCGGAATTAAAAAATTCTGAACCCCTTTTGAAATTCCCTTTGAATTTTCGCCTAAAGTTAAGAGATTGGGGCTCTACGAGCCCACTATGTTAGGCCATTTTTGG
>NZ_JAUUTW010000028.1 GCF_030676415.1 Peribacillus frigoritolerans | reverse complement strand
ATATCCATTACTACAATCATCAACGAATCAAGGTAAAATTAAAAGGCATGAGCCCGGTAGATTACCGGGTTCATGCCCTCAAGGCTGCCTAAGTAAATAAAGTGTCTAACTTTTTGGGTTCACTTCACCTGGTCCGGATCTTTTTGTTTTGCATAAAATCGGTTAATCCATGCCTTTCCCGTGTATGACTATAGTCATCATTTTTCATATCTACTTAATTCGACAAAATACTCACCAAGTTATTCCTATACTTATGGTTGAAATAGTATTTAAGAGGTGATAGACGTGAAGGAGAGCCATATTGATGAACAGTGGTTGTTACTCATAATGGAGGCAAAAAAGAGTGGTCTGACCCCAAAGGAAATTCGCTCCTTTCTTAGCACTCATTCAAATAATAAGGATGTTACTCAACTGAAATAGAAATTTTGAATGGTCACTCTCACATTCCATTTGAAAAATCGCCCAATTTCAGGCATATTTTTTGCCCCCTCCAAGTATAGATGAATTAAAGACATGCTTGGGAGGATGGAAAATTGAAACGGCTACTGCTATTTATCTCTTTCTGTTTCACTTTATTTATTATTTATTTTGATTTGACTACGGGTACCCTGCCGGCTTCCCATCCACCGGCCTCTACAGGCGAACCGGCCGTGCCCGCCAGCCAGCCTGCATCCGCACCATCTGCCGCTTTTAAAGAAATCACCATGAAACCCGGGGATACCTTACTCTCCATCGTTGAAACGGAAAAAGACGGATCCAATCAGCCAATTGAAACGATCATCTCTGACTTTCAAAGTTTGAATGAAGGGTTGAAGCCCGAAAATATGCAGATTGGCAAAACATATAAGATTCCCGTTTATAAATAATTGTCAAATGGGGGATCTGCGCCTTCAAAAGAACCATTAAAGGGGATTTTCGAGCATCAGATATATACCGAAATGGGAAATGTCTCATATTGAAAAAGATTATGCGTCCTATTTCCTTGTAAAGCGGAATGTACATTGATACAATATTTCAGAGAAGCAAATTAAAAATCAAAACTGATTTTTTCCTAAAGGAGAGAATTCCACTTGAGTGAAATCATACATCGCACCAAGACGCGGCCAATTAAAGTCGGAAACTTAACGATTGGCGGCAATAATGAAGTTATAGTACAAAGCATGACAACGACAAAAACACATGATGTTGAAGCAACGGTTGCAGAAATCCTTCGTCTTGAAGAAGCGGGATGTCAAATCGTACGTGTCGCCTGTCCGGATGAAAGGGCAGCTGATGCAATCTCTGAGATAAAAAAGCGGATAAATATCCCTCTTGTAGTCGATATTCATTTCGATTACAAACTTGCTCTGAAGGCAATTGAAGGCGGAGCGGATAAAATCAGGATAAATCCTGGTAACATCGGACGCCGTGAAAAGGTTGAGGCAGTCGTGAAAGCTGCGAAGGCTAAAGGAATTCCAATCCGCATCGGGGTCAATGCTGGTTCTCTCGAGAAGAAAATCATCGAGAAATATGGCTTCCCGACTGCTGATGGAATGGTGGAAAGTGCTTTACACCATATCAAGATCCTGGAAGACCTCGATTTTCATGACATTATCGTTTCCATGAAGGCTTCCGATGTCAATTTAGCCATCGAAGCATATGAAAAAGCTTCAAAAGCATTCGATTATCCTTTACATCTTGGGATCACGGAATCAGGGACACTGTTCTCCGGTACCGTAAAAAGCGCTGCCGGACTGGGTGCCATCCTAAGTCAAGGAATCGGGAGCACGATGCGTGTTTCCTTAAGTGCCGATCCTGTCGAAGAGGTGAAGGTGGCAAGGGAACTTCTAAAAGTATTTGGCCTTGCTTCTAACATGGCCACTTTAATTTCCTGCCCTACTTGCGGTCGAATCGAGATTGATTTGATTTCCATCGCCAATGAAGTTGAAGAGTACATCCAGACGGTTAAAGCACCAATCAAGGTATCAGTGCTTGGTTGTGCGGTAAACGGCCCTGGAGAAGCCCGTGAGGCTGATATCGGCATAGCCGGGGCCCGTGGTGAAGGTTTACTGTTTAGAAAAGGTCAAATCGTACGTAAAGTGCCTGAAGAGACGATGGTCGAGGAACTGAAAAAGGAAATTGACAAAATCGCTGAAGAGTACTATGAAAAACAAAGAGCGGAAGCTGCTGCTGCAGCTTTACTAAATAAATAAAACAAAAAAATCCCGATTATCGGGATTTTTTTTAATTGAAAAACCCTTTGATGCATAATGACATCAAAGGGTTTAATGATGCTAAAAGAACGGCAGGATAAATATGGCAACAATGATGGAGACTGCACCTATGCCGATGGCCCAAGTACCCAGGTTCGATCCCCGGCTTCTGGCCACTATTCCTACAATGATACCCACAATCCCTAAAATGAAAGGCATCATGAATAACGATAAAATGGAAATGATCAATGCTATGACACCAATCGCTTTTCCTCTTGTTGCTACATCCCCCGAACCATTATCCTCTGCAAGCTCATCATTTTTATATGACCTGATTCGCTGAGGTGGTGTTGAAATCTCGGCAGACGTTTCTTCCTGATAGCGGTTATCCATATGGGTTATGGTCCCACGACTCTCATAACGTCTGTCATCTTCAGGAGTATCTTCATTATAATACCGCTCATGATGCTGATCATCCACAACGGTTGGTTCACTGCCCTCTTTCGCTAATTGCATTTCGTCGTCAATACTGGAGTATTGATCTTTTTCCATTCGTGCATCCCTCACTTTCGTTTGTGAAGCATTTATAGTGTATGTAAAAATTGCAGGAACCCATCGTGAAAAAGGTTTCATGTCTTGGAAATAAATACGGGTTTTTACCAAAGCTATGATGGGATATGTTACACTATTACAAGTATTGAAAATGAGGAGAGATTTATCATCATGAAAAAACGTTTTGGCATCGATATAGACGGGACTGTCACAAGACCTGATTCCATGGTCCCCTTTTTAAATAAAGCTTTTCAGCTGAATTTAGCTTATGAAGACATTACCGAATATGACTTATTGCCTTTCGTGAATGTTCCAAAAGAGGATTTCACTAAATGGTTCATTGAGACCGAGCCACTCATATATTCCGAATCATTATTGGCTGAGGGTGCGAAAGATGTATTGGAAAAATGGACAGAACAAGCCAACCTTTATTTCATCAGTGCCAGGAGCAACCGTTTATTGGATGTAACCAAGAATTGGTTCACGACGAATGAAGTCCTATATGATCATATAGAGCTTGTAGGTTCACACGATAAAGTGGCTGCAGCGAAAAAATTCGAAGTCGATCTCTTTTTAGAGGACAAGCACGATAATGCAGTGGCGATTTCAGAAGAGTGTAAAATACCCGTGATTTTATTTAATACCCCCTACAACCAAGATCCCGTGCCTGAAAGGGTGATTCGGGTCAACAATTGGCAAGAAGCCTCTGCCTGGGTGAATAATTGGATGTCAGGGAAACCGGCAACCATAAAATGAGACAAGAAAAACCATTGACTGGAGGTCAATGGTTTTTATGCTTCCAAAGATACACTACATGCGGGACAGCGTCCGTAAATTTCAAATTTATGCCCCGAAACATCGTAGTCCTTCAAGCTTTCCTGAAGTTCCTGCATCGGGCACAATTCGATTTCTTTCGTTTTTCCGCAATTCAAACAGATGAAGTGGTGATGGTGGGAAGAATGACCGCATGTAAAACGAAAATGCTTCTCCCCTTCCAACTCGGTCGTTTCAAAGATGCCCAGTTCGACAAATAAGGAAAGATTTCTGTAAATCGTATCGAAGCTTAAACCAGGATAATCCTGTTTCATATTCTCCAATACATCTTTTGCCGTTAAATATTTATCGCTGGAAGAGAAAAGCTGAAGCATTTCTTCCCTCTTTCCTGTATGTTTAAAACCTTTATCTTTTAATAGTTGCATGGCTGTAGTTACGTTCAAAATACATCACCCCATCTATCGATTTTTCCACTTATCAAACAAAATTGACAAGATGAGAATTAGCACAGCTATTATTACAATGGTCCCGCCAGGAGCGAGATCAAGGTTGTAGGATAAAAATAATCCGCCTATGACAGAAACTTCACCGAATAATACCGAATAAGCAATCATCTGCTTAAAGCCCTTCGCGAAGCGGAGACTAGCAGCTACCGGGAGCGTCATGAGCGAAGAAACAAGTAATATGCCAATGATTTTCATGGAAGCGGCAATGACCAATGCAACCATGACAATAAAAATAAAATGAATCGCTTTATAAGGTATTCCAGACGCTTTGGCATGCTCTTCATCAAAAGATAACAGAAATAATTCTTTATACAATAAGGTAAGCATCAAGGCAACGACTATCCCCACTGCCAAAATGACATACAAGTCCGCCCGGCTGACGGCACTGACACTGCCGAATAAATAACCATATAAATCGGTATTGAAACCATCTGCAATGGATATGAAAATGACACTAAGACCCATGCCGCCGGACATTATGATCGGGATTGCAAGCTCTTGGTAATGCTTGTACACCCCTCTTAATTTTTCAATGAATAATGAACCACCTACAGAAAACGCCATTCCAATATAAAGTGGATTCAATCCTGCTAAAGATAGAAAGCTCTTCTGCAGCAATAAACTAAACGCTATACCAGCAAGCGCTACATGACTGAGCGCATCGGATATCATCGACATCCGCCTTACCACGACAAAAACGCCCACTAATGGCGCAATCGCTCCGATGATGATTCCGGTCAAGAAAGCGTTCTGCAAAAATTCAAATTGCAATATCCCCGATATCATTGGGCTATCCTCCAAAACATATTAATGATCATGATTTAAAAATTGGACTCCATGTCCATAAATGGACGAGAGCTCACCTTCATCCAACTCATTATATTCACAGGCATCCCCATGAAAATGAAGCTTTTTATTTAAGCAGGCGACATGTGTGACTTTATCGGTCACAGTACCAACATCATGGGTTACTAAAATCAGGGTTATTCCTAATTTTTTATTTAACATTTCAAGCATTTCATAAAATTGGTGGACGTTTTTTGAATCAACGCCAACCGTGGGCTCATCCAATATCATCAATTCCGGCTCGCTGACCAGTGAACGGGCAATGAATACCCTTTGCTGCTGGCCTCCGGACAATTCCCCGATATTACGGTTCTGATATTCAAGCATGTCCACGGATTCCAGAGCTTTTTTCACCTTTTGCTTATCCTCTTTGCCAGCAAACTTGAATAAGCCTATTTTTTTGGTCAAACCGCTCTGAACCACCTCAAAAACGGTGGCAGGGAATCCTGAGTTGAAGGAATTCGCCTTTTGGGAAACGAACCCGACCTTTTGCCAATCTTTAAAGCGTCGAATGTCTTCCCCGAATATTTCAATTTTGCCCTTTTGGAGCTTGAACAGACCAAGCAGCAACTTCAAAAGCGTTGACTTACCGGATCCATTCGGCCCGACGATAGCTAAGAAGGCCCCTCTAGGAATTTCAAGTGAAACATGTTCCAGCACTAGATCTTTTGTATATTTGTAAGATATATCTTCAAATTTAACTATTGGGTTTACTACATTATCCAAAGAGATCACCTATTTTTTAAGAATCATTACGATTAACAATCGTTAGTATAAATCAAAGAAGTCAAGATGTAAAGAATCCGGTCCTCTGAACAAGTGCCGATATGCCCTGAATCACCAAAAAAATGTTATCTGAACCAATTTACCGCAATCAAACAAAGTTTCATGTTCACATACGTCTTCCTCCTTCATATGTATTAACAAAGGAGGAGATCGTTTGAAATTATTTGAAATGATGGTCAATCATAAAATCAACAGTATACGCCCCGATGAACTGCTTTCCCTTGCTAAACAGCATAAGGTTGCACTCACTCAAAAACAAGCACAGGATATCACTGCACTTCTAGCCGGTAAAAATATTAACATTTTTGATATACGCCAAAGACAAAACGTACTTGGTCAAATTACAAAAGTTGCCGGAGCAAGCACAGCCAGGGAAATAGAATCCCTCTTCAACAACCTTACTTCCACTTTTTAAAGATCTTAAGCTCGCTGACGGTCTTTATTTGAGCATACTTAATCCAAATGCAAAATGAAAGGACGATTCATCTTTATTTCGATGAATCGTCCCTTTCTATTATGATTATTGTTGGAATCTGATCTTTTCCAATAAATCTTCTTCAAATTGATTATTCTTGAACATATCAATTTCAAATTTATAAGGTGCCTTTTTGTCTTTTTTGTCTTCCCCTACATAAGGTGTTTCCAGGATTTTCGGAACAGTGCTTAATTGCGGATGGTGGACAATATCATTCAACGCCTTAAAACCAATATGACCAAATCCAATGTTTTCATGGCGGTCCTTACGCGTGCCGCGTTCGTTTTTGCTATCGTTTATATGAAGGACCTTGATACGGTCAACACCGACCAATTTATCAAATTCATTCAGTACGCCATCAAAATCCTCGATGATATTATATCCGGCATCGTGAGTATGGCAAGTATCGAAGCATACCGATAATTTTTCATTATGGGTCACACCATCAATGATCATCGCCAGCTCTTCGAAAGACCTGCCACATTCTGTACCTTTACCCGCCATCGTTTCAAGGGCGATCTGCACTTTATCGTCGGCAGTCAGCACTTCATTCAAACCTTCGATGATTCTCTTGATTCCCAGTTCACTGCCTGCACCAACATGCGCACCTGGATGAAGCACGATTTGTCTTGCGCCAATCGCTTCGGTCCGATCGATTTCGCTGCGTAAAAAGTTGACTCCAAGCTCATATGTGGCTGGATTCGTGGTATTTCCTATATTAATGATATACGGGGCATGAACAACGATATCGCTGATTCCATTTTCCTCCATATGCAGTCTTCCGGCTTCGATATTTAAATCCTCGATTTTTTTACGTCTTGTGTTTTGAGGGGCCCCTGTATAAACCATGAATGTATTGGAGCCATACGAAGCCGCTTCTTGACTCGCAGCAAGAAGCATACCTTTCCCGCTCATTGAAACATGCGATCCAATCTTCAGCATCTGATTTCTCCCCTATTTCTTTCTCTGTATACGACGTTCGCGCTTTTTAAAGTTTTCCACATCTCGTTGAATTTTCTTCTTGTATCCCGGCTTGACTTTAGTTGGCTTCTTGACGTGCCTGCTCGCTTTAACATCGATATCAGATTTTTGTTTTTTACGGTTTTTCCGTTTATTACGTTCGTCGATATCAACCCAATCGCCGTTTTGGATATCGGCATCACGGAACTCAATGCCCATTTTTTCAAGGCGATTCAATGAATCTTCATCGGAAGTATCGTAAATGGTAGTGGCAATGCCTGAATATCCTGCACGAGCCGTCCTTCCCGTCCTATGGATATAAAAATCCAAATCTGAAGGCAATTCATAGTTAATGATATGACTTACACCTTCAATATCGATTCCACGGGAAGCCAGATCTGTCGCAACGATGAATTGATACTCCAAATCATTGATTTGCTTCATCATTTTTTTACGCTCACGAGGCGTTAAATCCCCATGAATTCGGCCGACATTCAACCCTTTTTCGATCAAAGAGTTAGCTACATGATCCGCCATTTTCTTTGTGTTCGTGAAAACAATCGCCAAATATGGATTATAACGAACGATGATATCATGAAGTAACTGCTCTCTGTTACGGTGGCGAAGCGGTACGAGAACATGTTCAATTTTCGAAGCGGTCGCCTGCTTGGGATTCACTTGAACATACTTTGGATTCTCCATATATTTATTCAAAAACGGCTTCAATTTTTCTGGGATGGTTGCCGAAAAGACAAGCATTTGAATTTTTTCAGCCATACGTGATGCAAATAAATCGACATCTTCAAGGAATCCCATGTCTAGCATAAGGTCCGCTTCATCGACTACAAGCATTTTAGCTGTATACACCTGTAATGCCTGAGCTTCAACCAAGTCCTTGATCCGGCCCGGCGTACCGATTACCAGTTGTGGCTGTGTCTTCAATTTATCTATCATTCGCTGTTTATCAGTACCACCGATGAAACAACGGACTTGAATCTGCTCATCCTCAGGGAAATGGTCAGCAATTTTCAAAGCTTCTTTGTAGATTTGGTTCGCTAACTCACGGGTTGGTGCGGAAATAATCGCTTGAACCTCATTTTTACCAGCATCAAGCCTGTTCATGATCGGCAGCAAATAGGAATGTGTCTTTCCTGTACCTGTCTGCGACTGTCCAATTAAGCTACTTCCCTTTAAAAGCGACGGAAGCACGCGCTCTTGAATTTCCGTCGGCTTATCGAACCCTAAAGTACGAACCGCATCTAGAATGTAGCTTTTCAAATTAAATCGTTCAAATTGATTTTGTTTCATCAAAAAACTCCTTTATCCTGTCAGTCATTAGACATGTCCTGTTATTATAATAAATTTTACACAAAAAGCGCAAGCGCCTGGGTTGCTCGTGAAGAAAATAGGGATTGTCCCATAAGGCGCTTTTTGCCTTGTGAGGGCAATCTTCTTTTTCACAACGAGCTAGGCGCTGAAGCTGGATTACACAAAAAGTGCAAGCGCCTGGGTTGCTCGTGAAGAAAATAGGGATTGTCCCATAATGGGCAGGCCATCTACTTTTTTCACTGTGACCCATTTACTTAAATCACAAAAGCGCATGCGCTGAGGTTAGTTCTCTTAAAATGGACTCTTGCAAACGAAAAGCCCCTGTCCTGGTCATAGCGTATCCCCCGCAGACATGGAGCTAAAAGACTACCGTTACCATCTTACCTTCTTTCCGGTTACTTCACAACTGCCCAGTCACTCTTTCCCCAAACCTTTTTTGTCGAGTTGCATAATTTATATAGAAGATTAAACCAGCAAATAAAATCTGAGGAGGTGAAACCTATGTTCCCAAATAGAAATCGTCAACCCGGACCCGGTTTTCAGCCACCCAATGGTCGAAGGATGCAGCAGTACCCTGCTCCATTCAGACAGTCACCGCAAATTCCCCACCCTTATCAGCAGATGCAGCGGCCGATGGTTCAAAACAGACCGCAGGTGCCACAGGGACCTCAAGGTTTCCGAGGCCCTTTCACCCAACCGCAGCGGCAGGAAATGCCGCCAGCAAAGAAAGAAGGGTTATTGTCAAAAATACTCGGTAAGTCGAAACAAAAAGCAGCTTCTCCCAATTTGTTTGCGCCAGCTGCTTCCACTAACAAAAGTTCTTCAAGAAGCAGCGGCGGCGGTATCTTAGAAACATTAAAAAACCCCGATTCCCTTAATAATATGCTTTCCAACACGCAAAAAGTGTTGCAAGCAGCGGAACAATTCACCCCTATGGTGGAACAATACGGACCAGTAATTAAAAACCTGCCTTCCATGTGGAAAGTTTTCCGGAGCATTTCATCTGCCGGTGAGACCGGGGACCAGGGAGCTTCCGTTGAAAGCGGGCCCACGGTTGAGGCACAAACAAACAGTGAGGTAAAAACCGATTCGAAGAAAAACGATAAAGCTAAAGAAGCTGGCCCCACCGCCCAAGTTCGTACCGAAACCAAAAGGGAAAGATCATCCGGTCCCAAGCTTTATATTTAAAGTCTACAAAAAATTTACCAATAACTGATTTTATGTAAATATGATGTTTTGTAATATCATCTATGGTCTTATATAATAGAAAGGTATAAAAGTGAGAGTTTCTTGCCTTGAAGGAGGACACATAGATGAAAGTGATTAAAATTTCCCCGCGCGGCTATTGTTATGGCGTTGTCGATGCCATGGTCATCGCCCGAAATGCGGCTTTAGATAAAACCTTGCCACGTCCCATTTACATTTTAGGAATGATCGTGCATAACAAACATGTGACGGATGCTTTTGAAGAAGAAGGCATCATCACGTTGGACGGCAGCAACCGCAACGATATCATCGAACAGGTGGACAGCGGAACCGTCATCTTTACTGCTCACGGCGTTTCACCTGAGATTAGGAAGATCGCTGAGAAAAAAGGTCTTGTCACGCTCGATGCAACTTGTCCCGATGTTACCGCAACACATGACTTAATTCGGGAAAAACAAGCGGAAGGCTACCAAATCATTTATATTGGCAAAAAAGGCCATCCGGAACCAGAGGGTGCTGTCGGAGTAGCTCCCGATGTCGTTCACCTGGTTCAAAAGGCTGAAGATGTGGAAGCCTTGACTTTGAATAGTGATAAGATCATTGTCACCAATCAAACAACGATGAGCCAATGGGATGTTTTGGATATCATGGATAAGGTCAAGGAAAAGTTCCCACATGCCGAAGTCCATAAGGAAATTTGTTTAGCGACACAGGTTCGCCAAGAAGCGGTTGCCGAGCAAGCTGGCGAAGCTGATGTTTTAATCGTTGTCGGAGACCCCAAGAGTAATAATTCAAACCGTCTTGCACAAGTATCCCAAGAGATTGCCGGCACGAGAGCTTATCGAATCGCTGATATTTCCGAGCTGAACCTTGAATGGCTAAAAGATGCAGAAACGGTTGCCGTCACTTCGGGGGCTTCTACACCAACTCCGATCACGAAGGAAGTTATCGCATTTATAGAGCAATATGAAGCAAATGATGAATCGACTTGGAATACCGAAAAGAAAACGCCATTGCATAAGATTTTACCTAAGATTAAAGTGAAGAAATGATTGCACAAAAACAAAGGCAGCCACTAAGGGCTGCCTATTTTCGTGTTATTTAAATGAAGCGGAAAGGGTCTGTATTCAGCCGGGATGGAATGAATTCCACATCATAGTTCTTTTCGCGGCACATTTCTTCAAGGATTCTTGCTATACCTTTTTTCATCACCTTTTCAACATTGTGGCCTGGATCCACGATATTCAATCCAATCATCATCGCGTCATGGGCTGTATGGTAATACATATCACCTGTAACGTAAACATCAGCTCCCTTGAATTTCGCTGTCGTAAAGTATTTATTGCCGTCTCCGCCCAAAACGGCCACTTTTTTTATCGGACTTTGCAAATCACCAACGACACGCACCCTATCAACATCGAGTGTACGCTTCACATGTTCGGAAAACTGTTCAAGTGTCATTTCTTCAGCAAGTACACCAATCTTTCCTAAGCCAAGAGACTCCCCTTTATTCTCCAGTTTATATATATCGTGAGCAACTTCTTCATATGGATGGGCTTTAATCATCGCAGCTAGCACTTTCTTCTCGATATTTTCCGGGAATATCGTTTCAACCCGCATTTCAGCTACTTCTTCTAGCTTTCCTTTAGAGCCAATTACCGGTTCACTGCCTTCACCTGGCAAGAAGCGTCCGGTACCTTCCCCCGAAAACGAACAATGGCTGTAGTCCCCGATCGCTCCGGCCCCTGCCTTACCTAGGGCTTCCCTCACTTTTTGTTCATCGGTCTTTGGAACATATACGACCAATTTCTTTAGTGCAGTCTCGTACGTTGGAATCAATACTTCCGTGTCCTGCAACTGGAGAGCTTCGGCAAGTAAATCATTCACTCCGCCCTTAGCGACATCCAAATTGGTATGTGCAGCATATACAGCGATATCATGTTTGATCAGCTTTTCGATGATGCGGCCTCCAGCTGCGTTTGTATCGATCCTTTTCAATGGTCGGTAAATAAGCGGATGGTGGGCGATGATCAATTCCACGCCATGTTCTATCGCTTCGTCTACAACCTCTTCCAGCACATCAAGGGCAATCAGCACTTTAGTAACCGGCTTATTGAGCTGCCCGACATGCAGCCCGATTGGATCTCCCTCCATTGCATAATGCTTTGGGGAGAATTGTTCGAACGTTTCAATGATTTGGTGACCATTCACTGTCTTCAACCTTTAAGCACCTCTTCAATTACTGAAATTTGGGATTTTAATTCATTGCGCTTCGTTTCCAGTCCGCTTCTTCCGCTTTCATCCAATTGTTCGATGATTCTTTCCAAATGTTTTTTCTCAAGCTGCCATTTTTTTATGAAAATGTCACTGAATTGCTCTCTTAAGTATGGACCGAAAGTGAGGCCGGCTTGCTTGTTTTCCCCATAAGGGCGGAGCGGGTCTCCTTTTTTGGCAATTAAGATTTCGTAGATTTTCCCATCTTCCTCAAGGATTTCCTCGCCACTAAGTTCCCAGCCGTTTTCGATTAGCCAGCTGCGAACATTCGCTGCACCGACATTAGGCTGAAGGATAAGCCTTTCTGCCTTGCCGAGTTTCCCTTTTCCGCTTTCCAATATACTTGATATTAAAGTCCCTCCCATGCCTGCAATCGTAATGCATGTCGCTTCATCGGGATTCAATACTTCAAGCCCGTTTCCTTTGCGGACCTCTATCTTGTCCCCGAGCCCCGTCATTGCCACTTGCTTGCGTGCTGACTGATAGGGCCCTTCTACAACCTCACCTGCTATAGCGCTGTCACACAAGCCGTTAGTCACCGCATAGCACGGCAAGTAAGCATGGTCTGAACCTATATCTGCAAGGATGCTTCCTTTTGGTATATGTATGGCAACACGTTCTAATCTCATCGATAGTTTTTCATGATTCATAATTATCAACTCTCTTAATTCAAATAATGTCTTACTATAATTAGCTTCCCATTCGATTATACCAAGTTCAATCGAAAAATTACAGAAAGGAGAAATAGGGCACTTTTCTATCAGTGGGAAAAAGAAACCTTCCATCTGGAATCTTCCTTTTCTGAATAAATGAAAAACTGACTCAAAAAGTTCGCTTTCCAACGATTTCTTGAGTCAGTTTCATGAATTATTTCAGTCCATGAATATATTCGGCCATTGCGTCAACGTTCTGTTCTTCGACTAAACCTGGTGGCATTCCACCTCGTCCATTAGTGATCACGTCTTTAACCTCGTCCACCGACAGACGATCGCCAACTCCTTTTAGAGCAGGCCCGACACCGCCTTGATAGGCGTCACCATGACAAGAGATACAGTTTTGCTTATAAATGTCCTCAGGTGATGCTGAGGCACTTTCTGTTTCTTCTGTCTTTTCGCCGCCCTCTTTTTCCTTAGCAAGATCTTTGGCATCACCCAAACCTTTAAACGAAAGTAAAAACATAAGTCCAATACCAAAAACCATGATAATAATAAAAGGCATTACTGGATTGCGCTTCATAGTATTTCCTCCCCTATGTAGAACCTAAACTTACCATATTTAATATTATATACAAACAGCTATATATTATTTTACTTGAAAAGAGTTTCAAGTAAAAGCCCAAAAATAGAAGATATTATATAATTTCTTAAAATTGTCAAAAACTTATGTATATTTCCAAACAATTTTACTTTTTCTTACATATGTTTCATAATACCCTAAAATCATTTTTTAAAACCGCTGGAATGTCCTTGAATTATATTAATAATAAAGTAAAGAGTGACCAGTGCTCCCAGGCCTCCCGCTATGGAAAATGGAGCAGCTTCAGTTTATTGCCCATTAAAATCCAGAGGACGCAATAAATGAACAAGAAAATATAAAGGATGTCCACTTTGCCGGGTGCCATGAATTCCGTCATACTGACAGTTAATAAAAGCAATGATAGCGCCATTCCCATCAACGCCATCTGAAAAATGATTTTCCTGCCGTTTAAGCGGCGGACCGCCAGCCCAAAGATAAGTATTGAAATTGTTGTCATAAGCATTTGCATTCTTATGGGTATTTCAGTAAAATAATTCAAAAATACAATAAATGCAAAAAGGGCCCCAATCAACAACCCGGAAAAGATGTCGTTTTTTTCGCTCCCGGTTTTATTCGATTTTGATGGCGGCAGTTCGCCTTGACAGTATAATGCAAGCAGGTAATTTCAATATTGCTCCGGAAGCATACGACTTTCCTTCCAGGAGTTTATTGCTTGAATGATGATTTTCTTTCTCAATTTATCCATGAATCCCACATCCCCATGATGATCATTTCTTTTTAACAGGGCTTAGTTTTTTAGTTGTTACAATTGTTTCTGTTTTAATTACATTATATAGAAAACTTGATAAACATTGTTCTTACAAGGATATTTTTCATCGGAATTGAAAAAAAGAGCCTCTCCCGAACGCTGGGCATTCAAAGAGGGCTCTGTTAAGGGTATATATATTCTATTCCAAGAAATCTTTCAAGCGTTTGCTGCGGCTTGGATGTCTCAGTTTACGTAGCGCCTTCGCTTCGATTTGACGGATACGCTCGCGGGTGACCCCAAACACTTTACCTACTTCTTCAAGTGTACGGGTGCGGCCATCATCAAGTCCAAAGCGGAGTCTCAAGACGTTCTCTTCACGGTCAGTAAGAGTATCCAATACGTCTTCAAGCTGTTCTTTCAATAGTTCATATGCTGCATGTTCCGATGGGGAAGTCGCATCCTGATCTTCAATGAAATCGCCTAAATGCGAATCGTCTTCTTCACCTATTGGCGTTTCCAATGAAACAGGCTCCTGAGCTATTTTCAAGATTTCACGAACTTTTTCAGGAGTTAAGTCCATATCCTCCGCAATTTCTTCCGGAGAAGGTTCACGTCCTAAATCCTGAAGAAGCTGTCTTTGGACACGGATCAATTTATTGATGGTTTCCACCATATGCACCGGTATCCGGATCGTTCTTGCTTGGTCGGCAATGGCACGGGTTATCGCTTGGCGAATCCACCATGTTGCATACGTACTGAATTTGAATCCCTTGCGGTAATCAAATTTTTCCACTGCTTTGATTAGTCCCATATTACCTTCCTGAATCAAATCAAGGAAAAGCATCCCGCGTCCGACATAGCGCTTGGCGATACTGACAACAAGACGAAGGTTAGCTTCTGCCAAACGGCGTTTAGCTTCCTCATCTCCATCTTCAATTCTCGTCGCCAGAGAGATTTCCTCTTCTGCCGATAAAAGGTCGACCCGGCCAATTTCCTTTAAATACATTCGTACTGGGTCATTAATTTTAACGCCAGGAGGAACACTTAAATCATTTAAGTCAAACTCTTCTTCTTTTGCAAGTTTCTTCTCATCTGGATCATCTTCATCCTCGTCTTCCTCACCATCAGTGAGTATTTCGACGCCGTTTTCTGCTAACACCTCATAGAACTCATCCATTTGATCGGAATCCAACTCAAAACCGCCAATCATTTCAGCGATTTTTTCTAAAGTCAAAGAGCCTCGTTTTTTACCTAGCTCCAGTAATTTTTCTTTCACCTGTTCAAGGCTAAATTCATTATCAACTTGTTTGGAACGTGCTGGTTTTTCAGCCATTAGTTCCCCTCCTTCCAGGACTTACACCTAAACGACTACAACATTTTACGCAATTTAATGATTTCCATGGCAATTTGTGCAGCAGTGACATAATCACTTCGTCTGACTGCATCTTTTTCTTCAACTTGTTTTTCTTTTATCTTTAACAACTTTTCATATTTCAACACTTGATTTATACAATCGGTCAGTTCTTTATCGGTAACTTCCTCATTCACTGACATCATTTCTATTTCCGAAACGATCCTTCTCAAGTTTGGATCCGGTAAATAAGTAAGGAAAAAGCTTGTATCCGGTTCGTGTCCATCTTCATAGAACGCATATAAATAGGTGATGATTGCCTGATGTTCATCTACATGAAAGACCGTTTGCCCAAGCAACTGCTGAATTTTGAAAGTCATATCCCTGCTTTTTAGCATATGGGCAATCAACTTCGTTTCAGCATTATGGTGAGCAGGCTTTAACTTATGCTCATATTGCAGGGCCATTTTCTTTTGGGCTGCCGGCTGCGGCAGTGTCCCCTTCTTGCGTTCCGTAAAGAACACCTGACGCTGCTGCTGTTCCAGCGCATCCAATGAAAGGGAAAATTCAGAGGATAGCTGCCGGAGATAATGATCCCTCTCCACTGCATTGGGCAATCGCGAAATTTCTTTAAGGACTTCTTCGATATATTGAATTCGATCTCCTTCATTATTTACATTTTTCCCTCGACGCAAATAATGCATTTTGAATGCCATGTAGGTTAAACTGGCCCCTATTACTTCAGAAACAAAGCTTTTTTCACCGAATTCCTTTATGTAGTCATCGGGGTCCAGGTTATCAGGCATGAGAGCGACCTTCACGGAAAACTCATGGTCCTGTAGCATATTAACTGCACGATTGGCTGCGTTCAATCCCGCAGAGTCCGAATCGTAGCAAATAAGTATCTGGTCAGTATTCCTTTTTAAAAGCTGGATATGCTGGTCCGTCAGGGCAGTACCCATCGTGGCGACCGCATTTTCTACACCTGCGCCAACTGCTGAAATGCAATCGGCAAAGCCTTCAAAAATGACTGCTTGTTCTTTCTTTCGTATGTGTGGTCTTGCATGATGGAAATTATATAAAGTTTTACTTTTATTAAAGATTGGCGTTTCAGGACTATTCAAATATTTGGGCTCATCGTCCCCCATCGCTCTTCCTGAAAACGCAATCGTATTTCCTTGATGATCCATAATTGGGAACATGACTCTATTTCTGAAACGGTCAAAATATGACTCGTCTTTTTCCCTGTAAATAATAAGCCCTGCCTGCTCCATGTATTCCGCTGGAAACCCGCGTTTTAAAAGAAACTTGGACACGAAGTCCCATGAATCCAAAGAGTAGCCAATTTGGAACTTTTCTATCGTCTTTTCAGTAAATCCGCGTTTAAGTAAATATTCGAGAGCATCCTGCCCCTCTTTCGTATTAACGAGGAGATGATGATAAAACTTCCTCAGCAGGTCATGGGCTTCAACCATTTGCTGAGAGCCTGCCGGCATGTTAGATCGCTTGGAATCCTTATTGATTTCAACATCCAAAGGAACATTTCCCTTTTCAGCTAAAACTTTTGCAGATTCCACAAAGCTGTAGCCTTCTATATCCATTAAGAAGGTAAAAATATTTCCGCCTGCCCCGCAACCAAAACAATGAAAGATTTGTTTTTCCGTTGAAACGGAAAACGAGGGCGAGTTTTCACCATGAAAAGGACATAGGCCAAAGTAATTGCGCCCCTGCTTCTTCAGCTGGACATACTCCCCAATTAAATCAACAATGTCAACAGCTTCACGAATTTGATTAATTTTCTCATCTTCTATACGGCCATTTATCATTTTTCCACCTTGCAATATTGGTGATAGTTTCTAATTCGATACTGTTTCCTAATTCCCTGCAAAGTTCGACAATGTTTTCATAAGTTTATTTGTAAAACATGCACGATCTTCCTTTGTGAATGCTTTCGGCCCTTTCGTATGCTTACCCTGCCTGCGGAGTTTCGCCGACTGATAACGCATATCCAAGAGCATGAAAATATTCTCGTCTGTGTATTCTTTTCCCCTTGGCGAAAGGACATAAACGTTTTTAGGAAGCAGGGTCCCAGCCAAACCAATATCTGCAGTAACGACGATATCACCCTTTTTTACTGAGTTTACTATATAAAGATCTGCCGCTTCTTTGTCTGCGTCGACATACACCCATTTACCTTCAGGGTTATTCATCATATTTTTATATGATGCAACAAAACAGACTTCAACATCGTGCAAACTTGCACAATGAAGGATTTCGTCTTTCACCGGGCATGCATCGGCATCGACGTGTATCGTAGGTTTATTATTCATACCTTCTAATTCTACATCTTTCTGCATAATCCTTTTTCTCCCCTAAACTTTATGAAGATATGGTGAATTTCCAGCATTGATTCAGAGGGTTCCCTCTAAAAGAGCACACATTATTCTTCAAAGAATACCTGCTTATTTAAGTGAAAGCACCTCTTTTGCCTTGAAAAAGACCAGCCCCTCCTGAATTATACGGAACATGTCGAATTATTTTTATGATAAAAACCTTGACATCTCATTAACCTTTAGTTTATTCCTTATTAATTAAGTCTAAACCTTAAGATTACTTTTTTCTCACAATTTTTTATTATAGTCTATTTGTTTAGAAGATGCCAACATTTAAATTCCGAATGTGTTTTCATGCAAATCAATGGATTTACATTTGGAAACCACCAGGAATTTTATGTATTTATTTTGAACTTATTCTTGTTATTCCCTTATTTGACCTTGGCATTAAAATGTGAGCCGACACATAGAGTGTCGAGCTCACATTTTGATTTGCCTTAATTATAAGGATCAACGGTTTTTGTTTTGAAGGATATTGATTATCAAATTGGCTGTTTCTTCAACAGCTTTATTGGTTACATCAATGATAGGACAGTTCAACCTTGATATGATTGTATCAAAGTATGTCAATTCTTCTTTTATGCGCTCCACATTTGCGTAAATGGCATGATCATTGAGCCCAAGTGACTTTAATCGTTCTTTACGAATATGGTTCAGCTTTTCCGGGCTGATCTTTAAACCAATGCATTTTTCAGGAGGTACCAGGAACAGCTCTTCTGGAGGTTCCACTTCAGGCACTAAAGGTACGTTCGCCACTTTATAGCGTTTGTGTGCTAAATACTGTGATAATGGCGTTTTGGAAGTGCGTGAAACACCCACAAGGACGATATCTGCACGTAAAATGCCTCGAGGGTCACGTCCATCATCATATTTTACAGCAAATTCAATGGCTTCCACACGCTTGAAATAGTCATCATCCAGCTTTCTTACCAGACCAGGTTCATTAAGCGGCCCTTTTGGCGCCCTTTCCTGAAGGATGTCCATGAGCGGCCCTAAAATGTCATAAGCAGACAGGTTTTCTTTCTCGACCTGTGCTTTCATATACGCTCTAATAGCTGGCTTCACTAGAGTATATGCAATGATCGCCCCATCCAACTTAGCCAATGATATTACTTCATCCACGTTTTGTTCATCTTCAATATACGGAATTCTCTTTATGGAAAAAGCAGATCCCGAGAACTGGCTTGCAGCGGCTTTTGTAACCAATTCCGCTGTTTCCCCTACTGAATCCGATACAACATATATAATAGAACCGTTCATATTCTCCGTCATTCCTTTTGCAAGCCCCCTAATAGCCTTCATCAGCCAAAGCTACGAATGCTTTCGTAATATTGGTTTTTGTAATCCTTCCAATTACTTCATAGCCTTTTTCTGTGTCTTTGACGACCGGTAATGAGTCGATTTGTTTATCAATCAATTTTTTGGCAACATCAATCAAAAGGTCTTCTTTTGAGCACATTGTAATATTGGGCATCCTAGTCATGATGATATTGACAGGAATGGAGTTAAGCTCTTGTTTCCCAATACTCGCACGCAACAAGTCTTTCCTTGATAGGACACCAACAAGCAATGCATGCTTATCGACGACGAACATTGTTCCGACATCTTCTAAAAACATCATGACGATTGCATCATATACGGAAATGCCCTCGTCAACAACGACAGGTATCGATTGGTGGTCTCGTACATAAAGATGGTTAAGGCTATCTGTCAAAAGCTGTGTCCCTGACCTGCCTGTATAGAAATACCCTACTCGGGGCCTGGCATCAAGAAAACCTGCCATCGTTAAAATCGCTAGATCCGGACGAAGTGTCGCCCTTGTAAGGTTCAATCTATCCGCAATATGTTCTCCAGTAATCGGTCCGTTTTCTTTTACAATTTGTAAAATTTGTTCCTGACGCTTATTCAATTGGATTATAATCACCACCCCACTGCTTTCGCAGAGTAAAGTAACAAAAGTTATTCATTTAATAATTATATACTAAATTATTTAATTAGGGCATTTTTGTCCTATTTATTGACCATTTATCTTTTTAAGAAATCGGAAACCCTTATTTAAAGTGTTTCCGATTTCCATCCATCCTTTCGATCATGAAAGGATGATTTTATTCATGGCAGCAAAACCTGCAACCAAATCACTGATTTCCTTCATTAAGGATAAACGGTTATTACGGATTGCTTCATCATCTGCCATGACCATTGTATTCTCGAAATATGACTCTATTTCCGTTTGAAGCGAAACAAGCTGTTCAAACCGCTCATTCTCATCTTTAGATTCCATATAACGCATTGCTACTTTTTGGAATTTTTCATATAGCGCTGTTTCTTGATCATTTTCAAAGGCACTAGGGTCGACTGTCACCTTATTGTCACATTTTACGGCTATGTTCATGATCCGACTTAAAGCTTCCAGGCTTTCTTTAAAGCCTGCTTCGTCTTTTTTCGCATCCAATACATGTGCACGTTCCACGATAGAGTGGATATAACCGATCTCATTGAACAGAACTGCATCAATCAAATCATAACGGATTTGCTGTTCTTGAAGCAGATGTTTGACACGGGCTTTAAAGAATATGAACATATCCGCTTTAACTTCTTCAAGATCACGTTTTAAGATGCCTTTTGATTCCAGTCCTTTAAGGCCTAAAATAATAAGCTCCTCTAAAGAAATATTCCATTTCTTCTCTGCTAGAATCTGGACGACACCGCTCGCCTGCCTTCTTAATGCGTAAGGATCCTGGGAACCTGTAGGAATGACGCCAATAGCGAAGAATGAAGACAGAGTATCAATTTTTTCAGCTAAACTCACAACCGCTCCTATGACTGAAGGCGGCACATTGTCATCCGCATGTCTTGGCATATAATGTTCATTGATAGCCGCGGCCACTTCTTTGGCTTCCCCTTTTAAGAGCGCATATTTTTCACCCATATACCCTTGCAATTCAGGGAATTCATAAACCATATGACTCACCAAATCGAACTTGGCAATTGCCGCTGTACGAAGCGCCATTTCTTTTTCCGCCTTTAAATTCAAAGCATCCGCAAGGGCACCGGTCACTGCTGTTACCCGGGCAGTTTTCTCGGCTAATGTACCAATTTCTTCATGATAAACGATGCTGTCAAGCTTTTTCAAAGCATCCTCAATCTCTTTTTTCTGATCTTCTTTATAGAAGAATGCTGCATCCGATAAGCGGGCACGCAATACTTTTTCATTACCTTTAGAAACCTTATCCAAATGGCGGTCATCGCCGTTACGCACGGTTACAAAGTAAGCAAGCAGTTTCCCGTCCTGATCTTTAACAGGGAAATAACGTTGGTGTTCCTTCATTGATGTGATAAGGACCTCAGAAGGAAGCTCAAGGAATTCTTCTTCAAAATGTCCAAATAACACCGTTGGATACTCTACCAAATTATTGACTTCTTCAAGCAGATCTTCATCGACTGGGATGATCCAGCCTTTCTCCTGCTCAAGTTCTTTAATCTGATCCAATATAACTTGTCGGCGTTTATCTGGATCCGCCATTACAAATTGTTCTTTTAGCGTATCTTCATACCGTTCCGGCTGCTCGATGATTGCGCTATCGCCCAAGAAACGGTGTCCTTTCGTTTCACGGCCCGTTTCCACATCAGCAATGCTAAATGGAACTATGTCATTGCCGAATAAGGCAATCAGCCATTTAATCGGACGGACGAAGCGGAGCTCCTGATTGGCCCAACGCATATTTTTCGGGAAAGTCATGCCGCTGATGATTTCCTGCAGCTCAGATAAAAGCTGAACGGTCTGCTGTCCTTTTATGAATTTATTCACATGGGCATATTCCACACCCTTGAGTTCTTTAAAATAAATGTCCTCTGTAGTCATGCCTTGACCCCTGACGAATCCCAATGCGGCTTTAGACCAGTTGCCTTCGCTGTCCAAAGCGATTTTCTTAGCCGGACCTTTTGCTTCTTCTTCGATATCCTTTTGGGATTCTTCCACGTCTTTCACCAATACGGCCAAACGTCTTGGTGTGGAAAATGCTTCAACCGTTCCGAATTCAATCGCTTTTTCCGTTAGCCATTGCTGCACTTTATCTGACAACTGTTTCATTGATGCTGTCACAAAACGGGCAGGCAGCTCTTCCAATCCAATCTCCAATAACAAATCACGCTTGCTCATTTGTATTCTCCCCTTTCACTTTCAGGATCGGGAAGCCTAATTTTTCCCGCTCTTCATAGAAGGTTTTGGCAACCTTACGCGCTAGGTTACGGCACCGGGCAATATAACCCGTTCTTTCCGTCACCGAGATGGCACCTTTGGCATCCAAAAGGTTAAATGTATGTGAACATTTTAAAACATAATCATATGCAGGATGTACAAGTCCTTCTTCCATTTGGCGATGCGCTTCCTTTTCATACATCGTGAAAAGCTGAAACAGCATATCAAGGTCCGAGGTTTCGAACGTATATTTCGAATGTTCGTATTCCGGCTGTCCAAATATATCCCGAACTGTGAATCCATCTGTCCATTCTAGGTCAAATACGTTTTCCTTATCTTGAATGTAAGAGGCGAGACGTTCGATCCCGTATGTAATTTCCACGGAAACCGGCTTACACTCAAGGCCGCCCACTTGTTGGAAATATGTAAATTGCGTGATTTCCATTCCATCAAGCCACACTTCCCAACCGAGACCAGCACACCCTAATGATGGATTTTCCCAGTTGTCCTCCACAAAGCGAATATCATGCTCAAGCGGATTTATCCCTAAAGCGCGTAATGAATCCAAATATAACTCTTGGATATTGTCAGGCGACGGCTTCATGATCACTTGGAATTGATGATGCTGATACAGTCGATTAGGGTTCTCACCATAACGACCGTCAGCAGGACGGCGGGAAGGCTCTACGTAAGCAACGCTCCAAGGCTCCGGTCCAATGGCTCTCAGGAACGTGTATGGGCTCATCGTTCCCGCCCCTTTCTCGACATCATAAGCATTCATTAATATGCAGCCTTGTTCAGACCAATGCTTTTGTAACGTTAAAATCATATTTTGAATATTCATCGTACACCTCCAGGTTATTTAAAGCGGCTCTTTTTAAAATAAAGGTCGGAACCCATTACATTTTGGCAAACAAAAAACTCCCGTCCCTATGCGAAATGCATAGGGACGAGAGTATACCCGCGGTTCCACCCTAATTGCCGTTTATAAAACGGCCTCTTTTCAAAGCAACATGCTCCGGAAACGCCTTTCCCTGTAAATCCATATCCCGGCTTCCACCGTCCCGGGTTCGCTTTTTATGGAGAATGACAGATACTCTTTTCCATCAACGCAATCTTCTTATTTTGATGATTAGAATTTTATACAAACTAGCATGGAATGTCAATAGGTCAGATCCTAAAACATATCTTTCATCGTATCAATCTGTTTCAGGAACTTTTTTGATTTCAAATGCAGACCAGAATATTCCTCATAATAAGCATCGATGATCTTCTGCAGTTCTTTTTTGGTTTCAGGCTTGACGGAAATGTTTCCGAGCCTTGATAAATCGAAATAATAAAAGATCCGCAGCAATTTGACGGCTGCAGGTGAAATTTTATAATGATAAGGGTCTTTCCCCAGACAGCGGTGACAGATAAAGCCCGCTTCCCGAAGCGAGAAGGAGAATTCCCCTTCCGTTTCACCACATACAGCACACTGGTTCAGCACAGGGTTAATCCCATTGACGGGTAGCATCTTCATTTCAAAAATGAATTTCAAAACCTCTGCGTCATATTCCTCGTTTATGTAATGCAAGGTTTGCAAAAGCAATTCATACAAATATGGATTCGGTTTCTTATCCTCGACGCTTTTATCAAGCAATTCAACAATATAGGAAGCATAAGCAGTGGCAAAAAGATCCTCCCTTATGAAACGGAGTGAATCGACCATTTCGCCTTGCTGAAGACTTCCGAGTCCGGTTGATGTGGTTACAAGGAAATACCCGGAGCAAAAAAGCTGTGTGACGGCAGAAAGCCTGCTGTTAGGTTTACTGGCTCCTCTAGCCATAACGCCAATTTTTCCTAGCTCACGGGTATATATAGTAATGATTTTGTTATTTTCTCCATATGCAGTTCGCCTTATGACAATGCCCTCACATTTTTGGAGCATACCAAGACACCACCCATGCTCGCCAAGACTAACCTATGAAACAGGAAAATCAATTTCTGCTAGCTCATCATTCAATACCAAGTGTCTTTCCTGTCTTTCGACTTCTATCTCCTTAAACAGCAAATAGGTGTCCACATTACCCGTTTCACTAAATAATTCCCAGGTAAAATCCAACATATAAAGCCCACCTTTCATTTTTAACTAGCAATATTAATATCCGACCATATGATTAGCTTGACCGTTTTCCAAACTTTCATGACGCGTAAATTTTGTTAATTAATACTCGCTCTCATTGAAACCATAATCGCGGAGCTGGCTAGCTTTGTTACGCCAATCCTTCTGTACCTTCACCCACAGTTCCAAGAAAACTTTCGAGCCCAATAAGTTTTCGATATCCACTCTGGCACGGCTACCGACTTCTTTAAGCATTTTCCCTTGCTTTCCGATGACAATGCCTTTTTGTGAATCACGTTCGACAACGATCGTCGCCATGACATTTATGGTGTCGCTGTTGTCCATTTTTTTAATTGAATCGATGACAACAGCCACCGAATGCGGAATTTCTTCACGTGTCAGGTGCAGTACCTTCTCGCGGACCAATTCGGAAATGATAAAACGTTCCGGATGGTCGGTCACTTGGTCAGCTGGATAAAACTGGGGACCTTCAGGCAGGTGTTCCTTGATTTGTTCGAGCAGTGTATCTACGTTATTTCCTTCAAGCGCAGAAATCGGAACGACTGCCGCAAAAGGGTAAAGCTTTTGGTATTTTTCAATGATCGGAAGTAAATCATCTGGATGCATCGCATCGATTTTGTTTACAACTAGGAAAACAGGCGTTTTTACGGATTGAAGTTTTTCGATGATAAACTCGTCACCGCGTCCGTATCCTTCAGTCGCATTGATCATGAAGAGAATCAAATCGACTTCCTTCAATGTATTCGTTGCCACTTTCATCATGAAGTCACCAAGCTTATGCTTTGGTTTATGAATGCCGGGTGTATCGATGAAAATCATTTGTGAATCGTTTTGTGTAAGTACACCCTGGACCTTATTTCTTGTAGTTTGCGGTTTATCGCTCATAATGGCGATCTTTTGACCGATGACCCGATTCAGAAATGTACTCTTTCCAACATTAGGTCGTCCAATAATCGAAATGAAACCTGATTTGTAATCTTTTACTTGTGTATCATCAAATAGTTTATCCATTTAAATCCTCCGGTGAAAAAGCTCCTGGAAGCAATTCCTGTACTGTTAGTTCTTTTATATCCCCATGTAAGTTGGTCAAAACGACCGGCATATCCTTTTCGCACAGTTCTGAAATAACCTGCCTGCATGCCCCGCATGGAGAAACGGGACCATCGGTATCTGCCACGACTGCAAGTTTAGTGAATTTTTTATCGTTATGGGCATAAGCGCTGAATAAAGCTGTCCTTTCGGCGCAATTACACATGCTGTATGCAGCATTTTCTATATTACAACCATGATAGACCTTTCCATCAGCGGTTAAAAGGGCTGCCCCCACCTTAAATTTGGAGTAAGGCACATAAGCTTTATCCCTTGCTTTTTTAGCTTCCTCAATCAATTCTTTTGTATTCAATTCACATCTTCCTTTCAAATTGAGTACCATTTCGGCAACCTACAGGCCAAACTTAGGCAAAAAGATAATCAATCCAACTATTATAGAAAATATAGCATATATGAATACAGCTCCGGCTGCAATATCTTTTGCCTGCTTGGCAAGCGGATGGATTTGATCCGTTACCAGGTCCACTACCCTTTCAATCGCTGAATTAACGAGCTCCAACGTAATCGTACCGGCTATGGCCGCCAAAATGAAAAGCCACTCCATCCCATTCAGTGAGAAGTACCAACCAAAGAATACGACGATTGCCGTTAACGCGAAATGAATCTTGATATTGCGTTCAGTCCGAACAGCCTCCAAAATTCCCTGACAGGCAAAAGAGAAACTTTTTAATAAAGGATACCTTTTTTTACCCTTCTCTTGAAAGTCCATATTCTTCCAAGATCTCCTTTTGTTTGGTGAACATCACTTTTTCATCTTCTTCATTCATGTGGTCGAATCCCAATAAATGAAGAAAGCCATGCAGTGCTAAAAAACCAAGTTCCCGGTCAAATGAATGACCATATTCTTCAGCCTGTTCTTTCGTGCGTTCAATGGAAATGATGATATCCCCTAACATGCGGGGCATTTCCGCTCCGACAATTTCCACTTCATCTTTTCCCATTTCTTCAAGTGCAAAAGAAATGACATCTGTAGCTGAATCTTTATGACGATATTCTTTATTGATCTCCCGAATCCTATCATTGTCTACAAATGTAACAGACAGCTCGGTGTCTTTTTCAATGTTTTCTTTTCTTGCCGCAAATTGCAGAATGCTTTCAACAAGCTGCTGAGCTTCCTCCGTTACTTCATTCGTTTCATCCATTAAATCGATAGCTAAAATCATTCTTTCACCTTCTGTCCTAATTTATCCGACTCCGGATATTCAATCCTGGAGTGGAAGATACCATTCAGCGATTCACATAAGGAATGCTTCACGATACTCAATTCTCTCATAGTAATGTCACATTCATCAAATTGACCATCAGAAATCCTGTCCTGAATGATGAAACTTACCAGCTCTTCAATCTTCTCCGGTGTAGGGTGCTTCATCGATCTCACTGCAGCTTCCACACTATCGGCTATGCCGATGACGGCTACTTCCTTCATTTTCGCCCTCGGCCCGGGATATCGGTAGGCAGCTTCGAGTGTGGACTCATCCTGTTTTTTTGCCTTATGGAAGAAAAACTTCAATAAAGTGGTCCCATGATGCTGCTCCGCAATATCCACAATCTCTTTCGGGAATTTGTGACTGCGAAGCATCTCCCCGCCATCTACGGCATGGGCAATGATGATATCCCTGCTTATTTCCGGCTGCAGCCGATCATGCGGGTTCTCTTCATTCATCTGATTTTCGATGAAGAAGTGCGGCCGCTTCGTTTTACCGATATCATGATAATAGCTGCCGACCCTTGCCAGCAATCCATTCGACCCGATGGCTTCACAAGCCGATTCCGCCAAATTGGCGACCATTACACTATGATGATATGTCCCCGGAGCCTCAATCAAGATCCTCCGCAATAACGGATGATTCGGATTTGCGAGCTCGATGAGTTTAATCGATGATAAGATCCCGAAACCAGCCTCGAAAAACGGTAATAGGCCCATTGTCAAAACGGCTGAACCCACACCAGAACCTATGGCAGCAGCAGCATAATACAAGTACTCCATTCTAGTATAATGGCTGTCCATAATAAAGATGAGCGAAAAAACAAATGCCATATTGATTAAAGACAATAGCAGCCCCGCTACCAGCACCTTCGATTTGAAATTTGGCCTAGATAGAATGATGATTGCCGTCAATCCCCCGAAAATGATATAAAGCCCTATCGAGAAATCCAGATTTCCAGGTGTATCACCATTAAATATAATCGTACCATACGAACCTAACAACATGATCATCGCTACCGCTAACTTATCATTCAATAATATCTTGATGAGCATCGCCGCCATGGCACCCGGGAAAATGTATTCCAAGTTCGAGTTTTTCAGGTCTGCCAGAATGCTGACCGTTTTCATGGTAGCCATAGAAAGGATAAAGACAAGACTGAAGATCAATAACTGATTGTACTTGTTATCCTTTTTGGAAACGGAATAGTAGAAATAGTAATAAAAAGCGGCAAAAGTCAGGAATATGAATAACAGCAGGCCGATATACGGGTAAACGGTGGACTCCGTATTTAAGAAGCCTGCCAGTTCAAGCTGCCTATATACATCCCTGTCCACTAATTGATTTTCTTCAACGATGATCTGACCTTGAAGGATCCTGATTGGCTCCACGCTTTCAACCGCTTTCCTTCGCTGTTCCTCGGTTTTGTCCTTATCGAAAAATACATTCTGAATGATTGCCGCACTCGCAAGGGAAGAGGAGGCTTTTTTCATATCGCCGCTGATGCTCATATAACCCAATTCCTCTACAACCTTTTTCTTGGCATTTTCCACGTCACTTGCAGCGATTCGGGAGCTCATCACATTATTCACAGCTGTAATGGTTGAATCCTTCGCTATTTTCAACTCATCTTCATCCGCCTGCACTAATGCAAGGAAAACGGATTCCTCGATATTTTTATTCACTTCATCGGTTAATTTTTCTTTTAAAATGGATACTTTTTGAGCATCCGTCTTTACGGGCTCTTTTTTATCCTCTTTTCCCTCATCTTCTTTATGATCTTCATCGGGGTCCGTTTCTTTATTCACCTCAATTGCTGAATCGAAAATGGATGAAATTAGATCGACTTTATTTTTGGCATATTCTTTTTTTAAAGAATAGACATCCGCCACCTGTTTTGAAATCTCTTCTTTTTCCTGTTCCGTCTTATAGGTATCTTCCACAGTCTTGGTTGAACGGATTGTTTGTTCCGCAGGCTTAAAAAGCTCTACCTGAACCCGTTCCGGCTTAACATTGGAGAACATTAACCCATACGCAAACAAACCAAGTATGATGAACAAAAGCACTTGAAAAAAGCGATGGACCAACAGCCCTTTTATTTGAGTGAAAAATTTCTGGATACGATTCAAGGAAGGTCCTCCTAAAAAAATGATGTTTATTATTCTAGATATGTAAAATCATAACAGTTTTTATGTGAATTTTCACCTTCGTATTGATAAATGTAAAGCTTCTTTCATTCTATATCCACTTTTTCACCATAAAGTTTGTCATTTAGACACATCACGAAAAATCCGCCGATTGAAATGGCGGATTTTTTCTTATGATTTCGCCTGCTCGTAAGCAGTAATGATTTTGGCGACAAGCGGATGTCTTACTACATCACTTTGTTCAAAATAAACAAAGGAAAGGCCTTTAACATTCTTCAAGATTTCTTCTACCCGGACAAGACCTGACTTTATACCTTTTGGAAGGTCAATCTGGGTCCGATCTCCCGTAATGACCATTTTCGATCCGAAACCAAGCCTGGTCAAGAACATCTTCATTTGGGCTTCCGTCGTATTCTGGGCTTCATCCAATATGACAAAGGCATCTTCAAGCGTACGGCCCCTCATATAAGCCAGAGGAGCTATTTCGATCGTTCCGCGCTCTATCATCCTTTGCGTCTGTTCCAACCCTAGGAGGTCATGGAGAGCGTCATACAGCGGCCTTAGATAAGGATCTACCTTTTCCTTCAGATCACCAGGCAGAAAACCAAGGCTTTCCCCTGCTTCGACGGCAGGCCGTGTCAGGATGATCCGTTTAACATGTCCATTTTTCAATGCATTGATGGCCATCACTACAGCAAGATAGGTCTTCCCGGTCCCGGCAGGCCCAATTCCAAATACAAGGTCCTGTTTCTTTATTGCCTGGATATAGTATCTCTGCCCGATTGTTTTGACTTTAATGGATTTCCCCTTAGCCGTTTTAGCGATTTCCTCATCATATAATTCACCGAAATACTCCAATGTGCCTTTTCTTGCCAATTCAATTGCATAAAGCACATCTCTGGAACTGATTGCAATTCCTTTTCTGACCACTGTCAATAATGCCTTGAGGATTTCCTCCCCCATCGTTACCCGCTCGATATCCCCGGCAACACTCACCGCTTCACCTCGGGTTATGACGGAAATGCCAAGCTCCTCTTCGAGCACTTTTACATTTGAATCTCCATTGCCCAATAGAGCGATCGCTTCATTGGGTGATTCTATTTCGAGCTTAATTACTTTCACATCATCTGCCATTCGTTAGTCTCCTTGAATGATTGGCTGTCCAATCGCTATATCTTCAATAACTTGGTAATGTATAGATAATTTAACTTTACCATTCTCCATGCTTTCGTGCAAAATTTTTTCTTCGACGATTTCATCTTCCTCGTCTAAATGCTTTTTCAATTCCGCTTTAGCCATTTTCTTGCCTTCCTCCACCGCTTCTTTCTCCGTATAACTCCGTACAATATCTTCCTTGCTCCTTAAGGTCACTTGTTTATAAGAAATGGGCAGTTCCCATTGAAGAAAGTGAAAAGGCCTCACTGTCGTTTCTTTTTCCTGTTTTTCATATCCCGGATCCTTGAAACCCCATACCGGAACGGAAAAGCCCCCCATTTTCAAAAAGTGCCTGCTCGTTTCATCTCCGTTAAAAACAGAAAAATTGGTTTTTAACGGAACTTCCACTTTCGCTTTATACCACGTTTTCCCTTTTATTACTCCCTGTGCGGATACAATTTCCTGTTTATCCTCTTTTCCAATCAATCCTGAAACGAGAAGCTGCCCTTTTCCTACATAATCATTCACATTAACAATAGATTGTCCTTTTTGAACGAACATATCAGTGATGATCGCCTTTTTTGAAGCTACCAAATTCTGTGGAGATGTTTTCTCGACTTCTTTAGGCTGCCGTTTTTCCACAACCCGAAAATGGTATGTCGTTCCCTTTAGCTCTACCCCTACCCATGTCAATGCACCAACACGGTCCGAGAGCTTACGCTGAATCGTATCCACATCATCAACAAAGAATTGCACTTTACCGATCTTTACGCCCATCTTGTCCAATTCTTTCCGGATGGCGTGCTCGGTTGCCGGTTTGGCATCTTGAACCTCGATGCCCCATACCATATTTGAAAGTACAAATATGCAAAGCAGGAAAGCGATCATCCCCGCTAAAAACCCGCTATTTTTCATGACTCTCTTCATTAGGAAAGGGAAACCCTTTCCCTGCATGAACTTTACTTTACAATCGCTCTTACGCATGACCTGACGGAGTTTGGGGATATCCCTGATATCCATATGGAAAATCAGGGCTTCACTTCCGACACGCTTCACTTCCCAGATATGAAGCCCCCTTCTCGTCAGCATATTAATCAGCCGTTCTGAACCTTTGCCATAAGCCTTCACCTTTACATAGCCTGTATAATAGTTTGTCCATTGGTTTTTCATGGAGACCTCCCGGGATCATTCATTGATAAAATAAACCTTGTCAATTTTGCCTTCGAGCATGATTTCTTCCGGCAAAATCGTCTTTATGACAAAGGCATTTCCCTTTATCAGCAACTGCCCATTTTTCAGCATCAATCGCACTTCTCTGTCTGTAAAAGCCAATAAGCCACGATGGTTTTCAATATAAATATGTAATTGTCCGATCATTGTAATTCGCGGCAGGTCCATCATGACATCTTGCGGAAGGTCCATTGTTTTGGTCATAAGCTGTTTCACTTTTTTTCCCCAATTGCGTGCCATAAAAAAGAACCCCCTTTCATCTCAATGTATGAAATGAAAGAGGGTTCTAGCACAAAATTATAAGTGAATGAAAGTCTATTTTTTCATGCTCATTTAATGACGGGCTTAAAAAGCCCGGGGCTCCGAATCACCTTCTGGACCTCTGAAGACTTCTCTTCGCCCTTGGCGGTCCCAGCACTTCTGACATGATGATGCCATCAATCAGCTGCTTTTTGCCAAACGACGGTCCTTTCCGGTAGACCGGACTGTTTTTATCAGAAATCGTTGATGTAAGTTGATCTGCCTTCGCTTTTTGATATAAACGCTCTTGATCGTACTTCTGCTGAATCCGCCTAAGCTCCGCAATCCTTTCATCCGCTTCGCTCTTCGTCTCATCGATCACTTCAACAGCCTGTGCTGCCTGCTGTTCGACTTTCCTTACGGGAGCAGGAGCAGGCCTTTGCTGCTGATCCCCTTGCATTTCACCTTGAAGCTCCCGCATGACCTCCTGCCATTTCTTTTTCGGAGGCGTGTTAGGATCTTGAGCCTGTTTTTTCTTTCCTAACATGGACGTTAAAATACCGATCAAGACAATGATAAGGAATGGGTTCTTGAGAAAGAAATCAATAAAATCTCCCATTTAAAGACCTTCCTTCCCTGACCTAATTATTATTATGGTTATTGTTGTTATCTTTTGGATTTTCGGATATTTTACTGATGGAACCGCGCATATCCGTATCGGCCGTGATATTTTGGATATTCATATAATCCATCACTCCAAGGTTTCCGCTTTTCAGTGCATCAGCCATGGCCAGCGGAACTTCCGCTTCGGATTGAACAACCTTCGCTCTCATTTCCTGAACACGGGCAACCATTTCCTGTTCAAGCGCAACAGCCATCGCACGGCGTTCTTCGGCCTTTGCCTGGGCTATTTTCTTATCGGCTTCGGCTTGGTCCGTCTGTAATATGGCCCCGATATTTTTACCGATATCCACTTCAGCGATATCAATGGAAAGAATTTCGAATGCCGTTCCTGAATCCAACCCTTTCGATAAAACCGTTCTTGAAATCAAATCGGGATGTTCCAGTACATCCGTGTGCATTTTAGAAGCACCGATCGTCGATACGATCCCTTCCCCTACACGGGCAATGATCGTCTCTTCACCGGCACCACCGACCAGGCGTTCAATGTTGGCGCGGACCGTGATCCTTGCCTTCGCTTTCACTTCAATACCATTCATCGCTACACCTGAGATGAACGGAGTTTCGATCACTTTCGGATTAACGCTCATTTGAACAGCCTGCAAGACATCACGACCGGCAAGGTCAATAGCTGCACCCCGTTCGAAAGGTAACGTGATATTGGCACGTTCTGCAGCAATTAATGCATTCACCACTCGATCGACATTACCGCCTGCAAGGTAATGGCTCTCCAATTGATTCGTTGAAACATTTATCCCAGCCTTATGGGCCTTGATAAGGGGATTGACGACCCTGCTTGGTATAACACGGCGAAGCCTCATCCCAACTAATGTAAATATACTGATTTTGACTCCTGCCGCTAAAGCGGAAATCCATAACATTACTGGTACGAATGTGAAAAACACTGCCAATACGATGATAGCAGCAATCACTGCCAGTACAATAAATATCGTTCCTGAAGTTATCACTTAATGATTCATCCTTCCCGTATCTTATAATTTTAATTTGAATCCGGAATTTCCCGGACGACTACCCTTGATCCTTCAACTTTAACGATAATGATTGACGAACCTTTGGAAATAAAGCTTCCTTCGGTCACGACATCCACTCTTTCTTCTTTGACCAAAGCTGTTCCTGAAGGCCTCAAATCTGTAAGGGCCTTCCCTTCTACACCTAATAAATCCAAACGATTCGGATTGCTGACATATCCTTGTTCCGTTTTTGTTGCATCGGTTAATATCATTTTCCTGAAAAATTTCATCTGTTTTCCAAACACCTTTACAAGTAGGATGAATACCAAAATGGATACGGTGACCGCAATTAGCAAGGATATCGACATATGGACCGGATCACCTGTTGCGAGGAAAAGACTCCCCACTATCGCTGTAAATCCAAGCAGCCCGATAATCCCCCCCGGGATAAAAAATTCAATTAGTACGAGAATGACCCCAATGATGAACATCGCTAACGATTCGTATCCGGTGATACCGGCGACAAGATGACCATAGAAGAATAAGACAAGACTGGTGATTCCAATGACCCCCGGAATTCCAAAACCGGGTGAAAACAATTCCATCACAATCCCGATTCCCGCTATCGTTAATAAAATGGGAACGACGATCGGGTTGGTCAAGAAGCGGGCAAGTTTCTCAGGAAAGCTTTCTTCGATTGACCGAATATCAGCATCCTCAACTCCAAGTATACTATACAGCTCCGCTTTCCCAGAGACGGTGCCTTCACTATATCCAGCTTTTTTTGCCTGTTCAGCTGTAAATGTCAGCAACTTCCCTTTTTCCGCTCCATATTCGGGTAGATCGATGTCAACATCCGCCATTGCCTGGGCGTATATGGGATCACGTCCATTTTGTTCTGCAGCAGTCTTCATGGCAGCTAACCAATAAGATTGTGCTTTCTTACCTGCAGCGTTCCCTGTTGAATCAATCACAGCCGCAGATCCCATGGTGGCACTCGGGACCATATAGATCTCATCTGCACTTAGAGAAATGTATGCCCCTGCAGATAAAGCCCTATTATTGACGTAGGCAACTGTCTTGATTGGTGAATCCGTTAGTAACTTTGCAATTTTCCCTGCTGCATCCACAGCACCTCCAGGGGTATTCACCTCGAAAACGACAAGATCTGCATCAGCTGCTTCAGCAGTGGTCAGCGCGCGTTCCAAAAAGGCCGAGAGTCCCTTTTCCACCGTTTCTTCAATTGGAACATGGTAAACGATCTTCTCGTTTGCAGAAACCGTCGATCCCCCAAAAGAAGACATGGTGAACAGCAATCCAAATAAGAGTACAGATAAATAACGCCAAATTTTCAACGGAACGCCCCCTTTCCCGTATTAAACGCGGTAAGTGCCTCTATATTCAGAAGGAAAACCTACCAGTAAATTCAGCTCGCAACTAACATTCGAATAAGGAGCAAATGAAGCAACCCTTTACTCTGTTCTTTAGTTATTACGTATGTATATGAAAAAGGTTTCAAAAAAAGCAAATAAAATTAAAAGTGCCCCTATAATCTTAGGCTTCGTTGCAATAATATACGCATAAAATTCATGAAATACACAAAAACCACAGGCAATTTGCCTGCGGTTAGGTTTCGAGTTTTAAGTTTAGAGTTTAAGATAGATGTTGTTGTACTAATTTGTTTACTAGAGAACCATCCGCTTTACCTTTAACTTTAGGCATTAAAGCTCCCATAACTCGGCCCATATCTGCTTTGGATGTTGCATTGACTTCCTCAATCGTTTGTTCAACGATTTTAGAAATGTCTTCTTCTGAAAGTTGCTCAGGCATATATGCCTCTACGTATACTAGTTCGGTGCGGACTTTATCCACGAGATCTGAACGACCTGCGTTTTCAAACTCCTGGAGGGAGTCTTTGCGTTGTTTTAATTCGCGAGAGAGCACTGTCAATTCTTCATCATCTGTTAAATCTTGTCTCTGCTTCAAGGCTTCGTTTTGAATAGAAGCTTTCAGCATCCGAATAACAGATAGTTTGTCCTTTTCCTTGTTCTTCATCGCTTGTTTCATATCATTATTTAAACGCTCGAGAAGACTCATCTTTCCACCCTCTCTTAGAATTTACGTTTTCTTGCAGCTTCAGACTTTTTCTTACGTTTTACGCTTGGTTTTTCATAAAATTCACGCTTCCTAGCTTCCTGAAGCGATCCTGCTTTAGATACAGTACGTTTGAAACGACGAAGAGCATCTTCAAGCGATTCGTTTTTACGAACGACGGTTTTAGACATCTCTTTCCCTCCCTCCGAAAACAACACACTAACTCAAGTTGTCAACATGTTATACATGTACTAAACAATTATAATATATCATCTTTAGCAGGTCAACCAATAAAATCAAACTTATTTTGAATATCATCATGTTATTATCATAATTTTTCACTAAACGATCATTCAACTTGCATGAAAATCCAATTTATAGCATGTCTCCCGTTAATGGGCCATAAGCTTACTAAGGGGTGACGGTCATGCATGAGCTATTTTTATTCCTTTTATTCATTGCGATATTTTTGGCAGGTATGTCAGTTTTACGAATCGGACTGTTCAATTTGTCCGGTGCAGCATTAAAAACTTTTCTTTCAAAGGTTACGGATAAGCCCTGGAAAGGCTTCATGGCCGGAACCATCTTCACGGGGATCCTGCAGAGCAGCTCAGCGGTCATGGTCATGACGGTCGGCCTCGTTTCCGCAGGAAGCTTAACGTTCCCGCAAACAATCGGGATTATTCTTGGAACGAATATCGGCTCCACCTTTACAGCAGAGTTCATGACCTTCTCTTTGGATCGTTGGATCATTCCCGGTGTCGTAAGCGGCGCTTTCCTTTGCTTCATGCCAAAAGCATTACCGAGAAGCTTAGGGATGTCCCTGATCGGAATCTCGGCCATCTTCGCGGCGATGAGCGGTTTTAAAACGCTTTCGACACCGATTGCAGCGAATCCATCCATTCAAACGCTCATCCATTACATAGAGAGCCATATGAGTTATGCCCTATTAGCAGGAATATTATTGACCGCACTCATTCACTCCAGTTCGGCAACCATCGGGATAGCCATGAGCTTTTTGATGAATGGGGAGTTATCCGTCTCCTCCGCAATCATCATCATGCTCGGATCGAATATAGGCACTTGCATCACCGGATACATGGCCAGCATCGGTTCTGGTAGACAAGCTGCCTTCACAGCATATGCACATATATGGCTAAACGTCATCGGAGTTGCCGCATTCCTGCCTTTTGTGGACATACTGGAAAGCACCGCTGCCTTTTTCACCGAAAACAAGGGGACACAGCTCGCCCATGCCAGTGTCATTTTCAATATCTTGACCTCTTTGGCCGTCTTGCCTTTCGCACGGCAATTCTCCAACCTCATCCTTTTGGTGCATCGGCCACACTTAAAAAAATAATGAGCTGTCCAAAAGTCATTAGAGTTTTTCTTTTGGGGGCAGCTTCGGGGGAAGATTAGACATAATATGTAGCTGCAACAGATATAAAAGGATAAATGATTACTGGTTTTAGTTAATCTTTTTATAATTGGTTTTATGATTTACTAAGTTAAAGCACTCAATATAACAGCAGCTACTATCAAAATCATCAAACCTTTATTAGAGAAAGATGTTAGATAAAAAACAGGTACTGTCCTTATAAATAAAACGGTTATTGAGGTATTACATACCCGGAATTTCACCACTCATCGTAAGCAGTGTTGATGATAAAAGAAAATTAAAAACCCGTATTTTCATTTTCCTCCTCTGTTTATGCATTTAATATAAGCACGTTTAAACCTGTTTGATACCCCCTAATATCCATTATCCACAATTAGCTTTTTTGAATTTATGGGTTCCAAAAATGATACAGGTCCAAAGGCATGGGATATCACCAGTTGAATGACAATCCGATTTATTTATGGGAGTAATAAAAAACAGGCGGAGAAAAATAATTTATTTTTCTCCGCCTGTTTTATTCTGGGACTTATTATACGTTCCCCTACAAAATCAATAATCGGAATCAGCCGTTAAGCCCTTTACGATGGAGACACCTGCACTTGCTCCAATTCTTGTTGCACCAGCTTCAATCACATTCTGGGCATCGCTCGTGTTGCGGACTCCGCCTGAAGCTTTGACACCGATATCCGGGCCAACCGTTTTCCTCATAAGTGTGATATCTTCAACTGTCGCTCCGCCGGTCGAAAAACCAGTTGATGTTTTCACATAATCCGTTCCGGCTTTTACGGCCAATTCACATGCACGGACTTTTTCTTCATCAGTCAATAAAGAAGTTTCAATGATCACTTTTGAAAGAGCCTTACCAGTGGATGCCGCTACCACAGCACGAATATCCCGCTCTACCAACTCATCATCCTTGTCCTTCAATGCGCCGATATTGATCACCATATCCACTTCGTGAGCGCCATTGGCGATGGCGTCTTTCGTTTCAAAAGCTTTGGTTTCCGGTGTGGTTGCACCTAGAGGGAAGCCGATAACCGTACAAACTTTCACTTCTGAACCTTCCAAAAGTTCACTTGCATATTTCACCCAAGTTGGGTTTACGCATACGGAAGCAAAGTTATACTCTCTTGCTTCTTCGCATAATACCTTTATTTGCTCTTTGGTTGCATCTGCTTTTAATAACGTGTGGTCAATTAAACCTGCTACATTTTGTGACATGTATAAATCCTCCTCAAAAACAATCTATAACTAGTTGTACGTACCTCTCATGATACCATAGTTTATCCACTTTGACGATATATATAGTCTTTACCCGAATGTGCCAAGAAAACACATTTAAAAAGAGGATAAAAAAAAGACAGCGATTAACCGCTGTCTTAGATATTGGATGCTTGTTGCAACGGAAAATCCTTCACGACCGTCACGAACTGACCTTCACTAAATGGATAGCCAGACTTTGTAATTTTCACTTTGACGATTTCACCGACCATTTCTTCCGAAGCCGGGAAGACGACTTTCATGTAATTATCGGAGTAGCCCTCATAAAGGCCATTTTCCAACTTCGTTTCAGGAATGACTTCAAGAACTTCCCCCTCGAATCGGGAGGCATACTCTTTTGCCAGCTGATCCGACAACGTGATAAGGCGATGGACGCGTTCATTTTTGACATCTTCATCCACTTGATCTCCCATACGGGCAGCCGGAGTCCCTGTCCGTTTTGAATAAGGGAAAACATGAAGTTCGGAGAATTTATATTTTTCTATAAAGTTATATGTCTCCATGAATTCTTCTTCGGTTTCACCTGGGAAACCTACGATGACATCAGAGGTAACAGCAAGACCCGGAAGTGCAATTTTCAGCTTTTCGATTCGATCACCGAAGAAATCCATCGTATATTTACGTCTCATCCGTTTTAGAACGGTATCGGAGCCCGATTGGATGGGTATATGCAAATGACGTACCACTTTTTTCGAATTCGTCAGCACTTCAATGATCTCATCTGTAATTTGGCTGGCTTCAATGGATGAAATACGGATACGCTTCAGCCCATCGATTTTTTCCAAGTCCCGCAGCAGCATCGCCAAATTATAGTCTTTCAAATCGTCTCCGTAGCCGCCAGTATGAATTCCGGTAAGGACTAGCTCTTTATAGCCTGCCTCGACAAGCTGTTCAGCCTGGTGAACGACTTCTTTTGGATCGCGGGAACGCATCAAGCCACGAGCCCAGGGGATGATGCAGAAAGTGCAGAAATTATTGCAACCTTCCTGAATCTTCAGTGAAGCGCGTGTACGGTCTGTAAAAGCAGGTACATCCAACTCTTCGTAGACACGGTTTTTCATGATATTTCCTACGGCATTTATTGGTTCACGTTCAACATTGAATTGCTCGATGTAATCAAGGAGTTTAACCCTGTCTTGTGTTCCTACAACAATATCCACACCTGGTATGGCCATGATTTCTGCCGGCGATGTCTGTGCGTAACATCCCGTCACCGCTATGACGGCATTCGGATTCTTACGAATGGCACGACGGATGACCTGACGGCTTTTCTTATCGCCAGTGTTTGTCACCGTGCATGTGTTGATGACATATACATCTGATGTATTTTCAAACTCAACACGATCATATCCCCCAGTTTTGAATAATTGCCATATCGCCTCTGTTTCATAATGATTCACTTTACAGCCTAATGTATGGAAAGCGACCGTTGCCATTTTCATCACCTCAAAAGTTCTACATGATAAGAAACAGCGGAAAGTGCATATAAAGGTGCTGTTTCAGTTCTTAATATTCTTGGTCCAAGACCGCAAGCCATAAAACCGGCATCAGTCAGTTTTTCAATTTCCTTATCTGCTAAACCACCTTCAGGCCCAAAAACGAATAGGATGGATTGCCCAGCGGTAATATCTTTCAAGACAGAAGCGAGTACGGAAGTTTCACCCCGTTTTGCCTCTTCTTCAAAAGCGATTAATTTATGATCGAAACCGGAAGCATACCCAGCTAGCTGATCTGCCGTCATCGGATCCTTGATGGCAGGGATAACCGTGCGGTGAGATTGCTCAGCCGCCTCTTTTGAAATCTTCTGGAGCCTCTCCAATTTCTTACCTACCTTTTTGTGGTCCCATTTTACCACCGAACGAGCAGCAATAAAAGGGATAAATTCAACGGCACCCAGTTCAGTACCCTTTTGAACGATATATTCCAACTTATCCCCTTTAGGCAGACCGCTCGCTATCACAACCCTTACAGGAAGTTCCTTTTCTTCATTCTTCCATTCGGTAACGGTCCCTATAACAGCATCATCAGTAATTTCCGAAATTTCCGCGATAGCTGTCATACCATTACCTTTCACCGTGATGATCCGCTCCCCTGGTCCCATTCTCATCACCCTGGCGATATGGTGAAAATCATCGCCTGATATCGTCACCGTGTTTCCATTGATGTCTACTTCGTTAAGAAAATACCGTTGCACACTGCCACCTACTTCGTCTAGTCTAAAAAACTCACAGGCTAACAGTCAGGAATCCAGAATGCAAGCCGTGCAAAGATTCAAGCTAAAAAAAGGTACTCTGACTATCAAAAAACCCGATAATCAGAGTAACTTTTTCAATTAATCATTTCTTTTTGCGATTATTGCCACCCAATCTTCCATCAAGATCGTTTCCTCAATGGTGAAACCAGATGCTATAATCGCATCCTTCACATCTTGTTTCTTAGTTTGAATGATTCCTGAGGCGATGAAATATCCGCCAGGTTTAACCACTTTCGCTACATCATCCGTAAAACGCATGATCACTTCGGCAAGAATATTAGCCACGACGATATCCGCTTGTTCATTCACACCATCCAGCAAATTGCCTTGTGAAACGGATACTTTATCCTGTACGTTATTTAATTCCACATTTTGTATGGCTGACTGTACTGCCACTTCATCCAAATCAAGGGACTGGATTCGTTTTGCGTCCAATAATGCAGCTGCAATGCTTAGAACACCAGAACCCGTTCCTACATCAACGACTAAATCCCCAGGCGATACTGTACGCTCCAGCGCTTGGATGCACATGACCGTCGTCGGGTGTGTACCCGTTCCGAAGGCCATGCCTGGATCAAGTTCAATGATCAATTCGTCACTGCTTACCGGAGTGTAGTCTTCCCATGTTGGCACGATTGTAAAACGTTCGGATATCTTGACGGGGTTATAATATTTTTTCCAAGCCGTCGCCCACTCTTCTTCATTCACTTCACTAATTGAAACAACATTTTTCCCAAGGTCTATATCAAAAAGAAGGAGATTATTGATTGATTCCTTAATAGCATCAATGGTATCGCCAAGGAAGCTGTTAACGGGCAGATAAGCCTTAATGACTACACCTTCATCCGGATAATCATCTGGGTTCAAGTGGTAGATTTCGCCAAAAACATTTTCACGTTCCTTGACTAATTCTAGAGGATCCTCAATGACAACACCACTCGCACCTGCCTCATGAAGAATATTCGAAACAGGTTCAACCGCTTCATTCGTTGTTTGGATTGCAAATTCAGACCACTTCATAATCTACCAACTCCCAATTTGTTCTTTTACTTCTATTCACCTATCTTTAAAAGCACGCTTTACTTTTGAGAAAAAGCCATCTTCTTGTTCATCAACACCTTGTCCGCTGATATCACTGAACTCACGAAGCAGGTCCTTTTGTTTTTCCGTTAATTTCTTAGGGGTGACCACTAATACGACCACATGCTGATCTCCTTGGCCATATCCTCTGACATTCGGAACACCTTTGCCTTTTAAACGGAAACGGGTGCTTGTTTGTGTACCTGCTGGAATCTTCAGCTTCACTTTACCATGCAGCGTCGGAACTTCTATTTCATCGCCTAATGCTGCCTGGGCAAAAGTAACCGGCATTTCACAATAAATATCATCGCCATCCCGCTCAAAGAATTCATGGCTGCGCACATGGAAGACTACATACAGGTCTCCTGCCGGACCGCCATTGATTCCTGGCTCTCCTTGGCCGGTTACACGCAACTGCTGGCCATCATCAATACCTGCTGGCACCTTGACTTGGATCTTTTTGCGTTTTTGGACTTTTCCGTCGCCGCCGCATGTTGAACATTTATTAGGAATGATTTTTCCTGTTCCTTGACAATGGTGACATGCTCTCCGGTTCACAATCCTTCCGAACGCTGTGTTTTGTTCAACATTCAATTGACCGGTTCCTTGACAATGTGAACAGTTTTCCACTTTTGTACCTGGTTTGGCACCGGATCCTTTACATGTATCACAATTCTCTTCACGCGGAATTTCGATCTCAGTATCTTTTCCGAATGCAGCCTCTTCAAAAGAAAGCGTCATCGTATACTGTAAATCCGCCCCTTGACGCGGTGCATTAGGATCTCTCCTGCGTCCGCCGCCGCCAAAGAAGCTACTGAAAATATCTTCAAAACCGCCGAAACCGCCAAAGTCCTGACCGCCAAAGCCCTGATTGGGATCTGTATGTCCGAATTGGTCATAATGGGCTTTTTTCTGTTCATCACTCAATACTTCGTAAGCTTCCTTGATTTCCTTGAATTTATCCGCAGCATCGTCCGCTTTATTAATATCAGGGTGATATTGTTTGGAGAGCTTTCGATACGCTTTTTTGATTTCATCCTTCGAAGCACTCTTCGAAAGGCCTAACACCTCATAATAATCGCGTTTACTCATATCTAAAATCCACTCCCGATTCGATTCACATAAAGGTAATATTATCACTGAACGAAGATAATAATCAACTAGAAAAGTACAAACGGCTTTAACACATTTTTGTAAATGGTATTGCCAGCCCCAATTTGCACACATTTTTCTCTAAAATCCCACGATTCCCCACCAGTGATTTGCAACAATTCCCGACAATGATTCCATTCACTGTAAAAAAAGCCAAAGTCAAGATAACCTGACTTTGACTTTTTTACAATGGCAGGCAGAAATACTGCCCAATATATCAGCGTCCCGATTGGGTCACTTTTTATTTTTTCTCTTCTTCGTTAACTTCCGTGTATTCAGCATCAACCACATTATCGTCTTGAGCAGACTCGCCAGCACCGGCTTCGCCAGCTTGCTGAGCTTTTGCCGCTTCTTCATAAAGCTTCATAGTCAAAGCTTGAACGATTTCGTTAAGCGCATCTTTTTTCACGCGGATTTCTTCAAGCTCATTTTTCTCGATTGCAGCTTTCAGTTCGTCCTTCGCCTCATTCGCTTTTGTTACTTCCGCTTCGTCCACTTTGCCTTCTAGATCTTTAAGCGTTTTTTCCGTTTGGAAAACTAATTGATCAGCTTCGTTACGAAGTTCAACTTCTTCTTTACGTTGTTTATCGCTATCGGCATTTTCTTCCGCTTCACGTACCATGCGTTCGATCTCTTCATCAGAAAGTCCTGAAGATGATTTGATGGTGATCACTTGTTCTTTGTTCGTGCCAAGATCTTTCGCACGTACATTCACGATACCATTTTTATCGATGTCGAATGTCACTTCAACTTGCGGAACTCCACGCGGTGCCGGCGGAATGTCACTCAATTGGAAACGACCAAGAGTTTTGTTATCCGCTGACATTGGACGCTCACCTTGAAGGACATGGATATCAACTGCCGTTTGATTATCAGCCGCTGTCGAGAATACTTGTGATTTACTTGTCGGAATCGTAGTATTACGGTCAATCAGTTTCGTGAATACTCCGCCCATCGTTTCAATTCCAAGTGAAAGTGGAGTTACATCAAGAAGGACAACGTCTTTAACATCCCCTGTTAATACGCCACCTTGAATTGCAGCACCCATAGCCACCACTTCATCAGGGTTTACACCTTTGCTTGGTTCTTGACCGATTTCCTTTTTGATTGCTTCAACAACCGCAGGAATACGTGTAGATCCACCAACAAGGATTACTTTGTCGATTTCAGATGCTGAAAGACCAGCATCTTTCAATGCTTGACGAGTTGGTCCCATAGTACGTTCCACAAGACCTGTAGAAAGCTCATCGAATTTAGCTCTAGTCATCGTTACATCCAAGTGAAGCGGGCCAGCTTCTCCAGCTGTGATGAATGGTAAAGAAATTTGAGTTGACGTTACGCCGGAAAGATCCTTTTTCGCTTTTTCAGCCGCATCTTTCAAACGTTGAACCGCCATTTTATCTTTTGAAAGATCGATTCCGTTTTCTTTCTTGAATGCTTCAACTAGGTAATCGATGATGACTTGGTCGAAATCATCCCCACCTAGACGGTTGTCACCAGCTGTGGACTTAACTTCGAAAACGCCGTCCCCAAGTTCCATGATCGACACGTCAAATGTACCGCCGCCAAGGTCGAATACAAGGATCGTTTGATCTTCTTCCGTTTTATCCAAACCGTATGCAAGTGCTGCAGCTGTCGGTTCATTGATGATACGTTCCACTTCAAGGCCGGCAATTTGACCAGCATCCTTAGTTGCTTGACGTTCTGCATCATTGAAGTAAGCAGGTACAGTGATAACCGCTTTAGTGACTTTTTCGCCAAGATACTCTTCAGCGTATGATTTCAAGTATTGAAGGATGATTGCAGAAACTTCTTGAGGTGAGTACTCTTTTCCTTCAATTACTTCTTTATGGTTGGTACCCATATGGCGTTTAATGGAAATGATCGTGTTAGGGTTTGTAATCGCTTGGCGTTTTGCCACTTCCCCTACTTGCCTTTCTCCATTTTTGAATGCCACTACGGATGGAGTTGTACGGTTTCCTTCTGGATTCGGGATTACTTTTGGTTCCCCGCCTTCAAGTACAGATACACAAGAGTTTGTTGTACCTAAGTCAATACCAATAATCTTGCTCATAGTTTCACTACCTCCCAATTATTTATATGTAAAAATCCTATTCGTTCACTTTTACCATTGCAGGTCGAATCACACGGTCTTTAAGAAGGTATCCTTTTTGGAATTCCTCGACGACGATGTTCGAACCGAAGTTTTCATCTTGAACTTGCATGACCGCTTGATGCAAACGCGGATCGAACTCTTCGCCAACCGAACTGATCGGTTCGATGCCTTCTTTAGTCAATGCATCAGTAATCGCTTTATAGACCATTTCCATGCCTTGAAGCAAGGATTTCGTCTGTTCATTTTCCGCTTCGATTTTTGTAGCTCTTTCAAAATTATCAAGAGCCTCCACTAAATCACTAGCAATACTTTGAACTCTATATTTTTGAGCCGCCTCCATATCAAGCTTGGCACGGCGTCTTGAATTATCAAAATCGGCCTGCAGACGAAGATAACGGTTATCCATTTCTTCGATTTTCGCCTCAAGTTCGGCAATCTTTTCATGAGCCAATTGAAGTTCATCTTTTTCAACCGGAGTTTCCTCGTGGTTTTCTTCCGCTGGAATTTCTTCTTCAGCGAAAACTGCTTCTGCAGCGAAAACTGCTTCTGCAGCGAAAACTGCTTCTGCAGCGCTTTCCTCGATTGTTTCATTTTCCAATGTTTGTTCTTCTTTTTTATTTTCTGTCACAATCTCACCTCCCTAAAAGGGTTATACAATTTATGCTAAAGTAATAGGCCAGGCCGCGGAATATACTCCTCCGCCACCTTAACAATATTACCTTTGCTACTATTTTTGATACAGTTTAGTCATCAGGGCCGTTAAATCTTTCGAGAAAAACGAAAGCAAACTGATCACTCTCGAATATTCCATTCTCGTTGGACCCAAAATGGCCAATGTGCCAACTTGCTCCTGCCCGATTGAGTAGGTTGCCGTAATCAAACTGCAGTCATCGAGCACTGTGTTTTGATTTTCACGGCCGATCTTGACGTGGATGCCCGATGGATTTTGAGTAATCAGTTCATAAAATCCCTGTTCCTGATCAATCATCGATAAAAGCGTGCTTACTTTAGCAATATCATGGAACTCCGGCTGCCTCAGCATATTCGTTTTCCCGCCGAAAAATATTTTTTCGGGCTTTGTGTCCGTCAGGGTCTCCGCAAGGATCGAGACCATCGATCCATAGTTATGAATGTGGCGGCTCAATAGAACTGCCACTTCCTTATAGATCTTATCCTTTAGATCAACTAGCGGAACATCGACCAAACGGGAATTCAATATGTTCACCATCTTTTCAATTTCGTTTATATCAAAAGAAGGCGGTAAGGAAATCATTCGATTTTCCACATGACCTGTATCCGTAATAATGATGGCTATTGCCGTTTCAGGACTTAAAGGAATGATCTGGATTTTTTTCAGCTTATGCTCATTCACTTTTGGCCCGAGTACAATCGCCGTATAATTCGTCAGTTCCGAAAGTATTTTCGCTGACTTCTGAACGATCTTTTCCAATTCATAAATTCGTTCTACAAAAACGGATTTTAATATCTTCATTTCATTCTTTTTCGGAGCTTGAGGAGAAAGTAAATGATCCACATAATATCTATATCCTTTTTCAGAAGGGATCCTACCGGAAGAAGTATGGGTTTTTTCTAAAAACCCCATTTCTTCAAGATCAGACATTTCGTTGCGAATTGTGGCAGAGCTGAACGTAATTTCATCTTTCTTCGACAAGCTTCGTGACCCGACTGGCTGGGCAGAATGGATGAAATCCTCGATTATCACTTGTAGAATCAATAATTGACGATCAGTTAGCATGTATGATCACCTCTGTTAGCACTCTGTCTCATCGAGTGCTAATATACTAATAAATTATCAAATGAAGCTTATGATGTCAACAATGAAAACCGCTAATTCATCGTTAAAATAACATAGATTTCCTTCAGTCGGAATCAATTACGCCTAAAAACGATTGGAACACTTCATTTCCAAGCAGTTTGCCCCGCTCAGTCAAGCGCACGAACCCGCCCTCCACCTTTAGCAGGCCCTTTGCCGATCCTTCTTCGAGCGGTTTCCTGAAAATCTCCGTCATTTCAACAAAAAATTTATTCTTGAAGATTTCCAATGAAACTCCTTCCGTTTTCCGGAGACCCAAAAACATCTCCTCTTCCATCCGTTCATGAAGCGGTACTGGGTGTTCTTCCAACACAGGCAGCTCGTTCGCCAGCAATGGCGTGATATATTTCTTCACAGGTCCATGATTGGCTACCCTTTTACCTCCAGTATAGCCATGTGCACCGGCACCAATCCCATAATACTCCACATTATCCCAATATGTCAGGTTGTGCCTGCTTTCAAACCCAGCTCGGGCAAAATTACTGATTTCATATTGATGCAGACCATGCTTCTCCATCTCTTCCATCAGCCTCTCATACATCGAAGCCTCGAGCTCCTGCGGCGGGAGGTTTAATTTACCCCTTCGCATCTGATTATAAAAAACCGTCTTCGGCTCAACGATCAATGAGTAGCTGGAATAATGCGGCAACTGAAGGGCAATCGCTTTATCCAGCGTATCCTTGAAATCTTCCATCGTTTGGCCCGGCAATCCATAAATCAAGTCGATGCTTATATTCGTAAAGCCAACCTCTTGAGCCAAATGAATCGTTTCATAAACTTCAGAAGCCCGGTGAGTCCGGCCAATTCGTTTTAATAACTCATCATTGAAGCTTTGCACTCCGAAGCTAAGTCTATTGACCCCCGAATCATAAAGTATCTCGAGTTTTTCCCTCGAAAGATCCCCTGGATTGGCCTCGAATGTATATTCAGCCTTTTTAGGATCAAAGGGCAGGGTTTCATTGATTGCTTCACATAAGAATGCAAGCTGCTTTTCATCTAGAGAGGTCGGTGTCCCTCCACCGACGAAAACCGTATCCAAACCTGCAGTCGGGTATTTGGAAAGCTGCATCACCATTTCCCTTTTCATCATCTGTAAATATTCGTCGACCGGCTGTCCCTGCAAAAATACTTTATTGAAATCACAATAGTGACAAATATGTTCACAAAATGGTATATGGAGGTAGGCGCTTTTGATCATTGTGTTCACAACCTTTTAATCGAATGAGTCGATAGAAAAAGAGGCTAGATCTCCTCTACCCTCTTTTTTCTAACTATCGTTTATTTTATTTATTTTTTGGGTGTCGTATCATCCATTTTCAAAACAGCCATGAAAGCTTCTTGCGGAACTTCAACGGAGCCTACTTGTTTCATCCGCTTTTTACCTTCTTTCTGTTTTTCGAGCAACTTACGTTTACGGGAAATATCGCCGCCGTAACATTTAGCCAATACGTTTTTGCGCATTGCACTAATCGAAGAACGGGCTATGATTTTTTGCCCGATTGCCGCTTGGATCGGCACTTCAAATTGTTGCCTTGGAATCAGTTTCTTCAATTTTTCAACAATGACTTTCCCGCGTTCATAAGCAAAGTCCTTATGAACGATGAAACTTAAAGCATCGACAGTTTCAGCATTCAGTAAGATATCCATCTTCACAAGCTTGGACGGTTTGTAGCCGATCAACTCATAATCGAATGAAGCATAGCCTCTTGTATTGGATTTCAATTGATCGAAGAAATCATACACGATTTCCGATAATGGAATTTCATAATGAATGCTCACACGAGTCTCATCGATATATTCCATATCGATGAAGTTACCGCGTTTATTTTGACAGATTTCCATGATCGTCCCGACAAACTCCGTCGGTGCCATCATCGTTGCTTTGACATACGGCTCCTCGACCCGTTCGATCTTTTGAGCATCAGGCATATTAGACGGGTTATCCACTTTCAGGACCGTTCCGTCTGTTTGGACCACATCATAAATAACACTCGGTGCAGTGGTGATCAGATCGATTTTGAATTCACGTTCAATCCGTTCCTGGATAATTTCCATATGAAGGAGTCCAAGGAATCCGCAACGGAAACCGAAGCCCAATGCTTGCGATGATTCCGCTTCGAATTGCAGCGCTGAATCGTTCAATTCCAATTTCTCCAATGCATCCCGTAAATCATTGAATTTCGATGCGTCAATTGGGTATAAACCGCAATATACCATCGGATTCATCCTCCTGTAACCCGGCAATGGTTCTGTCGCACTATTCACGGCACTTGTAATCGTATCACCAACAGTCGTATCACCAACGTTTTTGATGGATGCCGTAAGGAAACCTACATCACCGACGTTCAGTTCATCCAACAGCTGGGTTTTAGGGTTGAAGACACCCAATTCGGTAACATCGAATTCCTTGCCAGTGGACATCATTTTGATTTTGTCGCCCACTTTAACGGAACCCTCAACAACACGGATATAGGCAACTACTCCGCGGTACGCATCAAACAGTGAATCGAAAATAAGCGCCTTGAAAGGAGCATCCGGATCCCCTTGTGGAGCTGGAACCAATTCAACGACCTGTTCCAAAATCTCCTCGATTCCGATTCCGGCTTTAGCCGAAGCCAAAACTGCATCGGAAGCATCCAATCCGATCACATCCTCGATTTCTCCACGCACCCGTTCCGGATCTGCACTCGGCAAATCAATTTTATTGATGACCGGAATGATTTCCAGGTTGTTATCCAAAGCTAAATACACGTTTGCAAGCGTTTGGGCCTCAATACCCTGTGCCGCATCGACAACAAGGACAGCGCCTTCACACGCTGCAAGGCTACGTGACACTTCATACGTAAAATCGACATGTCCCGGTGTATCAATAAGATGGAAAATATATTCTTCGCCATCTTTAGCGTTATATTTCAATTGAATCGCATTCAATTTGATCGTAATTCCACGCTCACGCTCTAAATCCATGGAATCCAACAGCTGACTCTTCATTTCACGCTGAGTCATGGCGTTCGTTTTTTCAATGATACGATCCGCCAATGTAGATTTACCATGATCAATATGAGCGATGATGGAAAAGTTACGAATTTTTGATTGTCTTTTTAATTTTTCTTCTCTATTCATGACGTTCACTCCCACTAGTCGACACAATACACTATTTTTTATTATATCAATAGAAAATGCAAGATTCAACAGAATAGTTACAAAAGAAGCATCATTGCATGGCAAAGGATAAAAAAAGGCTGCACTCCGGATTCGGATGCAGCCTTTTGGCAGGGCACACTCAACTTATTTCATACCTAAATCATATCAATAAGTGCTTGAAAGGCACCGGATATGGTCTCTCCAAGCGTTTTGCCGATCGATGAGAAAAAATTGAAGGCTTTCATTTCTTCAAGCTTTTCTTTTTTCGTCTCCAAATCATGACTCGTTACTTTTTCGCCAAGGATATCCGCTTCCATCTCCCCTTGGTCCGATTGGTTAATGATGAATGCACTATTCAAAGAGGGATCTTCATACCCCTTCATTTTTTTCATCCCGTCGTTTGCTTGCTGCATCCCAATCAGAACACCTAAAAATAATACGAGCACAATCCCAGTACATTTCAACCAAAATCGAACCATGATAGAGAACTCCTTTCAAATTACTTCGCTTCCGATTCCCCAGTCGTTTTATCAACCGCTTTGGCATCCCAGTAAAATTCACTGAAAACCTCGGTAAAGGCATCAACGGTTAAGTACATTTCCTCGAAAGTATTATCAACACCGCCAACTTCAAGGAGCATGGCATTGCCTGATAAATCTTGATTATATATACCATTATGGCTAGATCCGCCCTGTTTCATAACCCCTCGTGAAATGCCTGGGTATTTTTTCTCCAAAGCTTTATGAAGCTTATTGGCAAGCGCGGCATTTTTTTCATAGTTCGGGTTATTGCCCCCGACCACGAAGGCAATCTTGGCATACTCTTTACCATTGATTGTAATGGTCGTATGTTTTTTCCGTTTTGAATCGCGATGGATATCAATCAGATATTCTAAATCTTTGTTGGTAGCCAACGCAGTCTGAACGGATTTACGAGACTCTTGATAGGATTTGGCAAAATTCAATCCTTTATTATTGAGATTTCCCATGATATCCGTTTTATCGAGCGATGAACCAATCCCCTTATCAGCCAGATCTTCAACCATCCGTTCCCCGAGTTTCGTAATATTGATTTTAGAATGGTAGGCTAGGTCCGGTTCGGTCACGCCCTTTAAATAAGGAAGATATGATTCCCGGTTATGGCTATGATAAATCTCGACCACTTTCCGTCCATTGGTCGTTTGATTCGGCTGATTGGCCACTCCTTTTTCCGGTTCTTCAATCTCATCCAGGTTTTGCAGGGATGCATCCCTTTCTTCATTCAGGACGTCTACTGGAGGCGAGGATTCATACGGCATATTCGTATAATTCGTTCCTTCCCCAGCCACGAGGATCTCATTATCAAAAATCGAAAAGCCAGGAAGCTCCCTGCCAAGTAAACTTCGCGGGTCCTCCAATGAAATGTTGGTCGAGATTTTTATCAATTGATTCGTGATCACCGATTCCTGCTTCCCTTCCGGCAGGGCATTAAAAAGATAATGGTTTTCATTGGCCAGCATCGAGAACAGCATTTTCCCTGAAAATTGGTTCGCTACAGTATGTACGGAATTCGAAGATAGCCGATACTCGGGTCTAAGGGAAGTCATGACCCCACTAACTGAAAAAACAAAAAGAAGCAAGGCGAGAATACCTAGAAAAGTTTTTATTATTGTTGATCCGTGAATAGCTGTTATGATTCCTGGGGAATTTCTTCTTTTCATCCTTCCACCCTCTCTATAGCTTGTCTATTAATACCTATGACTTTGCTAGAAAGGGTAGAACACCATTTTTGGGCACTGAAAATGATTTAACGAGTGTAGTACCCGGTATTATCTTGATTTATTGAATGATGCAGGGCTGCATTTAATCCATTAGCTATCAAATTGGCCATATCCTCAATGAAAACATCTACTTCTTTTGGTGTAACCATTAAATTATGACCAAGTGGCGAAAGCACCTCATAAATCAATTTCCGCTTCTCTTCATCAGGGAGGACACCTATCATTCCCAAGAAGGTTTGGCGTTCCTTTTCACCCGGCATATCCTCTTCGGTCAGCTTTGTCCGCTTTCCAAAACTGAATCCAGCAGGTGCCAATGAACGTGATGGTCTGTCCCCTTCATTCATTTCCTTGCCAAAATGCTTCAAAATATAATCAATCGTATCGCTTGCAATCGATACGGCATCCACGACGGTAGGTATTCCAATTGCTATAACTGGAACTCCCAGTGTAGCCTGACTTAATTCTTTACGTTTATTTCCTACACCAGACCCTGGATGGATACCTGTATCCGTAATTTGAATCGTTGCATTCACACGATCGATCGAACGGGCAGCCAATGCATCAACGACGATCAGGAAATCAGGGTTACTTTTTTCGATGACTCCTTTTATGATGTCACTCGTCTCGATTCCCGTAATCCCCATAACACCGGGGGAAATCGCACTGACCGGCCGATAGCCTTCCTTGACGGATTCAGGCTGCAATTCGAACAAATGTCTTGTGACTACAAGGTTCTCAACGACTGCAGGCCCCAGAGCATCGGGAGTGACATTCCAATTACCAAGTCCGACAACTAAACAACTGCTTTCCTTGGTGATTTTATTCCGTTTCAAGAAGTAAGCCAGTTCGTTGGCAAACACCTTTTCCACCCGTTGCTGCGTTTCCGTATCCTGCTGGCGGATTCCCTGGACCTCGATGGTCAAATAGCTGCCCTGTTTTTTTCCGATTTCTTTTTCCCCCTCAGCCGTGACCTCGACTAAGGATACCTTCAAATCATCCACATCTTTTTCCTTAATTATGACCCCTTCAATATGGGACACATCCACTTCCTCTACAACACCTTTATGTTCAAGGGCAATTTCCTTTGCTTCAATCGCCAAATCTGTCCGAATTCCGTATTCACTAAGGTCCAAATTATTTTCCATAACGGCCTCCTAATGTATGAATTGTATCTAATCTAGTAATTTCCATAGTCTCTCTTAAACATTCTGTCGTTTTTACTTTTTTATTATTCATTTTTTTGGTACAATGAATTATGACGAGATGAATTTATTACTGAAATTATAATTCCTTTTATAATTCCTTTTCGATTCTCAATCTGAAGTATTGCATATTTATGAGCATTCTGATAGAATATCACTTGTGCTATTTGATATGGATTTGAAAAGTCGAGTTCATATAATCTCGATTTCTTTGTAGGAGGTGAACGGAATGCCAAACATTAAATCTGCTATTAAACGTGTAAAAATCAACGACAAAAAACGCGTTCATAACATTACTGTTAGATCAACTATGCGTACTACAGTGAAAAACGCTGAAGTTGCATTAGCTGGTGAAAACGTTGAAGCTGCTAAAGAAGCTCTTTTAACAGCTGCTGTGAAATTAGACAAAGCTGCATCTAAAGGATTAATCCATAAAAATGCGGCAGCCCGTAAAAAATCTCGTTTAGCGAAAAGACTTAACGCTCTTAACGCATAATGACAAAAAATTAAACGATCCAATCGGATCGTTTTTTTTGTGCCGTTTTTTGCATAAAAAAGGTGACAGGATATCTGCCACCTTTTTTATCATCTAATTTTTAAAAGCAGCAGCTCAAGCGTGATTGCCTTATCGGCTTGGCCGGTCTTCATTTTATAATCCGCTTCCGCTAAGTCATTCATGATGCTCAACAGCTCGCGTTCCTGGAATTTCCCCGTTTTTTCAAGGGCCAGCTTTACCCTGTAAGGGTGCACCTTCAGTTGACCCGCAATTTTTTGCTGGCTATAGCCCTGACGGGAAAGCTCCTTCACTTGATACATGAGCCTGACCTGACCTGCCATGACACTCAAGATCTTGATTGGCTCTTCATTCTGCCTGAGAAGATCGTGCAGTATCGTCATGGCACTCTCCATCTTTCGCTGTAACACATGATCAACAAGCGTGAAGATATTCTGTTCAAGGGATTTAGCGACCAGCTTTTCCACTACTTCGACCGTAATGTGTTTATCAGCTTCTGCATAAAGCACCATTTTATCCAGTTCATTCGTCAGCATCATCAGATTCGTTCCTGCAAGTTCAAGTAAATGCTCTATAGCCTGCTCATCTATTTGGACTGAAGAAACTTGGGCCCTCTCCTTCACCCACCCCTTTAACTCATGATCACCAAGCTTCTTCGCTTCAACGAGAACCGCCTTACGCTTCAGTTCCTTGGTGATTTTTTTCCGTTCATCCAGTTTCTCATAAGGTGCGGTCAATACGACAATAGAATAAGGAACCGGGTCAGCCAAATACGCTTCCAGTCTTTTCACATTATGTTCAACCCTTGACTTCGTTTTTTCAGCTGTCAAAAAAAATGGGTTTTGCATGAAAACAAGGCGCCTTTCCCCGATAAACGGGAGGGTTTCGACATCTTCAAGCGCAGTTTCTACAGGCGTCTCTTCTAAATCAAATTGAGAAAAGTTAAAATCCATCTCATCCTCGTGAAGGACATTCTCGATCAATAGCTGCTTCGTTTCATTAATTAGATAGGCTTCCGTCCCATATAACAAGTACACTGGCGCGAATTGCCCTTTTTTTATACTTTTCCAAACGTCTAATACCAATAGAATCCGCCTCTTTACTATGTATTCTTCTCTAATGGTATAGGTGGATGGACCATTTGACAAGCTATAAAGGGAACTAGCCCTTAAAAGGGCTAATTCCGGATCTATATGAACACTTTCAAGAAAGGCCCGGGTAATCTTCCTTGAAAGCGGGTAGAGTATTCATGTAGAACAAAAAATGAGCTTTTCTTTTTCACTTGCTTTGTTTGTACTTTTATTTTGACCTCAAAATCCCAAACTATTTGTGACAACTCTTGTCAGTAAAGGAAATGAAGGAATGAAGCCTGTAGATTTTTTTTTGGTAATGTTTTATACTATTAGCAGAAATAGGAGGGGTAAATAATGAACGAATTCGAAAAGAATGTTCAATCAAAGACAGATGACGTCGCTGATTCCGCTATAGGATTCATCGGTTCTTTTGTATTTTTCGCTGCCATGTTCACCATAGCTGTCGTCATTAAAGCTGTCGGATCCTGATTTCATTAACTGCATGCACTTATTTTTTTTCCTGATGGAGGCTGCCGCTGCAGTCTCTTTCTTTTTGATTTTCTACATACTATGGGAGAGTCTTCCGAAAGGTTCCACTGCTTTTGTAATACTTGTAAATAATAGAACCATCCTCGTCCGTCCTGAACACCTTTATGCCATTTCTCTCCAGATTCCCAATTACTTCTCCGTGAGGGTGACCGTAGCCATTATTTTTTCCAACGGAAATAAGCGCGGCTTTTGGCTGTAGCTGTTCAAGGAAGGGCGCGGAAGAAGAAGTTTTACTGCCATGGTGTCCAACCTTCAAGATATCAACCTGCAACTGCGGAAATGTGTTCAATAGTTCCCTTTCCCCTTCTTCTCCCATATCGCCAGTTAATAACCATGACAATCCACCAAGCTCCATGAATAGAACTATGGATGAATCATTCTTATTATCTTCTTTCTCATATGGACTTAGCACAGCAAACGGCGCTCCTCCCGCCACCCAATGGTTCCCCCTTTTCAGGACAGTCATTTTCATTTTTTTATCTCTTGCCATGGACACAAAATCCATATCCCTGTAATGCTCTTCACTCCAGCCTCCAATGATGATCTCCCCAACTTTAAAATTTTCAATTAATTCTTTTGCACTTCCCATATGATCTGTATCCGGATGGGTTAAAATGAGTTTGTCCAATTGGTGGATTCCCTTACTTTTCAATAATGGAATAATGATATCATCCGCGGTGTTGAACTTCTTTCGCTTTTTTGCCCACGTTTCGATTGGAAATGTAATTTGCCCACCCGTATCAATCAAATAATTACCGCGATTGAACGGCAGGATAATTAAAATGGAGTCACCTTGTCCAACGTCGATGATCTGCACTTCACCAAAAGGCGAGAACCTTTGTAAATTATATTGAAACAGTAAAAGGACAATAATTATTCCGCACCAGGTTTTACTTTTTTCAAAAGCTACATCCCAAGTCAGGTATAACCCCAAAAGGGAAATAACAAGTAATGCCATTATGCTGAAAGATGGTTTTCCAAACGGAATGGAGGCCAGCGGCAAACCCGATGCGGCATCCGCGGCTTTATTGCAGAGTACGAATGTGAAATTCAATAATGAAATGAGGGGTTGCCCCAAGGAAGGCAGTAATAAATGAATAAGGAGGGAAATCAGTGAAAATGGCAGCAATATGATGGAATAAAGCGGAACATACAATACGTTCAGAAACACGCCAAGAAAGGATACTTCAAAAAAGTGAAAAAGCAAAATCGGAAGGGCTGCCAATTGGCAGATGGAACTGATGATGAATAGCTGCGTTGTTTTCTTAGGATATTGTAAGAAAATGCTTGAAGACATGACAATGGAGAAAGTGACTGCGAATGAAAGCTGAAAACCTATATCATAGAGCATATTAGGCCGAAAAAACAATAATGCCAAATAAGTCGATCCGATTGCGGCACCCGCCGAGATCCGCTTCTTGAATAGCAGGAGTAGAAAGAAGAGCATAGCCATTAAACAGGATCTCACCACAGATGGACTGGCACCTGAAAGTAACATGTAAACCGGAAGGAAGAATAAGATGGCCACCATCATTCTTTCCCGTGTAATTCCAACCCTGATGCCGAAGTAAAATAACATCCCCGTTAAAAAACTGACATGAAGACCGGAAATCGCCAGTAAATGAACCAGACCCAACCGCTGATAATTAGTAAGGTCGCCTTCATCTATATATGTCTGGTCGCCGAATATGAGAGCTGTGACAAAACCGCTCGATTCTTCCGGAAAGTGTTCTCTAATATACGTAATTCCCTTCATGCGCAAATTACGAATCGAAACTAGAATCGAGTTTCCAACCACTTTGCATTCTTGAAATGAAATGGAATCCGCTTTGAATATCCAATGGGTGCCTTGGCGGAAAAGATAACGCTGGTAATCGAAACTGTTTTCATTCCTGTTTTTGTCGGAAATTTGCAATGTCCCTTCAGCCGGACATGATAAACCGATTCGCAGAAACCGACTCAGCTTTTCCTGTTCCAATTCGGTGGTGATTTTATAACGAAGCACTAGCCGTTCGCCTTTCTCACTGCCCACGAATCCTTTTAATGAATTTCCATCTATATTCGGTTGGTCGGTAAATGTGATGATAAATTGGCTTTCCGTTCCATGATAGGCAGTTTTGTTTCGGTGATCGGAGAAGGAGGCGGCCCCTAAAAATATCCCCATGATCACCAAATGAAAACTAAGGGCCTTTACACTTAACCCCACCGAAAAATAAAGGAAACAGAGAAAAATAAGGATAATGATCAGCAGCCTTGCATTAAAAAAAGAATGGGCCGTAACACCAAATGTGGCCGAAACGGCTAGTAAGATAAGATGTCTAGCCATGCCTGCCCCCGTCCTATTTAATTTTCAAATATCTGATTGGCCTGCTTTTCCAGCGCCAATAAATCTTCTTTTTCCAGGCCTGTTCGTTCAAGTTGAGCTAGCAATGAGAATACAAAGTCCTTTTTTTGTTTTCCATTAACATCGATGGCCCCTTTTGCTTCAACCTTCTCGGTCTTGACACCAGCCTGTTTAAATAATTCGAGGGCATATGGATGATTTTTGTAATCCTCGGCATAATAAACAGCCTTGATGCCAGCTTGGATGAGTGATTTACAGCACGGAAGACACGGAAAATGCGTCACATATATTTCTGCCCCATCAGTCGGCACCCCAAATTTCGCGCATTGTAAAAGTGCATTCATTTCTGCGTGTATCGTTCTAACACAATGATTATCCATTACATAACAGCCGTCATCAATACAATGCGTCCCTCCCGCAATGGACCCATTATATCCCCCCGCAATGATTCGGTTATCCCGGACGATGGTCGCCCCTACAGTGAGGCGTGTACATGTGCTTCTTAAAGCTAATAAATGGCTTTGCGCCATGAAATATTGATCCCAACTAATTCTGTTCATGTTGTATCCCCTTACCACTAGAATGATTTTCTTCAATTTTACCCTCTTCCTGTCCATTTGTGTAGCATATTCAATCATTCATTTCACCGAAATGGAATCCCGTAACCTTTCAAACACTTTATCGCCGATTCCCGTTACCTTCTTCAAGTCATCGACCTCCTTGAATTTTCCTGCCGTTTCCCTGTATTCCAGGATCGCATTCGCTTTGGATGGTCCAATTCCCGTCAAGGTTTCCAAATCTTCCTGTGTAGCTGTATTCAAGTTCACCAGTCCTCCTGACGTCCCCCCAGAAACGGCATCACCAGACGGCCCGACTTGTATATTCTCCAAGTTCCCTTTGTCTTCTTCACCTATTTCCGGAACATAAATGACCATTTGGTCTTCAGCGATTTGGGCAAAATTCACTTTATCCTTATCAGCCTTATCCGTAAAACTGCCTGCAGCCGAAATCAAATCGATCACCCGGTCACCTGTCTGTGCAGTAAATATGCCTGGGGACTTGACCGCCCCTTTAACGTCTACTTTAATGATCTCAGGTTCGGCTGGCGTTTCATTTTCACTTTGTTCGATTTCAGCTTCTTTTGGCGTAATGGAAAATATATCTTCCGTATCAGCCGGATCTCCCCCTTGTTGTAAAAAGAAGTAAATGCCCGCTGCCACAACTGCCACGGCAACGCTAATCATCGTCATTTTCTTTTTTGAAATTCCCTCCATTTTTTTACCTCCTTGTTGGATTTCGCACGATACATTGTCATAGGACAGATTAAAAATACATAGTGTTTCTAGGAGAATCAATCGCTTTAAGTGAGAGGAGTTAATTGGAAATGAAGAAAATCGGTGTTATCGGAACCGGAAATATGGGCACCATTTTAATCGAGGCATGGCTGGAGGCAAAAATATTGAATCCGGCAGATCTAATCATTACAAATCGCACGCTTTCCAAAGCATGGGTGCTGAAAGAGAAACACCCCGGTATCAAGGTTGCGGAAAGCGCAGCCGAAATCGTCCAACAAGCGGACTTTATCTTTCTCTGTGTAAAACCATTGCAAATTAACAGCCTATTACAAGGCATCAAACATCATATAAAAAGGGATCAGCTGGTTATTTCCATAACAAGCCCGGTTTCAGTCTCCCAGCTTGAATCGGCAGTAAATGCCCCCTGTGCCCGTTTTATCCCGAGCATAACGAACCGTGTGGGTTCAGGGGTATCGTTACTGAGTTTCAGCAAGAGCTGCAGTAAGGAGAAAGTGTCCGCTTTATTTGATTTGGCCTCCGCCATTTCGGCACCGGTCATCATTGAAAATGATATCACCCGGGTAGCTTCCGATATCGTCAGCTGCGGTCCTGCCTTCTTCAGCTATTTGGCACAGGCTTTTATTGACGCGGCTTGCCAAACGACGAAGATAGATAAGGAAACCGCTACGACTTTGACTGAAAACATGCTGGTTGGCTTAGGGGAACTGCTTGGTAAAGGAGTTTATACATTGCCGACCTTGCAGGAAAAGGTATGTGTAAAGGGTGGAATAACGGGTGAGGGGATCAAGGTTTTAGAAGCTGAAACCGGGGAAATGTTCCATCATCTTTTTCAAGCGACACACGAAAAGTTTGCAGAGGATCTTCACGAAGTTGAAAAGCAGTTCGGCCATCCTTATTAATATTCGTAATCCATATCTCATTTCCTTCTTAAAATAAAAAAAAGAAGAGGTCAGACCTCCACTCGCACGTGTGATGTACGATGGAGATTCTTGACCTCTTTATCATTTACTCGCTACAAACAAGATTCTTTCGGTTTCCGTTACAAGCGGTGCTTCTTCAAGATCCGCCATAATCTCAGAAACCGTAAAACCTGCTTGCTCCAACCACTTTTTATATTGTTCAACCGGATAGGTCCGTTGATAATGCAACTCATCAAATCGGTCATACAGACCGCTTTCATCGTCCCTTACGAAAAAACTTAAATCATGTTCCACACTGTAAGGTTCTTCACCCGGGAAGCAGTCCCATATATAGGATACTTCTTCTCCATTGACAGCAAACGTGTTATCACGAAAGATTTCTTCCATTTTATAAATGGAATGGATATCAAACAAGAATAATCCGCCATCCTTCAAATGCTCATGAACCCGGCTGAACGTCTTGACTATATCCTCCTCATCGCGAAGGTAGTTCAGCGAATCACAAAAAATCGTGACACAATCAAATTGGCCAAGTCCCTCGAGTTCTGCCATATTCTGCTGGAAAAACGGAATCGATAATCCAAGCTTACCCGCTTTTTCATTAGCAACAAGAAGCATTTCATCAGATAAATCCACGCCGGTGACTTCGAATCCGTGTTGCGCCAATTCAACGGTCATTTCCCCGGTTCCACACGCTAAATCCAGGACTTTCCTTCCACCAATTCCAAACTGTTCCAGCTTCGCCGTAAGGATCATCAGCCATTTTTCATAAGGTGCGTCCTTCATCAATTCATCGTATACATAGGCAAAGCGTTCGTAAGTCATGAAGTCAGTTCACTCTCTAGATCTTCAAAAGGTGCATCTCCCCATAAACGTTCGAGGTTATAGTAGTTTCTTTCATCTTTATGGAAAATATGGGCCACTACATCGCCAAGATCCACAAGCACCCATTTCGCCTCGTCAAATCCTTCAAGACGTTTTACATTGATTCCTGATTCATCAGCTTTGCTCTTCATTTCACGAGCTATTGCTTGTACTTGTTTTTCAGAGTTACCGTGGCAGATCAAAAAGTAATCCGCTACAAGGGAAATACCTTGCATGTTCAATGCCACGATATCCTCCGCTCTTTTATCATCCGCCGCTTTTGCTGCAATTACAAGAAGTTCACGTTCAGTCATTACATCTTCTCCTTCAAATTCATGATTAAATCATTATATGTCTTAAATGTGTCAGGGTAAATTGCCTGATTTCTTTTCATTAAAAAAACAACTGTATTCCTTAAAGCCTGGATGACAGCATGATCCAAATTCTGCTTTGCTGTCTGCCTGACTTCGTCGACACCGGGAAAAGAACGTCCCGGCTCAATATAGTCAGCAAGGTATATGACTTTATCCAAAAGGCTCATGCCAACCCTGCCAGACGTGTGATAGGCAATCGCATCCAAGATTTCAGCGTCCTGAATGCCAGCTTCCTTTTTCACCAAATAAGCCCCGACAGGAGCGTGCCACAGCTCCATATTGTATTCAAGTAACGCCGGGTCCATTTTTTCAGCGATTATAATTTGCTCCATTTCCTCTTTTGGACGAAATTTTGCATAATCATGGAAAATGGCTGCCAGTTCCGCTTTTTTGACGTCGGCACCATACCGTTCAGCAAGTTCAATCGCTGACTCGACCACACCCAAGGTATGAATGTACCTGTGCTCGGTGATTTGTTCTTTTACCAGCGCCAATGCTTGCTCACGATTCATATAAACCATTCCCTTTAATATACTTCACCACTGGATCTGCTATTAAATATTTCACGGTTTTCCCCGTTCTTAACTTCCTTCGTATCATGGAAGACGAAATGAACATCTGGGGGACTTTCACCATCGTGATTGGGTATACGGTCTTTTCATTATATCCAGGGCGCTTCACCCCGACGAAATTGACCATATGCACCAGCTCGTCGATACGGTGCCAATTCGGTAAGTACTCAATCATATCTGCGCCAATTATGAAATAAAACTCATTGGTTGGCTCAAGTTCTTTCAGCAATTTTATTGTGTCATACGTATAAGATGTGCCTTTTCTTTCTATTTCAATACCCTCAATATAAAAAGATGGGTTTCCGGCTATCGCGTTTTCCAGCATGGCCAACCTGTCCATATCGGTTACTTCCTCCGATTTTTCCTTATGTGGAGGAACGTGATTTGGCATGAACCTGATTTCATCTAGCTCAAGGGCATCCAGCACTTCATTCGCTATAATTAAATGCCCGATATGCGGAGGATTGAATGTACCGCCAAGAATTCCAATTTTTTTCATAGATAGGTTCCTTAAGGTAAATTAAGTTGTTTGTTTTCTTTTGATTCTTTATACAGCACAATAGTGTTGCCGATAATCTGAACCAATTCCGCACGTGCACCTTTTGATAAAGAAAGTCCCACATTATTGCGGTCCTCTTCACAGTTTTGCAGGATGCTGACCTTAATTAATTCACGTACTTCAAGCGCCTCACCAATTTGCTTGATGAGATTATCATTGACGCCGCCTTTACCAACTTGAAAAATTGGATTGAGGTGATGGGCCTTTGATCGTAAAAATCTTTTCTGTTTTCCTGTTAACATGTGTTACCTCCTAGTTTGTTCAAGACAATATCTGTCATTCTTGCTGTATCCGGCATAATGCCTGTCCATATCTCAAATGCGAGCGCGGCCTGGTTGATGAACATCCCCAGACCATTTTGCGTTTCCGCCCCTTTTTCCCCTGCTTCACGCAGCAGCTTGGTTTGCAGAGGGTTATAGATGATATCACTGACAATTGCACCGGTTTTAAGCTGGTCGACCTTTAACGGTGAATGATCCAATTCGGGACTCATTCCAGAAGAAGTCGTTTGGATGATTAAATCATATTGTGATAAGCTTTCTTCCGCTTCGATAATCGAGAGTGCCTTCGATACTTTATCATATGGGCAATCAGAAACAAGCTGGGCCGCTCTTTCCTTTGTCCGGTTTGCAATATCAACTTGCTTTACCCCTTCTTTTACGAGGGTAAAATAAATCGCACGCGCAGCACCGCCCGCTCCGATCACTAACGTTTTTTTAGCCTTGATGTCACCTGATATTTCATCGCATAAAGATTTAAAAAATCCTTTTCCGTCTGTATTATACCCTATAAACCGACCATTTTTGTTAACAACCGTATTAACTGCCCCGATCGCAAGGGCCAGTTCATCCACTTCATCAAGGAAAGGGATGATGGAAGCCTTATGAGGAATCGTGATGTTAAACCCTTCTATACCAAGGGCTTTCATGCCTTTCACGGCATCGTTCAAACGCTCAGGTGTCACATGAAAATGATGATAAACCGCTTCTATATTTTCTTTTTCAAATGCATCATTATGAATGTCCGGTGACATCGAATGTGCAATTGGATCTCCCATTACCCCATATATCTTTTTCATAGACTAGACGACCCCTATATTTAGATTAATGATTTGCGAACGATCACATTGACGCCCTTTGGAACATGTGCAACGATTTTCGCTCCTGGCTCATTGACCGTCACCCAGCCAAGACCAGAAAACACAATATCCATTTTACCATCTTTCAAGGAGAATTCATGTGGAATCAGCTTCGGAAACTCCTCGATTTGTTCAGGCCGTGGAGGCGTCAGTAATTCCCCGGCATGGTTTTTATACAATTCATCGGCATTTTCCAGTTTCGTACGGTGAATATTCAATTCATTCGAAAGGTAGCAAGTCAGTGAACGCCTTCCGCCTGATACATAGTCCAACCGGGCCAACCCTCCGAAAAATAGCGTCTGCCCTTCATTCAGTTGGTACACTCTCGGCTTGATTTCCTTTTTCGGCATAATCACCTTGAAGTCCCGTTTGTCCACATAGTGAGCCATTTGATGATGATTAATGATTCCTGGAGTATCGATCAATGCCTGTTCATCATCCAAAGGAATTTCGATCATATCCAAGGTAGTTCCCGGGAAGTGGGAAGTCGTGATGATATCCGCTTCACCGCTCACTTCTTTTATAAGACGGTTGATGAAAGTCGATTTCCCTACATTCGTACAGCCCACCACATAGACATCTTTACCTCTGCGATACCGTTCAATCGCCTCAGCCGCTTCAAGTATGTGCTTTCCTTTTTCCGCACTGACAAGCAGGACATCAACCGGGTTAAGACCCAATTCCTTGGACGATTGCTTCATCCAATTGATCAACTTGTTCGGTTTTACGGATTTAGGCAATAAATCCACCTTGTTTCCAATCAGAAGAACATCATTTCTTCCGACAAATCGATGCAGGCCAGGGAGCCAGCTTCCATTGAAATCAAAAATATCGACGATTTTGACGATTAAAGAGTCGGTTTCGCCTACTTTATTCAAGATTTTCAAGAAGTCATCGTCTGTTAAGGAAACATCCTGAACTTCGTTATAATGTTTCAATTTAAAGCAGCGCTGACAAACGATGCTCTCTTTTTCCAGAGCTGATTTAGGGGCAAAGCCCAATTCCTTCGGATCTTCAGTCTGGACCTTCACACCGCAGCCGATGCACACTAATTCTTGATGATTGTTCAATTGTGATCCTCCCATTCTATCATTCCTTTTCGTTTAAAAAACGCCATGATCTTTCTTTCAAAATAACGATTGATCCTTGTTCTGAATTCGTCGGTTTGTGCGACAGGGAGCACTAAGATCGTATGAAACCCGCCTCTGTTCCCTCCCAATACATCCGTCAATAACTGATCGCCGATTACCACCGTTTCTTCTAATTTCAATCCCATTGTCTTACGGGCTTTATGGAAAGCCCTTGCCATCGGTTTTCTGGCCTGGAAGATAAACGGAATGTGAAGCGGATCGGAAAAAGCCCGAACCCGATTTTCATTATTATTGGAAACAATCGTCACTAAAATCCCATGATCCCGCATATTGTCGAACCATTTGATTAAATCGGGGGTGGCAGTTGGCCTGTCCCATTCAACGAGAGTATTATCCAAATCGGTAATGACTCCCTTAATCCCTCTTTTTTTCAATTCTTGAGGATCTATATTAAAAATGCTTTTAACATGTTCACTCGGCAAAAATAATTTAAGCATATTGACACCTCTATATTTTCATTAAAATTTACCGTCTCCATCATATCGAATTTTCAGCTCACTTTCAAAAAAAATTAGGAAAGGAGGGCTGACGGTAAAGAAACATCATAATGTATGTTTTCTGATATGGAAAGGCATTTTTCATTAAATAATGGGAAATTTGCAGGCAGACCAGAACCAAAGAACTAATTATTCATAAAAGATTTCGACAAAAATTTCATTTATTCAACCTGTGGATAACTTTACTAACATTTTCCATACTGATGTGCACCATTTCGTTCACCTTGTAAACAACTTAACCACAGGTTATCCACTTTTAACTGTGGATAACAGAACGATTGTTCTCCACGTTTATTTCTGATACAGTAGGGGTACATCAAGGAAGACTTATCAATATATGCAAGTAAACACCAAATTATTCCCCGCAATCCCTACTGGAGGTGAGCAGCCGTAAATGGCTTTCTGATGCAAAAACTATCTGATGACCTGTTGCTTGAATCCTATTTTAAAGCACAGAATTTAAAGTTGAGTACCGATTTCATCCGCCTCATAGAAACGGAAATTCATCGAAGATCCCTGACACATAAAATCCGATCAATCTTTTAATATGAAATACATAGGCTGACATCAAATGTCAGCCTCTTATTTTCATTTGAAGTTAGACCGCTCTCATGAATCCGATTGTTTCACCCACACGGACATCTGCGGGAATGGATATGTTTCCTTCCAGTTCAAAACTTCCTTTTTCAAAAAGGAGCACCACTGTGGACCCAAAGCTGAAATAAGAAAATTCCTGTCCTTTTTCCAATTCATCCGATTCATCAGTAATGACGATCGAATTTATGAACATGGCCCCGACTTTCACCATTGCCAGATTTCCCGCTTCATTTTGAAGTTCAGTTATTGTCCGATAATTTTTTGATAAAGGCTCTTTTCCATATTTCATCCCCCATTTATTAACGGGGTACGATTTCCTTCCAAGGGTCCAACGTTTGATTACGGAACCCTTGATTGGTGCATGGATCCTATGGTAATGACTCGGGCTTAAGTATAACACGAGATATTTGCCGCCTAAGTACTTTTCCAAGAAAAGCTCATCCCCGAGCATTTCCTCCATTGAATATATCTTACCCTTAACGACGATCTTTTTATCAGCGCGTATCTCCCCTGAATCCTCAAGAACACCGTCCACAGGACAAGCTACCGCAGAAGGAACTGCCGTAATGGGTCTGGCGTCCGCCTTTAACTGCCTTGTAAATAGCTCGTGCAGATTGGTATAAGCTTTTAACTCCTTACCAAATTCCTGTTGATTAAGATTGAATGTTTTTACATAAAGTAAAATTAAGGGCCTGCTCCAACGAGATTGGCTAAAATGCTTTAATAAACCTGATGAATACTGACCATTCGTCAGTTCAATAAGAATGCGATACAAAGACTGAAACAAATAATACCACTCCAAATTGTAAAATTATTCTAAAAATCTCTTGCATAAATTGTGTTAAGTAAAATATTATTATATAATAAATACTTATGTTTACTATATTTTGTTTTAATTTGTTTCATTTGAAAGGAGTGAAAAGATGTTTTTATTACACGCCCTAGATCAAACCATTAAAAAAGTGAAAGCACAAACAGCAAATATACTTACTTTAATGAATTTATCCCTCGGTGGATTTGCGATAATTGCCGTGATGCACGGCCAATTGAATTTAAGCCTGCTTTTAATCTTCCTGGCTGCCCTTGCAGATCGCTTTGACGGTATGGTTGCACGGAAATTCAACATTGAATCGGAATTGGGTAAGCAACTTGATTCCATGTGTGACATCATATCCTTTGGCGTCGCACCAGCTCTATTATTATACCAAGGAATATTAATAGAATTCGGAGCACCTGGCACACTCTTCACGGTTTTCTATATTGGCTGTGGCGCATTTCGTCTCGCCCGCTTCAATATTAGTGAAAGCAATGGATATTTTACAGGAGTGCCGATTACGGTTGCGGGCTGCATCGCTACTTTAAGTTATCTAGCCATTCCGTATTTCCATCCGGTCTTTTTCTTATCCCTCATGATTATATTATCATTATTTATGGTCAGTCCATTTAAAATGAAGAAAGTTTAAATAAGAAAGCGGATGTCCTAAACCGGACATCCGCTCAGACTGTAGACAAACTCGATGAAAATCGAGTTTGTCTATTTTTATGGCTTGTACAATTTGGACGTTGATTTCCACTCCAGGCACTCGCTTTCCGCGGGCGGTCGGGGAGCCTCCTCGGCTTTC
>NZ_JAUUTW010000027.1 GCF_030676415.1 Peribacillus frigoritolerans | reverse complement strand
TGGGTTAGTCAATCTATATGAACGATATACAAAACTACGTCAGACTTAAACTGAACCGCCGTATACCGAACGGTATGTACGGTGGTGTGAGAGGTCGGAGGCTAGGCGCCTCCTCCTACTCGATTTATGGAACTATAGGGGCAGGATAGCATTCCTGTAGTTCGTTATTTTTCAGCTTTGAAAAAAATAGGGCTCCTCAGTAAGATATGAGTAAGACACCACTCTAACTCAAAACTTTAGGAGGAACCCTTATATGAAGTTTAAAATGCAAGATAAACAAAATCAACTAATAGAAAGAATTTCCGATAAACACCTTGTTGTTGTTGGAGTGATATTGCCCAACAATTACATGTGGCTAGAGCAGTGAATTTCCGTGGAATTGTAGTCGGAGATACACTTGCATTTGAAAATAATGAAGATGGATTTGCTAGTTTATTAAAGTTCGGCTGTATTAGTTACATTTCATAGTTCTCGAAAACAAACATTAAGGCATATCACTAATTAAAAAATAATGTGAGAAGCCTTCCTGGGCAATGGGAGGCGATACTATCCTCTTCTTCTTAAGAATACACCACGACCATTCGCAATAACATTTTGTATCAAAGATCTCCAAACACTATGATTAGGGTTTGGAGATTGAGACTTCCCGATCCTTGCTAACTGCTGTTCATACCAACCAATTTCTAACATAGCAGCGGTCTTATCTACCAATTTAATTCCCGTGCGGATTGGCTTGGTTTGAACGGTTTCATAATTGCCTTGAAAGATCTTGTTTGCCAAGTCAGGTACTAAAGCAAAAGGTTTTGCCATTCCAACCATATCAATTTCACCACTAGCAATAGCTTCCTCCATCCCTTCTTGGGAACGGAAGCCGCCTGTGACTACTAATGGAGTAGAAACTAATTTCCTAGCCTTGTTTGCATATTCTATAAAATAAGCTTCTCGTATTTTTGTCGTTTCTTTTACATCCGCTACCATCATCTTGGGATTCTCGTAATTCCCTCCAGAAATTTCAATGAGATCAATCCCAATTTCAGACATTTCCTGAAGAACTTCCATAGACTCCTCTTCAGTGAACCCGCCGTGTTGAAAGTCAGCAGAATTTAGCTTTATGCCAATCGGAAATGTTTCTCCGACTTGTCTTCTAATTTCTTTATATGTTTCAAGCAAAAATCGCATTCGATTTGCTAAGCTCCCACCCCATTCATCTGTACGCTGATTATGGTGAGGCGATAAAAACTGACTAATAAGGTATCCGTGTGCTGCATGGATTTGAACACCAGTAAAGCCTGCTTTTTTAGCTATTCTTGCCGCTTTTCCAAACCGGATGATTATTTCTTCAATTTCTTTCGCATGAAGAGCTCGTGGTGGATTGAAGAAATTCTTTAAGTCTCCAGAAAGCGAGACTGCACTTGGTGCTACAGGTTCTTTTGAAATTGTCTTAGGCGACTGCTTCCCTGGGTGATTTAGTTGCATCCAGAGGTGCGTTTCATTTTCAGTACCAGCTTTCGCCCATTTCATTAGCATGTTTAAATCACGTTCGTCTTCCACAACAACGTTATTTGGTTCCCCCAAAGCATTTCGATCTATCATAACGTTACCTGTCACGACCAGACCTGCGCCACCATTAGCCCATGTTTTGTATAAAGTAACCAATGACTCTCTAGGATTTTGATTATTTGTTCCTAATGCTTCACTCATTGCAGATTTAAAGATTCGATTCTTGATAATTGCTCTATTTGGGAGTTGCAGAGAATCTTCCAAGACTGAATTTGACTGTTTCATTTTATATTTTGTCTCCTCATTTTTAACTGTTTATAGGCAGAAAAGTCATAGAAATTATGATTATTTTAATATCTATGACTAATTTTCCTCTACACTCTTTACTACTTAGAATCAAGAAACAGGTTTACATGTTCAGCAAACTGTTCTGGGTACTGGAATAGATGTCCATGCCCGGAGTCAGGATAAATGATGAGTTGGGCGTAAGGTAAGTTTTCGGTAAGAATATAACTATTTTCGGTCGGAACCATTATGTCTTTAACACCATTGGTCACAAGTACCGGTTGTGTAATCTTCTGCAACCAGTCATATTTCTGTTCAGGATCTCGCTCAGCCCATTTGGAGATTGCCTGTAATTGCGCATCGCGTACTTGAAGTGAGCTATCCACTTTTTTCTGGGTCAAGATTCGTTTTAATGAAGATATTCCAGCCGTACGACTCGTTTCGGTCGGACTGTAAAATAGGAACAAGAAATTCTCTAGGGCATCATTTGCATCTCCATCAGCTTGAGTCATCGCTTTATACACGTCTTTTCTAGGATCATTGACGCCAGATTGTGGAGCAGTCCCAGCCAAGACGATGCGTCGTACCAAATTTGGCTGTCGCAATGCTAACTCCTGTACAACAAATCCGCCAATTGAGAAACCAAGGGTATCGACTTTCTCTAAACCAAGTGCTTTAATGAAAGTCGCTGCATCCTTTGCCATCTCAGCTATAGTAGTCGGAGTTTCACCACTGGATTCACCGACACCAGTATTATCAAAAAGAATAATTGGTCGACTTTCAGCTAAAACACCAATCATATTAGGATCCCAGTTTTCCATTGTTCCGCGGAAGTGAATGAAGAAAATTAGTGGAATTCCTGTTTCTTGGCCGAACTTTCTATAGGCAAATCGGATTCCCTCAGCTTCGATATAACTTGATTCAGTTGGAATTGTAAATTTTGACATCATTTTTTCTCCTTTCGAACGGTGAGTTCGGATTGATTTGATAGAGTTTAAATTAGTTGCAGTTCGCTTTGTTCATAAGGTTTACGCATTCTAGAATGAACATTCTACAATTGTTAAAAAAAGAAAGCTATTCTAACACTGAAAGTGTCATGTCAACAATGCTTTCTAATTTTTTGTTATCATCTTCAGTCTTCACTAATACGCGTAAGCCTACAAGTGAATTATGAAGAAAAAGAGACAGTACTTCAGGATCATGCCTCCTGGATATTTCTCCATTTTTTTGCCCATGTTTCAGTAGCTCATAAAAGAGAGATTCTGTCTTTTTAAACATTCCTGCAATCTTTGTTGCAATTTCTTCGTCAAGCAAAGATAATTCAACAGCTGCGTTTACAGACAAACATCCTTTTGGCAGATTAAGACCTGGATAAATCACCATTTTAAACACTTCTCGTATCGCTTGTTTAACCAGTAAGTTTGAATCTACTCTCTTCTTCATTTCAGTAGTAATTAACTCTTCATAGTGAGATAAAGCACTTAAAAACAATGTACGTTTGTCACCAAACGTATCGTAGATGCTTCTACGATGAATGCCCATATAGTCTACCAACTCTTGCATAGACGTTTTTTCATACCCTTGTTGCCAAAAAAGCTCCATTGCTTTTCTTAATGCTTGTTTTTCATCAAATTCTTTATTTCTAGCCATAATTCCCCCCTAAAAAAACGTGTTCATTTTGTATTCTGGGGAAAGATAAAAATTAGCTAAATCGCTTGGATGAATAAGGATTAATTAATCAACCATCCCTCCCTTAATACATATATAGAAAAAATTAAAGAATGATCATTCTCATTTCAGTAGAATAAAACAGTAAAATCTAACTTGCCTTAGTATATCAATTTAAGAACGTTCAGTAAAGAATTTTTCATCAGGTTTTCCGAATAAAGAAATTCTGTAAATTATAATTAGTAAACAAGAAGTGAAAAAGATTAAAAAGAAAATTAGATGAAAATGCGTTTATTAAAATACATGATGTTAGAGTTGTATTTGGTTAGGGTTTTATAGATCTAACAAAAGTTTAAACTTTATTCAACAATGGGCGCTTTAATGGAGTAACGAAAAAGGCCCAATTTCTCAATTTTAATGCTGAGAAATTGGGCTTTTTTAATATCGAAATTTCCTTAACGTTGTAAATCCGCATTTTCCTGACGCTACCCCTTAAAGAACTCCTAACGGGTGCGTTAGCGCCATGAGAAGGCCGCCAATTGGCGTCCTTCTGAACGTGCGATTCTTTCAATTATCATACATTCAAATTAGTTTTAAAAAGTATTTCATATTCAAACTATTGGGGTAGTTAGTTGAAAAAAAATATGGACGGACCAAAGTATTCCTGGTCTCAATTAGGGAAAGATTATTTCCGGCAAACCCATATTAATGTCGATGGCTTACGGATGCGTGAAGCGTTAACTGGTGAAAAAGATGTATTAGTACAATTTTTTGATGGTGAAATTGTTTTTGATTCCACAAGACCAACAGCTAAATTACTTATTCATTAAGGAGTAACTGTACAATTCGAATTTAGGGATTGAAAACCAATTGTGTTCACTACCTTATTGGGTAATGCAATTGGCGCTTTTCCTGAACTGGAAAGCGTCTTTGTTATAGAAAAAAGGGATATTAAATAATGCCTTATTGTGAAATGATACTTATTAACTTAATAAGTAGTTTTTTCTTGAAATTAGTAAATGAATCAATTTTATAATATAAAAAATAAAGCCAAATGCACGATTTCTTATATTTTTTCTTTTCGGAAAGAGTGGAGTATCAATCTTTTTTATGTCTATAAAGTCTGATACTTGCAAAGAAGCATAGTGTAACTTTTTTACATAAGGACCGTATAATAATTTGTTAAAATACATGAAAAGAGGGTTCCAATGAAAAAGATATTGTTGATTTTGGCAGCCGTTTTTTTGGTAACAGGACTTAGTGCTTGTAAAGGAGTCCAGGAGGAAAATAAGGAATCTCCACCAATTTCAGAAAAGCCAAATGAAAATCCTAAGCAAACCGACGGGCAAGATGTTGATTCTCCAGGTGAATCGGTCGATGATCCGACAAAAGATCGGCCAAATACGAAAACGGATATGATCATATTGGAAGGTATGGAAGAATCATTCCAATTCACGCTTCATCATAGTCAGGCATTGGGATTCTCAACCTACATCGTGGATGACATGGTTGTTGAAGAGGCTAGTTCTGGTGAAGGAGATGCAATGATTGTTTTTGCAAATTTTGCAGGCAAGCGAAATGAGGATGCCAAAGTTCAGATATTTTCCAAAAGGGAGGGTACGAATGCGACAATAGAAGAACAGGCGGTGTTTGTGAGGGAAGTTGTGATAAGCAACGACTTTGAGATTAAACAGCGATCTGATAATACGCCGAACCGATTTGATTGGTCTGAGGTCGAATTTGACATTAGTCAGAAGGGCAGTAATTATGCAATATTGGGTACAGTGTCGGTTTTTCAACATGGCGACCGCGTTTACTATGCGATAGTTCAATACCCGGAAGATTATGAAGAAGGCTTCATACCGCGGGTTGTAAAAATGTTTGATGATATCGTATGGTATGAAGCACCTTGATAAATGAGTATCCGAAATTGGGTACTCTTTTTTTTGAGGGGAAAGAAAGTCCATTTTAATGAGCAGAATATGATGAAGGATCTCTACTGCCTCTCAGAGGCAGCGTAATCATTTCTAACTATCGATTTATAACAAGAAGGATGACACGGAGAAGCCAGCAACATTACTAAACTAAGACCAAGAGTCCCCGGGGCAGCTTAGCAGGCCTCTGCCTTATGTAAGCGCAAATGACGCTAAGAGACATGGGAGGGTACGCCATCATAAGTTTCGCAGAAATCTATTGTGCATCACATAGTGGAGAAAATAGCTAATGATTTCCATTAGTTTTAGCGAAGCGTACGCTCAATTTAGTAATAAAAACCAAAATTTCAATACTCTGTTTAAAAGTAGAATGAAAAAATAATTCCCCTAATACACCGAGTGGTGCAAACCGTTGATACATCAATGTTTATAGAGGGAGGTTAGTTGAACAAGAAAAATAAAAAGCATTCTATATTGAATGGTTCTTATCTTTATCATAATTTGGTGGTGTACTAGAGTGTGTTAATATGCGGTCTAATACTTTTTCAGTAAATGGCATAAAGTAATTAAGTATTAGCCCCCCTAAACAAACGGTTAATAAAGTTCCAACGCCAATTGGTCCATTTGAAATCATTGCCATTATCAAGAATACGAGGTAAATGAATGTTCTTGAAAAAAATATATTTGTTCTAGTTAATTCTTGTATGATTAATGTTAATCGGTCAACTGGAATTGGTGCAAAATTTGTGTGTAAATATGTTGCAGTTCCTAATCCTATAACAACTAAGCCGATTCCAAAACAAACACCTTTGCTGTACCATAGTTCAGGTGTTATCAAATTGTGCAATAAAAAAAGCCACATATCAATAGCAATACCCGTTATAAATGCTGTTAACAACCCCAAAATTTCTGGTCTTTGTCTTTTTAAAAATGAATTACAACATATCAATATTAAAGCTATTATTATTTCCCAACTTCCCACAGTAAGCCCCACATTTATGGACAGTCCTACCAAAAGTGCATCAAAAGGTGAAGTTCCTAGGTCTGATTGTATAGTGAAAGAAATACCAAGGGTTAATAGTAAAATTCCTAATACATAAAAAACATATTTCACTTTACTCAACCCCTTTATCATTATTTTTTTTGTTGCAAACACAACAAATTTAAGTTAAATTAAATATATGCTTATTTTATTGCATTTGCAACAAAAATATGTACTAAGGAGTTAATTATGAAGGAAATTCTTCGTGAAATTGGAATGATAGCAAGGGCATTAGATTCTATAAGTAATATAGAATTTAAAGAATATGCCCTTACAAAAGGGCAGTATTTGTACCTTGTGCGAATATGTGAAAACCCAGGAATCATTCAAGAAAAGTTAGCTGAGATGATAAAAGTAGATCGAACAACAGCAGCTCGTTCTATAAAAAAACTTGAAATTAATGGCTTTATTGAAAAGAAAGAAGATAAACTTAACAAAAAAAATAAAAAACTCTTTCCAACAGAGAAAGGGAAAAATGTTTATCCTTTTATAAAAAGAGAAAATGATTATTCCAATATCATTGCATTAGAGGGATTTTCCGAAAGAGAGGTAGAAACCATTTTCAATCTTCTTCAAAGAGTAAGAAAAAATATAGAAAAAGACTGGGCATTTGTAAAAAAGGGAAACAAGAGAATTTATTGATTATATAAAGGAGCGACATATTTAAATGACTTTAAATATAAAAAAATGTACCCTTGAAGATTCACGCAAACTTCAAGAAATTAGTTATGAAACATTTAATGAGACATTTAAACATCAGAATTCACCCGAAAATATGAATGCCTATTTGGAAAGGGCATTTAACTTAAAACAATTAGAAAAAGAATTATCCAATATTTCTTCACAATTCTTTTTTGTTTATTTTAATAATGAAGTCGCTGGATATTTAAAGGTCAATACCAATGATGCACAGTCTGAAGAAATGGGTGATGAATCACTTGAAATCGAGAGGATTTATATAAAGAACAAATTTCAAAAACATGGGCTTGGTAGATATCTGCTAAATAAAGCTATTGAAATTGCGATGGAAGGTAAAAAAGGTAAAGTCTGGCTAGGCGTATGGGAAAAAAATGAAAATGCGATTGCTTTTTACAAGAAACATGGGTTTGTTAAAACCGGAGCCCACTCTTTTTATATGGGTGATGAAGAACAAATGGACTTTATAATGACCAAAACACTCAAATAACTTTTTTTGAAAGGTGGATTATTATATATATTCCAAAATATTACAATGTCGCAAATGCTGATGAAATTTGGGATTTTGTTCAAAAAAACTTTTTGGGACGATTGTCACAACAGGGAAACCAAATGCCTTTGGGGTTAAATAATTTAAGGTGGGAGAAATACAGGCTGCTTTTAAATTAAGCCAGAACCGAAATGAAACGGATTATATTAACATCATTGATAAACTACAATGAAGAAAATCCAAATTCGAAACAAATGGCAGAACTGATAGAATCGAAAAGAGATTAAAAAATCACATTTAAACCCAATTTTTATTCAACCCTCAGATGTAAGAATTAAAGAACGGAACAGAGCTTTCATATTGAGTGCTGCTCTTCAGATTGTGAAAGATTGTACTTAAAGTAAAGGGTCCGTTAGTTCTTCAAGGAATCAAAAATGATCAATCTTTTTTATAAAAGAATAATCCAATTAAATATTATTAGGGCATGTTTTGATTAATTTTTTTTCAAAACATGCCCTTTCTATTTATTCATTTATCAAGGTTTTCTTGTATTAATTTGATCATATAATTAGCTGCTTTGAAGACTTGTATAGAAAAATACGTTCTACTCATACTAAAAATTAATTGAAAGGAGCGATTCGATGCCAATAATTCATTGGGACCCTAGAGACATTCCTTTAGACCTTCCGGAGTGTGTTCTACATCCTGCCAGATGTTTGCACATACCGCCTTTAGATCCTGAAAAAATGAAGATATTTACAATGAAATTGAGAAAGAAATCAAAAAAATAGCTGAGGCGAAGGAAAAACTGAAGAAAACGTTGATTACACACCTTCTTATAATTTAGCAAAGAATGTAGGAATGGAGTTTGAATGCATAAGAAAAAGATTTATTTTTGAATTTCGTGAATGGACCGATAATCTGGTTTATTACATAAATTCGAAATGGAAAATTCTTTAACTAGAAGTGAATAAAGAACAGAGTTGTCTTATAAGGCAGCTTTTTATTCTCATCCAAATATACGCCAGCATTATTGATCAATACGCTCATTTACTGTTGTCGAGGCTTGACGGATGCTTTCTTGATTATCTACATCTATCGACACAAACGAGACGTCCAGATTTGACTCCCTAAGTTGTTGTATCGCTTTATGACCCTTCTCCGGATTCCGACTTGCCAATACCTTAAAACCTTTCAAAGCTAATTGTTTGACCAACTCATATCCAATTCCTCTATTTCGCCAGTGACAAGTGCAACTTTCATATCCTTTGAAATTTAAATTCCTCCATTTTTCGGCTAATAGTTTTAAGCAGTGGAGATTTTTCCAATTAAAAGGCTGTCGAGGTCTTCTCGACAGCCTAAGCTTTAGAAAATGAATAGTCTTAGTTTTATCTTATCTTATAATTACCAAGGTTGACTTGTTGGTCCAATTGTAAACTCATTAACGTTCGTATCTTCTGGCTGATCAATCGCGAATGCAACAACATTGGCAATTCGATCAGGTGAAATACCATATTGTTCGTACAAAGCAGTCATACCTTCTGAAATATTCTTATCAGTAATCGTATCCAACAATTCCGTGTTGATTGCTGCTGGATAAATAGTTGCTGTGCGGATGTTAGTACCTTCTTGTGCAGATTCCATACGCAAAACTTCCATTAAATCACGAACAGCCCACTTTGTTGCGCCATAAACCGCACCGCCTGGGTAAGCTTTAAGCCCAGCTACTGATGAAGTAGTGATGATATGTCCAGACTTTTGCGATGTGAATGTTGGCAATACTGCGGCGATACCATTCAATACACCTTTAATATTAACGTCAACCATACTGTTCCACTCGTCAGTTTTTAATTCGGAAAGTGGTGAATTAGGCATTAGTCCAGCGTTCAAGAAGATTACATCGACACCACTAAAAGTGTCTTTAGCTAGTTGAACAAGCTGCTGACTATCATCTGGATTAACAACATCTGTGACGCGATAAGCCACTTGACCACCGTTTGATCTAATTTCTTCAACTAATTTTGCTAAACGCTCTTCACGTCTTGCACCAAGTACCACTTTTGCTCCTTTCTTAGCTAACAGCTTAGCTGTAGCTTCCCCAATACCTGAACTTGCACCTGTAATTACAACCACTTTGTTTTCAATTGTCATTTCGTTTCATCCTTTCATATAAAAAAACTACAATTGATGTTTTCTCGACATCTGTCTATAATTTATAATAGAAAAATAAACAAAACAAGGCATAGAAATCGTTAATTTAATCAGTTTTGTTGTTTATACAACCAATTAATAAAAATTGTCGATTATCTCAAGAAAGGCATGGTGTTGAAACAATGGTAAAAGTGGATAGAAGAATTGTTAGAACTCGAGATGCAATTAAAAAAGCATTTCTTGAATTGATGTCAGAAAAAAATTTCGATAGCATTACCATTCAGGATATTTCTGACAGGGCTAATATTAACCGTGCAACTGTTTATCTTCATTACTTGGATAAATTTGATCTGTTGGATAAGGTCATAGAAGAACATATCCATAACATGGCTAATCTTTGTGAGTTGGAAGCTGAAATGGATTGGATTGAATCGACTGTAATCTGCATGGAATATCTTGAAAGTAATTATTTATTTTTTTCGACGATGTTGGCGAGTGAAGGAGCACGATATTTTCGCAGCCGGTTTGTTCAACATAATATTGAAGAGTTCAAAAAAGACGTGGATGTAACAAAAGGCAAAAATCTCGGTCAAAACGAAGATATAATTGCTGAATTTGTTGCAAATGCTTACGTAGGTGTAGTGGAATGGTGGCTAAAAAATGGCAGGCCTTATCCACCGCAGGAAATGGCAGAAAAATTGGGGGATTTATTAGAGAGGATTATATAGATTTATGCAAAAAAATCTATCTCTCTATTTATTATGGAAGGAAGATGATGTGTCCTTCCACTTCAAAAAAAATGTTGTATGTGAAGGGGTGCACTTAAACGAACGGATACGTTAGCTGAAGAGCGGAGCTGTCTTTAAGACAGCTTTCTTATGGAACTAAAGGGGCAGATAGTTCAACAGTAACTTGGAAGGGTTTTCCCTAAAAAATGTAGAATTCACAATTATATACATTTTTTAAGGAGGCCGCTATGTGGGAGAGAGTGTTTATAAGTACATCACGTGGAGAGTTTGAGATATATACTCAAGGAAAAGGAGAACCAGTGTGTATTACCCATTTATATAGTGAGTTTAATGAATTAGGTTATTATTTCGCCGACACTTTCGTAGATCAATTCAAAGTTTTTCTAATAAACTTAAAAGAAGCAGGAAACTCTTGCGAAGCAGGTATAGAAGAGGAATTAAGTATGAAGGAAACCTCTAAGGATTTAGAGGCTATTAGAGAAGCTTTAAATTATAATAAATGGTGTTTTGCAGGGCATTCAACTGGAGGAATGCTTGGTTTACTTTATGCAACGATGTTTCCGAAATCTCTGACAAAACTATTAGTTGGAGGAGCGACTGCTACTAACAAATATATGGAACACGAAGGCAGTATTTATAGTCCTCGTAATCCACTAAATAAAAAACTGAAAAAGATTTTTGCCGTATTAAAATCTCCTGACTCTACCACTGAAGAGCGAAGGGATGCTAACAGAGAATGGACTAATATGTCTTTATATAACATGGAAAGATGGGATGAATATTTTAATAAACCGAGCAGTGGGAAAGTTGTACAAAAAAGGCTAGATTATTATTCTTTTAATGACTTGCCAAACTACGACATTCAAAATGAACTGTATCAGGTTACCATCCCGACCATTGTTTATTGTGGAAGGTATGATGCCCAATGTCCTCTTGTTTTTTCTCAAGAAATAAAAGCAGGTTTAAAAAATTCCAAACTTTATATTTTTGAAAAGAGTAATCACGTACCGTATTTAGAAGAGAAAGAAAAATTCCTTCAGATGGTTTCTGATTATAAAGGATTGACAACGAAAACCTATTCCTAATGAACTCCCTCAGTTTAATAGATAATGCTCACGAATACTCGCTTATTCACAGGATTTCAAACCACATGGTATAGTTTGCAAACTGTAAGGGAATTGCGTTCACACATAATGAAGAAGAAGATAATAGTTTTTCACTCATCTTAACCTTAAAATAATAAATGGTGTTACCTGTACCCGTATTTCTCTATCTATAGCAGTTTAACAAGGAAAATAAAAAGGCCGATTCATTAGGAAATCGGCTTTTTTCTATCAATTTTTTGTTCGCATTCAAAATTCCAGAATATTTCCTTGGTGTCAAAATATTGACGCTGCTTCTAAAGGATCCCGCTGCTTTTTCAGTATCAAAAGAAACCTCTTATTCTTCGCCATCACAGCATTTCCAAATTCCATTTCTTGTCCATCTATATCATAAGATGTTTATTTCGTGATCATCATTTTCTACTTCGCTTGATTTATTTTTTCGGAATAGAAAATAAGAAACTAAAACTAAACTAACAATTAGCATAGTAAGGGCTATCTGGGAACGCATGGATTCAATAAGCGTCATGGCCACTAAGATTGCAACAATTCCTAGTATTGTTACATAGGTAAGGTAAGGGAATAACCACATTTTCACTTTAAGTAATTCTGGATTTTTACGTTCTACCTTTTGACGCATCCGTAAATGGGAAAACGCGATGACGAGATAAACCAATAATGCGATTCCGCCTGAGGCATTAACTAGAAATAGGAACACTTTCTCTGGAGAAACGTAGCTAAAAATTACCCCGATGTATGCAAAAAACGTCCCACAAATAACGGCAAGAACTGGTACGCCATTTTTATTTAACTTTAAGAATGCTTTTGGCGCATCCCCTGTTTTAGCCATTCCATATAACATGCGTGAATTCGTGTATAATCCTGAATTCAAACAGGAAAGGACGGCGGTTAATACGATAAAATTCATGATTTGAGCTGCAGCGGGTATTCCCACATGCTCAAGAACAGCAACGAACGGACTTTTTAAAATGTTAGCGGAATCCCATGGAAGCAATGTAACAACAATCGCAATCGAGCCGATAAAAAAGACAAGAATTCGCCATACGACACTGTTGGTAGCGATTCGGACTGCTCTTGTCGGTTCGGTAGATTCACCCGCAGCCATTGCCACAATCTCTGTACCCATAAAGGAGAAAATAACAACCGTAATACCCAAGAGAACAGCACTGATTCCAGATGGCATAAATCCGCCATTCCCGGTCAAGTTAGAGAGCCCTGGCGCTTCAACTCCTGGAACCAACCCGAAGATAACGGAGAGGCCGAGCCCAAGGAATAAAATAATAGCTACAACTTTAATAAGCGAAAACCAGTATTCGAATTCTCCAAATGATTTAACTGAATAGATATTAGTGAGGGTTAATAAGATGGTTAAGACTAAGCTTAAAAGCCAAGCTGGAATATCGGGATACCAATATTGAATATTTGCGGCCCCTGCAGTGGCTTCGATAGCAATGACGATCACCCAGAAGAACCAATATAACCAACCTATGGTATATCCAGCCCATGGACCAATTGCTTCACGAGCATATGTAGAAAAAGAACCGCTGGTAGGGTTAAGGGAAGCCATTTCTCCCAACATCCTCATGACAAAAATGACGAGCAACCCAGCTATTGCATAAGATACGATAGAACCAGGACCAGCAGAATGAATAACGGCTCCGCTTCCCATAAATAGACCTGCACCTATGACTCCCCCAATCGAAATCATAGTAATATGGCGAATTTTCAATTCTTTTTTCAGATGATTCTCGTTTTGGTTCATTGTTTTACACCCCTTTATAGTCATTTATAAAATCTCTTACAAAGGAAAAACAAAGATATACAAGAAGATGTCTAAAACTCCTATAGGAAAATGGAGAGGAAGTCCACACGGTTCAGATGCAAAAAGAACCAAATAGCAAATGAGGGTTTCTTCCGAACGTATTCACATGACGGAAGCGATCATAATCGCCACTGCCTGTATAAGCCTCGTAAATCTCTCTCTTGACTGCCGATAACGGAAGGTAAGCACTAGTTAGTCCTTTCGCCATCGTGATATTATCAGGCTTGACGCCATAGTTCATAAATCCGAACTCTTTGCCTGTTCGACCAAATCCACATATAACTTCATCACAAATTAGCAACGTACCATGATTCTCACAAATCTCTTTAACCTTTGCCATATAGCAGCTGATAGCATTACAATAGGAAATGGTATGGATGATCTTCTCTAATCGAAAGAGGTACACGAGCAATGACCTCTCCTGTTGCTGGATTTGGTACTTCTTCAAACTGTTTTCTCGTGGATACTATCCATTGTCCACCAATATAGTTTTTCAACGTTTGTACATTTTTTGTTACGACCATAGTGAACCCCCCCCCGTTTTGAAATAACTATCCTATGAGTTTAGTATATCTGTAAAAGAAAGCGCATTCAGTAGACGATATGTAAATATATTTGCATGAATTTCACTACATTTCGGTAATATCCAGTGTGAATATTGACAAATAGTCTTTAGAAGAAACCACAGAATAGGGTACAGTATACTTTATCGTGATTTAGAAGCAGAAACATAATCATAAGCAGTGATAGCAAATTCTATCGCTTGTCGTTTATAGCTATCCATAAAATCCTCACCTAATAGCTCATTTAATCTTTGAAGACGTTGGTAAAGTGTCTGACGAACGATATAGAATTTAGTTGCAGTTTCCTGTTTCTTGCGACAATCACGAATAGCACTTTTAACAGCCATATACAAGGCGTGTCGTAATCTGCTAGAACCTCTTTTGGTAATTCGATTGAGAATACCTTTGAATGTTCCAGATTCAAAGACACTGGGATCAATTCCGGCAAAAGCAACTAGTTTCTTAGGGTGATTAAACCGATCAATTTCCCCAATTTCAGAAATAATCGTGGCAGCGATTTTTTCACCGATTCCGGGGATCGATTGGATAATTCTATATTCTTCAATACTTTTCGCTAAAGCATCTATCTCATTTTCAAGCTGGGATAGATGTTTTTTGTATTCAAGAAGCATATTAATATACATAACCAAGCTTAAAGAAAGGCTATGATATAAGGTTTTCTGAAATGGGTTTTGAGCTGCGGCAGCTAGCAGTTTTTCTGCCTAGCTATTGGCCCAGTACTGTGAACGATTTTTACATAACTCTTTTATTTTGTTAGCGATTGTTTCTTGACTAGCTTCCAAGATTTCTTCTGAAGTAGGAAACGCTTGTAAAGTCAGTAATGAAACATCCGAATATAAGGCCCAAAAAACCCCACAATATTCAGGAAACACTTGATCTAGAACTGCCTGAAATTGTAGTTTAGTTTGTACAAACATGCATGTCATATTTTCATGTTGTCTGGTAAGGTTGCGAAGATTTAAGAGCTGTATTCCTAGCTGTTTATAAGGCTCTAAATCTTCATTATAATACAGCTCGCAGAGGTGATAAGCGTCCATGATATCAGTCTTTACCTTACGTAAACTGGAACTCTTAGCTCGATGCGATATGAGTGGATTCACGATAATCAATAAATACCCTCTATCCTCGAAATACCGTAAAACTGGTGTATGATAATGTCCAGTGGATTCTAATACAGTGGGAGGCCGTTTTCCTGATACCTCTTCTACTTCTCTAATAAAGTTAAGAAGATTACCGGTACCCCTGAATCCTTCTTGTAGTATCATAGCTTCGCTTGTTATACGAGATTCTAGTCCCAACCAGTCTCAATCATGTTTCTACAAGTAGGGGGCGAACTGTTTAGCTGACGGGATCAAGCCCCACGGGTGCTTACGTTCTACCCCAGCTACCGTTTAGCATATATCGATATAAAAAATGGTCAACCAGAAATATTTTCTGGCTGACCTATAATACGAACGGGTGCGTTAGTTGATTAAGGAACACAAAAATAATCAATCCTTTTTATAAAAGAATAATTATTAAATATAAAAGGGCATGTTTTGATTAATCTTTTTTCAAAATATGCCCTTTCTATTTATTCATTTATTAAGGTTTCTTGTATTAATTTTTGATCAAACTTTGTTTCAAAGCTACACTATCACATATAATATAAAAATATAAAAAATCTAACAATCGTACTTAAAGAAATAATTTGGTGTACTTATTAAGGGGGATAAAATGAACAAAAAGAATTTTCTATTAATTGGAAGCGTTGTGTTTTTAATTTTTTTAGGTTGGTTTGCATATCAAAAAGCAACTGATGATACCTATGAGGGGATGTCTATTATTCCAGAACAACACAAAGATATTCCGTTATTTGAGGGATTGAAACCAACTAGAAGCCACTATGTAATAAAGGGAAATCGTTGGGAGGATATTTATAACTTTTATATGAACAACCTTCCTAAACTTGGTTGGAAAGTTGAGTATGAACAATCAGCTCTAGATGATACCAATAACGAAAACGATTGGTCTGGTTTTTATTCACGATGGAGAAAAGAAGGTTTTGACGGTGAATTGTGGATTTCAGCAAGTTATAATCAATATGAGGAGGAAACTGAAGTCCTATTTGATAAAACTCCAATATATAAATCAACCTCTTGGATTGAAGATTTACCAAACAGCATTTGTATCTATGAAACTCTAAAAGATGAAAAATGTTTTGAATTAAATGATAAGACTAAGATTAAAGAGATAAAATCACTTATAAATAAAGCGATTGATTGGGATAAAGAGGAGCTACCTCAAAGGGAAAAAACAAGTGTCATTGATTTTGGAAATCTGGAAATTAAAGTTCATTATGGAAGTGATAAAGAAATATATTTTCAATCAGAAAAGGGGATAAAAATAATGAAACCAGAATCTGAATTCTTCGAACTGACAAACCTTTCACAATAATCCTTTGTTAAAAAGAGACAAAAATTTATAATGCTAAAAACGCTCAGTTAATTTCTGAGCGTTTTTATTTGCTATTTATGCTGTTAGTTTCTTCCTAAAACCAATGTTAAATTATACGTTATTTACATTGTTATTATCATTATCTCCCAAACTGTGTAGTTTTAAATAAAGTCGTACCGTTAATAAAAAAGTTGCACCGTTTTGAATAAAGTTTAATCGTTTATAAAAATGATAAACGTAATCAAAATTTGATTTTGGTTTTCCTTAATGGACTATAGGGGCAGGATAGTTGAATAAGAAATAGTTAATAGACCAAATACGATTCTTAAATTGATGGATCGTTTTTTTTGCGTGATAATTTTAAGGATACTGTATGTTTAAATCTGGACAGGCGGTATATTATCCGACATGGGATAAATCAATTGTCCCCCAATTAAAGATTTTAAAATTGCAAAGAATATTATTCTAAATTATTTCACTAAATGATTCACGTATATAAAAACATTTAGAAAAAACTATAATATTCTCTTTAAAAACATATAAACAATGTATATGGGTTTTTAGGCTTAAACATCTAAGTTGTAATTAAGTATCTTAATGAAATAATCATCTTTTTGATATTTATTATTTTTAATAAACTCAGCTCAGATTCAGGAAGCAAACACCATTCTGTGGATTCAAAAGTGGATGAAGTGTACGAAAATTAAATATTTTTATCTTGAATTATTATATTTATGTTACTATAATTACATGGAAAGTACGCGAATTGAATAAACATACGCGAATTGAATACTTTCTTTTAAAAAACTTATTGTAAAAAAGAGATAGAGGAGCCATTATCATTGAAAAAATTAATGTTGTTTACGACTGGTGGAACAGTAGCCTCACTTGAAGGAGAAAACGGACTTGTACCTGGGCTGCATGCCGATGATCTATTAAGTTACATACCTGAATTAAATGTACGTTGCCGTATTGATACGAAAGAGTTAATGAACATTGATAGCACCAACATGCAACCAGAGTTTTGGATAGATATGGCGAATGCTATTTACGAACATTACGATCAATACGATGGCTTTATTATTACGCATGGTACCGATACAATGGCTTACACATCAGCTGCACTTTCTTATATGTTACAAGATGCATCAAAACCGATTGTTATTACAGGTTCGCAAATTCCTATTTCGTTTAGTAAAACGGATGCAAAACGAAACATTTCAGATGCCATTCGTTTTGCTTGTGAAGATATAGGTGGGGTATATATTGTATTTGACGGCAAAGTCATTCAAGGGACAAGAGCGATTAAACTTAGAACAAAAAGCTATGATGCCTTTGAAAGTATTAATTATCCGTATGTCGCATCGATACATGATGACCATATTGAATATAATAAACCGATTCATATTCAAAAAAAGAAACACATTCAATTAGATACATCACTTTGTACAGATGTAGCGGTTGTGAAATTACATCCTGGGATAAAACCAGAATTTTTTGACTGCCTAAAAGATTTGTATAAAGGAGTGGTTGTGGAGAGCTATGGAAGTGGTGGTGTTCCTTTTCAAGTGCGCAACATTTTGGCGAAATTAATTGAATTAATAGAGCACGGTGTATCGGTTGTCATTACGACTCAATGTCTAGAAGAAGGAGAAGACATGAGTATATATGAAGTCGGTCGGAAAATTGACCATAATCGTGTAGTACGTTCTAAAAATATGAACACAGAAGCAATCGTGCCGAAATTGATGTGGGTGCTAGGAAAAACAACAGATCCTAAAAAGGTAAAAGAAATGATGGAAACATCGATTGCAGAAGATATTACATTATATTTTTGAGATACTCTATCAAGGCTATTGACTTTGGAGGCTATATAACTCCTGACTTTGGACAGATTTCATCAGTTGATGAAGTTGATCTTTTTACAGTGAAAAAACTAGGTATCTTCTAAGCTAGTAAATTTTTTATAAGAGGTGATAGAATGCAACAATTATTACATGATGTAGTTGGCGTAACAAATGAATTCCTTTGGTCAAAATTATTAGTTTTTATGCTTGTTTCTTGTGGGATTTATTTCACATTTAAATTGAAATTTGTACAGGTTCGAATGTTAAAGGAAATGGTCCGTGTTTTAATGGAAGGGAGAACTAGTTCTAAAGACAGCGTTTCACCATTTCAAGCTTTCTGTATTGGTATGGCCGCTCGCGTTGGAACAGGTAATATCACAGGAATTGCGATTGCGATTGCATTAGGCGGTCCTGGAGCGATATTCTGGATGTGGATTATTGCTATTATTAGCTCAGCAACCAGCTTTATTGAAAGTACGTTAGCGCAAGTATATAAAGTAAAAGATAAAACTGGATTCCGAGGCGGTCCATCCTATTATATGGAAAAAGGATTAAACAAACGTTGGATGGGAGTATTATTCTCCATTTTAATTACACTTTCTTTCGGTCTTATATTCAATTCTGTACAATCAAATACCGTTACAATTGCTTTTGAGAACTCATTTGGTTTAGATCGTTTAACTGTAGGGATTCTCATGACACTTGCTTTCGCTGCGGTTATCTTTGGCGGTGTGAATCGTATTGCAAAAATTGCTGAATACAAGGTTATGATTTTAGGGGTGTTATACCTTGGAATGGCATTATTTGTCGTAGCAATGAACATAACCAAAATGCCGGAAATTCTTTCTCTTATTATTAATAACGCGTTTGGCTTTGAACAAATAGCAGGCGGTTCAATAGGCGCTGCGTTCATGAATGGAGTTAAACGTGGTTTATTCTCGAATGAAGCTGGTATGGGGAGTGCGCCCAACGTTGCCGCAACGGCAAAAACAAGTCATCCGGTGAAACAAGGACTTATTCAAGCATTTGGCGTATTAACGGATACACTGATCATTTGTACAAGCACAGCATTTATTATTTTACTTTCTGATGCTTATAAACAACCAGGACTAACTGGCATTGCACTTACACAAACATCATTAAGTGAACACATCGGTTCCTGGGCATCAGGTTGTCTTGCTATCTTTGTTTTCCTATTTGCATTCGGTTCGTTAATTGGTAACTATTATTATGGGGAAACAAATATTCGATTTTTACACAAAAGTAAAGTGTGGTTGATTCTATATCGAATAGGCGCGTTCGCCATGATTGTATTCGGTTCGGTTGCAAAGGTCGAGCTTGTATGGGGTTTAGCAGATTTATTTATGGGCTTGATGGTTATCGTAAACTTAATTGCCGTTCTCTTATTATCAAAAGTAGCTTTTGCAGCATTAAGTGATTATATGAAACAGAAAAAAGCTGGTCAAGATCCAGTTTTTTATAAAGACAGCATTAAAGGTCTTGAAAATCTTGAATGTTGGGAGCACTCTCAAGATGCTACCCCTTTAAAAAAGGAAAACATCATGTAATAAAAAAAATTTTCAGACATAAGGGTTTGGTATTATCCCCTACAGGGGGCTTGTTTGCGATTATGAGGAGAGCCGAATTTATATTATCTGAGGTAAGTATATCTTACTCATCAAAGGAGTTTATTCATAATGCATGTGCTACAAAAAACACAAAAAATAGTTCGCTATCAGAATCAACAGGGCAAAATACATTACGGTATTGTTGAGGATGATATGATATTACAACTGTCTAGCAGTTTTGCGGAACTTGTCAACAAGGAAATAAAGTATGATGGGGTAGAGCTGAAATATAGTGACGTGAAAATTTTGGAACCTGTAAAACCTTCGAAAGTGGTTAATTTCGGCTGGACATATGCAGGTCATGCGAAGGAAACAGGGGGAGAGGCAAACCTTGTAGAACCATTTCTATTTTTAAAGCCATTATCTGCGCTTATTGCAGATAAGGAGAAAATTATCCTTCCACCAAACGAGCTATCCAACCAAGTCGAGCTTGAAGGGGAAGTAGCCCTGGTCATTGGTAAGCGCGGAAAAAACATCAAAGAAGAAGATGCGCTTGATTATGTGTTTGGTTGCACGATATTTAATGACGTCACAGCAAGGGATCTTACAAAAAAAGATCCACAGTTTACGCGGGGCAAAGGATTTGATACATTCGGACCTTTGGGGCCGTGCATCGTTACCGGTGTAGATCCTACAAATTTAGGGATTGTGACCACTTTAAACGGCCGCGTTGTCCAAGACGGGAATACCAATCAAATGTCTCTGAGCATTCCGTATCTAATCAGCTGGCTTTCGCAGGTAATGACACTGGAGCCAGGTGACATTTTGGCTACGGGTTCACCATCTGGCAGCTGCCCGATCAAGTCGGGAGATGAGGTCGTTGTTGAAGTCGAGAATATCGGTCGGTTGTGTAATGAGGTTCAGTAGGATTTGCCAGAATTCTTAATAACCACAAATGAAAATATTCATCAATAAATGAGCCGACTTTTAAAATGTTACTGGGGACATCGCAATAAAAAGAAAGAAGAGTTTCTTTGTACTTGCATTCGCATGTGCTGCTGCTAGAGAAACGGCAGCATTAAAAGAGCTTGGTGTCAATTTATTTGAGATAAATGATAAACCTGATGGTCAATGGCTAAATATAGTGGAGTATTGAATCATTCCTTACTAACGGGTGCGTTCGTATTATAAGGTTAGCCAGTTTTTACTGGTTGACCTTTTTTTAATAGAATCTATTATATCAGTAGCCAGGGTAGGACGTACGGGTGCGTGGGACTTGATCCCGTGAACTAAACTGTTCGCCCCCTACTTGTAGAAACATGTTTGAGGCTGGTTGGGACGCAGATGTCGTATAACAAGCGAAGCTATGACACTACATGGAGGACTATGGGTACTGGTTAGTAAGTAGAGGAGGAAAAAACAATGAATCCAGTTGTTGGTCTGGATGTGGCAAAACGAGAGAGCCAAGTTCAGGCATTTTTAGATCAATCTAAACCGTATGGGAAGAGCTTTTCAATGAAGCATATCAAATAGGAGTTAGAGCATTTTTTAGAATTTCTAAAAGAAATTGAAGAGGTGACAGGGCAGATGCCTATGGTCATTTTAGAATCTACAGGGCATTACCATTCTCCTGTTATTCAATACCTGGAGGAACAAGGGATTCTATATATCTTACTAAATCCGATTATTTCTTATCAGGCAAAGAAGTCCAGCTTACGGAAGGTAAAAACAGACGCTATCGATGCGTACCAGTTGTGTGTGCTGTATTACAAAGAGGATTTAGAACCTCATAAAATTAGAGGAATTCAGCTATTAGACCTTCGGAATTTGTCCAGACAACAGTAAATCGTAACGAATATGTATGTGGAAGCTAAACTTCAATTTCACACCATTTTAGATCAAGTGTTTCCTGAATACCGGAAGGTTTTTGGAGATCTATATTCGAAGGTTTCTTTATTGATGTTAAAGGAATATCCTACTTCAGAGGCGGTATTAACAGCCGGAGAAAGTGAACTAGCCGAGAGTGTTATAGAATTCTGTTCTAGCCTATCGGGTGAATGGGCAAGGGAAAAAGCAAAAAAAATAATGGATTCCGCGCATCTCGAAATTAATTTCAAAAAAGCGTGTATCAAAGTCACGTATTCAATCTTCGTATGTATATTGAGTTGCTTTTTCATTACCAGGGACACCTTTCTGATTTGGAAGATCGTATAGTGGCCCTGGCAAATGAACTGGAAGAATATAAGATCATCCAATCGATTCCCGGTATCGGAGAAAAAATCGCAGCCACGATTATCTCTGAAATTGGTGAAATCGATCGGTTTAATCATCCGGAAAAACTGGTTGCCTTCGCTGGAGTAGATCCAAGTATTCACTCATCGGGTAAGTTTACGGCAACCATTAATCGAATGACAAAAAGAGGTTCGAGCAGACTACGTCATTCTCTGTATCTTGCCGTACTATGAGGCATAAGAAGTTCAAGGAACAAAAAGCTTAAAGCATTCTATGATAAGAAGAAATCAGAAGGAAAACCGGCCAAAGTGTCAATCGTTGCCTGTATGAATAAGTTGCTTCATTGGATTTACGCTCTATTAAAGAGAAAAGAAAGGTTCCTAGATTTAGCCTAATTAACGGTTTTGTGAAACAGAGAAAAATCCTTCCAAAAGTTTTGGAGGGTTTTTTGGCATGACCAAAAATAGTATATCATAAGGGAAATGAAAGAAAAGAATCCATCTCGATCAATCTTTTTTCAAAATAGATTCTTTTTATTTACGCTAATATGTGGGTTCAGGAGAAAATTTTGATCAATCTTGATTCCAAAAATACACATAGATCTTAATTAGTTCTATATTTGATAAATCGACTTACTGATCATTTATCAGTTCCTATATATTCAACTTTCAGGGAATTTTCCACCTGATGGTAAAATGTGGAGTGTGGTACAACTCCTTTATTTCACTATGCCTTCACATAAACTTCATGTCCTGAAATCACTCCATTTAACCGTGAACTTAAATTCAATGGTGATGAAATCCTACGAATAAGCGAGTATTTGTGAGAAAACCGTATTAAACTGAGGGAGTTCAACAAGCATATTGTATTCGAACTGTGCAATAAATACTAAACCATGAGAATAGAAAAATGATATTTAAAACTAATTATTGGGTTTTTATGGTAAAATAAGATGACTTTAAATCATATGTAGAAGAAATGGAAGAATTCCTTATAAAAAAGCACATTGAAAATCAATATGAGAATGATGAGTATCAAGACGAAGCAGACGAAGACGAGGATAGTCATTTTATGCAAAGTATAGCTGTGTGATTCATATGGAACAACAAGCAACCACCTATACTAAATTAATAGAGGAGAGGAATGCCTTATGAAAATACGTAGTCAAATTACCTTTGCAAGTCTGGCCCTAGTAATAACTGGAAGTTCCCTGCTATACACATCGCCAACCTCAATTGCAAAAGTAGAGCCCACTCAAAATGTATCTAGTTCGTTACAAACAAGCACTCAACGAGATCATAATTCCGTCAAGCAAGCAATGCGGGATGCATTGCAACTTGGATTCCCGGGAATACTTGCTAAAACCTCTGAGGATGGAAAAACGTGGGGTTATGCCGCAGGGGTAGCGAATCTGAGCACCAAGAAACCAATGAAAACAGATTTTCGCTTTCGCATTGGCAGCGTGACGAAGACGTTCACCGCAACGGTTGTACTTCAATTAGCTGGAGAGAACCGCTTGAAACTAGACGACTCCATCGAAAAATGGTTGCCTGGTGTCATTCAAGGAAACGGATATAATGGTAAACAGATTACCATCCGGCAGATATTGAACCATACAAGTGGTATCGCTGAATACTCAAGGTCAAAAGACGCTGATTTTATGGATACAAAAAAAACGTATAAGGCTGAAGAACTAGTGAAGATGGGAATTTCCCTGCCCCCAGACTTTGTCCCAGGAAAGGGCTGGTCTTATTCAAACACAGGATACGTATTACTGGGTATTCTTATTGAAAAAGTAACCGGAAACAGCTACGCGGAAGAGATTGAAAATCGGATTATTGAACCGCTTGAATTGTCGGATACATTCCTACCTGGCAATTCAAGCGTTATTCCAGGCACCAAGCATGCTCGGGGATATTCCCAACCAGACGAAGCAAGTGAGATAAAAGACGTTACCTATTATAACCCAAGTGCAGGTAGCTCGGCTGGAGATATGATTTCTACTGCTGACGACTTAAATAAATTCTTCTCTTCCTTGCTCGGTGGCAAATTACTGAAGGAACAGCAACTAAAACAAATGCTTACTACAGTTCCTACAGGAAGAGCAGGAATTGATGGATATGGTCTTGGAATCTTTGAAACTAAGCTTCCAAATGGTGCCTCGATATGGGGACACACAGGTGGCATTCTAGGGTTTTCTACTATTGCTGGAGGTACACTTGGAGGCAAGCATACGTTGGTCGTCAGTTTGAACAGTTTGGGTAGAGATAACAGTCCTAATCCTTTTAAAAATATTTTACTTGCGGAATTTAGCAAGTAGGCAAAAAGGAAAAACGGAAAAATTTTGTCATAGTTTTTATAGTTAAAAATATACCTTTCTGGTTCAAAAGACTCAACTTAACAACAGTTAGCTATTAAGCAAGAAAAAGTTAACTCCTTCTCAAATAACGGTTAATGCATTAAATCCAGGTCCAACTGATACAGGGTGGATGACAGAGGAAATAAAAAATGAATTAACACCGATGTTTCCTTTCGGTAGAATAGGAAAACAGAGAGAGGTTGCAAAAACTATTAAATTTCTAATGAGCGATGAAGCAGATTGGATTACAGGTCAGATTATTCATTCAGAAGGTGGATTTAAAAGGTAAATTAAACAAAAAAGGCTTTGGTTCTAGAACCTTTTTGTTGTATTAAATTCCAAGGATAGATATCAATTTGTGAAAGATTGTACTGAAACAAACGGGTGCGTTAGCGCCATAAGAAGGCCGCCTATTGGCGGCCTTTTGAACGTATGATTCTTATCATAATCATACATTCAAATTATAGGGAGTTTTGTTCAATAATAGCTCTCGATAAATTGGCATTTTAAGGTAAAGTATTATTTGAACTGTAATTATATAATAAGGAGTTTGATTTTTTGAAAAAGAAAATTTTGTTTCTATGCTTTTGTTCTCTTTTGATAACTGCTTGCCAAAGGGAATATAAAGGTGAATATATAAAATGGGGAGAAAAAACCAACAGTAATGCGACTGAATTATTAAAAGAAAATGGAATACCTTATAAAATTAAAGACGGAATTATATATATTCCTGAAGATGCTTTTGATAAATCTATTATGTGTTGTGCTTAAAGATTAAAATAATCTAAGTTTAAGTTTGTATTATTTCTATTCAAAAAATATCGGGTGAGTTAGCACATCCATATTCAAGTGAAAAAGTACCCTTAATTAACTAAGGGGACAGGATAGTTCAACAAGGATAATGGTTAATTGTGGTAAAATCTAAAAGGAATGGTTGTTTAATTTACAGGGGGTGTTCAAATGAGTGAAGATAAAGAAACTCCTGAAAGAAGAAGAGAAAAATTAAGACAAGAAGAATTAAAAAGAAATCCTTCTAGCAGTGTTCACGGTGGAGGTCTTGCTGATTTAATTGGTAGCTATGCCGAAAATAAAATCAAAATATTCACTGGGAATTTCAAGGAAGTAGCAATGGAATCATATTTTCTTTAGGAGGATATACCTTTGTTTAATATTAAAAAATTTACCGTAGGACTCCTGGTTTTAGGAATTCTTGCTGCTTGTGACAACCAAGAAGAACAAGTCGTAAATTATGAAAAAGAAGAGGTACCCAAACAAAACGTTGTTCAAGATTCTACACAACAGAACAAAGAGTCTTCTTTTAATGCACCAAAGTATCATATGTCTGGAGGTTGGATAAATGATGAATTTTATATAATGATCCACGGCAGCAGTGACATTAAAGGTGCTGGCAAGTATACACTGCAAAAAATACCTAAAAAGGGAAAAGAGAAAGTTGTAAAGCATTTACAGTTAACCGAATCAACGGGAAATAAGCTAACTGCTATAATTTATAGTGAGGATTCTAATAAGACTTCTTTTCTAACATTAGTGATGAACAAAGAAAGAACTGAAATAACTATAACGATGCCAAATGAAAAACCCGTGACTTACAAAAAAGCAGATATTATGCCATTCGAATTTAATCCAGAATATGTATGGGGAGAATAAAACCAAAATAAAAAAAACACCCAATCAACCATAGTGGAAAGCTTAGTTATAGAACTACCATGAAAATTAGATACTTTAAAAATGAAAAATGACAATACTTAAGAAGAGCCTGCTCAATCGTTTTAAAAAAAGAGGAGAGCGTTAATTAATTAGTTTATGGATTAGGATTGACTGGATTAAGGTCAGTATCAGTATTGACACTTCCTAACCATTTTCATTCTTTGTGGTGAATCGCCGATTTTTGCGATTCATGGATGGCTAACGGGTGCTTTAAGTTATAGGAGCAATTGGAATATTAGTTGGAATTTGGTTTCCAATTCCAGCTCTTCTTGCGGGGTAATTATTGGGATGCACCATGCTTGTGGCAGCTTTTACTCTTATTGTGTTGGCGAGACATCCCTTTAAAAAAGCAATACCTGCCATTATCTTGTGTGTCCTCAGTCTATGATAAATTGGAACCTACTGGGGTAAGAGTTTTCGATTGTGTTTAGTAATTACACAGTAATTTCTTGTTGAATTTAACTGACAAATACTTTCTTAATTGAGGAGCCATTTTTGTAACTGCTCATAACAGTCAATCCATTATGTTACGTTAACTAAGGGGGGGACAAGATGAAAGTATCAAAAAGACAACTGATAATAAAGAAGCACAACTAGAAGGTATATAGAAAATGGGAAAGGGTAAGGACCTAGATTTGAAAACAATTGAAAAAAAAGAACATTACATTTTGAGACATTTACCAAGGATTTTAATTGCTATAAATGAAACGAGATAAATTTGGTGCATCCATTAAATGGGGTGCTTTTTTTATTGGCGAGAGATTATGAAATCAGGAGAGGTTAAAAAGAAGACTGTAAGGAAGAAATGCTATCCTTTGATAACCGTTTATTGAGTATATTCTTTGTAAACTAGGCATACAGTCTTACATGTTCACTAACAAGTAACCCCGTTCCTGTAAAAGTCTCGTGACTAGTTTAGATTGAATAAATACCGGTGAATAGTCCCTTTTGTCGAATTCAGTAGTCAAATAGGAGGGAATGAAGAGTATGAAAATATCAGACATTGGATTTAAAGGTCAAGTTTTTGGATTTATAAAGTTCACATCTTTTGTGGAAAGTTTCATGTCAGGAGATTTATATATGAACAATTTCAAAAAGTATATTGATATGGAAAGTGCTTCGGGAGAAAAAGGTATAGGAGACAAATTTGAAGCATCAAATGTTTTTACGGAATTAACAATGAATTTCTTTACTCATGATACCCATGAATTAATAAAGGCGGGGCGAACTAAAAAGATGAATTTCAGAAAAAATATAAATGAAAAAAGACCTTTATATTGTATGTTTGCGATTGTCAGCGATATGTTAAAAGTGGTTAAAGAGGATGAAAAGTATTACTATACCAAATTTGACTTACCTAAAGAACAAATCGATAAAATGATTAGGGAGTTCGGAGATAAATTAATTTTTGTTACCCCATCGCAATTTATTGACAGAATCACTAAAACACTTAATGAAAAAGGTTATGCTTATAGAGGGGGGTTGGTAAAATATGATGATTATAACATCAATTCCTCTGCAAGGATGAGCTCTTATAAAAATCAAGGGACAGATATTTACTTTTGGAAAGATAAATACTTTGAAAATCAATATGAATATCGCATAGTTCTCACAGATCAAGAAGTTGATGAAGCTTTAATTGTGAACGTAGGTGATATTTCAGACATTAGTACTTTATTTAATGCAAATGAATTTTTCAGTGATAAATTTGAAATAAGATTACGAAAGAAAATAAATCTAAGCATCCATTAAATTAGGTGCTTTTTATGTACAAAAAACAAAAGAATTTGTCTGTCCAGTTTAGTTGCTTTTGGGCAGCTTCAAAACAAACCTTTACGTTGGTTTGTTTTTATAAAGGATTCCACGCGTACATGGCGCTGCATAATCGACAAATCTTATGATGCTGAAATAATTGAAGAATTGAAGTAATTAGTGAAAGCTGCCCGTACTAGGTGGCTTTTATTTTTTTTAATAAAAGTGTGAATTAACGGCTTGACAATATACCCCCTTAGGTATATTGTGAACTCACAAGTTTAGAACGCATAAATTCACGAGTAAAATGCCCAAACTCACGAGTAAAACGTGCAAACTCACGAGTAAAACATGCAAACTCACGAGTAAAGCACACAATTCTAGTCATTACTTATAATAATCTTCGTTATTTTGGTTCTGTTTACGTATAAACGATATGTACCTGCAAAGGATTTTCCTTGTCAAAAGAATGTTATTGGATATTAGGGCTTATAATCGTAAGCGCGAGAGTGTTGATAAAGGGGTTTGAATATTCCTTATGCTTATTTGAGACGTTTTAATAAGAAATCCTACATGAATACATTCATGTCATTGCTTCTGATAAATTGGAGTGAACTTGGGGCTGAGCTTCTTAATCGTAAAAGGAATTGAAGTAACCAGTTATGAGATTAGTGATTGTATTTGTAAATAGATGGGTGGGCGGAGTATGGAGTATGATAAAAGTGTCATTAATCGCTTGAAGCGGATTGAAGGACAAATCAAGGGTGTTCTTGGAATGATGGAGCAGGGTAAAGATTGCAGGGAAGTCGTCACTCAGTTGTCTGCAGCACGTAATGCCGTCGATAGGACCATGGGTGTTATTGTAAGTGACAATCTTGAGAAATGCGTTCGGGAAAACGTCGAGAAAGGCGAAGACACTGAACATCTAGTCAAGGAAGCAGTTGAGTTACTGATTAAAAGCAGGTAAAAGAACTTGACCTACCATTAGAAAAAGGAGTGTTATTCATGTCTTATATTTTACAAGTGGATTTTAAAATGGAGGGACCATTCGGCCACGAAATGGTAAAAGAATTTACTGATTTAGCAAAAAGCATTAATGAAGAAGAAGGCTTGATCTGGAAGATTTGGACCGAAGACAGTGAGGCGAAGGAAGCAGGTGGCATTTATCTGTTTGATACGAAGGAATCCGCATGTAAGTATTTGACTATGCACATAACTCGGTTAAAAGGTTTTGGTATAGAGAAGGTCAATGGAAAAATGTTCGAAGTGAATAAAGGTTTGACTCAAATCAATCATGGACCAATTAAATAAAGAAAACCCTATTTCATTATTTAGTGAAGTGGGTTGAAGAATATATTTTTTAGTATATTTTATACCCAATGGGGTATAGTGAAATGGAATATTGATCAGGAGGAAAACATAATGACTGAAAAGAAAAGAACGACGATCATTTTATTTAGTGGTGATTATGATAAGGCAATGGCTGCTTATATCATTGCAAATGGGGCGGCAGCTTACGATCATGAAGTGACCATCTTCCATACATTCTGGGGATTGAATGCTTTAAGGAAGCATGAGCCGATTTCATTAAAAAAAGGATTTCTTGAAAAAATGTTTGCGAAAATGATGCCGCGTGGTTCTGATAAAATGGGTCTATCAAACATGAACTTTGCTGGGATGGGGCCTAAAATGATCAAACACGTGATAAAAAAACATAACGCCATGTCACTGCCAAATTTAATTGAGCTGGCCCAAGAACAGGAAATCAAACTAATAGCCTGTACGATGACAATGGATTTATTGGGCTTGCAGCAAGAGGAATTAATGGATGGAATTGAGTATGCAGGTGTTGCGGCTTATTTAGCTGAAGCAGAGGATGGAAATGTAAACTTATTTATATAAATTTGGGTTCTGGAGGGATGAGGCTAAATGGGAACTATATTTAATATCATCATACTAGGTGTCATCGTTTGGTTTTTATATCAGCGATTTGTCCCGGTTAAGGGGATAAAAAATATAAATGCGGCTGAGTTAAAAGCTGAGTTTAATAACAAAGGAAATAAGCAATTCATGGATGTTCGTACTCCTAACGAATATAAGGGCAACCACATTAAGGACTTTAAGAATATACCTTTAAGCGAACTTGGCAAAAGGGCACAAGAACTTTCAAAAGATAAAGAAGTAATTGTAATCTGCCAAAGCGGAATGAGGAGCAGTAATGCGAGTAAAGCATTGAAAAAACTTGGATTTAAAGAAGTAACCAACGTAAAAGGCGGCATGAGTTCTTGGCGATAATAAAAGGAGGATATCAAAACGATGAAAGAAATTTTACCGAATGAAGTGAATGCATTATTGAAGGGAAACTCACCAGTCCATATTATTGATGTGCGGGAGGTGGATGAAGTAAAGGCAGGGAAAATACCAAATGCTTTGAGTATCCCGTTGGGGCTAGTGGAATTTAGAATGCAGGATCTGGATAAATCAAAAGAGTATATCATGGTCTGCCGGTCAGGGGGCAGAAGTTCAAGGGCCGCACAGTTACTTGAGGATCACGGATATAAAGTGATGAACATGATGGGTGGTATGAATGAATGGGAAGGTCCCACAGAATAATTTTTTTGCAATAAAATACCCCTACCCCTATTTAAGACAAGGAGGAAATAAAATGATTAACACAAATTCCGTTTTGGATGCTAAAGGTTTAGCTTGTCCAATGCCAATCGTAAAAACGAAAAAAGCCATGAATGGCCTTGAAGCGGGGGAAGTATTGGAAGTTCAAGCGACTGATAAAGGGTCGACTGCCGATATGAAAGCCTGGGCGGAAAGTACAGGTCATCAATATTTGGGTACGGTTGAAGAAGGAACCACATTAAAACATTATCTTCGGAAAGCAAGCGGAGAAGAAACAGAAGTTAAGAAGCATGAAAAAATCATTTCAAATGAAGAACTTCTACAAGTAATGGAAGAAAATCGAAATATGATCATCCTTGATGTACGAGAATCTGCAGAGTACGCTTTTAATCATATTCCAGCAGCAAAATCCCTTCCATTAGGTGAATTGGAACAACGTATGGGTGAGCTTGATAAAGAGTCAGAGATTTTCGTGATTTGCCGTACTGGCAGCCGAAGTGATCTTGCTGCACAAAAACTGACGGCGGCTGGATTTGAACAGGTATTTAATGTTGTACCCGGCATGAGCCAATGGAACGGTCCTTCACAAAAATCCGTTAATGAATAAAAGAGACTATAAAAATGGAGGAATATATCATGACTAACAAAGTAGCTATAATCGCAAGTAACGGTGGATTATTTGACGCATATAAAGTGTTTAACATCGCAACGGCAGCGGCAGCAACAGATCAAGAAGTGTCCATTTTCTTCACTTTCGAAGGCTTGAACTTCATTCATAAAGAAGCGAATGGACAACTTCCAATGCCTGACGGTAAGGAGCATTTTGCCGAAGGCTTTAAAAAGGCTAATGTTCCTTCCATTCCGGAATTAGTTACTATGGCACAAGAAATGGGCGTCAAGTTTATTGGGTGTCAAATGACCATGGACGTAATGGGCTTGGAAAAAGAAGCTTTCGTTGACAGTATCGAAGTAGGTGGAGCGGTCACATTTTTAGAGTTCGCTAAAGATGCTGATGTTACATTAACCTTTTAATGAAAGTGAAATTTTTTGAAATTTTTAATACTACAGGGGGTATGAGAAATGACGATTAAGCAAATGACAGCCGCTGAGGTTTCAAAGAAAGTAATCAATAAAACTGACTTATTTATTCTGGATGTTCGAAATGAAAGTGACTTTAATGATTGGAAAATTGAAGGGCAGAACTTTGAATTTCTTAATATCCCTTACTTTGATCTACTGGATGGCGTGGAAGAAATCCTCGATCAAATCCCGGCCAATGAAGAAATCCTTGTAGTATGTGCAAAGGAAGGCTCATCTGTTATGGTAGCTGAAATGCTATCTGAAACTGGATTGGATGTTTCTTATTTAAAGGGCGGCATGAAAGCATGGAGTGAACACTTAGAACCAGTTAAAATCGGCGAATTGACCAATGGCGGGGAAATTTACCAATTTGTTCGACTAGGTAAAGGCTGTCTATCTTACATGGTCATTTCCAATGGTGAAGCGGCCATTATTGATTCAACAAGAATGATTGATGCCTATCTTGACTTCGCCGATGGTATCGGAGTGAAAATTACACATGTTCTGGATACGCACCTACATGCCGATCATATTTCAGGTGGAAGACGAATAGCCGAAAGAACAAATGCAGCTTACTGGCTGCCGCCAAAAGATGCGGCTGAAATAACTTTTGAATATCAGCCATTAGCAAGCGGTAAAGTGCTAACGATCGGTCATACTGCGATTGATATCCAAGCATTATACTCCCCAGGCCATACCATTGGATCCACTTCATTTGTGGTCGATCATAAATACTTGCTTTCTGGGGATATACTATTCATCGATTCCATTGGCAGACCGGATTTAGCTGGATTGGCTGAGGATTGGGTAGGGGACTTAAGAGAAACACTGTATACACGTTTTAGAGATTTATCAGATGAGTTAATCGTATTGCCATCTCATTTCATGATCATCGATGAATTGAATCAAGACGGAAGTGTCGCTAAAAAGTTGGGTGCGCTGTTTGCTGACAATCATGGATTGAACATTGCGGATGAAACGGAATTCAGAGAGCTGGTAACAGATAATTTACCGCCTCAACCAAACGCATATCAAGAAATTCGCGAAACCAATATGGGGAAAATCGAGCCTGATGATGAAAAACAACGCGAAATGGAAATCGGACCAAACCGTTGTGCGGTTCGCTAATAATGATAAAAATAGAAGCCAAGAAAATAGGAGAGATATAATATGAATTCAGATAAAGTGTTAGATGCTAAGGGGCTTGCATGTCCAATGCCGATTGTTAAAACGAGAAAAGCCATGAATGATTTGCAAACCGGGCAAGTGCTGGAAATACATGTAACCGATAAAGGAGCTAAAGCCGACTTAGCGGCTTGGTCAAGATCCGGTGGCCATGAACTGGTGGAAACGGCAGAAGAAAATGATATACTGAAATTTTGGATCAGAAAAGGCTGATAAAGAGAAGGGGACCAATAGGGTTCCCTTCTTTTAAGGGAGGCACTTACAATGGATATCGCCTTTATCATTACCATCTTTTTGATTGGTTTTATAGGTTCATACGTTTCTGGAATGCTCGGCATCGGCGGCTCGATAATAAATTATCCGATGCTGCTGTTCATTCCCCCAATCTTCGGTTTAGCGGCATTTAGTGCACATGATGTGACAGGTATAAGTGCTGTACAAGTCTTATTCGCTTCCATCGGAGGTATATGGAGCTATCGGAAGAGCGGACATTTAAATAAAACGCTTATTCTCTATATGGGGATCAGTGTGTTAATCGGAAGCGTGGTTGGAAGTTTTGGATCACAAGCGATGTCGGAAAACGGAGTGAATATCGTTTATGGCGTTTTGGCGTTGATAGCGGCTGTCATGATGTTCATTCCGAAGAAAGGGATAGATGACATCCCTTTGGAACAAGTTACTTTTAACAAATGGCTTGCGGCCATCCTAGCATTAATCGTTGGTTTAGGTTCCGGTATAGTCGGTGCCGGAGGGGGCTTTCTATTAGTTCCGATCATGCTTATCGTTTTAAGAATTCCAACCAGGGTAACGATAGCATCTTCATTAGCCATCACTTTCATTTCATCCGTTGGTGCAACAGCAGGGAAAATCTCAACGGGACAAGTTGATTACTATCCGGCACTGATCATGATTGTGGCTAGTTTAATAGCCTCTCCGCTTGGAGCGATGGCCGGTAAAAAAATGAAGGTAAAAGTCCTGCAAGTCATACTGGCTCTATTGATTTTAGCTACCGCTGTGAAAACTTGGGTGGGGATCATGTCTTGAGGCACGATCTGGCTTGACCTTGACAGGGAAGGGGTCGTGGGTTCGAATCCCTCACAGGTCATCAACTACCAAAGGCTCAAATCCTTGATATAACAAGGATTTAGGCCTTTTTTTGTTTATAAAGAATTAGTTCATTTTGTATTATTTACTCAATTGGTGGCGGTTAGAGAAGGATTAAAACGTATTACAGGACAATTATTTCTAATAATTAATATTTCAAGGAACTGTAGGTAGAGCCTTTTGCTTATTCAGCTCACAGAGAGTGTGGTTACAACGAACCTGTCCCCTACTTTGATATTGCACATAATGTAGCACTTCATTACGTTTCTAGGCTTGAAAAGTATAATACAATGCCTTCACTTGAAATGATGGTAGAACAATATCAAGAAGAATTACAACCAATGATAGAAAGTTTTAAAGTGAAATAAATAGAAGGAGGAAAGTATGGAAGAGTAATTAAAAGCAAATTCCTTTCCTTTTAGGGGTTCTATTAGGGGATTAATCACACTTCTCGTAGGACTCAGTATTATATAGTAAATATTTCCTTTGTTTTTAACTGTGTGATTTTAATATCTCAACAGTTTATTATAAAGGAAGAATAACTTAATCTAATACTATAATGAAGTAAGTATTTAAAAGGGAAGTGATAGTTACATGCTTTATATAAGCGATATCGAAAAGATAATTAATAACACATTAAATGAGCACAATTTGGATATTATTCATGAATTTGACAATAATCTAAGTGCACCTATGAGTTATAACGTATCGACCAATACTATAAAATTCAATTACCTTCAAGTTAACGGTTATAAAGGGAAAATTAGAATTAAAGAGACAGAGGAAGACTTTGTTAAAATTATTCTTTATCGTATGATTGGTTATTATTTAGATTTTAAGAAAAACAAACATGATTTAAGGATTTTAATGTATGGTCACGAAGAAGAAAAAGAAAAGCTAAAATCTGAAATAGAAACTAATGCTTGGGATTATGGGAGAACATTAATACCTGAACAACTATTGGAGTCATATGATAAAGTTCGTGAATTAGATAAAATGCTAATAAATTAATGTACTCTAAGAAAATGGAGACCCGATTTTAAACTAAACAAGAAAAAGAAGCCTCCTTGGAGAATCTCTCTGAAGCTGACTTTTGAGTGAGAAATTAAACTGATATCCAATAAGACAAGACCCAGAGAAAGAGGAGTTGTCTTAGAAAGCTTGATAAATAAACAAATAGAAAATGAAGTTCAAAGTTCGTGCTCAATTTTTAAGAGAAAACATGGAAAAGCATATCGATTACTTGACTAAAGAAATACACTGAACATACTTCTGAAGAAAGGTTTTATGAACATCATATACTAGATAAAGAGGAAAGAGAATTATTGTTGAAGTGGGCTACAGAGAACGATTGCGTAGATAAGTATTATGACCTGCTCATCCAACAATTTGTTCATAGCAGTAATTTCGATACAGCAGACCATAATTACGATGTTTTTATCCAACCAAACTTGAAGCAATTTAATTGAGAACAATTTCTTGCTATATGATGGTATTAACAGAAACCGTAAATGTTATGCGCATAGATTTGAACGCTTAGTGCTATCATTTTAAATTCGGTTTTATTATTATTTCCTTTTGTATATATGATTATAGGAACAGTGATATTTGGTGTTTAAGTTTTTGATAATACTGATGACCTTTCTTCAATTAACGGGTGCTTTACTTTAATAAGAGAGTTGCTTTGGCAGCTCTTTTTCTTATGAGACTATCGGGGCAGTTCAGTTGAACAAGGAATTAGATTATTATGCTAATATTAGACTTAAGTTAGGGGGCGATAATGTGGAAGACAAATTAATGGAAATGCCCTTTCCAGAACTTATCTCAAAATTAGCGGTAGCACCTTTATATATTTTAGTGGTAATAGTGGCTATTTTAAATGTAATACTAAATAGAAAAACTAAAGGATGTTTAAATTTTTTCTTGATAATGGGTTCTTGGGTATACATTTGTATATATTTATTAGCACTGTATTTCTTTTTCTTTGGAAAATAAATAGTTATAGAACTAATGGCTGCGTTAGATCTATAGGGTGTAATAAAAGAGAGTACAAGAAGTAGTCTCTTTTATTTATACATAATCAACATTAATGTTTCACAAGCCTAAATAAATGGACAGTCAAAGGGGACACTCATAAATAAGGTCCCCTTTCATAATGTATTACGGTAATAAAGTTTTATATTGTTCCATTAAATCACCTGCATATAAGCTTGTTATCATTAAGAAAATGGCAAGCCCAATGTATAATGAGAACCAGATGACTTTTGTTTTGAGACTCGATGAGTAATAGGATTTCTCTTTATCCCTAATTTCAGTTTGTTCTTGCACTTCTTTAAAGAACGTTGCTACTATTCGTTCATACGTGCCTATATTTTCAAAATCGGTCGGTCCGTACTGGTATTCATTCGAATTAGCAGCATCCATTAAGGACCTATAAATATTTAATTTTACCTCGGTCAGCTGTTTTTCTTTTAGCTTATTATCATCAAATAGGGGGATATGCCAACTCTTCATGTTGTTAAACTTTTCATGTAGTTGACTTAATTCCATATTCCAAATATTAACCAGGCGAATTTTTTCTTCATCTGTTGCACTTGCATATTGTTCTAGTTGCCTTAAACCAAATTGATTCAATTCAATCATGTTGTCTCTTTGATTTCTGGTTGTCTCGCTGCGGAATTCTTTCCACCACTTAGAAATACCCAATAATAAGAAAAGAATTAAAAATGGATTTGGATGGAGAAACAAATATACAACCATTCCGATAATCCCTAATACCCAAAGCTTTGTAGAGATGACTCCCACTATACGTCCTCCATCAAGAGGATGCACAGGCATTAGATTAAATAGGTTAATCATGGCTCCAAGTGTAATAACTAAAAGCCAAAATGGATTTTCCGTCATCATAAATAGAGGGATGGCTGGTAGAAATGCTAATGTACCTAATAAAGGACCTCCGAAGGCAAGATAAGCTTCTTGGTTAGCATTCTTGGGTTCTTCTTTAAGGGCAATTAACGCTCCGACAAACGGGATGAAAATGGCATTGGATGTTTTGATGCCTTTTCTCTTAGCAGCAAGTAAATGCCCCATTTCATGGATGTAAATTAAATAGACAAGGGCTACGGCAAATTTCCACCCGTAAACCAAGGCATACGCTCCTAATGAAACGAAAATAGAAATCAGGGAACCTACCTTTGCTATTTTCAATAGCGCAAACAACCATTTCATTTTCCCTAGGAAAAATAACCCGATTGCCCCCAAACTTAACCATCCTTTATTCAATTTAGATTCTTTCAAAATGTACCTCCTAGAGTAAATGGGAAAACAGATGACCCCAGTGACACTATGTCTATCTGAGCCCCTTCTTGATTTATCATCCTGCTAATATCCATATTATATCGTATTATACAATACTTTTATCTCCTTTTTAGGAATATTTTTCTAGGATATTAACTTTCAAGTATTACATATTTTTATAATTAAGATAGAGTGCATCTATCACAGAAATACTAGATGGAGGTAATGAACATAATTTTTGATAAAGAAGCTGTTGATGATTCAGAAGACTATGGAAAATTAGTCCCTGCAAAAGAAGTGCTATAGAATGTATATTAGAAGAAAAAAGTATGTTTTTCCAACCGGATAATAAGGACGGAGGTAAAAAAGGCTGAAAAAAATGAGGTTAGCAATGCGGAAAATGGTGAGAAAAAGTAATACAGTCCTGGTATTGTTTAGTGGAGTTTTAGACTCTACTACTGGAGAAGACTTTCCAACATACAAAGACTGTGCAGTGGAACTTGCTAGAATGTATAGGACAGCATATACCAAGATTGGAAAAGATATTGAACTTATTTTTAATAACTCATATAAATTTAATTGGGATATGTACGAACCGCCGAAACGATTATATTTTCTTTCAGTAGATATATAAGTAAATTCTATAGATAAAAAGGATTTAATGAAATTACTTTAAAATGATTAACATGGATTAAACAAACCATCTTGTATTACTTTAATCCCAATTATAGATGTGGCGAAGCGCTCCTCGGTATGTTTGAAAGGCAAATATGCGGTTGTAATATGACGTAAAAGCTTTCCGTTGGGTATCCCGTCTGCCCCGGCTACCGTTATAATAAAACCATATAAAAAATGGTCAACCAGAAATATTTTCTGACTGACCTTATAATACGAAGGGGCAGGTTCGTTCCATAAGCGAGCGTTCATACTGTGTACTTAAAGTTTGTATCTTTTTGAATAAAATTCAATTATAAAAGCCAGATTATAAAAATGAGAAATATGAGTGATACAAATGAGGGCCCTGTATGAACCAAGCTGGCGTTAATGAAAAGTATAAGGTATCGCCATTCTATGTGTTTTTTTTAGTGCATTCTATGCAAACAGGATTAGGTGTGTTAAATTTTCAAAGAGATTTAGCTAAGGCGACGGGAACGGATGGCTGGATCTCCATACTCCTAGCCGGACTGATTGTTCATATATTAATTTGGCTTATATATAAGATTTTTAGCATTGTTCCTGGTGATATCATTTCTGCCAATAATTATGCATTGGGTAAATGGATAGGGAATTTCTTCAGTCTCTTATTCATTATTTATTTTTTTGTCCTTGGAATGACGATCATCATCGGCTATATAAATGTTATTCATATATGGATGTTTGATGAGGTATCTTCTTGGGCGTTTGCTTTGGTTTTCCTGATCCTGATTTATTATATAAATACGGGAGGGTTCCGAACCGTTACGGGTATCGCCTTTTTAACTGTAATAGGTTCATATTGGCTTTTATTTGTACCATTATATGGTTTTAAATACGCTGATTTCACCAGTTTTCTTCCGGTTTTCGATCATACTTTAATCGAAATAATGAAAGGAACTAGAAGCATTTCATTATCAATGCTTGGTTTTGAAATGATCCTGATGTTTTATCCATTCATCAAGAATGCTGAAACATCAAAAAAGTATGCTCACGGAGGAGCCTTGGCCACTACGTTATTGAACCTATTAATTTATTTTGTTTCATCAGTCTTTTATTCACAGAAACAGTTGGCCCTTACCCTATGGCCAACACTCACAATGACTAGTGTCATTGAATTACCCTTTATTCAACGTTTCGAATACATAACTGTTTCTTGGTGGGCCATTGTTATCATACCCAATATGGTCATTCCTTTATGGGCTGCCAGCAGGGGCATCAAACGTTTATTCAATGTCCAGCAAAAGTATCCCTTATGGGTAATGTCCATAATGATACTGCTTGTCAGTATATTTTTTTTCGATATTGATTCCTTATATGTATTAAATAAAATAATCAATCCATACAGCGTGTGCTTCCTGGTTTTATACTTGCCTCTTCTTTTGGTTTTCATAAGCATAAAAAGATGGAGGAGACGTTTATGACAAAGTTTCATTTATATAAAAAGCAGAATAAAATGTAAGATATTTCGTTGATTATTCTTATAATTGATGCTATTACACAGAATTTCTATCTTACAGTTTGTGTTAACTCTGAGATATATCTTATATAACTAACAGGTGCGTTAGCTGAAGATCAGAGCTGTCTTTAAGGCAGCTCTTTCTTTATGCAACTTTCGGGGCAGGTTAGTTTAACATGAAGTAGTAAAATAGCGTTGATAAAAAACTGTAATTCCCCAATCAACACTGTTTATAAATGTTTCAATTGGAAAAAAAGGTGTGATTATGAGGAAATTATTATGGAGTTTCAGTTTGGTAGTTATCATTGTGGCATTAGGGGGATGTTCAAGTTCCTCCAAAACTTCGGGTTATCCTGAAGTAAAAGACGATGGCTATCAAATAGTAGAGTACGGTGGATTAAGTGATAACCGAGCTGTATTGGATAAAGATAATGTCAAAAAGATTGAGGACGTTATAGCTGATGTTTCAAATGGGGTAAAACAGTATCAGTTGATAAAGGTAGCAAAGAAGATGCTGTATTTTGGTTTATAGTCCAAGATAACAAGGAAGGGCAGAAATACAAGGTCTGGTTCAACGAACTGGCTCCGCAGACGTGCCAGATGGAAAGCAAGTATGGGGCGTTTTGGAAGGGAACGACGGTGAAACATTATCCTCTATTTTCAAACTTAATGATCAGAAATAAGGAGTAGAGAAATATTAAACTACCATGAAAATAAGTTTCTTTAAAAATGAAAAATGACAATACTTAAGACAACCCTACTCAATCGTTTAAAAAAAGAGGAGAGCGTTAATTAATTAGACTATGGATTAGGGTTGACTGGATTAAGGTCAGTATTAGTATTGACACTTCCTAACCATTTTCATTCTTTGTGGTGAATCGCCGATTTTTGCGATTCATGGATGGCTAACGGGTGTGTTAGCTGAAGATCAGAGCTGTCTTTAAGGCGGCTTTTTCTTATGGAACTAAAGGGGCAGTTAGTTGAATTTTATTAAGAAAAATAAATAAAAAATTGACTAGAGAAAAAGTTAATGTTAAATTTAACTTACGAACGTTCGGAAGGTTGGTAAAATGACTTCAGAGCGATTTTAGGAACTTGCCTTAAAGTATTTCGCACAAAATGGGCAATGTAAAGACCGGTATGAGAAGTATGACTCAGCTAATTTTGGATTCGCGCTGCTTTTTTTCCACCAATCCATCTTAATAATCAAGTGATGAAAAATGGAACGAATACCAGGATAAGTTAGAAGAACTTTTGCTTCCGGTTATAGAAAAAGCGAAGACTGATGGAGAAATTAGTTCAACAGTTGATAAACATTGGGCTACTGCTGCATTTTTGGGAATATTAGTTCAAATGTTATATGGAGGCCACGAACGCTTGATGAAAAGACTAGATGCTACTTGGTATTTGTATTGGCGTGGACTTTCTAATGATTAATGGTCTTGGAGGGAATTTTATGAATCGAAATTGGGCATATGTTATTATTGCCGGTATTATTGCTTGGTATTTGCATTGGCGTGGACTTTCTAATGATTAGTGATCTTGGAGGGAATATTATGAATCGAAATTGGGCATATGTTATTATTGCCGGTATTATTGAGATAATGTGGGCAATGGGATTGAAGTATTCAAATAATTTGATTTCTTGGGCAGGCACATTTTTCCTTATCTATGTATCCTTTGTTGTTTTGATGAAAGCTACAAAAAAACTACCCGTTGCTACTGTTTATGCTGTCTTTACAGGAATAGGAACTGCGGGAACAGTCATGGTTGAAATGGTGGTTTTTGGAGAACCTTTCAGTTGGACAAAAATATTGTTTATTCTCCTGCTTCTGTCTGGTGTAGTAGGATTAAAACTTGTGACAAATGAAACAAGCAAGAAAGAAGGTGCCGTATAAATGGCTTGGTTATATCTTATCTTGGCTGGAGCTTTTGAAGTGGTTGGTGTTACGGGTATGAATAAAGTTGTTAAAGATAAAAACTTACAGTCGTATATAGTATTATTTATGGGATTTATAATGAGTTTTGGTTTTCTAAGTCTAGCTATGAAAACTCTCCCTATGGGAATCTCCTACGCGGTATGGACTGGGATTGGAACTGTAGGAGGAGTAATTATTGGAATGTTGTTTTATGGAGAATCAAAAGACTGGAAACGCATTTTATTTATAGGGGCAATTTTAATAGCAGTAGTGGGTTTGAAATTGACATCATAAATATCATACGTTGTTGAACTAATGGGGGCGTTAGTTCAGCAAGCCCACAAACAATGACCGTTTATTTCGGTCAATTTCTTGAATTCTTTTAATGATTAAGCCCTTATTATAAACCATAGGAAAAAGCTCTCCGGAACCGGACAGCTTTTTTTGTTTTACAAAGTATCAACATATACCATAGCGACTTAAGGCTAATTCGATAGAGAGACTTAGCCAACAGGTATCGAATAGCCTAATAAACCTTTTTAATATGGCTCCATACTTCTTGTAATGACTTCCCGTCAAACCTGGATTGTTCTAATAACTCCTCTATCGAATCAAACGATTGCAAATCAGATTGGTAGTCAGATAGATGCCATTGATTGGAATGTTCATTGACGTGATAAATTATATCTTGAAAAGCAAAACCGACCCTTTCTCTCTTATAGACATCTTCTTTTAGCTGTTCATATGAATAGTTCATTTGTTCGAGAGCAAGTTCGGCATATATTCGAACTTCACTATCGACATCATTCTTAAAATTTTCTATCAATGAATGTAGAATTTCATCATCTAATCTATATGTAAGAGAATTCGAAACACGATTAGCAACACAACATCTCACATATCGGTCGTGATAATTACTTAAAGTTAATAGTAGATTTCCAAACCACTTCAAATCCACATCGCCTTGTGCTAGGTCCGGTATAGCACGTATTAGTTCATCAACATTATCTTCTTGGATAAACTTTTCAAGGTCTTGTTTACTGTATACCTTTACCTCCATTCCCTCAAAATCAAATTCCACATTTTCAAGGTATAGGTTTTTTAGAAATTCTTCAAAGCTATCTGCGATTTGTATAATTTGTTCCAAATCAACGTCTACATAAACAATGGGGGGGTCAGAGGTGGCATTACGGTAATCAAATGCGAGCCAAGTATGACCGTCTCCATTGAATAAAATAAGTCCTTCCGGCAGTTCCCACTCTTTTATGTAATAATCATTTTCAAGTATTCCATTTCCGGCACCAATCCCTTTAATGTGTTCCACTATAACAAAAGATTCACCCCAGACGGTAGGAACAGGAGACGGATGAGCATTACAGATGGGTTGTCCCCCATTTTGTTGCTTAAGAATAGCAAGGTACGAGTTTGGTAATGTTACATTAAATAATTCTTCTGCTTTTATTACGTTTTCATCTGTTAATGGTTGTAACATATACTCGTCATTACTTGCTTCCCATATACTTATTACCAAAAAATTCACCTCATAGATGTTTGATTAATATTAGAATTTCAAGCGGTTGCTTCTTTCTTGTACGAACTTTCTATATCATACTACAAAAAAATGATTCCTTATTTTTTATTGCAACAGTCTTTACGAAAACAGCTTTCATTAACAAGGTCAAGTCATAAACTCTCACTTCTATGTTGCCTAATGATTTAAAATCATAATATAAAAAATGTTATAATTCGTAAAAACTGTGTGATGATGAGCTTTGCAATAACCTTATTCAACTAAAGGGACTCGAACAGTGGAATGCTGGTTGATGGGGTGGTTTTCATCAGGAGATATTTTGGTTGTTGTACAGAGAATGTGAAGTTATAATAAACATTTCCGATCAGTTTGATAAAAAGTGCTTAAGCATGGTATAAGTGTAAAGGAAGCAGGGACATTCTGCTTTTTAATTTGGGATAAGGGGTTGCCTGGTAACCCATAATGAAAGGATTGGAATTTGAATATGATAGATAATTTTTGGCGTGATCTACCACGACCTTTTTTTATACTGGCACCAATGGAAGATGTGACGGATGTAGTTTTTCGCCATGTAGTGAGTGAAGCAGCCAAACCTGATGTGTTTTTTACAGAGTTTACAAACACGGAGAGTTATTGTCACCCAGAGGGCATCCGTAGTGTCCGTGGCCGTTTGACTTTTACAGAGGATGAACAACCAATTGTAGCCCATATATGGGGGGATAAGCCTGAATATTTTCGGCAAATGAGCATTGGTATGGCGAAACTAGGCTTTCGGGGTGTGGATATCAATATGGGCTGTCCTGTACCTAATGTGACACAGAATGGGAAGGGAAGTGGCCTTATCCGTCGTCCAGAAGTTGCAGCAGATTTAATACAAGCAGCAAAAGCAGGAGGATTGCCCGTAAGTGTAAAGACAAGGCTTGGTTACACGGATGTAGACGAATGGCACGACTGGCTAACACACATATTGAAACAAGACATTGTTAATCTTTCCATTCATCTGCGTACAAGAAAGGAAATGAGCAAAGTAGATGCTCATTGGGAACTAATCCCGGAGATTAAGAAACTTCGTGACCAGGTGGCACCAGATACGCTCTTGACGATCAATGGGGATATCCCTGACCGGCAAACTGGCTTAAAGCTCGCTCATCAATACGGAATTGATGGGGTTATGATTGGGCGTGGTATTTTCAATAATCCATTTGCCTTTGAAAAGGAGCCGAAAGATCATAGCAGTAAGGAATTGCTTGATCTCTTAGGGTTTCATCTGGATCTCCATGATAAATATTCAAAATTAGAGCTACGTCCGTTCAAGGCTCTTCATCGCTTCTTTAAGATATATGTCCGTGGGTTTCGAGGGGCAAGTGAATTAAGAAATCAATTAATGAACACAGAGTCAACAGATGAAGCACGTGCTTTGCTCGAAAACTTTGGGTCAAAGAATCTTGATGGAATGGCGGAACAGTAGAAGTGTCCCAATTCAAGGTAAAAGCGAAGTAGGATGTTAAACTGGTGTGCCCCAAAAAAATTAGAGTTTATATTAAGCAGTTAATTGGCTGGTGTGAAGGCGGTATTGAACCGGACGCATTCCCGCCAATTTTTGCTTTATATGTTTGTTATTATAAAATCTATAATCTATATTAGGTTGGACTGTAATTGACAACACAAGGGGTGTTGGTGATTTTACAAAAAACTAACGGAACCAATATCAGCTGATTCCGTTAGCAATATTTCATTTAAGACGCCATTTTAGCTGTGTTTTTTACTTGTAGGCTGATAATTTATCTAAAATAATGGTCTTCCCCATTTGCTTACTTTTAATTTGCAAAATCATATAATTCAAGATCGCAATGTTTATTTATACAAATAAATTCTCTCAATTCCATTGTTTCTAGAAATTCTGTACAATTTCTGTGCAATCCTTATCAATAAATATTAATTGAGATAAAGGGTAGGTTTTTTTTTATTTTTAAATTGGAAGTGCGTATGGACTTATTGCGGAAAGTAATCTTACATGAAAATAATAAGAGGAAGACATCATTAGGAAATTGATCAAAAGTCCTTAGTAGTCGCTTTCGGAAAGGATCCTGCGGTTATTTCCTTGCAAACAAGTATACAAGGACTTTTATAATTTACAAAAAAGAAATAGCACCACTAATTATAGCTAATACTGTTAAGGTTAACGATGTCAAGATGGCCCATTTGTATGCGAATTTCTGATATTCTCCAAGGTCTTTATCAACCATACCAACTAATAGAATGGTTGATGCAACAAGTGGACTCATTAAATGAGCGGGTTGTCCCAATATAGAAGCCCGGGCAATTTCTAACGGACTAATACCATAGGCTGAAGCAGCTTCTGCAAGAATAGGGAGAACTCCAAAATAATAGGCATCATTCGATAAAACGAAAGTGAATGGCATACTTGTAATGCCAACAATGACAGGAAAAAACTGACCTAATGAAGCAGGTATTATCGCAACCAGTCCATTAGCAATAGCATCAACCATTTTTGTACCGGAAAAGATTCCTGCAAATACTCCTGCCGCAAAAACTAATAGAACAACAATTAAAGCGTTTCCAGAATGTGCTAAGATACGTCTTTTTTGCATTTCCAGATTGGGGTAGTTAATCATTAAAGCAATAGCGAAACCAACCAAAAATAAAATAGGGGAAGGTACCAATCCCATAATAAGAATAACCATAATGCCTACCACAATTAATAAGTTAACCCACAAAAAACGAGGGCGTTTAATGTCAATATGAGGAAATGTTTCAGTGGCTTCAATTTCTACAGTAGCAGCTATTTCATTTTTCAACTCTTCCATGTGTATTACACCCAGTCGTTTACGTTCTTTTTTCCCTAAAATAAATGCGACGAACATAACCCAAAGAGCACCACCGATGATGGTAGGAATAAGTGGAACAAAAAATTCGGATGCATCAAGTCCCAATACTGCTATTGCTCGGGTAGCAGGTCCACCCCAGGGGGTCATACCACTCATAACACTTAAAGCTAGCATGGCTACTGTGGCTAAAACCAATGGATTCATACCGATTCGTTTATAAAGGGGATACATAGCTGAAACAGTAATGATATACGTTGTTGTACCGTCTCCATCTAGGGCCACTAGTAATGCAAGAATAGTGGTACCCATCGAAATTTTGACAGGATCTCCCTTGACAACTTCTAATAACTTTTTGATAAGTGGGTCAAATAAGCCCGTGTCTATCATAATACCAAAAAACAATATGGCGAATAATAATAGAGCTGCAGAAGGAGCGACTAGCTTAATGCCTTCCATCATCATAGTGCCAATTTTACTTCCAAAACCACCAACTACTGCAAAAACGATTGGAACTAAAGTTAAAGCAACAATGGGTGATAAACGTTTGGACATAATTAAATAGGTAAAAACGGTAACCATGGAGATGCCTAAAATTGTAAGAAACATTATTTAATCCCCTCCCAAATTTTGAATGCGCTTTCAAATGGTCTCTGGATGACTAAGAAATATTTTTTTGACTCTTCAGAAAAATTAACTGGTAGATTAATAAGTTTTATACTATGCTTATGCGCTTTTCATTATTAAAGGTAATACAGAGAGAACAATAAGTTAAATACATATTTTTTTTGTATTGGTATCAAAATAATTTATTCTTTAAAAAAGAATGGAGAGTAGAGCAAAGAATGCCAAAGGATAATTGATTGAATAACGAGATTTTTTTAAAAGTTTAATGCAGTTTTTTAGTATTAAAAAAGAAGATCATCATCTAAATATTGTGGATGATAACCTTCTTTTTCTTTATAAATCAGACTTTTGCAGTGTCCTTGAGCAAAGCTCACTCCTTTTTATTTAACATTTAGTTTTACGTTACTGTTCTTGTCTTTTTTTCTTAAACTTAATTTCAATACCAATCTTAGTAATGGAGGCACTGCGGCATAAATAAAAGCCATCCGAAATAGTTGATAGCTGGTAACAGTAGATACATCAGCATTTACTGCTTGTGCAATGATTCCCATTTGATCCATTCCACCAGGGGCTAAACTTAAATAACCCGTAATAGTCGATAAATCATAATACTGGGTCAGTAGTAAACTAAAAAACATTGTTGCGCAGATCAAAATTAGTCCGTTCAACAAAGCCAATAATAAGGTTTTTCTTTTGTTTTCAAGTTGTTCCGGTTTTAATAGTAAACCGATATAACCGCCAACCATAAATTGAGATATATCAAGAAGTGTAGGAGGAAGTGGTGGTCCACGCAAACCAAAAAGGCCTATTGCAGCAGCAACGATTACTGGTCCTAAAAAATAAGGAGCTGGTAATTTAAATATTTTACCTATTCTTGCTGCGAGAAAACAAATAAGTGCGAACAGAAATATAAGAGGAAATAAATCACTCCACTCTGGAATAACGTAATCCATTATTTTAGATGAGTCATTGTTACTTTTCGCTGCAAAAATGGGACTGAAAATTAAAAGGGGAACTAAGAAAACAACCATTATCACTCTTGTAACATGGAAAAAGGTTACTGTCGTAATATCAATACCTTTCATTTCTTCTGCAAACACAACAATTTGTGACAAACCTCCAGGAATACTACTCGTTAAGGAGGTAGGGAAGTCAATGCCGGAATATTTTGACATAACAAAAGCCGAACATACACACACAAGGACAATTAAGCTTGTAAGGATCAACATTGAGGGAAGGTGACTAATCATGTCAGACAGTGAGCTCTTGGTAAAGGAGATGCCAATTGAATAACCAGCAATAATTAATCCAGTATTTCTCATCGAAACGGGCCAAATTAATTTAACGTTTTTGATACGTGATGCAATTAATAGGGCTGTCATTGGACCTAAAAGCCAGGGGATTGGCAACCTGATAAGAGAGAAAAGGCCGCCTCCAATAAAAGCAGTTAGAAGTGCAACTGAAAATTGGATTTTCTTGCTTGCATAATTTAAATCCCGCTTTTTCATATTAATTCTCTTCCTTTGTTTAGTTTTATTTCGATTGGTCTTGTTTCTATTGTTTAGAATCATTAAGAAAATCAATAAATGCTTTTACTTGTGCCAAATCCATAGTCACATCCCGATAAAAAACCCAAGTTTCTCTAAGCAAATAGCTATTATCGCTTAATACAATGGGGAAAGTATACAGTGGTTCATCATTTTTAATACAGATTTCTGGTAAAATGGCATATCCTAAACCATTAAGAACCAGTTCTTTACATGTTTCAATCCGATCTACCTCCATTGAAATCTTAGGTGGTACCGCAAATGTTTCCTGCCACCAGTTTTCAATAGTATTTCTTAACGATTGGTCTGTCTGATAATTAACTCTAGGAAGAAAAGGAAGTTCTTTTAATTCAATTTTTTTACTGGAGGCAATACAAATTTTTTCTTCTTGAAATAACATTTTGTTTTCCTGCCATTTGTAAGGACCTCTAACTATCCCGAGGTGTGCTTCTTCTTTTTGAAGCATTTGATGAATTTGAGAGCTCCATCCAGTTTTCAAACTAATTTCAACCTCTGGATAAAGGGTTAGAAATTCTTTTAATAATACTGGTAGTTTATATCGGGCAAACAGGCCAGATACACCCAATCGCAAAGTCCCTTTTACTTTTTTATCCAAATTTGAAATATGTTCCTTTGCAGCTCCTAATTGCTTAAGCATATTTTTCGAATATTGAACGAGGTATTCCCCTTCAACTGTAAACTCGACACCTCTTTTGCCTCTAGAGATTAAATTTGTTTTGAATTCTTTTTCCAGCTGTTTTATACGATAGGATAAAGCTGGTTGAGAAATGAATAGTCGTTGTGCAGCCTTTGTTATATTTCTTTCTTCGTAAAGAGTAATTAATATAAGCCAGTCTTTTTCATCCATAAAATTTTTCTCCTTTAACCATAAAAAAAATTTATGGGTAATTATAAATAATAAAAATTTATTTGATTTCTAAAAGTATAATACAACTAGTGAATAAAAGAAATCTATCTTTTTATGTAAATCAATAGAGTCACTTCGTGTGCGTTTCTAGCATTTTTTCATAAAATTTTTCTATGGCAATGAATAAAAAAACAATATTATTTTTATTCATTATTTTCACTTATTATTTACATGAAGAGTTATCACTACTACTTAACAGGAGGGGTAAAAATGTCAAATACACAAAATTATGATGTAGTTGTAGTAGGAGCAGGAAACGCAGCTTTATGTGCCGCAATCTCAGCAAAAGAGGGAGGTGCTAGAGTTCTTGTATTAGAAAGAGGACCAGTGGAAAAGCGTGGAGGGAACTCTTTCTTCACGGATGGAGCCATTCGTGTTGCATACAATCATCTAAATGCAATCAGAGATATAATACCTGAATTAACAGATGAAGAATCCGAGTTAATTGTAATGCCTGAATACACGGAATCCGATTATTACAATGATCTAATGCGAGTAACAGGTGGCCAAAGTAATCCTGAGTTAGCAAAACAGCTGGTTTCTAGATCGTATGAAACAATTGCGTGGATGCGTGATCAGGGAATAAAATTTGAGTTGAATTATGAAAATCAATCTTTCGTACAAGATGGCAAGCGCAATTTCTGGGGAGGACTGCCTATCAAAACGGAGGAGAAAGGCGTTGGCTTAATGAGGCAGCTCTTTGCGCGGACAGAAGAAAATGGCATCGACGTTTGGTACGATTCACGTGCTGTGGAGCTTGTATCAGAGCATAACACAATAACCGGTGTCGTTGTTGAGAAGGAACATACAATGGTAACTGTTCAGACATCCGGTGTGATTTTGGCTTGCGGCGGCTTTGAAGCCAATAAGAAAATGAGAAGTGAAAATATTGGAGAAGAATGGGAAGCAGCTATTGTTCGTGGAACCGAGTTCAACACAGGAGACGGCATTTCCATGGCTATGGCAGTCGGGGCTCAAAAATTTGGGCAGTGGTCTGGATGTCATTCGATTGGGACAGATTATAATGCGCCAAAAGTAGGGGACTTCACGAAGCCAGGAGATATTTTTAAAAAGCATTCTTATCCGTACAGCGTCATGCTTAATAATGAAGGGAAACGGTTTGTTGATGAAGGAGCAGATTTGCGAAATTACACCTATGCCAAATACGGCCGTGAGGTATTAAAACAGCCTGGGCATGTGGCATATCAAATTTATGATGCACAGGTACGCCCGATGCTGCGTAAAGAATATGACCTTGAAGAAGCGACTATTTATAAAGCAGATACGCTTGGAGAGTTGGCTAGTTTATTGCCGGTCAATCAAGCACAATTTGTTAAAACGATCGAAGAGTATAACAGTGCCGTACAAGATGGTGAGTATAGACCCGCAGAGAAAGATGGCAAAGGAACGAAAGGAATTACCCCTCCTAAATCCAACTGGGCACTTCGAATTGAGCAAGGTCCATTCTATGCTTTCCCTGTAACGTGCGGAATCACCTTCTCGTTCGGTGGTTTGCATGTTGATGCAATGGGTCATGTGTTAGACAAAGAAGAACAACCGATAAAAGGTCTCTTTGCGGCTGGTGAAATGATTGGGGGGATTTTTTATGAAAACTATCCTGGTGGATCCGGGTTAATGTCTGGAGCAGTCTTTGGAAAATTAGCTGGTTCATCCGCAGCCCAATATACTCAAGAAAAAGTTGAAACGATCAATAATTACTGAGTCTTTTCCTTGAATGGTTTATTAGATAAGAATGTGTCCAAAAAATAATAGAGATACGTGAAGTAGAAGAATGAAAAATAGCCAAGGCTTAAAAAAGTCCTTGGCTGTTTGGTATTTTAAAATATCAAAAGTCTTTATACTTTGATTAAAATTCATATCATATGGTTATATACAAGGTCAAACTTAGTAACAATTTATCTATTGAAGTTTTTTCAGATGGAGTGATTGTATAGCTTTAAGCGTCCTGATGGCCGGACAATAAGATTCTTCATTACTAGCTTTTCGAGTTTAGCACCAGCTTGAAAGGATCAGGCATTAACGCTTATGAAGTCAGTTCTAACTTATCAAGATTTACCAGTTATATTGCTGTTTATCACTCCGATGCTAAAATTCAGCATGAAAAAGGGGAGGGATTTGTGTATTGGTATTTTTCTCTAAAACAATATTAGTATTTAGCTTTTTTTAAATAATATAGTAACCATAAAAATCTGTATCTGTACCCTAATTTGTATAGGGGGTTTAGCTTATCTGGGGAAATTCTTATATTCTCGATCCTAGTTTATCATTAAATTTGAAGACAGGGTTTAGGTGAAATACATTAGAGTTTGGGCTCTTTTGAAGTCTCACTTATACAAAACAAGGATCATTAAAGTAAACTATTTCGGAAAGAATTTTATTGCCTTTAATATTTTTGAATCGTTCTTTCGCTTCTTTTTCTGTGTCAAATTCAAATATTCCTTTTAAAAAGAAAGTGATGACCCATATTTGACATGCCTCCAATTAATAAATGATTTTTTGTGTTGTAAATTGAAATGAATTCAAATCAAGCTAATTGATAGGAAAGCTCGTAATTTTTTTTCGTGTACACGTATCCCTCCAAAATGATTCTTGCTGTGCGTACCACTTTAATAGCGCGTATGTGTCCTGCCAAGAAATCAACCTTTGTTTCCATTATCCCGGCCGGGTGGGCTAATCGAAAAATTTCGTGTTTAATGTTCACCATCTCAGATAAAACCGTTTCCTGTAAGTAAGCCCCTGCTGTTGCACAAATGGCTCCTGTAATAGCAAGCGCTTGATGGGGCTTTTGCATCGACATCATTCGGATCATCAAATCCATCTCTGACGCTTTTCTTTTCGATCCGTTTAGATCGACGTAATCCATAGGTGGAGCAATTAGGGTCATTTTAGGTACAGCAGGAGATTTGACAGTAGCTGATTTCTTATCGGAAAATTGACACATTTCAGCTGCTATTGACCTAATTTCTTCCAGTTCATTTAATTTTTCCTGTGAATAATCAGTGGGCAATTCGCTTCCGCTTAGACCAATATCCTGTGCCCTTACAAAAACGAGTGGATTGGCAACATCAATGATTGAAACTTGAATTAGTCGATCCTTGGTTTTAATCATGTCAATCGGATTTCCTGTAGGGAAAAGTTTTCCTGTAACTGCTCCTTCTGCACGAGAAAAAGAAAGATAGATAGGTGATCCTTTACCAGGGACCCCAGGAATTGAGCAGCATCCTTCTGATTTCACTTGTCCATTTTCAACCTCTACTTCTGCAATAATCAATTTTTGTGTATTCACGTTAAAAATTTTCACCGTTGTAACAGGTTCTTTTGCAGGGACTAATCCTTGCTCAATTGCGTAAGGTCCTACAGCAGATGAAATATTTCCACAATTTCCTTTAAAATCAACCATTTGATTATCGATGCTGATCTGGGCAAATGTATATTCCACATCGAATTCTGGTGAATCTGATTTTTTGATAATCGCTGCTTTACTTGTCAATGAATTCGCTCCTCCAAGACCATCAATCTGTCTCCGATCCGGACTGCCCATCACGTCAAGTAAGAAACCTTCCCAGTGTGAGGGATTCGAAGGCATATGTTCAAAGTTAAGGAACACACCTTTACTTGTCCCGCCGCGCATTACAACTACTGGTACTTTCATTGTATAACCACCTTTTCTCAACCAATATTTATAGCACTACCGGTTCCTTTGAAAATATAGTATGATAAGTTTATTTATAAGTAAAATACATATTTTTTTAATGAAAATGATAAAAAAACTTATAATCTAAAAAGTGGGAGATGGTTAAATGGACGAAAAAGATTGGATTGCGATAAGGGTACTATATGAAGAAAAAAACATTAGCCGTGCCGCAGAGCGTTTATATATATCGCAGCCGGCGTTAACGTATCGGCTTAAAAATTTAGAAAAAGAATTTAGCACGAACTTATTTTTCAAAATAAAAGGAGGCATTGAGTTCACTTCAGAAGGGATACATTTAGCGGGCTATGCGGAAGAAATGGTGAAAAAGTTGCAAAAAACGAAAGATTATATGCTGAATATGAAAAATGAGGTAAGAGGAACGTTAAGGCTCGGCGTTTCCAGCAACTTTGCCCAATATAAACTACCAGAAATATTGAAAAAGTTTTCAACACAATACCCTTATGTACAATTTAATGTGAATACAGGCTGGAGTACAGAAATCATGCATCTTCTGGATTCCTCTAGTGTTCAATTAGGCATTCTGCGTGGAAACTATGAATGGTATGGAATCAAATCGCTACTGCATAAAGAAAGACTTTGTTTAATTTCTAAGAAAGAGGTAGACTTGGATAATTTACCGGAACTTCCATTCATAAATTATAAAACCGACAGTTCTTTAAAAAACTTAATAAATGGCTGGTGGCATGATAGATTCCCGGAGCCACCATTTGTAACTATGGAAACAGATAGGCAGGAGACGTGCAAAGAGATGGTCAAAAATGATCTTGGTGTTTCTATTCTGCCGGAAATATGCCTGCAGCCTTCAGATAACTTGCATACATACGGGTTATCCTACAAAAATGGGAAACCGGTGTTAAGAAATACATGGTTAATGTATAACCAGGATTCATTAAAACTCTCTACTGTGAAAAACTTTATTGATTTCTTGAATAAAAATTCCAATCTTTAACGAAAAAGCACAATGAAATTATTGACAATTTCATTGTGCTTTTTTGATTTCTTAATTTAATATAAAATGGATTATAAGTTTTTTTTTCTAAAAAGTACAAAAAATATGTATTTCACTTATTTAATGATATGAACTATTCTAAAAATAGAAAACAAAGCAACAGGGAAACAGAAAATAAAATATAATATTTTTTAACTATTCACACTCTTTATCCAATTTGTAAGCGGTTTCTTTAATGGGAGGGGATTCATATTCTTACGTTACTTGGAATTTCAATGGTCGTTGTCTTTACTTATTTAATCATGTCTAAACGGTTATCACCTGTTAATTCTCTTGTAGTCATTCCAATTATCTTTGCATTAATTGGCGGATTTGGTCCAGAGCTCGGAGATATGATGCTCGATGGAATAAAGGTTGTCGCACCTTCAGCCGCTTTGCTATTGTTCGCTATTTTGTTTTTTGGAGTTTTGATTGACGCAGGATTATTTGATCCACTTATTAAAACTATGTTAAAAATCGTAAAAGGGGATCCGGTTAAAATAGCGATAGGAACAGCAGTGATCGCAATGACCGTTGCCTTAGATGGTGATGGTACCACTACTCATATGATTACGATTTCCGCTATGCTGCCGCTTTACTTACGTCTTGGTATGAATCCACTTATACTTGCCACCATTTCAATGCTGGCTGTCAGTATTATGAGTGGTATGACTCCTTGGGGAGGACCTGCAACAAGAGCAATAGCATCTTTAGGTTTGGATGCAAATGAATTCTTTGTCCCGATTATCCCAACACTATTCGCAGGAATAGCAGCTATTCTTTTTACCGCTTATGTACTTGGGAAAAAAGAGCGCAAAAGGCTTGGCGTTGTTTATATCAAAGCTGCACATGAAATGAATGGGGCTCTTGCTGAAGCAGCTGTAGCTTCCGCCATACAAGACGATTTAAAGCGCCCTAAATTAATATGGGTCAATCTTTTGTTGACGCTCACAGTCATGGTCGTACTTGTAATGGGCTTAGTACCTGTACCGGTGTTGTTTCTAATCGGGTTTGTGCTTGCTTCGGTCATTAATTACCCTAATTTAGAACAGCAAAAAGAGCGAATCGGGTCACATGCAGGAAACGCTATAACCGTTGTCACATTAGTATTTGCGGCTGGTATTTTCACAGGGATCTTTTCCGGAACGAAAATGGTAGACGCCATTGCAAATTCATTAGTGGCCATCATTCCGGATTCTTTAGGCTCTTTTTTACCGATGGTCGTTGCGTTCACAAGTATGCCATTTACGTTCGTTTTATCAAATGATGCTTACTACTTTGGTGTTTTACCCATTCTTGCCGAAGCAGGAGAAGCTTATGGTGTGAGTCCTTTAGAAATTGCCAGAGCTTCCGTACTGGGGCAGCCTGTACATTTCTTAAGTCCACTCGTGGCCTCGACTCTTTTACTGGTAGGGATGGTAAAGACAGATATCGGGGAACTACAGCGGTATGCATTTAAATGGGCTCTAATTTGTTCATTAGTCCTTATCATTGTTGCTATCTTGACAGGGGCTATTATTTAAGTATAACGTTATCAATTAAATTCTCGAACTTAAAAAATTAGGGCTGTGCCAAAACCAATTATTATTAGTGGTTTTGACACAGCCCATTCTTTTATTTAATTCTAGAAGTCTCGCCGGTAGCTTGAGTAATGATTTTTACGATTGTTTTCGCAAGGTTCATAACCGTGTATAGACGAGTATCATTTAAAAATTGCATGGTTGGCAGCGGATCTATATAATTGACCATTCCTGTAATATGATAATCTCCCACTTCCGGCAATACTTTTTTTAAAGCTTTCCCTGGGACAAGAGGTCCATCCTTCAAGAAAACATAACCGACCTGGTTTTGATCCCCTAAACAAGCATCCACACTAAAAATAAGAGGCCTTTTGAATTGTTTTTTAATTTCTTTCAACGTCTCTTTTAAATTAAATGCATGAACGGGATTTTCCAAGGTACCGTAAACACGATAAGGCACCGTGTGTTCTTTTAGCATCGTCCCGACTAAAGGGCCCAATGAATCCCCAACCGATCGATCTGAACCAATGCACAGAAAGATTACATCTTCATTTTGACATCCTGAAGATTGAATAATCTCTTTGACTTTTAATGCTAAGCAGTTTATTTCTTCGCCTTTTGGTTCCACAGAACAAATTGCTCCTCTTCTTGTAAATTAGACTCATCTTAATTTCCCTTTGTTCTATTATACGAATTAAAAAGATATCATGCATGTAAATATAAGCATATGCTTGAGAATGAAGGTCTTTTTAAATTATTAGTATGTAACACTCTGAAAAATGGCAGTAATTCAAAACATGTGAGTAAGTGGGAGTAGGTTTACAACTAGAATATTTCTAGATCAATTATATAGCATGTCTTTAACCGATACCCCTTTCAAAAATTTTATTAGATTTGGGTAGAATTAATCGGGTTAACTAGTTTGTCATAGTGTATCTCTTATATTTACAAACGATTAATAAGATTTAATATTCTGCATCGGTCTTTTTATGACAAAATCCTTAGTTTTTCCTCCAATTAGGACTTAAACCATCAATTTCCACCTTTTTCATGTTGTAAATATGGTTATAACCTCCACTTTTTTTCGATAAACCGTGACTTTTGGTTTATTTTTCATGCGAAGGAATAAAATCACATGGGATTAACAGAGCATTTAAAAAGGTCTGTTAATTTTAAGGATAGAGTTTGCTATAAGGAATATAGCATCCCTCAAAAAGATTTTTTGGAGGTAATGTTGATGAATAGCAATAGCGGTTTAAACAGACGTAATTTCTTAAAAGTTGGCGGAATGAGTACTTTAGCATTAACACTTGGTTCAACTGGGGTATTTTCTCTTGCGGGAGCTACAAAAGGATTTGCAGCGGAATCCAGCAACCCAACAAGCGGATTTGGTGGATATGGCCCATTAGTAAAGGATCTAAATGGAGTTCTTGATCTGCCAAGGGGATTTCATTACAAAATGCTTTCACGAACTGGTGATATCATGCCTAATGGTGACCTTGTCCCTTCAGCTCACGATGGAATGGCTGCCTATAAAGGGGAGAAGGGTACAACCATTCTTGTAAGAAACCATGAAAATGGGACAAATTCAGATTACCCTGTAAATGGAAAAAAACCTTGGAGCGCTGGTGCTGCCGGCGGCACAACCACAATAATCGTTGGACAAAATAACAAAGTCATTGATCAGTATGTATCAAGTTCAGGTACAATCCGAAACTGTGCGGGTGGAGCTACGACTTGGGGCACTTGGTTAACAATGGAAGAAACTCGTGATATGGGACATGGCTTTGTATTTGAAGTGAATCCGCTTGATCCTGAAAATGAAATGTCAAGAACACCGATCCGTGATATGGGGTATTTCTCCCATGAAGCTGGGCATGTTGACCCTTCAACAGGAATTTGGTATTTAACGGAAGACGCAAGTCCAAGCTTCTTGTACCGTTTTACACCGCATGACCGAAGTCAAAAGCTGGGTTCTCTGCAAAAGGGCGGTATCCTTGAAGCAGCGGCGATTGATGAATTACCAGCTGCAGCTGCAAGTCAATTTAGTACTAGACAAAAATTCGGGATTGTCTGGAAAAAATTAAATCCTGAAATCGCACAGGAAGATGCTAAGGATAAAGGCTGTATTCAGTTTAGCCGCTTAGAAGGTGCTTATTTTTCTGAAGGTACTTTATGGTTTGATGATACAAGTGCAGGTTCCGCACGCCTTGGCCGCGTTTATCGCTACACGCCTGCGACAAATAGCTTAGAACTATTCTATGAGTCTACGGATAAAAATGATTTGGAAGCCCCGGATAACATTACAATCACTCCTTGGGGAGATCTTTGGATCGCGGAAGACGGTGGCGGTAATGACCGTATTGTCGGATTGACTCCTGAAGGAAAAATATATACGTTCGCTGAAAATATGATGAACGGTTCTGAATTTGCCGGTCCTACATTTTCTCCAGATGGAAATACTTTCTTTGTAAATATGCAAACACCAGGTATCACCTTTGCGATTTGGGGACCATTTGCACGCAGAAACTCTACCCGTAGACGAGCTATGAACCAGGCTCTGCCGCCTGCAAGTCTTGCCCCTGTTGTTTCGGATAAACTTACTGCATTCGCAGAAGAACAAGGCATGTCTATTTTAGAAGCAGCAGCTTTAGAGCGTCATGGTATGCCGATTTTATAAGTAAAGATCGCATTTTTTGAGTACTAACAAACCATCATGGTATAGAAGGTGAGACGTCTTGTTATCCAGTATCGGCATCCCTGGCCTAATCCTGATTCTAGTCATTGCGTTAATCATTCTTGGCCCTTTCAAATTACCGGAAATTGGAAGGGCCTTTGGAAACACTTTAAAAGAATTTAAAAAAGCAACAAATGATTTGATCAGCCATGACAAAGAAGAAAAAACTGACTCTGAAGAAAAAAATAAACTAGTAGCTCTTGAGAAATCCGAAAAGACTGGAAACTGAATAACTTTTTTTACTATTTAATAGAGTCATTGATTGGAGGAAATAGTGTGAATAAAATGGGAAAGATTTTTTTGACGGGCTGCTATTCGCTGGCAATGACTGCCGCTATTGTCGCTATGCCCGTTACGGCCGATGCGGAGGAAAAGCTCAAGGAGGGAGAGAAGTTTGAACTTACCATTCTCCAGACGAATGACTTTCATGGCCATTTGGATGACATCGTTACGCTGGATGATGGAACCGTTCATCACAATTCCATTGCCAAGTATGCAACCATCATCGAAAATGTGCGCAATGAAGAGGAGAATGTGCTTCTCGTCGATGGCGGGGATGTCTTCCTGCGCGGCGAGTTTCAGGCGGGTCAAGGAGAGTTGGAGACATCTCTTTTGAAAGCTTTGGACTATGATGCAATGGCTCTCGGAAATAACGACTTCCGCGTTTACCCTGCCGGGGAGGGCACACCCGACAGCCGTTATGAACAGTTAAAGGATTACCACCGCAACGTGAATTTCCCCATCCTTACTGGTAATGTCATTGACAGGGAAACAGGAAAGTACATACAGAATGTTAAGCCTTGGAAGAGTTTTACCTTCACTGGCGTTAAAGTCGGCATGATCGGCCTTACTTCGATGAAACCGGAAATTCGCGGTTGGGATGATGTAGCAGATCTCGATTTCATCGAACCGGTTGAAGCGTTGAATGCGTTGCTTCCTGAAGTGAGTGAAAAGTCGGACATTAACATTGTCCTTTCGCATGCCGGAAACCCTGAAGACCATAAGCTGGCTCAGATTCCCGGAGTTTCGGCGGTAATCGGCGCAGATACACACAAGGTCATCAAAACTCCCGAATACGAATTCAACGGAGAGGTGATGGTGCCAATTACTCAAGCCGGCGGAGAACAAGAACATTATTTGGGCCGCCTGGATTTGGCTTTTGAAGTCGTTGACGGCAAAATGACGTTGGCCGAATCCGATGGATTCCTCTACGACGTCACAAATGTTCCGGCAAATCCGGAGATACAAGCGATTATAGACGATTATCGTGCAGAGTTGAAGGCGCAATAATCAAATCTTCATAATGCTATGAGGTAAGGACAAAGCGAGGTTATTCGCTTTGTCCTTTCTATATTAATGATAAAGTAAAGACTGCAAGGGCCTGTCCCAGAAAGTCGGTGAAAACTAACTGACTTGCGGCCTTTTTATTTTTGCTCATTTCCCGCTATTTCAACTGACGAGAGTTGAGCTTAGTTGTAGAGTTTGTCTGTTTAGTTTAGCTTTAATACCACTAATTAATGTGCTAAAAAGAATAGTTAGGGAACAAAACATTTTTATGTCATTGAGATTGCGAAGATTTTCACTTAAATTACCATTAAATGCCTTTTTTGTTTACTGAAAATCGTTATAAAGAGTTTTTCATTATATAGCTATAAATTGATTTTAAACAATTCTCGATATCCATAAACAACCAGTTATTTTTTTACCGCTAATGGTCATTATAAATAAAGAAGAAGGGGCTACTGATTACGTATGATTCACATCATATAGTAAATGAGGTGTTAGTTAAAGACGTTTAACTTATCTACAGGTAGCTTCATTAAAAAATCGATTCGAGCAAGGAGATGGTTCTCTTGCACGTAAAAGCAGAAAACTCATTCAATAATTGTCATTTATGCTTTGAAAGTTGATGAAACTTTTAAGATATAGGGGATGGTTGCTTTGGATGGTAAACTCTAGTCAGATACCAGTTCTTACTCTAATGTAGATGAGGTGTTTATCGCAGAGAATTTATGCTGATTCGAAATGAAGCAAACCCCTTTTTCAGGCAGGGTGCAACGTTCCGTTGCATCCTGTTTTTATGTATTTTCTTGTTATCCTAGCGTGAGCCATTTTATTTATATCCCTTATACTCGTATGTGTTTTCATTTTACGGTAACCTGTGATGTTATAAATAAAAGAACTTAATAAAGAAAAGCATACGGGTAACAAGATGATAAAAAAATAATACAATATTATTGAAAAGACATAAATCAAACAAGAAGGATGGGATCCTGATGGTTGATGAAAATATACAAAAAAACAAACGGGAACAATGGAAAAAGCAAGTTATGAATAACCTGAAGCGGGAAGCGGTTAAAAATATCATAGCAGGAATGGGAGACCTAGCAAGATTAGATGCTAAAGTCAATAATACTTACACTGTATACATCAAGGATGGAAGGATGATAAAGCAACCTACAAATGGCAAGTGTGTTGTCATTAATGGAAAAATCCAAGATTAACTGAGAAGGGTGATGGAAAACAATAAGTGATTTTTGGTGATTTAACTCCAGCACTCTTCTATAACCAATTTTTATTAAAGAAATAATGAATAGAAATCACTGCGATTTGCCAGGACTGCCACAATTGTTATATGGCTGATTCCCATTCCATTTGCGAACTCTGCTCCCGATATACTAAGCAAGGTCTCCTTTGCTAGGGCATTTAGAACCACTCTAGCCGTCATTGTTGTTTGGATGATTTATTTCCCGCGTTTTAGCAGTGGCCGAGGAGCAGTATTGGGAATGCTCTTTGCAGTAGTTACAACTGTTTGGTATCTTATCGGTAATCCATTAGGAATAGATAATAGCTATGTCGTTGCGGTTACACCCTTAATTGTTAGGCTGATTGATCATTCATCGGGAAGAATGCTAGTGTTTTGCAAAACGAATCGAGCAGCATAAGCAAATAAGGAAGGTAAGGTCATCAAATTTGTAGCTATTTGGACATAGGGTTTATAACAACATATAATATGATGATATAAAAAGAGGGGGATATTCCCTCTTTTTTTTATGCATCCAAAAATCTGCGATTGAATTGAATGACATTGTGTGAAGCTCAGTATTGGATATGTCTTTATGGAATAAATTCCTTTTTCAACAACTAGTTTGGTCGAATCAAAACCTTTTCTTACTTTTTATCAAATAATCTTTTTATAACACATCTGATCTCAATGATAATTGATTTATTAAAGGACATATATAGGATACTACATTCAACGATTCTTGTAGTTCCCCCAATTATTCCAACAATTTAGGAAACATTCGCATAAACATATCCAAGGCTATAAACCATTTCATATAAAACAAATCAGTCTTCATTTTTACTATCTTTTAAATGACCGGAACGTACGACTTTAGTTTCTAAATACTTTTCATTAAACTCGGAAATATCTCCCCATAACGGAACTCTGCCTGTAACATTGGCACCTGACTTTTGAAGGGCTTCTAATTTTCTCGGATTGTTGGTGATAAGGGTCACTGGATTAGAGCGCAGGTTTTTTAACACTCGAATGGCGTCATCATAGTTACGTGCATCATCCACAAATCCAAGCTCTAAATTCGCTTCCACCGTATCCAATCCTTTTTCTTGCAGAACATAAGCCATGGCTTTACTAAATAATCCGATGCCTCTTCCTTCGTGATTCGCTAAATAAAATAAAGCACCGGATCCTTGAGTCGCAATCATTTTCATAGCATGCTTTAATTGAAAGCCACAATCACAGCGTTTGCTGCCAAATATATCCCCAGTATGACAAATACTATGCATCCGGATAAGGGCATCGGAGGAGCTTTGAAAATCTCCATACAGTAACACACTTGATTGCTGCATTTCCGCTAAGTTGGATGAGGCTAAAGTTTCAATGATCTTTTCTATATTATAAGTGCCGTCACCACAAAAATGACCTGCCATATTCTCACAACGTAACCAGCAATACCATTGGAATATAATTGTTTCGCCCTCTAAGTTAACGGGTAATTTAATGGGTCCGACTAAATAAATGGATGTTTCATCACTTTTAATAACGTTAATTTTATCTTCTAATATCAAAGCCACTTTTTCATTAATCATTTACTTCCTCCTGATGCTTCAAAATATTTAGTTCACTGTTTGGCAAAATATTATTTTGGACCATTTATACTTTATAGTTCTGTTCATATTGTACCCAACTACTCTTTTGTGAATCTTTTTATAAATAGAATAAAAACTTCCAATTTCACCAAAAAAAGACAATGGTAAAAGACCCCCTTTTGGTGGTGGAAAATCCATATCCATATACTGTGAAAATTAACAATAACCCTTACAACAACGTCAATAACGCAGAATTGCAGTTTGTGCCCATTATTTTACATTTAAATTCTCTTCAAGGGCTAGGTAGTGAAATCTTTTCTGGAAATTTGCATATAATCGAAGGGGAAAAGGAGTTATCTGGTCCTTGGTGTCCTTGGGTGATAGTTGAAATTGGAAAACCTTTCCGTTAACATATAATAAGAATCATATAATAGGAGGTTGTGCATTGGCTTTACAAATCAAAGAAGTTACGAAAAAATTCGGGGAATTCACAGCTGTCAACCAACTTGATTTAACTATTCCCGAGAAAGAAATGTTCGGTTTTTTAGGTGGGAACGGAGCGGGGAAAACAACCACGTTCCGGATGATACTCGGCCTGCTTGACCCCACTGAAGGGGAAGTGATCTGGGATGGTAAGAAAATCGATTATTCGACCAGCTCATTGATTGGTTATCTTCCTGAGGAACGCGGACTATATCCAAAATTGAAGGTACGCGATCAAATTGTGTATTTGGCTAGATTAAGAGGGATGAACAAACGGGATGCTTTGAAAGAGTTGGAGTATTGGCTAGACCGCTTTATGGTACCCGAGTATATCGATAAGCGAGTTGAAGAGCTTTCAAAGGGAAATCAGCAAAAAATCCAGCTGATCGCCTCCATGATCCATAAACCTGATTTACTTATCCTTGATGAACCCTTCAGCGGACTGGATCCGGTGAATGTGGAAATACTGAAGAAAGCGGTCATCGACTTAAGGGATAGCGGCACGACGATCGTTTTCTCGAGTCATCGCATGGAGCATGTTGAGGAGATGTGTGAGCATCTTTGCATCATGCATAAAGGTTCCCCTGTTGTGGCTGGAAAATTAAAAGAAATCAAGCGTTCTTTTGGTAAAAAGAATGTGTCAATTAAAGCTGATTTTGACTTATCTTTCTTGGATAATTATTCAGGTGTAACAAAAGTTAAAAACACGATGGAAGGGAAAGTTCTTCAAGTCACTGGTGAAGATGTGGCTGAGAACATGATTCGTGATCTTGTTCCAAGAGGTTTTGTTAGGAAATTTGAATTGGAAGAACCATCGCTGACGGATATTTTCATTGAAAAAGTAGGTGCCGTCTATGAATAAATTTTGGATTGTCCTTTCCCATACATATCTATCAAAATTAAAGACGAAATCCTTTATCATTTCTACAATCATAATGATGGCACTGATTCTCGTCCTTACGAATATTTCGAATCTCATTGATAAATTCGACAGTGATGATCAGGAAAAGGTTGCCGTAATCGATCAGACTGAAGGTAGTTTATTTGATTCTTATAAAAAAACGGTAGCAGGAGTGAACGATGACCTATCGATAATTTCCGCCCATGATGAAAAGGAAGCGGAGGATATGGTCAGCGCAGAAGACATCGTTGGGTATTTGTTAATCGAAAAGAATAAAACCCTCGGCTTCAAGGGAACGTATAAAGCGAATCAAATTTCAGATTCTGCAGTAAGTAATGATTTGCTATTAGCGCTTACCCAATTGAAGGGTCAAATAACTGCGAAGGAATTGAATTTGACAGAGCAGCAAATCGCTCAATTGAATACGCCGCCAGCATTTGATACGATTGCGCTTGAGAAAAATGCAAAAACGGAAGAGGACCTCAATCAAGCACGCGGTCTCGTTTATGTGCTCTTATTCGTCATTTACTTCGGTGTGTTGATGTATGCAACGATGATTGCCATGGAAGTGGCTACTGAAAAAACTTCACGGGTCATGGAAATCCTGATTTCGAGTGTCCCGCCCGTCACACAGATGTTTGCCAAAATAATGGGAGTTGCTTTGCTTAGTCTTACGCAAATGATTTTATTTTTTGGAGTGGGCTATTTCTCGATTAAACAAAACTTGACAGGAATGGATGAAGGATTCTTCTCGTTTTTTGGTTTCGGCAGCACCGATATCTCAACGATCATTTATGCAATCATCTTCGCTTTGCTTGGGTATTTTCTTTACGCGACTCTTGCGGCATGCCTTGGGTCCGTTGTCAGCAAAATTGAAGATGTCCAGCAAATGATTTCACCGATGACCATGTTAGTTGTCATTGCCTTCATGATTGCGATGTTTGGACTGGGGAATCCGTCAGCGAGTTATATTACGATTACATCATTCATTCCATTTTTCACGCCTATGATCATGTTCTTGCGTGTAGGGATGCTTGAAGTTCCATTCTGGGAAATCGCCATCAGCATTGCTGTGTTAATCTTAACCATTGTTATACTAGGAATAATCGGAGCAAAAATCTATCGGGGTGGAGTCTTGATGTATGGAAGCTCAAAATCATTGAAAAGCATCAAGAATGCCTTGCAATTATCAAAGAAAAATTAACATGAAACCTGAATCCTTCATTCCTGTTGGAGGTATTCAGGTTTTTTATGATAATAACATTATTATTAACCGGTGTAAGCATATGTAACTTATAATCAGTAAAACAAAGTTAATAAATAAAAAATGTTATGAGATTTATGAAAAAGTAACGAAAAGTAACATAGATATAAGGGAACATAAAATATATTCCATTTATGCAACCACGAATAGGAGTGAAATATTATGAGTAATCTCGTAACGTTGACGATAGCTTCAGAAGCGTTTCTCTTGCTATCCTTTATCATTATTATTTTATCAACCAGGAATCCGAAAAAGAATGTTCTCTTTGTCATTCTATTCATCATTGGAGGTGCTCCGCTTCTATATTTAGCCATTGACCATGTTAACAGCGATTATATGGATGCTAACATCGGACTGGGTCTTGCCTTTATGTTTACCTGGATTTATAGCGTTGTAGCCTTTATCATTGCCATCATTCTTTTAGTGAAAAAGAAAAAGAATAATAATATTTCAAAAGAACAGTAAGTATCACATTTTGGAATCTTTAAAGTAAATTAAATGAAAATAAAAACGCTGAGGATGCATGGTCAGCCATTTTTTCGACAAAATGAGATTCGTAATGCTCTCACCCCGAACCAGGATTTTTGATTTCCTCTACAGGAACTCGCTTTCCGCGGGCGGTCTGGGAGTCTCGTACCTTCCGTTCCAAACGACTGGAATGTTTTTTTTTAGAAAAAAACTGTAGGCAAACTGGCTTTTCTTCGAATTTGTCTACAGTCTGGCTGAGGATACATGAGTATCCTCAGTGTTTTTTTGTTCTTGGGGTTTAATAAAACATACTGACTACTCGTATTCTAAGGCAAAGGGGTTCTTGGCTATCTGGTTTTGGATAGTCCAACCTACAAAATATGGGTTTCTTAGCTTAAGAATAGAAAAAGTTAAAAAACAAATAGTAATAAATAATGAACATAAATCTTTTTCTTTTCATAGGGTAGGAGGGTATGGTATATTAATTTCGAGGAGGGATGGGCAATGGATGAAATGATGAATGGGCAAGATGCGATAAATGAAGAAAAATGCTGTACGACTTCTTCCCACGGCCGAAAGAGTCATCACTCAGAAGCAGTTAAAAAGAATTTAACGACCCGGTTAAATCGAATTGAAGGTCAAATTCGCGGTATAAAGGGTCTTATTGAAAAAGATACGTACTGTGATGATGTGATTACCCAAATAGCAGCTACACAAAGCGCGATGAATAGTGTGGCCAAGATTTTATTGGAAGGGCATCTAAGGAATTGTGTGGTTGAACGCCTCAATGAAGGGGATACAGAGGTTATTGATGAAGTGCTGGTAACGATACAAAAATTAATGAAAAAATAAAGGAGTAGTGGTTGAAATGGAAAATGTATCATTGAACGTAAGTGGAATGTCTTGTGGTCATTGTGTGAATGCAGTTGAAGGGAATGTAGGAAAACTTGCAGGTGTTGAAAGTGTAAAAGTGCATTTGGATGCAGGAAAAGTAGATGTAGCATTTGACAAGGAAAAAGTATCACTTGAGAAAATAAAAGAAACAATCGATGATCAAGGCTACGATGTAGAGTAAGTCATGAGAGTGCTGATAAGCACTTCCTTTTCACAAAAAAAATATACCCCATAGCGGTATATGGAGGCGAGGATGATATGAGCAGCCAAATAAAAGAATCAACTATGCAGATTACAGGCATGACTTGCGCTGCCTGTGCTAACCGAATTGAAAAAGGGTTAAACAGAATGGAAGGCGTTGAGGAAGCCACCGTTAATTTGGCTCTTGAGAAATCCGTCATCAAATATGATTCGGAAAAATTAAGCAACAAGGACTTTGAAAAGAAAATTCAAGATCTTGGTTATGATGTAGTAAAAGAGAAAAAGGAATTTTCGATTACGGGTATGACCTGTGCCGCATGTGCTAACCGAATCGAGAAAGGGTTAAATAAGTTGGATGGAGTAAGCAGGGCCAATGTGAATCTTGCGCTCGAAAATGTGACCGTCGAATATGATCCTTCCGAAGCCTCGCCAGTTGATATCATTCAACGGGTGGAGAAGATGGGGTATGGGGCGATCATCAAGGAAGATAATACGGAATCCGTGGATTTCCGTCAGAAGGAAATTCAAAAACAAAAGAATACATTCATCTTTTCGGTCATATTATCTTTTCCATTGTTATGGGCAATGGTAAGCCATTTTAGTTTTACTTCGTTCATCTATATGCCTGATTTCCTCATGAATCCTTGGGTGCAAATGGCATTCGCCACCCCCGTGCAATTTCTGATTGGGAAGCAGTTTTATGTTGGGGCTTATAAAGCCTTGAAAAATAAAAGTGCAAATATGGATGTATTAGTAGCAATGGGAACATCCGCTGCCTATTTTTATAGTGTTTATCAGGCGATCATCTCGATGGGATCCCACCACAATACGGCACAACTTTATTTCGAAACTAGTTCGATTCTTATCACCCTCATTCTTTTAGGGAAGCTTTTTGAAGCAAAAGCAAAAGGACGTTCTTCCGAGGCCATCAAAAAATTGATGGTGCTTCAGGCCAAAACGGCATTGGTTTTAAGGAATGGGGAAGAACGGGAAATACCACTTGAGGAAGTCATCGTGGGAGATACGATTTTGGTGAAGCCGGGTGAAAAGATCCCTGTCGATGGAGAAGTAGTCGAAGGGAATTCTGCCGTCGATGAATCTATGTTAACGGGTGAGAGCATTCCGGTGGATAAAACAAACGGGGATACTGTGATCGGTTCAACATTGAATAAGAATGGTTTTCTCAAAATGAAAGCGACAAAGATAGGGAGGGATACAGCTCTTTCTCAAATCATCAAAGTGGTCGAAGATGCTCAAGGATCCAAAGCTCCGATTCAGCGTCTTGCTGACCAAATTTCCGGTGTCTTCGTTCCCATTGTTGTCGGGATCGCTCTTTTAACTTTTCTGGTTTGGATGATATGGGTAAACCCTGGAGAGTTCACACCGGCTTTTGAAGCGATGATTGCAGTGCTTGTCATAGCCTGTCCGTGTGCTTTAGGTCTAGCCACTCCTACATCCATCATGGCAGGATCTGGTCGGGCCGCCGAATTCGGTATTTTATTTAAAGGCGGGGAACACTTGGAAACCACTCACCATATAAATACGGTCATTTTGGATAAAACGGGAACAGTAACGAATGGTACCCCTGTGTTGACCGATGTCCTCATCGAGAATGGTATGGAGGAAGAACAGTTTTTATCTCTAATCGGTGCAGCTGAAACACAATCTGAACACCCTCTTGCGCAATCAATCGTTCAAGGAATTCAAACAAGACAGATATCACTTGCTGTGGTTGATGAATTTGAAGCGATTCCTGGTTATGGGGTGAGAGCTGTAGTGAATCAAAAAGTATTATTAGTCGGAACGCGTAAATTGATGAAGCAAAATAACGTGGATATTACTAAGGCGCTAACAGCGATGGAAGAATTTGAAGTGCAAGGGAAGACCGCAATGCTCGCTAGCATTGAAGGGGAATATGCAGGACTCATTGCCGTTGCGGATACGATAAAAGATACCTCGCTTACGGCGATTAAAAGGTTAAAAGCAATGGATATCCAGGTTATCATGATAACCGGGGATAACCAAAGAACAGCAAATGCCATCGGCGAACAAGTCGCCATTGACCATGTGATTGCAGAAGTCCTTCCTGAAGGGAAAGCGGAAGAAGTGAAAAAACTGCAGGCCGCCGGAAAAAGAGTGGCAATGGTCGGAGATGGAATAAATGATGCTCCCGCGCTGGCACTAGCCGATATAGGAATGGCGATAGGAACCGGGACGGACGTAGCCATGGAAGCCGCCGATATCACTTTGATCCGGGGGGATTTGAACAGTATTGCAGATGCAATCCTCATGAGCAGGAAAACGATGAAAAATATCAAACAAAACTTATTCTGGGCTTTTGCCTATAATGTAATCGGAATACCAATTGCGGCAATCGGGCTGCTTGCACCGTGGTTAGCGGGTGCTGCCATGGCCTTCAGCTCTGTATCTGTCGTATTAAATGCACTTCGCCTTCAACGGGTAAAGCTCTAAAGATCATGTAACTTATAATGAAGGTTTTGATACTGTCTGAATATAACCATGCACGAACGTTTGGATTTTCCCTCCAAAAAAATGAAAGCCGATGATTCCTTGACAAGAGGATCATCGGCTTTCAACTGGAATGAGCGGTGCTTTAGTATGTTATAGCGACCTCTAATTGATGCTTCTTCGAACTTGCCATGCCGAGCTTATTTTAAGCAGTAAAAAACATAATCTGTTGGTGCGCCACGTTCGCCTTGTTGATGGAGCATCGCTGACACATTACCGCGATGATAGGTCCCATGATTTACTACATGATGGATTAGGTCGGCAAGTACAAACTCACAAACTCCCATTTTGGGATGTTCAGTTACAATGGTCCGTTCAAGATCAGGCTGTGAGGTAAGAAAATTTTCATAATCATTTGCAAGCTTCTCATAGCAGGATTCAAGTTCGTCTATTGTGACTCCGTCCACTTCTTTCCGCCGCTGTTCAACTTTCTTAAAGGTATCTTGAATGGTGCTTCCTTTCATTATCTCCAACCAGGTAATATCTGTTGCGTAAAGGTGAACAAGGACTTCCTTGATGGATGGAAAGACACTTTTTATCGTATCCCCATAGACTCCGTCCGGTAATTGTTTTAAGTTTTGGAAAACTTGCTGATTAGCCCAAACGTGATAATCATACATTTTCTTGGCACGGTTCTTTTCCATTTTTTCACTCCTTCAATTGTTACATATCCTTTTCGACATCATTTAAAGAATACCTTTATCCAAAGCTGATTCCTATTCCAAATACTTTTCTTTGTTTAGGATTTTATGTTCAGTTACTAATCCAGTAACCTTCGATTTATAAAGACGTACACAATTGTTAAAAGTACTAATAAGTCCTGGATAAGAGTTGTTACAAAGACTTACACACGTGGCGATTAACGGAAACAAACGAATAGAACCTTTGTTATTAATACTTCTTTTTTACTGGCTTGCCTTCATTAATGAATCCAGTCTTTAGTTTATTAAGACAAGCAATAACATTAAGTTTAGTAGAGCCTAAATAAAAGAAGAAGTGGGGTAGACACGGAAAAAGATAAAATAATTAAATTCTGTTAGTTTACATAAATGGCCTTAACCCATTTTGAGGCATTAGTTCAACAATATAAACATTATTTTGATTCGATAAAGTTTTTTGGAAAGTATCTGATAATTTGTCCATGCAAATGCCTCGTTTTATACATACCATGATAATAGATTCTATCCTCTTACTGTTATTACGTTTGAGTCCCATCAAAGATGCGTTTACCACTGTTAAGGGGGTCTATCCCCTTTTAATAATATTGCAGTAGAGCTAGAGTAAATGATTAAGAGTTTCTCATGTAGGGAATCCACAGACATGAAGTAATAATAAAGGTGATAAAAAATAAAAAAGGAAAAATGGATAGATATGCGACCAATTGTCAATCAGGGATGGAAAGCATATACAGAGATTAGAAGTGCGGTTAATAGAACATGACATTACAGAAATTATGTTACAGATTAAAAAAACACAACCTATTAAACTCATGAGATTCTTGATACTGTTAGCGAATTTATTTGTTAGGAACATAGAACCGTCATTCATTCCAATCATGGATGGCAAGCGGTTTTATTCTTCAACTGACGGGGGTGATTTTTGGTATACAAGAGTGTGAAAATTCGCTTTATTTTAAAATGTTGTTAATAATAATAATAACTCTTATCGAGAGGTGGAAAAAAATGAAAGCAGATGCCGTTTTTGAAGGTGGGGGGGTCAGGGGAATTGCGTTTATTGGAGCGATTCAAGCAATGGAAGAGGAAAACGTCGAATGGGAAAGACTTGCTGGGACATCAGCAGGAGCAGTAATAGCTGCTCTTTTGGCTAGTGGCTATAAAAGCCATGAAATTAGAGAACGGTTTATTGAAATCAATTACTCAAAGATTCGAGGCAGGACAATTCTGAATCGAATTCCCATTTTGGGCTTCTTTTTGGAACTTATGGTTCATCTTGGGATTTACAAAAACGATTATTTGGAGACATGGGTGGATTCTCTTCTTTCAGCAAAAGGGATTAAGACATTCGCGGATCTTCCAGATGGTAAGTTGAAGATAATTGCTTCTGATGTTTCGAATGGCCAGATGCTTATTTTACCAGATGATTTGGACCGCTATGGGATGTCTCCTGCTGATTTAAAAGTTTCAACTGCAGTAATGATGAGTGCCTCCTTACCATTTTTCTTCCGACCGGTTATTTGGAAATCAAAAGACCGGAAAAAATCCTACATTTTAGATGGTGGTTTACTTAGTAACTTCCCAATATGGCTATTTGATACAGAAAATCCTCGTTTTCCAACATTCGGATTCCATTTTGTGAAAGATGAAGTTAACATAGATGCGGTTATACCAACGCCAATCCACCTTTTCAAAAATATATTCAAAACGATGCTTCAAGCCCATGATTTACGACATATGAATGAAGAAACGATTGAACGCACGATTCAAATTCCTACTGGCGGCATCAACGCAACGGATTTTGAACTGAATGAGGATGAAATCTACTTTCTCTATAGATCAGGCTATACTTCTGCAAAAGAATTTTTGTCGAATTGGGATTTTGAACAATATAAGGTTAAACGCATGCAAAGAGTAAAAAATAAGTAGAAGAAATATTACGCTATCGTTTAAAAGGGTGAAGGAGGGGGACAAGGAGCTGCTATAACGGCTCTTTTTCTTATTGATCGAACGAATAAATCGTTTAATATGAGGAATAATTGTCTTGGGCTTTTAAAAGCAATAAGCGGAATTGCGAAATCATAAAATATTAATATAATATATTAATTCAGTTTGTAGACAAAATTCCGAACCCATTTTGAAATTCCCTTTTAAATTTTGACCAAAGGTTAAGAGATTTGGGCTCTTCGAGCCACTATGTTAGGCCATTTTTGGACCTCGCCATGTCCAATTGGCTATCTTCTTTAAATTAATGGCAGCGAAAGTAAGCATCGCCTGCATCGACAATTTTTTAAGTCCCCTTAAAGTAGTCCAACGCATACCATGCTTTTCTTTTGCATCTGCGAATACACGCTCAATCGTTT
>NZ_JAUUTW010000026.1 GCF_030676415.1 Peribacillus frigoritolerans | reverse complement strand
GTACGCCCTTGACAAGCTAAATCCGAAAGGATATTTGGTTTATAAGTTGAACAAGGAATAACTCTATTCATAGCTGAATGAAACACCATTTAAAAACATTTGGGTGTGGTGGGTTGACAGTTTCGTTCATATCAGTTGTACAAGGTTAAGATTAATAACGTTTTGAAAGTACAACAAAAGATATAAAAACAGTCATTATAATTAAAGAAACTACTAAACAAATAGTTTGGTATCCATCTACATGAATAACTTTAAACTGGAAAAGCCCCATAAGTATTATTGAATAACCCAATATAAAAAAATAACTAAAAAACATACCTTTTTCTCTTTTATTCTTTTTGAACGTTCATCATTCTCTTTAAATTGAGGATAAATATATGCATTACAAAATGCCATGATACTAATCCCAAACATCACAAATTCATTACCTTTAAGAGATCCTCCCCCCGAAATAGAAACTGTAACTAATAATGCAGTATTCGCTAAAAAGAATAATCCAAAAAAAATATATAACCTTTGAGCAGATTTAATTACCACTTTATGCCCTCCTATGTTAAGAAAAGATCAAAAACCTTTAATGCTCCTTATTCTTCTTCAATAAAAAAAACTATCTCAACGATTGTTTCAAAGCAACGAGCTATTTGAATTGCCTATGTCATAATGACATAACCCTTATATCAGTCTACTTATTGAAGAAGGTCGACTCTTTTTATAATTCTTATAAATTTACCATAATTTTCTTAAAATGTAGTTATGTGTCATATTTCGTGATATACTAGCAGAAAATGGAAGGTTGTGAATGTAGTGGTAAAAGGAACGATTAAAAAAATGTTTGTTGCTATTTTAATTTTAGGTATTTCTTATGGACTTGTAATGCCTAATGAAGCTAGCGCAACTAGTAGTCAACGAGTAAATGAAACTACTCATGTAAAAAAGAAGGTTAAGAAATATACCGAGTGGTCTAGTTACAAGAGGGTGTCTCAAAATCTAAATACGAAGGGAGCTAAAGGTGGTTCCATTAGTTCAGATAGAACTGTTACTTTTAGTCCGACTGTATCTGGTAGTATAAAAGGATTGGGCATCAGTCTAGGATTTTCTAAATCAAGTGCTAAACATTATTCATTAGATGTTGGTCCTAATAGACGAGTCTATATGGGATATAGAGTGAAATATGCTGTTGAAAAAGGTGAAAACCACACAATTAATATCTACAATGGGGATACCATTACAAAAAAGAAATATAAAGTCAAAAAAGTTAAGCACGGCGAATACGGACTAGTCAACTATTAATTAATCTATAAAACACAAAAAAGATTAGCTCATTGCTAATCTTTTTTGTTCTTAATGATAAATTCCCCTAATTTTCGCAATAAATGTAAGGTGTAAATAATCATTAAGGCTCTAGCTACTACAAAACCATCTATAGCTAAGTCATATCCACCTCGTAATAAGGCTACGTCCGAAAACCAAAAATAAATTGATATTGCAAGAGGTATTAAGAGAAAAATCAAAGCTAGTTGAGTTTTTTTATCCATAAGATCCCGCCTTATTATATCTGTTTTACAAATAATAGCATTCTTTCCGGAAAGAAAAAACTAAAAAGTGGAAATGATTCACTAATTCATCTTTATTTGAAATAATTTGTAATCTCTTTGCAAATAAAAAGCCACACCATAACGGCATGACTACTTCATCTTTTATTCTTAGTCTTGCCATTTATCGGCAGCTACTAACATCGCTTTGAAGCTCCTAAACAATATCTCGTTATGATTCTTTAAACAGCTCCGATCTTCAGCTAAAGCACCCGTTAGTTCATTAAGGAATTGTACCCTACGCGGGCCAGGTGTTAACCTCCCTCAAGAACGGACTATAGGAAAGGGGAGAATGCCTGAAGGGGCCATGAGGGGAGGCTATAGGGGCCTATCCGGTGCCACTGATACACGGATAAATTATTTTTGGGGGCGGGAATATAAATTCTATATTATGTAAATACCCCCAACCATAAACAGCAGCCACTCACTAAAATGCTAATCGAGGTACAAATTACGAGGGAACTTCAAAATGCATGTCGCTCAGGGTGATTCTACACTCATTTTCAATCGTTAGGAAGGTACTTACCTTACTCGATTCAATACAGGAAAGCCATACAGGCGAAGGGCTGGTTAGGGATTTCGATGTTTCCATTATTCCGTTTTCCTCTAGAAAATTTTGCTTTGCGTTTGCCATAACTCGCCAGGAGAAGGGCAAAAAAATAAGCAGGGAGTTACCCCCAATTTAGTTAGCTAAGTACATATGGAACTTACCCACCGAACAGGCGGGGGGAAAAGCCTTTTTTTATGTAGTACAAACCTTTCATCTCAAACTAAATATATTAGTAATAATACTGATGAAAGGAAGTGTTTCTTATAAATCTCCGTCACTTACTGTAAAACGTATAGGACCCCCTTGTATCCTCTGCTAAAGAGGAAATAGAAACTAACTTTTCGGAAAGTGAACTATAAGGAAAAAGGGTGAGTAAAATAGAAAAGCCAATTCAAGGTCGTAGATTTGTTGACACGACCTATAAGTGTAATATCGATGATTTCCTTAATAAAGACGAGCATTTCCTTAATAAAAACGATCATAAAAAATGTAAGGGTTGTGAACAAGGGCCTCGAGGACCTCAAGGACCTCCAGGACCTCAAGGATTTCAAGGACTTCCAGGACCTCCAGGACCTCAGGGAGAAACTGGACCTCCAGGACCTCCAGGACCTCAGGGAGAAACTGGACCTCCAGGACCTCCAGGACCAGGGGGTGCTTTGGCTTATGGATCATTGTACGATCCGTCTGGAAATTTTGTCACAGTGTCTACGGTAAATCCCCCTACTCTGGGGCAGAAGGTTGTTTTCACAACTCCTGGGCCGTTATTAGGAACAGCTCCTTTTCCTCCTGGTCTTGGACCTTATACTGATATTGAAGTTCTGACTGCTGGGGTATATGAGATTAGCATGGATTTAACAGCTAGACTAATTAATGCTTCTAACTTAACGTTTAATACCGAAGTGCAGTTCAGGTTATTCATCAATGACACAACCCCAGTTCTTGAAAGTACTTTTGAATCCTTTAATCGAATTACAGGCGGTCCAGGCGGGCAACCATCGCAAGTTGAAACTAGAAACACAATAGGAAGAACAATCCAACGTCGATTATCCGCAAACGATAGGCTAAGTATTAGAGTTATTACTGCATCTGCCAATGTAACATATAGGTATCCCTCATTAGTAGTCACAAAAATCGCCAACTAGCTGCCAAAGTCAGTAAATAGGAGCAAGAAGAGCCCCAACCTAAATGTTGTGGGCTTTTTCCGATTTACAACTTTCTGATGCTTAATGACGGTGGTGGTTTTGGTTACACAGGTAAATTAAGCGAAGTCTCATTCCTTCTTCAACTAACATGCCCCAAGTGTTCTAAGAAAGTAGCAGCATGTATTGGAGAAGGGCGCTTATTTGTACTTTTTAACCAAATCGAAGATAGCAATTTCAATAAGATCGGATTTATTGAATTTCTGTTGGTCTGCGAAGCTATCTAGCAAAACTCCAACTTCCTCATTTATGACAATCGTCTTCCGTACCTTTTTGCCTTTTTCTAATGTCACTACCCTTTGATACAAGTCATCGCCATGACTATCTTGCTGGTCGTTAAGAACATATCCTCTTATTAAATCTCTAAGAATCGCTCTTTCTTCTGGTGTGAATTCCGGAGGAATCGAACTTTTATCTTGAGTTCGTGGGCTATTCATATCGAGGGGAATAGGATGTGAATCCTTTTTCATGTCGTGTGAACTTTGATTCACATTGAATGCATGTATAGGTGTAGTCTGTTTCACCTTAGGGTGACTATTATTTGATTTGATGAACTCAAACACTGATGTATAAAGAGGTTCTTCCCCTTCACCTACATAGTACCAGCCCTTTTGACCAGAGTTTCGATACTCGTATCCAGCATTGTGTAAAGCTTCTTTTAACTTCTTCTCACCAATGCGAACTTTCTCTTTTGCGACCTTGGCTATGGTATTTCCGGTTATCAATAGGTCGTCCAATATTTCCTTGATTTTCATGATTCACATTCCCTTCACACTGATATCACTCTTAATTCACCTATTCTACATTCTCGTGTGAATTCCCTCCGATATTTCGAACGGAATTACCAAATACCCTCACACCATAAATCCCTGCTAGTTCTAGCCAATGTCTTTCAAATGTTCTAGATCTAAAATTAGTTTCTTTAATGTGATCTCGATTCCTTTTAAAAAAGGAAAATGAATTCTCCCCCCCCCCGGCCATAGACTGCCCTAGCTAACCTTCTGGAGAAACTACTAAGATGAACAACTAAATAGTAGAATAAGAGTCCAATTGTTTTTTAGTAATCCTTGGGAATGTAAGCGCTTTCTGTTATAATAACAATGGGTTGGATGGCATGTGTGGCTGTCATAATATCTGGCGTAGGCGGGGCCGATATCGGAAGAGGACTTAGAGGAAATATCCTTTTTTAGCTGAATAAAATTATACATAAACCATAAAAGTGAAAAACGATAAACCCCTTGGCTCCCAAGGGGTTTATTTTGGTGTAACTGAGAACAACACGGCTAAGTTTCGTCGAAAAAACCAATAAAAAAGTAAAATTAAAGAGAAGGTTTCCTTCTCTTTTTTAAATAAGAATTAATAAAATAGGGGGACATGAAAGGGACATTGATGGTTTTGTTAGGGGACACAAAGGGGACATTGATGGATTTTTCATGTACCCACAAAAACACTAGGCTTTGCCTAGTTCCGCAACGTTGTTGGGACAGTTTTTCCTTATGCTCTTCTCTCTTTTTTCACTCTTTCCAGAACTTCATAGCTTTTTTATCATCGGTATAGACAGTGACGTGTTTTTGTTTCGTTAAGTGTTGATAAGGTTCGCCTTCGCCAGTTATTTTACGAAGCTCTTCATGCCGTTTTTCAACCCGATTTAAGAGCTCATTAACTTCAAGAAAATCAGCTTTTTCTTTCTTCATATTTTCCCTCCTTTTTCATCTTTTCATAGAAATCCAGCTTCCCCTATTTCTAAAAATTATCTACCTGATCTTTGTGTATTTTTAAAATAAAGTCGTACCGTTTTATTTTTCAATTAAAGAATTCTAAGTGATTTTTAATCAAACATTATTTCAAGTCTGAATAGGATAATTATGTGTTTTAAGCCATTTTAAAAGGGGGATGAAGAAATGAAAACTCTTAAGAAATGGGCAACGATGATTGGTGCTGTAACAATGTTAGTTTCTATATTTTCTTTTGCAGCACCAATGCCCAAAGTGGCAGCCGCAGTTGCTAATGGATCAGACCCGATTGCTACGGGATGTGCTAGAGATGCAATAACAGTAACTGATTGGAATAACACCAGTTGGTTTAGTGGTGCTCAAGTTGACCTTCGCTATAGCCCTAGTTGTAGAAGTGCTTGGGCTAAATTCACTATTGGTGAAGATCCAGCAGCAAAAGAAGGAACAGCACGAATTACACGAAATGATGGCGTATCTTATTCATGTACTGCCAAAAAATCACTAGGACAAAAATCTTGTTATACCAAACAGGTTAATGATGCAGGGTATACTGCACGTGCTACTGCTAATGTTCTCTTTCAAGGTGAATATGGTGCTGGTTATTGGTGGGAATATTTATATACTCGTTGGTATTAATTCTTTAGTTCAATGCTAAACTAAATATATTTAGAGCGTGTTTTGATCACTCTTTTTTTAAAACGCGCTCTTTCTTTTTGTTCGTTTATCAAGGGTATTAGTATTAATTTGATCAAACTTTGTTTCAAATCTACACTTTGAACTTTGCTTGAAAAAGGGCAAGTCAAAAGAAATTCTGATGAAGAAGAACTGATGAAGAAGAAGAGCATAAGGAAAAACTGTCCCCAACTACTTTGCGGAACTAGGCAAAGCCTAGTGTTTTAATGGGTACATGAATTCTTTACAGGTGGGCTGATATTGGACTGACTATTTTTCTTAAAGTAACGTTCTTACTGCATCAAAATGAATAAAAATTACTTGAAGAAAATAAAGGAGATGGATTAGTGAAAAACACTAAAATGTTTCAATACGTTGTTCGTTTCTTCTTCCGTAATGCCGATATAACGCAGGGTAACAGATGGATGAGAATGATGCAGGATCGTTGCAGCATCACAATATCCTTGGCAGCTTTGTAAAACCAGTAGTCAAACATTTTTTCTTAAAGTATGGTTGCCGACATGTTCCACGCCAGCGAAGTCTGCAGTCTTATTTAACTGCCGGTATGCCTGAGTAGGGAGTATATGGCGTTTTCCCTTCCTGGAAGCAATTCGCGATTTGATTTAGACTCAATTGAGACTAATGTGAAACTACCTTACTTTTTTAAAACGTAAAAAAAGATAAAAATAGGGGTTACTAATCGTGGCCGAATTTCTATTAAACTACTAACTTAAATAATAGAGCGAACTAAAAAGGACAAGCACCCTCTCAATCATCAGTGGACAAGCATACTCTACAGAGTAGTCTTTGATGAAAGGAGGGAACCAGATGAGTGGTTATTATGACAAGGATGATAATAAAAAAATGCAAAAAAAGGCAGCCGAGCTTTTGATTTTTCTCCAAGAACAGCAACAAGAGCAGGCTCAAGCACAAGCACAAGCTCAGTCAGTGACTGATACTGACACAGTAAATAACAAGGTTAAAAATAATGCTAATCAAACAGTTAATGTCAATGTCGATCTTGATATTTTGTTTGTCATTATCTTCCTCATTTTTAGTGAGGGTGATGGCAATGGCAAAAAATCTTTTAGTGAAGATACTATTGCCAAGGCTATGGCGATGGTTAAAACACTGAAAAACTAATGAGTTAAAAATCTAAAATAGCTGGAAGGAGGGGAGTTTGTTCCTCCTTCCAGTTTTTCATTTTAATCAACTATTTATTACTGTTTTTTGCTTTTGTTTTTAAGAAGCTGTTAGAGTTCAAGATTCCTACTGGCTTAAATTATCCTTTTACAAAAGTTATGATTTTATTAGGGGCTAGTAGCCCTTTTTAGGGCTATATACCTTCAAGACATTTACCAAGATTCGATGAAAAAAGAAGGAGTTTCTGGAAGAAAGGACCTTGAAAAACAGTTCCATACTTTAGGGAAAATGGAAACTAGAGTTCCTGCATTTAAAGATCAGATTCAATCCCAAGAAAAAGGTCTCGACTTATTAGGTGCCATTATGAAGTGCGTTGAACAGGCAGGAAGGGACATTCAGATGGACCAAGACCAACAACGTCAAAACCGTGAGCAACAGAAACCAAAAAAAAGAAAACAACAATGGGAGTTTGAAAGATAATATCGTCTACCTAGCAAGTTTTAGGCTGCCTTAAGAGCAGCCTTTTAGTCTTAAGGCTAATGTTTTTTTTACGTCAAAACGGATTTAGTAATGTCGATAAAGAGCGTAAACTGCGATTTGAAGCAATAAAAAAAGCCCTTTAAGGACTTTTTAGTTTAAATACTTTTCGATGGCCTCTACATCATTATCATTAGTCAAAAGAGCTAAAGCCCAGTAATTTGGTGAATCAAAGCTACAAGAGCAAATAATCCATCTCCACCGTGATTTTTAGAAGAAAAAAAAGTGTGCCCAGTATGCCACCAAAAAAACAATAATAATTGAAATAACAACCACTTTTTTATTACTTTCATCTTCTTCTTTTTCCCTTATTTTCTCTCTATATTTCATTTGTATCTTGTTCTTTTTTTTATCTATCATCATTATGAAACAACCCCTATAATCCCACATTACCACTTATTTTTAATCTCCATCTTCAACTAATCTGCCCTTAGCGTAAGCTACATAAAGGAACTTATAAGATAAGGCAGCATTGTCCGCCATTTCTTTTCAATTTATCTTCTTTTTATCTTTGCTCTTTACAGTAATTTCATACGATTCCTTACCTAGTATTGGCGATATTTCCTCTGATTTCAGAAATTCAACAATCATTGATTCGATTTCAGTTCCAAGTGCTTTAGCTTCTGGATCAGAACTTAAGATGGAGGTACTTATTATAAAGCGCAACGGGTTACCCTTATAACTCACCCCTGTAACCTTAAACTCCTTTTTCGACATAAGTCCTTCAGCAATCGCAGGTGTAATTTGTGATCCTTTATCGGCGCCTTTTGTGATCTTGATATCCTGTGCCTCATTTTCAAGTGTCGGTTTTTCTTTCTTCTCTTCCCCATTAAGGACATAATCATTTTGTTCTTTACTAACTTTTACTGAATATGCATCATAACCCTTTGATTTTAAAATCCCCTTTACTGTCCTTTCGATATCATCTTTTACTTCATTAAAATAATGATCTGAACCTTCTATTCTTACCTCTACTTCTTTCTTAGGCTTGTAAGCGATTCCTGTGCCACTAATTTTGTAACCTTTTTCCTCTAATTCATCAAAAATTAAGTTACCTATTGGTTCTGATTGAAAAATCGCACCTAAATATGGAATGCTTGAAATTACTTTGGCCATAGCAGGAGAAACAAAAGCAGAACTTAAAAACAATCCTAGTAATATTACAGCAACACTGCTGATAAACATTATTTTTTTTCTAGGACTCCATCTTTTTTTACCCTGCTTACTTTCAGGTTTAAGTTGATTAGACATTTCATAAGCTACTTCTGCTTTCTCAACTCCTAAAATTATTCTTTTATTTAATTCCTTAGGAATCTCTATTTTATCCATCTCTTGTTTTATCTTATCGTTCTTATTGTCCATACATATCTTCCCTTCTAGTTTTTTCGCGAAGTTTATATAATGCTCGATATAAAACAGATTTCACTGTGCTTAATGGTTTTATTAAAATCTCTGAAATCTCGCTAAAACTATAACCTTGATAGTATTTTAGTAAAATTACTGATTTTTCATCTTCATTTAATGTGTCTAATAAATCTTGTAAGGTTAATGACAAAGGAATATCTTCCTTACTGTTAGGAATAAATTCAACAACTTCCGTGTTTAATTGAACCTCCTTCTTATTTTTCCTTAGTGAATCGATGGCACAGTTTATTGTAATTTTTATGATCCAAGTTTTAAAATACTTCAAGTCATTCAATGTACTAAATTTCAGAAAGGACCGGTATGCTGTCTCCTGGACTATGTCTAATGCATCCTCCTTATTTTTCACATAAATGTACGCCATCCTATATATACCTTGTTCACATTGTTGAAATAACGCTAAAAAATCTTTTTTCTTCTCCTCTTGATTTTTGTACTCAATTATGTTGATCACCTTCTTTTTTTTAACATATACCTATTAGACGAAAAATTTCATGTTTTGGCCGAAAGTTTTTTTAAAATTATATAATACTTAGTCATTTTAGATAAAAAAAGGTTTAAAAGCAGAAAACAGTACTGTTCTAAGTGGGTCTTACTTAGCTTTTTTTAAAAATAAATTTTTACTTTAATATAATATAAATGATATTATAGAAAAAGATTACAATATTACCAGAATGGGGAAATTAAAATGAGTAAAATTAGATTTACTGTTGGTTTAATGTTTGTTTTTGGGCTTTTTTTATCAAATTTTAGTATCCATGCTAATGCTATGGATGCAGAGATGATTGTCCCAAAAGAGGGTCCCGAAGAAGAAGGTGGAATTAATGATCAGTCAAGTGTTGATATCAAAATTACCAAAATATCGGATGTTAAAATTACCAAAATATCAGATGATGTTTTATTAAATAATGTAATGTCGACACAAAGTGCTGGATGGAATTACATAGGGTACGATGCGTTTTATGGTACGTCTAAAACCTTTTATTCTGGTGGAGGTAACCTTAGAATTCTAATAGCCCAACCTTATACTGGACCTTCTATTAGGTGGTTATATAAATTAGTAGAAGAAGATCCCCTTGCTACCCAAACCGTCAAGCCTTTTGAACTTCCTAATTCAAGTGGAACATATACAATAGATTTTAATGTTGATAGTTATAAGGATGGAGATAATAATAAGGCTGAATTGCGTCTACTTAAATTAACAGTTCCAGCAAGTCAAGTTGCAACAGAATGGTATGATTGAAAATAGACACCCCCCCTCTTTTAAAGAGGGTGGGTTGTTTTATATTATTGAAGTTGAGAAATGATTTAAAACTGAGTTATCTTAAAGTTAATAACCCAACTACTACTTATTATAAGCAAAATAAAAGAGGATCCAACCAGGATGCTCTCAGACCGTGGCCTCATTATGGAGCTAACGCTCCTGTAGTTCATTAAGACGATAATACTGATCTTTTTGACAGAGCTTTTTTTGGAAATCTCTTAATTATGATTATATTGATTGTACTTATTATTGTTGGAAGCATGATCTATAAGGGGTCCTACCAGCAAAACGCGGAAAACATACGCTAAGGAAAATATTGTAGAAAACAATGGTTAATGGCTGTGAATCTATACCATAACTGTTATTAAACAGCTATTTCGGTTATTTGTTTTTGGTTTTTCTTTTGGTTATAGAAAACCTTCAAGAAAGCCACGCTACGAACTGCATCTTAAAATTCACCAAAAACGAGGGTTTATGGTGAAAAATATCCTTAGCGTATAAAAAGCCTGCTTTTTCATTCCAAAAAAATGTCTTACCATATGTTTTCCGCGAAATGTTGGCGGGACCCCAATGTAAACTAAAACTGAATAGAGTATTCACTGTTTATATCATAAATAAAGACAGAATATTTATAAAAAACTAAAAATAACAAAAAATATATTAATATGATTTTTATATTAAATCCATGTTACTATTTGTTAGATAAAATGTAATATTATTGAACAAGGGGGAATTTTTGGTGGGAAATAAATTTTTTCCATTTGCATTGGCACTCATCCTAGTATTATCAATCTTTGGATCTGGAGTTTCAGCAAAAGAAAAAGAGAAAGATAAAGGAAGCGTAGAAAAGAACAAAAATGCTTTGGGATTAACAGTCGAAGAATTTAATAATTTAATATCTTTAGGTTTTACAGAAGAAGAGATTGAGAATATGGATCAAAAAGAATATGAGCTGAATAAAGATTTAAAGGGTGAAGTAGTAGCTTCAACTACTCAATATTTAAAAATAACTGAACCCATTCAATCTGAGTCATCATCACAAGAACCAACTATACAAGAAAATTCTTCACAAGAACCAACAATAGTAAAATTAGATGAACAAACTTATTATGAAGAACTAGCTAAAGAAAATGAATCATCTGGAGAAGTTTCAACATCTGCAAGTGATTCTTCAAGTACTTCATATAAAAAAATGACAACTTCAATAACTAAATTATCCACTAATAATTATCGTTTGAAAAATAGTGTTACTTGGTCCAAGATGCCATTTATTACACACGTTGATGTAACAGGTGTTGGAATTAATCAAACTTACTGGGGACCAACACCTGATACCCAATATGGAAAACAAAACTGGACAACGTGGAGCTTTTGTAATGGAACTCAATCTGGGAGTGCTACTTACACTTCAAGTAGTGGTCAATGGAAAAAAGGTGCGGGTGGTTATGCATTAAAGATAAATCTTCCAAATGATGAAACTGCATCAGGATGTGCTTCCGATAAAGTAGAGACTTTATCAAGTTATATGTATTATAGCGTTAAACCGTTAACAACAACAAATAGACTTGATGCTTACGGTCAATATGCACATCAAGAATCGACCTATACTCTTACACCATCTATTGCTTTATCAGGAGTAAGTTTTAGTGTTTCACCAACTAACGAGTTTGCTGAACATCCGAACACACATGTTTTAGTATATAAATAATTAAAAGAAGCTTTCCATAGAAATTGGAAAGCTTCTTGATTATTACTTTAACTTCTTTTTTATGAAATTTCTTAATTCGAAGAAGAAATATATTACACCTACTAAAATAAATAATGAAATTATAAAATCCATATTATCGGATTCATAAAAATGTTCAAAACCTTGTAAAAAGTAAAATAAAAAACCAAATGAAATATATATAGATGCTGTTATATGTCTCAAAACCATCACTCCTTAGGATGAAAATTCCATTAAATAGTTATTTTGAAATTTAAAGCATTTTTTAATTAAAAACAATAGATTTATGAGTAATAGTTTAATTTTTTTTGAGGAGAGACCTATTCACATGAAGAAAATCGTATCTTTATTGAGTATTTTAATTTTACTTATTGTTTTTATTAGTCCGGAAATCAGTGAAGCTGAAACTACTAAGAGGTCTTATTTAATTAGTTTTAACAACGATATTAATGAGAAACTTATTAGTGAACATGGTGGTAATATAAAGAAGAAATATAAGTTTATATCAGTAGTTTCTGCCAATTTAACCGATAAAGCAGCGCAAGCTCTATCTAAAAATCCTGATATTTCCCATATAGAAGAAAATGCGCAAGTACATGCTATGGATCAAGAAATAGCTTGGGGTATACCACATATCAACGCTGATGATGTTAATCAGCTGGGTGGTACAGGGAGTGCCGTTAAAATAGGTGTAATGGATACTGGTATTGATTATACTCATGAGGATCTTAAAGTAGTTGGTGGAGAAACGTTTATTGAAGGAACTTCTGATTATATGGATGATAATGGTCACGGTTCTCATGTAGCAGGGATTATTTCGGCACTAAATAATAATATAGGTGTGTTGGGAGTGGCCCCTGAAGCAAATCTTTATGCAATTAAGGTTTTAGATCAAAATGGAAATGGTAATTATAGTGATGTAATCGCAGGAATTGAGTGGGCAATTTTAAACAATATTGACATTATTAATATGAGTCTTGGGAGTAGTAGTGAGTCACTTTCTTTACAAGATGCCCTAGATAAAGCATATAATACAGGTATTCTTATTGTTGCTTCAGCAGGAAATAATGGATACAGTAAAAAGGGAAGTATTACATATCCAGCTAAATATAGTTCAGTTATATCTGTAGGAGCAGTGAATCAGAATGACTATAGGGCTGAATTCTCTAGTGTAGGGAAAGAGCTTGAGTTAGTTGCTCCTGGCATCCAAATAAACAGTACAGTACCTGGAGGATATGCTTTTTATAATGGTACTTCTATGGCAGCTCCATATGTATCGGGTGTTGCAACTTTATTAATGGATTTAAAACCTGAACTTTCAAATATTGAAATTAGGAAGATTTTAAATCAGACTTCTAAACCTTTAGGTGATTCATTTTTATATGGAAATGGGCTAGTAGATGCATTAACTGCTATTAATTATGTAGATGTAACTAAAGGTAAAGACAGTAGTAATAATATTAAAGAAAATAAAAAGAATTAAATCACTACGATAAAAAATTAACTCCTAGCCTTTAATATGCTAGGAGTTAATTTTATTTCTTAACATTAATAATACAATCACATATTAATTTTTATAATTCATGGACCGCCCTTAAGGCTCCGACCTAAATGATTTTTATCTTCAAGAACTATGAAAGACACTAAAAGTTTTTAAGACATTGTTTGTTTCTTCTTCAGTAATCCCAATATAGCGTAAGGTAACGGAAGGGTGCGAATGATGCAGGATCCGTTGCAGCATGGCAATGTCCTTTGTCGCTTTGTAAAACCAATAGCCAAACGTCTTTCGTAAGGTATGGTTGCCGACATGTTCTACGCCAGCGAACTCTGCAGCCTTATTTAACTGCCGGTAGGCCTGAGTGGGGGTAATGGGGCGTTCTCCCTTTCTGGACGGGAATAAATAGGGGCTCTGGACGTTTTTGGCATACTCAAAGACCTCCTGAAAGCAATTCGCGATATACATGTCGCGAATTTTTTGCGTTTTGCCTTCCTTGACCCGGAGAATCTTGTTTTGTTTACCTTTGAGGTCCAGGATCTGTTTCGTGGTGAGCTTGAGCAGGTCCCCGACACGTAGGCCGGTCTCGCAGCCTACAACAAACAGGATGTAATCACGCTCTGAACAATGGCGCTTCAGCGCCCATTTCATATCTTCTAACTGTAGCTGATCACGAATCGGCTGCACATCTTTTGGTTGCGTCATCTTCATTGACCTTTCTTCTCTATTCAAATATCCGGATTCAAAACCCTTATGTACCAACGATTTGAATGTGCGATTTTTCTTATATTTTAATTATAAAGAGAAAAAACGTGAAAAGTCAATGAAATCAAGGATTTGAATGTACGATAATTAGCATTATCATACATTCAAATGAAAGAAAAAAATATCATTCCTTTAATAAGGATAGCCAAAAAAAGTACTTCGTTTGTTATAAATAGGAACTACTCTTTACTTTAGATTTTTAACTTCCATTACCATAGTTAAAAGTAAACATAGTAATAGGAGAATTATTAATATCAAAAGCATATTGTTCCAATATTAGTAAATCTATTTGTTGATCTCTCTTATTACTTGCTCTACTCCAGTATACTCATAACCTTCTAATAAAGATTTTTTTACACTTTGAAACATACTAAAATATTTCTTGCAGCTGTTGCTTTATGTGAACTTTGGAATGTATGTTAATTACTACTTTCAATACATCGATATTTTACAAAATATTACTATGAATTATTTTCCTGATATGTTAAAATATATTTTTCAGTATAATTTTCAGGGGGAATTCATTGTGAAAAAATCATTAATTGCAGCGTTAAGTTTATCTATTAGTTTAATGGCTCTACCTAACGCTATTGGAGCAAAAGAAAAACCACTACCTAGCAACACTTATTACGAAACTGTCAATTCAGATGTCACAACAGAATATGGAACACTTATGAAAACATATAAGGATCCTAATACAGGTTTTAAAGTTGAAGTGTATAAAGCTCCTGAATTTTCTATAAGTTCTTGGGAATCTATAGGATCGAGTACTTGGACAATAAAGGCCGATTTTACGTGGAGAACAGATAAAACAGTTGTCTCAACTGGTGGATACTTTGGAATTGAAGTACCAGCACATTCTTATGAGTATAGTATCGGTACTAATGGACCTTATATCGCTGTAAACTTATATGAAGATGATCCAAGTGACGACGACTTTATTGGAAAAGTTATTATTGAACCTTCACCTGACAGATTAATATATAAAGTATATGTTAATGGAGATACGGACGGGTTCCCAGATAGAGCAGAAATTTATGCGAAATATAATACAAATTATAGAACTGCCTCTGGATCATTAAATATTAAATACTTAGATTGAAGTATTAATATAGTTGTACCATACTTAGTACTTGTCGGTAAAAAAGAGTCAAAATAATAACTATTAACTATATAACCTCAAAATAACATAAAAAAGGGCTGTCTATTGTAGACAGCCCTTTTAAAGTACTATATTTCCAGAATGATTTTTAACTATTCCATATAATGTGGATGCTAATTAAGGTTGAAATGAGTAGTTCTCATTAAATAATTCTATTTTATTTTTATAATTCTTATTTAATTATTTTATTGTCTTTATTGAAAATTTTTATAGTAACTGGTTCACCCTCAACTATTGTCTTTATTTCTTCTGATTGTAAAAATTCATTTATAGTATTTTTAAGTGTCTTAATTGATTCCCTAGATTTTGAATCTGTACTATCTATTGAAGTATAGATTGAAAAAGTAAGAGAATTCGTGGTATACCCAATACTTGTTACCTTAAATTCCTTTTTAGACAATAATCCTTCTTCAAGAATAGGTGCAATTTCTGCACCTTTACCAGCTTTTATTACTTCCACTTTAGTATTGGCTATTTTAATATCATAATTCTTATAAGTACTACTATTGTTAGTTATTTTTCGAGCTTCTTTTTCTATTTCATTCTGTGCTTGTTTGTAATTTTTTTCAGATGAATTTAAATTTATTAATATTGCCTCTTCTGATGGATCAATACTAATATTTATAGCCTGATATCCTAATTTATTAAAATTATCTTCTAACTTGTTATATAGAGTTTCAATTTCATTTTTTTCTTTTTGCTTAGAAACATAGGACTCTTCCTGACTAATATTAATTGAATATGCATCAAAGTCTTTTGCAGCTAATAACTCTTTGATTTTAAGTTCTAACTCCTCTTTAGTATCATTGTAATATTCTATTGGTCCATCCAGCACGATATATACTTCCTTTTTAGGGAGGTACCTTACACCTGAAGAACTTACTTGAATCCCTTCCTCATCAATAATTTGAGAGACTGAATCTAATATTGAATCTGAATGGAATATTTGATTCAAATATGGAATTTGAGATGCTATAGTTGCCATTGCAGGCGATATAAACGCAGTACTAATGAAAAGGCCAACCATCATAATTGAAGCTAACGTTAAATATGTAAATTTCTTTTTTTGACTCCAACGTTTCTTAACGGGCTTCTTCTCAAACGAAGGTACCAAAGTTTTTGTCTCTTCCTTTGCTTGTATTATTCCTAATTTTACGAAATCATGTAATTCATTTGGAATTTCTATCTTTTCTATTTCTTTTTTTATTTTAAAATCCATAAAAATCCGACCTCCTTGAATATTTCCGCATTTTCTCTAAGCTTTTGTATAGTCCTGACTTAACTGTACTAATTGGTATATCTAGAAACTCGGATATTTCTTTAAAAGTGTAACCTTGATAATATTTTAATAATAATACCGTTTTTTCATCTTCATTTATTAAAGTTAATAAGTTTTGTAGAGAAATAGATAACGGAATATCGTTTTCTACAAAAATTGATTTTATATTTTTAGTTTCTATTGGTATGATTTTTTTATTTTTTCGTATTAAATCAATAGCAGAATTAATTGCTGTTTTTATAATCCAACTTTTCACTGAACTTTCCTTTTCCAAAGTTTCAAATTTCAAGTACGTTTTATAAGCAGTTTCCTGAACAATGTCTAAGGCATCTGATTTATTCTTGAGATAAACATAAGCAATCCTATACACATCCTTTTCGTATTGTTTAAAAAGTTTTAAAAATGCACCATCTTTATCTGTTGTATATTCATTATTATTATCCATAAGTCCCTCCACTAATTTACAGTATGTACCCTTTTAAATGCATTTCTGTATAAACCTACTCATACTTTTACATCTCCTAATTTTTGTACTTATATATAAGACGAATGATATTGAAATTTGGTCTAAGTTTTTTTCTTTTTTTCTCCTTTTAAGCTTTCTTTAGTGTACGATTTCCCATAACATACTTTTTATCATTGAAATATTCTTCTGTTACTTGAAGTTGCCTTTTCAAAATTTCTTTCCATTTTTAGAGAACATGGACGTTACTTAATCAAGCACCATAAACGGACATTATTGGAACAATCCTTTTATATCAAGGTTTCCTAACTTAACGTACAATTTTTCCGTTTTGCTGTCTGTACCCTTTTACTCATGAAGAGTTGAAAAAATTCGTACAAAAGAAGGCGAAGGATTCATCTGATCAAAATTACTTTTACTTCCACGTTGTTGATGGAAAAAAAGTTGAGAATTGAGACTTTGAAAGAGACGTTCAATTTAACTTTGAGAATTGGGATTTGTTCGGAGAGATTCTGAAATAAACAGTTTAGAATTTAAGCAAAAGGCCGCCAAATTGGCGGCCTTTTGAACGTACGATTCTTACACTTATCATACATTCGAATTAAAGTGAAAAAGTGCCCTTACGTTTAGCAACAATTTATTGTGTCCTTCTTTCGAGTAAACAACTAAATATGCTGGTTTAAAGATATGAAAACCCGATTTTAACCAATAACTTCTTTGAAAAAGGGGTTTGTCTACACTCTGGGCTCTCATATTATTATGAGAGCTTTTTTTATTATTGTTCAAAAACTTTTCTTTTTTCCTCATAAAGGAAACTTTGGATTATAATTGTAGAGTTCGAAAAAAATTGGAGGTTTGTTTTTATGAAAAATAACAAAAAGAAAAATAGAAAAATGAATTTAGTTAATGTGATGGCGGTATCCGCACTACTATTATCGATACCTGTTAGTACAGCAAGTGCTAAAGCTGTTGATACGGTTAATGTTGGTGGTGGAAAAGAAAAATTGATCATTAACTTCAAAGATGACGTTAATGAAAAAGAAAAAAGTCAAATCAAAAAGGAAGGAAAAATCAAAAGAAATCTCGAACTTATTAATGCTGTTTCTATGGAAATTAATTCAGAAAAAGTAGAACAACTAAAAAAGAATCCAAATGTTAAATCTATTGAACCCGATATTAAGTTAAATATTGCACAGAGTATTGGCTATGGTCAAGAAGGTGTGAACGCACCGGAATCCTGGTCTTCAGGTTTAACTGGAAAAGGGACAAAAGTAGCTGTTATTGATTCAGGTGTAAGTACTCATCTAGACTTAATTGTATCTGGTGGTCAATCATTTGTTGATTACACTAATTCTTATGCGGATGATAATGGACACGGAACCCACGTTTCTGGAATTATCAGTGCAGAAAACAATGATATTGGTGTAGTTGGAGTTGCTCCAGATTCAGATATCTTTGCATTAAAAGCAGTGGATCAATACGGAAGTGGGTACCTATCTGATATCATTGAGGCGATTGATTGGTCTGTAGCAAATAATATGGATGTAATCAATATGAGTCTTGTAACAACGCAAGCATCAAGTGCATTGGAATCAGCAGTTAATAAAGCTTACCAAAATGGAATTTTAGTCGTAGCAGCTGCTGGAAATGAATCATCTTCAGTAAATTATCCAGCGAAATATAGTTCTGTTATTGCTGTTTCTGCAACAGATGAAAATAATAAACTAGCTTATTTTTCGAACTATGGACGAGAAGTTGAAGTTTCAGCTCCTGGAACTAATATTCTAAGTACTTCATCTCTAGGAGATTATGAAAATATGAGTGGTACGTCAATGGCTACACCTTTTGTTGCTGGACAATTAGCATTATTAAAAGAATTGGATCCAACTTATACAGCTGTACAATTACGTGAGGAACTTCACAAAAATGTTTTAGATTTAGGTACTACTGGTAAAGACAAATTCTACGGATATGGATTAATTCAAGCTCCAGTTAAAAGTGTTAATATTGAAGAATCAGAAGTAGTTAGTACTCCTATTACACCTAGTAATTTCAAAGCCACTAAAGTTACAAATCGATATGTGACATTAAATTGGGATTCCATTGATAATGCTACATATTATCAAGTAACAAGAGATAACGTAGTAGTATACAAAGGTTCAAACTTAACTTTCACAGATACTAGTGTATCTCGTTATACAACATACCTGTATAAAATTGTTGCTGGTAACGAGTCAGGTATAAGTGAATCTGTTAGCATTACAGTTAAAACGAGGTAAAATAAATAAAAAAATATAGAAAACTCCAAATTTTTTGGAGTTTTCAGTTCGTTTTTAATCTTATTTACCCAATAACCGTGCTATAAACCCTTTGTTTTTACTATCATTTTCTTGCTCATTTTGTTTCTAGATAAAGTCATTAACAATATCTACTTTTTCTATCATGACTTCGTAATCACGTCTCATTCTTTCGAACTGGATGAATCCAATAGGGCAGCAAAGGAAGCTAAACAATTAATAGCAGTTGCCAACGAAAAACCGGATACTAACCCGGATAAACAAAAAAAGGGCTTCTTTGCTCGACTTTTCGGAAAGTGAATAAAGAAACTCAGGGAAGCCACCAACTGCAATCCCCACAGAGGTACTAATATAAGCTTCGGGAGTGGAAAACACAGATGGAAAAGGTATTTTGAAAATCCACAATCGTTTTGATGTAGATTATCTCTTTAAAGTTTTTCTAAACGTAAAAAAGGTAATTCAGCTGAATTACCTTTTTATTAATGCTAGAACTTGGGCTTTATGTAAACTCACTTGAAGGTCATGCGTATTTCACATAAAGTAATAAGAAGTTCACAAATAATTCATCTATTGTTCATAAGCAGTTAACCCAAGATGAAATCCATTATTGATCGTGTCATTGGTAAACGTAAGATGGGTTTTGTGAAGATGAGAGGATTAATAATTCTGATGTGTTGCATTTAGCATTAGCCGACTTTCTAGAAAAGTATGAAAAGTGACCAAAGAAACAAAAAAGGTTGGGTATCTTTTAGATACCCAACCTTTTTTGACGTTAATTGCGATTATATTAACTAAAAGTAAATACCATTAGTGTAATATTCATAGAACTATGTAGGCCCCATACATGCAAGGGCCACTTGCATGTATGGGGTTAATATACTATATTCATTTTTTGATAAAGTGATACAAAAACATTGTCCATTTTTTATTTTAGAAGGATTAAAAGTTAATCTATTCTACTTTTTTAATTTAATTTGTCAGAGAAAAATTAAAAAAATGACTCAGTCACTTTTTTAATTTATGCATAAGATAGTTGTAAATTAGGAGGAGGATGAAAGCTTAATGATTGATTTAAGCCCATTCGGTTGGATTTTAATGGGAGCTGGTCTAGTGCTGCTTGTTGAAATTGTAGGATTGCTCTATTGGCGTTATTGGGGTAGAGGTTCTATTCGAGAATATATATCAGAAGAAGAGGAACCCGATGGCGAATATCATATTGTCAAGCGTTTTAAAACACCAACCCAACGAATCGCCTTGATTGAACATAATGGGGACATGCTAATATATGCAAATGGATGCGAAATGTTTGCAACAACTGATGATGAGAATATGTATGCTGAAGCATTAATCCATTTACCACTGGCAGCAGCCAGTAAAAGGGAGCACGTTCTAATCATCGGTGGCGGCGGAGGCATAACAGCTAAAGAGGTTCTTAAGTATTCAGAATTGAAGGAGATTACGGTAGTAGACATCGACTCAATTATGTTCGATTTTGGTAAAAAATTAGAACCACTTGTTAATTTTAATGAAGGTTCATTAAATCACCCAAAAGTGAAGATGGTTATAGAAGATGGGCGAACATTCATTGAAGAAAATCCTTTAAAATGGGATGCTATTTTCATAGATATTCCAGAGCCGAGCAAGGATTTTCCAGAACTAAGCAGGCTTTTCAGTTTAGAATTCTTTAGACTTCTAAAAGAACGATTAGAACCAGGCGGTGTAATTAATGTCTCTTGTCCTTCTTTACTTTGGGTACCGAAGTACTTGTGGAGTATACAAGCCACCTTAAAGGCTGCAGGATTTCATGTATCGCCTTATCATTTTGATGTAATTTCAGATTATGAAGAGGATTTTGGGTATTGCATGGCGACAAACCATCCATTACGTCCTGAGGAAATTGCCATTCAAGTTCCTACACGTTTTCTTTCAAAGGAGAGGGTTCAGGATATGTTCCATTTTCCTTTTAATTATAGGAAATACAGGTCAAATAATAAAATTCAGATGGATAATAACTTAGTACTTACAGAAATTATGGATATTGATTAAATAAAATCTGCCTGATTAAAATATTGATCGAGAATTAGACATCTAAAGATCTATGTAAATAAATCATTAAACGAATATAAAAATGTTGTTTTCCAATTTCAAATCAACATTTTATTTAGGTAAATAAATCTTTAACCTACTTTTATAGTAGACAAATAATAACGGGATTTCCTGTACACTGTCCTTTGTATTAATCAAAGGATAAAAATCCCATTTAGATATATAATGGGGAACCACATCATTAATAATTTACAAAAAAGGTTGGGTATCTTTTAGATACCCAACCTTTTTTGCCGTTAATTGCGATTATATTAACTAAAAGTAAATACCGTTAGTTTAATATTCATAGAACTATGTAGGCCCCATACATGTAAGGGTCACTTGCATGTATGGGGTTAATATACTATATTCATTTTTCGATAAAGTGATACAAAAACATTGTCCATTTTTTATTTTAGAAAGATTAAAAGTTAATCTATTCTACTTTTTTAATTGGGTTCAAACGCCTGGTCCGGTTCTCCGCAAAATAAAAAGGGTGCGGAGAGGGTACCAAAAAGACCAACATCCCAAGAGTTCGAATTTTTGCTTTGGTTGTTTTATCTTCCGGTAAGGTGCTTTAGTAAACTACTGTAAAATGGAAAAAGTGGTTCTTTTTTTATGAAAACAGGCACACCTTAAAGGCATTCCTTTGATATTATTCATATCCAAAGAGAATTTTGAAAAGCTAACAAACATTAAAAGACCGTCAATAGACCTGTTTTTTGTACGAAAGAAGGATGGCCACCAAGTTTCGACGAATATATCAATATACTTTTTGGAGGTGTTGGATATGGGGATTTGTTGTGGAGAGTGTCACGTTGAATTAAAGAGTGATGATTATGTCACATTGGATGAATTTAGCACGCTGAGGCACACATATTGCGGTTATGATCTTATTGCCGAGCTGATCAAAGACATTGGGACTTATCGAAATATCAAAACAAAGTATTGGTTTTCCCGTGAGCGTACTAAATGAAAATCGGTGAAATCTTGGAGTTAATTAAAACTGATACACCAGCGAATATTGCCAAAAGGGCTGATGTTCATATTTCAGAAAAATTACTAAGAAAAGCATTGAATAAAGCTGGTTATGAGTATAGAAATTCAGGCGAAAAAGGCTGGTATTTCGTTGGTGAAGGTGACGAGGAAACGGTACAAGAGCAGCTTATTTATGACTTTGCAACAGCGGGAAAAGCAAAGGCGAACGTTTCAACTAATGTAAATAAAGAACCTATTAACGATACCAACCAACGTTCTAACGTTGGCATAAAACATGGTAAAGAACAGGTCAAACAAGCGAACGAACCAACGTTATAAGAAAACGTTCTTCATTCGATATGGATGTTGAACTTATGAAGGAACTAAAAATACAAGCAATCATTCATGATAGGACGGTTTATGAACTAGTTGAAAGTGCCGTAAGGCACTATTTAGCTGAATTAAAGGGAAAATGACGGAAAGGTGTACGTAACGATATAAAGTTTTACCTTTAAGCTGTAATAGGGAGTTTTAAATTGAAACAGGATTTTTTTTGCGAACACCCACTTTGAGAAGTGGTGGTTAAAACTTTCTTCTATTCTACGACAATGACTGCTTACATAATTATACAAAAAAACAGATCAAAAGGAATCTGTTTTTTTGTATAATCTTCATGCCCGATTCTTGCCCCAATTGATGAATAGTATCCGATTTAGTGGGGATATTACTAAGTGAAAAGTAGCACCTTGCCTCTGAGTCCAACCTTAAAAAATTTGTCAGAGGTTATTCTTCGTTATGGCCTACCTAATCGACTTTCATTTTGCTTGTCCTAATTTTCTATTTTTCGTCCTGATCCATACTAAAAAATAACTTTCTAAATTCAACAGCCTTTCTTCTTTTTTTGATTCTGGACCATGTAAAAAAATCTTCCCTCTTTATAAAGCAGAAAGTAACCATAATGAATCATCAGCTTTTAAGAAGGTTACACATTGAATATTTTTTTGCATAAAAAAAGACTAAAGTATGTTCACTTCAGCCATAATTTATTGATATTGAATTTTAATCAATATTTTTTATATTAGCATCTATCCAATCATTAACTTTTTCATGCATGGTTTTTGTGGTATCCACCACTTCATGTGCTACATATGAAATTACAGAGAAAAGTGAAATGTGCTGGTCATTCAATTTTGAAATATATTTCTGAATCATCTTTAAACTTTTAAGCCTTCCTGGATCAAGTAAACAAATTACCTCTGAATCCACCATTTGTGTAAACACGTCTTGATTTTTAATACCAGCAATCAGCAGCATAGTTGTTGCTAAACTAACACTACAATCCATGGAATAGGCCAATGCTGAAATTCTTTCATGTTCATAAGCTTTGAATCTTAAATGAATCCTTTCCTTCTGAATAATATTTCTCTTCTGGATTACTTCGGCTTCAAAATCCCCTCTAAAAATCGTATTATCGTGCCTGTAGTCTCTTTTAAAATACATGGACAAGCCCTCAATACATTCCCTGGAATTGATAGCTGCTATTATTATTTTTTCCCCTATATCCTTCACAGGCTGATTCAAAATATAAGATAAATTATGAACACATTCATTTAATGAGTGTGAGATTGTTGGTTTGATATCTCTTTTTTTATCGGAACGAACTTTTCTTTTTGCTGTCTGGCTTCCCTTTTTCATAAGCCCTTTCCCCCCCCAAAGTGAAAATACCCTATGTACACTATCCATATGAACCTGAAATCTGAACTATTCCAGTAGAAAGGGAGATGTTTAATAGTTCTGAATTTAGACCATACTTGTACAATCAAAAAACATATAAAGGAGTATGGATCATGGCTAAACAAAAAGTGAACATGACTAAAGAAGAAGGCAAAGAATTATTAAAGAAAATTCTTGTTCATTCCGAAAAAAAGGGAATCCCAACTTTCCCTAAAAAGAAAAAAGCCTGAAGTATTTTACTCCAGGCTATCTTTCATCAAACTAACTATGGAACCTTATCAATACTTTAGGAAAATGCACCGAGAACAAAAACATCAGCAACAAGTCCACATACACCAAGTAAATACGTTGTCCCAACCATTACATAAAAGCTTTCAGTACCATACCAAGCGCTCCTGTTAACAATGAACCTATAATTAAACGTAAAATCCATGTAGTATTGGAACTAATTTTCTCCAATTGTTTATTAATTGTTAAAATATCTTTTTCCGTAATTGTTATTCTTGATTCCATATTTCTTATATCACGTTGTATATCTTTTTGATCCATTTTCACCTGCTGAATCTCTTTTTTAAATTCTTTAATTTCAGTCATATAGTTTACTCCTTTACTAAACTTGGAGCTTGCCCTCATAATCATATAAATAAAACCACTGTATATTTATATGCTAATTAAAGTCATCAAGCATAGATTATCCTCCTATGTTTTTTATCTATAGCAAATATAAACAGAATTTTGGATGGGGTATTTGGGGCATTTGTGTGTTTTTATGACTACATCATCTCTTTATCTCTGAAAAAAGCCTGAAGCATTTTCACTCCAGACTATCTTTCACCAAACTATGGAACCTTATATAGTAAATATAATGTTATGTAGTCGTAATGCCTAACCTCCATTATCTTAACAGCAATTCGTTAGGTACAGGGTTTCTTTGTTGTTCTGATAAGTTCAGTGTAAGAAACACATTCAGGTACGGGAATGGAAGCCCGAGTCATTGCCCTTGTATCAATGATACGGGGGTATTATTAATTGTCCTGTCCTTTCTGGCCCCATATAGGGGTACCACCATGGTAGGACCCCAATTAGAGGTTTTTTAACTCTGGTGCAAAGATTGCATTTATTTGAAAGAGGTATATAGATTCCTAATGGAATCAGTTCTTATGCATCCATTCCAAATAGTTGATGAATGAACTTCACTTGATTTTGGGCAGACTTGTCCCGTAAAACAAGTTGTCCTTTTTTAATGATATGCATCGCTTCTATCCACGAAAGAATAGATTTGGCTGTACAAAAAAATTTCAATCCTAACATCGAAAGAACTCTCTTTTTAATAAAACGATGATCTTGTTCTACAATGTTATTAAGATATTTCACCTGCCTTATTTGGATGACTACGGGCATCTTTTTCTCTTTCTTCAACTCTTCAATCGCATAGGATAGGCTGGGTTCTTGTCTACTGTGATAACACGGGGCTTTGAAACATGAAAAGACCGCAAAGCTTTCTTGAAGAAGTGCTTTGCAGCCTTATGATCTCTTGTTTTACTTAAATAAAAATCAATCGTATTTCCTTTTGAATCAACGGCACGATATAGGTACAGCATCTACCTTTGACTTTCACATACGTCTCATCGACTCGCCAAGAATCATTGGTTGGCTTAAGATGACGCCGTACTCGCTCATCTAATTCAGGGCCATACTGATGAACCCAGCGCCTGATAGTTGTATGAGCAATAGATAGTCCACGTTCTTCCATCATTTCGACTAAATCACGAAAACTGAGGTTGTACCGTAGGTACCATCTTACGGTTAGAAGAATCATTTCTGGCTGATAATACTTCCACTTGAATAAATTTTGATTCTTCATACTGAACATCATCCCTTTTCTAGATTGATAGCATCAGTATGTCCAAGTTTCAAAGATTTCTTGCACCAGAACCCATATGGGTCATATATGCCCGTTAACAATAAAATACTTAACGATGCAGTTAATATCCCTACAATAATGAGTATTTATATTCGTTGCTGTGCTTTTAAATACATCTGTGTTACGTTAAATACGGCTTTTTCATCATTTGGGTTGTCGATGATCTGCCGATACATAAATTCTATTTCATAGCAAAACGTATAATAATAAAGGTCCTGGGGACCAAAGAAAATATTTTCTATATGATTAGGATAAAAAACATGACATTTAAACTTTTTTTCTCCTTTTCCTATTCTAGCTTTTAATCTTTTATTTCCATCTGCACAAATATAAGCTTTATCCACACCAAACATACGAACAAGAAGTGGCTTACGCTTGTCCTCTAATTTACTCGTTAAGACAGGTGTGTCGGGGTCTACATATAAATCTTTAAGTTTAACGATTTCTAAAGGGATGCTTGAGGTGTTTTTAATGGTCTTCATTGCTTCGACGTCAAAATGATAAGTATATATTCCATAATCAGTAATATGCTCAAATTGAAATAATTCATAGTCCTCTAACAACAGGCTTGGTTTAGCTTTCATTCTTTGGACAATAGGATTAGAATGCGGAAACTTCTCCGCATATTCCTTTACTTGTTCATCTGACTCTAAGAAGATGTCTTGCCAATACTTTTTCCATTGAGGGAAGAATGATAAATGACCAAAGAATTGATCAAATGAATCAATAAATCCCTTAAAATTAAATTCAACGTATTGAACAGGTGTCGATGGTGTAAATACAACTGGCATAAAGAAACACTCCTTTTATCTATTTTTTATCTTCCTGTTAATTCCCCAATGAACTCAACATCATCAACCTTCCAGCCTTGCTCTTTCACAAAAATAAGCGAAGTTTTAACGATAACCGTGTCGGTTGCAGCCACATTGTTAAATTCCGTAGTGAGTTTAAATTCATTAAAAAATTCAGCTTCCGTTTTAGAGGTCTGATATTCAAATGGCTTCAGGGCCACTATGGACGACTTCACCGATTCTTCCGAATCCGGAAGTTCTGTTCCGGAAGGATGGGTCGCTTTGAATCCTTGATCGGTCATGAATGGTTCAATTTTTTTATACCGTTCGGCAGTGGTTTGATAAGTGAAAAAGCTTTCAAGGAAATTGCGATTCACATTTAAAGCATCCGTGTTTTGGATGGAGGATAAGGATTGAATCTGCTCTTCATAGTTGCCCTGGTTGGCCCTGACTTCATTCAGCTGTGACCGCAGGGAGAAAATATACATGATGACCAAAGAAACCGAGACGAATACTATCATTAAAAACAAGAAATTTTTCTTTTGGGTGGGCTCCATTTCCTTGTACCTCCCTTTCTAAATCCGTCTAAAACCTAGGAATGGGTATAAGTTTTTCCATTCTTCAACGGATGAATAAGAAGTACCACCACTGCTATTGGCATTGATAAATTGACCGTTCCCCACATACATGCCAACGTGCGAAGCACCGGGCTTATAGGTGGAGAAAAAAACGAGATCACCCGGTTTTATATTGTCTTCAGGAACCGGCTTTGTTTTGTTGTATTGCGATTGGGCTGTTCCGTACATATCCATGCCCACCTGAGCAAAGGCATATTCCAGTAGCCCACTGCAGTCAAACCCTCCTGCTGCTGGTGTCCTGCCTCCCCATACATAGGGTCGTCCGAGGTACTGTTTCATGATGTTATGAACTTCCTCTACATCAAAAGATTGCGAACCGTCCCCCATGACAACCACGCTACCATCTCCACCGTTGTAATATTGCATGACATGGTCCACATAATTCACATCACCGTAACGGCTCCACCCTTCCCTAGCAGCCATCCTATGACTAAACTGGGTGGCTACTTCCTTGGAATAGCCTCCACGCTCCAATGCGTATCCGATAAATCCATCTCCAAAGTTGTAGCTTTGCAAAGCTAGGTTCACATCACCTTTGGCTTGCTTCATCACTTCTGCAAAATGTTTCACGCCTATCTGAATGGAATACTCCGGGTCGGTAATGGTTCCAGGTGGGAGTCCGATCGATTCGGAAGATTGCATAACATCCAATTCACGTCCACCTGATTCCTGTTGGATCATGGCCATGATAAGCCCGACATATTCCCCAACCCCATTTTGTTCCGCATATTTCCGGATTAACGGCTCGTATCGCATGACTTTAGAAGACACCTGCGCTGTTCCCCCTGCTACTTCACCGGACATACCTGATTCAAGCTGGTTCTCACCGCCCAAACTGATTGAAATGAACAAGGCAAGTCCGAAAAGCGATGTAAGGAGGAGAAGGATGCCTGCAATGATCCAGGAGAAAGGGTTTTTGAGAATCGCAATGGTTCCTGCGGCCTTTGCACCTTTCTTTAAAACGCCTTGCATAGGAACTCCTTTCTAAAAAGAGATTCTGACAAAACAATGAGTGTGTATGCTCACAAACATACCTTTCATGATGATTACTCACGTCTCTCGAATTATCATTTTCAATCCTTTTCGGTCTCCTTGCCTTTGGATTTCCTGCCCTCCGAACGTTTGACGGATACGGAAGGTGATACTTTAGCTTTTCTAGCATCAATCTTCTTTTGGATTTCCCATTGCGTTAGGTGTTTGACTGGTTCTCTTGATGCTGCTGCTTCTTGTTTGCTTTCTATTTTTGTGGCTGGATTACGATGCGGGGAAGTTTGCTTTTCAGGCTCTTGTAATCCCTCTGTCCGTTGCCTGGAAGGCTTAGGTTGTTCTGGTTTTCTATTCTCTTTTCTAGTTGAATTCGGCGGGTTCGCACCCGGCTTCCGGGCTCCCGAAACTGTAGGTTCAGAACTTCGTGAAGGGTGTCCACTAACTGGTCCTTTGCCTGTTGCCCCTACATCCTTTTCACTTTTATAATCCTTTAAATCCACAATGGCTGCTCCTGCATTTCGTGAAGCTGATCGGTTGGCCATTCCTGTATTCAAACCCGTTGCTGTATTGATTGACCCTTTTCCGATTGATTGTTGCCCTTGATTTCCCCCTACACCTGGTTTTTGAGGTGTATTCTCGCCAACCACTTTTCGGTGTTCTGACCTTCCACTGTTTACTATGGGTGGATGGGTAAAGGTCTTTCGGCCCGTACCTTCTTTTCTCGACTGATATTCTTCTTGACGCTTTTTATTTTGGTGGCTTCTATAAGCCTTTCCAACCATTCTCCTTGCTCCTTGGAATCCTTTTTCGCCAGCATCCCCCATCTTATCAAGTGTATTGGTTGTCGCTCTCTCCACAACTTGCTGACCTTGAACCATGCCTGCAGAAGCAACCTCAAAGATTTCAGAACGGTATTTGAACAATCCCCAAATGGTCATGCAAATAAGAAAGACTACAAAGACATACCCTTCTACACCATTCGTCACTTTTACTGATTCGTAAAGCAAGGTGACAAGTCCAGTAATGACGGCAATCAAAAGGACTAATCCAGCTTTCATAAGTAATACGCCCACAAGCTTCTTCCCGTGATTCAAGGCCGTTTCACTATAAGAAGGAATGACGGAAAGAACTAATGGAATGGCTGTGAAAATGACTAATGCCAGGAACCATACCTGAAGCAAAAACTTAAAGATCCCTAATAACAAAATTGGAATGCTGAGTGCAATGGTGGATAGGATCGTGACAATCAAGTATCCGAACCGTTCACCGCTAAAACTGGCAGACATTTGTTTGTTGTCATAGTTGGAAACTTCTTTTTTAACAATCCTTTTTCTTTCCTCTTTGCCTTCTTCAGTATGCGGTTTGATTTCCAAAAGACTATTAACCCGATTAGGATTTTCACTTACAACTTCAGATTCTTTTGTTGATCCATAATTCAAGAGTAAATATGGACGCTTCACCATTAAGTTAAATAGTTGATTTTCTAACACCGCAATTCCTTCTTTGGAATCATAAGCAACATTGCTGTCGAACTCATCAGAACTGACCAAAACGTTTGCAGAGCTTGCAATCCCTTCGAGCTCCGCCCCCCGATCATTCAGCCATTTAATGTTTCCCGTTGCATCTGAGTAAAACCAAAAAGTAATAACCATGATAGACATGGCACCAAGGATTGATTTCACCGCATGGCCGACTTGTTGATTTACAAGGTAACGCCAGGCAGCTGTTCCTCCCACTAAAATGACAAACAAGGATAAAAACGTTCCGGACATAATCTCATAGATTCGTTTGCTCATAATTCCAGCTTCATCCACAATATTGCTAATTAAATCAAAGGACATCAGCTGGTTAACCGAATATAAAGTAAAACTGGCAATCGTTTTATTAAATCCCCACATCCCTTGATTAATGGAATGCAGCGCATTGTCGCTAGCTTCCGTGATACCGTCGCCGATATCAGCTTCCATTTGATAATGATAGAGTGGATATTCCTTACTTTCCAAAGTCACTCGGCCAACTGTTTCTTCCTTTTTTTGAACGGTTGTTGCGGCATCCTCGGCAAGAGAACCCGTCGGCAACAAAAGCAAACACAGCACTAAACAAAAACCAAGCCCTTGTTTAAGGGTTTGCATCCCATCCCTCCTCATTTGCAGTTGATGCAAGCCTCTCTTTCTAACTTCCCTGAAATATCTTCACGGACGATATCCAAACTTTCGCTGGTATCAACTTTCCATTCATCATCTTTTTCACGAATGACTATATTATCCTCTACTGAATTGTCGCCATTCGGGTTTTTAAAATCAGTAAAAACATAATACCGTTCTAATTCTTCATCGAAATAGATTTCATAGCGAATATCTTCATACTTTAATCCCGAATTGATTTTTTTATCTCCTTTATAGGCTTCATAGGACCCCTTTTTATAAATATATTTTTGCTGTAAATCATAATCCCGATCGAAATTTGCTTTTTCCCACTCGTAAGCTAGTTTCGAAATATCTTCTGAAGTTGATGCGCTTTGATTACAACCGGTTAAAAGTGCAAATATGGCAATAAATGAGATGAATAATCTTTTCACATGAACGCCTCCTCTGTCTCTGCTCTTCCACGATCACTTTCTTTTGTATTGAAGGCGCTGATCCACTCATCAAACAAGACATCCGTCTGAATCTTGGCTGTTCGCCCGTACATATCCTCTATGATGCATTGACCTTCCGAAAGGTTTTTCAGCATATCCCGGTTGGCCTTGTTATCTTCCATCCCAAGGAATTCAATGATGTTTCCAGCTTCCTCGGTTGTTTTCGCTTTAAAAGCAAACTTCGTGCCTATATTCTCTTTGATTTGCGGTTTGTTGTATTCATACGTGGACTGTGTGACGATATAAACGGCAGAACGTAAGGAACGTCCTGTACGAAGTAATTCATTGATTAGGCGATCGCCGGCACCCGTATTCATGAGCATCCATGCTTCCTCAAACACCGTCATCTTGACGGTCGAATCGTCCCGCGCGAATTTCGTTGCGAACTTGGCCAGTGGCTGCATGAGGGCAACGGCAATGTGTTCATCCCTCGTAGCCGCCCTTTCGCCTTCGTCCGGAAGATTTAAGTTTTGAATCTGCAAGATATTCACTTGCTCATCAAGACTGATTCCGACAACATCACCTTCTGAAAACATCAGTTTTGCAACCCCGTTTGTCCCGATCTCATAAAGTAGGTCCCCCACATTTTTAATGTCCTGATCCTCAGCTGCCTGCAAATAACGTACGACTTTCAGAAGGCCTGGCTTCTCTTCCTGTTGAAGGACATGACGAACCCCCTTATAAATGGCCGTTTTCACATTCCTTTCATTCGATTGAAGCTCCGATAAGTATTCAAGCACGCTAACGGCTGCATCCTGCGCCTCTTCCCCTTCAAGGAAGGTAAGTGGATCTAGCTTTCCAGCATCCTTCTTCTCACTTGATAGAGTGATATAGTTGAAACTCTCAATTAATTCTTGAAAGAAGGGGGCGGTACGCTTCATTTCAGGCGTAAGGGCTTGCTTGAACTTCTTTTCCACCTCGTCCTTCGGGTCCGTCATCAGGACTTTCGCTCCGAAAAAGACGGCATTTAATAAAATATCTTTTAGTAGATATGACTTCCCCATACCTGTCGGTCCCGAGATGGTCACATGCGGGGAGGAATACTTGGATCCCTTTAAGCCCAAGTGGGCTAGGAACGGATGGTAAAAGACGAGAGAGGGAGAGCTTTCCATGCTTTCCCCATCATGGGATAAATTCTTGCCGAGATAGAATCCCACGGTATTTCCGATTTTTCGTGTAAGGGAGAAAAGGGATTCAGCAAAGGATTCGGGCGTAAGGATTTGCTCCCAATCCCCTGCTATAATTTTGGCTGCTGGTAACGATTGATGGAATAAAAGGAGTTGGTCGGCAAGTGGCTGCACAAGTTCAATTTGCTGATCCTTAAAATCTGATTTGAGCCTTCTGGCTCGTTTTCGGACTTCTTCTTTAGTTGGACCATATACAACAAAATGGATGTGCGTTCTAAGAAGTGGTTTTCCTTGGTTTTTAATTTCATTTTCCAGTTCATGCAGGAGCTCACGTCCCGTATTGATTAAACTGTCGTCATCCTCATTCGCTTCAATCAATTGAGCGTCCTGATCGCGAAATCTCTTTTTGATGGTATTGGTTTGGTTCTCATCCTCTTTTTTCCTTTTGTAAATGGTCCGCATATTGACTTCTACCGGGAAATGATAGGACTGAAAAAAGTAAGCCCACTCCTTATGGCTTAGATCAACCGGAAATTCTGAAACAGGAAGGAAAGCACACCATGATTCATCATCCAGTTGACTAATATGGAGATACCCGGCTTTCCCTGGATCGAGAATACCTTCCGTAAGGCTGTAGACACTTCCGTCACCGTCAGGCTGTTTTTGGCCCCTTACGAACTGATGACGGATGATATAACGTAATTCCTTCTCTTTCACCCTGAAGGACCCTAGATAATGATTCAAGGTCGTAAAGGCATCTTCCTCGGATTCCTCGAACATACTGGCTGTAAGGTCGTCCACCTCATGCCCTCCAAAACCGGCAAGCTTTTGCAAGTAACGGTTCATGCTCTTAAAGGATGAAGTAAACGTGCGGATGATACTTTCATCCAGCTCCCTTTTCTTTAACTTCACGCCTACAAAAAATTTGTACTCCACTATATGTTTAGCTTCTTCACGCAAGATTTCTTTTGCCCGTTCCGCATAGTATTTTCCTGTTTCTGCATATTTTCCTTCATATTGTTGTTGCAGGCTTTCCATACGCTTATCAATATCAACAGGTATCGGAACAATTTTATAGTCAATTTCCTCAAAGGCAGCCATTTGCCAAGCGAGCCTTTGAAGTCGGTTCACCAGATGATTTTCAGCTTCCTGCTCATTCACGCCTACTGTATTCTCATGCACCCGATAATAAGACCAAGCCTCCATCTCATGCGTATAGATCACATTGTCTTTATAAGAAAGAATCGGAAATTGGATCACGGGATCACCCCCTTATTGGAATCGCTCGTATGACTGTGCTTTCTTCACCTGTGGTTGGTATACGGGTTTATGGCTGCTGTAACTAAATCGTTTCGTATACAAATATCGGAAGTACCCAATAAAGAAACGATCAAGTCGTTTACCATCCAATTTGCTTCGACAGATTGCGCCTGCGATCATCCAAGGCAACACGGCATAAAAAGCCAGCTGCAACGTCGTTGGAAGGACTCGGTTTATGCTCCCTCTGAAAAGAAAGAAGACACTGAAAAGCACGAGGGCCACCATGATTTGCCTAATCTCAATCCCTTTGGAAAAGACGAGGGATTTTTCATTTTTTCCAATCTTCCAAATTTTTAAGGGATATTTAAAGAATTTCCGGTAGCTATAAGCAGCTGACCTCATGAAAGCCCTCCACTTTTCACTTGATTCCAAATGGCATTGGCCATGCTTTCGAATTCACCCGGATTAGAGACAATCACATAGCAAACGACTGCAAAGATGAAGCTAGAGAAGAACATGCCCCAACGTTGGGATATGAAAGCTCGAACAATCATGACAACCATAACAATGAACAAGACCGCCGCGACCTGAGACGACACGTAATCTGTAAGACCTGTAATATCTGGCATGAAAATCATCCTCCTTTAGTGTGTTTTAATTCATGAACATAAAATTTATTATTTTGCTTGCTCACAACCAGGGTAAACGGGTGCTTCGATTGTAGCCCCGTATTCGTCTCTTGTAAGAGGACCAGCGTCTTCACGATGTATTGCCCTTTTTTCTCCCCGTCATAGATCACGAAGCCTTCCAGGCCCTTATACTCGTATAGGTCTTTAAGAGACTCGGGGGTTTCCATGAGATACGACATTTCCTCAGTAGAATTAGTCGTATAAGAAGTGAAAAATTGTGTCGCGAACTGCTGAAGTTCACTCTCTACCTCAGTATTCTTGTCTGCCTGGTCGGTTTTATCAGCAATGGCCGTCAATCGAGTCTCATTCGGAAGAGCTTGATAGTACGGCTGTTCCATTACGTTAAAGAAATTCCCGTCTGTGCCAAGCCGAACGACAATCATTTGCTGTTTCTTTCCTAGCGATTCATCTTTCCTAGTGGTCTTTTCTTCTTTCACGACCACTACTTTGCCATTTTTGTTTTTCTTCTTCACTTCCACCTGTTCTTTTTTCTCGACGATCTTGAAAAGTTCATATTCTATACGATACACATAACTGGCCGCTGCTTCCGAAATATCTTTCACATCATATAAACTAGCACTCTTCAAAACTCGTTTCCCTTTAAACTCCGAAAGGTTTTCCAACTGTCCAACTTCTAACCCTTCTGCAAGAAAGCTTTGGAGTGCCTTGGATCGTTCTTCTCGCTGCTTTTCGTTATCGGGTACGTTGATATAAGTATCAATAAACTGTCTGGAATAATCTTCACCAGCTGGTGAATTGGCGAAACCCACTTCATTTAGGCTCGCGATCTGCGCCGCAGCCTTATCTTGATATCCATTAACCTTCTCGTTTAGGAAACCTGTTCGAGACCATGATAGAAAGGTCAAAAAGATAACTCCTAAAAGTACAATCCAAAATACAAAACTAAAGGCCATTCGCCCATTAAATCGCGACGACTTAAGTCGCCTTTCATCTTTCAACACTTTCTTGCGCCCTCGGTCTGCATGGTTCTTCACCCCTTGCTTGAGCGTATCAAGAAGCTTCATTTGGTGGAATCCCCCCTAATTCTAGTGCGTTTCGAACATAGACTCGTCGGAAATAGGTATCACCCATATTTTCTTCTACCATTTTACGATTGATGAAAATTTCACCGATTTGCAAATTCTTGATCTCGCTCGGATTCGCCTTGAACCGTTCTACATCCCGAACCGTTCCCATGGTTGCTTCATAACGGATCCAGGGATATTTTTTTTCAATCTGCTGCGTGATTTCCTGGTCGGAATACGTACCAAAAACTTGGGCGATCCGTTCGGCGTCTTTGGAGGAATTGACACGGCCTGTTGCGATAATATTGCAGTTGGAAATGATTTGCTCCGTCATGATCGGGTCAATGGCATCAATATCAGACAACGTTTGGGTGGAGATAATGCACTCAAAGCCAGCAGAACGTGATTTATTGACGATATCAACGATCCTGCGGTCACCATAGGCAGAAAACTCATCATACACACCAAAAATCGATTTACGCCCTTGGGCTTGTCTATACGCTACCAAACTATTTACATCCAAAATGATCATTTTTCCAATCTTTTTAATGTATTCGGCATATCGGCTTCCGGAAATGCTGAAAATGACGACGTCGTTATGATCCGTAATTTTTTGAAGATCAATACCGTTCTCTCTTTCCACAAATAAATGACCAAGATCGGATTCTAGGAGCTCACCCAGTTGCATTTTCAATCGTGTCAGGCACCCCTCCACAACTTCTTCCGGAAATTCGTCATCTAACACCTTTTTTATACGCTGCATGCCCTCTTCCAGCTTTGTAACATATCGCTTCCGCTTTTCTACCACCATTTTTTTGACTGTTTCCTTCTTTGGTTCTGCATTGGCTATAAAACCACTTAAATCGTCGTCCGTTGTAGAAGGCGACTGCCTTTCGACGATGACTTCTTCCTCTACTTCCACCTCGAACTCTTCCTCGATTTCCACTTGGCTGCTATGTTCCCTGAAAAATTCGCTCATGTATTTATAATTGGTTAATTTCGCAATCGTCTTGATGTCTCTTGGAACCCCTGCCTCATCAATCAACTTGACCACCAATTGTAAATAACGGGAAGCAATATCGGTATAGTAAGCCCCATCCCCTTCATTCGAAAAGCTAAAAAGCGACATGAGCTTATCCCGTGTTTCAGTTGGGGTACCATTCTTGATCGGATTGTACGTGAAATCGTCCATTTCGGAAAATAGATACACCTTCCTGCCATAGGCTTCGCACAAGGCCTTAAATTCAAGCATCGACTTTCTTTCGCCCTTCCCATCCATGAAAATTACCGGTTTTTCTTGTTGCAAAGCCGCTTCCATTAGGGAGGCAATCAACGTAGTCTTTCCAGTACCGGTTCCTCCTGTTGCTAGCATGTGATAATTGAGCTCTTTTGAATGAAGCGTTACACGCTCTTTAAAATCGGAGTACCCGACAAACACTTCTTTGGACGGTTTATGTCGATACTGTTTCTGCTTCTTATTCAAAAACTTCACTCGTTTTTTGCGGAAAGCCTTATATTTCTGCTCTTCTTTTTGCTTCTTCACCTCACCAGATTTGGTGGTCACTCGCTTTTTCCAAAAGTATTTGGCGAAGATGAAAAATCCAAATGAGAAGAGAAAGGCTAAAACGAGTAAAACAAGATAGGAAGTACTGGTCACGGCAATGGTATCCCCCTGATTGAGGAATCTTTCCAAAACATCTGACATATAAGGAATGTTCATGTCTGAAATCAATCCAAAATAACTGAGGAGTCGCCCTGTTTGAAATTGCCAAAACAAAATTATGACCCCGGCTGCAAGGATAACGTAGGAGATCCAATCCCGCTTAAAGAGGGTAAGAATCGCAAAAATCAGCATTCCAAGCATGGCCGGAAGAAAAAACAAGACTCCAATTATGCCGATTAATCCATAAATCACTAAATCGCCAACGATCTGATCGGTTTCAGTCTGCTTCGGCTCTCGCTGGCTTTCCATCGGTTCCAACCGGCAACACCTCTTCCCAACGTTCTTCCAAAATGATAGAAGGTACATTACGCACAGTAATCTTGCTGGCATTAATCAACCGCTGTTTGGCCTGATTGATCACATTATGAATTTTTACGTCATTCGCAAAATAGATCACCTGATCGTAGGAGTAAAGCTCATGGTCCTGTCGTCCACCGGAAAGCATGTCATCAAACATCTTAAACTTGTAATCATAACGCTTACGATCTTTCTTGTTCAATTCCAGCTCAACCCAAGTGGTAGTCACATTCCCATCAGTTCCTTTAAAAAAGAAAACGGCATCTGGTATGCGGTCTCGATTATCATTGTAGGCCTTCAATTTACTTCGATTATCTCCTTCTCCTATCATAGAAAAACGAATTTCTCTCTCTGTCCGATATTTAAAGTCAACGGCCTGCTTTTCCGATTGTAGTTCGTAAAAAAGGATCAAGTCGGTAATAAGAAGATCATGCTGCATGGTGTAGATCGTTGCCTTATTTGGAACGGTTACATTGACATTCGTTAATTTCCTGGCCTCAATCGTTCCAAGATAAACCCCTACTTTATGTGCAATGCGTTCATGCTTGACAAACTTTTGGCCTTCTAATTTTCGTAGCCTGCGATAAACACGGTGAATGTTCGGCTCCCTGAATTTCAACATGATTTGTTTGGCCGTCACCATACCATTCCTCAAAATAAACGATAAATACTCCAAATCTTTCTCTTTTAACGAAGTGTACTTTAGCATTACCAAAAATATCATCCTCTTCTAGAAAATATAGGAACCACTCTCCCTCTCAAAGTTTACCAAAATAGTTATTATTTTCATAAATAAAACTGCAAGTAAAACCACAACTAATAAAATAAATGATTGAAGTATTTTCAGGCCCAGCCAAAACACTACATCTAAGAAAAATCCTTAACACTGTTAAGCTCTTATTTAGTCAACAACCACAAGAATGGATTAAAAATGTATGTTTATACAATCCTTTAAAATAATATTGCCCTTGTTGAACCCTCTACATTAATCTCCCATTCCTACCATTTCTCTACTTTCTTATTCCCTTTACCTTGAACTAGATCTTGAACTTTTTTATTTTTGAACTTGATATTTAACCTTGAACTAAATCACTTGAACTTAATTCTTATCTCTTCAACTACCTAACTATCACTCCTCCCCATTATCTAAAATCTAACCTGACCACCCCCAATCACACTTTGAATACCTCCGCCTTTATTTGAGTAGCAGAAGACCTCGGCTATGTTTACGTAGTATAGGCGAGGTCTTCTGCGGGAACCGAAAATGAACAGGGGGTATTCAGCCCTTGTGTGATTGGGGTGGTCGTCAATTTAAGACCGCAAATAATAAAGACATTCATTACCCTTCCATTTACGTATATGAATCTATATTATTTGCTATTTTTTTACTTATTTTTAGTCTACTAGACGTACATTTGTTTGGCAATGATTGTAAAGAGAATTGATTAAAAATTACCATATTTTTGGATGGTAACTTGTGTATTATCACCTACACAGACTTAAAATCTAATACTAAAATCACCTACTCAAAAACACAATAAGGACTAAAGATACCGAGTTTAAGTTTCATAATGAAAGCAATTAAAGATTACTGAAGATCTAAGATCACCTTTTGAAATCCAAAAAACCCACAAACTAAAATTCCCTATATATATTAAATAATGAATAAAAATAAATAACTAACAGTTAACCTGACGTCTACTACTATCCCCACAAAATTCACTTTTAACCATGCAAACACCAGGATATTCCCTGAATAAAATTAAGTAAACAAGAATGATCATCAGCTTAAACACCCAAGCCCCCGTAAAAACACTAAGTATAAGGAGCAGCAGTAATTCTTAAAGACCCCACAGGAAGGATACTATAGATATGTATTGGCAGACTGGCTTATTATTTTCAAGAAGTCATCTTATCCGGCGGAGAAGCTCCGGAACTATATATTATGTCCACTTCATGAGTCAACAATTCGGCTTCCAATGTGGGTAATGGAAGGGCAGCAGTAAATTGTTTCGGAACGGGCAGCAATTCGGCAAAAGTCAGCTGGGCTTGGCGAATGTGATTCCTACGTAATAGCAACAAGTTTTTGAATAGCATGGAACGGCTGGCCAGTTTGGTAACTGCCCCGCGTCCACGGCCTATCGTAAACTTTTTGAGTTTACTAGATTGCTTACAGACCTCTTTAAGCGTGGAGAGGGGCATCCCAAAGATTTCAGCAAGGTTATTCAAAGATGCCTCCAAAAATGGCCTTTCAGGGCTTGTGTGGGTCTCCAAATAGCCTATGATATCCTCTTCCCACTCCTTATAGTGGGAACGTACACGTTCTTCTCGTGGCTTTTTGAATTTATACCACCCTTCCCTTCCCTTGAATTTAGCTTGTCCATCTGTCCAAAGCTCGAGTAAGCCTTCCACATATGAACGTTTTACGCCTTTATATTTGCCTGAATACGCACTCTTCAGGACACGTTCGAATTCTCTTTTGTTAAGTGGTTGTACCAGGTTACTGTTGAATTGATCAAGTTCATCATAAGCTTCTTCGATTGTCTTACCACTCGCAAAATTGGCAAGTGCAAGTGTCATGAGCGCATTATTACGGCTGGAGCCGTAATGCCCCTCCTCGATGTATGTAGCTCGAATAAGCGCACGATACCAGTCGGAAGAGGTCTGATCGATTACTGTTGCATTCTTGTTGTAGACTACACGCAGGAAGTTCCTATTCTCCTGCTCTTCATACTGTTTGGACCAGGTAAGCAATAGGCTAGTATTGGCAGGCTGGTCATAGAAATCCAGTACATTGTCTTCTCTTGGGATGCGGTAGAAGCCGAAAGGGATACATCCGGTATCGACCGGGACATATTTCTTAAGCGCTTTTCGAATATTTTCTGACAGACGCTCGGCCACTCTTAAAGCCTTGTAATCGTGTTTTTTGTTTATGTGGAAGGGAGTTTCCAGGACAAAAAAGACCTGGAATCCCCTTGGCGTTTCCAGCAGGAGATTTGGTCTTGGCAATCCCAATTCCTCACATCCAAGATAAAGGGCGTATAGATCCACTTCCTTCGAATCTATATCAAGTCCAATGACATGGATTTGTTTAAGGTTTTCACGCTGATGCCCCTTGATGATGCGGTTTTTGAAATCATAGTATGTACCACCTCGGTAGGTATTGGGTGTCCAGTGTGAGAGGTTTTGATACTTTTCCTGAAGCGTTTCGTAAGAGGTCACGACGAAGCCTTTTCCCTCCACAAGTTCTTCCTTGGACGGCGATACAAAGACCACGCCTTTACGATTCTTGGTTTCGTTCATGGTCTTCTCGTATGCCACCACTTTTTTTATAGGTTGGCGTGTACCCTTTTTTTTGTATAGAAGCAAGCCATCATGGGTCATAAATTGTATGATGTCAACGATTGAATGAAGGCCTCTTTTATGATTTTCTGCCAATGGAGTTCCCATGATTCGCACCTTCCTTCCAATACTTAAATACAAACAGCTAAGTTAAAAAAATTGAACCGATTTCCACTTCTTACATGGAACTTTTTGTTGAATAAAGTATATCGAACTCGACTTTTGAAAAAGGGTGCTCTCTAAGGGAAATGCACCAAAAATAAAAAGGACCCTCAGGCTTAGAGCCCCAAGGGATTGAAAAAAATATCAAATTTTTTTATTATGCAGGTTCCGCTCGCTTTTTGCACCAAAAAGGCCAATAATGGACCATTTGTGCACATGTGTGGAATTGAATGGGTTCCTGAAAAAGCCTGTCATAATAAGCTTTGTTAACGTTGAACCAAAAATGATGCCAAACAGGTTCCGCTCACCTTTTTGGGCTTGTGGTGCACTTTTGGTATACAGATTCCGCTCAACTTTTCAATTTTCCATCAAAATGTGAGTACAATTTTATGGTTGAGAAAAATAAATCAGTGCTGAATGGTTGTTTCGCCAACGTTTGCCCTCCTACACAGGTTCCGCTCACTTCGTCTCCGAAAAGATAAGTTTGGTGCATTTTTTTCATAAAATAGTACACAGGTTCCGCTCAAATTCAGTGTATCGGTGCATATTTTACTCAATTTCCCCAAAAGGATTTCAAATTGAAATTTTTCTAAGAATCCATGATCACTAAAAAATGTTCCACATATAGGGTATACGTGGTGCATTTTATCTATAAAATGGTACACAAGTTCCGCTCACAGCTAGAATAATGGTGCATTTCTTTGAATACTGGAGTTCATTTGAAAAACTAAATAGTGCTAATAGTGAAGAGGCTGACTATTCCTCCTTTTTCTTTAAAGTGTTCAGCTAGTGAGAATTCCTTATTAATAGAGGTGTGTTGGGAATTCTGGAACTGGTGCATATGCACCATTATTTCGAAACCTGTGTAGTAAATGGTGCATTTACTCTACGAAATGTGGTCCACTCTTGTTATAATGATAAAAAAGTGGTGCATTTTAGATGATTCCACCCAAGGATTCCCTGCAATAGAGAGGATGGGGTTGTTGTTGAGGTATCAGGATATACACGATCGTATGATTTTGAACTATGAGTTCCTGAAAATTTCTATTTTCGAAGAAACCAAGATTTTGTTTGAAGATCGTCCTTATATTTTGGATAAATGGAAACAGGAAGCCTATCGTATGACGGAGGAAGAGGTAAAAAATCAGGTTCCGGGCTTTTCTATGGGACCAAGCTTTCGGGCCTTATTTTCCTTGTTCACTCAAACGTTATACTTCGAAAAACTTATAACAAAAGAAATGATAAAAAAGGCCGTGGACAGTTATCAGGATACAATCAAGGTCATATTGGCCGGCCATTTCATACACGAATTCCCGATGGATGAGATAAAACGCAGTGCTAATGAAGAGAAAATAAGCGAGGCCTTGAGCCGCCACTATATCTATTCAAGCATGGATATTGATTATCATTTAATGAGAGACATCGTGACAAAGAAAAAGGACTTTAAAAAAGGAGAGGCTGGTCTCTTGGCAACCGAGATTATAGACAATCGTGGACACGTTAGAGGATTAGCTGAAATAAGGCCCCCAGAATCACAGAAAGCAGAGCTAGCCTCCGATCAACAGGAAATGTGGCTTGAACTGATAGAATCTACTATAAATTCATTGGATGAAATGACCGCCGACCTCTTTGACTTAATTACATATTTATGGATGGTCTCGCCCAAGTCCGTTGACGGGTATATTGAATTTCATAGCAATGATGCCTTACAGCTTAGAAACCTGAAGAAACGGACAGCACAAGGACGGGAACTGGACTTCCGTGAGGAAGATCGCTTCAATATCATGAAACGGGTTGCTGCACTTTCAAGCATCTGGATCTCTCTGGGCAATCAACAGGTAAAGGTGATCAACACCCAGGATATCCAGGACAATGAACTTTATGAATTCAAGGATTTCCAGAGAATGTTCGAAATCGGAAAAATCCGTGTTGCTTATGATAAAAAGACTGGCGAAGCAAAAGGGATATATGCCGTACAGGTAAAGCCATCCCCTGTTCTTACCCCTTACTTAGATGGACCCAATCGCACACTGGGCTTGTTGGATTTAAAAGTGTTTCAGTATAGCCACTACACACAGCGCGAACATAAGCGATTGACCCGCTACCTAAATCTACAATGGAAAATCAGGACCATTAGAAGGTCCTTGCATCAACCGTTTAAGGTCTCTACCCTGTTGAAAACAATGGACATATCCAGTCGATATAACGGGGTGCAAAAAAGGGATAAGTTTGAAAACGTTTTGGATGAATTGCAAAAGGACAGCGTGATCAGTAGCTGGAGCTACACCGAGGAGATTGATGAGGAACAAGTTGGAAAAAAAGGATGGTTCCAAGGGTATTGGACCAAGTTGAATGTGCTTATTCTACCAACAGACATTGTCGTTAAAGAGAACCAAAAAAAAATGATGATAGATTCAAACCGCTTGGTGAGTGAGGAAATTATTGAACGGATGAATCAGATAAGTCACGAAAATTCGGTTTCAGAAGACCTTTTTTTCTCCCAGGACTTTTCACTAAATGAATTGGCTCCTACACTTGAAATAGAAGACTCCATTGAGGTTCCATCCAAAGTGACATCCGTGATCACCAGTAGCCTTCCGAAAACAGAGCAGCAGGCATTTCATTTTGGACCGGAAAAGGAATTGGCGCTTTCTCCTGAGACGATGAGAGAGATGATGGACTCCCAAAATATGAGTATCCGACAGACGGCAGAGGAAATTGGCATTTCCCACTCTACCCTTTCGCGATACCTAAGAAAGGAAAATAAGCGTCAAAACAACAAGAACGATGAAAAAATGCTCAATTGGATAAAAGAAAAATCCAAAAGACAAAACTCTAATTGATGATCGTTAGAGTTTTGTCTTTTTGTTTACTCCCTACATCGGAACGGAGAATTCTCACTTGCATGCATTTTGCATTCAAGTTTGACAGTTGCATACAAAAGGCATACAATTAAATTAGATTTCAATGAAAATAAATGAAACCAAGGAGGAATCTATTAAAAATGGCTAGATTTGTATCAGTTGATGTTGGTAATGATGCGGTGAAAGGATTCTTAGGAAGTATTGAAAATCGTGTATACATACCGAACGTCATTGCAGAAGTGCAAGACCGGGAAATTGTGGAGATGGAAAAAAACATATTGAATGGATTACATGTGGAGATTACTTCATCCGCCTTAAAAAATAAAAACGGAAGTTTTGCAGTCGGAAAGTTAGCATCCAAGTACCCAAATAATGACGAATTAACGCCAGATCAAGATAAATCCGAGAGTGACCAGCCTGTCATCATGCTATTGACAACCCTTGCTTATGATGCCGTGGAACAATTTCCTGAAGAAGATGGTGTAATTGAAGCCACTTATTACTTATCAACAGGATTGCCCCTGGATGAAACTAAACAAGGAAAAGCCAAAGACTTCCGAAAAAAATTGAAAAACTCCCAACATGAAGTGAAATTCTTAAAAACCCCTTCCCTAGAAGGTAAAATTGTTCGAATTAAATTCGAGCAAATCCTTGTGAATACGGAAGGATTCGCAGCATTTGTGGATTTGACAACAAATAATGACGGTTCTACCAAAAACGAAGAACTCATAGGAAAAACAATCCTCATCAACGATATTGGGGGCTTATCAACGGACTCAGCCATCATAACCGATGAAGCTGAAGTGGATAATGAATACAGCAATGGAATAAAAAGAGGTGTATCCACCTATTTGGATAATATTATCAAGAAAGTGTATTCCAAATACAAATACACCATTAAAAGTAGACGCACACTCGTAGAAATAATCACAAATGAACAGCCTGATGAACAATATCATATCTGGGTTAATGGGAATAGAGTCTCCATAAAAGATATCATTGATGAAGAATTATCCGTTTTAGCCAAAGAAGAATATAAATTGATCAAAGATATGTGGCGGAATGTTCCGGACATTAGACTGGCATATCAAATTGGGGGCGGATCCTTGGTGTTAAAACCTTACTTGAATGCACTGAATCAAGCCGACAAAAACTACCCTCTCCGTTTCGTTTCGGAAGATGACAGCGTATGGATGATTACACGAGCCTATTTTAAAATTTTGCTTATGTATTTACAAAGTAAAGGGATATCTACACAAAACGTGGCAGCTACAAAAGAGTGATATAAATCCATGGAACAATTTGAGCCTGGAAAAACCATCTCTTTTCGCTTACCCTCTGACACCCCTTTACATGTCAGTGAGTATTTAATAAGCAGGAAAAAGGAATTAGGCAGGAAATTCAGTAGTGAAATAGCTCCGATCTTTGTTAAGGCGGTTTCGCAAAAAGCCTTGGGAAATACAGATAGTGATCAAATCACCATTAGTCTGCCCGAAGGTTTGACAGCTGAACAAAAGGAATGGATGAACCACCCTAATACAAGGGCATTGATTGGTCAACTTCTTTATCAGGTAGTGACCAAGCCTACTAAAGCCTTTGAATTTAATCAGACTCTTGAAATTAAGCAAGAAGAAAAAACCGCATTTAAAGCAAATGCAGCCATTCAAAAATTTGCACAAAAAACATTCTTAGATTTTGACGACGACGACTAACCCCATCCTTTGGTGGGGTTTTTCCTGTTATAGACAAAATCAGTCAAAATAAGAGAAAGGACATTGCTTATTGAAAGTCAAATACATATAGAAAGCTATATAGAGCACAAACAACTTGTATTCTACATTTATTTGTTACTCAAATGGTTAGAATGTTACCCCTCCCCCCAAATTGTACCAAACGAATCTCTTTATATAGACCATTTGTGTTCTGTAAGCTATATATAGTCTATAAATTTTAAAAGATTTAAGCTACAGATGGTGATTTAAAGGAACAATCTACCCCTGCTCCATAACTGGCTATAACTTTCTCCTTAAATAAGTTCAAATAAAAAATAATAAATCAAAGTTGGCCATCTTATAATTCTTTTTTATTTTGTTATTCGTTACTAGTCTTGTATAATATTATTAATCATGTGGACCATTTGTGTTTTATATTCTACATATAGGCTATAATTTAGAGGCTACATCTACTCCATATATTTACTAAATCTAGATAGGTAGTTTTCAAGTTTTAAAACAATGCATCTTATCTTACTTAAGAAAAGAAAATTATAGAGCACATATACTCTATAATCTATAAATGGTCTATAAACTATTACTATATATAGCCTACATAAACCCAGATCCATAACTAGACTGTTTTTTTAATCATATTCTTTTTACCATTTAACTGTTACTGCAAATATAACAATTACTGATGTAGGCCATTTATGCTTTGTATTCAACATATAGACCATAATATAGAGGTAACATCTACACCATATATTCCTTGTTGCTAACTTAAGAAAAGAAACTTAGAGGGCACATAAACTCTATAATCCATAAATGGTCTATAAAGCATTACCATATATAGCCTACATGAATCTGGAACTACAGCTAGATAATTATATTACCCTTTTCCATTCTATTATTTAACTGCTACTTAAATTGTAACAGTTACTGATGTAGACCATTTGTGTTTTGTATACTACATATAGACTATAATCCAGAGGCTACATTTCAATACTAAATTCCAATTTCTAGGCAAGATTTTTCGAGTCTACGATCAACGGTCATTTTCTTACTTAATTAGAAAAAGGATATATACTCTATAATCCATAAATAGTCTACATAAAAAGAGCATCTTATTATTCTTTCTTTTACTACCAGTAAAACCGTTATATATGTAGACCAATTGTGCTTTGTGTTCTACATATAGTTCATTATTTAGAGACTTTTAATAAATAAGACAAAAAAATAAATTTAGGAGGTTCAAAAATGTCAGAAGAAACCTTTTGGAAAATTAGCGATTTTGTAGAAACGTTAAAAACTCATCTGAACAATCAAAATATACATATTAATACAGTGGACGGTTGGTTTAAACGGTTAGAGAAAGAACGCCTCCATTATATAAATCGTACTCTAGAAACCAATGAAAAGGTGTACGATGAATTAGATTTAAAAATTGCAATGTTTATAAAGAAGAGAAGGGAAGAGAAGTGGGCTTTATCAGCGATTTCAAATGATCTCTCAAACTTTTTTGAGTTAAGACCATTCCCTGTAAAAAAAGAGAAACCCGCTCCATATGTAGACAATATGGAGACTTTGAAAAAACAGATAACAGATGAAGTAAAGAAAACTTTTGAAGAAATGGCTACCGCAAAGGTCGAAGAGTTGAAAAGCCAATATGAACAGTTACTAAACGGCTTGCCCAAACCACCATCTATAGAAGAAAGAAAGAACCAAAGCTTTCAAGCGATGGTGATCCAGAGAAAGATTGAAAGTTCTCTGGAAGAGGAGGCGAACCAGGCATGGTCCAACTTGCCTGAGGATCAACGCCTTAAGAGAGTGGGTTTTTTTAGAAAAGACATCGATTTGGAGAAAAAGGATCAGTTTGTCCGTACTTATATCAATGAGCGTTTTGTGGATCGCTTGAAAAAAGAAATGGAACTGGAAAAGTAGAAAATGAAAAGTCTAGACCCTAATTAATATGGGGGTATTATAAAAAATTTATAATTTCTAAAAACTAAAGGGTGGCGTTACTTCTAGAAGGAAGTGACGCTTTTCTTGTTCAACTACCATGAAAATAGACTTCTGGAATTTAGGGGAAAAGGCAATACTTAAGAAGACGCAGCTCATTGTTTTTTAAAAAAGGGGAGAGCGCCTAATTTACTGATTTATTGTAGGTAAGTGGACTGGATTAAGATGCTTCAGGTTCTTGTAATGTAACTGTGATCCTAAACTTTCAAGTCTTCTTAGTGAATGCCGAAAAATTGATTGTTGTCTCTGCTTATCAAAGTAGTCTTCGCCTAAGTCTACATACATTTCTTTTCGAGTTAAGAGATAATAGGAGATACGTAACATGGCATGAGCGACTACTATTCCTGCTCGTTTCTTACCTTTTCGTGATGCTGTACGCCTATACAGTGCTCCGAGATAGTTTTTAGATCCTCTTACGGAATGAGCTGCTTCTGTTAATGCTGATCTTAAATACTTGTTTCCTTTTTTTGTTTTAGCCGATTTTCTTTTTCCCGCACTTTCGTTATGCCCAGGAACTAGTCCTGCCCAAGAACACATATGAGCTGCACTTAGAAACTGTTTATTAATATCAGACCCAATTTCAGATAAAATTTGCTCAGCCATTCTGGTAGCTATACCAGGAATAGAGTCTAATCGTTCCACATCTTCTTGATAGGAGCTTACTCTTTCCTCGACCTCTTGGTCGAGCATCTCGATTTGCTCTGTTAAGAAATCAATATGCTTTAAAATGGTTTTTAACATGAGGCGTTGATGCGAATTGATATAACCTTTAAGGGCGAGTTCTAGTTCATCTTTCTTCTTTTTCATTGTGCGTCGAGCAAAGTTTGCTAGTTTTTCAGGATCTTCTTCACCTTCGGCAATTGCGTTAAGCATGTCTCGAGCCGAAACACCCATTATGTCTGAAACGACAGAACCTAGCTTAATATTTGCGCCCTCTAACACTTTTTGGATGCGATTATGTTGTCTAGCACGTTCTTCAATGATACTTCTACGGTACCAAACTAGTTCACGTAGTTCCCGTTGATTTCGATCTGGAATGTAACTAGCTTTTAGGAGTCCATGACGAAGAAGTTTGGCTATCCATTCTGCATCTTTAACATCTGTTTTACGCCCCGGCACTACTTTCATATGTTGAGCATTCACAACTAAAAACTCAATCTCTTCAGCTTCTAATAAATTAACAATAGGTTTCCAATATACACTGGTACTCTCCATGGCAACATGAGTACAGTTATTCTGTTTAATCCAATCCACTAACTGTATTAAAAAAACAGTTTTTGTTGAAAACGTTTGAATCTCCTTTCCTTCTGGTGTCATAATACATGCAGTAATATTGTCCTTATGGACATCCATACCACACGCTCTTTCAATGACTACTTCCATTGAAAACATCCTTCTACGGCTCTCAATATAATTGGAGCTGGTGCAAAAACCAGAATAGGATTAATCTACCATGTGTGCTTCCCGAAAGGGAGCGACAGTCAGTGGTGCACCTTGGTCGTTGGAGTCAGACTAACGGATGGGCTCTAACGCACCATAGTTCATCGACCTTCCTCTCCCAGCCGTAGAATCAGTATTGACGGTTCTGAACCATTTTCATTCTCTGTGGTGAAGCGCTGATTTTTGCGCTTCATGGATGGCTAACGGGGCAGGATAGCGCAATATTTTGCTTGCAGTTATAATGTACAAAAACGGATATTTAATGGCTCCAATTCATATGATGTTTACCAGTGACCTGAGTCGAAATATTCTAAAAGGGAGGTAAGGTGTGTAATGAAGGATCCTAATAAGATTTACAACACTGCGGTAGAGGCAACTTTGGAGGTGATTGGAGGAAAGTGGAAACCCGTAATTCTCTTTCATCTAACATTTGGAAAGAAACGTAACAATGAATTGAAAAGCTTGATACCCGCAATTACTCAAAAAATGTTAACACAGCAACTTCGGGAGCTTGAAGAGGAAGGCGTCATCTTGCGCATTTCTTACAATCAGGTTCCACCAAAAGTCGAATATGAGTTAACCGACTACGGCTGGAGTCTAAAGGAGATCCTGCATCTGATGTGTAGGTGGGGGGATTCGCATATAGAGAGAAAGTACGGGGGAAGGGCTACCGTTCTAGCCAATCCACAGCTTGAAGACGTACATAACATATAAGAAGCCGACCTAATATAATATACAAGGCCGGCTTTTCGTTTATGGGATAACTTTACGTTTACGGAAGTCGTCGAAGATGTTCATAAACATCGCTTCGGTATCGACGAATTCGTGAAAACCTAAGCGACGGGCCTTAGTTCCGTCGGCGAAGAAATCGTAATCCCAAGAGAACACGAAATCACCGAATCGCCAGGAGGATACGTCTTTATAGGAATGCTGAGCAAGCCCATGCTTATTGACCATTTTGTTCCAAAGTTGCTCCTTGTCCGCCATGACAACGTCCAGTGACATCTGCAGCGGAGGCGCCGTCTCCAAGCCGAAGTAGTGAGCGATCTTCGGCCATAATTCATTCCAACGGAACAGATCGCCGTTCGTGATGTTGAATGCCTGATTAGCACAACGCTCTTCTGTCGCCGCCCATACTGTTGCCTTCGCGAGAAGCCCCGCATCTGTCATCTCCAAGAGGCTGTCATAAGCACCCGGTTTGCCCGGAAACCGTAGCGGAAGTCCAAGCTCCTTCGAAATTGAGGCGTAGATCGCAATAACCATGGCGAGGTTCATCGGATTTCCAAGCGAGAAACCGCAGACTACAGAAGGACGGAGCGCCGACCAAGTCCAAGCCTTTCCTTTTTGCCTTTGTTCTAAGAAATCTTGCTGATCAATATTGAACTCGGGTGGCATATGGTTAGCGTCTGTCTCACGAGCAGGGGTCTTGAACGGGCCGAGATGTGCGCCGTATACCTTGTATCCCTGCATCAAACTGACATGTTTTAAACCCGACGCGATTGGTTCTATCGCCTCTACGGTATTCACTAGCATGGCGAGGTTGGGCGGAACAAGTTCGGCCCAAGTTGGACGGTCCTGATAGGCGGCATAGAAGATGTGTGTTACCTCAGTTAAACTGTTTAGCTTCTCGCGGGTGTCGTCTATATTGAGTAGATCTGCAGCCACATACCGGACACGGCCGACAGACTCTCCGCCTCGACGCGATACGCCGATCACGTCCCAGTCAGGGAGAGTAATGAGGTGATCAATAAGGTTGCGTCCGATAACACCATTTGCGCCTACAACCAAGGCGACTTTGCGTGTTGTTTGAGATTCATTATTCATAGTGTTTCAGCTCCTTCTGTAATGTGCTTTGTTCACTGTTATTTTGCATCAAGAAACCACACTTGAGAAGTACGCACTTTGGAGTACCATAAGCACTTTTTTGTAATCCAGCAGTGCTCTTAAGACAAATATTTTGTATTAATAACATCAAAAAAGCCATCATTTTAAAATAATGCTAGTTTACTAAATTGTTATATAATCCTATTACTTCTCTTATTCGTTCTTGTGCTAACGGGTACGTTAGCTGAAGAGCGGGTCTGTTTTTAGGCAGCTTTTTCTTATGGAACTAACGGGGCAGGATAGTTCAAGAGTGCATATGGAGTTGTTCAACAATTGGGCCATTTAATGGAATTAAGGAAGGGATTACTCAAAGGGAAATCGAAGTTAATTTAGAGTTATGATATTTTATTCGATAATCTAGAGTAACTATGTTATGTAAGGAAGGCACTAATATGAGTCTTGGAAATATAAGTACTTGAAAGTTGTACAAGAAAGGTTTAAAAGCGTTAAAGGCATTAGGATAGGAGTGAATAAATAATTATGAAACAAAGTGAGTTAGAACTTGTAGAGGAGATGAGAAGGTGACTATTAGTGCAGAGAGGCAGGCCTCAAGATTGATGAGGTTGCGTAGAATCTGCGGTTATGGTGCCGCAATAGCAGTAACACCTTACCTGCTGATCAAAATCGTATGGACTTTCGGTCTCTTCCTTCCAACCGAGCAAATGGGTGACGCCAGCTGGCGCATTATAAACGCAGTAACCGCCGTTCTCGCTGCGATTGGTATCCTTCTTGCAATGGCGTTCTGCAGGCCGTGGGGGGAGCGGCTACCTGCGTGGTTGGTTGCTCTACCCATTTGGGTTGGTACCGGTTTGCTCGTTCCCATGCTGTTGATTGCACCGGTTCTGGGCCCTGCAGCTATGATCCGGGATCAAGAGGCAGGTGCCGCCGACTTCTGGGTATACGAGCAGATCTTCGTCATGATCTCACTTTTCGGGATCGGCATCTTCCTGCCGATTGCATTGGCGGGGTATGCAAAGGCACGTTGGCCAGAGGCGCTGAGTGGCACAACCGACTACAAGGAGTTGCCGGGCAATACTCGACAACTGCAGATCATCTTGGCTAGGATCGTCGCTGCCGGCTGCATTCTGCTCGGTGTCATCAAGGTGTTTTGGGCGGTTGGTGGCTCTTTCGGCATCGACCCGGCAACCATGGGTGAACGCGATGTGTGGTGGCACCTGCTGTCATTGAGTATAGGCGTGTGGTCCTTTGCAGGTGCGTGGGGCATACTGGTGGTAGCATCCCGCCGTGGGTCGAGGTGGTTTCTACCCCCTATGGCAGCGGCATGGATTTCATCGGGAGCGTTGTTCTCCAACAACCTCTATTCCGCCTTATCTTCAGTTCGACTCGATGCGCCACCCTCCCCAGAGTACCCATTGGCATGGTTGTTGACCACACAGGCCGGCATCGTCTTAGGTGTAATAATGGGGATGATTATCCTGCTGGTGCTGCACGAACGCCGTCGAGCCCTTCGAGATGAGTCCAACTGAAGTTGATTACACAGAACCACGGAGATGAATTACCCATAAAAATAGTTAGACCATGATTACAATAATGCAAAGGCTTTAAGAATGGTTTTAAAGGAGAGATAATTATGGATAAAAGAGTCCAATTTGACTTTGATGTTGCTTTAGAATAATGTTCGATCAAATTGATGCTAATAACCTTAATAAATGATTAAAAGAAAGAGCGTGTTTTGAAAAAAGATTGATCAAAATACGCTTTTAATATATTCAATTGAAGCATTCTTTTATAAAAAAGTTTGATTATTTTTGTGACCATTATTCCATTAAAGCCCGATTGTGGAACAACCCATCAATTTAAACGACTTTATTGTTACATCTATGAGGTGTTATTCAGCAATTGCACCAAAAATTAAACAACTTTATTGTCATTACACAGTAATTTGTCTAAAGGACTTTTATGGTAAAAATAACATAATGATATTCCAGAAAAGGGCCATATTGTTGAATAACACCGGAGCAGGTTACTAAAAAAAAGGATAACTGTAGTATAGTGTGGAAGTTAGAAGATGGAACATATCTAATAATAGCATGGGAGTTACGACTAAAGTCTTATATTTTATAAGTCTATAACTGTATTTACGGCTTAGTAAATCTTTGATACGCTTTTGATGGAAATAATTTCTTGTCTAAAGGAGATATCAATGTGAAGAATATATTATTTGCAGTAGCATCATTCGTAATTATAGTAAGTATAGTCCTTAATTTTGGAATATCAGATGAATCAGAATATAAAATGTGTTTAGGGGCACAGGGAATTTCGAACACAATTGCCAAAGTATTTGGTGACGAAACAACCAATGCTTGTAATGAATAAAAATTGGTTATTTTTTCAAGTCAATTAACAGAAAAAATAAAAGTTCTTTGTTCAACAAACGGGTGCTTTACTTCAATAAGGAAGGTTGCTGCGGCAGCCTTTTTCTTATGGCACTAACGGGGCAGGATAGTGGAAAAACAAGATATAATAATTTCTATTAAATGATATGGGTGGGAAATATGGAAAAACCAGTTGTAATCGAAAATTATAATCCAAATTGGTCGAAGGAATACGAGCAGGAAAAAAAGAAGATAATGGGGGTCTTAAAAGAGAACAATATATGCATTGAGCATATTGGGAGTACATCGGTTATTGGATTAGGAGCAAAACCCATTTTGGATATAATGGTTGGCGTTACTAATTTAGACGAAGTGGACAAATTTATTGAACCCTTAAAACAAATAGGGTATGAATTTGTAGCTCATAAGGAATTTCCAGAAAGGCGTTTTTTTAGAAAAGGACAATGGAGAGCAGGTACACACCATTTACATATTTACAAGTTTGAAAGTAGACATTGGAATAATAATATTTTGTTTAGAAATTATTTAAGAACTCATTCTGATGTACTTAAACAATACCATCAATTAAAAAAGGATTTGGCTTTAGAGCACTACTTAGACAGAACCAGATATACTCAAGCAAAAGAACCGTTTATACAAAATGTCCTTGAAAAAGCAAAAGAAGAACAAAAAAATAAATAAAACTTCTGTCATTAACAAGTGCTTTTCAATAAGGGAGGTTGCAGAGGCAACCCTTATGGCACTAACGGGGCAGGTTAGTTGAATAGAGGATAAAGCTAAAATTAAATGCGAACCTATATTATTATTTATTTGAAGTAAAGGAGGATGAGATGAATACGTATTGTAAGAGTGCATTAAATCAAATTAAAGTGGCTATAACGACAATTGCTGAGATGATAGAAAAGTTAGAAGAAAATGACTTACAAAAAAGACCTACACCCAATAAGCATTCAATAGGAGAGCTATTAGAACACATTGCTATAATTTGTGAAGCTGATTCGCTTATATCGGACGGGGAATCCCAAGACAAGATGAATAAGTTTTATTCAAGTATTTCATATAAAAGCCTATATGAGATGAAAGAAGCATTGATAAAAAATCATCAATTTTTAGAAGATAAATTTATGAATTTTACAGAAGTCGAACTTCAAGAGGAAATTACTTCTTATTGGGGTGTTACATACTCACGTTATGAATGGTTGTTAGAGATTGTAGCTCACGTTTATCATCACAGAGGGCAATTACACTCTATGCTTGTTCATTGTTATGGGATAGACCCAAAAGTTCCATTATTTGAATAGATCTTACTATTCAACAATCAGGTGCGTTAGCTTAAGATCGGACCTGTCTTTATGGCAGCCTTTTCTTTATGGAACTAATAGTAGGAGGAAGTGTAAAATATGATTGAATATAAAGGTGGTAAAGAATATTGGAACGGACGTAAGTGCGATAGTAATTTTGTATTTCGTACATTAGCAGATATGTTCCCTCAAGATTATGAGTTATATATAAAAGAATCAAAAGAATACAAAAAAAGCATATAGTTCTACACTGTTCTAATTGTAATTATGATTGGGTGAATTATGAAACCGATATTTCAACAGCCCAATGTCCTACCTGCAAATCAATGAGGTTTCTAAAATTATAAACACTTATTTAGACTTTGTGATTGTGAATAAATGTACTTAAACTAACGGGTGCTTTAGCTGAAGATCAGAGCTGTCTTTAAGGAAGATTTTTCTTTTTATGTGACTACCGGGGCAGATTAGTTTAAGATATAAAATTTGGTTTTTTATGGTAAAGTAATAGCAGTAAGGTAATAGTTCAAAGTTATATTCTAGGAAAGTTGGGGAAAGCTTGTGCTTTACTATATTATCGCCCTTATTATCATTACACTTGATCAGTTTACAAAATGGCTTATTGTTAAAGAATTGGAGATCGGAGAAAGTATTCCGGTTATCGAAAACGTTTTGTATATTACGTCATCTCGTAATCAAGGTGCTGCTTGGGGAATTCTTCAAAATCAGATGTGGTTCTTTTATGTTATCACCGTTATCGTAGTAATCGGACTTGTGATTTATATCCAAAAGTATGTAAGAAATCAGCGTTTAATAGGAATTGCACTTGGACTTATGTTAGGTGGGGCTATAGGGAATTTCGTAGACCGTATTTTCCATAAAGAAGTTGTGGACTTCATACAAACTTACATTGGATCATACCCATTTCCTATATTTAACGTAGCAGATTCCTCTCTTTGTATTGGAGTTTCTCTATTATTTATTCATATGTTTTTTGAAGACAAACAAAAGAAGAACGTGAATCAACAAATTTAAATTAAAGACAAAATCAAAAGCTGAGAACATATTAGTTTTGTTATTAAGCAAAAGGGCGCATTTCTGGTATAAGAATTGCGCTCTTTTTTAATGAATAGAGCTATTTAATTAAATAAGACTTCCAAGCAAAACTGGATATATTATGCTAATGTGTTTGTGAGATTGTGAAGAAATGTACTTAAACTAAAGGGGCAGGATAGTTCAACAAGAGTTGGAACTTATTTCTAATTACTATGGTAAAATTAGGGTGACTATTAGATATAATAAGGGAGTTTAATATGAATAATTACAAAGTAATTTTATTTGATTTAGACGGAACACTTTCAGACCCCAAGGTAGGAATAACTAAATCGGTTCAATATGCATTACAAAAAATGAACATTGTTGAGCCTGACATTGATAAACTTGAATGTTTTATTGGTCCACCACTACAAGTTTCATTTGCTGAATATTACGATTTTGGCGAGAAAAACACACAAAAAGCAATTGAATTATATAGGGAGAGGTTTAAGGAAAAGGGAATGTTTGAGAATGAGTTATATTCAAATATTGCATCACTATTAAAATCGTTAAAAGAACAACAATTTACTTTAGTTGTAGCAACTTCAAAGCCTACTGTATTTGCTGAACAAATACTAAAGTACTTTAATATTGATCAATATTTTGAACTTATTGTCGGAAGTAACCTTGATGGAACAAGAGCGTCAAAAACTGAAATAATTCAATACATACTAGATAAGTACAAGAAACATACGCTTAGTGACTTTATTATGATTGGCGACAGGAAGCACGATATTATTGGTGCAAATAACACTGGAATTAACTCTATTGGAGTAACTTATGGATATGGTTCATTTGAAGAACTAAGTCATTCTAACCCTACTCATATTGTCAAAAGTGTAAGCCAGTTAAAGGATATTTTGATGGGTAGTCAAGTTAATTAAAGATCTTGAACTAAAGAGTGTGTTAGCTGAAGATCAGAGCTGTCTTTAAGGCAGCTCTTTCTTTATGCAACTCTCGGGGCAGGTTAGTGCTAACCCAAAAAGTTCCATTTGTCCATTGAGCAAAGAAAATAATTACGGTAATGTTAAATTCAAGGGTTAATATGCCAAATAAAAGAGGAGGAAAAATCATTAATAAGAAATTAATTTTGGTAAGTCTAGTATTTATGTTTTTAACTGCTTGTTCTAATACTCCTAAAGATCCAGAAATATTTTCAACAAATAAGAAAGATAAGGAAATTGAATCATTGATTTTTAAGGAACTAGACAAGCAGAAGGTTGACGTTGTTGTAGCTTATGGAATATCCACAGAAACCAACTCAGTTAATTTGGGGATTAGAACTTCAAAAGAAGATTTCGATAGTACAAAACAAAATCTGGAAAAAATAGTGAATGAAACTCTTACTAAAAATGGTATAGAAGGTTTAGCAGTAAATATAAAAAATAAGTAAATAAAATTTGTTGAAAACTGGCCGATAAAAAACGATTTAATGAATTTGTGAAGAAATCTACTTAAACTAACGGGTGCGTTAGTTCTTTAAAGAGCTGTGACGATCAGCTCTTTCTTATGGTGCTAAAGGAGCAGGATTGTAGTATAAGATTTGAGTAGTCAATTTAAGATGTTAAATGTTCCATTTTTGGTACAATAAAGAAAAAAGTAAAAGTGGGGATTACTATTAAAAAGAAAAGCCTTTATGCCCTTAATTTAATATTATTGCTATTATTAGTGGCTTGCCAACAATCATCAGAAAATTTGAATTTTAAGGGTGATAGTGAAAATTGGTCAGCAAAACTTAATGTAGTAAAAACTGATAACGATAAAGAAACTAAAAAGTTTGAATTACAGTTCAAAGGAAAAGATTATAAATCTGTTGAAAACCTTGAATTTAAGATTAATGCTCCTAATTATGCTTGGGGTATGAGCCTTATTGAATTGAATAGTACTGGTGTATACAAAACACATAAAAATGAAACGGGTGAATTTTCTACGTCAAAAACTGATGTTATCGATATAGAAGTGAAGTGGAATGGAGAGGTTGAAAACTTTTCGTTAAATAATAAGGAGTAACCCTTTGATTATTTGCATTTAAAGATGGTTTGTATGAACTTAAGCTCTTGAATAATGGATAACAAGGTTCTTGTTCAACTAACGGGTGCCTTAGCTGAAGATCGGAGCTGTCTTTAAGGCAGCTTTTTCTTATGGCACTAACGTGGCAGTTTAGTTCATTAACTTCCAGTTGATAAGAAACTTTCTCATGTGTCTATTCGTATTATTATTTAATCATTATGAAAAATGGGGGGGGAGGAGTTTGATTTCAAAAAAGGGAATTACTTTAAGAACAGTACTAAATATATATGGGGTTTTCACTGTTCTTGCATTGATATTATCAATTTTTACGACTCCTATTTCTATAAACGAAAACATGCAACTTTTTTACAATGAAGATTTAAAGATGGAAGCGAAAAAGGTAAAGGAGTTCTTATTTTTTATTTTTGGTTCTGCGTTAGTTTACTTTTCCTTAGTAAATCTTTATTACAAATATATGAAGTGATAGAGACTAATTAAAGGGTGCTTTACTTCATTGACCAGGAGCTGATCAGCAGCTCCTTTTCTTATGGCACTAAAGGGGCAGTTTAGTTCCATAAGCGAAGTGTTAAAGAACTGTGTAGTAAAAAATATGGTACACTAACACCAGTAATTGTAAAGGTAGGAATTAATATGAATATTGGCGATATGTTATATCAACTAGTTTTCCTTATTTTTATATTTGGAATTTTTTCTGGTGTGTTTTTTCTTGTTCGTTCTCTCGTTACTAAACAACCAAGCAAGTCAGAAAATATCGAACAAAAGCTTGATAGAATTATTGATTTACTTGAAAAGGATAAGAAAAATTAATCTTTTTCTCTTTTGGCATTAATCCTTACTGCACTATTTATTTCAACTCTACAATAAGTCTTAATGAACTACGGGTGCGTTAGCTGAAGATCGGAGCTGTCTTTAAGACAGCTTTTCTTATGGCACTAACGGGGCAGGTTAGTTGAACAAGCCCTTAGTGTAGTCGGACTGTGCAACAAATTAAACCAAAACAATGTTTAAATATTTCAAAATGTGTCCACAATGGTTAATACAAGTCCTATAGTTTTGTCGTTAATTCGGATAATGGAACAAACTTGAGTGTTGTTTAGTTATCATAGAGTGAGTGAACTTAATCGAATTAACCCTCTGGAACCGTCATTGTCAACTACTGATAACTAGATGGCGTGGAAAGTTGAGTTGAAAGGCTTATCAACATGGCAACTATAGAAGGCATTAGCCTAATACCTAAAATTTTCAAATATTGCATTTGAAGATTCTGCCCGAATTCCTTCTTGGATTCGGGTTGTTGTGCTGCACAGATTGTGTCAACTCTACAATAAGTCTTACACTAATAAAGTAATAAGGTTTACTTCAGTAAAATAAGGTATATTATATTTGTTGAATAGATTCTCTTTAAAGACAAGAAATGTAGGTGAACAAAGTGGGAAAATATCAATTGGATTACAAAGGTCAGGTAGCTGTAACAAAGTTTCATGAAAAACAGACGCCTGCCAAATTTGATAAAAAGCAGCAACTTGAAAAAATACGTGCGGAGTATTTGAAAAAGAAGCAAAAACAAACAGATAAATAATATTAAATAGTTAGCTATTGAAGAAAAAAAAGCCTACGATCCTTGAACAACAGGGATCGTAGGCTTTTTTATTATTTAAATTCACTTTTCACAACGTCTTTCCCTTTCATAAATTCATCATTGGAATAATAATCCTCTAATTCATTTATCGTCCATTGTTTTGATTTCCAAAATCAATACTTGATTTTGGTTTTCCTTAATGAACTAAAGGGGCAGTTTAGTTGAACAAGAAATCAAAGTAATTATAGACTTTGGAAGAAGAATATTGGGATATTATGCTAAACTTTATAAAAGGATATTGAAAGGACTCGACATTATTAATGGATATTAGAAAACCTAACGATTCGGAACTTAAAAAGGTTATGTTACTTTCTCCACAAGCTGTATTTGATGGCACATTGGGTGAAGTAAAACCTACAAATGAAAAAATCAAACATCTTGTTGAACCTCTACTGGAAAAGGGAAGCTATTATTTAATAGCAACAGAGATCGATAAATTAATGGGATGGATTCTTATAGGGTCAAGTAAAGACCAATTTACTGATAAGATGAGTGGATTTATTTATGAATTATTTGTTATAGAAGAATTTAGAGGGAATGGAATTTCTAAACGGTTAATGAGAACTGCCATTGACCATTTAAGACAAGATGGATACTCTGAAGTCCGTCTCAGTGCATTTGCAGAGAATCAAGCTATTAAACTGTACGAAAAAATGGGATTTAACATAAGAACAGTTACTATGAGTTTGCCATTATAAGCAACTGGCTTCTTTCACTAACGGTGCTTTACTTTAATAACAGGGGTTGCTGCGGCAGCCTTTTTCTAATGGAACTAACGGGGCAGGTTAGCTCAAGAAGAAAACACGTATTTAATAATATAATCATAAAAAAATAGGAGTGTTTTAGATGGGTGGATTTATCAATAGGAGATATTATGAAAAGAATACCGTTTTATAGTTTCTGGTTTGCAAAGACAAGCATAGCCCTAGCTGATGTCATTTACATTATGGTCATTACCACATTTATATATCAAAAAACTGATTCTGCATTAATGGCTTCATTATTTCCATTATTCAAAGCCTTGGCTAATTTAATTGCTGGTCTAACATCACCATTACTTTATAAAAAGTTCACTTTCTCTAAATTACTTGTGAGTCTTCAAGGTTTGAAGGCTTTAATACTTACTTTCTTACTTCTGGGTTTCTTGCCTGTAACTAATCATGTTTATGTTCTGTCATTATTTATTTTAGTTATATCTTTTATGGAAGGATGGGGAAACCCATTACTTAACTCTGTTACACCTAAAATTGTACCGAAAGAAAATCTTGTGAAAGCTAACAGTTCTCTATCCATCACAACTCAATCTGTTCAAATAGCTGGGTATAGCTTTACAGGTTTTGCTGTAATAAATTGGGGACATAATTCAACTTTGGCTTTTAATGTAGTATTGCTTTGGGTTTCTGTATTGGCTTTATATATTACATCAAAATATTTCATTAATAATGAAGTTCAGGTGGAAAATAAATCTAAGTGGGTACTAATGAATGAAGGATGGGGTATTTTATGGCGTAATCAAACTCTTAGAATGGTTACTTTAATGGATGTTATTGAGGGAATGGCAGGTTCCATTTGGATTGGAGCAATAACATTGGTGTATGTAAAAGAAGCCTTAAACCAAGGAGAGCAATGGTGGGGTTTTATTAATGCAAGTTATTATATTGGTGCTATTTTTGGGGGTATAATCACCTTGTTCATAGCTAAAACAATTCAGAAGCACTTGATATTTAGTATGGCGATTGGTTCGTTATTATTTAGTATTTTCACGTTAATTTATGGGCTGACGAGTATTCCTATACTGGCTCTTCTGCTTTGTGTTGCAATGGGTCCAGCCTACCAAATAAGAGATGTAGCTCAACAAACTGCATTTCAAATAAATATTCAAACCGAACATTTACCCAAAGTGTATGCATCCCAAGGTATCCTATTATCAACTGTTACAGGTTTATCCATTTTTCTAATGGGTTTCATTGCTGACTTTGTTGGAGTACGAGCTGTATATATATTCGGTTCAATCCTAATCTTTATTTCTGCTATATTATCTTTTACTTTAGTTAAGGCAAACAAAAAGAAATTTTCTACTGTTGATTTTAAATCATAATAAAATGAAGATCATCTTCAACTAACGGGTGCAAAATGCCAATGGAACTATAGAAATGTCCAAAGGAATAATTCAAGATTAACACAATGTGTTTTTGCATTAATAGGTCCTTTTCTTATGGCACTGACGGCGCAGTTTAGTTTAATAAGACTTATAGAATCAAACTATCAGTTGAAACCTTTTTAGGAAAAATCTCGTATACAGATTTAGGAAGATGTTTTTTAGAATAGGAGGAACAGGTTATGTTTATAGGGGATATTATATTTCAAGTTATTGTTTTCGGAGGTATAGCATTAATTTTAGGTGTTATAAGTTATTTATTTTTTAAGAGGACCAAGAAAAGCTAATTAAATTTCTAATTCAAGTAACGGGTGCGTAAGCTGATGATCAGAGCTGTCTTTAAGGCGGCTTTTTCTTATGGAACTAAAGGGGCAGGTTAGTTGCATAAGAAACTCTTTATATATGGTTTAATATGGTAGAATGGCTGGAAAGGAGGAGTTAAAACTGAATAATTCCAATATAAATTTCACTGGTAGAATGTTAAGAATAATAAGGAGTGCAGAAAACGAAGCTGCTATATTTTCTAATCTTAAAGTGTTACAGCCCGTGCACTTACTTATAGCTTGTTTAAATGAAAAAACAGGAGTACTTGGAGAAATATCTTTAAAATGTACCATAGATAGAACTTCTCTGAGAGCTTGGAATAAGAATATAGATAATCCTTCAACTCAAAATACAACAAACAGTGTTTTTTTCAACGTTGGCGTAACGGAAGATGTAATAAAGGTTTTCGAAGTTGCAATTAGTTATATGAAAAAATATAACCAAACCTATATAAACGAAGGTCATTTGCTTAAAGCTTTAATAACAACTAATGTTATTGACAGTTTCTTATCAGATGAAGACAGGAAAATAATTTTAACCCTCGGTACTACTTCGCGAGATATGATTACTCATCTTGGCAATTACATATTCCCAAAAATAAATTCGTACAAAATTCGTAAAGTAAATAATAACGATGCAACCAACCTTATTCCTTTTGTTGAAAAAAATTTTTCAACAGAATGGTCACAAACTATTCGAGAAGCATTTTTATTAAGTGAACCTCCGATATATATAGCTTTAGATAATAAAGGGGAAATAGTCGGTTTTGCAGGTTTTGATATATATAAGAATAAGAAATGTTATTTTGGTCCTATGGGCGTATCTGTATCTAATAGAGTTAGTGGGATTGGCTATTCGCTTCTCCATTATTGTTTAAAGGATATGAGTGATGTTGGTTATGAGTATGCAATTATCGGAGGAGCAGGGCCGATAGAATTTTATGAAAAAGCATGTAATGCAGTTGTAATTCCTTATGTATAGTCTAAGTTCTTAAAGAATACAAAAAAGAAAAGAATTATGGTAACAGTTGAAATTCCCTTATGCAGATGTTTATAAAAAGATATAAATCATCTTGTTGTTAAAATAAAATGGCAGTAATGTTGAAGAAGGAAATAGGTCAGTGTATGGACTTTAAACTCGGTTATATCTGATTGAGAGAAGGCGAAATTATGACTAGAGAACTTTATTTATATAAGGAATTTATAAGCGTTTCTAGAATTTTAAATCAACAGTTAGACATTGTACCTGTCCTATATGGTTCATTGGGACTTGGAAAAGTAACAAAAGTGGACTTTTCTCCCCAAGATATTGATATTCTTGTTCCCTTAACTTTCTTAGAAGAGAAATGGAAAATATTCAAACATACTATGGAGCAGTCAGACTATACAATGGTTGATTTAAATGAACACGAATTTATAAAAAATGATATTAAAATTGGGTTTGCTTTCACGGAGGATTTATTGGAATTTGCAGATGTAGACTATAAAAATTTAAATGTATTCCAAGATAACGGGGCAAAATACCATTTACTTACTATTTCGGATTACCTTAAAGTCTATAATAAGTCGTTACAAGATGGGTATAGAAGAACAAAAAATAATAATAAAGACTTAAATAAATTAGAGATTTTGAATAATCTTGTACAAGATTAAACACATTAACTTGCTTGAAATTCATTTCAAGTTCAACTAAGGGTGCGATCGAAGTAAAAGGGTGCAATTCTTTAATAATAATCGCTTTCCTTAATGAACTAACGGGTGCTTTAGTTCATTAACAGGGGTTGCTGCGGCAGCCTTTTTCTTATGGCACTAACGGGGCAGGATAGTTGTATAAGCCATAAATGCAGAATTTACATTTTACATAAAAAGGTAAACAAGATAATATGAATTTAATAACAAATGCGATGAAGAGAAAAGTAAATAAAATCAATTCTTTCTAGAGAGCTCCGTTTGGTGGAAAGGAGTAAGGATGATTTATTGAACCAAGCCTCTGAGTATCATATTGGAACCTTTTTGGGGATGGTGTGACGGGAGCTCCCGTTATTGAGCTAGGGTATAGGATTTCTGTACCTGATAAGTTTAATATGGTGACATATTAATAAACTGGGGTGGTACCACGATTTTTAAATCTCGTCCCCAAGACTTAGGTCTTGGGGGTGGGATTTTTTTATTTTGTATCTAAACTATTTAAATCAAAAGTATAGGTTAGATCTCTAGCAGAAAGGTTCTATATTTTAATAAGAATAGAGGGAGATAAGATGGTTTTGAAGAAAAAATTTACGTCTTGGAAATTCCCATCAATATTGTTACTAGGAATTGGAGTCTCAAATGTGGGTGAATGGATTTATTTCATATCTCTTAATTTAATTGTTTTGGATATGACTGGCTCTCCTCTTGCAGTATCTGTTCTATACATCATCAAACCCTTGGCTACTTTATGTACGAATTTTTGGGCTGGAAGTATTATTGACCGATTAAACAAACGAAAACTAATGGTTTTTTTTGATATATTCCGAGCTATATTTATAGCTTTATTACCTTTTATGTCATCCATTTCCCTCATTTATTTAGTAGTATTTATCATAAATATGGCGAGTTCTATGTTTGGTCCGACATCAATGACTTACATTACAAAATTAATTCCGCAAGAACAAAGAAAACGATTTAATTCCCTTCATAGTTTAGTTACATCAGGAGCATTTTTAATAGGTCCATCTGTTGCAGGATTATTGTTTTTAATTGGTACTCCAATATTTGCAATCTATACAAATGCAATAGCATTATTTTTATCAGGTATGATTACGTTATTAATGCCTGATTTAGAAAAACAAACCGTTGTTTCCTCAACGAATAATAAACTATCAATAGAAATAATAAAAAAGGATTGGTATGTGGTAGTTGATTTTAGTCGTCAATATAGATACATAATGATGATTTACTTTTTGTTTAGCTGTGTGATGATTATTATGGCGAATGCAGTAGATTCTCTTGAAGCAGCATTTGCCAAAGAGGTACTATTTTTGTCAGACAGTGAATATGGTTTTTTGGTCACTATTGCTGGGGTAGGTATTGTAGTTGGATCAATAACTAACTCATTAATAGTTAATAAGATAAAAACCTCACTATTAATTGGTGTGGGGTCTGTACTAGTCTCAACTGGGTATATTATTTATTCTATTTCAAGTACGTTTATCATTGCAGCAGTAGGTTTCTTTATCCTAGCTTTTTTTATAGCTTATGCTAATACGGGCTTTCTAACATTTTATCAGAACAATATACCAGTTGATGTGATGGGGCGAGTGGGGAGTGTTTATAGCTTATTTCAAGCGATTTTAGTAATCACGGTAACAAGTATTATGGGAGCTGCGGCTCTGGTTACTTCAATTCAAACTGTTGTGATTTCAGGTGTTTTAGTTATGATGATACTCTCCTTAACGTTGTGTGTATTTAGCTTGTTACCCTCAAAAAAACAATTATACCAACCTGAATCTGTTAGAACTAAGGGTTTCTAAACAGAATTATTAGAAGAAAACATCCCAACCTTAGTGAACTAACAGGTGCGTTAGCTGAAGATCAGAGCTTCTTTAAGGCAGTTCCTTCTTTATGCAACTAAACCAGCTAATAGTTAGTCAACATTTTTCAATGAAAACTTAAAATATTTCATGCTATACTAAATTTGTGCATGCCAAATAACCTTCCAATGAACCGTATTTGGAAAGTTTTGTGCTATTTAGTTATACTTTTAAACTAGGTTAGATCGTATGAAACACAACAGTAAAAAAGCCACACTAAAATAAACCCTCCATATTTTCATTTTTTTTGATGGGGGTAAATGTACTATGTCGTTATTTAACTGGTTATGCAGTTTGTTGTTCAGATGGAGCGATTGTATCGTTTTTAAAGCTTTATTTCCTTGTGTGGTTTTACTCGTTTTTTTTTACCAGCACTTTCGTAATTTCCAGGACTCACACCAGCCCAAGAGGCAAGATGTTTAGCTGACTTAAATACGGACATATCTACACCCATCTCCGCAATAAAAGTAGCAGCTGCCAGATTTATTGATCTAGGTTTATGTATAGATATCAATTGGAGTTTTTAAAAAGGGGAGAATAAATGAAATTTTGCGTAAATATCTCTATATAGTGGTTATATTATCAGCGTATAGTAGGAGGTTGAAAAGTGGAATTATTATTTGGGATAACTATTGCAAATATTTTAATTGGATTTGTTCTGGCTTATATAACAAGAAATATGGAAAGTAAAAAAAGTACCAAAGTTCAATCTTCAGTTTGGGGGATAATGTGTATAATTCTTATATTATGGTGGATATTTACTAAATGAATAAATGGGATTTAGGAGTAGCATAAGAGCTACTCTTTTTCTTATTTCCAAAATTGCCACCACTTTTTTGTTGAGTTGCTGTAAGTTGAGCTTTGATGTATTCTTCTTGTTCTTCCTGCTTTTTTTCTAGCTCCACAACAAGTTTCCGCAATTCCGTAATCTCTTCTTTTTGGTCAGCGATAATTTGCATAATTGCGCTTATCTGTTCCAGTGCCGTTTGCTGTTGCAAAGCATAGGTTTCTGATTGCTGCTGCGTTGTATTAGAGTACAAACAATTATCAAATTGAAAAGCTAAACATTAACTCGATCTTATAAAACTTGCTTTACTTCAATAACAGGTGTTGCTGCGGCAGCCTTTTTCTTTATCAACTATCGGGGCAAGATAGTTGTATAAGAGCGATGAACCAAATTTTGTTAATATTCCTTGATATAGGATAGAATTAATATATTAAAACAAGATTATATTAGGAGGGAAACCATGAAAGAAAGTACAAAAAAAGAAATTTATTCTTGGGTAAAATCAATTGCCTTTGCTTTCATCATCACTATTATTTGTAGACAATTTCTTTTTACACCTACAACTGTATTGGGAGCATCAATGTCGCCTACCTTTCAAGACAAAGATAGGGTAGTAGTAAGTAAAACGACTGAAATTCAACGATCTGATGTGATTGTATTCGATGCACCAGATATTGATGGTAAAGACTATATTAAGAGGGTAATAGGGCTTCCTGGAGATCGTATTGATATGAAAGATGATGTGCTCTATATTAATGGGAAAGCCGTAGAAGAACCGTATTTAATTGCAAATAAAGAAGATAATCCATTTAATAAACTGACAGAGGACTTTTCATTGCAAGAAAAAACTGGAGAATCAAAAGTGCCTAAAAACATGTTATTTGTGATGGGGGATAATCGTTTAAATAGTGAGGATAGCAGGATTTTCGGATTTATTTCCTACGATTCGATTATTGGAGAAGTGAAATTTCGAATTTATCCATTACAAGAAATCGGCATACCTAAATAATAGTACAAGTAGAAGAAATGATAATTCCCCATTAAAGTGGTGCTTTAGCACAAAAAGCATCATCAAAACCACCAAACTTTTTTAATCGCTATAGCAATTTGTAAGTAATGAATCCATTTTGATCAATCTTTTTTTTCAAAATGGATTCGTTTTATTTATCGTTAAATTTGGTTTTGCGAGTTATTTTTGATCAAACTTTATTCCAAAGCTACAGCTTTCTTCAATTAGGGAGGCTTGCCAAGGTAATCTTTTTCTAAAGGTGCTTTACTTCAATAAGGGAGGTTGCTGAAGCAACCTTTTTGTTCTGCAACTATCGGCGCAGGTTAGTTGCATAAGAATTTTCATTATAATATTAACAGGAGATGTATCTTATTTGAAAACGCACACTATTTTATTTGTTGTCATAGTTTTAATGCATACTATTAATCTAATTAACGTGACACTTTTTGATGGAGAATGGAATGGATTTGTTTTAATGCTATCGAATATTTTGTTTCTCATTGGCGTGTCCTATTATGGTATAGAATATCGAGCGAAGGGAAGTCGTAAGGGATAACTTATAATGATTAGGAAACCGTTGTAGTCGGTTTCCCTTATTTTTATAAAAAATCAACATTAAAATTTAATAGAACAAACGGGTGATTCATTTCAATAAGGAAGGTTGCTGAGACAGCCTTTTTCTTATGGCACTCACAGGGCAGGTTAGTAAGGTAATTCAAAAAAAGGGGGGATAAAAAGTGGACCTATTACTTTGGTTAACTGTTGGTTTCATCATAATTGGATTTGTTGTTATTGCTTTTACGAAAAAAAATATGGAAAGTAAGCTCGCTTTTATAAAAGGAAATATGGAAAGTAAGGAAATTTCAACTAAACCCATAGTTTGGTGGATAGTGGGAACCACAGTTTGGGGGACAGTGAGTATCATTGTTATTGTGTGGTGGTTTTCTGTTAGTATGTAGTGAGTTTTTGGCAATTTTTTTAGAGGGAAGTAGTTCATTTTTGTGAAGAAATGTACTAAAACAAAAGGGTGCTTTAGCTGAAGATCGGAGCTGTCTTTAAGGCAGCTTTTTCTTTATACAACTAAAGGGGCAGGATAGTTCATTAAGAAACGCAATAAAATCTTGCTTTTATTGCTGATAATGAACGAGCAGAATTAAATTCCAACAAAGGTATATTTTATGGTAAAATAAGGGTTTGTTTGAGCTGGAAGGAAGGGTTGATGGAGTGTATTTAATTAATGGTAGTTTACTTATTGGATTTGGAGTTATATGTTATTTGGCTGGAAGAGGTATTTTAATAGGGTTTAAATTTAAAAAACAAAAACAAGTATATTGGTTAAGGGAAGTTATTAATTTTCTTTTTGTTTTATACATACTTATGGTTGTTTCCGTTACACTGTTTCCATTAGCTTTATGGATTGATTTTAATATGCAAAATATTAAGTTTGGCTTAAACCTCATTCCGTTTGTTGGAATTATAAACGATATTAAACAAATAGGTATTGCATATGACGGTGATACCGTGTTTATGATTAGTCTAATTATTAGAAATGTGGGTGGAAATATATTATTATTGATGCCTTTGGGTGTATTATCACCGTTAATATGGAATAAATTTAAGGGTTTTAAAAATATTGTACTATTCGGATTTGTTATATCAATTAGTATAGAATCTATACAATTTATTGAACTAATCGCAGGTGGTCGGGGAAGAACAGTTGATATTGATGACGTAATTTGTAATGTATTAGGTGTTATTCTTGGATACTTCATTTATAAATTTACGTTTAAAATAGCCGATAAATTTCAGATCGAAATATTACAAAATTTAAACTCTGGGAATTCAAGTTTGTTTGATAACGATAAAGGAACTAAAATATAAATTTTATTTAAAAAAACAGGTGCTTTAGCTGACGATCAGAGTTGTCTTTAAGGCAGCTTTTTCTTATGGCGCAAACGGGCCAGGATAGCAAGATTGTGAAGGTTTGTACTTAAACTAACGGGTGCTATAGCTGAAGATCAGAGCTGTCTATAAGGCAGCTCTTACTTTATACAACTAAAGGGGCAGGTTACTTCAACAGTAAATGGAAATTTAATAGTATAATAAAGATAAAAACGAGGGATTTGTTGTGGGATTTTTGTTGTTTATTATGCTTATAATTTTAATACTCTTCTTAGAAAAAATAATAAATAAATTAATTGGTGTTGAAAAGAAAAAGATTTCGGAAACTTCTGGCAAGAATGTTGACCGATGGGGAAGAGGCATTATCTTAGTTATCTTTTTATGTACTATACCGTTTGTTATTACAAAGGATACCAATGTTATAAAGTGGTATTGGATACTCTATATTGTTCTAATATTAGGATTTCAATCTATTCTGGAGTGGAAGTACCTTAAGAACTCAAAACAATATGTTACTACACTTATTTTTCTAATGTTAGGCATAATAATTTTTTATAATATTGAGTATTTGCTGGAGTTAGGTTTCTGAACAAATCAGAAAAAATAAGATATTGTGAAATATTGTACTTAAACTAACGGGTGCGTTAGTTCTTTAAGGAACACAAAAATGATTAAACTTTGTTCCAAAGCCACAGCATAAACGATAATTACTTGGAAGTAGGAGTAATTCAATCTATTTAGAAGATATTAAATAAAAAGATTTGAAGTCTACAGCTTTTTGTATTTACAGATAATATTATTTTTGTTAATAGGACATCTAGTAGAATGAAAAATGAAAATTAATACGTACAAAAGGGGAATCATAATGGTAGAGAAATTAGAGTTAGAAAAGATTAATCTACAGGAAATTACAAAAGATATTAAAGATCAACATGTAAATTTTGCTGTATCAAATATTAATAACCACTGCCTTCGTATCGCTGTATTTTCAGGTGAATACAAATGGCACTACCATTCTAATTCAGATGAGCTATTTATGGTTTTAGAAGGGGAATTGTTAATTGACTTTAAAGACAAGGATACAGCTGTTTTAAAACCGAATGATACATTACTTATTCCAGCTGGAACTGTACATAGAACCAGAGCTAAACAAAGAACAGTAAACCTTTGTTTCGAGGATAAAGACGCTAATACTATCATCATTGATGAGTAAATAAAAGAAAAAATAACATAAATAATGTGAAAGCCATTTAAGACTTATCTTAAATGGCTTTCACATTTATATTCCGATAAACAACATTATATTAACTAAGGTTGTTTATGGTATACATATAATTATTTTCTTATGATCTTTAATTTGATTTAGTTAGTTTTTCAAGACATTCTTTATCTCGAATAACGTAGCCTCTTGATTGCTTTTCGATAATTTTTGTTTTACATAGTTGTGCTAGTACATGGAGTAGATGACGGTATGATACACCTAAGTACTCACATACTTCAGTATGTTTCTCGTTGTAAAAGTCACCATCAGCCGATAAAAGTATAAAGGCAGCTAGACGGTTTTCAAGTGGATAGGCTTGATTTTGTGTATACTTAGCTGAAATCTGAGTTGCTTTTTCACTTAAAAAGCTACATAAATACCTTAGAAACGTAACATCTGTTAAGATCTTATCTTTACAAGTACTGATTGGAATAGCCAAACAAATGGTTTGGGTGACAGTTTGTATAGCTTTAGAATATCGTTCTGAATTTAATAGTTCAACTTCGCCCATAAAGGTTAGAGGTTGTAAAAAATTAATTAAGGAAACTTTCCCATTTTCGTGGGTAACATATAGTTTTGCTTTCCCCTCAACAAGATAGTAAATATATTGGGGATAAGAACCTTCCTTGTAAATAAATTCACCACGTTCAAATTGGCAGACCTGGATAAACGGAGTAATTGGAAAGGAAAAAAGTGATTGAATTGAGTATTTTCCGATGTAGTAACTGTGCATAGGCTCGGTTATAAATTTCATTGTTTCTCCTACTATTATCAAAATATGGGATATCTCACATTATTTTATGTTTTTACATGCTATGATGCAATATAAGTTAATAGATCAAGAAGGAGTTGTCTCATATATATGATTAAACAAAATGATTATTGGAACGAGGTAGCTAATAAAAAAGAATTTACTACACCTTTTCAACCAGAATTATTTCACCCCCATGTCAATCGTGATGCTGCCATATTGGATTACGGTTGTGGGTACGGGAGAACCTTAATTGAACTGAGAGGTTATGATTATAAGAATTTACATGGTGTAGATTTTTCAGAAGAGATGATTAAAAGAGCTAAGTCTAATGATTCAGAAATTGATTTTCAAGCTATTCAAAGTGGGAAGCTTCCTTTTCCTAATCATTCTTTGGATGCTGTTTTACTTTTTGCGGTTTTAACGTGTGTTTATAAAAACGAGGAGCAGAATGCTATTCTAAATGAGATTAAACGAGTACTAAAACCAGAAGGGATTATTTATATTAATGATTTTTTACTTAATAATGATGAAAGAAACAAAGTACGTTACGAAGAAGGCATAGCTAAGTATCATACCTATGGGGTGTTTGAATTACCTGATGGAGCCATTTTACGCCACCATAGTGAAGAGCGTGTAAAAGAGTGGACAAATCAATTTGAAGAATTAGAATACAGGGAAGTAGTATATACCACGATGAATGGTAATCGTTCGAATGGTTTAGTATATATAGGAAAAGTAAAATAAATTCAGTATGGATAAAACTCCATCTCTTTTATCTCAAGAGATGGAGTTTTTATTAATGAAAACGTGTTAACGTACTTGGTTATAGTTTTAAAATAAAGTCGTACCGTTTATAAAAAAAGGATGTTCCATTTTAAATAAAGTTTAATCGTATATAAAAATAATAAACCTAAATCAATCCTTGGTTTTTTTTCCTTATAGAACTATCGGGGCAGGTTAGTACAATAAGAAGGTATGATGTTCATAAGTAATCTTCAAAAAACGTCTGCTTTTTATCTGCAATAGGCAGGAATAATTATTAACTAATTTTAATTGGTAAATTTTATTAAAATTGAAACTTCTATATGCTCCAATCGTATTAAATTAAAGAGCAAGTTTAAATTAAAGAGATGTTGATCTGATGAAAGATAATTGGGCTTGATTTCATTTGTATTGATAATCACTTTTATAGCTTTAGTTTTTATTAATTCTATTTGCTGGTTCGTAGAATATCGGGAGTGTTTCTATTGTCAAATCCAATTGTAATTGTGTTAATTGTTGTAGTTTCTGTTATTGTTTATCATTTGTTAACGAAAAATAGAAAGATAATTAAAAAGATCCAAAAAGAATGGGATACGGCTGAGTTTATCTCACTAAGCATAGATTTTAATTCGATTTCATCTTACTGGTCAAATAGAAAAAAAAACTCAAAGAACTATGACGGTGTAGATCAGCTAACTTGGGACGATTTGGCGATGGATGATGTTTTCAAAAAGCTCAATTACACACAATCTACTGTTGGATCAGAATACTTATTCAATCAGCTTAGGGATATTAATCCATCAGAAGAACAAAATGATGAGGGACTTTATAGATTATTTGCTGCGGATCAGGAATTAAGAGAAGAAGTCCTTCTAATCCTTTCAAACCTTGGTAAACAAAATTATACAAATTCTTCTTCATTTTTCTTTGATCTTAAGGATAATAAAATAAAAAATGCATATTTATATGTTATTTTCTCTTTATTGCCAGTTGCCTCAATTCTTTTGTTGTTTTTCAGTCTTAAATTTGGAATTGTAAGTCTTTTGGGGTCACTTTTCTTAAATGCAATCATTTATTATCGAAATAAAATGAGGTTAGAAAATGATCTTTTTTCTGTTAGATATGTAGCAGCAATTATTAATGCAGGGAAGCGTGTTTCCTCTCTTAAGCATCCAAAATTACTAACACATACAAACGGCCTTAAAGAATTTGTTCAACCTATCAAGAAAGTCATAACTTTTAACAAGATAGCCTCGTTTGGTAGTGGAAGTGGTGGGGATTTCGAAGTTTTATTTGAATACTTACGTATCCTCTTTTTATTGGATTTTATTTCATATAATAATATCATTAAAACAATTTCCACACATCAAAAAGAATATCGGGAAGTCTGGAAGCTTATAGGGAAATTAGATGCAGCGATAGCGGTAGCATTTTATCGCAATTCACTGGGGACATATTGCACACCTACTTTCATTGATAAGGAAGAGCTGTCTTTCGAGAATATGGCCCATCCACTTATAGAAAAGGCGGTTACAAACACATCTAATCTCGAAAAGTGTACGCTCGTAACAGGCTCTAATGCATCAGGGAAATCAACATACATTAAAGCGGTCGCCATTAATGCAATTTTAGCCCAGACAATTAATACTGCCATTGCGGAAAATTGGACTATGAGGCCGAGTTACATCGTTACATCAATGGCTATTCAAGACAACGTGTTAAATGGTGATAGTTATTTTATTGCCGAGATAAAATCCCTTAAACGTATTATTGACCTTATTAAGGAAGGAAAACCATGTCTCTCCTTTATTGATGAAATATTAAAGGGTACAAATACAATCGAACGAATTGCAGCATCCGCAGCCATGATGGAATGGCTTTCATTAAATAAAGGAATGAATGTACTAGCAACACATGATATTGAGCTAACAGAAATAGCTGTAAATATGTACACGAATTATCATTTTAGGGAATCAATCGTAAATGGAGAAATTCAATTTGATTATAAAGTTCATTCTGGTCCTTCAAAATCGAGGAACGCCATCAAACTACTTGAAATAACTGGGTATCCACAAAGCATCACAAATAATGCGAATAGTTTGGCACACCACTTTACCGAGAGACGAAAGTGGGATGTTTTTGGGGATAGTAATAATACCAAAAAAGACAGAAACAAATCTTAATTTTAATAGATTTTTAATGAAAATGTTGTTTTTGCGTTAGTTGTTAATTTTGTGACTTTTTATTTTTGGTAGTAACATTATGACCAAGTGCAATCTACGTTAAGCGATGGGAGCCGTTTTCGTTCATTATGTCTAACGTGGTGCGTTAGCTGAAGATCAAAGCTGTCTTTAAGGCAGATTTTTCTTTTTATGTGACTATCAGGGCAGATTAGTTTAATAAAATATAATTTGGTTTTTTATGGTAAAGTAATAGCAGTAAGGTAATAGTTCAAAGTTATATTCTAGGAAAGTTGGGGGAAGCTTGTGCTTTACTATATTATCGCCCTTATTATCATTACACTTGATCAGTTTACAAAATGGCTTATTGTTAAAGAATTGGAGATTGGAGAAAGTATTCCGGTTATCGAAAACGTTTTGTATATTACTTCATCTCGTAATCAAGGTGCTGCTTGGGGAATTCTTCAAAATCAGATGTGGTTCTTTTATGTTATCACCGTTATCGTAGTAATCGGACTTGTGATTTATATCCAAAAGTATGCAAGAAATCAGCGTTTAATAGGAATTGCTCTTGGACTAATGTTAGGTGGGGCTATAGGGAATTTCGTAGATCGTATTTTCCATAAAGAAGTTGTGGACTTCATACAAACTTACATTGGGTCATACCCATTTCCTATATTTAACGTAGCAGATTCCTCTCTTTGTGTTGGAGTTTCTCTATTATTTATTCATATACTTTTTGAAGACAAACAAAAGAAGAACGTGAATGAACAAATTTAAATTAAAGACAAAATCAAAAGCTGAGAACATATAAGTTTTGTTATTAAGCAAAAGGGCGCATTTCTGGAATAAGAATTGCGCTCTTTCTTATCGAATAGGGCCATTTAATTGAATAAGACTTCTAAACAAAACTGGATATATATTATGCTAATGTGTATTGTGAGATTGTGAAGAAATGTACTTAAACTAAAGGGGCAGGTTAGTTCTATAAGAATTCAGACTTATTTTGGAAATCATTGTTATAATAAAATGAATAATTTCGTTAGGAAGGTTGCTGTTTAAGGTGGAGTATAGGTATAAAATCTAAAAAGAAAGTAGGGATTATTGCTTTCGGTATAATATGTATAGCTATCTTTATAAATCTATTAAAGAAGGATTTATGGGATGTTAACGAAGAGTTATTAAAAGAAGAAGTGTTATCAATTGGACCGTTGAAACAATAAATTTATTAGATGTAACACCGTTTGACTGGGATGTAGTATTCCTTTAAACGTAAATGCTCATAGTGCATGTTATTTTTCTTGCATTATTTCTTTCTCATAAAGTTGTTTAGACAATTACATATAAAACAACTTTTGAGTACTATTTTAGGAGGTTATTCTAGCATGAATCACAGAAAGGGAATATTTAGTCCTCAGTATTTCACTCTAACTATAGGAATTATTCTTACTATTACAGCTGTTGCTTTTGAGGGATTAGCTGTTACCACTGTTGCACCACTTTTAGCAAGTGAATTAGGCGGAATGGAATTATATGGATGGGTGTTCAGCGCATATTTACTAGCACAACTGATTGGAACTATTTTAGCTGGACAATACGTTGATCAACATGGTCCTACCCTCCCGTTTATTATCGCATTACTATTATTTGGTTTAGGCCTTTTTGGGGCAGTGGTTGCATCTAATATGTTTATCATGATAGGTGCTCGAGCATTGCAAGGCTTGGGAGCAGGTGCACTTATTAACTGTATTTATACAAGTATTACAATTCGTTATCCAGATTCACTCCGTACACAAATTTTAGCTGCCTTTTCAAGTGCATATGTTTTACCTGCACTTATCGGTCCTTATATCGCTGGAGTCATTGCGGAGCATCTTTCATGGAGATTTGTGTTTGGCGGCATTATACCCATCTTACTAGTCTCTGCTATTTTGACAATACCTACGTTTAAAAAAGTTATCACCAAAAGAAATACTGAGCGTAAAAGTCAATTTTTATCACCAATTGTATTGACTATAAGCACAGGCATGTTAATTACAGGACTAGGATGGTTACCCCAAATGAATGGAGTTACCCTTTCAATTATAGGGTCTGTTATATTATTTTTCCCATTACGTTCACTTTTACCCCCCGGTACTTTTAAATCAAGATCTGGTTTACCTGCAATCATTGCATCTCGTGGTTTATTTATGGCTTGCTACTGGGGAACACAAACATATATAGTTCTAATGCTTACATCCGTAAAAGGATTTGCAGTTGACATAGCCGGACTTGTGGTAGCATCTGCTTCAGTTAGTTGGTCACTTGCTGCATGGCTTCAAGCCAAATTTGATAAAAAAGACCACGGTCAAGGGCGAAGAATACGTGTAATAGTTGGTGTTGGATTAATGGTATTAGGCATTAGTGCCGTAATTCCTATAGTATGGATATCTAGTACAACTACTAGTATTATTATTGCTGTTACAAGCCAAATCGTATTGGGGTTTGGTATCGGTTTAGCTAACCCTACTAGTAGTGCAATAGCTTTTGAATTTGCAAGTAGTGGTGCTGAAGGAAAAGTATCGGCAGATTTACAGATTGCTGATACTTTTACTCCGGCCGTGGGGATTGGTATAGGTGGAGCACTTATTGCTATAAGTAAAGCTGTTGGATGGGAATCCTATATAGGTATAACTACATCCATTGGACTTCAACTAATATTAATCTTATTTAGTTTAATGGCAGCTTTTAAATTACCCCAAAAAGTTAGTTAAGCATCTAAGTTGTTTTAAAAATATAAACGTTTTGATGTTACTTATAAAATGCCCAAGAAAGCTTTCACTAGAACTTTTAAATTCCTATTTATATACCCTAGAAAACGACACAAACTAACCGGCTCCTTAACATACAAGAAACAGGTTAGTTTGTATCTAAAATGTTGGTAAACGTACCATTTTCTTTTTTGATATGGCGATCCCTAATATCGTAACGTTTATAAAAAAGATTAATAATTTATATAAAGTTAGATAAAAACAGCTTGATGGTTGGGAAAATCACAAGCTGTTTTTATGTTGAGATTAAAAGTACAATAAAAGTAAGAATTTTCATATTATGATATATGTTACGAGTTTCGAATATTTAATATTTTGGACAGTTAAGTTAATAGATAAATAAAATATAAGGAGGAGGAGGAGCAATAACATGATACAACATCTTAGAAAAGGCGATAAGATAGGTATTTATTCGCCTTCATCTCCTGCAACTGTAACGGCTCAGAAGCGTTATGTGCGGGCAAAACAATTTTTAGAATCAAAAGGTTTTATTATCGTAGAAGGGAAACTAACAGGAAAGGCCGATACATATCGTTCAGGTACACCGAAGGAACGTGCAGATGAATTAAACGCATTATTGCGTGATCCCGAAATTAAAATGGTCATGTCCACGATTGGTGGAGCAAACTCCAATAGTATGCTCCCTTATATTGACTATGCAGCATTGAAGGAAAATCCAAAACTAGTTGTCGGTTATTCAGATGCAACAGCTATTCTTTTAGCTTTATATGCAAAAACAGGGATTTCAACTTATTATGGACCAGCTCTGATCCCGTCTTTTGGTGAATTTGAGCCTCTTGTAAACGATACATATACATATTTTGAAAATTATTATATAAAAGAATCAACGCTGCCATATGAAGTGCCGATACCAGCATTTTGGTCAGATGAAGCCGTTAACTGGCTTGAAAAAACTACAGAGAAAACCCTTTTTTCAAATGAGTGGGTTACAGGACAATCAGGTGTTGCAGAAGGTAGATTAATTGGTGGGAACAATAATGCGATGTGCGGATTTATAGGTACAGAATATTTTCCTGAAATTAAAAAGGGAGATATTTTACTGGTTGAGGATTGTACAAAAAATGCGTCAATTGTTGAGAAAAATTTGGCGATGTTAAAGCTACATGGAGTATTTGACAAGGTAGAAGGCATTATTTTAGGCAAACATGAACGATTTGATGATTTAGGCACAGGAAGAAAACCACTTGATATTTTATTGGAGCAACTTGACGGTAAAGATATTCCGATTTTAGCTGAATTTGATAGTTGTCATACGCATCCAATGCACCCATTAGCAATTGGAAAAAAAATAAAATTAGATGCCACAGCGAAGAAAGTGTATTGTACAGAGAAATGGATTTAAATTTATAATATCGGGGCGAAATTTAAAAATTCGCTTATGGAACTAAAGGGGCAGAATAGTTCCATAAAATTCCAATATAAGGTAGAATATAATCTGGATATTGGAGTTTAAAAGAGCTAAAGAAATAAAGGTGATTCTGTGAAGAAATTATTAGAAAAAAGACTTGCGTACCTTTATAAAGGTGAAAGAAACGCAATAATTGTTTTTATTGTTATAAGTTATTTTTATAACTTTGCATTTCCCAGTATACAATTATATTCATTGTTTTCTTTTTGGACATCATTTCTTCTTTTGGAATTTATTTTATTACAAGGAACCATTTATTGGTATAAAAAATGGAATCGTTTAAGAAAAGAAAATACATCTATAACTCCCATTCAAACTGTTAAACAGTTACGACGTTTGAAAAAAATCAATATAATCTTGATTGCGATTTCACTCTTAGCTTTCGCTATTGATTTCTCTAAATGGTATCCTTCTTTACCAGTATTGGGATTGTCAATTGCAGGATTTATTTGCATTTTTGCAGTTTTAGAATATATTAATTATTTTCACATTCAATTATCATATGATAATATCTCAGATATTAAATATTTGCTGAAAACTAAAAGGTTGAAGCAAGCCTGTATAAGTAAAGACTTAAACGACTGTCGTTGAGAAATTAATATATTAGTCACTAAAAATGAATAAGTTTGTGAAAAGATGTTCTTAAACAAACGGGTGCGTTAGTTCTTTAAAGAGCTGTGACAATCACTCTTTTTCTTGTGGAGCTAATGGGGTAATTTAATATAATAAGAATTATAGAAAGTATAAAGGACCGGAAATTCACTATATTAAAGGGTGGGAAATGACATGCCAAGAAAGTACCGATTATATCAAATTGATTCATTTACGAAAGAAAAATTATCGGGTAATCCTGCTGGTGTAATTACAAATGCAGATGGTTTATCTTCGGGTGAGATGCAGAGGATTGCAAGAGAGCTAAACAATTCGGAAACGGCATTTATCTTTAAATCAGCCAATAGTGAATCTGATGTACATATTCGTTTTTTTACGCCTACACATGAGGTTCCCATTTGTGGACATGCGACGATTGCGGCCCACTATGCTCGTGCAGTTGAAAATAGTTTAAATACAGTTAAAGTTTATCATAAAACCGGTGCCGGCATTTTACCAGTCGATGTGATTAATGAAGATAATGATTACAAAATTATAATGACGCAGGGTAGTATTAGTTTTGAAACGGTGATTGATGGTGTAGCTTTGGAAAACATATTAACGGCTCTCAATATTAGTGAAAAAGATTTATTAGAAGATTGTCCAGTACAAATCGTTTCTACCGGGCATTCCAAGGTGATGATTGGAATTAAGAGTTCGGAACTTCTTCACAAATTAAACCCTGATATGGATCTACTTACAAAAGTCAGTGGATTAATTAATTGCAATGGTTTCTATGTTTTTACGATGAATGCTCCCGACTCGGAAATTTTAATTCATGGAAGAATGTTTGCTCCTGCAATTGGTATTAACGAAGACCCTGTTACGGGTAATGCGAACGGTCCTTTAGGCGCATACTTAATACACCATGGACTTGTCAAACATGATAATTCTTTATTCAGTTTTAAAGCAGTGCAGGGCGAAGCTATAAAACGGTCGGGTATCATTGATGTCCAAGTGAAAATTTGTAATCAGGAACCAGAGGAAGTAAGGATTGCGGGAAATGCTGTAATCGTATTTAAGTCCGAGTTATTACTTGAATAGCCATTCAACGTGCGTTAGCTTAAGATCGAAGCTGTCTCAAGGCAGCCTTTTTCTTATGGCACTAACGGGGCAGGATAGTTGCATAAAGACATTGGATTTTTATGGTAAAATATATCAAGGAGATGATTATTTGAGTACAGAAAAAAGAGGTTCGAAAAATAGACAGGCTATTTTTTGGGCTATAATTACTATTGTTTTATTTGTAATTTGGCTTTTAACAAAATAATTTTTATTCAACTAAAGGTGTGTTAGCTGAAGATCAGAGCTGTCTTTAAGGCAGTCTTTTCTTTATGAACGGGGCAGGTAGTTAGGGAGGTTTTTTAAATGCAGTCTATTGGTTTATCTATTGTTCTTTATATTATTTCGTTATTTATTCTTTATATAGTTATTGAAACAGCAGTCAGAAGAGGTATTAACAGCTCAATTATTGGTGAATTACTTGAAAAGAAGTATGGAATTAAAGATAAAAAATCTTTTCTCGATGATGACATAGACATTGATAAATAAAACGGATTTTTAAGCTTAACAGGTGCGTTAGCTGAAGATCAGAGCTTTAGGCAGCTTTTTTGTATGAAAACACAACAGTAAAAAAGCCACACTAAAATAAACCCTCCATATTCTCATTTTTTTGATGGGGGTAAATGTACTATGTCGTTATTTAACTGGTTATGCAGTTTGTTGTTCAGATGGAGCGATTGTATAGCCTTTCTTTTTTAGGTATTCGA
>NZ_JAUUTW010000025.1 GCF_030676415.1 Peribacillus frigoritolerans | reverse complement strand
CGAAAGCCGAGGAGGCTCCCCGACCGCCCGCGGAAAGCGAGTGCCTGGAGTGGAAATCAACGTCCAAATTGTACAAGCCATAAAAATAGACAAACTCGATTTTCATCGAGTTTGTCTACAGTCTGAGCCCTCCTTTATAGAGAGGGCTTTTTTTTGCTTTGCAGGATGATAATCCGGAACGAAAAATGGATAGCCCCCAATAAGGCTATCCAACGTAACTTATAAATGCCATCTAAAAAATCACTTTACCTTCACACCAGTTTTAATCAAGGTAGGCGGAGTTTCGCCCTGTAATCCAGCTACAAGGTTGGTTGCGGCCAGCATCGCCATTTTCAGGCGGGTTTCATATGTTGCGGAACCGATATGAGGCAAAGTGACGACATTCTTCATGGAAAGCAGTGGATTGTCTTCCTGGACAGGCTCCTGTACAAAAACATCCAGTCCTGCCGCGTGAATTTCACCAGTTTTAAGCGCATGGGTCAAGGCTTCTTCATCAACGGTTTTCCCTCTAGAACAATTGATGAAAATGGCGGTCTCTTTCATGAGTTTGAATTCTTTTTCCCCCATCATCTTTTCAGTTTCGGGAGTGAGCGGTGTCATCAAGCAGACAAAATCAGATTGCTTTAACAGATCTTCCAGAGAACAGTATGAAGCTCCATAATTTTGTTCCGCTTCTTCATTTCTGGATCTGTTGTGATATAAGATCTTCATATCGAATCCAAACCGGGCCCTTTTTGAAACGGCAGAGCCGATTCCGCCCATACCGATAATGCCTAATACTTTATGATGGACGTCCAACCCAAACCATTTTTCTCCGATATTCGATGTCCATTGCCCTGACTTTACCAGTTGATCCAACTCAGGCATTCTTCTCGCTGTGGACAGCATCAAGCCCATAATCGTATCTGCGACTGTCTCATTCAATACCTCGGGAGTGTTCGTAGCCATGATTCCTCGACTGGACAACTCGGTTACATCCAAATTGTCGTAACCAACTGACGAATTACAGACGATTTTTAATTGCGGTGCTTGATCCAGTAAAGTTTTATCCACTTTTAATCCTGAGCCTAATATACCTTGTGCGTTCTTCAGCTCTTGAAGAAATTCAGGATAATTTTGTGAGTCAAGACCCTCAAAATAAACGACGTCACAAGTCTCTTGAATATAATCCAGCACTTTTTGATCCACTTTCTTATAGATGATTACTTTCGGTTTCATCATTGATACCTCACTTCCAATAAAGTAGGACCCCATCGGGATCAAATGTGACATAACCTTCATGTTTCAAAACACCTCTACCTATAATCTACCATTATTTCAAAAAAAGGTAGTAGCTAATTGAACCGCGGACCACACAGCTAAAATGGAAGCTAAAGTTAGAACAATATTTTCGAACCAATTATTTTTATATTTTCCCATCAAGCTTTTTTGATTTGATAGCACCAGCATTCCAATTGCGATAATCGGAAAACCGATTATGTTTATTGCATTTACACCGATTGTCAATGCAATGAAACCAGGCATGCCGGGAATCGACCAAATGATTGGGGTAACTAATACAAAAATCATAACCCATTTATACATTGGATCTTTTTCATATTTACCATTGTACTTTTCGCGACGATCCTTATTTATTACGTAAAAGGCATCTACTATCAATCTTGGAAAACCCGTTGACTTGCCTACTACACTCGCGAATAATACACCAAATACACCAAGATAGAAAATGTACCAACCAAATTGTCCTAACGACATTTGTAATGCCATTGCCAAGTCATCAATCGTTTCCACATGAATTCCATTCGGTTTTAAAATTTCTGCTCCAACAACCCAAATGGCCAAATTAATCACAATGCAAACTCCGATGGCAAACAGTAAATCATTTCTTTGAACCTTTACATGACTCGGTTTCGTCCACCCCTTTTCCCTCATGAAATATGGATGTACAAAGTTCGAAATCGATCCTGCCACTGCACCGATAATTGAAATCGCCACCAATAATGCTCCATGTACACCAGTATCACTTGGAATGCTAAAACCAACCGTCCCTTTAATGATTTGCCCCACATCCGGTGTTGCTTGAATCGCCAGGAACAAGAAAGCAATGGTCAATAATGCCAAAAGCACTTTCATTACACTTTCAATTCTATTATAAATATTCCTGCCTATAAGCATAAACACTAATCCTACAACTACCATTGAAGCTAAGAATGGCTGATTAACATGGAATAGGGTCGATAATACCTCTCCCGCTCCCTTAATCATATAGGCATTAAAAAGATGACCCATGATTAATGCATAACCAAACATGAAGTAACCGAAAAATGGGTGAATACGTCCATAGCCTTCAAGAATGGTTAACCCCTCTGTGTTACACAGCTGGAACCGGGCAATAATATTGACGATAAGAAAACGAAGAATTAATGACAGAGCTAAAATCCACATTAAACTATATCCATAATCCGCCCCGGCAACAGAAGAAGTTACCAGATCCCCGGCTCCAAGCCACGTTAACACGGCAAGGATTCCCGGACCATAGGATGTTTTAAACTTCGTGATGAAATTTGGTTTTTTACTTATGACCTCAGGAACAATCACAGTGGATTCAGCAAGATTCGATTGATTTTTCATGTTATTCACTCCATCCCAAAGAGTATTGTATTCGCTTTCATTTTTTTCTAAAGCATTAATACTTTGATAACTCTGGACAATCAGATATTGAAATTATGACAGAACTTTAGGTCATTTCCGGAATTGACATAAAGTTTACGCTGCAGTATGTTGTCATGCTTCATGTTGAAGTGAATCAGATTTATTAAAAAAGCTCCCCTTCCATTTGATTGAATGTTTCGACTATTTACATTGAAATTGTAAGACAAATTAAAATGTAAGTCAATCATAATATTTATAAGTTTTTTTAAAAGCATAAAAAAACCTTTTGCCCCTTCGTACTTGTTGACCATTCAAGAGAATTGGCGTTGTTGCGGATTAGAAAAAACAGGATAAATAAGGGATATGTACAGCGTGCGAATAGATTAATGCTATCAGCGGATAATATAAGCGAAGGAGTGAAATATATGCCACAAGATAACAATGATCCATTTAATAATGCCGGGAACCCTGGTAAAGATCCAGCTAATAATCCCACTACTAATAATGACAACGATACAATTGACAGACCTGTAATGATTAATGATAGTTTGAACCCCGGATTTCAAAGAGAAGAACGTCCTGTGCCTAATGGTAATATCCCAACAATAGAGGGAGTTGCAAATGTTAAAGAACGTTTTCCTTCGGACCATGAAAGACTTATGAACAGAATCAATCTTGGGGATGCACTTATAAATCGAGAAAATACACATTTTGGAAGGTTTGAAAGATAAAAAAGATGTCTTATTGAATTAAATTGGGTTAGTGGAAGATAAACCACGAGAAAAAAGCTAAAGACCTGTATTGGCTTTAGCTTCCGTTTTTTTAGTTTTGTACAAAAATGAACTTCCTCTCCAGGCACTTGCTTTCCGCGGGCGGTCCGCCCTTTGCGCCTGCGAGGTCTCCCCTGGACTCGCTTTTCCCGCAGGAGTCTCGCACCTTCCGACCTTTCTTTTAAAAGGTCTTTCACCAATGAATTCACATTAAAGGTGAACTTGGTAAATTATCTCCTAGCTCATTTAACACATCTTTAGATCCACTCTTTTCCATTTTTATGAATAAATTCAATATCCTTTTGATAATGTTCAAGATGCCCTTCATCTATCATCTTTTGAAAAGCAATGTCACCTTCACTGGCTTTTCTTGTTATTGTTTTACATAATCCTTCTAATCGCAGCAATACCATTTCCAAATAATCTTCTTCTATTCCCTCACCGTAAGATTCAAAAAACAATCTAACCCTTTGTTTTATAAGGTTAGGATGCTGTAATGAATGATAATAAATTTTCTCACCTGCTTCTGAAAGATAAAATCTACTTAAGGGGACGCAATTATAAAGAGTATAAGCTATGTCCCAAATTCTTGGACCAGGTCCAGCATTATCAAAATCAATAATTCCAATTGGTCTTTCATGATTAAAAATAATGTTGTAAATTGCAAAATCATTATGGCATAGTACCTCAAATTGTTGGGGGGTGTTATCTATGGATTGCCAGCTTTCATCAAATGAAAAATCACTCACAGAATCATGATAAAAACGGAGCATTTTCGCTATTTCCATTAAGACATCATCAGACCATATGTATTCTTTTAAAGGATAAATACCAGCTTCTCCTTCAATAAATGATAATATCTCTCTTCCTTTTTCATCAATACCTAAAAACTTCGGTGCATAACTGAAACCTTTGTTCTCCAAATGCTCTAATAACTTATGAATTTTAGGACTATCCGGCTTTAATTCTCTTCGAACGGTATCTCCCGAACGATAAACCTTTGAGACATTCCCTCCTGTTAGCCTTTCTTCTTTTTCATGGTTTGACATCTAAATACCCCTCCCTAATAGTACTTTCTATAAATCGGAAAACAAATCCTGTTTGTTCAACTAAGTCTCTCCGTTAGTTTAAGTAGAAGCTTTTTTATCAGACGACCTTTACCTTTAACATAGCCCTTAAATGAAACCTGCTCTCACTTTATCTACTACGAAGAAAAGACCGCCAATTCGGCGGCTGCCTCTCATCTTATTATTCCTTCCCTTTCACCCTGTAATGAACCTCCCCAGGTTCTTTGCAAAAGGTGATTCCGCTTCCCGGTTCGTAATAAAAGGTCTTTTTGCCTAATGAGCGTTCATGGAAGGTCGTATGCAGATAGGATGCTTGGTCCCTTTTGAAGGCGAGCTGATTTTTGCTTAAGTTTACAGGAAGGCAATGTCCATAGTTTGTGTGGACCAGCGTTTCTTTTTCGTTCATTTCCTCCAAGTCACGAATGTGGATATAGGAAAACCAGACGCCTCCTCTTTTCCGGAATGAGCGTGAGGAGAACCAGACCATTCCCAGCTGGGCGTTTATGCAGACGGGCAGCCTGTATTTACCGCCAAGCACGGATTTGGCTGCTGCAAGTCCGCCATCCAGATCCAATCCAAAATGGTTTAACGTGTTATTCAGGATTTCCTGGCGCGGTTGTGCAACATGGAATGTATTCTCTCCTTCCACTACCGTAGTCATCTCTACACCATTGGCATCGTAACGCTCCACCATTCCTACCGTTTCCATATTCAATAAATAGTTTTTTCGTATCATCCTTCCATTCACTCCCCATTTCACTATTCCTTTTTATGGAGTATACTGGACATAGAGGCAGGTATACTCCTGCTCGCAGGCCCTTAGGTGATTGTCTGACCGGACGTACTCACCTAGGGGTTTTTGTTTTCTTTTATCGTCACTTTCATTTCTTGATATGTCATACACCTCCATGCGACCATTATCCTATTTTATGCATTTTTTGTAAAATCCATCTGAATTTACCTCTATTGAAATTCGTTCCCTTTTGTGACTAAATGACCTGTTTGAATGACTAACTCTTTACAAAATCTCATCAAAGGGCTATACTTTCCAATTTCCTTTTCAAATCTACTGCTCTAGATCACTATTTTCTTGTTATTCTGTGTCCATTTAGAGAACAAACAGCCAAAATCCATATAAAAGTGAAATGAAATGACATTTTTGTGAAGTTTTAAGACCACGTCAAAAAAGTCTATCTGGATGATAGACTTTTTTGACGTGGTTATTCGGCCATCTTCATTTCAATTGCTAAATTCCGTAAATAATCCAATAAGGGCCGTACTTCCTCTGGAGCTGTTATGTCAGTAAATGAGAAAGACTGCTTATTCTTTTCATTGGCTATATCCAGTTGGTATGAAAACGAGTCCGCTCCTTTCGCTTTAGCTCCAGCCATTTTACTTTCGGTTACAGCATTAGGTAGGTCGGCTGTCTTCATTAAGTTCTGTAATTCCTCATTTTGCTCTTCCGGCAATTCATCTGTATCTATCTGGAATTTCAAATCGAGGTTGGCAAATCCCCCTATGCAGCTAAATTTGATATGCATGGTAGATGAAGCCTCCTATTCATGGAATTTGACTACTCAGGCAGTCCCACCGCTTTAAAAGCATTTTCAATTGTCTTGATGGCTGTTTTCGTAACTTCTCCGCTATCAACAAGTTTTTGCGCTGCCTTGATGACAATTTGCACGAATTGATTGAAATTTGCCGTTGCAAATAAATTCTGCATCGCATGGAACCAGATCAAAGCCGCTTTGTCCGTTCCGATCTCCATGGATACTAGATAAAAGGCCTTGTTTGGTATGCCGCTATTGATATGGACACCATGATTATCGCGTTCTCCTTTATAGAAGTTCTTCATATGATCAGGCTGAATATCTTTCCCCATTAACTTATTGTCAAATGCAGTACCTGGCGCTTTCATCGAACGGAGTGCCTGCCCTTTCAGTGTCGGTCCCATTATATCAGCACCGATTAGCCAATCGGCATCTCCTGCAGTTTGCTTTAAGTGAAATTGTTTTATGGCAACACCAAACACATCTGAAAGATGTTCGTTCAAAGCCCCGGACTGACCTTCATACTCCAATCCACTTGTGAACTGCGTAACCCCATGTGTCAGTTCGTGTCCAATGACATCGAGTGAATTGGCAAAATTGCTAAAGATGACCCCATCGCCGTCACCAAATACCATTTCATCTCCGTCCCAATAGGCATTCGTGAATTTATTCCCATAATGAACGTTCAGAATGAGATCCAGGCCTTGGTTATCAATTGAATTACGGTGCAATACATCCTTGAAATAGTCACGCACAACTCCGCTATAATCGTATGCAGCGTTAACGACAGGATCTGCACTAGATCGATCTCCTTCTTTCCTGGCCTCATTCTCCCGAAGTTTCGTTCCCCCTTTACAATCGTAAACATGGCGGGCAGATTCACCTTGACGTCCAGATCCTGCATCGGTTAAAGCGACAACACCGTCAATATCGTATTCTTTCAAAATTCTGCGCCTGCGCATTTGACGGCTTTTCGCTAAACTGATCCGTGCTTCTTCCACTTCATTTTGTGCCAAATTCTCAAGAATATAGTTAGGTACGATGAAACACTGACATTTCAATTTGGAACAATCTCTTTTGTGCATATCCGTCACTCCTTCATGATTTTTTACGATCTATTACAGTTTCTTTTTTTAAGCTGTTTCTCTTAACACGTTTGTCTTCAGCATCCTTCAAGTTCTTTTGCAGTTTTATTTCATGTTGTGGTCTTGATGCTATCTTCAACACATTCTATTGATTACTTTCGCCACACTTACCCCATTTCCCTCCATTCCTTCCCTGCCCAACATGTTCAATCCATTTTTTTGCATCAAATATTTTAAGGGTCGGAGTGAATGCAGTTACAGGCAGGGATGTAATACTTCACCTTTGTTTATTGGATTATTCTGCCCGTGGTGCATATACTGGATTATTCCTTTAAACAAGGGAGCTTCCTCAGAACATAAACCACCTTTAAGGGAGGGCATAGCATTGGTAACTTCACAGGGAACTGCTTCAATTAGCTTTCCATTCCCATCTGTATGGGGTATCCACTCTTCAATAGCTGGCAGAACGATTATTTGGGGCACACTTACCATTCATTCCATTACAGATAATAGGGTAATTGGTACGGTTAATTTTCGTGGCAGACCCATTCCGATTAATGGATTTTGGAATGAAAGCACCAAACAAATCACATTTGATTCACCTTATGCCACATTCTCTGGCAATTTAACCATAATTGAAGATCAACAGATTAGGATTCGACATTTTATTCTACAAGGACGGTTTCTTATGAAGCCTCCCTCTCTACAAGCAGGTGAGTCTGGATCGTGGATTGCCACTACTGATCTAGCTCTGAATGAATATCCTGTTAGTGGTAATGCCTATCCCCAGCAATTGCCTCCTGTTGGAGCTTTTTTAACATCGAATATCCTTCATCAGCATCAGAATTTTGGGGGAAGAACAATATAGGGTAATCCATTCTGTGTAGAAAGGGTGTGTAACATAAGGAATCGTCTCGGTATTTCATAGGGGCGATTCTTTTACTTAGAGGAAATTAACAAAAGTCATATTGAACGGACAGGTTGGTTGAGAATTTTGGGATTACTTTTTTGATACGGCATCTTTTCAAATGTTTTAATTGAATTTCCCATCATATTATTACATTTTGATGTAATCCAGATGCCTGGGGGGTGCCTTCTGAATAAAGAAAGGTACCTTTTTACCTATCTCACTAAAGTAGATAGATATATGAGATAGTGATTTTGGCAGATAACTTTTGAATCGATTAACTCAAAATGAGTACAGATGGAATATAGATTGACAGCATTTTCCCTGTACTTCATACTATTGTAGTAACAGAGGTGACAGAATATTTGGTAAATTAGGAGGGTGAAACTATGAAACCAGCAGTAATGACAATGGATTTACAATTATTAGCAGATGTTCTTAGGGAAAATAATTGTACAAGTTTAATAAATGCAATAGCAGAAAAGGATTTTCAAGTGGCTCAAATGCTTGATGTATTAATAGTTGAGGATAAATGGGAGGATGACATATGACTAAGCTCAGAATCCTTTTAACCATTCCAATTTTGCTATATGGAATTTACATATTTATTGCCATTCAAAACGATAAGAATATTCCACTTTATTTGCATCTTCTATTCGCAATCTACTTGATGTTATTTGTACATTATGAAGAAAAAACGGAGGTGTAACCCTGACAAATTTTTAGATCATGGGGAATTTCGATGCTAAGCAATTCGTGATGGAAGAAGTTTTAACTTCAACTGGATGTATCGAGCTGCCCGGCATAACGTGCCAGGCTGAGTTCGTTGTAATCCCTAGGTCTCAACACGTGAGTCAGTTTAATATGATCACCACAATAAGTGGCTTTTTTTGTTCAATAATCATGAACAAAGCCTAAAAAAAGCCCCAACTCCATAAAGGAATTGAGGCTTTCACTTATCATTTGAGCAAGAAAGTCTTACTGTTCAATTTAGATGATACGAGTTGTAACGATGCCTTCGATTTGTTTGATTTTTTCTTCCAAGCCAGGAATGATATCGCCGTTTACTTCACCGTCAATGTCGATGATCGTATATGCATATTCCCCACGGCTTCTGTTAACCATGTCAGCGATATTCAGATTAAAGCTTGATACAGCCAGTGTGATTTGCCCAACCATATTCGGAACGTTTTCGTGGAAAGTTGCCACACGACGGTTTCCTGTATAAGGAATGGAAGTATTTGGGAAATTCACAGAGTTCTTGATGTTCCCTGTTTCTAAAAAGGTCTTCAACTGACGAGCTGCCATGATGGCACAGTTTTCCTCTGATTCAAGTGTAGAGGCACCAAGATGCGGAATTGGAACGACATTTTTCATTTTCAACACGTTTTCATTCGGGAAGTCTGTAATGAACTTGCCTACTTTTCCGCTTTCAAGTGCAGCTTGCATATCATTTTCATTCACTAGCTCGCCGCGTGAGAAATTCAAGATATGTACGCCCGGCTTCATGATGCTGAATGTTTCTTGGTTAAACATTCCTCTTGTGTCGTCTGTTAATGGAACGTGTACGGTAATATAATCAGATTCTGCAAACAATTCTTCAATCGTCATGGCGCGCTGTACATTGCGGGACAAGTTCCAAGCTGTATCAACAGAGATGAACGGGTCAAACCCAATGACATCCATGTCCAAATCCAGGGCATCATTCGCTACAAGTGCACCGATCGCTCCTAAACCGATTACGCCAAGAGTTTTTCCCTTGATTTCTTTACCAACGAATTGTTTCTTTCCTGCTTCAACAAGCTTTGGAATTTGTTCTCCTTCGCCTTCCAGCGTCTTTGTCCAGGCCACACCGGCAAACAGGTTACGGGATGAAGCCATTAATGACGTCAGCACCATTTCTTTTACAGCGTTTGCGTTAGCACCAGGTGTATTGAAAACGACAATTCCTTGCTCTGTGCACTTGTCGACCGGAATATTATTGACTCCTGCCCCTGCCCTTGCGATTGCTTTTAACTGATCGCCGAATTCCATAGTATGCATATTAAAGCTGCGAAGAACGATCGCATCAGGGTTTTCACTGTCATTGTCGACTTTAAAATCGCCTTTGTTGAATACATTTAGCCCGCTTTCGGCAATATTATTTAACGCTTTGATCGTTTTGACTTTTTCTAAAAGTAATGTGCTCATTTTGTTTGCTCCTCTTTTGATTATGATAGTTTTGAAATTTCAAAATACTGACAAGATTTTTAAGCCCATGAAAATCTGCATACTTTAAACCTTCACTATCTGTTAATATACAGAAAGAGGCAAGGGATAAAATCCCTTACCTCTGCCCAGGCGAACGGCTACGACACTATGTGTTCCCTCACGGTTATCCGTGTTTCGCCAGTTGCACATAGTCTTTTTCATTTATTTTATTCTATCAAACTATTCAGCAATCTTCAATATCATTTTAAAGGTTTATTTCTTTTTTTTGCAGGAGTCACAGTTCACTAGAAATATCGACGAAACTTACAGTCTTTTCTCCGAAATTAGAAATATCGATGAAAACTCCGATCATGCCTAACAAGTCGAATTAATAAAGTGGGAATCTATCTCACTTTTTTTATTATCTAGGACGGTTCAATCTTTTTATTACAACTGTAATTAGTAAAATGACAAAAAATAGGATGAAAATGATCATGAACGGAATGGTGGATGTAAAAAGAGTGACCCATCCACTTGTCTCTGTGTCTTCTGTCGTAACCTCAATTTTTTCTATATCATGTTCCTCGGCAGCTTTATTCATTTTATCTAGCGAAATTTCACTATTTGGTACAGACGCGATAAAGTATTGATCCTTTTCATACCCTACCAGCCGACCTCTTATTTCATAAACCCTTTTTTGCCGCTCCAACTCTAAAAATGTCACTTTTCCATCCTCTAAAGTTGTAAAAAATTCATCTTTAGTTAATTTAGTCGGTTCATTGTCTTTATTAAAAACCAGCACAATCCCCAAGGTAACCAAGAAGATTAATAAATATAATATTTTACTACGGAAAATCCGCTTCATCTCATACCTTCTCCCACATTAAACAAATTACAGGTAATAGTATCATATATAGTTAATTATTAACAATTAAACTATCAGTTACTTGCAAAATGGATAATATTAGTAAAAAATAGGAAGTATAACGAACTAGAAGATTAGGAGGGAAACTTTGATTACTCATTTCGCGGATTTAGAATTACTGACAGTATCTATAGAGGGCGTAAAACAATGCTATGCTAAACGCCTGCAGTTTCCCATTCTAACTGAATCTAAAGATTTTATTCAGTTTCAGCTTACGCCCTTTACGACATTAAGTTTTAAAGAAGCGTTTGAACCCATTTCTCCAGCACACTTTGCTTTTCAAGTCCCCTATTCTCATTTTGATGAAGTCGTATCATTTGTGCAACAATCCGGATTATTGGTCCTAAGCCAAGAACAGGGTCAGTATATTGACGAAACGAACGGTAGAAAAAATTTATATTTTCGTGATGGAGATGGTAACCTTCTCGAAATTATTGCCCATGATTATGTAAATGAGGATGAACTGAAGGCATCCGGTATGCTACAAGTACTTTATTTAAGAGAGATTGGCTTCCCTGTGGATTCGGTACCAATCTTACGTGAGTGGCTGAAAAGTCACTTTGGTATGAAAACGGAACAAGATCAAGATATATTTAATTTCGTAATTAGCGGAACGGCACATGCAATAGTGGTTTCAAAACAAAGGCCTTGGATCCCTATTGCCATGAAGGCCTTACCGCCAAAGATGGCGGTGACATTCGGTACACCCAATAAAAAGTTTATTAATGACCTATCAAAACAAATGGATCACACTTTTTTAGATGACTCAAAAAAACAATTTTTATCTAAGGATAGTTATTCTTTTTATATTGAACATACCCCTGAATTCAGTGCAGCAATGGTGGAAAATCTGAATTTATCCATTTAAACCGTTTTTTCTCATTTAACCTATAAAGGAGGTACTACTATGCTAATAAGAGAGGCAACGGTGGCTGATGCAGAAGGAATAGCAATAGTCCATGTGGATTGCTGGCGAACTACTTATAAAGATATAATGCCGAGTGATTTTTTAGATAATCTGTCTTATGAGCAAAGGAATGGCATATGGATAAAAAATATAACTAGAGATGGAAATTATGTTTATGTCGCAGAAAATAACGAGGGAAAAATACTAGGATTTATAAGTGGCGGGAAAAGGGAAACGAATAAAGTTGAGGATTCGGGTGATTTAACTGCGATATATATTCTCGAAAATTTTCAAAGAATGGGGATAGGTAAGAAACTCATCAAAGAGTTATTTTTAAAATTCGAAGAACTGGGATTTAAGACAATTTTCGTTGAGGTTCTTGAAGATAATGAATCTCGATACTTCTATGAGGCATTTGGTGCTGAATTGATTAAAACCGATAAAATCAAAATGGCTGGCGCTGAATTGAATCTATTGGTTTATGAGTGGAAAGACATTAGCCCTGTATTGTTATGAATGAACTTCAGGTAAAATCGCTTACTTAACACTTCAAAAAAAGACACAGTCCTTCGTGAAGGATTGTGCCTTGCTTTTGATTTAATTTTGATTAAATCCGCTTTCGTCCATGTAAAATACTTCCCAAGAGTGTCCGTCGATATCCAGAAAACTCCAACCGTACATGAAACCATGATCAATGGCTTCATTAAAAGGCTTTCCGCCAACATCCAGTGCCCTATTCACGATCTCATCGACTTCTTCCTTACTTTTAACGGACAGGGCGACGATGGCTTCCGTACTCGCTGCAGAATCCGGGATTTCCTTCTTGGTAAACGTTTTAAAGTAATCTTCCACCAATAACATGACATATATGGACTCGCTGATAACCATGCATGTCGCATTTTCATTGGTCATTTGCTCGTTAAACTCAAAGCCGACCTTTGTGAAAAATTCTACTGAGGCATCCAAATCTTTAACAGGCAAGTTTACAAAGATCTTTTCAGCTTGAACTCCCATCCAATTCACCCTCACTTGATTTATTTGTTCACTCACCCTACTATTCGCTTCATTTTTTCGATTATCCTGCTTGCAGCAAAAAAGGAGTGATTACCATGGGAATCTTTCTTTTTACTTTAAATAAACACTCATAATCTGTGTTTCGTTAATATTTGCTTGGGTACTATTTGTTTTTTCCAGTTTTTCAACTAGCTCGCCATTCGTGACAACGATCGGAGTTACGATGCTTGGGGCTTTGGATTTTAGAAAATCGATATCAAATGTTACAAGCTTGTCTCCTGCTTTTACATTTTGCCCTTTTGCGACATGGACTTCAAATCCCTCACCTTCAAGGTTAACTGTTTCTAATCCAATATGAATCAACAATTCTATGCCATGCTTTGTGCGGAGGCCTAGTGCATGTTTAGTATGAAAAACCTGGATTACTTCTGCATCGATTGGAGATACGACCAACCCCTCTTCAGGAAGTATCGCTATCCCGTCCCCCATCATTTTACCGGAAAACACCGGATCCGGTACATCTTCAATATTTATTACTTGTCCATTTATAGGAGCAAGCAGTTGTTCCACACTTTCTTTTTTACTGAATAATTTTTTGAACATAATATTTCCACCTTTCTCTTTCGGTCTTGTTCCTTGCATCTCACACTGTGATATTAAATATTTGGTGAATTCTGATAATAATTGATATTATTTTTTCTTTTTCCATTTCCCTACTGCTTTCTTTTTATTCTCTTCCACTCTAAATATAACCATCTCGGTTATTAATTCATAAGGAATTGGCTTGTTTAGTGGAAACTGAACGGCCCCTTTTGAACATTTATTTTCAGATAATGCAGATTCAAAAGCAGAGATCGCGCTAGGAGTTGGATAGAATCCTATATGTTTTTTATAGGCAGCGAAATGCACCAGATTTCCATATAAAACAAAGGTAGGCATTTGATAGCTGATCTTTTCTTCAGCATCCGGTGCTGCATCCTTTATGACTTTTCTTAACGTTTTTAATATCTCCTGAACTTCTTCGGGAAATTGTATTATATATTCATCAATTGAATGAAATGTATTGGTCCTCTCCATCATTTCTCCTTTCATCAATCCAAACTACAATACACTTATTATAACATTTCCCCCTCCACCAACCCGAGCGCCCGTTAGTGAACTGAATCCCGTTTGTATTTTTTCGCTAACCTATATTAAAAGAGTCATTTTTTTAAGAACTCTTCCATTCTATTCATTACACCTTCTAGCATGGTAATCGACCTTGAAGTATTCAAAGGTTCACTATCCAAGGAATGGTTGGCATGCGGGATTTTATCCATGCTTATATTCGTTTCATTTTCAATCCTTTCAATTTTACCTGGAATATAATGATGATCTTTTTCTCCTATAACTATATGTGCTAAATGATTGCTGCTCAATAACCCTTCAAAAATCGAATCGAACTTCAATAGCGGCGTGAGCAATATCATTTTGGCATTCATAAACCGATCACTTTTCATGATTCCGTTGATGATGGGTATGGTACCAAGTGACTTGCCTAGAAACACTGTTCCTTGATATTCATGATTTTGAAGTACTTCCGTAATGACGGGATTCATATCATTAACGATCACTTTTGTGATATCCACCAATGGATGTTTGAAAATATCCTGGTCGTAAGCGTAATGAATATGCACGACATCATACTGATTTTGAAGCATCATCATCGTCGAATAATAAAATAAAGGCTTCTCATACGTGTACCCCGCACCTGAAAACATAAAACAAACGGCCGTACTTCCGTTTTCAATATGTGTGTATGTAATTTCTTTTTCATTACTATTTATTTTTCTTTGGTTAACCTCCATGATAGATTCCTCCCTTTCTATCGTTTGCACTATATATTCATTAGCTACCCGCTGCATTCCTCCTTGATCGATACTATCTAGATAGAATCCAAGAATAAGGTTTCGTTTTTTATCAGGAATGGTATACTTTAGCTACCAACCTATTTTATGGAAATTAATTGATGATCGATCAATCCATGCCTTAAAGGAGAGTGTGTAATGAAAATCAAAACGTTATGTTTCATTCTTGTCCTGCTAGTCACTTGTTCCATGGGCACGATTCATGCAAGTGCTAACGATCAAAAGGTGAAACAACTGGATATCGGGGAGTCTTTCGACGGTGCGGATGGAACGATGGTTCTCCAAAACTTGAAAAATGATAAAGTATTTATCTATAACAAACAGAGAAGTAAAGTACGCTACACTCCAGAATCGACATTTAAAGTCGCGAATGCATTAATCGGCTTACAGACAAAAGCGGTGAGCGATGAATATGAAGTGAAGCGCTGGGATGGTGTAATCAGGGAATTTGAAGATTGGAACAGGGATCATACGCTGGCTTCAGCCATGAGGCATTCAGTGATCTGGTATTATCAAGCAATGGCCCGCGATATCGGGGCTGAAAACATGCAGCAACATGTGAACCTGATCGATTACGGCAATCGTGACATCTCCGGTGGGATCGACCAGTTCTGGCTCGACAGCAGCATAAAGATTTCTGCCAGGGAACAAGTGCAATTCATCGAAAACCTTGTAGAGGAAAAACTGCCCATCGATGAGCAGCATATGAGAACCGTAAAGAGAATCATGATCAATGAAGAAGCAGACTCATATGTCCTACATGGAAAGACAGGTACACGCCTTTCCGATATGGGATTGGGCTGGTATATTGGTTACATTGAAACGGACCATGGGAAATGGGCTTTCGCAACGAACATGGACGGCAGCGGAAGCAAAGCCAAAACGATTACGCTTGATGCCCTGCAAGAGTTGGATATCATAAAAGAATAAAAGTTCACGCATGCTCTTAATCTTGGGCATGCGTTTTGCTTTATCTTAAAGGTATCTGAAAAACCTTTTAGCCTGTAGAAGAAAAGTTGACCCTAACTACTGTACTTCACCTGATTTGTCAGCACACCCATTCAAAACTCTTCTAAACAAGCTCCTATACATGTATACTCTTCCTTTCTTCTAACTTTGAAAAAGATAAATTATGAGTTTTCCGTTTTTATTTGATGCATGTCCTCAATGTGCATCACGTGTATGCCTTGTTGACGATACGTATTTATTTGATATAGTTTTAAAATAGTAATTCAAGACTTACTAAAAATCTCTTTATTAATATGTGGGTCGCCGTCACTGTAGTTTAAGTGATTCCATCCAGGGCAATCCCTTCATAAACTCTTAAGACTAAATAAAGCAAAAATACTGCATCATAATAATGGAGCTAAGGATTATTTGTTATATAAACTCTGTATGAAATAAAAAATGGGCCTTTAGCGAAAGGGGCACCTTCTGTGAAAACCATTCAAAGTCGCTTATTGTTAATGTTACTTCTTTTTATCATCTTACCGTATTTTCTATCAGTGTTTCTGATCTACAGCTATACAAAAAATAGTGTGGAGAGACATGAGCTTGAAAATAGCCAAGAACAACTTCAGAAAAACGCTGAAGAACTGGAGCAATACTTTGATGACATGATTAATCTTCCATATATATTATATCGAAATCCCGATTTATTCCGGATTTTTAAAAATGGTTTTGAAGACTCGATATATTTTAACCCGATTGCGATGGAAAAAAGTATAGAAACCTTTTATCTGATGCGAAACGAAATCCGTCAAGTTCGGTTTTATATTGATAAGGATAAAGAATCGTTTACAGTTTATAATGCGACGGTCAGTGCCCGGAAACCTCAACCCGATTTATTAAATGAGGATCCGTTAAAACAATTTTATAGCTCTAACTCTAATTACATGATTGAACCGCCACATCAAATCCGAAATTACAATGACACAGCGATCATTCCCCAGTCGGACGACACAATGGTGATGACTTTTCACCATAAAATAGTCGATGTGCCTTCAAACGAATATCTCGGAATAATTACAGTTGATATAGATTTAGATGCCTATGCCCGCATATGTAACAGCCTTGTTCAAAAGGATGAAGAATCTGTCATACTTATGGATTCGCATAACATTGTCATGTACGCAGATGATCGGTCCCTTATAGGAAAATCCGTTACTCCTGATTTTAAAAAGCAGATTAAGGGTGAGGATATTATCTTAACCAAAACATTATCAGGAACACTAAATCATTGGAAATTAGTTAAGGTAACCCCTAATCATGTATTATTCGATGATGTCCGGAAGACTGCCTATACAAATATAATCGTTGGACTGATAGTTGGCTTGTTAGGACTATTAATGGTTGGTATCATTTCATACAGAATTACTCGTCCCATTAAACTTCTCAGCAAGAAAGTGAGAACAATAAAAGGTGGAAATATGGATGTCCCCTTTGATGATGGAAGAAAAGACGAAATTGGTGAGCTTGAAAAACATATGAAGGATATGATGAACCGAATCAATCTACACATTGAAAGAGAATATAAACTCGAAATAGAAAATAGAAAAAACCAATTCAGAGCATTAAAATCTCAGGTTAATCCGCATTTCTTATTTAATTCGTTACAATCTATTGGTGCCGTTGCCCTAAGAGCTAATTCCCCAAAAGTCTACCAATTATTGACATCACTTTCTAAAATGATGCGCTACTCCATCAAGGCGAATCAATGGGTGTTGGTTCGAGATGAAGTGAATTATATAGAAGCATACCTAAATCTTCAAATGGAGCGTTTTGGAAACAATGTGAACCATTCCATTAAAATAAGCGAGACGATTCTTGATATGACGATTCCAAGTATGATTCTTCAGCCCCTCGTTGAAAACTTTTTTAAACACAGTTATGAAGAAGGTTTCTATCATGCTCATTTAACTATTTATGGAGAAATACAAGGAGAATTTTTACACCTTATCGTTGAAAATACCGGTCCTAGTTTGACTCGGGAGGAGCTTCAAATATTAAGGGAAAATATATATGCTTCCCCCCATGAAAGCACATATTCACATAATCATATCGGTCTGAAAAATATTTATGACCGTTTAGTCCTAAATTATGGACCAAAAGCAGACCTGGAAGTAAATACGTATCAAGGACAAGGATTTTCCGTTAAAATAGTGATTCCACTAGAATTCCCGCTTGCTAATGAATAGATTGCTTTGTAGCTATTCAAAAACCGACACTTTTACTCATTCATATAAGGAGATGAAATCTGTGAAAACTTTAATTGTCGATGATGAGTTCAATGTACGTGACGTAATACGCCATTTGGGGCAGTGGGAAAAATACGGTATCACCCATCTATTAGAAGCAAGTAATGGCGATGATGCAAAAAGAATGATAGAGAAGGAAAGTCCGGAAATCATCTTTACAGACGTGAAGATGCCTGGAATGAGCGGTATAGAACTAATCGAGTGGCTAGATTCCATTTCTTATCCTGGTAAAGTGATTTTAATTTCGGGTTTTGACGACTATTCATTTATGCGCAAAGCCATTCAGTATAGCAGCTTCGATTATTTGTTGAAACCGATTGAAGCTGATGCATTTAACAAAACACTGGAAGAAGCTGTTACATCATGGGCGAATGAAGAGGAAGATCGTGCTAATAATGATACTGGTGTATATGAAGATGTTAAAAGGTTTCGGAGTAATCAATTAGTTACTGCCGCTTGTATGGGGGAACACTTCGACAAAAACGATATTGAGTCATATGTTCCAAAAGCAGACGGATACAACCTTACATTAATTTCCTTTTATCAAATGCACCATCCTGCCCCCTACATTCAGTTACTTGCTGACGAACTTGTTAAGCGGAAAATCGGAAATGTATTTGCGCTTCAGAATGATCATAATCTTTGTCTAGTGATCACCATTCCTGACCATTGGTTATCCGTTGAGGAATGGATCAGTCATCATTTTGATATTCCTGTTCGCCTTGTTTGTGGCGAGCCCTTGGAATCATTAGGGGAAATCCACAATTCCTTTAAGTCATTACAAAAAGCAATGAACAATCAAAACTTCAGATCCATCCACCGTTTGGATGACTTGGATGTTGCACGTCGCATAGAGGACATCGTTTCATATGTTGAAAAATATTACATGGAAGAATTGAGTTTAGAAAAACTATCGAATGTATTCTTCTTAAGTCGCGAACACATCTCAAGAAAGTTCAAACAAAAAACCGGAATGCTCCTGTCCAAATACATCACTAAACTAAGAACTGACCAAGCAAAACGTTGGTTAAGAGAAACCGAAAAAAGTATTTACTCCATCTCTTTAATGCTCGGCTATCAGGATGAGAAATACTTTTCAAAACTATTCAAAAAAGTGGTTGGCCTGACACCATTCGAATACCGAAACAGTGAAAGGAATGCAGATCAGAAGTAAATAATTCACCTTAATTAGAAAATTACAGGGGTGACATGATGAAAAAAGAGATACTAAACATATTTTTAATCGGAATATTGAGCCTATCCCTTTGTGCATGTCAAACAAAGACCGACAGCGGAACAAAAAAATCGGAAATTTCAGAGCGAAAAATCACTTTGACTGTAAGGAATCCGAAAGTTGAAATTTCTACGCAGTTCGAACAAATGGTGATTGCTTATGAAAAAGAAAATCCAAATGTAGATATAAAGGTTCACACGGTTGGCGGGGCTATGGATAACCTTGCTGATTTAAAAGCAAAAATGGCCACTGGCAATGGTCCTGATATTTTCACCAACAGCGGATACGAAAATGCCAAACAGTGGAGTGAATATTTAGAGGATCTTTCTGACCAACCCTGGGTTGAACATGCATATGAAGAGGCGTTAACCCCTATGAAATTCGATGGGAAAATTCATGGGATGCCGATTAATCTGGAAGGGTACGGATTCATCTATAATAAGGATATATTTAATAAGGAAGGAATCGATGAATTACCCAAAACGCTGACTGAATTAATAGCAGTGGCTGAAAAATTGCAAAAAGCAGGGGTTACTCCTTTTGCAACTGGATATTATGAAGAGTGGAAATTGGGTGACCACTTAATGAATGTCGGTTTTACGGAGCAAGAAGATCCACCGGCTTTTATAAAAGGCCTAAATGATGGAACTGAAAAAATATATAATAATCAAAAATTCAATGATTTAATCAATTTGTTGGATGTCACATTAAAGTATGGAAACAATAACCCGCTATCAACAGATTACAACATGGAAGTGAATCTATTCACGTCAGAAAATGCAGCGATTATCCAACAAGGAAACTGGATACAGCCGATGATCGATCAACAATCACCGAATATGAATATCGGATTTATGCCAATACCAATAAACGATCAACCTAAGAAGGAAGCCTTGATGGTCGGCGTACCGAATTATTGGGTTGTAAACAAACAAACCACACCAGAAAAGAAGAAAGAAGCGAAGAGATTTTTAAATTGGATGGTTTCTTCCGAACAAGGCAAAATGTTTTTGACAGAACGCTTTAAATTCATTCCTGCTTTCACTAACATTGAAGCTGACAATTTAGGACCTCTTGCTGATGAAACAATTCAGTATTATAAAGAAGGAAAAACGTTATACTCAAACTGGTATGATTTCCCTGTCGGAATAAGAGAAGAATTTGGGGCTGCCATGCAACTATATGTAGGAAACAAGCTTAATCGTGGCCAATTACTGCACGAGTTTCAGAAGTCATGGGAAAGGGCTTCAAGCGAATAATATACGACTTCTGTACACTTTTTGCCTCCTTTGTTGGGGCATTTTTTTGTATGTCAAAAACTACGATATCAATATAAGACTAAATTCTAATCAATATATGACATATCCATAGAATTAAGACTAACCTATAATTTTATTAGTACTTCAAACAGGCGGAACGTTACTCCCAAAAAGGAACCGTTCCACTAGACTTTACTTTTAAATACTAATGAACATTCTAGGAGGAAGGCATATGAACTTTAACAGGCTTGCCAAACAAGCAACAGTAATAACACTTAGTACAGTTATCTTATTAGGAGGCAGTCGCTCAGAAACTTTCGCGGCGGCAAAAGACCCATTAGATCACAATGAAAAGTATGGCACTTCACAAATCACCCGTTACGACATGCAAAAAATGATTAATCAACAAGGCGATGCAAAGTTTACAGTTCCCAAGTTTGACGAATCAACAATAAAAAACATTCCCTCAGCAAAAAAGTATGACAAATCAGGTAATTTAATCGATATGGATGTGTGGGATACTTGGCCATTACAAAACGCTGATGGTTCAGTGGCAGAATATAAGGGCTATCATATCGTTTTTGGTTTAGCTGGAGACCCTAAAAACGGCAGTGATACGTTCATTTACTTGTTCTACAAAAAAGTTGGAGAAACATCCATTGATGCTTGGAAAAATGCTGGCAGAGTATTTGATGATCATGATAAAAATGTTCCAAATGATCCCTATTTAAAAAATCAAGCAGAAGAGTGGTCCGGTTCTGCAACCTTCACGTCTGATGGAGAAGTTCGCTTATTCTATACAAATCGCGGACAGTTTTCACCAGATTCCAAGCAATACGGTAAACAAACATTAACAACAGCTCAAGTAAACGTATCTGAGTCAGGTGCCGATACATTGCAAGTGGATGGCGTAGAAGATTACAAATCCATCTATGAAGGCGGAGACAGCAAGTTTTATCAATCACATGATAAGGCTTTCGCTGATGAAAATTTTAGTGATAATCATACATTTAGAGATCCTCACTATATTGAAGATAAGGGTCGTAAATACCTTGTTTTTGAAGCGAATACTGGGACTGAATATGGTTACCAAGGAGAAGAATCCCTTTACAACAGGGCTTACTATGGCAACAGCAATAAGTTCTTCCAAGCTGAAAAGGATAAACTTCTGCAAAGCTCTAAAAAAGGTTTAGCTGAATTAGCAAATGGTGCAATGGGCATCATTGAAATAAACGATGATTATACATTAAAAAACGAAATGAAACCCTTGATTGTTTCGAATACAGTAACGGATGAAATTGAACGTCCTAACATATTTAAAAAGGACGGAAAATGGTATTTATTCACAAGTACAAGAGGATCAAAAATGACCATTGATGGAATTGATGATAAAGATATTTACATGTTAGGCTACGTGGCAAATTCTTTAACTGGCCCATACAAACCATTAAATAAAACAGGAATTGTCTTACACCAAGATCTTAATCCTTATGATATTACTTGGACATATGCTCACTATGCTATCCCACAACCGGAAAGCGATAATGTAGTCATCACAAGTTATATGACAAATAGAGGTTATTTTAAAGACCATAAATCTACCTTTGCCCCAAGTTTTTCAGTTAACATTAAAGGGCCAAATACAGCTGTGATAGAAGATAGTATTCAGGAACAGGGTCAACTGACGAATAACCAATAATTTAATGTTCATCCGGAGTTTTACGAAATTAATCAAAAAAGAAAATGTCTGTAAAATTGGCATTTTCTTTTTTTTATTAAATAAGTTTTACATTATCTTAGGAACAAAATAGGAAAATAAAAGCGTGGTGATTTACTTGGACAAAATTTTTAATAAGAAAGGTTTTAAGTCGTTGGTTCTCTTAATGCTTGGATTGTTCATTGCCGGATTATTAGTCTATTTAGTCAAATCGACTTTACCAGTTAAGCATGAAGAGGAATCGTATCGAGCTAACTACCATTTCACTGTACCTGACAAATGGAAAAACGATCCTCAGAGGCCGATTTTCATTGATGGAGAGTACCATTATTTTTACCTCTATAACGGGGATTATCCGGATGGAAATGGAACAGAATGGCGTCATTCAACCTCAGAGGACTTGGTGCATTGGAGTGATCAAGGGGTTGCCATTCCAAAATACACCAATGATAATGGAGATCCATGGTCGGGATCAGTCGTTGCGGACAAGGAAAATACGGCAGGCTTTGGAAAAGATGCTCTTGTGGCAATCGTTACGCAGCCCTCCAAGGATGGCGGTAAACAGGAACAATTTCTATGGTATAGTACGGACAACGGTAAAACATTTACCTCCTACAGTGATGATCCTATCCTTTCAAATCCAGGAACGAAAGATTTTAGAGATCCAAAGATCATCTGGGATGACAATGATCATAAATGGATAATGGTCATGGCTGAAGGAACAAAAGTAGGTTTTTATAAGTCTCACAACCTAAAAGATTGGCAGTATATGAGCAGTTTTGCCACGAAAAACATAGGTATTGTTGAGTGCCCGGACCTTTATTTGTTACGGGCGGATGACGGGACTTTAAAATGGGTACTTGGTGTCAGTGCTAATGGGCAATCGAATGGTAAACCGAACACATACGCCTATTGGACTGGAAGCTTTGATGGAATGGAATTCTTCCCAGATCACAATGAACCGCAATGGTTGGATTATGGCTTCGATTGGTATGGTGGAGTTACATTTGAAGATGGAACAGAAAGCGATAAATATAACAAACGGTATGCTCTTGCTTGGATGAATAATTGGGCCTATGCCGATAATACTCCGACCCTGAAAGAGGGCTTTAATGGAATGGATTCCATCGTTCGCCAAATCGGGCTAAAACATGCAGGCAACAACCTATATTATTTATCTTCACAACCTATCGAAGCATTGAAAGAATTGACGGGTTCAACGGATTCTTATGAACAAATTGAAGTGAATGGTTCCAAAACACTAGATGTAAAAGGTGATGTCTATCAATTGGAGGCGGATATCAGTTGGTCAGACATAAACAATGTAGGCTTAAGGCTTCGGGAATCAGCAGATCAAACACGCCACATTGACGTAGGAATTTTTGCAGAAGAAAACTACTCTTATGTCAATCGAACTTTTACTGAACACCCTGACGAAAGTAATCAATATATTAAAAGCATGGCTCCATATGATTCTAGCAAGAAACATGTTCACTTAAAGATCCTCATTGATAAAACAAGTATTGAGGTGTTTGTGGATGATGGAAAGATTGCACATTCAAATTTAATATTCCCTGAATTTGATGATAAGGGAATATCCCTCTTCTCAGAGGGAGGCAAAGCGGTCTTTAATAATATTAAGATCAAACACCTCGATTCGATTAATTGAACATCATTTATGAATGGCGATACTATGGTTTATACATTGACCACAATTCACCATGTTTTACCCAAAACTCTTCAAATAGGCGTAATAACGAAAAGCCGGATTCAACAAGTATTGAAATCCGGCTTTTCGCTATGGCTGAGGGGCTCCCTACAAGGGTAAACTGTTAATCAATTACTATCCCACCGGTTTGTTGGTCAATAGTATGGGTTTATGATGTTTAACGAAAGTTACCATACAAAAGATACTTGTAGAAGCTACTGACCACAATATGTAAATGGCAGCTGTCCCTCCCTCTCCATTGTGTCTTTATGAATCTATTTGTATTTGAGTTACTTCTACTTGTAACCTTCCTGACTACTACCGTATTCATTGATAGCCATGGCGAATTAAGAAGATAGTTGATTAAGAAGATAGTTGATTAAGAATAAGGGCATCTGCCATAAGCAGATGCCTAAATATTGTTAATGGATCTCTCTTTTTAGTTGTCTTTCTTGACAGGGATCATGTTAATCCTATCTCCCGTTTTCTTTTTTGTTTTAATAACGCAGGCTTTGGAACTTGCTGCGAGAGTGCGGTGCATTCAGCAAAAGAAAACTGTTTACACCCTTTACAACGGTTCTCATCCAGTTTGGATAAAGCTTCATTAATGGCATCACCCGTACTGGAAAAGAACTGTTCCTCACCAACTAGTTTAATGAATCCAGTTTTTTTCAGTATTTCTTTAGGTTCCTGTTGAACCCCGGAAATCAACACTTGCAGATTATGAAACTTGAATTGCTTCACAATGTCGGTGAGAAGTGCTTCTCCCGATGTATCAATGAATGGCACATTACTCATTCTTAATAGGAGGACTTTTGGTTTAGTACGCATTATTTCTTCGATTTCTTCTTGCAGCCTTTCGATTGAACCAAAGAATAAAGGTCCTTCTATCGTATATATGTTTATCTGCGGACAGCTTGAACCTTGTTGCACCATTTCTGGTTTAACTAGTTTATCAGTTGGATCTGGTAATACCTTTGATAATTTCAATGTACCGCTCATCAGTTTAACGAACGATAGAATGGCTAATAATAAACCGATCCCGACACCTGTTGTCAGGTCAATCAATACGGTTAATACGAAGGTAACGATCAATACGATCGAGTCCATGGTTTTTGCTTTTAAGATATGCGAAAACTCTTTGCGTTCGCTCATGTTCCATGCGACAAACATAAGAATGGGGGCCATACTGGCCAATGGAATGGCCGAAGCATAAGGAGCCAAACTGACTAACACCAGCAATACCACTAACCCATGGATCACGCCTGATATAGGGGAGACTGCACCGTTTTTAATATTCGTTGCGGTACGCGCGATGGCACCTGTAGCCGGGATGCCTCCAAATAAAGGCGTAATCATATTGGTCAATCCTTGCCCCATCAGCTCTTTATTGCTGTTATGTTTACTGTTCGTCATGCCGTCTGCCACTACAGCGGATAATAGTGATTCAATTCCTCCAAGCATGGCAATGACCAAAGCAGCCGGAAGGAGTTCAATCACTAGGCCGCCCGTGATATGGGGAAACTGAAAATGGGGCAATGTATTGGGAATGGCGCCATAAGCAGATCCTATGGTCGCTACCTGGCCTGGGAAGAATAAGCTAGCGACTAGAGTTGATACAATCAATCCCAGCAATGCTCCAGGGACTTTCGGTAAATATTTTGGAGTTAATATGACGAGAGTTAAACTTATGATAGCTACAAGTACACTATAGAAATTCACTGTATTGAAATTCAATAAGATTTCTTTCATATTTAAAAGAAAGGCTTCTTCTTTTTTTAAGTTACTGAGTCCAAAGAAATTGGCAATCTGCCCAGAGAAGATAATCACAGCAATTCCGGCAGTAAAGCCGATGGTAACTGGACGCGGAATGAACTTGATGAATCTTCCCAGTTTGAAGACACCCATAAGAAAAATCATGATACCTGCCAGGAAACCGGCGATTAACAGTTTTTCATATCCGTACTGCATGACCACCCCGAACAAGACCGGGACAAAGGCTCCAGTCGGGCCTGCAATTTGATATTTGGACCCTCCAAAAAGGGAGACCATGATTCCTGCAATAATTGATGTGTACAGTCCGTATTCCGGTCTTACCCCAGAAGCAATGGCAAAAGCCATCGCTAAAGGAATCGCTACAATCCCAACTACCACCCCGGCAACCAGGTCTTTCTGAAAATGGCCTAAGTTGTATCCTTCAAGCCTGCTAGATCCCATCATTTTATCGCTCCTTCTTTTATTGAATATGTATTTCGTCTTTGCTTTCAACGTTGCTATATCCATCTATGATTCGCTCCAATTTACCCGTTTCGGGATGGATGACCATACCGTGAACGGCAATGGAATCCGGTAATAATGGGTGATTTTTGATCAAACGGACACTATTTGTTACACTCTCCTCAACGCATTGAAAGCCTGACAGCCATTTTGATAAATCAATACCAGAGTTTTTAAGGATATCAATTTGCTCCTGACTGACTTTCTTCTGCTTTGCGGCATCAAGAAGTGAAGAGGATTGAAGCCCTACCATACCGCATCCGTGGTGTCCAATCACACACACTTCCTCCACTTTTAGCTCATAAATGGCGACAAGGATACTGCGCATAATGCTGCCAAAGGGATGAGAAACAATAGCTCCAGCGTTTTTAATGATTTTCGCATCTCCATTTCTTAACCCCATCGCCTTTGGAAGCAATTCCAACAGACGGGTATCCATGCACGTTATGATGACGATCTTTTTATCTGGATACTTTGTCGTTTGAAACTCTTTATATTTGTTTTGATCGACAAACGTCTTGTTGTAATCCAGAATGCTAGAAATAACTGACATTACTTATTCTCCTTTCTCTTGCAAACCTTTGTTAATGTGTTGAAATATGAAGGGAATGTTTTATGTACAATAATCCAGATGCTCATTTGGCTCTGTTTTATCTTTTGGTGCTTAATTCCATGTTAGAGATATTAAATTAGAGTTAAATGATAGAAGGATTAGAAATTGGTGAGAATTGTTACAGTTCCTTCTCTTTTTTTTTGCATTTTTCTTACTCACCAAAGACAAAAAGGGTGATGCATATTAGACAGCTAATTGCATCACCCTTTTTTATGCCTTATTCAATTTACGTCTAAATTAGTAAACCCTTATGAGCCACTATTTTATTCTGGGCCATCATTATCGTTCTCTTCATCATCTTCCCATGTGATTGTTTTTACTTCTTTTGTGTAGCCGTCCACTTGGACGACTGCATCTCGATCGTCCTCCAATTCAACTTCGACCAAATAATAGGGTGTCTGATCTGAAGGTTGATAAAATTCTGTATCGTCACCTGTTCCTTTTACATGTTTTTCCGCAATCGCAATTGCTTCGTTTTCTGTAATGATACTATCTGCGACCATTGTCGAGTCAATGATTGTACCTGTATATGGATCGAGTATTAATGTGATTTTTTCGTTATTCTTATTTACAACGGCTTTATAATAGGCGTTGTCTTTTTCCTGCACAAAATCAATTTGTTCCAGTTCTCCTTGCGAGGAAATACGTGCCTTTATTTCTTTTTGGGTAAGTTGCTTTGGTGTTTTTTTCGTTGTTTTTTCAGCTGCATGTATGGTCTCTTTTTTTATTGAACGAACTTCACCGCTTTTCGCATCCATCGTAATTTGGTATACCCCGGTTTCAAGCTGCATTTCAATCTGATATTCTTCGCCTTCATTTTTCGTTGTCTTTATAATGGTTCCCGGATATTTATCCTTTGCTGTCTGGTTCACTTCTTCTTTCGTCAAGCTTTCCGCGGATAATGATGGAGCCCACCATTGAAATCCGACGAATAATAGCAGACCAAAAACAAGAGTTGACCCAGCTGTTATCAGCACTTTTCTAATCTTCATCGTATCCCCCATCCAACGTCATTCTTACTTTTTGATAAAATGAGAACTTGATAAGAATTCACTATTTAAGAGGCTTATTTAAATAAAAGAGTAACGATCGTTCCCATGCCTTCGAGACTATCCATTTCAATTCGTACATCAATTGCATCAGCAATTTCCTTTGCCATGGAAAGCCCCAATCCTGATCCGCCTTGCTTTCGGCTTCTTGCTTTATCTACACGATAAAAGCGATCGAACACTTTTGGCAATTCAGCCTTTGGAATTCCATCCCCTCTATCTTCGATGCGGATATATGCTTCATTACTTGTTTGTCCTATGTAGACGGAGATATGCTCGTCACTATACTTTCTTGCATTGTCTAAAAAAATAAACAAAAGCTGTTTTAACTTTTGAACGTCCGTTACTGTTTCAATTGCATCGCTACCATAAATCTCCACTGTTCGATTGTACGCATTTTTATATACTTTCGCTAACTCTGCAATGATATCAGTCAGATTAACGTTTTCCTTCTCTATATTCCATTTTTCCTGATGCTTTGCAAGCAGGAGCATTTGCTCTGTCATCTCTCTCATTCTTATGGCTTCAGAATGAATGGCTTCTATGGATTCATCAAACAAATCAGGGCGCTCCAACCCTTTTCTTTTCATAAGATTTGCATAGCTTTCGATGACAGTTAGCGGTGTTTTTAATTCATGTGAAGCATTTGATACGAACTGCTCCTGTTTTTCGAAGTTAGCCTGCAGCAAATCGATCATGTGATTAAAGGTTTTTCCCATTTCCACAAGTTCATCTTTTGATTTTTCCTCTAGGCTAAGTCGCTTAAATTGGCCGCTTGTTTGAATCTCCTTCATCGTATCAATCATCGATCGAATCGGACGGGCGATGAAGTTACTAAGAATAGTGCTTGATATCAGAACAGGTATCATGGCAATGACCGTTACAGCGATTAATACGATCCGCAGAACAGCGAGCATTTCTTCGGTTGCTGTAATGCTTTTGGTGATTTGAAGGTTAACTACACTTCCATCCCCCCAAACGATCGGGTTTGAAACGAATACATACTTTTTCTGATGATAAGTGATGATCGCGCTCTTCTCACCGGGATAAAAGCTGCTATTTCGATTGCTTAATTGTTTTTCAGAATTGGATGTAACAACTGTTCCTTTGGGTTGACCTTCTTTTACAATACCAATCATGCCATCTATAGGCAGATAGGCCCGAAGTAAATCATTTGGTGAAATATTATTAACATTTTTACTAACATCAAAGGCAATTTTCTCTGTCTCCGCTTTCGCGCGATTGAGTTCATTCACCATCATCAGATTACTGAAAACAAAATAAATCGAAACATTCATCAAAAGGAGCAGAAAAATGAATAACACCGCTGTATATAAGTTTATTTTCTTCCGAAGTCTCATTTTGCATCCTTCATGACGTAGCCAACGCCTCTTACAGTATGAATAAGCGGCGTATCAAATCCATATTCGAGCTTTTTACGAACATATCGGATATACACATCCACCACGTTTGTTTCTCCATAGAAATCATATCCCCAAACCGCTTCCAGAATTTGATCCCGGCTTAGCACTTGGCGCTTATTCTTAAGTAAATAAAGAAGTAAATCATACTCCTTTGGCGTTAGGTCAATTCCGTTTTCTCCTCTAATCACTTCGCGTGTTTTGACATTCACCTTTAAATCAGCTGTATTTAGCCATGCATCGCCTTCATCTTCCATTGAAGGCGATGCAGTACGCATTCTTAAAACTGCACGAATCCGGGCAAGCAATTCCTCAATTTGGAAAGGTTTAGTGATGTAGTCATTCGCGCCGAGATCAAGACCGGAAACTTTATCCTCAACCGAGCCTTTTGCAGTTAACAGGATGACAGGGGTGAAATTGTTTTTCGTCCGAATTTTCCGAAGCAGCTCGATCCCGCTTATGCCTGGAAGCATCACATCCAATAAGATCAAATCCCATGTTCCTGATCGATACGCTTCAAGGGCTTCCTTTCCGTCCATGGCCTTTCCGACTTGATAGCCTTCGATTTCAAGCTCTAATTCAAGCAGTCTTAAGATTTTTTCTTCGTCTTCTACGATTAGTATTGATTCTTTATTCAATTTGTAAGGCCTCCTTTTGTGTGGGACTGTCCCCATTTATGTATCATTCATTTTCAAAAATGGATTGGATTATCATCGGTAAGTATGCCTGATCATTCAATAAGAAAAAGGCTGCCTCAGCAACCTAAAGCACCTGTCAGTTGAAAAGGTCAGGTTATTAAAGAAACCATTCACCTTGAGCAACTTTCACTACTTTACCTCCTACATGAACGTCGATTTCCCCGTTAACATCACCTGCTTTTAAAAACAATAAAGAGGGTCTTTCGATTTCGCATCCTTGTTCTACGCGAATGTCTATTTCACTTTTTTCAAAATACCGGTATTTAACTAAGAAAGCAGCTAAACATCCATTAGAACTGCCAGTAGCTGCATCTTCGGGGATACCATAATAGTCCGCAAAGTCCCGAACATTCAAATCATTTTTCGAATCATACGTTTCTGGAGAAAAAACCATAATGGCTTTTGCATCCATATGTTCAATTAACTCAAAATATTTTTCTCTATTTATCTTTACTTTTTTAACTGCTTCCAATGATTTTAATGGGACAACAAGCACTGGAAGTCCAGTCGAAACTTCTTGAATGGGGAATCTATCATCTATGTTTTCTTTATGTATATTTAAAACTTCAGAAATTTTATCTATATCTAAAATCCGGCCAAAAGTTGGTTCATTTTGTTTCATCCATAGAAGCTCTTCTTGATTATTGAATGATACAGTTATCTGACCGCCTTTATAGTTCAAAATAATGTTATCCAATGGTGCTTCTAATATTTCATTTTGAATGATATATGCAGTTCCTAAAGTCGGATGGCCAGCAAAAGGAACTTCTTCATTAGGTGTAAAAATCCGAACATCATAGCCGCCATCATTTATTGAATCGGACAAGATAAAGGTAGTTTCGGAAAAATTAATTTCTTTAGCAATTTGTTGCATTTCATTATCTGAAATACTTTCAGCGTTTTTAAAAACCGCGAGTTGATTTCCTGTATATTTTCCATTAGAAAACACATCAACAATAGAATAATTAATCCTCTCCATAAACTTCCCCTCGTTTACTTTTTAGTTATTTTAAAGAATGTACAAATTATTGCATGTAAAATTTTAAAAATAAAGACGCTATTTACCCAGTTAGCTCCATAAAAAAAAGAGCTGCCCGAGCAACTCTCATGTTAAAAGCCCTATTTACTTTGTACCTTATTTCAATCTGTTCCTGTCAAAATGATATTTTTTTAAGACTTTCGAATTTATATTTAGGTTCGATAAACTCACACCAACTAAAAATAATTAGCGATTTCAAAGGATATGGCGTCCATATCCTTTTCATTGATAGTTGAACTTAATCCAATAGATATTTCCCCAATGAACAACTAGAGCCAGTCTGCACTTTCATCAGCAAACCTTTGTAAGTCATTCATAAAAACACTTGCATGATAACCATCACAAACAGCATGATGAATTTGTAACGAAACAGGTAAGAAACATTCATCTTTTATTTGTGAAGATTTACCCCCAGTTATAATGGGTAAGAGAAAATCTCCACCATTATTAATATTTAAATTAAATGCTGTAAAAGAACTCCAAGGGATCATAGATATCGGAATATTATTATCTGGTATAGGAGTCTTTGGAAATAAACTACCCGTACCATTGTATTCTTCTACATCTTTTTCATACTGAGAATGAAATTCAGAAAACCTACTTACATTTGGTGACCAGATGCTAGAAAATGTGTGTGTCTTCTTATCAAAAACTGTATAAGAAGGCAAAATTTCTGACCAATAACCTAATTTCCCTTCTGGGTTAAAACTGGTTCTAAATTCTCGATGGGAATTAACTATTTTTGTAACCATAAAAATAAACGCAGGATATAACTTATCATTCTTCTTCTTTAAGTTCTTCATAAGAACAGTAATATTAATTTCATTCGTTATACTGAATGTTGTTTGTTGTTGTAAATAGTGTTCAAAGTACTCTTTTCGATACCAATTTTCACGATCAATTATATTGAATTTCATATATAACGCCTCCTAATAAGTTTTATATGATTTAGGAGGCTATTTCCGCTGCTTTTTTCATGACAGTCATCCTTTTGTAAACTAATTTATACCACAACATTATCAAGTGTTCCTAGACTAAAATCAACTTACAGATATTACTTTCTATAACTGAACTGCCCCTTTAGTTGCATAAGACACTTAAACTCACTTCACACTCCTCTCTCTCCAAATTTATTCAATGTAATACTTCCCAGGAATATTGAAGCAAGACCAAGATTTCTTCAAAATGGCAAATAGTCTAACATATCTAGATTATATTAATTAAATTTTTTGTTAACACGCAATAAATTATCTATTTGAAAATATGGTTCTACTGCATAGCGATTCTACAAGAGAGCTAAGATACTATATTTCTATGGGTTTTTTCCAACACCAACAAAAATCATGCAAGATACTCTAACATGATTTTGGGTTTATTGTAAGTAATATCTAGATGTGATAGTATTTTCATATGTCGCACATAATTTAATAAAGTACATAATTTAATAAAGAAGGAGCTAACTAGACATGAACATAAAAAAATATCTAGGAATCACGTTTCTATTGGTTACACTATTATTTTCTGGATCTATCACTGCTATCCATAGCTCAGCAAATAGTAATCTAAAAGAAGAGAAAGTAGAAGCAACATCAACAAATCCCAAGTTAAACAATGTGAAAATCATAGCTACTGGCGGAACGATTGCAGGTTCTGCTACATCCAATACTGACACAACTGGTTATCAACCAGGTACAATTGGTGTTGAAACACTAATTAAAGCAGTTCCCGAATTAAAACAAGCAGCAAATGTGAGTGGTGAACAATTCGCCAATATTAGCAGTAACAATATGGATAATAAAACTTTATTAAAGTTGGCGAAACGAATTAATGAGTTATTAAAATCTAAAGACGTTGATGGAATTGTCGTAACGCATGGAACAGATACCTTAGAAGAAACTGCTTACTTTCTGAATCTGGTCGTAAAAAGCAACAAACCTGTCGTGATTGTTGGATCAATGAGACCGGCTACAGCTATAAGTGCAGATGGACCTTTAAACTTATATAATGCTGTAAAAATTGCTGCTAGTAAAGATGCTAAAAACAAAGGTGTTTTAATCTCATTAAATGACCGGATAGGTTCTGCACGTTACATAACTAAAACCAATACAACCATGACAGATACATTCCAATCTGAGGAACAAGGCTATTTAGGAGCAATCGCAGGTAATAAAATATTTTTCTACAATGAACCCACTCGTAAACATACAACCAAATCGGTGTTTGATGTATCAAAACTAGATAAACTTCCTCAAGTGGACATTATTTATAGCTATCAAAATGATAGTAGATATTTTTACGATGCATCTGTGAAAGCAGGAGCTAAAGGGATCATAATAGCAGGTGAAGGAAACGGTTTAACTTCTGATACTGCTTTTGAGGGTGCTAAAGACGCTGTCAAAAAAGGCGTGATTATTACTCGCTCTAGCCGTGTAGGAAATGGTATTGTTACGAGAGAAAAGATTGACGATGAAAATAATTTTGTTACAGCGGACTCACTTAATCCTCAAAAAGCACGAATTTTGACGATGCTTGCATTAACAAAAACAGATGATCCAAAGGAAATTCAGCAATTTTTTAACGAATATTAATAATTAAAAAATAAGAATTCCTTGATTAACTAAAAGGAATGAAATTTAAAGCATACGCTGGTATAAATCACCAACGTATGCTTTTATTTTTTTTAATCATCCCTTGGTTGAATTATTCATTTATATTTATCTTTTAAGTTATTAGAAATTGCATTTTTATAGTGTTTCTCACTCTACCTCTCTAGGGAAAAAAATAGCCTCCATCCAAAATGAAAACAATAATAGGGGCACGTATTAAATAGATACTAGTTAAAAGCCTTCCATTTCAATGGTAATTATAGAATGTTTATAAAGGTGTACTTTTACGAACGGTAGATACAATGCTATACCGCCCATTTCGGAAATTTTATTCGCTAAGAAAGAAACTGAACCAACAATATCTAAATTCTTTATATTCAACACCATAATCAATATCTAAATAAAAGTGCTTTACACATTTATTTCCCTGCGATTAGCAGTGTACATTTGTGGTATTTAACACTTATGAACGATAAAATTTACTCCACTCAAAACTAAAAGGAATGAATAACATTTCAAATTTCAAAATTCCTTTTTTTACACACTAGGTAAAACTGCCTTGTATTTCTATACGAGATACTGGCTTTAAAATTTTTAACTTTTTCACGATAATTGATACATAATTGCTCAAGTACAGTATCTTTATAATCATCCATAGATTACACTTCAATTTTGCGAGGATAATTTTTTTAACATCTTACATGTTTGCGTTTAAAACCAAGCTTACCTTTATCGACTTCTTTTTGAATACTTTCGTAAGCATTTAGAAAACTGCTTTTTTTCTTGTCCCGTTTGACTTCTACTGTTCCTAGTGCCTTTGCGGTCTCGACTGCCTTTTCATGGAGTGGCACATATGAAATCCCCACCGTGTATAGAAAATTATTCATAGCGGATTTCGTTCGTTCTGGTGAATCGTGAATCGTATTTTTCACAATTTCAAGCATATTGAAAATCTTGCTTTCTGAAAATTCAACGTCTAGCCGATTCCCTAAAAGCCAGCAGTAGCAACTCCAGCCCGCTGACATTCTCAGCTCTTCACCGCTTGTGATCCATTTATCAGCAACTTCTTGTGCAATATCTGACTCTGATAAAGTTACAGCCACTACAAAATCGGACAGCATATAAAAATACGCAGCATCCATCCAACGATCAAAATCCGACTCAGTCATGGTTTTTGGGTCTGCGATAATGCCTGCAAAGTACATTGCATCGTAGTTCCCCGTGGAATAAAGCTCTTCAGCTAAACGGTGACTTATTTTTATTTTCTTTGCAATTGGTTTCATAGCGCCTGTAGCCACGCCAAAAAGCGGCTCATGCGCACCATTGGATATGTACATTTTTTTAGTTCTTTCCTTGCCAAGGGCTTCAAGCTCCTGCATAACCATTTCTAAATTCATCGTTTAGCACTTCCTTCTTTTTGGAGTTTTGCCCCTAATATTTTGCATCAAATATATCACCCTTATCCTATAACAAACTACCATTTGTCAGCAAAACTACCGTCTAATCACATGAGTGTTACGAAGGAATCCACTTAACAACGCTTAGAATCATGGGATTTCCCCTTTGTTCTTGTTCAACTAAACTGTCCCGTTAGCCATCCATGAATCGCAAAAATCGGCGATTCACCACAAAGAATGAAAATGGTTAGGAAGTGTCAATACTGATACTGACCTTAATCCAGTCAACCCTAATCCATAAACTAATTAATTAACGCTCTCCTCTTTTTTTAAAACGATTGAGAAGGGTCTTCTTAAGTATTGTCATTTTTCATTTTTAAAGTATCTAATTTTCATGGTAGTTCCATAAGGGGTCTTGTCGCATTCCATCAAGTTAAAATTTCTTTATACCCCAAAACAGATAGGCGGTACCCCAATAAAGCAGAATTTATCTGAAAATTTCCTCAATTTTTGGTTTAAAATAGGAATAATGTAAGATAAATCTATTTTCCTTGTATGATAAAGTAGAATAGTAGGAAAATGAATCGAAGGATGTGGGATCGTTTGATGTTAAATGTAAAAAAAATGTCGTTTGTTGTTTTTATTTGTTTCATGTTTTTTATACCCAATTCAATCTTTGCTCAAGAAATTTTACACAATGGAAGTCAAGGACAAGCAGTTTATGACTTACAAGAAAATTTAAAGAAAATGGGTTACTTTAACACGCAACCAACAGGGTATTATGGTTCAATTACTGATCATGCAGTGAAACAACTTCAACTAGATTCTGGAATATTACCGGATGGAGTTTTTGGATTCCAAACACAACAAAAATTAAATAGTATTGAAATGATGGCCAGGGTTGTTCATGGAGAAGCTCGAGGAGAAACTTATGAAGGAAAAGTAGCTGTCGCTGCAGTAATTTTGAACCGAATGTCAACGCCAGGTTTTCCTAAAAATACTTACGATGTTATTTTCCAGACAAATGCTTTTACAGCTGTACATGATGGGCAATATTATTTGACCCCAAATAGCCATTCTTATCGAGCTGTTATGGATGCATTACAAGGTTGGGATCCTACTCATGGTTCTGTTTATTATTATAATCCGTTCTCGGCAACAGATGAATGGATTTTCACAAGGGAAACAGTCATTAGAATAGGCAACCACTTATTTGCAAAGTAAAACCAATCTGCATACATATTGAGGAATGATATTTATAGTTTCGTATTATAAATATCCCATTAACTACGTCGTGGGAGATAGTTGAAAGGTCGGGCAGTATTTGCCCGACCTTTTTGGCGGTACCCCCATAAGAAAAAGCTGCCTTAAAGACAGCACCGATCTTCAGCTAACGCACCCGTTAGCCATCCATGAATCGCAAAAATCGGCGATTCACCACAAAGAATGAAAATGGTCAGGAAGTGTCAATACCCATACTGACCTTAATCCAGTCAACCCTAATCCATAGACTAATTAATTAACGCCCTGCTCTTTTTTTAAAAACGATTGAGCAGGGTCTTCTTAAGTGTCATTTTTCACTTTTAAATAAACCTATTTTGATGGTAGTACTATAAGAAAAGCGAAACTTCGCGCCCTATTCTGGAATAGTCCTTTACTAATGTTACCTCGTGAAGCCCCCTTTTCACCTTTTCACTTTTCTAGTACTTTTTGTCTCCTGAATAGTAGTTCAATATCGAACAGTTGGGGTAAACATAACATTATTCAAGACAGCTGCCACTGCACAGATAATTGCTACGCCTCAAAGTGCAGTTTGCCAAACCTCGGTGAACTGTGTGAATGCCGACGGCGAGCGTCACGCTTTTCTGGTCGAACCCAGAACCTCCAAATAGTGCTGATTGTACATAATGCCTAGGATGTTCCCAAAGGGATCGACCACAGAAGCAGTGATGAATCCTTCGCCGCGCTCTGTGGGTGCCTCGTACTCTTTCGCACCCATGGACAGCAGCTTCTGGAAAGTTGCTGTTACATCGTCGACGTGCCAGTACACTACAGCACCGGCCGGGCCAGTCGCTGAACCATCGGGCGCGTAGAGGCTATCGATCAGACCCAGCTCGTGCTGGTAGTCGCCGAGGCGAAACTCGACATATCCTGGACGTTCGAAGTATGGTTCGATGCCCAATAGCTCGGCGTACCACTTCTTTGCCGCTGGTAGATCATCCGTCCAAAAACTGACTGTAGTGAGTCCTCGTAATGTCTGTGTGTCGCTCATAATCGATTTCCTCCTTTATGTTGAGTAGTACGTCCCGATGCTAAACTAAATAACATCTTCTGATTAACTTCGACTTACTTACAAAAAATCCCTTCTCTTATTCAAGAAAATGGCCCAATTGTTGAGATCTCTTCAACTATCCTGCCCCTAAGTTGTATAAGAAAAGGAGCTTCTGATCAGCTCCTAATAATGAGGTAAAGCACCCGTTAGTCCATTTAAGAAATTCAGTTTATAAGTCCTTTAAAATATCTTTTATGATATTTTTTTAAGAATCGCCAAACAATAATTAGAACTCCAAACACTACAAAGAACAAAATCGGTAGATGAAAAATATCCATGTAATCTCCTAATACCATTGAATTATTTGCTTCAATAACATTATGGTAGGTATCCTTATATTCATATTGAACAATCCAACTATCATTTGCACTCGCTACTGTTCCTAAGTCATAATTACTGCTAACGATTTCTTCTTTATTATTCAAATTCTCACCCTGATGTCCAATCATAAATGTTGCATGCTGATATTCAAGGGGGTAGGTGTTAGAAGGTTTTGTTTTTATATCATATTCTTTTAACCATTCTTGTACTTGAGCTTGCTCTTTCACATTAAAGACTGCCAAATAATTTAAATGGTCGCCATGTTCGTCGAAAATAGTATGGAGACCCTCTTTTTCGGAATTTGTAATCACACTATCATCACCTATGATGGTTAACACATTGTTCATGATGATGTTTCTTTCCTCTTGAAAATCGTTTATTTTTGAAAAGGTGTTTACAAAAAAGGTAGCTCCTAGCACAAGTGAAACAAGAGAAAATAATAAGATATACCGCGTAAATCGCTTTTGAACATTAAAAAATTCCGATAATCCTTTTATAAGGTGTTTTTTATCTCCGAAGTTTTCAATGGCAATTCTATTTGCTTCTTCTTCCGACACTCCATTTTCTTTTAACTCATAAACAGCTTCTAGTAAATGTGAGCGCATTTCTTGTTTTAATTCTTCGATTTCTTCTTTATCTCCATCAACATTTCGGTAAACCGAATGAACGTATTCTTCAAGTTGATTCATTTTTTTCTCCCCCCATCTAAAAAAGAATCAATCACATCTCTTACAAATTCCCATTCCAGGCGCTTTTGTTTAAATCCTTCTTCACCCATTGATGTAAGTTTGTAATATTTTCTTCTTCCTCCTGGTCCTTGCTCATCACCCCAGTAAGAAGAAATCCATTCATTCTTTTCTAACCTCTTTAAAGACAGATAAAGCGTACCTTCTTTTAATTCAAATTGGTTATCACTCTTTTCTCGAACAATTTTGGCTAATTCATAGCCGTACATATCCCTCCTATGTAAAAGAGAAAGGATGAGAGTGTCTATATGACCTTTTAAGACTTCCTTATTAATTTCCAATTTTCCCACCTCTTGGTATAAATATATTTTATATTACTTTATAATGCAAGGTATTCATCAAGAAAAAAACAGGTAGTTCTTAATGAACTATCCTGCCCCTTTTGTTCCATAAGAGCTGATCGCCATAGCTCTTTAGAGAACCGAATTCACAAGGTTTTTGCTAAAAATGCACAGCCATGGACTTTACATACCCCCACTTAGAGGGGCTTTTTCATGGGTACAGGTCAGGTATTTTCGGGTTACAACATTAAAATATCCTACATCAATAATTGCTTTTTCTCCTTTATAAGGGCATTGAATATGCGTCAGCTGAAGTGATTCATTGATGATGACCAAGTCTATTGCGTCCAATTCTTTTTTGCAGCACGAACATTTCACAGCTAGTAAGTTTTCTTTTTCCATTAAAGAAGCCCCCCTTTTATAAATAGGTATTCTTTATGTCTAGTTGCTAATCCTACCTGTTCACATAACCGTCAAAAATTCCTTTTTCCATTAAGTATTCAGTTGGTTCATCATAGCTTGTTCAACTAACCTGCCGCGATAGTTCCATAAAGAAAAAGCTGCCTTAAAGACAGCTCTGATTTTCAGCTAACGCACCCGCTATAAGCAAAAAAAACACCAATTGGCAGCTCCGGTTCTAAACTTACATACCTGTTTGTTGAATAAACAATTTAAAATCCATTACCCTGGAATACGATTCTCATTAATTCGAAGGCTATAAAGTAAAATAGACCAACAAATATACTAAGACCTAAAGCGAATTTTCTCCAAAGCCCTTTCTCACTGAGAAAAGAGAACGCGAAAGATATAATGATTCCACATGTCATTCATACACGAAAAGTTGTTACTCCAGTTTCAATTACTCGTGTTATATTTGCAGCCAAGAAACAAATAACCAAGATAATTAAAGCAAACGATATAACCCCTAAATATTTTTTCATGATTCCCCACCCTTCTCCTCTAATCAATTTTACCAAATTTATATATATGTATTTTTTTATTATTGAATTATCCTGCTTCTTTAGAACCATGAGAAAAAGAGCTGCCTAAGCAACTCCTCATTAAAGTATAGCACCCGTTAGTTGAACAAGATAACGAACATCTCAACTTTGGCTAAACCATTTACGCAATTGGCTAATATGAGCTTGATGATACCTATTATGGTCTGCTATGTGCCAAATACCCCATTTAATTGTGGCTTCGTTACCATTTTCATATACAACTGGTCGATTTAATTGTTTATCTGTTAATTGGTAGCATAAAGATTTAATCATACTTATAACATCGTCATAATCATTTAAGAGTACATCCAGTAAAATGCCTTTAAGTTGTGGTAACTTGTTGTTTTCATCTAACATTGGTCCATATTTCTCTTCAAGTTCTAATGGTATTACCTCGTCCTTTATTCTATACACCCAGGTGAGGTCTACGTAAGCTAAATGCCTTAGTATTTGGGCTGTACTGTTGTATTTCTGGTTAGGACCTTTATAATCTATTTCCTCTTGTGACATATTAGCAACAATAGATTTTAACCGTTTATAATTTCCGTCCACCATTGAGTAAAGAATTCCTGTAACAGTGTCCATTTCAGGCTCGCCTCTTAAATCTAAAAGCATCCAACCACTCCTCAGTTCTTGTTACGATGTCTACCAATATTATACTTTAAGTAGACTATATCTAGTTATTGAACTAACTGCCCCGTTAGTTCAATAAGAAAAAGAGCTGCCTAAGCAACTCCCTTATTGAAGTAAGGACCCGTTATTTGAAGGTTCAAAAAGATCTTTGTTTCGTACTGTTTCGGTCAATCGTCTTAATTTTTTTAATGAAATAATAATGTTTGTAGAGGGCGAGCACTACCAATAAGATTTTCACTAATAGGATGTCCACATAAAATACAGAAATTACGATGAAGAAATCGGCAATTAAATTGATTCTGATTTTCTCTTTTAGAGTCATACCTTTTTTTTGCAGGAATGCTTCAACGTATTTTTCATATAATGAGGTGCTTTTGAACCAATTTTCAATCGACTTGGAACTTTTAGCAAAGCAAAAAGCAGCAAATAAGTAAAACGGACCGCCCGGCAGAACTGGTAAAACAGTCCCTGCGATACCAATCAAAAGAGATATGGCCCCAAGAAGAAAGAATAGGATACTTTTTACTTTTTTTATTGTCATCACCTTTTTATTTATATTCTATCCCCTTATAACGTAAAGAGGAAGCTTAATTGATTCAATTCATTGATTAGTATCTTCCCTTTTAGTTCTTGAACTAACCTGTCCCCGTTTGTTTCATATGAAAAAGGATGCCTCAGGAACCTTCTTAATCTAATTAAACCACCTTAGTTAAATAAGAAACATAGTTATTTTATAGGAAGAAACCATACATCTTCTTCTCCATATACATCTCCTGTGGGAAGAAAGCCAAAACGTTTATATAGTTCACGAGCATTTTCGTTATCTCTAAATACGGTTAGACGAATTTCTTTACAAATCGTAAACTTATTTGCTATCCAATGAACCATCTCAGTCAGTGCCGCCCTACCATATCCTTTACCTTGATATCTCTCATCAATGATGAATCCGTTAATCCAATACATATTCGTCGTATTTTCATCGTAAGCATGCATGATAAAACCGACCATTATCTCTTTGTCATAGATGGCAAAGGGCAAATAAACAATATTATCCCCGTCCGGTTTAATATAAACTTTGGCAAGTGATACGGCTACTGACGGTACAAAGTTACTTTGCTGCTTCTTAACTTTCAGTGCTAACGCCTCTTCCCAATTTTCTCTCGTAACACTTTTCAAATGCACTTTCATAAATTTCACCTCTAATCTTAATCTGAGATAACCACTTTATTAAATTCCCTACTGGCACTGAAATACCTTGTTTAACTAACCTGCCACTTTATTTGCATAAGAAAAATCTGCCTAGATGACAGATCTGATTTACTGCTATTGCACATGTTACTTCTATATAAAGTTTGATGGAGTGCCAGAAAATCCCCCTAACAATCACATAGGAATGTACCTTTTTGTTAGATATACAAATATCACAAGGAATAACTAAAGACCATAATAAATTGCTTAAGGCTATTAATCTGTTGTTTGAAAAAGAACCTGATACCACTCCAATTGGGTTAAGAACAAATGGTAGCATCCCATAAGATTCTTCAATTTTAAAGAGCAAATAGGGAATCCAAGAAACGATTCCACAGAGTAATTGCGTGACAGATAGCCAAAAGTATATCTTTGTTTTTGGATTGACTTGACTCATATTCCAGCGCCTATCAAAATAACAATATCCTAATATTAACATACCTTCCAAATAAAGTTACCTAATGAACCTGCCCCATTACCTCCATAAGAAAAAGCTGTCTCAATGACAGCTATGATCAATAACTATTAGACTGCTTAATCTTGTTCATCAAGATCAATAAAATAATGATCCTTACGATAGGACACTGCCTCCATGGTTGCTATCAGGTTTGCTTATGCAAGACGTCTATTCGATAGAATCCTGTCCGATAGTTTCGTTTAACTTCCGTTGCACGTGCTACTATCTTGTCTCCGGGTTTGGCTGATTCAATAAACTGGATTGTTGTCGAGAGTCCCAATGATGTTTTGCCATAAGCATTACAGGCTACGGAAAAAGCATGATCTGCTACAGCATAAATAACTGCCCCGTGAACAGTTCCATATGCATTTACCATAGTGCTTTGCACTTCTAGGGTTGCTTCTGCAAAACCTGCTTCGAATATAGTTAACTGAATGCCTAACGACTGAGCATACGGATCGTTTTTCACTTGCTCATGAATTGGTTCATAGTGTTTTTCATATACTTGATATTCATCAATTTTCTTCTTCACTATTACCTGCCCCTTTGATTGAATATTACCAAACCAATTGAACCAGCATCATGTAGACAATCGTTCCCCCTGCAATGGAGAGGAGCATGTTTTTCTTCCAAAAGTGAAGCAGGGCAACTACAGCTACCGCAATAAATTCGGGGATGCCGTGACTTCCCGATTGTAAGCTTACATCCTTTAAACAATAAATGACCAAAAGCCCAATTACCGCAGATGGCAGCATTTTACCGAGATACTGTACATACTTCGGTGTGGGTTTACCTGATGGGAAAACGATGAAGGGAAGAAATCTTGTAAGCATTGTACCTAAAACAACCATCGCGATTGTAATGATTTGCTGCGTTAAAGTCATTGTCATATGGTTCTCACCTCAACTTTCTCTAACGGCTTTCTAAGTAAGGTAAGTACCCCCAAAATGGCAAACATAGCAGGGATAATGAAATGGCTTCCGCCAAAAATAATAAGGCAGACAGCTGACAGCCCAAGCCCAGCGAGAGCACTATGATGTTTTTTCTCTTTCATCCATTGTTCAATGAAAATCACTACAAAGAGAGCCGTCATAACAAAATCGAGTCCTTCTGTATTGAATTTGACAAGTGAGCCAAAAATGCCGCCAATCGCTGATCCTATCACCCAATAGCAATGATTGAGCAGTGTCACGAAGAACATAAACCAGCCCTTATCCACATCCTTCGGAACATCAACGGTACAATTGATGGAAAAAGACTCATCGCAAAGCCCAAAAATCAGATACAGCTTTTTCTTCCCGGTCCCCCTATATTTATCAAGCATGGATATGCCATAAAACAAATGCCGTGCATTCACCATTAAGGTTAGAAAAAGGGCGTTAATCGGATTGAACGCGACAAGCAATAAATTGGCTGCAATAAACTCCATTGATCCTGCAAATATTGTTAGACTCATCAAAATCGGGTAAATCGCACTGAAACCTAATGAATTCATAAAGATTCCATAAGCGATGCCTAAAAATAAAAAGCCTGCAAAAATCGGCACTGTGTACGGAAAAGCTGCACGAAATGCAGTTATGATTTGAGTTCTTTTTTTCATGTAATTCACATCCTGATGGCTAAATTTATTTAAACTTAACATACAAAATCCGTACAAAAAACAAGTTAATTGTATGGATTACAATTAAAATAAAATTCCCCCATTTTATCAAAATGGGGGGTCTGATAGGCTAATCACCTTATATTCATTTAAAGCCAACTCAAATCATACCGTTTCATCAGTAGAATTCCATACAAAGAGTGATATGATTGTATGGAATAAGATAGTAGAGGTGAACTATGCCCGTAAATTCATTTGACAATTATCCAATGTCTTGGAAACCTGATAAGAAAGCATTAAAGCGTCCTTTTTATAAATCTCTTGCATCATTACTTGAACAAGATATAACAAATGGTTTTTTAGCGCCTGGAACCAAGTTGCCCCCGCAACGAGAATTGGCAGATTTTCTAGACTTAAACTTCACCACGATTACCCGTGCCTACAAAATATGCGAGGTAAAGGGATTGATTTATGCCGTTACGGGCAGCGGAACCTTTGTGGCTCCTAATGCCACCCGTTCTATAACCATTTCCGCAGATAAAACGGCAAACAGCATTGATCTTGGTTTTGTGGCATCTTTTGAGCAAACCAATGATATTGTATCAGAAACCATTCAAAAAACCGTGAACAAAAGTTATTTGGAGCAGCTACTGAATTACAACGATCCGACTGGAATTCCACATCAAAAAACAGCAGCTCTAAACTGGATGGAATCTTTCGGCATTCACGCGGATCAAGAGCATATAGCAATCGTTTCCGGTGCCCAAAATGCATTGGCTATAGCCTTGGCTGCTTTGTTTGAGCCTGGCAATAGAATTGCAACCGACTTATACACCTATTCAAACTTTATCGAGTTGGCAAAGATGTTTCATATTAAGTTAGTGCCCATTCCCGGAGACCAATTTGGAATGATGCCAGATGAACTTGAAAAGCAGTGTTGCCAAATAAATATTGACGGCATTTTCCTGATGCCCTCTTGCAACAATCCAACCACAATCATGATGTCAGATATTCGAAAGCAAGAATTAGCTGCGGTCATCCGTAAGCATCGTTTAATTTTGATTGAGGATGATATTCATGCATTTCTGACGGCAGGCATTATCTCTGACTACCGGCAGCCAATGTTCCATTTACTCTCAGAACAGAGCGTTTATATTTGCGGCACCTCTAAGTCAATATGTTCTGGATTGAGAGTTGCCTATATGGTTTATGGAGAGGCCTTTCGCGAGAAAATTGCCCAGGCCATTTTCAACATTAATGTAAAGACCTCTTCTTTTGATGCAGAAGTTATCACACAGCTAATCCTATCAGGAAAGGCTCATGAAATTGTTTCTCAAAAGAAACAGCTTGCACAGACTGCAAATGATATTTATTCGGAATATTTTCCTTTAAGAAAGGATGTTGGACATCCTCTCAGTCTTTATCGTTGGCTTCCAATTAAAGGACATAACGATGCGTTACAGCTGGAAACGGATTTGAAAAGGCGCGGTATTAGAGTTTTTCATTCCAATCGTTTTCAAAGCGGGCAGACCACCCCTGATATGTACTTGCGTATTGCACTTTCTTCTACAAACTCATTCGATGAGTTAAAAATAGGATTAGAAATATTAAAACAGTATCTCGACTGATTCAAAAATTGATGATATTTAGATTAAATTTAAAAAGCCCGACCAATAAAAGTCGGGCTTTTTTATCCCCATCTCCCGCCTTAAAACAACTACATCCAACAATGATTAAGAGTATCAACAAAACGACTATAAAGGCGAAACCTCCACCAAATCCAAAATAAAAATGACAGCAATAGTCTCCATCTCTGTTAGAGGATAAAATGTTGGATTTATATGTATTTTTTCATATAGGCGGTAAAGGTACATATTCAGTTGACATTTAAGAATAAGTTATCCATGTTTAACCTTTGCAATATTATTTGAACTGGACAAAATTAATAAACATATGATGGATAATACAATTTCATTAATTTCGATCCTAAATGATAACTATAAAATGTACTGAAAGAGGAGATGTTTTTTTGTATCCGAATGATTATTATTATCGAGTAAACAACTGGGAACCTATTTTATATATGTTACATCAAAGTTTATATGCTGAAGAAATGGTATGTACTATGAGTAGTGAGCTTTTCCATATACCAGAAACCAAAGATTTAAAAGGAAATCGCGAGATGCATAACCATCTAATCCCTGCTTCATATCACCGTGTAACCGCAGTGGGATCAGCCCAAAGGCTAAAAAATGGTGAGCAACAGCAAACCATTATAGAAACAATGACAACTTGTATAATAAACGCTGAAACCCAAGATAAAAAAGTAAGTGAAGGATTAAAAATAATGGAGGAAAATGCAAGACCTGAATATATGGCCTTTATTAAAGTGATTATCAAATGGCAAGAACAAGCAGAATCCTATTTAAATCAAGCAAAAGAAGCTTTAAGAACTATGGGGGTTTCATTTCCTGCTGGAAGTGAACAGCAGAATTATTAATATAATATGATTCTACAAAAATCTTCAAACTAGCAAACAATATAGATTCCGAAGGTTATATCCCCCACCTTTGCTTGACCGAACTGTAAAAATTCGGTTTTTACGTAGTAATAATTTTAAAACTTCAAACACATTTACCCCCTTCCTGTTTTAGATGGGGGTTTCATTTCTAGCCCTTAACTATCCTGCCCCTTCAGTTCATATGAAAAAGCTGCCTAAAGACAGCTCCGATCTTAAGCAAAACCCAATTATAAAGTGAATTTCCCACCATGATAACAATAGTAATTTTCAGCTTTAAGATTTTTAATCTTTCTTAAAGACTGTTCTGCTTCCTCAAGATTTAAACAAAAGTGTGGATTAGCAATGACCAATTCATGATTCTCCATAACAGCTGCATCACCTGTTATAACACTTTTTAAACTTGGAAAATATAATGAAATATGCCCTGAAGAATGCCCTGGTGTTGCTACTACTCTACATTCGTTATCTAAAATCAGATCACCATCGTGTACCTTTTCATCAATCGAAACATGCTTCAAATTCTTTAATTGTTGTATAAACCATTTACCGAATTCGATTTCTTGATTTGGCATATTTTCAAGCATTTCTTCGGCTTGAACCAATCTCTCTGACTTCATTTCACCACTAATATATTTTGATTCAATTTCACTGGCTATAATGTTAATCCAAGGATACTTTTCCTTGAAATCATATAAGGAACCTATATGATCAATATCATAATGAGTAATGATCATGTTCTTTAAATTCTTCATTTCATAACCATTTTTCATCATTTCATTTTCAATTAAAGGTAAAAAATTAGGATACCCAGTATCGACCAAAGTCAGTTCATTCCTCAATATAATCAAGCTAGGATTAATGTAATTTTTTTGTCCATTAAATTCAAATTCAATTGGCAGTTCTATTATCTTCATCTTCCCTCCACACCTCCCGTTTATGATAACCGAATATTCTATACATTCTTCAACTATTCATTTTAACAAAATCTCCCTTTACCTGTCCCTTCAATTGCATAACAAAAAGGTTGTCGCAAACAAACTAGTTGTTGAAATAAGCACCTGTTAGTTGAAGAAAGAAGATATAATTAAAATATTCAATGTATCGAAAGGAAGGTAAGGATATTGTTAAATCAAGATTTAGAGAAGATTCTTAGAAGATTTGCAGCACTTGAAACTAATGAGATTGAAATAACGTTTGAGGGTGAAAAAGAGGAAAAGACATCCGTTTCTTTTCATCTATTTTCTAAAGAGTTAATGAGAGTGGAAGCTAAAAAATACTTAACCCATATATAATGGAAAGGTCTTTACCCTCCCTATTACTTTTTGCCCACTATTAAAAACATTGGCTTCTCTCACTTCTACTGCCTCCAAAGTAATACACTCTCAAATTTAAACAATGAATATAGAATCCTTAAACGCTCTCCGCCAATGTGTGAATGCCCATTAGTTCCAATTCTTCTATTTTAGCGCAAAATAATTACTTTACTCTTGAGATTGAGCGATATATTCGTGGGTTTGGGCGATATACTCGTGGATTTGCGCTGTTTACTTGGGAGTTTGCGCTGTTTACTCGTGACTTTTGCTGTTTTACTCGTGAATTTGCGCTGTATACTCGTGACTTTGCGCTGTTTACTCGTGACTTTTGCTGTTTTACTCGTGAGTTTGCGCTGTTTACTCGTGACTTTTGCTGTTTTACTCGTGACTGCGCTATTTACTCGTGAGTTTCAGCTGTTTACCCGTGAATTCGTATTTTATTAAGAAAGCAGCGATTCCCTTAAGAATCGCTGCTTCCCCTATTTATGCTCCTGCCCAAACATCTTTCGCATATCTGCCATTCTCCTCTAATGATTGCAGCCATTCTGTGGCTTCTTCTCTCGGTGTTTGATAGATATGCATATAGCTGTCGATTAAGGTTTGTTCAACATCAGGCGCCATTTTGCTTCCGTCTCCGCAGATGTATAGGTGTCCTCCTTCTTTTAATAAAGGAAGGATGTCATGGGCGTTTTCCGCTAATCGGTTCTGGACATATGTTTTTTCTTGACCGGGACATCTGGAGAAAGCGGTGTGCAGTGTTACAAGGCCCTCTTGTTCGGCTTGCACGAGTTCTTCTTGATAGAGGAAATCGTGTTCAGGATTACGGCATCCAAAGTAAAGGTGGGCTGTCCCTAGCGTTTCACCTTTTTTCTTTAAAACGCGACGTGCCTGTATGAATCCCCTGAATGGTGCAATTCCTGTTCCAGGACCAATCATAATGATAGGTTTTCCTGTTTGCTCTGGGAGCTGGAAATTGGATTGCGGCGTATTGATAAAGCAGGCCATTTTGTCTCCTTGGGAGCGTTCAGCCAAATAATTCGATGCAATTCCTTTGTATTCCCCGTTGCCGCTCAAAGCTTCTCCACGGACGACGCTGACGGTGATGCTTGCTTCTCCTTCGTTGTGGAGTGGTGAGCTTGAGATAGAATAGTATTTTGCTTTTAAAGGTGGCAGTAAAGCCAGGAAATGTTCAAATGGGATTTCACATGCAAGATACTTTTCTATAAGGTCAAGCATGGTTATGCGCTTGTTCAGGATTTCTTGTTTATAGGTACTGTCCAAAAGAAGATCTTCAAGTTCTTTTACATGTGGAGGACATACCGTATGAGTGGCAAGCGCCCGAATTTGAGACCGGGTGGCGGGTTCTTGGAACTCCACATAGTTTGATAGTAACTCTTCTAGTTTTACCGGTTTTCCTGTAGGAAGATGGGCAGCTTTTCCGGAATCCCCAGTCAGATTCACGCATTCTTGGCCGTTTAGGTTAAATCGACTGAGCACTCGCTCGACAAGTTCCGTTGGATTTTGTGGAAGAACCCCGAGATGATCGCCTTCCTGATAATGTATTCCCTCTGGCAGAGTTAATTCTATATGCCGTGTACTTCTTCCGCTATCTACGTGTTGTAATTCAAAATTCCTTTTTACAATGGCAGTAAAAGCATGATGGGTGCGGGCAAGTGGTGTGCCGCTCACATCACTTACGAAGTTCATCGTAATCGAGCCAGTAGATTACCGGGTTCATGCCCTCAAGGTTGCCTAATTAAATAAAGTGTCTAACTTTTTGGGTTCACTTCAGTCACAGCTCTTCAAGTTTAAAAACAGGATGTTTTTCATGTACACCAATAATGACGGAAATTATGCATTATGATAGCGTTCGGATAGTTTCTTTTTATGGGCATTAAACACTTCTTCCAATGGAATATCGTACTTGTTCGCAATCACAATCAAGTTACCTAGCACATCTCCCAATTCTTCGGTTAACTCCTGTTTGTTCTCTTCAAACGAACCAATAACTTCATCAGGTCTATCCCTGCCAATCTCAAGGGAGCGAATGGCTCGTGCCACCTCGCCAGTTTCTTCTGCCAAAAAGCCAATGCGAATGAAAATGTCCAATTCTGACCATCCTCGTGCTTCATAATAATCTTTTACCCATTGTTGAAATTCAGTGACGTTCATATTCATCCACCTTTCATTTAGATAATTCAAGTTTAACAAATCCCCCTGAATTATGTATGATAAGAAAGGAAGATTACTAAATGGGAGATGTGATATTTTGAAAAGTCTAGCTATATTTTGCGGATCAAGCAACGGAGCATCTGCTGTCTATGTAGAAGAGGCTAAAAAACTGGGTGCGGAACTGGCAAAACGTAAGATTACCCTTGTTTATGGAGGCTCAAGTGTAGGAATCATGGGTGCAGTTGCAGATTCCGTTTTGGAAGCAGGCGGAAATGTAATTGGCGTAATGCCAGATTTTCTAGAAAAAAAGGAAATAGCTCATAAGAACTTAACCGAACTGATTGTCGTGGAAACCATGCATGAAAGAAAAGCTAAAATGGCTGAGCTTGCAGATGGGTTCATTGCCTTGCCAGGCGGGCCAGGAACATTGGAAGAATTCTTTGAGATTTTCACTTGGGCTCAGCTTGGTCTTCATCATAAACCTTGCGGACTCTTAAATATCAATCACTATTATGATCCTTTGGTCGCTTTATTCAACCATATGTCCGACGAACAGTTCCTTCATGAAAAATTCCGTTCCATGGCGCTGGTAGATGTTGAACCAAATGGACTTCTTGATCAATTTAATACATATGAACCGCCAACCGTAAAAACTTTCATTACCGAAAACCAAACCTGATCATAAAAAAACAACCGGCCAAGTTCAATAATGACCTTGGCCGGTTTTGATAAACTGCTGCGCACTGAAGGGTTAGGTAAATATCAGGTTTAAATAATCTCCATGCCCTTTAATAAGTTGCACTTCATGTTCGGATGAAATCCAGTAAAAATGGAATGACAGCCCCTCTTCATCTCCTCCACCCGTTGGCTGATAGTCCCATTCATCAAGAACATTTGATACACTTATTTGATAAAAATATCTATTATGTATGGTACCATCAGCGTTCACCCAAAAATCTTCTGCAATTAATTTCTCCACATGAAAATTTTCCAGACCTGTTTCTTCTTTCATTTCCCTAATCACCGCTTGGTAAGCATCTTCTTGAGGCTTCACTGTTCCCTTGGGTATCTGTATACCCGCTTCACTAATGGGATGTTGAAAAACCAATACCTGTGTTTCTCCATTTTTGATTCTTGTCACATACCCGTAAGCTTTTTTTATCGGCTTCACCATCATTCCCCCGTGATTGCACATGATAGCTCAATCACCAAAAGCAAATATGAGCTCTGTCTCGCATACAGTTTCTCCATCGACAGTAGCCCTTCCTTTTCCTTTACCGATAGGACCTTTCAAGCGAGTAATCTCCACTTCTAAACGTAATTGGTCCCCTGGTCTTACTTGCCTTTTAAAACGACATCCATCGATCCCAGCCAAAAGCCCGATCCGCCCTTTATTTTCTTCTTTTGTAAGCATGACAACAGCACTTACCTGTGCTAATGCCTCCACGATCAATACACCTGGCATCACTGGGTAATCGGGAAAGTGACCAGTAAAAAACTCTTCATTGGCTGTTACGTTTTTAACGGCCACCGCCCTCTTTCCTTCTTCCCATTCCAAAACTCTATCAACTAAAAGAAATGGATAGCGATGCCTGATAATGTCTTTGATTTCTTGGATATCAATCAATATTAAGTCCCCCATTGCGATGGATTGTTTTCACTTAATTTTACCATCCGTATCATCATATGGATATTTTTGTATTTACCACACTACACTTCGTTCAACAAAAAAAAGGCTGCCTGAGCAACCCTGTTTTTTGATCTCGCTTAAAAGTCCTTTGATTTTTTTTCCTTCGATTTAGTCAATGGGGATAGTACCATTTGTTCATATCTCTCATAACCCGCTAATATTGTATGAACCAAGCTTATTTTAGGAATAACAAGGTAAACCATCAAGCCTGAAATGGCGCTTAGTATAGCTCCTGCCAGTACATCCGCCGGAAAGTGGACACCTACCCAAATACGGGAAATGCCAACAAGGAAAGCCAGCATGATCCATAACAACCACCATCCTCTTTTGAAAAGCCAAAAGGATACACAAAACGAGAAAAACAAGATGGTATGGTCGCTTGGAAATGAATTATCCACTGCTTTTTCAATTAACTTATGAACATTGTCCAATTCGGCAAATGGCTGATTGTTCGAATGCAATCTCCCTGCCATTTTCCCCAACATTTCAGCTATTACAAACGTAATCATCCCACAAACAACCATCATCCTACTCTGTTGATTTCGAGTGAACCATATTAACATGACTGCCAAAGCTAAAAAAAATACCATGTACTCGGCAATGAAAATGGCAGAAGGGTTTAAATAATCGTACTGTTTCCCTAAGTCATTGATCATTCTGAATACATTGGTATTCCACTCAAAAAAGTCCATTTCATATCCAACCTTCCTCTTTTTCTTACATATTAAAGAGAAAGGAAATATATCGCCATCGTTCTTCCTAACAGTTTAAGCTACCATCTTACAATATTGTCACATGGTTGTTTTGCTATTTCAAGGCTTAACTTATCTTCACGGAATGCTGAAGCTTACTTGTTAAAAGCACCACAATCATATATTCGTGTAAAAAAAAGGACATGATACGATCTTATAACTAGAGTTATGACTAATAGCTCAAGTTTTATTCTTTTAAAGGTTTTATTAAAGTTGAATAGAATTATAAATTGGAATAAATAAACAAAATCGAGGTGATATCTTGCAGATATTATTAATTCGGCATGGTGAGTCAGAAGACGATTTTCTAGAAGAAAATTATGAAGGAACTACTGATTTACCACTAACCATTAAGGGAATTGAACAAGTGGAAAAAATGTGCAGACGTGTATCCGAAGAGTTTCCACCAGAATTCATATGGTCAAGTACCTTGCTCCGTGCTAGTAAAACTGCCGAAACTTTATCAAATACTATCAAATGTCCAGTAACATTCTTGGAAGATTTACGAGAGATGCAGGATGGGGAGAATAATTTAGATTTTAGATTACGAGCTCAAAATGTACTCGCTTATATTAGAGAGAACAGTGCAAATTATAAACGAATTGCCATTATATCCCACGGAGGGGTGATTACTAAAATAATTGAAAGCTTTCTTCAATTACCACCCGCAATTAATGATGTGTGGTTCAATTCTCATAATACAGGAATACATCTTCTTGAGTATACTGATCATCCATACAAACTTATAAGGTTTTTAAATAGTACTACGCATCTGGAATATAGCTAACGTGTCAGTCTTTTCCCCTGTATATTACATAAAGAAAAAGCTGCCTTAAGACAGCCCTTATCCATTGGACGCTTCTGTGTAGCTACACACTGATTAAAAAAGGTTTTTTATGGAGATTCGTTGAATTCTTAGGTAAGATTCAACAAAAGGCGGAAAAGTATGAAAATCAATAAATTCTCCTATTTACCCTAAGGTTAACAATGTTTTTATTCATGTTAAAGATTTAAAAAAATCAGTTGGATGGTATTGTAATCTCCTTGGCATTCCTCATAATAGTGATTCTGTAGAATCGTCGGTTTACACTATCCCTATAACATATGAAACTGGATTAACGTTAGATGACCATACATTTGATCCTGATTTTAGATTCGAACCATCCAACAATGTATTGTATAATTTTTACGTAAAGGATATAGACGAAGCCTATAAATTCATTAAAGGTAATAACATATGAATTATTAAAGAAATAGTGCGTATTGGAGATTTTGCTTATTTTGACTTTCAAGATCCTGATGGTAATGTACTTAAGATTTGTAATTGTTAATGATGAAAAGAATTGGTTGGCTTTTATCTATCTAGTTTTTAATTTTTATACAGTTTGGGGAGGTTAAACATGCTGCACATTCAGAAAGATTCCGATACTGTCATCATTGTCATTCACGAAATATATGGACTGAACCAACATATGCAGGGTTTTTGTGAGTCATTATCGAAACAGGGTTTTGATGTGATCTGTCCGAATTTGTTAGGACGGAAGACGCCTTTTGATTATTCCCAAGAGGAAGCTGCTTACCGGCATTTTATGGAGAACGTAGGTTTCACAAACGCTTTGCATAAGATAAAGGAAATAGGATCGAATATTAAAGATGAATACCAAAAGATTTTCATCCTTGGATTCAGTGCAGGGGCAACTGTAGCTTGGCTGTGCAGTGAGGAAGAATGGGTCGATGGGATAGTTGGATACTACGGTTCCCGTATTAGGAATTATTTAGAATTAACGCCACAATGCCCTGCACTGCTATTCTTTCCGCAAGAAGAATCAGCATTTAATGTGGACGAATTGATTTCAGCTTTAGAGAGAAAGAATATCGAAGTGCATAAATTCAACGGAAAACACGGATTCAGTGACCCTTACAGTTCAAAATATCATGTAGAATCAGCACAGAAAGCCGTTAGCAAAATGATGAAATTTTTTATGATGAATTGAGGTACCCCATTCAACCTAATGCCGTTTTGTATTGATCCATTGTATCGAACCCGCATCACTATGGGGATGGCAATCATTCTGAACCTTTTTATATTCTGTTTCCAATTCTTTTAAGGTTAACTTCATAAGCTGTTCCACACTCTTATTTACAGTATGGATCATAAGTTTATAGATTAATTCCTTCCGCCTTTCTTCCACGCCCTTCCTCATTTCACCCTCTCCTTTTATTCCGATATTATATGAAATGATGGATCCTCAGACAGGGGGAATGATCATCGGATTCCTTCTCTTCGATTTTACTTATTTTAATATATTCATTCTCTAAATCGGTTAAGGTTAATTCAAATAGATGGATGTCATTCTTTTTATAAACTCCCTTGTTAATCAACTCGTTGATTAGGAAGTTTCTTTTTTTCTCAATCGCTTTACGTAATAATATCCCCATGATAAACCCTCCTTTTTTATATGAACAACTATGGTATTGAAACAGAACCTTTCGCTTTACTCATTCACAAAAAAACCGGAGACACTCTTTACATGAAAGAAAAGTCTCCGGTTTTCCGGTCAATTAACCTATAATTCCTATTTAAATACTTGGTATTACTATTTCTAATAATACTAACTCTGTGCTCCGTAGTCAACAAAAATTCCCTGCATCTTATTTATTTTTGCTTCGCTTCATGTATACAAAACTCATTTTCTTACGCTCTTTTATGATATTTCACTATTTTCTTTTTCATAAATAAAAGGCTTAAAGATGTCCTTTCGTTTTTGTGCCTTGATGAAAAAACATTTGCCATCTTCCATTCGTACATTTCCAGATTGAACTCCTTAGGGTATGTTCCACTTTATCTTCATCAAAAATCCGGTACGTGGTTAACACGGTATCATCAGACAATTGATGCATCTCAAATTGACTTAGTGTCATTTTCACCGCTCCGGCTCCCTCTTGCCCCAAAAAATCGCTTTTAGACCATATGTTACCCGAACTGCCGAACTCGAAGAAATCATCTTTCAATAATAATGAAAGCTCTTCTGGGGATGTACGGACTTCAGATTTTAACAATTTCTCCTCCAGCTTATGCAAATGCTCTTTTAACAATGAAGATTCACTTTCCATTCATCTTGTCCTCCTTTTTCAACGATTTCCCCCTAACCCAAAATTAGGAAATGGTGTGTGATTTTTCATATGACAGTGAAATTCATGTCCATTCTGTCAAAGATTTTTTTCCAGTTGCTTGGTGATTACCAGTTGGCTAATATTTGCGGTCAGCAGCGTTTTTTTCATTTTTTACCGTTTTGCCATACCTATTTTCTTATTAATATTTTTAACCGGCTTACTTTGTTTCCACATTTCCAAGAAACTGGACTCACGACGGATTTCTAAGTGTTAAGAACAATTTATTCCACAATACTAGCGGGAATTCCTTTATGACTGCCATTCGATACGATTTATTCCTTACTAAAACCGAATAATATGGTCCTAAAACCGATTAATTCGACCTCCACACCATTCCCTGCCCTTCCATAAAAAAAGGAGCTGCAAATGGCAGCTCCTTCTTCTGTGCATCCGTTTGTTCTCCCATCAGTGTTATCGTGATAGGGTACCTTGCAGACGATTCGTTTCGGCAATCACTTTTTCTTCATCGATCGTTAAGCATCGGCCATCTTTCACGACCATTTTGCCATCGATGTATACATCACATACGTCATTTCCGCGTGCTGCATAAAGCAGGTGCGAATAGGCTTCACTCAGTGGCTGCAGGTGTTCTTTGTTATATGGGTAAATGGTGATGAAATCCGCTTTTTTACCAGCTTCCAGTGATCCTGTGTGACCCATGCCTATCGCTTCGGCGCCCATTCTTGTGGCCATGGCGAGTGCTGTTTGTGCAGGGAATTTTGTGGCATCCTTATACATTCCTTTTTGCAGTAATGCGGCTGTCCTCATTTCTTCGAACATATCGAAGTTGTTATTGGAGGCGACGCCATCTGTTGCCACTCCCACTTTAATGCCTGCATCAAGAAGGCTGACGACATCTGCTATCCCAGATCCGAGCTTCAGGTTACTGATTGGATTATGGGCAACGCGAACATCATGCTGTTTTAGGATCGCCCGCTCTTCATCATTAAGGACCACTCCATGTGCCATCACGGTAGGCTGATCGAACAGGCCTAGACGGCGAAGGTGCTCGACAGGACGGGATCCGTACCGTTTTTCGATGTCGAGGATTTCAAAGTCCGTTTCCGATACGTGGATGTGCACCATCAAATCATTCTCTTTTGCAATTCGTGCACTTTCCATGATCGCTTCAGGTGTGCAGGCGTATGGGCTATGTGGTGCGACCATGGTAGTCAGGCGGCCATCGGCAAATGCTTTATAGTTTTTTGAAAACTGCTCAGCCCCCATGAGGTTCGCTTTCTGGTCTTTTTCGGTACCCAAGCTGAAGATCGTATAGGAAAAGGCTCCGCGCATTCCTGTTTCGCCTATCGTCTCCATGACAGCACCTGCATCTATTCCATTAGGATTGAACATATCCGAAAATGTCGTGGTTCCTGATTTCATCATTTCCATAATGCCTAGCTGTGAACTTACAGAGGCGATTTCCGTTGTAAACTGGCTTTCGATCGGCCATATTTTCGTTTCAAGCCATGGCTTCAGCAGCATATCGTCCCCGATACCGCGTAAAAGGGTCATTACAATATGCGAATGGGCATTCACAAGGCCTGGCATGATCCATTTCCCGCCAAGGTTGACCACTTGATCTGCATCTGCCAATTGTTGTTCATCCTGCTGGCCGATGTAGGATATGGTATGATCTTGTACAATCATCATGCCGTTTTCAATGATTTGGTTTTCCTTGTCCATCGTAAAAAATGTAGCATTCACATATATTGTTTTCATAAGTATTTCCTCCAAAGTCGTATCAGTATCAACATGTCCTATTCCGCATTCTAAACTAGCACCTTACAGGTAATCAAGTAATTCCATATTATCAGGGGCCATTTCACTTTACCTTAGGAACCTATTGGAAGGGCTCCAAGATGAATGCTGCCTTTAATATATCCTTTCTATCAGCAAACCACCATTGCATTCAGGATGTAAAATCAGTTGTTTAAAAAAATCTTCCCTCTATTGCTCGTGACAATAATGGCTTCTTGCACATCTTGAAGGCTGTAGTAGGATTCCGGCATCATGAACTTCAACCTTTTATCAGCAATGAACCCCATCAAAAGGTTAAACGTTTCATGCCAAGTTTGAACGGAAGCCTGCTGATTCCAATGCCGAAGATGAAACATGTCAACATTCACTTTTGTCCTTTGTGAAATTTTAGCCCAATTAACAGGCTGTCCTGATAAAAGGCCAATCGTTAATAAGATGCCATTAGGCCGGACACAAAAAGCTAGCTCTGAACCATCGAAGCCGCCCACTGAATCAATGGCCGCTTTCGCTCCGCGCCCATTCGTCCATTCCATCACTGTATCATGCAAGGATGATCGGGACGTATCGATCACATATGACGCACCAAGTTTAAGCAGTTCTTCCGTATACTTATTGTTTCTCGTTACAGCAATCAGCTTAAATCCAAGAATCTTGGATAACTGGGTAAAGATACGGCCAATGGAAGATCCGCAAGCATTTACGAGTAATACATCATCCGGTTTCAATGCTAATACTTCTGTACAGATTAGCCATGCGGTAATCGGATTTATATATAATTGCGCTGCTATATAATCCTCGATCGAATCGGGAATGACGATGGCCAGTTCCGCAGATGTTTTAACATATTCCTGCCAGGTCCCTTCACCACGCAAAGGCAGCACACGCTTGCCTATCAGCTCTTTCGAAACCGATGGACCCACCTCTTCCACAATGCCTACCCCTTCATAACCAGGTATGGAAGGCAAGGGAATTCGGTGGGAATATGCCCCGCGAATGGGCAGCAAGTCAGACGGATTAATGGGACGTGTGGTCATGCGAACGAGGACTTCCCCCTCGAAAGGTCTTTGGATAAATTTATTTTCAACTTTTAAAACCTTTTGCGGATTCCCAAACTCATAGAATTTAACACATTTGGCTTCCAAAATGATAAGTCTCCTTTAATATATAAGTCTTTCTATTTTATCATTTAACTGTGGATTTATTTTATGAGATTCTGGTTTTCCACGTTTTAATCCCTCAAAACTTGTCGTTAAGAATCTTCTTATTGTTCAGAGCATATAGTTTAGAAAACTGTTGTTTATTCATGTACAAGGGGTGAAGAGATTGAATAAAGTAGGAAAAAATGATTTTGTATCTGGGTTTGTACCACATCATAACCACGGATCTGTTGATTATACTTCCATAGCGGACGACCATGTCCATCAATGTTTAGATGTAACTTCCCCGCCTATTCCATCACAAGAGGGAGGACATATTCATTATACTGAAGGATATGTGTTATTTGAGGATGGGCATACCCATTATTATAAGGCATATTCGGGACCAGCCATTCCGGTTGGAAATGGAATGCACGTTCATTATTACGACTTTTACACAACGGAAGATGATGGGCATAGCCATAGAATTAAAGGGGTCGATCAGCCTGCTCCAGGGAATAAATAAGAAACATGATAAACAAAAAGAAAACATCAGGGGGATTGAAATCCCCCTGATGTTTTCTTTCCGATAGGCTCTAAATGCATCTCTACCTTTATTAGATATGGTTTTTCTAATCTTGAGATAAACCAATTGGAATGCATAGGGGCGTTTGATCAACAGGATTTTCAATAATACAGCACTCCAGCCTGAAGACGTCCTTGATCATCTCTTTTGTAAAGACCGTTTCAGGCGGCCCCTCCTTATAGATCTTTCCCTTAACGATGCTAATCAAATGATCGGCATACTGTGCCGCTTGATTTAAATCATGCAGAACCATGACAATCGTACGTCCATAAGTTACGTTTAAATCGCGCAGTAATTCCAATATTTCAATTTGGTGGGCTAAGTCTAGATAAGTTGTCGGTTCATCTAATAGTAAAAGGTCGGTTTCTTGTACCAATGCCATCGAAATCCATGCCCTTTGCCTTTGTCCTCCAGATAATGCATCCAATGTCCGATCAGCAAACTCCGTCATTTTTGTTGCTGATAATGCGCGGTCGACAATGGCATGATCTTCTGGGGTTTGTCTGGAAAATAAGCCCTTGTGCGGATGCCTGCCATAATAGCATAGTTCTTTAACGGTTATATCTTCAGGAGCTTCCGGAGCTTGAGGTAAGATAGCCAATTTCTTTGCCACTTCCTTGGAAGATTGGTGATGAATGGCTTTTCCATCTAAATAGATCGTGCCTTGCTGAGGCATTAATAATCTAGCTAGAGACCGCAGAATGGTAGATTTGCCACAACCATTGGAACCAATGATTATACTGATCTTGCCTTCAGGAATTTCTAAATCGATATTATCAATGATTTGAGTTGATCCATAAGAGAGCGAAAGATGCTCTGCTGATAATGTTGTCATGATCGCCAGCCTTCCTTATGTTATTTTTCGTTCACGACGTAATAGATATAAAAAATATGGTACTCCAATCACCGCAGTGATAATTCCGGCGGGTATTTCTATTGGAGGGAATAATCCTCTTCCCAGGCTATCGGCAACGAGTAGAAAGATAGAGCCAAAGAGAGCTGAAGCAGGAAGTAAAACCTTGAATTTTGAGCCTACCACTCTCCGGGCAATATGGGGGGCAATTAAACCAATAAACCCGATAGAACCAACCGCAGCTACGCAGACTCCGATTAAAATGACAGAAACACTTAACAATATATAACGCAGTAATTTTGATCTTTCACCGAGTCCTGTAGCTATATCGTCTCCAAGGCTCAGTACATCCATTTTAGAAGATAATGCAATCAATACCGGTACAAGAACAAGACATGGAAGCAAAATGAATACTTGATCCCATCCTCTTCCCCATAGACTGCCAGTCAACCACAGCAGTGTCGTGTTTACATCATCCGGGAACTTGACCATGAAATACTCTATGCCAGCTTGACATATGGACCCTAAAGCAATTCCGACCAAAGCTATTGTATTTGGTTGAGCTCCTTTTTTATAAACAAATATCATCAAAATTGCCGCCATGACCGCCGCTCCGATAAAAGCTGAAAGAGGCAGTATGATAATGGGCGATTGCGGAAATAAAACAATGACTATAACAGCTGCCAAACCGGCCCCTTTTGTTACCCCAATCACATCTGGAGAAGCCAACGGATTCCGAAGGACTCCTTGCAGAATGGCTCCAGCCGTTGCTAATCCGGCCCCCACTATCACGGCAATTACAATACGTGGTATGCGATAGTTATGCAGAATGAATGCCTGGCTTTGCATGCCATTTCCAAGGAAATTTTGAATGATTTCTAAAGGTGAGATATAAATGGCCCCTAAGCCCAGGCTCACCATTGATAAAATTAGCATGGTTACCGTCAGCATCAGGAGAATGGAATAAGGAGGCAAATTTGATTTCAACCCAAATTTCCGTTTTAGTTTCATTGCTTAATATTCCTCCCTCTCTTCGCTAAATAAAGGAAGAATGGCGCACCGATTATAGCGGTTACGATGCCTACCGGCGACTCAAAAGGATAAGCGATAAACCGAGCGAGAATATCTGCGTAAACTAAGAGTAAAGCGCCGAATAATGCAGAAAAAGGGATGATTCTTCGATAATCCCCGCCCACCATTCTCCTGACGATATGAGGAACGATCAATCCTACAAAGCCCACTGGGCCTGCGACGGCAACCGAAGATCCTGCCAAAATAATCACCAATATTCCTGCTGAAATACGGATTCGATACACCCGTTGCCCAAGTCCCTGCGCCATATTTTCTCCTAAGACAAGGATAGAAACAGATCGAGAGAACAGGGCAGCAACAAATAGCCCGAAAAGAGACCAAGGTAGAATCATGTTTACGTTCGCCCATGTTTTTCCATTAATAGATCCGACTAACCAATAGAGCACATCTTTCGCTTGTTCATTAAAGATGATCATGCCTTGCGTTAAAGAAGATAAAAAAAAGTGAACAGCCATACCAGCCAATGCCAGCTTTACTTGGGTCATTCCTCCTCCCGAAGCAAAAGAATAGACTGCCATCCCTCCCACTGCTGCACCAATGAATGCAACGCAAACCAGAGAGACGGAAGAAAGGTTAGGAAAGAAAACAAAAGCTGACACAATAAAAAATGAGGCACCGGCATTAACACCAAACACTTGTGGAGAAGCTAATGAATTCCGGGTAATAGCCTGCATGAGAGCACCTGCTACCGCTAAATTAGCACCGACCAATGCTCCAACTAAAGCACGGGGCAATCGAAGAGTCCTTATAATAGTCTGTTCCTTGGACGAGTCGACCGCAAAAAAGGACTTCAAAACCATTGATACATCAATATCTGCCGCTCCCACAGTAATACTCGTCAGAACTCCTAAAATTAACAAAACGATTCCAGCGATAGCTGTACAATACACTTTCAGTTTACTTCTAACTACTGTTTCCATGACTATACAACACACTTCCTAACAAATTTTAAACCTAATGGAAAGCGAAGTAAGAATTAGATCTCTTACTTCGCTTTTGTTCCTCTATTCTTCACCAAGCATGTTTAAAGTGTCTTTAGCAATGGCTTCTGCTGATACAACACCACGGTATCTCGTCCATAAATCTCGATCAACACTATACACTTGTCCGTTTTTTACAGCCTTCAAGTCTTTCCAAAGAGGATTGTCTTTCCACTCATCAGTAAGTAACTTACCCTCATTGTTCGCTAGAAGCAGCACATCCGGATCAATCTCGACAAGCTGCTCCAGATTCATCTCGGCATGTGGCAGTTCCTGCTGGATGGCATTTTTCAATCCCATGCGTTCAAGCAATTCTCCATCATAAGAAGAAGAAGTATGAGCCTGGAATGAAGTATCTCGTACAACAGCAGGTAAAACCGTCATATTTGAATCAACAGTAAGTTTTGATTTAAGATCCTTAATCGTTTTTTCATGCTCGCTCAATCTTTTTTCTGCAGCATCTTCCTGATTTACTGCCTTTGCAATCGTTTTAAAAGAATCCAGGTTTTCTTGATAGGTAGATTCCCGACTTTTTAAGACGACGGTAGGAGCAATCTGCTGTAAATCTTTATAAATCCCTTTATGCCGCTCAGCATCTGCAATGATTAAATCCGGCTGTAAAGAACTGATAACCTCTAAATTGGGCTGCTCACGTGTTCCTACAGAAGTATAATCCATTTCTTGACCTACAAGTTTTGTAATCATATCTTTTTTGTTGTCATCTGAAATCCCGATAGGTTTTATCCCTAGGGCATTTAAAGAATCAACGAAAGATAACTCAAGCGTAACTATTTTTTTAGGAGTATTTTTAATTTCCGTTTCTCCCATTTCATGCTTAATCGTCCTTATTTCTTGATTACTTGTTTCGGCAGATGTCTTCTCTGCTTCTGTTGTTTTTTGAGAATCATTACATCCTGATAACATCATCATAATCGTAAATAACAGGATTAATGCTCCTCCCCCAAATGTTCTTACTTTTTTAGATTCCCGCATTTTTTGCACCCTTTCCGTCCTCTATACCTATTTAACTTCTTAACCAACGAATATATTCTTAATTGAAAATGATTATCATTATCCTGTTGTTATGATAAAGTCATAGATTGATACCGTCAATATTAATGAAATTTTGTGAATAAAAATCATTATGGCCATTAAGACAACCTGCATGCATTTTATTGTTTACGTGAAGTTAAATTGGACCCTATGATAGTCTTAGATTATCAAGATTTACCCGTTAACAAAAGAATGACAAGTTTTATTTGGAAGGGAAGCGGAAGAAAGTGCCTATTGAAATATTAACTAATATTGCAGATTGTAGAAAAATTCGATGAAAATCAAGTTTGTCTCAGCTTTTATGTGGGTTTATAAAACCTCAAACGTCGATTTCCACTACAGTTACTCGCTTTCCGCGGGCGGTCCGGGAGCCTCCTCGGCGCCTTGCGCCTGCGGGGTCTCGCACCTTCCGTTCCAATTAACTTTGTTTTAAAATTTTAGGTAATACCCTTTTTGTCTACAACCCCAGGTATTAACTCATAATGGTTTGACGATCAGCGGATTCATTCGTGGGATGCAAAAGGAAGAAAAAGTTTATAGAAACACTGAAATGCTAAAATCAACAGAGTGGTTTCATAACATGTATGAAGAAAATGAAGAGTTCTTTTTAAAAGATGATACAGTTCGTTATATTATCGGGTGGACCAATGTTGAGAAGTCATTTAGAAGTGAAAAAAGAACTGATAGGTTGCGTGTAAAATATTAGATGCCTTAAATGACAGTAGTAGTTTTTTTAAATTGTTATAAGCAGTGGAACTTCCAAATGTAGAAGTTTATATCAATCTATACCAAAGCATTTATTTAAAATAGGATCCAGCTCAAAATAAACAAGAGCAAACCGGTTAAGGTCTGCTCTTTACTATTTCAAAGAATCATTTTCTATTAATCAGCATCTCTTCAAGAGGATATCCTTCATTTGAAGCTTCTTATTTTAATCGTTTTATGGAGGTTTTAATAAGAATGGTAGAAGCAATTGATAGTGCTCCCATGATCAGGTATCCTGTTGATTTTGAAAACATTTCAATCAAGATGCCAATTAGGACGGGTCCTAAAAACATTCCAGCAGAATAAACTTTGGAACAAGCCCATTCTGGTAGATTGTTTAATCTCCGGTATATTTTCAACAGCCCAGGAAGTGACGACCGTAAAGATTAACCCGTAACCGAAACCTTGAAATGCCTGCAATTCAAAAAAACGTTCGGAGTCATTTCAGAAATCCGCTCCCTTTCCGCCGACTGTCTGCCAAGCGTCTGTGGGGTCTCGGCTAGCCAGTTATTCGGCAGGAGTGTCGCAAATTTCTTCAATCTATTGAGGGTTTCATAAAACCAGAAAAAACATTAATAATCATCTAGTCTTGCTTTAATATCATGGTCCGGAATGATACCATTCCGAACCCCTTTTGTAGACAAACTCGATAATAATTAAGTTGTCAAAACTTACAGGTTGTTTTCCACTTCAGGCACTCACTTTCCAATCAACGTTCAAATTTTACAAACAAGGTTGGATCTTCTTTTGCCTTCCAGGTTATTTTAGTGAAACATCCCCTTCAAAAAGCGATACAGTCCATCTTCTCTATATGAATACTCCGTCACTTCATCGGCTTGTTCTTTGACCAGGTCAGTGGCGTTTTTCATGGCAACGCAATGTCCGGCGAGTTTAAATAGCGGGAGGTCATTTTCGCCATCGCCTACTGCCAAGATATTTTCCGGTGCTAGCTGGAAATGCTTCAACAGCAGTTGAACGCCTGTTGCTTTTGAAATGCCTTCCACGGTCACTTCTACATTATGATGGGTGGAGGAAGCTGTGGTGAAGGCATTGTACTGCTTGATTTTCCCCAACTCCGCTTTCCATTTTCGAATCGTATTCATTTCATTGCTGAAAAAGTAGATTTTGGCGACGCTGCTTATATCCAGTTGTTCTGACCATCTTATTTTGTCTTCCACTGCATCCTGTCTTGATAGCCATTCATTTTCATCGACTGTCTCAGGCTTTGGCACCAAACCTTGTTTAACCATATAGTTTTTATCTTTAAGTAATGCCATCCGTGTTCCATCGTTCGGATGAACTTCGTAAAAAATCTCTTCCGCTCCTGCTTTGGCGACCAATTCTTCCACAAGTTCCGTCGACAGGGCGTGCTCGACAATCTGTTCCTTTCCGATGAATACGGACATTCCATTGGCGGTCACCATTCCGTCGGCTTCCATGCCCGAAGGCAAAACGTCCCTCACTTCTTCCAGCGTTCTTCCGGTAGCAATGAAAATCAGTTTACCGCTTTCCCTAAGTTCGCCTATGTATTGTTCCAGCGTCTCATTCACAGTATTTCTTTCGTTCAACGTCGTGCCATCCAAATCGAGCACAATTGCCTTGTTGGTCATGCAAATCACCTCAAAAATCCGAATGATGATGAAAATGCCAACAGCCCATTATCTTATAAGATCTTAGGCTGTTGGTTTCATTCACTTATTTTTTTCATGTACCTTATCAGTATAACAGTTTAGGATAATCCTAAAAGTTTCATGACGCTTAGGATGAAGAGACCTACCACACCGAAGTCCGAATCACCAAATGTGGTACCTTCAAACCCTACATCCCCCAAGAAGACCAGGAGTATCGCCGGCAGGAAACTAATGATGAGTCCGTTGGCAAAGGATCCAAGCATCGCTCCGCGTCTGCCTCCTGTGGCATTTCCAAATACACCTGCTGCAGCTCCGGTGAAGAAATGCGGTACGAGCCCCGGAACGATTACTTTCAATCCAAGTACCGGAAGGAGGAACATGGATAATAGTCCAGCCAAGAAACTGAATAGGAACCCGATGATCACTGCATTTGGAGCGAATGGAAAGATGGTCGGACAGTCCAATGCAGGTTTTGTATTCGGCGCCACCTTATCGGCAATCCCTTTGAATGCAGGGACAATTTCAGCAATTAACATCCGTACCCCTGCAAGGATGATGTAGACTCCTGCAGCAAATGTTATCGCCTGGATGAAAGAGAAGACGATGAAGTTCGAACCGCCGGATAATTCCGTTTCAATATAGTTCTGTCCCGCAAACAATGCGACAATCACAAAGAACATCGTCATCGTAAGCGATACAGCGACTGATGTGTCCCTCAGGAATCCTAAAGATTTAGGAACCTTGATTTGCTCTGTCGTTTTTTCCTTATTTCCAAACCATTTTCCAACAGTCGCGGATACAAAATATCCGATTGTCCCGAAATGGCCGATGGCAAAATCATCGCTTCCGGTAATCTTCCGTACGTATGGCTGAAGGAGGGCTGGGAACATCACCATGCATACTCCTAATAGAATGGAACCGACCAAGATAAGCGGAAATCCGTTGAGCCCGCCGACCGATAGGGTGACTGCAAGTAAACAAGCCATGAATAAGGTATGGTGTCCCGTTAAGAATATATATTTAAATGGCGTGAAACGGGCTAGCAAAACATTGACAACCATACCAAAAACCATGATAAGTGCAGTCGAAGTCCCAAAATCACTTTGGGCGGCTGCGACAATGGCTTCGTTATTAGGTATGACGCCTTGTACATTGAATGCATGATCGAACATTTTACTGAATATATCAAGGGCGCCAATGAGCACTGCGGCTCCCGCTCCAATGATAATGAAGCCCATGACGGTTTTTAGCGTTCCAGATACAACATCCGCACTGGATTTCCGCTGTAACAGCAGTCCAATGAGCGCAAACAGCCCCACAAGTATGGAAGGTGTACCCAAGATGTCATTCATGATAAGTTCCAGCATTGCCTCTCCCCCTCTTCTTTATGTTTTTTCTTATAGATGTGAAGCTAATTTCGATGTGATTTCAGGGATGCTCATCATGTTCTCCAGTGTGACGATCGTCCGCGTTCCATCATCCAGCTGACCGACTATATCCGCAGCTCCCAGGAAAATATCCGCCTGAACCGTTTTTGCGGATGCAAGATCCGTATGATCCACCTCGGCCGTCTTACCCATTTCCGTCAATGCTTTCTTCACATTCATCTCCATGATGAAGCTGCTTCCCAATCCGTTCCCGCATACTACCATGATTTTCTTCATATCAATCTCTCCTTTTTTTATCCTACATGCATTTCCAATTTAGATTTGATTTCAGGGATGCTCATCATGTTCTCCAGTGTGACGATCGTCCGCGTTCCATCATCCAGCTGACCGACAATATCCGCCGCTCCCAGGAAAATATCCGCCTGAACCGTTTTTGCGGATGTAAGATCCGTATGATCCACCTCGGCCGTCTTACCCATTTCCGTCAATGCTTTCTTCATATTCATCTCCATGATGAAGCTGCTTCCCAATCCGTTTCCGCATACTACCATGATTTTCATTCCGCTTCCTCCTTTGAATATTTATGAACGTACGCCATAAGGACCGATTTATCTGAAGTGCTTAAGATTTCTTCTATATTGGCTGGTTCATTCAATAATTGAGTGAGCTGGATCAATGCCCGCAGATGCGAATCGTTATCTACGGCCGCCAAAATGATAATTAGGCGAACCGGTTTATCCGGCGCAAAGTCCACGGCTTCATCCAATTTCAGCAAACTCATGGATAAGGACCTGACCCCCTGCTCCGGACGGGCATGGGGAATCGCCACTCCAGGCGTTATCACTACATATGGTCCATTCGTTTCTATGGCCTCGATCATCGCATCCACATATCGTTCCTCTACGGTTCCTAAGTCCACGAGAGGCTTGGCCGCGACTTGAATGCCTTCTTTCCAATCGGAAACATGCGGCTGTATTTGAATCGTTTGCATATTGAGCAGTTCTTCTAACACAGGCTTCTCTGCCTCCTTTAAAGAAAATTGGGTTATTTTTGGTGTATGGGCATACACATTCGACTTTAAAGCCTTTTCAAGCTGATCCTGTTCATGGATGGTTGCATACTTGGAAATGATCTTTAATAAAGCTGCAACATCCACGCTTTCCGTCGTATATCCATACAATTCCTGCATGACCTGCTGGCGCAATGTATGTTTGTCCCGCATTTCCAAAATGGGCGGTACAACGAATAATGCCGCTTTTGTTCTCATATGCACCGTTGAAAAAACAAGATCGTACGACAGTGGGTATTCAGCCGCATTTCTAACGGACAGAACATCCAGGAACAAAATATCCGGAAATAATTCCCTCAATGTATAGATGAGGATATTGCTGATTCCAATACCATTCGGGCATACGACAATCGCCCGTTTTCGATCATCCAATGTGGTCCCTTGCCTGCGCAGCCATCCGCCAAAATAGATCGTGAAGTACGCGACTTCCTCTTCTGATACTGGACAGCCAATCTCTTTCTCCAGCACCCACAGGGATTTTTTTGTCAAATGATGCAGTTCAGGATAGACCTTCTGCACCCGTCCCGTCATCGGGTTCATTTGCGGGAGACCATACCGCAGGCGATGATATGCCGGTTTAAAATGAACGTACAATTGTTGGCATAGCTGTTCTTTGTCTTTCAGCTGAACAAATGCCATCCTCTCGAACTCTTCCACGATTTCCTGCAAAAGGTGTTGAATGACTTCATCATCCTTAAGGGGAGAAATGTCCTTCGTTCGATTCATGCTCAGTAAATGTAAGGTTGCGTATAAGTTTTCCGTTTCGCTCCATAATGATTGAAAGGCATTCGTTCTGGTCATTTCCTCAACCATTTTGTATTCTTCCGTCGCTACAAACGGAGCCCAGCTCTGGTCGGCCTGTAACTCTTCCCCTTTTCCTATGAGCTGATCTGTACATAGAAATAAATAGCTTAGTTCATGAAGCCGTTCATCCGTAAAGGTAATGCCTAATTTACGTTCGATCCTTTCAAGCTGTAACCGGATCGAGCTGATTTGCTTTTCATGATTTCCCCATATGCACTCCATGATCCATTCACTATTGGAACTGTTCAGTACATCATGCACGAGATGTTCAATGATATATCTCTTTACTCGGCTTTCCCCAATCACCACATAGCCATCTTGTTTGGAATACTGGATCTTGAGCGATATGTCCCTGTTTTTCTCTTTAAGCCTTTTTAAATCCTTCAACACCGTATTTCGTGAAAGCCCGGTGATCGTCTGGAAATGATAGACGGACAATTCCTCTGGGCTTAACAGGATCATGAGGTAAAAAACTTTTTCCCTATCTGTCTCTGAAAATATATAATTGCGTTTTGTCAGTTTTACATTCAATTCTTCATCCCTGATCGTTTCAGAAAAGGAGTAGCCCATTTCACGATTATATTGAATCGGTTGATATCCATGAAATTGGAGCCAGTCATTCGCTTTGCTCAGACCATATTGGATTTGCCTTCTTGTCAGACCTGTTTGGGCTTCAAGTTCTTTCATTTTTGAAATGGGCGAATGCTGTAATAGTTTTAGTAAATTGGCGCTTCTTTCATCTAAAAACATTCTCAATCCCTCTCCCTGCTTCTACGATATCTCACTTCTTATTAAAAATGTAGCGTTTCTAAGTCCGAATGTTGTCATAGATACTGCACAATAATATACTCTTTAAACATTTGTGCACAATACCGCATGCAATCAATTTTCAATACAGACTATATTTGAAGAGGATATTATGTACTTCATACATAAGTCTGTACAATCTTCCGGCCAAATCATCATTTACGGTCATCTGTTTATTTTAATGTCTATAAGCATGATCGCAGCGGCCATCAGATTATTGTTTTTACATGAGGTCCATTATTCATTTATCCTCTATTTTGTTTTTGGTTCCGTATTGCTCTATTTCATTTCAGCCACTTTTGTTTTCCACCAATACAGACATATGCACCAGCGGCTGCAAATATATCATTTAGGGTTATTCTTAGGGATTTTAGCAGTCTTTTTTATTTTTAATTTGTTTGTCGTGGTACCGAATATTGTGATAATAGGAATTAACACTGTTTTTTATCATCTTTGCTAAACTGACGACCACATAATAGAGGAATCAAAGAAACCAGTATCAAACGATAATACTGGTTTCTTTGTATCGAAGATGGAAGTTTTTGCATTTGACACTAAATTAGTTTATTCATAAACTGATTGTGACAAAGAAAGAATAAGGTGACATTCATGAAAGAAAACACAACGAATCCCTCCACATCTAATAATGAGGAACGACTAGGTTTAATGTTATGGTTCCGAATAACACGTATATATAACCAGAGTATCCGGGAATCCAATCAACATTTAAAGAAATGGAATCTATCGGCAGCCCAATTCGATATCTTGGTTCAAGTGGGTTCCCATGAACGATTGTCTCAACAAGAACTGGCAAACAAGCTTTTTGTGACAAAAGGCAATATCACTCAACTATTAAGGAAAATGGAAGAATTGGGATTGATTAAACGGGAACAGGAATGGAAAACAAAATACCTTTCATTGACTGAGGAAGGAAAAGAGTTTTTTCATGAAGTTGTTCCTAAACAAGAGCATTTTCAGGCATCACAGTTTGCCAACTTGAATGAGACGGAAAAACAACAGCTTTTGGACTTACTTAGTAAAGTTCAAAAATAATAAAAACAGATCACCCGTTTGAATGGTGATCTGTTTTTTTATCTTTGTTACTTCGGTTTTTTCATGAACAATGAAAGCACCACATTCACGATGGCGAAAATCAAACTCATTTTAAATACAAGTGATGAACCTGAGGCAGCAGCTGCCGGTAAATCATTTGCCACATCAGTCAAGTAGCCATTTTGCTTCGCAGAGAATAACGAAACCATGACCGCTATCCCAATTGCCCCTGATACTTGTTGAGATGTTTGCGTAATCGCTATGCCATCCGGATAGAATTGTTTTGGCAATGCATTCAATGTATTCGTTTGTACGGAAGCAAGTACCATGCCTATACCAAGCATCATCACGATATGCGTAACAACCATGATCCATAGTGCTGTGTCTATTCCATACATTGCATATAGCCCGTAGCCAATGACAACCAGAACCGTTCCTGGTGTAATCACGGCACGAGGTCCATATTTATCGAATAGCCGCCCGATTATGGTTCACACCATCGTGGCCCAAAAACGTTTCGCCGCGGAAGGGCAATTGCTTTTTTTGAAATGATGAATCTTAAACGTTCCACCATTAAGGAACAGGTAGATAAACCAGAGTTTCAATCCATTAACCAAATCTTAGTCGGTGAGTTAAAAGCGATTGATATGTTAATCAACGAATTCATTCAATTGTTTGAAATACAAGAAAGTGAAGCATCCGATAAGAAAAGTGAGGAAAAGGAAACTTCCAATAATGGTGAGAAAGGAATGGAAATGAATGAAACAAATTAACAGTTATATCGATTCAATGTTTTATACCAAAGATGCCCTTTTGGAAGACGTCATTACGTCCATACAAGAAAACGGAATGCCGTCCATATCGGTATCTCCCTCATCTGGAAAACTTCTTACCATGCTTCTATCCATTTCAGGGGCTAAAAATGTTTTGGAAATAGGCGCTCTTGGGGGCTATAGCGGAATTTGCCTTGCCAGGGGATTCGGCGGCGATGGAAAATTAACCTCCCTTGAATTAAAGGAGGAGTACGCAAAGTTAGCTTATGGCAATCTATCTAAAGCTGGTTTTGGCAATCAAGTATCATATATGACCGGAGCAGCTCTGCAAAGCCTTGAAAAACTCGTTCTTGATAACAAGAAATTTGATTTTTTCTTTATAGATGCTGACAAGGACAATTATGAAAATTACCTGCAATATTGCATTAGACTGGCAGAATCGGGTGCTTTAATCGTCATGGATAACGTACTTGCGGGAGGCAGTGTCGCAGATCAGGATGCTAAATCTAAACATTATACTGCATTTATGAAGGCATTCAATGAAACTGTAGCCAATCATCCTCAAGTGGAATCCCTGCTTATTCCAATCGGTGATGGGCTGACCATTTCAAAAGTTAAAGCTCAAACTCACGAGTAAAACAGCTTAATTCACGAGTAATGTGCCCAAACTCACGAGTAAAACAGCTTAATTCACGAGTAAACTGCCCAAACTCACGAGTAAGTGCGAACTTTCAAGGATATCGCTCAAATTCACGTATATATCAATCAAATCTCTAATATATCGATTAAACTTACGTATTTATCGTCCAAACTCTCGATATATCGCTCGATCTCACGTATATTTCGCTCAAACTCTCGAATTTATCGCTCAAACTAAGTTTATCGCTCATTCTCTCGAGTGAAGTGCAAATTCACGAGTAAAGTGTTCAAATCACGAGTAAATAGCGCAAACTCACGAGTAAAGTGCGAACTCTCGATATATCGCTCAAATTCACGTATATATCAACCAAATCTCTAATATATCGATTAAACTTACGTATATATCGCACTAACTCTCGAATTTATCGTCCAAACTCTCGATATATCGCTCAATCTCACGTATTTTTCGTCCAAACTCTCGAATTTATCGATCAAATTTACGTATATATCGCTCAAATATCCTTTTCATGAAGAAAAATAAAATGAATTTCTATAATGTTGAATGAAAATGATTTTTATTATCAATAATAATAGGAAAGAAGGGTAACCAGTTTGATGGTTACCCCCCGATGTTTTAAATTTCTGGATCAAATGTTTTGCAATCCGTTTCTTTGCTATTTGATGCTTGATTCCCTTTATGACTTACAACATAAATAGCATCTGCACTGCATTTGTTTCCAGAATCCCAATATTTACAATTATTCACTTCACATAGAACATCTTTTGCCATCTTATCACACCTCCTCATTTGCTATCATTAACAAAGTTGGAGTTATTGATACTTTCCTTTTTCAGGTTTTGGTGCCTATTTTTAAGGAAAACGGAATTGAGGGCATTTTCTAACATTCGCAACGAACAAAAATCCGGGCAGCTTCCGCCCGGATTCGTTTTTATCATGCTGATCTTTTCAGTAGTTCTGCTTGAGGGATTTTCCAAAGCTCCCGCCATTTTTTCAAGGCCGCTACCAGAATGATCAAGCCAAGGATTAACATGGTGATCGATAATATTCCGTTCAAGATGCTGAATCCTGCAGAGTCCGGGTTCAGGTATACGTTTTTCACCATCCAGTACCCAGCTACATTAACCGTTACATATAAGTAGGCAAGGGGTACAAGGCATGTCCAGATATACCAGCGTTTGTCTGCGATTTTCAATACGACGGTCGCACCGATGATAAGTCCAATCGAAGCCATGAGCTGGTTGGATACGCCAAAGAGTGCCCAGATCGAACCAATGTCCCCAGAATAAAGCAGATATCCCCAGATAAAGCAGGCTAACGCGCTGGCGAAGATGTTACCCGGCAACCAGTCGACTCGTTTTAATGGTTTATAGAACTCCCCGAAGAAGTCCTGGATTAAGTAACGGGCAACACGTGTCCCTGAATCGATTGCGGTTAATATGAACACCGCCTCGAACATGATGACGAATTGGAAGAAAAACGAAGCCAGTTTGTCAAAGAAGGGTATTTCGGTAAAAATATAGGTCATGCCGACAGCAAGTGTAACTGCCCCGCCTGTCCGTCCTTCGAGATTAATGCCGATTTCTTCACTGAGTTCGTTAAGGTGCACGGTTTCCATACCTAATGTTTGAAATACTTCAGGTGTGGAGTTAATCGCAAAATAATCTCCTGGCTGCAGCGAAACCGCAGCAATCAATGCCATGATGGCAACGACACATTCCACAAGCATCGCTCCGAAACCAACGGATTTGATATCACTCCAACGGTTTAACATTTTTGGAGTTGTGCCTGATCCGACAAATGCATGGAATCCTGAAATCGCCCCACAGGCGATGGTGATTGAAATGAATGGCCAAACAGGACCGGCTACAATTGGGCCACCGCCATTAATGAATTCGGTAACCGCAGGAAACTGGATTTCTGGATTCACCACGAAAACGCCGATAATCAATGCGGCAAATACACCGATTTTCATAAATGTACTCAAGTAATCACGAGGTGCCAGCAGCAGCCAAACAGGCAATGCGGCAGCGAAGAAAGCATAGATCGGCAAAATGATGGCAAGTGTGCCCGCCTCAAGTGTCAAGAATTCACCAAGTGCCGTTCCTTGAATGTTCGGACCAAGTAATATTCCGGCCATGATGAGCGCGAACCCGACGATGGTCGCTCCTTTCAGATTGCCGGTTTTTTTATGGTAAATCCCTACACCCATGGCGATGGGAATGGTGATTCCGACAGCAAACGTTCCCCATGGATTATTTTCCAAAGCATGCAGAACGACCATTGAAAGTCCTGCCATCGTGATCGTAATGATAAAAAGCATCGCAAGTCCTGTACAGAAGCCTGCTACAGGTCCAAGTTCTTCTTTCGCAACTTCCGAAAGGGATTTGCCGTCTTTACGCATCGACGCGAAAAGCACAACGGCATCATGGACGGCTCCCCCGATTACAGCCCCGATCAATAGCCATAATAAACTTGGCAAATAGCCGAATTGTGCAGCAAGGATCGGACCCACCAAAGGACCAGCCGCTGCAATGGCTGCAAAATGGTGGCCGAATGCCACCCATTTATTTGTTGGAACATAATCTTTTCCATCTTCTAATTTATGGGCCGGAGTCGGCTTGGAATCATCGAGTTTTAATACTTTGAGTGCTATGAATGTCCCGTATAAACGGTAGGCAATCATTAATATACAAATGGAGCCTATGACAATTGTAACCGCATTCATATTTGAACCCCCTCTATTACTTACATCGTAAAAGTATGATATCACAATGAAAGCGAATTCAATGGGTTTTCAAGTTATAATGCAGATATCGAGGGATGGACTGCATTATGAACAAGCTAAAATGCAGAATTATGAAAATTTTTAAAAACCGATAAGCTGCTTTAGCTCCTTCACATACGTGCGGCTTACCGGAATGTTTGATCCGTCACTCATAATGAGATTATAAGTCGAGTTGAACCAAGGCTGTATTTCAGATATATGGATGACATTCACGATAAAACCGCGATGCACCCGTAAAAATGAGCGCTTATCGAGCTTCTTTTCAAGCACGATGAGAGGGTCACCGATTTTATATTCATTTTCTTCGGTTTTAATGATCGTCTTTCCATCCATGTGACCAATGAATAAAATATTGTCCCGGTCGATCAAAACGATCCGATCATCTATCACTACAGGCAATTTACCTGTCTGTTCCACCGCCGTTCGGCTGGCGGGAGGTGCTGCTGACCTGGATTCGTCTTCCCCGATTTGACGCTGCTTCATGAGCTTTTCCAATGTTTGACGAATCCTTTTTTCATTAAATGGCTTTAATAGATAATCAAATGCATATAATTCGAAGGCTTGGAGGGCAAATTCATCATAAGCGGTTGCAAAAATGAGCGAAGGTGCCGGGTCAAGTTCAGCCAATTGCTTAGCCAAATGTAAACCATTGCCCTCTGCAAGCTCAATGTCCAAAAAGACAAGTTCAGGTTTAAGGCGGGAGATATCCTTCATGGCATCTTCTATCCCCTCGGCCTCCCCCACGACTTCAACTTGCCTGCTTCTCTTCAAAAGATATTTCAACTCATCTCTTGCCAGTGGTTCATCCTCTACGATAAATGCTTTCATCATCGTTGACATATGCTCCTTTTTCGTTGAGTGGTATTGATATTTTCACTTGTGTTCCGTGCCCCGTTTCACTTTCTATCGAGAGGCTGGCCTGACCTTTATAGATCCCTTCCAGCCGTTCACTGATATTATGAAGGGCCGTTCCTGTACCTTTAATCGATTCTACAGCATGCTTACCCAATTCATCTATTCTCCCGCTTGAGATCCCTTTTCCGTCATCTTCCACAACAATGCGCATCGTATCTTCTTTAAAATATGCGTGAATGATGATTTTACCTTTGCTTTTTACATGTGGAAATGCATGGTGTACCGCATTCTCAACAAGTGGCTGCAACGTGAATGGAGGGATGAGAACTTCCTTAAGCCTTGGCTCAATACGATAGTCGATATGATATTTATCTGGAAAACGCGCCTGCTCCAGTGATAAATAAGCGTTGACATGCTCTAATTCCTTTTCGAGCGGCACCAGTATTTGCCGGGCCCCTTGTAAATTAGAGCGAAAGAAGGCACTGAGCTCCTGCAATAAATTTCTTGCCTTCTCGACATCCGTCCGGCATAGAACGGATATCGTATTGATTGCATTGAATAAAAAATGAGGATGGACCTGTGCCTGTAAGGCCTTAATTTCAGCATCTTTTAATAATTTCGTTTGCATTTCCGCTTTTGCGAGTTCCAATTGAGTGGAAAATAGTTTCGCCAATCCTTCAGCTAACTCTTGTTCCACTTGGCTTAATTTATCCGGGTGCTTGAAATACATCTTCAAAGTCCCCACCGTTTTTTGTTGGACCTGCAACGGCAGGACTACGGCCGCTTGCAATGGGCATTGATCATGAAAACAATAAATGTCCTTTTTTGTTTTGGCCACGATGATTTTGCCTTGTTCAAGGGCCTTTTTCGTTAAGCCTGTCGCTATTCCCACCTTAGGGACATGGTGATCTGACGCAGCACCAACATGGGCAAGAACGCTATGATCATTGGTAATGGCCACGGCGTCGGCTTCAGTCAGCCCCAAGATGATTTGGGCTATTCTCTTGCATGAAGTTTGATTCAGACCTTGCCGGAAAAAAGGCAAGGTTTGATCCGCAATCAGGAACGCAAGATTCGTTTGTACGGCCCGCGTCCTTGCTTCGTCCCTCGTTATCGACTGAATGATGAGCATGAATAGTAATGTCCCGAACCCGTTGATGATGATCATGGGAAGTCCGATTACTTGTACGAGCTCCCACGCCCTTTCTAATGGTTTGGCCGTCACCAGGATGATGGCCATTTGGATCGCTTCCAATGCCATGCAAATGGGGAGGGCAAACCAAGGGGTGATCGTCCCATGCTTTCGGCGCCTTTTCCCCAAAATCCCCGATAAGACCCCAGCCAAAATCGCGGCGATTGCACAAGCCCCCGCCGTAAAACCTCCGAGAAAATAACGGTGAAGCCCCGCAATCAACCCTACTCCCAACCCAACAAATGGTCCTCCGAGCAGACCGCCGATAGCCACGCCCATGATCCGTGTATTGGCAATCGCATTATCGGGAGCGATCTCAGTCTGCCAATCACCCTCCGGCATGGCATGATTCCCGATTTCGATTCCTGTATAGTTACTTATGATGCCGAATGTTCCAAAAAGTGCGATAAACATGATTTTCTTTGACATTTCATGTTCATGGCCTATCATTTGCCGAAAGGGTTTCATATAAGATAGCAGGAATGCAGCAATTACGATGATGCCCACTTTTTCAAACAGCGACGGTAATAAATCAACCAAAGCATTTACCCCATTTCTGGCTTTTTCAATCATCTTACACCAGTCATGAAATCCTTGTCGAATTTTGTTTTTACGATTAACACCGATAATCCAAGAACATGGAAATAAACAGGGGGACCTCCCTTTAATCTTGTCTTTATATTAATATATCGGGAGAAAAATCCAGAAGCTGCAGAACCATTAGATAGGCTCAGGGGACAATAGAATGCTGTGGTTGGTTTCAATCTCGGTATGATCCATTCTAAAAAAAGCCTATAAATACCAAGGCTTTTTCAATAGGAGGAATTATTTTATCTGAGTCGATTATCGAGGAATCTGACATGGTGTCACCATCCTCAGGCAGACACTTAACAAGTTTTTCGTCATAGAAGTTCCTGACAGATGAAAGCCTGCCACCCCTGCATTTTTTGGATCAAAGGCAGTAATTGCATTATTTTTTTTATCCTTTGGTCGCCTTTAAAATGGAACGCTTTTTTTTCAATATTCCTATCACTAACAATAACACCGGGAGAAGAAAACAAATGGTTAAGGAAAATGGCGTCCACGTTTTTGCAGTAAAGTTTTGACTATGTACTGTATTTGGATGTGTAATGATGGAGAAGGCAAAAATTAAAAATGCTAATGGGAAGTGAAGAATTTTGTGATTTTTTAATCCTAGTACTTGAGCTAACCCCAGAGACAGTCCATAATAACAAATCGTTAGCTTGAAATACACGGATAGAATCCAAATGAAGGCTACAATGACTTCAATACGTTCCAAAAAACCACCAACACTCAACCTCTTTCCTAATCTATAAGAAGGGTAGTTTTGTAGTGCGGTAATATCAGTACCCAATACGAGGATACTGAAAATAATCACTAAGAATAGAACCATGCCTCCTAATAATGTTCCCCGATAAAAGTTTTTTTTCATTTCATCCTTTTCATTTACATATGGCATGATCATTAAAAAGAAAACAAGCTGTACATACGGGAGCGCTAAAGTTTGATATGAGCCCTTAATAATTGGTTTCATGCCTTCAAAAATAGGTTGTATATGTTCTAATTTGATATCAGGGATAAGAAGTAAAAATAACATGAAAAGCATAAATACTATCCAAGGAAAAAAGATTAATGCAGTTCGGCTGATGACTTCCAATCCTAACCGCACACCGATTATGGATGTCAATAAAAAAAGAACCATAATCATTTCGATAGGTGTTCCAACCAAAATTTGTGTCGTTGAAAAACTCCCTATTTCATACAATAAAGCAGACAAAAGGTACAAAATATAAAAAAGAAAGAGCAGTGCTGAAATTTTCCCAACCCATTTCCCCAATATTTTTTCATTAACTTCGACATAAGTCTTAGATGGATAAATAGAGGCTAATTTATTATATAAGAAAACAAAACACAAACTGATGAGAGTAGTTATCATATAGGAAATCCAGGCATCCTGCTTTGCTATCTTGACAAGAAAAGCAGGTACATTAAGTATCGAACCTCCTATCATAAATATGATGACCAATATAAGAAATTCTCCAGAGCTAATTTTGCCTATCTCGAGCATAATCGTAAATACCCCCTAAGACAGAATCCGTTCCATGAAAGATGCGAAGGGATTATAAATTTTTGTTATCCAGTCTAAGGGATTAGGAATGGTAACATTTTTAATTAATAAAATACTCAACGTCATACCAACTAAAAGCAATAGAATAAAAACGGAGACTTCCCTCCAGCATTTATTTTTAATAAGTTGAGGTATTTCAAAAAATGAAATAATTGCTCCAGTAAACACTGTTCCAATGATTGCCCACATTGATCTTTACTCCTTGACTTCTTTTTGAAAGGATTCTGTTATGGTGCCTAAACTGCAAATCTTCCTTTACGGTTACATTCACTTCCAAATCTTCGAATTGATATCCACCTTCTGTTTTATCAATTCCCAAGGCAGTAACGATGGCAAGTTCATTCAACTCAATGCTGCTCCAACAGCCGGCTGGACATATAGGAGCGAACATGAATGTTACGTTTATGTTTTCACCTTGGATGCAAATATATCCATTTAAATTAAATAAATTGTTTTTGGGCCATGCCCCCATTTATATATGTCACCATATTATTACTAAATGGATAAATAGAAAGGACATGTTTTGAAAAAAGATTAATCAAAACATGCCCTTTTTATATTTAATAGACTGGCCCTAAAGCTTCTGTCCCACTAGCTTTATTCTGCTCTAACTAATCACCTTTGCGGGATTCGTCACAAATAAGTTTATTATCGGAAAGTCCACATCTGTATCTCCGAGGACCCGTTTCACACTGTAAAATAGTTTATTGTGAAACGAGGAGAGTATACAGGTTATTTCATTTTAGGAACAAGTATGAGGTATGAATATGGAATTGAAAAATCAAATCATTTATATCAGTAAAAAAGTATTGAATAGTATTAAGAATTTCAAATTTAATTTTGAAACTACTAGTTTTACTTTCGATAAAGAGCTAAATGTTTTATGAAAATAAATTGTATGACATTCTTAATCAAATAAAATTAAAAACCGTTTTTTATAGTACCTTTAGGTCCGAATAAAAAGCAAACCCCTCGTGACCATACAAGGGGTTTTAAAAACAAAATTATTTTTCCATTACAGGCTTATAGTGCCCCGGTATGCTTTTGGCTGAAATGGCCAATCGGTTCCAGCCGTTGATCGTGATGATTATGGTAACGAGATCGATATATTGTTTTTCATCAAAATGAAGGCGGACCCGCTCATATAGATCATCAGGTACACCGTTTGCAGAAATGGCCGTTACCGCTTCTGTCAATTCCAGCGCCGCCCTTTCCGACTCAAGATAGAATGGTGATTCACGCCAAGCACTCAAACAGTAAATTCTTTGTTCCGTTTCACCCATTGCCCGGGCATCCTTTGTATGCATATCCAAGCAGTACGCACAGCCATTGATTTGAGACGCGCGAATTTTAATCAATTCGATTAATTTGCTATCGATTCCCGTTGTTTTCTTATACTCCTCCAATCCAAGCATTAATTTGACCACTTCCCGATTTGTCTTCATGTAGTTAATGCGTTGTTCCATGTCTATCTCCTCCATTAAATCTTTTTAGGTTTCACTTATAAGACAAAATAGAGGCTTGATTTGTGACATACAATAAAGAGAGCCCGTAATCGAGCCCTCAGTCTACCCTATTAAGGAACAGGAATATGATTTAATTTATCGGGATTGGAAACAATGAAGATTTTGCGGATATTTTTTTGTTTTGAATCTAATTCAAAGCAGATGACTTTGATAGGCTGCCCGTCTTTCATTTGCAAAATTCCTTCCTGACCATTGACCATCACCGGAAGAAGTTCTCCTATGAAACCTCCTTTAGCAGAAACTCCTTTAAGAAAGGAGGATACACGCTGTTTTTTTACAATTGGATTTAATGCAGAAAGCACTTTTCCTCCGCCGTCAGTAACAAGGACAACATCTTCTGTAAGGATATCCAAAAACTCCTCAAAGTTTCCTGTCGTAGATGCTTTTATGAATTTTTTTGCCAGAAGATCGACTTGTTTTGTATCCTCCGGATGGGCTGGCATATCATTCTGTAATTTCCGCTTAGCCCGGCTGTAGATTTTTCTGCAGTTCACTTCATTCTTTTCCAGCATCCCGGCGATATCTTCATAGCTATAAGCGAATGCTTCTCTAAGCACGAACACCGCTCTTTCAACAGGTGAAAGCTGTTCCAGCAAAACGAGGAAGGCATATGCAACCGTTTCATCCGTTACAACCTTATCTAAAGGCTGCTCTGTTTCGTTTACCCGAGGTTCAGGCAGCCAAGGTCCTGTGTAAACCTCTCTTCTCTTACGGGCTGATTTTAAAAAATTCAGACAGCGATTTGTCGTCATTTTCGCAAGATATGCTTTCATATCCTTAATTTGTTCGGTATCAAGCTTAAGCTGCAGGAATAAATCATGAACGATATCTTCTGCGTCGGTAACCGATCCAAGCATCCGGTATGCGATGGAAAACAGAAAAGGTTGATAGGTCTTATATAATGTATCCAACTCCACTTGCTTCACCTATTTTCTATCAAATTCGTTTTTCGAGAACGTATGACCTTTTCCATAACTATTCTCTAAACCAATCATTTATCCTTCTTCACCTGGTTTAAAGCAGTCAATCTAAAATTGATATAGTTTAATTCAAACAACAAAAAAAAGAGCAGACGAAGAGCCGCTCCCCCTTCCTTCATATTAGCTCAGCAGTGTTCCAGGATTTTGCTTAAATCGGTTTTCATGATGAGCTTCAATCGTTTGTAAGAAGCTTTGCATGGAGTTTGTCATATAAGCATCTTTACGGTGAATGAAGACAGTCGAGATATTGCCGTATTCTTCCGGAATTGCATGCACGTGCACTTTTTCATTGACTGTAAGGTGATTTACCGCTGATTGTGGTACGAGGGTAATGCCAAGGCCGAGTGTTACGCTGGTTAAGATCGTTTCCAATACGTTGAACTCCATGATCCTTTTGGGCATCACTTCTTCTTCTTTCAGCCATTGTTCCAGTTTAGAGCGATATCCACAACCCTGACTGAATACTAAAAATGGTTCCGTTATAATTTCTTCAAGGTCAAATGTTTCATTTCTAGTAACTAATACAAGTTTTTCTGTACACACATCGTATGGCTGAATGAGCGGATGTTTAATCGGTCCTGTAACAAAAGCGCCATCCAGCCTATGTTCGATGACATCTTTAATTAGGTCTTCTGTTAAACCCGCCTTTATGGATAAATCGACATTTGGATACTGTTTATGATAAGAGGCTAGAATCTTGGGAAGATCGCTGACCGTTTCAACTGTACCGATGTTCAATATCCCTGTAGGTGTTTCACTATCCAGGAATACTTGCTTGAGTTCTTCCACATCAAGCAAAATTTTGTTTACATACTCCAGCATTTTTCGGGCCTCTGCAGTCAATGACATGCCACGTTTATGTCTATTGAATAAAGGCGTCCGTAACTCCTGCTCTAAATGCTTAATCCTCGCCGTTACATTGGATTGGACGTAATTCAACTCAACAGCCGCCTTACTTACGCTTCCATATTTAGCGACGCACTGGAATATTTGCAAATCCCGCATTTCCATAAAAGTGACCCCCTTTCTAAACTATCATTAATAATGATGATTATATTCATTTTAAGTCATTTTACATGATAATGACTTTATCATAAGGTGTTTATAGGAATTTAATCAATCATTATTTTTGAGGGGAAGCTTTTATGAAAAAAAATCAAGTTTTAATCGGTGCACTTTTATGTTTGACAGCCAGCATTTCTTGGGGAGCGATGTTTCCAGTTGCAGAAAGGGCCCTGATGTATATTGATCCTTTTTATTTCTCTTTTTTGCGATATTTAGCTGTTAGCGTAATTTTAGGGATATTGCTTTTAATTAAAGAGGGTAAGAACTCTTTTAGCCTGGAAGGGAAAGGAAAGAAATTATTGTTTTTTGGGACGATGGCGTTCACTGTATACAACTTTCTCATTTTCGCAGGTCAAGACTTACTGGGACATAACGGGGTAATTGTTGCTTCCATCATGGAATCATTAATGCCCATGATTTCAATTTTAATAATGTGGGTTTTCAAAAATGCCAGACCCATGAAGTATACCATCGCCAGCATGTTTCTTGCCTTGATAGGAGCCATTCTTGTCATTACCAATGGCAACTTATCATTCGTATTTTTATTGAAAGATAGCATCCTCCCTATCCTTTTCATTCTTATCGGTGTCATAGGGTGGGTTATTTATACGATGGGCGGCAACCAATTTAATGGATGGTCAACACTCCGCTATTCGACTTTAACGTGCATTTTAGGAACAGCAGTATCAGCAATCATAACATTCCTCGCAACTGCAATGGGCCTGTCTGTCCCTACAGCAGAGGTTATGCAATCCATTTATGGCGAAATGATTTTCATGATTATTTTTCCCGGTGCCATTGCCCTTTTAAGCTGGAATTTAGGCATTAAACTTTTAACGCCGATCAATGGGATCCTATTTATCAATTTAGTTCCAATAACCACGTTGGTCATTGTTTTTATCCAAGGAGGATCACTATCATCATTCGAATTACTAGGAACTTTTTTAGTGATATATGCATTGATCCAAAACAATTATGATCAAAGAAAAAACTTGCCTTCCCGAGTCGAGAAATTGAATCCAAGGAAAGTGGAAAGAATCATTTAATTAAAGGTACTAAACATCAATAGGAGGGCAACAATGGATTTATTAACGCTTATGCTAATCTTTGGATTAGCCGTACTATGGGAATTGGCAACGATTAATAAGAATGTGAAAAAAATGAATGAACAAAATGCAGAATTAATTAATCTGTATCATGATAGAAGTAAAAGAACTCAGTAAAATAGACTTTTGGCAATACAACGCAAAAAAGCCTCTTATTTAGAGAGGCTTCAGACTGTAGACAAACTCGATGAAAATCGAGTTTGTCTATTTTTATGGCTTGTACAATTTGGACGTTGATTTCCACTCCAGGCACTCGCTTTCCGCGGGCGGTCGGGGAGCCTCCTCGGCTTT
>NZ_JAUUTW010000024.1 GCF_030676415.1 Peribacillus frigoritolerans | reverse complement strand
TGCTTACTTTCGCTGCCATTAATTTAAAGAAGATGGCCAATTGGACATGGCGAGGTCCAAAAATGGCCTAACATAGTGGGCTCGTAGAGCCCCAATCTCTTAACTTTAGGCGAAAATTCAAAGGGAAATTCAAAAGGGGTTCAGAATTTTTTAATTCCGAACCCCTTTTGTCTACAAACTGAAAGAGACTTCATTAAGTCTCTTAGTTTTTTAATATTAAGGTTCATTTTCTTCTATTATATTATATACGTTTCGCACCAATATACTTTGGCTTCCAATAACTATTATTGGTTTTAGCGTATGACACTCCTGCCGAATAACTGTCTGCCGAGACCCCCACAGCCGCTTGCTTTGATGTGGCTTGGCAGACAGTCGGCGGAAAGGGAGCGGATTTCTGAAATCAGATGGACTTTTTTAAAAGAAAAAATTGAGGTAAACTGGGTTCTTCTCTAAATGTCTACAGCCTGAAAAGCGGTAAGAAAACCACTGTCAAAATTCTTTTGAGAAAAATGGAAGAAATAACTTTACCCCACGTTTATTAAAAGGTAAACATTTCATATCTGCAATTAAATGACTTATGTAACCTAATAAACAAGTAGCGAAAACTCCGTCAATCCCCATAAAGGCTTCGAATTGAAAGGCAATGATACCAAAGAAAGCGATACCTGCAATCGAATGGGTATAACTTCTATGTGGTGTAAAGGATGCTAGGATAATATAAACGCCTAACAGCCACAGCCAGCTTTCCTGCATAGATAAACCGCCGCCTAAAACCGCTAATCCAGTCAAAGTCAGCATATGCCTTTGTGTAATGAATGATGAAATAATGATGATTCCGATTCCTGCCCCTACACCGATCCACTTTTCCGTATCAGAGCCTTCCAAAAGACTATAAATGATCATTAAAATTCCAATCGTTTGTGCTATCGTTCGGATAAACTTATGTGAAAAAGTAATCCTATTACTTAACTTCCCATCAATATCCATATCGGGCATAAGGCCTGAAACGCCGCCAATGCCAACCAAGAATAAAGTGGTGGTTGGATCTGTTTGAAGTGTGTTTGCCGTCAGGAATCCTACTGATGCCCCTAATGCCATATGTGCTGTACCGTTCACTGTCTCTCTCCTGTCCCTCTAAGAAGTAATTTACTCTCCAGAAACGAATGTTTGTTCGAATCTCTCATTCTAACTATACAACATTTTGGTGGAAATTTCTTTATTTCTTATAAAAAGCCTTAAACCCGCAAAATATTTTTCTGTAAATTGAGGTTTTTCATGAAATTTTATCCATCATATGAATATACTAATCTATAAGGGGAGTGATTCAGATAGCTTTTTTAAATGCCTTCAATAATTTTAAAAAAGGGAAAAAGTCTAAGAAAATAAAGAACATGGATTTTCGGGAACAGCATGTCAATAACTCGTCTGAGCTCATTGGGAATAATGAAATTGTTCAAAATATAATTAACAATCACCTTTCCAAAAAAAATAACCACTTGTAGGGTGGTTTTTTTAATTATTATCGGAAATCGCTTCATTCTTTTCCAACTTCTCGCTCGCTTCGTAAATATAGTTATATTGTAAATAGTAATCGTATATGACGTTTTGCAGGATCTTAATCAATGATTTATCGAATGTATCGAATTCAGTTTGATAACTATTTAAGACAGTGACGAATTTCCCGTCCATGTTTTCGAAATAATGGAGAAGAAAATTCTTGTAATATTCACTATCGCTATTGCTTTTATTCGTAATGCACGGATCGCCGGTTTGAATGGACTTATCAAGCATCGCTTTGATGGATTTAGGCAGCTTTGCTTTTTTGAACTGGTTCAGGGTATAGATATCATAGGTAAATGAAAGTCCTAATTGATCTGAATAAAAATCCACGGCACAGTCCAATGTATAGATTAAGGGTGCTTTAAAGTCCTTGCTGTTGGCAATTTCCTCTGATATCTCCAATTGATATTCCTCGGATGTTAGATACGCTGCGAATTTCATTTTTGAACTGCTCATGCTGAATACTTCATAAACGGCTGCATCTTGTTTTTCAATTTCAATTTCGATATTAAAAAATTTAAAGTGTTTTAAACGGTAAAAAGCAATCGGTGCTAATAGGAAAAGCAATATCCAAACAAGGTAAAGAAATAACGTATTAAAGATGATTTGATAAAATTCAGAAGTTACGATCGGTTCGATGATTAACGATATCAATGTATGTTCAAAGCCCTGAGAAACAGGGGTGACAGGTTCAACTGTTTCCTCTGGCTTTTTCAAAGTTTGGATACCTAAATGAGCCATCGCAACTAGTGTATAAACAAAAATTAATATGGTTCCAATCACATAAAATTTTGGCATGAATCCTATAATCCTGTCGAAAACAGAAACCCGTTTATCTTTCTGCTCCTCTATAGCCAATGTGGTTGCTCCTTTTAAGATTATTCATATCAGGAAAAGTCTACAGGGACTTAGAACTTCCTGGAGACTACCTATTTAATTTATATGTATGCAATTATGTGAAAATACGTAAAATTCGTTTTATCATTGACATATTCCAAAATACTTTCGACGTTTTCATTAAAATTAAAAATATTTCGTCGTTAAAAATGCCCAACCTCCTCATTGAAAATGAAAGGATGAGCAATTGTTTATGTTTAGGAGTTTTATTTAGGACGGCCCTTTTATCGCAAATTCTTCGACCTTCCTTAAAAACAAACCCATGGCTTTTGATGCTTCGAAGTCCAACTTTTTCACGATCGAAAAAGGTCTTATAATGGGTTCATTTTTCAAATGAAAGGTTTTCAATTCATTGGACTTCAATTCTTTTTGTACAGTCAATCGGGATAAAAGGGCAATGCCAAGCCCAGCCATCACCGCTTCTTTCACTCCTTGGATACTGGTGAAAATAAAGGTTTTCTTTATGTTTAACTCCAGACTGCTCTGAAGTTTATCGGAATATGTACGTGTTCCCGATCCTTGCTCCCTTAGTACCCATGTTTGGTTTTGGAGCAAAGTGCCCTCGATGAGATCCATCTGTGAAAGTGGATGATCCGGGGGGACGACAACTATCATCTCGTCATTCATGAATGGTCTGACATCTATATCTTTATAATCCGTTTCACCTTCAATCAAGCCTATATCAAGCTTATTCGAACGTATTCCTTGAATGACTTCATTTGAATTCGAGATGATGATTTGTATGTCCACCATCGGATATTGAGCCGCAAATTCTGCTAATACTTTGGGTAGGTAGTATTCCCCTATCGTGAAGCTTGCACCTATTTTCATCGTTCCGCTAACCACGTTATTAAATTCATTTATTTCTCTTTTTGCTGTCTCATAATGATTAAGCATTTGCTTAGCATGTCTATACAAAATTTTTCCCGGCTCTGTTATTTGAACTTGTTTGGGAGAACGATAAATTAATTTCGTTCCTAACTCATTTTCCAGATTTCTTATGTGAAGACTGACTCCTGGCTGCGACAGGTTCAGAATGTCCCCTGCTCTTGAAAAGTTTTTCTGTTCGATTACGGTTACGAATACTTTTAACGGATCCATGGTTACCTCCCTATTTACCTATGCCTTTCATTTTATCATAAGTAATAGTAATCATTGAAATAGCAAAAATATATTTCACTTATCTTTAATTAAGTTTTAAAGTTAAAGCATCAACATAGATGGAGTGATCACACTGGAACAAACAAACGTTGAAACTAAAAAACTTGGATTTACAAAAGGAATAGCATTGACTTTGCTAATTGCCATTGCAGCAAAATACTTAGCAGAGCTTCCATTCCTTCATATAATGGGACAGTTAGTCATTGCGATACTGATTGGTGTTGTTTGGAAATCGATAATTGGCGTCCCAGCTTACGCCGTTGCAGGCACAAATTATTCAAGTAAAGTCCTTTTGAGAGTGGGCATTATCTTATTGGGAATGCGCTTGAACCTAAAGGATATTATTAATGCCGGTCCGAAAACATTTGCAGTTGGTGCCATTAGTCTGGCATTTGCCTTATTGGTAGTTTATGGATTGACCCGTCTATTTAAAGTTGAGAAAAAGCTAGGCATATTGACAGCTTGCGGAACGGGAATTTGTGGAGCTGCCGCAATCCTGGCAATTTCCTCCCAAATAAAAGCAAAAGAAAAAGATACAGCAATAGCTGTAGCGACGGTTGCTGTTTTAGGTACAACCTTCACTTTCGGATATACGATCCTATATCCATTATTGGAGTTATCCGATCAAGGATATGGTATTTTTTCGGGTGCGACACTCCATGAAATTGCTCACGTCATCGCTGCAGCAGCACCAGGGGGAAATGAGGCAGTCGACTTGGCAGTGGTGATCAAATTGACTAGGGTGGCCCTGCTCATTCCCGTTGCCATTTTAATTGGATTGATCATGAATTGGAAAGAACGATCAACAGTTACCGGAAAGAAATTTTCCTGGAAGTCCATTCAGATACCGTGGTTTATTTTTGGATTTTTATTAATGAGTGCCCTTTACTCTATTGGTGCAGTTCCTGAACCAGTAGCCGATAAACTTGTTATGCTCTCCTATATCCTCATGGCAATGTCCATGGCAGGACTAGGATTGAATATTGACCTTGTAACATTTAGAAAATATGGCGGTAAACCTTTTATAGCTGGACTGATTGGCTCTATATTATTGACTTGTCTTGGGTATGTATTGGTTCAGGTTTTACATTTAAATTAACTTTTCAATTAAAACAAGCATCCCCTTAATCGGCATGCTTGTTTTTTTCTATTGGATGTGGAACATTGGCACCATAAAAAATTTCATCCATTTCCGTTTGAAGCCTTTCTATAATTTCTTGCCTTTCCTCTTTATTCAGCTTTTCTTCTGAATAACCGAATAAGTAATTATTAATATCGAATCTTTTCAGCTTACATTTTGTATGGAATATATTTTCTTGGTATACATTCACATCAATCATGTCATATAAACCTTTTACTTCATCAGGAATATAGTTTTGAATGGAATTAATATCGTGATCAATGAACAATTTCCGACCATCTTTATCTCTCGTAAAGCCTCTTACACGGTAATCAATCGTGATAATGTCGGTATCGAAGGAATGAATGAGATAATTAAGGGCTTTAAGAGGTGATATTTCTCCACAAGTAGAAACATCGATATCGGCCCTGAATGTGCTAATGCCTTCATTTGGATGGTATTCAGGATATGTATGTACGGTAATATGGCTTTTATCCAGTTGCATGACCACATTATCAGGTAAAGGCCCAGGTGATTCCTCATAAGTTCCCGTAGGTACTTCGACGACAGGACCTTCTGAAACAAGAATGGTTACACTGGCGCCTTGGGGAACATAATCCTGTTTCGCCGTATTTAAAACATGTGCCCCTATTAAATCAGAAACGTTGTGCAAGATCTTCGAAAGCCTTTCTGCATTATATTGTTCATCGATATAATCCAGGTAGGCCTCCCTCTCTTCCCTGGTTTTTGTGTAACAAATATCATACATATTAAAGCTTAAAGATTTCGTAAGATTATTAAAGCCATGAAGTTCAATACGCTGCTCTGGTGTAAGTTTCATGATTGATTCCCCTTATATTTTTTTAGGACTACCCTTATAGTTACCCTTTTTCTGAAATAAAAAACTAAGTCTGCCAGTCTAAGCTTCTAACTTCTAATTGATAATTGTCATTTCTGGCCAAGGAAAAGCCATTGCATTAAACATGCAATGGCTCTTTTATTATCTTGATTTATTTTAGGCAGTATGAATTTTTTTCTTTTTTATCGGCGAAAGAATTCGTTCCAGCCATCCGAGTAAAAGATCTGAGAGAATGGCCATCAATGCCGTCGGGATTGCTCCTGCAAGTATGATTGCCGTCCCATTTGAAGCATTCGTTCCCCTGACAATGATATCCCCCAGTCCGCCTGCGCCTACGAATGTACCGACAGCAGTCACTCCAATTGCAACCACAAGCGCTGTACGTAAGCCAGCCATGATGACAGACAGCGATAATGGCAGTTCGACCATTCTCAGTAACTGGAGCTTAGTCATTCCCATTGCCTTGCCAGATTCTAAATAGGCATGCTCTATACTTGTAATTCCGACATAAGTGTTCCTCAGGATTGGCAGTAAGGAATATAAAAACAATGATAAGATTACCGTATTTGTTCCTAACCCCATCACTAGCATAAGGAGTGCGAGCATAGCCAATGCTGGTGTGGTTTGTATGACATTCGTTATCGAAAATACCCAATTACTCAATTTCTTATGTTTCGCGATGAAAATGCCTATCGGGATAGCTACAATTGCTGCAAATAAAACTCCATAAACAGACATCAAAAAGTGGCGGTAAAATTCAGTAAGTACATACATCCAATTTTGGGAATAATAAGTTCCCAGCTGTTGCAAGGTTTCCATTAGTTTGCACCTCCCATTTATTCAAAATATTTATGTGCTTTAAGGAATTCCGTTGCTACGACCGATGGCTCCTTCAAGTTCCCATCAACTTCATAGTTCAGTTCCTGCATGGTTTCAGTAGTGATTTCGCCAATTAACCTGTTAAGCTCATCTTCAATTTCAGGATATCGATCCAATAATTCTTCAGTAACGACCGGTGAACAGTCATATGGAGGGAAATATTGTTTATCATCTTCTAAAAGCTTCAAATCATTAACCTTAATCCGTCCATCTGATGAGTATGCAAGGACAATATCCATCTGACCATTTTTAACTGCATCGTATACCAAGCCAATCTGCATCGGATAAGTTTCCCCAAATTCCAATCCATATCTATCGACGAACCCTTTATAACCATCCCCTTTTCTTTTCAGCCAAGCACTATCTACACCTAACCTTAAACTATCTGCATCCTTTTCCAGATCCGATATTTTCTGATACCCTTTTTCCTCTGCCAATTCGTTTGAAATCGTAAATGCATACGTGTTATCGAATCCGTAAGAATCAAAAAATTTGAACCCATATTGTTCTTTGAATTCCCTTTGAACAATTTCCATCGCCTTTACTGGATCCTTTTCGATTTCCTGTCCCAGGACACTCGTTAAATCAGTCCCTGTATATCGAGTTGCGGCTATATCTATATCACCGGTCTCCATCGCTTTTTGCTGAACGAAATTCGAACCTAGATTTTTGATGATTTTCGTATCAAGTTCCGTATTCCTTTCAAGGAGTTGAGCGATCATGTTCGCCAGGATTTCGGATTCGGTCATGCTTTGAGCACCGATCTTTACAGTAGTTTCAGAAGATGACCCTAAACCAGGCAAGGAACAGCCGGTGATCATTAATGAACAAACTAAAAGGGCTATGAAAATTGTACTTCTTATTTTTTTATACATGGTAATCCTCCTCAAGCAACTTCCTTCATACCTTTCAATCCTTTTGGTACGACTTTTCGTTCAATGATCGAGAATACATAATCCACCAGGATAGCCATGATGATTACCGGAACTGCACCTGCGATGATATATTCTGTTTGATATAAATTCAAACCGATAAAAATGTAATCTCCAAGACCCCCGCCTCCAATAAAGGAAGCTAAGGTGGCCCATCCAATTAAATAGACGGAAGCCGTTCGGATACCGGCCATAATGACGGAAAGTGCAAGCGGAAATTCAACCAGACGAATTCTCTCCCAGCTTGTCATCCCGATGCCGCGGCCGGATTCCAGCAGGTTTTCATTTACGCCTTTGATGCCTGTGTATGTATTCCTGAGTATGGGTAAAACAGAATAGAAAAATAACGCAATAATTGCGGGTGTTTTCCCAACTCCGAGGAAAGGAATGAAAAAGGCTAGGACTGCAAGGCTCGGCAGTGTCTGCATAATGTTTGCAATTCCGATTATGATCGAAGCGCTCCTTTTCATCCGGGTCAACAAAATGCCCATTGGTACGGCAACTATTATTCCAAGGAAAACAGCGATCATGGATATATATAAGTGCTCCCCCGCCTTATAAATCAATTCTTGCCAGTTCGTTTGTAAAAAATCGAGCATTGTTTCCATCTCATACACCTCCTAGAACATTTCTGCCAATTGATTTTCTTCTTCTCCCCATATGCTGTCATATACGATGTCGACCAATGTAGCCCTAGTGACAATTCCGACCAAATGTTTATTCTGATCAACTACCGGCACGTATTTGAAACCTCGTTTTAAAATCTTTTGAACGGAATCGCGGATTAAAGTATCCTGTTTCACTGAATAGATTTCAGTATTGATGACTTCACTGATAAATTTAGCTTTTTTTCGATATTCACTGATCGTTTCAACATCTACGAACCCTTTCAAAACATTTTGCTCATCGACCACAAGTAAAGAATCGACCCTTTTCTCGCGCATTATCGTAATAGCATCGGTAAGGGATTTTTCCTCTGTAATGGATATTGGATTTCGACTCATGATTTGTTCAACCAGCTCAACATTGGGTCTTGTTTGAAGCAAACGATCTTTGCCGATGAATTCTTCCACAAACTCATTGGCTGGGTTTCTGAGGATTTCATCCTGAGTTCCCACTTGGACAATTTCTCCAGCCTTTAAGATGACGATCCTGTCGGCTAGCTTAATGGCTTCATCCATATCATGGGTAACAAAAACGATTGTTTTATCAAGTGTGCGCTGCAGATTTTTAAATTCCTCCTGAAGGGCATCGCGGGTGATTGGATCTAGTGCGCCAAAAGGTTCATCCATTAAAATGAGTGGAGGATTGGAAGCAAGTGCTCTGAGAACGCCTATCCTTTGTTGCTGCCCGCCGCTCAATTCGTAGGGATACCTTTCCAGGTATTCGGGTCCCATATCGACAAGCTGAAGCAATTCGAGTGCACGTTCTTTTTTCTTCTGTTCATTCCATTTAAGAAGTTTTGGAACGAGGGTGATATTTTCAAGAATCGTCATGTGAGGGAAAAGTCCGATTTGCTGGATAACGTACCCGATCTGTCTTCTTAGCTCGACTGGATCTTTATCCATAATATTTTCACCATTAATAAGTATCTTGCCTTCAGATGGTTCGATAAGACGGTTAATCATTTTCATTGTCGTTGTCTTACCGCATCCACTCGGACCAATGAAGCAAATGAACTCCCCTTTTTTTATATCCAATGATATATTCTTTACAGCTTTCTTTCCTCCCTTATAGATTTTCGATACATTTTCGATTTTTAACATAACAAGCACCTCCATCATTCGCATACAATTACAAATTTTACAAATATATTAATTTTTCATATGCACAGTCTCTTGTACCCATAAAGTACACTGTATAAACCTTTTTATTTTAAAAACTAGTTCGTTGTAATTATATTGAAAAAATGGGATAAAAAAACTACCCCATTTTATTGAGGCAGTTGATAGATTTATAGTATTAAAGATGAATTAAAACCCGATATTTTTAGCAATCAGGATTTTTACGGTTTCATCTGTCCCTGTAAAGTTTGTTGACAAAGAAATGTCCCGATGACGCCGGGCAACTTTATCGTCACCCATATATCCGTATCCATCATGTAACTGCATGCACTTTTCAGATATTCGCTTAGACATCTCCGTTATCCAATATTTAGCCATCGATACTTCAGTTATGATATGCTCCCCAGTCATATGTTTATCGATCAAACCATCAACAAACGTTCTTCCCAGATGAACATCTGTCGCTATTTCAGCAATGGTAAACTGTGCATTTTTAAATTTACTTATTTTCATATCAAATGCTTTTCGTCCTTTTATAAAATTCATCGTTAAGTGAAGCATGTCTTTCGCTGCCATTAAAGACCTGATCGCACACATTAATCTTTCCTGCTGCAGTTTTTGCATGATATATGAAAGACCCTTCCCTTCCTCACCAAGGAGGTTTCCAACAGGTACTAAAGCATCATCGAAAAAAAGATCGGCTGTGTCTGAACTTCCCTGTCCTGCTTTACCAAGCTTTCTTCCCCGTGAAAACCCTGGCGTATCTTTATCAATGAGCAGCAAACTGATTCCTTCCTGGGAAGGAACAGCATTAAAATCAGTTTTGCATGCCACTATCATGAAGTCAGCTTTAAAGCCATTTGTGACAAATGTTTTGGCTCCATTGACAATATAATATCCATCTCTCTTGATGGCTGTGGTTTGAATATCCGCTAATTCCGAACTCATTCCCGGCTCTGTCAATGCAAAGGCAGAAATCATTTCTCCTGTAATGAACTTTGGTAAATATCTTTGTTTTTGATCTATTGTTCCGAATGAAGCAATATAAGGGGCTACAACATCAGAATGAATTGATATTCCCCCTAAGGCTGATCCAACCATTTCCAATTCCTCTGCCAGCACAACAGAATATCCAAAATCTGCTCCTATTCCACCGAATTCCAAATCAAGCCATGGACATAAAAATCCATTATCTCCAACCTTTTTCCAAAATGAGCAAGGTATTCCCCCCTCTTTTTCCCATTGATCATAAAATGGGACAGCCTTCTTGGCGAGAAATTCACGAATTGATTGTTTAAATAATAAGTGTTCTTCCGTTAGGAAGGAGCGGGAATCATCCTTATTGATCGCCATCGTGCTAACCATGGACTAACCTCCATTCGCTAATGATTTTGTACTTATAATCCACTACCATGATCAAGTTAAATAGGTTAAACGCCTTGATGTAAACGGTTACAATAGCGAATATAAAACAGTTAAAATGTTCCACAATATTCATGTTCAACAAAAGTATTGAATTCCCTTTTATAAATCTATTTTTTACCACTTTAAATTATTTGATTATTACTTAACTGCTTTGGATATGGTTTTATCATATATTCTGTCGAGGTTATTCATGGAATATAATTGGTATTAATTTAACAAAACTTCTTTTATTACCCTTATGCTTTTCTTCATTAATCCGTTTTGGATTCTTTTTTTGTTTTATACCAAAACAGGTTACGGTAAAATTAGTGAATGATTCAGGTACAAGCTTTTTAGCAAGAAATAATCAACGATAACTAAGCAAGGGTTTTCCTCGTAAAAATGTTTTATGGTATGATAATTAGATTGTTTATCTACCCTGTGACACATTTACATTCAACTAAGAAAAGAGGTATTTATGCACGCCACAGAATTAACCAAACGACATTGGCTACTCATCTTCACACTTACTTTATTAACATTTGTTCTCGGGACAAGCGAATTTGTTATCATCGGGATCTTAACCGATATTTCCTCGAGTCTCCATATAACAAATGCAAAAGCAGGTACACTCGTTTCTGCGTTTGCGATTACGTTTGCCATTGCCACACCACTCGTGATGTCGGCAACAAGCCATTTTCCAAAGCGTAAATGGATGTTGTTTTTGATAGCTTCATTCATCATCCTGAATGCTTTGTGCGTGATTTCGACGAGCTACATCATGCTCCTTGCACTTCGGATGATGACGGCGATCGTAACAGGAGTTTTAATTTCTCTTGCCATGATTGTTGCAAGCGAAACCATACCCATCGCAAAACGTGGACTTGCTATATCATTCGTTTTCGGAGGTTTTACTCTTGCAAACGTGATTGGAGTACCAATAGGCACTGTCATCGCTGATTGGTACGACTGGAATGCAACCTTCCTGTTAACGACTTTTCTCGGTGGAATTGCGTTTTTGGCATCTTTCTTCATTTTGCCTACCATGCACAGTACATTTCGCAGTTCAATGCGTGAGCAATTTTCTTTGTTAATACACCCACGAATCTTAATGGCTTTTTTCATTCCATCGCTTGGATTCGGAGCAACGTATGCCGTTTATACGTATCTTGTTCCGATCCTGAAAGGAATGGAAGCACCAAGTAGTTCAATCAGTTTGATCTTGTTTGGCTATGGATTTATTTCCATTTTCAGCAACATACTCGCTGGTAAAATTGCCAGCTACAATGCTATCGGACGCCTCCGGTTTGTTTTTCTCGTGCAAGCAATTGTTCTATTCAGTTTATATTGGACGACAGATAATTTTATCTTTGGATTGGTTAATATTAGCTTGATGTCATTAATGGCCATCCTTTTAACAACTTCTACCCAGCTTTATTTGATAGACCTTGCCGTTATTTATCAACCAAAAGCTACAGGACTAGCTGCTTCACTGATGCCAGTAGCAAGCAATGTCGGTATCGCCTTTGGTTCCGCATTAGGCGGAATTGTTTACCATCAGGGAAATTTGATGAGTGTGACATTGGTAGGTGGGCTGGTTGCTATCTTTGCAAGTCTTCTAACTTTCCTAAGTCATCGCTTAGACCAAAAACAAAAGAAACCAGCATAAGAGAGCAGCTACGAGCGACTGGGTATGCTTCCTATGGTACCTCCAATGGCATAATAAACGAGATTACAGCTAATCCTTCAAATAAAATTGAAGAAAGAAGTATCAAAAACGTTGAGTTGTTCTTGATACTTCTTTATAAAATAGTTATAGGTGCTTACCTTAAAAAATCAAGCGGACAATTGCAAAAGAACTTATCAAGATCATTGTTATTAAAGGAAATATTGATCTAAGAATCGAATTTTTGTTCCTTGAAAATACATTAAAAAACTTCATTTACATACGGTACGGTCCCACCTAGTTAATCAAAAAATCCCATCATTAAGATATAAACCCAATAATTTCATTTTCTTTATTTCTTCAATTTAGCAGCAGGTTATCTTGGCCTTCAAAAATAACCGATCTAAACATTAATCCTCTTTTTGCAGCTTCTTTAACAACCAAAGGAGCTAGAGGGTTATTATACCTTTCATTTGTACTCTTAACTTTTCCTAATTCAATTGCTCCTAATAATCCTAGTCCCCGTACTTCTCCAACAATATTTTGTTCTTGTTACATCCACTTAAATCCCTTCAACATCTCCTCACCCATCAATCTAGCATTTTCAATCAAATTTTCTTCTTCAATAACTTGGATATTTCTTAAAGCGACAGCACATGCAGTTGGATGACCACTGTAAGTATATCCATGAAGAAACGTTTTCGTAGAATGTTCAATTTTCTCGAACGATTTATTGTTTTTATTTTATATGTTCATGAAATTGCCCTGTTTTCTTAAAAAGCATGTACATCTCCAGAGTTCATTTTATTTTTTATTTTCTGTACGTTGCTCAGTTCATTGGCAAATGAAATAAATGACTCCCTATCATGTGCATCGAGTGCTTCGTTTACTTTAAAGCTCAAATGGTTCATTTTTAGGTTCAAATCCAAAATGGAGCAAATGCTACCCTTGGAATACAGTTCCTCAATATCTTCCACTTGCATAAAAAACTGAAACTCGTTGTTGACAACTATTAAAGAGTGCCATCCTAGGCAATCAACGTACTTCCGTTCGTTTGTAATTGCCCAAACATCACCTTGAAGAAACTCAATTATATGTTGATGCTTTTGCCCCGGACAGCAGCAGCTTACTTGATGCTGAAATAGCTCTAATATTATAAAATTTTTATTCATAGGTGTTCCTCCTTCACTCACATTCAGTTTTTTTTTTGAATTCTTCTATAATCTTAGCTTTTTGGCAGTCAGACTGTTTTTGTCAGAGTTACCGCCCATTCTGTTAAGATTGACTTATTTTTTAATTTTTCTTCCTGTTCCAAAACTGTTTATTCAATATTTTCGCCTTTTTAATTTCGAAATTCCTTTTATTGACATGCAATAGGAGTTTATAAGAGGACTAACTGAAATTGATAATCATTTTCAGTTAGTTTTTTATATGATAATAATTATCATTGTCAATCTTTTTTAGCATTTTTTTCTTATTTTTGTTTTAACTGCCTCGGAAAAATAGATGCCTAGCTACCCGCTGCCAAGCACCTTCTTACGAATTATATAAGTTTTTAATATTAATTCTTTTTATCTATATGTTCGTATTAGTAAAATCTTTAAAATGGTTTTTGAGTGGATGTGTCCATCTTGGAAGGAAGGAAAACAGGTAAAAAAATAATGATAAATTCAAGTAGACTATTGTAGATCTTTACTCGGATAATTCGGTAAAAGATTAAGCGGCAAATATGGCGGATCTGAAGTTACCATTTATAAATAGGCTAAATAATTACTTTTATCGATTGCGGGGAAGAGTTCTTATGCCCATTTCCCCGATTAGCTAGGACAGAACTCAATAACACTCTCTGGTAGTCTACTTTCTCCAGCTGTACATACGGCCTCTGAAGTAGGACATTCCTTTAACAACAATAAAGAAACCATCGAATATAGATTCCCAAAAACCTTTACAAAATCAGAAGGACTAAAAGCTGTATTCCTCTAATTTTATGAGTTTCAAAATCCTCTTTATAAAAATACAGCACACACAACTGATACCCATCGATAGCGTCTGTTTTTACCTTCCATAAAAAGGGGCTTCTTTGCCTGATAAAAAATAATCTGATATAGAAAGATATTTAGAATCCCTTGTTCCTCCAGGAACTGAATAGTGGGAAAATGCCCTGTAGATTCTAAAATGACCATAGGTTTCTACCCTGTCACCTCTTCAATCTCTTTTAGATAATCTAAAAAATGATCTAATTCCTCTTTAATATGCTTCATTGAAAAGCACTTCCCATACGGTTTAGATTGATCTAAAGAAGCCTGAACTTGGCTCTCTCCTTTTGCCATATCCAGACCAGCAATTGGATTCATTGTTTTTTCCTCTTCTACTTACTAACCAGTACCCTTAGTCCTCCATGCAGTGTCACAGCTTCGCTTGTTATACAAGATCTACACCCCAACCAGCCTCAAACATGTTGCTACAAGTAGGGGGAGGACAGTTTACTTCACGGTATCTTCTATTTGAGAGATTACAGCTTCAAAGAATTGACAAAAAAGAAGACTACTATTGAGGTTATTGACCAAATGAAAAATACTAATCCTGTTCGTTTACTTGCAGTTGGAGATGCCCCACGCACCCGTACGTCCTACCCTGGCTACTGATATAATAGATTCTATTAAAAAAAGGTCGACCAGTAAAAATACTGGTCGACCTTATAATACGAAAGCACCCGTTAGTTCCATGGCTACTTACAATATTTGATATTACTTCTTAAGATACTGGGTCCCAACTTTTCAGTTTTTGAATTAGAAAGACGCACCTGCACTTCTACATTTTCCATTTCCGCTGTAATTTCATCAAATCTTCCAGCCCAAGTTGGACTATCTTTTTCTGGAGAAGGATAAAGTCTGAAACGCCAACTAATTTCGTCTGGTATAAAAACAAAACCTTCATAGCTATCGTAATTCCCATAAGAAGCTGGTTCTGGAAGGTGTACCCCCAGAATACTTACATTAGTTCGTGCAAAACTTGGTGGGCGTAACTGCACTTCATAAACCAATGCTGTTCCCTTTGAATTTGTAAGCATTTTATCAATTGGTTCCAATACCATACTACAAGGCATAGTTGTTGCATTTGTTTGTAACGGAGAAATAACAAAAGTTAAGATAATGAATATGCCCAAAACAAATTGTTTCATCTAACACCTCTTACGCTTATTTTACCCTCATTATGATCTAAATATAGATAGTCCTTCTTCAAGTAACCTGCCTCTCTAGTTGTATAAGAAAAGGAGCTGCTGAGCTGCTCCTGGTAATGAAGTAAAGCACCTATAGTTTAAGTACAATTCTTCACATCTTTTTAGTAGCATTAACAAAAATATCCATTAAAAAACTCACCTCTAAGAACTAGAGGTGAGGTGATATGAATTCAATCAAACTTTACATAATCCCCTTCTTTGATTTTATTCTTTTCAAACCATCCAAGATTCACTTCAATTGCATAATGATAAGAAAGTCCTGGATCATAGGTAGGGCATATATCCTCTTTACAAGGCTTCATATCAAGTATTTTTAGAATTTCCCCATCTGAATCAAGAAAAGCAATAGATAAAGGAATTAATGTGTTTTTCATCCAAAAGCCACCATATATTTCTTCTGAAAACACAAATAACATCCCCTCATTTTCGGGTAATTTCTCAACAAACATTAAACCCTTGTCTCTTTTTCTTTGAGTATCTGCAACTTGAACGGTTAATCTAGTTTGCTTGTTTCCACTGAGTATTTTTATCATTCTTGTTTTTATTCTATTTTTCATGTTCACTCACCTTCGAGGATTATTATAAGCAGGAAAGAAATTTGATGTCTTTTTAAAAGAAGTTCATGAGATTGAAATTTTCTTTTTTCGAAAAAACGTCTATTCCCTAATAATGAAAAGGAAGAAAGTTGGTGATAAAACGAATACAAGATGAAAAAAATAACTAAGCAAGCTCCACTTTCATTCTAATACTTATTCTGCCGTATTAAATTTAATACAATAATCACAGCAACAATATATAAAAGTACAGGTGTGTTTTGGAAGCATATCATGAACTTAATTGAAGCTGAAGAAAAGAAATTTTTAGTTGTTAATGCACAACATTGAAAGCTGTCCCAGGTCCAAAAAATAGATGTCAAAGATGCTGGGTGGATTGCTCAACTTCTTCGTCATGGTTTGTAGAAGGCAAGCTTTATCCCTGATCGAAATCAGCGAGAATTGCGTGAGCTTGTTCGATATCGCAAAGTATAATTGAAGAACGAGCTAGACAGCATTATCAAAAATTCAAAAGGTGCTTGAAGGTGCAAATATCAAATTAGGCTCTGTCGTACCTGATATTATGGGCGTTTCATCAAAGGACATGCTTCATGCGACCACAGCACCCGTTACACCACCTTTCCTAATTACTCCTATACAACAAAGTCCTCTTTTCCACTGATGAAGGGTTCACTTTATACCCAGCCGGTTTTTATTTCAACCATATAGGATGCTAAACGATATCCATTTGATGGGCCTATGAGGTTTGAACAATGGTTTCATAGGAATAAAACATTACTTTTAATAGTTTCCCCCTTCTTCTTCCGGCCTGTAATGAATTGAGCAAAACCTGCTGTCCAAGTAGACCTGGAAGGACTGAGCTAACGGTTACTCCAGTTCCTTTAGTAATTTCGGCAAGTCCCCGGGAAAATGTTATTGAAGATGAATTAGAGCCACCGTAAGGAACCAGTTCGGGGTATCCACGCTATATAAAATATATCTTTATAACATTACTATGCCATAGTTAAATATGAGTATTTCTTTTGATTGAATGTTCGATTATACGTATTATGTAAAATGTTCTAGTTTTACTTTTTAAGACTTCATCTTTTAAGGTTCTTTTCTTATTTGACATTTCTCATTTAGGATGGTCTCGACATGTGCGCCAATAAGGACCCTTTTAAAAAACCTCCCTATTTAGCACCTTTCATAAGGCCCATCCTAGGGCCTGTACAACTGTACTACGTAACGTCATACGGTATCAGCAAGGCTACTATCATAGGGGGGTGGAGAATTGGATTGGATAGTATATTATATGCTCAATATTCCAATTAGTGTCGATTAGTAATAAATATCCAGCATTAGCCCCCGCTACTTAACACACACACCCTCATACCCAACTCATGTTTGAATAAGTACCCTGTTCAGCCTCGAAAGGCTTAAGACGACCTACCGTAAATCTTGATTACTAAGAAGGGTATTTATGACTCCGAAAAGCTTGGTGCTAGATTTAGAAAGCAGTACTAATCTATCGATAGACAAAAAAGGGTCCGCATTTCTTTACATAATGAATGCTGACCCTAGTTTTTTACGAATATCCTCTGAATGAGAGTCCTTCTTTAAAGCATTTTATTGATACTTCTCATAAAGTCTTTCATCACGGTGGATAATTTCCCTTTAGCTTCCTTCATCGAGCTTCCTTGAACACCGAAATAAAATTTAATTTTAGGTTCTGTTCCTGAAGGTCGTACACATACCCATGTGCCATCGTCAAGAAAGTATTTCAATACGTTCGATTTTGGGAGCTTGATGTCCTCTTCCCTATTTGCCCCAAACATGTATTTTTTCCTGCTGAGATAATCCTCTTGAACCACTACTTGATGACCAGAGATTTGATCTGGTGGATTTTCCCGGAATTCATTGAGAATCGCTTGAATTTGTCTGGCACCTTCAATTCCTTTTAAAGTCAACGATCGTAAACCTTCCAAGTAATATCCATATTTATCGAAAACATCCAGTAAACCTTCGTACATCGTCTTGCCTTGCTTTTTGTAATAGGCACAGACTTCCACTGCCAGAATAGTAGCCTGTATGGCATCCTTATCTCGAGCAAAATCTTTGATTAGATATCCATAACTTTCTTCATAGCCAAACAGGAAAGAATGTTCTCCACTTTTGTGGTATTCATTTATTTTTTCAGCAATGAATTTAAATCCAGTTAAAACATCTACGGTTTTTAAACCATTTTGCTCAGAAATCGCCCGTCCTATTTCTGAAGTCACGATGGTCTTCAATACGACTCCATTTTCAGGAAGGGTCCCTTTCTTTTGTTTTTGTGAAATTAAATAATCCAAAAAGAGAGCGCCTGTTTGGTTACCAGTTAATACGACATAATCTCCAGCATTATTCTTCACGCTAATTCCAAGTCTATCCGCATCCGGATCGGTGGCAATCAATAAATCAGCGTCAACACGGTTTCCAAGCGCGATGGCCAATTCAAAAGCAGCATGTTCCTCTGGATTAGGCGATTTAACAGTAGGAAAGTTAGCATTGGGCATTTCCTGTTCTTTAACAATATGGACATTTCGATATCCTAGATCATGCAAAGCACGTTTTACAGATTTATTGGCTGTACCATGAAGCGGTGTAAACACGAGCTTTACATCGATTTCATCTGCTAACTTTGGATCTTCCGGAATAGTGAGCAAATGCTCATTATAAGCAGTATCCAGCTCTTCTCCAATGATTTGAATGAGCCCTCTGTCCTTTAGGATTTCTTCTTCCTCCACTACAATGGTAAGCTCACTTTCAATCGCGTTCACGTAATTAATGACTTGATCCGCCGCTTCAGGAGGTAGCTGTGCCCCGTCTGATCCGTACACTTTATACCCATTATATTCAGGCGGATTATGGCTTGCTGTAATGACGATACCGGCAAATGCACTCAGCTTACGTACGGAAAAAGAGAGCTGTGGGGTAGGGCGTAATTCATCAAATAAATAAGCTTTAATTCCCTTTGTTGCCAAAGTCTTGGCTGCTTCCAATGCAAATTCTGGAGACTTATGTCTTGAATCGTAAGCAATTACGACTCCTCTGGATTTTGCCTCGTTTCCAAACGATTGAATATACTCAGCAAGTCCTACAGTCGCTTTTCGCACGGTATAAATGTTCATCCTATTCGTACCTGGACCAATTTCCCCTCGCATACCACCTGTCCCGAATTCCAAATTTTTATAAAAGGCGTCTTCAAGTGCTATTTCATCATCCTTCATTTCTTCAAGCATTAAACGGATTTCATTATCTAAATTGGGGTGACTTGTCCAAATAGTATTTAAAGACTTCCAGTCCATGAAAATACAGCTCCTTCCAGCCTGTATGTTTTTGCTTTGTTTGGCATTTCTTTTCTCTTTGATCTTAGTACACATTGTAGGCGATCAATTGAGTATAAATCTAAAAGCCATTGTTCCTAAAACATCCATTATGATATCATTTTATCTTCCTTTAGTGGTTCTTCATCCTACAACGGAGTTGTAAAATCGCCAAATGACCTCCCTCCAAAGTTGTTGGTTACGATTTATTCATATTCCCAACCAATACTTTGGAAAGTACGTCATTTATGCTTCATTATTTCTTTGGAAGAAGAGCGAAAATACGGCTGGTTTCTTAAAAAATTCAATGGCGAAATCTTGAATAATTATAAATTTCTTTTTTGATATCGGGATCCATATCTTTTGGCAGCTGATTTATTGGAAAGAATTGTACAGCACTTCCTTCTTTACCATCAGGTTTCAAGGTTCCTTCGATAATTTCATTTGTTGTATAAAAAGCGTTAACAGAATAGAATTGATCTCCATTTGGTAAGTGAATAAAATAGTTTACGCCTGATAAAACTTTTAGAAATTGTAATCGACCAATCGTTAAACCTGTTTCTTCTTTTACTTCACGCAATGCTGTTTCCTCTAATGATTCACCTAACTCCATAAGTCCCCCTGGTAATCCCCATACTTTTGCATCTGTTCGAAATTGTAATAAAATCTGCCCAAGTGGATTAAATACTAATACTTTTGCCCCTGTTAAAATGACTGGCCTTGTTCCCACAAGCTTGCGTAAATCTTCAATATAGCCCATGCCACTCCCCTTTCTGCTTAAATGATAACTATTGGGTATCCAGCTTGTTTTTTCGTAATGATAAATTTTGTTTTTTAATTTCCCTTACTAGATTTATTTTTTCTTTTTCTTTTTTTTCTTTTTCGTTTCTGTTTCTGTTTCTGTTTCCGTTTCTGTTTCTGTTTCTGTTTCTGTTTCCGTTTCTGTTTTCGTTGTATTTACGAGAGAATATAATCTTTGTTGCTCCATAATTTGTTTATTGACATCAAATTTTTCTTCAATGACTTTCCGTGCTCTTTCCGTATAGTCGTTCCAAATCTCTGGATGTTCTAAAAAGAATTGTATGCCTTTCGCTAATTCAATATCATTTTTTTCTGGAGCTAGATATCCTGTTCTCTGGTGTTCAATTAATTCAGGGATTCCCGCGTGTTGAGTGGAAACGACAGGTAAGCCGCTAGCCATTGCTTCTTTTAAGGCATTAGGGATGCCTTCGATATCACCATTTTTAGCTGTCTGACTTGCAAGACAAAAAATATGAGCTTTTTTTAATTCGTTCGAAACTTGTTTTGAATCCATAGCTCCTCTAAGAATCACTACATCTTTAAGGTAATATTCTGTAATGACCGATTTAATTTTTTTCTCATCTTCACCTGCTCCAATAATATGCAATCTCGCATTTGGATATTGTGTATAAATCCGTTTAAATGCTTTTATAAGAGTATCAAATCCTTTTTTGTCTACAAGTCTGCCTACAGATAAAACTCTTATTTCGCCTTCTTTAGGAAGAGTGGGGGTAGAATAGGGGAAAAGATCTAATTCGATTCCACCATATAACACATGAATTTTTTCATCCGGAATTCCTAAACTTCTTAATCCTTCTGCAAGATATTGGCAAACAGGAAAAAAGTGTGCACCATGTTTAATTAATGATGAATATCGCTTAGCATTTTTTTTGAAAATTTCTGGTCTGTCAGAACCATCACGTCCTCTAATGCTAACAATCAATGGGATATTATATTTTTCACAAACAGGCAAAATTTCTTGTCCATGTTTTCCGTGATGAGCATGAATGGCTATGATATCTTGTTCTTCGAAGAAATTTTCTAGATTTTTAATCTCATTTAAATTATAGTAGTTTTCAAAGGGAAATTCTGTATGGTTGGTATTGTCGAATGGGCCGATTACGATTGAGCGATAGTTACTTACTTTTACGATTTGATTATATATAAAACGTTGATGTGTTTTAATGTTTTCACTTACAAAATAAGCAATGGTTTTCATCCCACCTCAGTCCCTTTTTCAAGAAATTCATATTTGCTCTTCTGGCGTTCTGCTAAAACTGATAGTTCTTGATAATGGCCTGATTTTTTTATTTTTCCTTGTTCTACAATTTGTTTCATTTGCTTGTGAAATTCATGAGGGAACATAGAATCAGCTTTATAAATGTCTTTGTATGGTATGTCTTCAGAACAAACTTTAAAGTAGTTTTCAAGCAGAGGGTTTAATTTGAATAGAGGATCTTTTGTATAATTACGTGTAAGGGACATCATGAGAAAATCTGACAAATTATACTCCTTAAGAACTTCCAATAGAGTTTTCATATTTTTAGGGTTCAAATTAGTTTCTCCTTTTATAAACTTACAAATTTTTAATTAATCTTTTTGCTTGCATGAATTTACCCATTTACCTATCACTTTTTATTTATTTTGGGTTTTTACTCATTAAATTTTTAATTATATTGAACTTGGAGTTAGTGATGAAAGGTCAAATAACAGATGCCATTAATGAAATGCTGAAATTTAGAAAATATTTATGGGAAAACAAATTGATAGAGATAGATCGATATTGGATTTATTTTTTCTAAATAAGAAAAAATAAATGGTGTCAATGACAGCTAAATTTGAAGGTGGATCGTTTAATGGATTTCAACTTTATTGAAACTTCACCAATGCCGTGTTATATTTCCTCAAGGCCTGACGCCATTACCTCATTTTTTGTTATCATTAACAAGTTGAGGTGAATGATATTTTCTAATCTTACTGACTGAAGCAGAGATTCCATCATTATTTTTTATCCACTAATATCCCACTTAGTAAAATTCACTACTTCTTTTTTTATTGTACTTAATGTACCAATTTACAAAATGAGTTAACCCTTCTTCAATTGTTGTTGAAGGATGGAACCCCACATCAGCATGCAAATCGGCAATATCTGCATATGTCTCCTTAACATCTCCCGGTTGCATTGGTAAGAATTCTATTTTTGCCTTTTTGCCAATTAGTTTCTCTAATGTGTTAATGAAATCCATTAATTTTATGGGCTTATTGTTACCGATATTATAAATTTTGTATGGGGCATAGCTTGAACTTGAATCAGGGTTAGCTCTATCCCATCCAATATTATAAACCGGTGGTTTATCAAGTAATCGGATTATTCCTTCAACAATATCATCAATATAAGTGAAGTCTCTTCTCATATCTCCATTATTAAAAACCTTTATTGTATTCTCTTCAATAATATTTTTAGTAAAAGAGTAATAAGCCATATCAGGTCTCCCCCATGGACCATACACCGTAAAGAAACGGAGTCCTGTGGTTGGAATATTATATAAATGACTATAAGTATGAGCCATTAATTCATTAGACTTTTTAGTGGCAGCATATAAACTTACTGGATGATCCACTGGATCTTTGGTTGAGAAGGGGATTTTAGTATTTGCTCCATATACCGAACTAGAGGATGCATAAATTAAGTGCTTTACATTATTTTGTCGACAGACTTCCAAGATATTTACAAACCCGACTAGGTTGGAATTAACATAAGAATCCGGGTTGTCTATGCTATAACGTACTCCAGCCTGAGCTGCTAAGTTGATGACTATATCAATGGTTCTGTCTTTAAATAATTGATTTAATTTTTCTTTATTTGACAAATCCATTTTATGGAATTCAAAATCAGGGTTTTCTTCTAATATCTTGAGTCGATTGTTTTTTAAAAAAACATCATAATACTCATTAATATTGTCTACTCCTATAACATTGATATCTAGGGCTAACAAACGTTTTGTTAAATGGAAACCAATGAATCCTGCAGCCCCTGTTACTAAAATGTTCATAGCATTAATTCCAATCCTTTCTTTTACAATTGGATTTTGACACCTTTTCGGAACACTGAGTAAGCATCATTTATACATTGATACTTTCGATCCTTTACGCCAACAGAACAATATTCATTATGACGGATATAAAGAGGAGGCAAACTCAACATCTTCATTGGGGAGAGAGACTTACGTTTTATTCGTAATCCACCAATGACATGCTATCCTTTTTCACTTTAAGCCTTATGAGTTTTCCACTCTTATATCCGCTGTGAACTAGCACGTACGTATGAAGTTTAAGCCAAAATGATCTTGAAAGCCGTTGAATGCGAAATCATAGGTTTTAATAATGCTCATTCTTAGGCGTAAAACTTTTTTGCATTTTTTCGTTAGGTTCAAGTTACATAACTTTGACTATACAAGCGTATTATCATTTTCAGTTAATGGGATTGGTGTTTTTGTCCATTCGGCATACGTACCAGGATCTATCGCCTTCACTTGTTCCAAAAAAGAATCTAAAAAATTTCTTTCTCGCAGGTCTTTAAATAACTCGAGAGGCCTTTTTTGTTCACGTGAAAACGAGTACACATGGTCGACTAATTTAAAACCATTCCTGGTTATGATAATATGCCGTAATGGGGCATCAATTTGTTTGAAACCTGATTTTTCCATTGTTTTTAATATATAAAGTAATCGTTTTGTTATGTCCTCAGATAGTACCGGTTGTTTTTTAAGAAACGTATTTAAATCTGGTCCTAATAGATATTCCATTAAAATATAATTTGGTCCTGTTTCAATGACTTTCGGGATAAAAGGCAAGTCTTGACTTGCTAAAAGAACCATTTTTTCCTGTTTTGCATGTTCAGTTTTTCCGTAAAGTTTGACGCATGTGTCTTCAGACACTCGATAAACAGCACCTTGATGCCCTTTTCCAATGAGTGTTTGTGTTATAGCGCTATCCACTTTCACTCCACTCCCTGACCCTCCTGAGAGGACGGGAATATTTCTAAAGTCCAAACTATTTTGATTGAAATAATCCTCCCACTCATTGAAGGTGTCCGGTTCGAGCTTTTTCACTTGGGCTAAGAAGGAGTCCTTTAAAAGGATTATTTTTAAATCTCTTAATAATTTTAATGGTACAGGGTGCATCCTTTTAAAGGAATTTACATGGTCAATCACCTTAAGTTCCTCATTACCAACGACAAAAATATGGCGTAGGGGGGCATCTATCATGGTGAATTTTGCTTGTTTTAATTCCTTTAATATATAGAGAAGTTTCTTTACTATAGAATCAGGGATATACGTACAATTTCTCAGATATTCTTTTAAGGTTGGAGCATTAAAATATTCCATGACTATATAGTTTGGTCCTGTATCATATACCAAAGGCATAAAGGGTAGATGTTTCCCAGCTTTAAGAGCTTCTTCCTCCATTTTCGCTTGTAATGGGTCTGAATAGATTTTTACACATTTATCTTCTGAAAGTTTAAATACTGCACCTTGAGCACCCATTCCAATCAGCGAATAGGTAGTGGGATTGTGAATTTCCAAAGATTTTTCACCTTTGGTTACAGTAATGGTTTTAAAATCCTCCATGATCTCCTCCTAACTGCCCATCTATGGCCTTCTGTTGAAATTGTTGAATTTTATTAAGGGCCTTTTTGACTTTTTCTGATTTTTGAGCCTTTTTTTCTTTTTTACGAGATGCTATTTTTTCATCATTACCTTTATCCTTCTGTTGAATTTTAGCTTTTTTGTCATTTTTATTAGATGCTACAAGTTCATCTTTGACTTTATCTTTAGTCTGCTGTTGAAGCTGTTGAAACTGTTGTAGCTGCTGAAGCTGTGGAAGCTCTTGAAGCTGTTGTAGCTGTTGTAGCTGTTGTAGCTGTTGAAGTTGTTGAAGCTGTTGTAGCTGTTGTAGCTGTTGTAGCTGTTGTAACTGTTGAAGCTGCTGAAGCTGTGGAAGCTGTGGAAGCTCTTGAAGCTCTTGAAGCTCTTGAAGCTCTTGAAGCTCTTGAAGCTCTTGAAGCTCTTGAAGCTCTTGAAGCTCTTGAAGCTTTTGGAGCTGTTGCATATAAATAAGGGCTTTTTTGGCTAAATCGGCTTTTTTTCTAGGCGCTATTGTTTCTCCTTCATACTTACCTTGCTGTTGTGGCTGTGGAGTCTCCTTAAGGGTTTTTTTATCTATTTGGCGAGGTGTTTCGGAATATTGTTTACTTACTTTATAAAGGGCTACAAGTTCTTCATAAAATTCAGCTTGTTGTTGAAGCTGTTGGGCGAGGTTAAAGTTTTGTTCGACTTTTTGACGAGCCGCTACTGTATATGTTTCCCATATTTCTCTGTTAGATAGCATAAATTCCAGAGCATCTGCCAGTTCATCTACATTGTTTTCTTGTACTAAAACCCCCTCTTTGTTATTTGTAATTAATTCAGGGATGCCGGCATGATTGGTCGAAATCACTGGTACCCCAATCGCCATAGCTTCTTTTAATGTATTAGGTATACCTTCTACATCTCCATCGGCAGCTTCTAAGCTCGCGGCGCAAAATATATCTGCATTGGTCATTTGTTCTCGTACTTGATCTTTAGGGAGATGATTTAATAAACGAAAAGAGTCCCCTAAATTAAGTTGATTTGCCAAAGAAATGAGATATTCTTCAAGCTCCCCCCTTCCGATGATCGTCAGGGTTGCATTAGGAAATTCACCTCTGATTTTTTGAAAAGCTTGCATTAAGATGTGGTGTCCTTTTTTTTCCACCAACCTACCGATGGATAAAATGTTTTGAGAGCCCTCTTTATGTGGAGTCCGGTATTTGAATTCGTTAAGGTCAACGCCCCCATAAAGCACCCTGATTTTTTCTGAAGGACACCCCCAAGCAATTAACCTATCTGCCAAATAATTACAAACTGGAAAGAAACGCTCACCTCGATCAAATAGCATTTTCATGTTATCTAAATAGCCAATGGGCTGATTAGCTAGGGTTGCATCCCTGCCTCTTATACTTGTTACCAACGGAAGGTTTGTTTCCTCTTTAAAAGGAAGTAATAACATCCCTAATTGACCATGGTGAGCATGTAAGAGGGAGATATTATTTCTTTTCACATATTCTTTTGGTGAGAAAATTTCATTGAGATAATGAACCTTCTCATTCAAGAGGGAAAGATCTATCATATACTTAGGTTGTCGTACCATATGAATATAATCATAATCAGGAACTTCTCGAATCTGTGAGATATATTGGGTCGGGTCAACTCTTAAATTTAAATGCATAACTGTGTGCAAATAAATGTTCTCCTTTCAAGCATAGTACGCAAATTTCCTGGATCTTTTCAAGTATATTATGCAGGACTCTATAGGTACGCATGGACTAATAACATAAAGTAAAGCTAAATGGCAGGGAGTATGCGTTTGCCTAATGGGGATTGAAGTAAGTGCTATGACACAAGATTATTTGCAAACAATGATAATAATACAACATGTTAATAGTTGACGTTGATCTATGGTGGTCGATGAAGATTTTTCTACTATTTAAAGAAATATAAAAAAGCACCCAAGAACTATCAAAGGTGCTGCATTGCCAGTTTGCCCGCCTATAGAATAACAACTCCCTCTTTGAATGGTTAAGTTAACTTAAGTCTTTAAAAAATCATGTCGAGTTAATGAAGTGTTATAAAATGTTTTCGCTTTATGTCATACCAATAACAATTGCTGGTCTTCCTATTGGATAATATTCAATTTTCTTGCACGCTCTGATTCGATCTTCTTCAAGACAATTTCTTCCATCAAAAACAATCGGTTGTCTCATTGTGTTCATCAATGTCCCCAGATCTAAATGTCTAAATTCATTCCATTCGGTAACAATAAATACAGCATCCGCATCCACTGTCGCTTCGCTTACTGAGCTTGCAAATCTAATTGTATTCCCTAATATTTTCTTCGCATTATCTATTGCAACCGGATCATAAGCAACCACTTCTGCTCCAAGTTTAGTTAATGAACGCGCAATTTTGATTGATGGCGCTTCCCTCATATCGTCTGTCTCTGGCTTGAAAGCAAGACCAAGCATTGCAACCTTTTTCCCTTTTAAATCCCCCAAGCGATTTATTGCTTTCGTTACAAGGAGTTCCTGCTGAAAATCATTAATCGCTACTGTTTCTTTTAACAGGGAAAAATGTACTCCATTTAACTTGGCAGTATGAAGCAACGCTTTAACATCCTTTGGAAAACAAGATCCTCCATAACCAATACCGGGCTGTAAAAAAGCTTCTCCAATCCTTTTATCTTTTCCCATTCCCTTTGCTACATCTTTAACATCTGCACCTACTGCTCCGCATAAATTGGCAACTTCATTGATAAAGCTAATCTTAGTCGCCAAAAAGGCATTAGAAGCATACTTAATCATTTCCGCACTTCTAATACTTGTTAGTATAAATGGTACATTTAACGGACGATACATTTCTTGTACTTTCTTAGACGCCTCATCATTTTCAGAACCGATGATGATTCGATCTGCTTGCATTGTATCCATAACGGCTGACCCTTGTCTTAAAAATTCAGGATTTGAAACCATATCAAAGGTGACCCTTTCGTTACAAAGTTCTTCCATAATTTTTTTAATAAAATCATTCGTACCAACTGGCACTGTACTTTTTATAACGACTACTGAACTCTGTACTAGGTTCGCAGCAATATCCTTCGCGGCTTGCACAATATACGATAAATCTGCTCCCCCATCCTCCATTTGCGGTGTTCCTACGGCAATGATGATAATCTCGGCACCATTTAGCGCTTCTCGATGAGATGTTGTAAATATCAGTCTACCCGCTGCAGCATTTTGAGCAAGCAAATTCTCCAGACCCGGTTCATATATTGGAGAAATCCCTTGACGTAAACTTTTAATTTTCTGTTCATCTGTATCGATACAAATGACACTATGCCCTATTTCTGACAAACAAACACCAGTGGACAGCCCGACATAACCTGTACCCAAAACAGCTATTTTCATATTATTCAAGCTCTCTCTTTATAATTTGAAGGTTTTCTTTCTTATTTACATCACTTAAATAGGAAAGTACCTCGTCTCTTATATCATCCCTGCGCAAAGCAAAGTCTATTGTTGCCTTAATGAATCCAACTTTATCGCCAATATCATATCGGTTTCCCTCAAAGTTATATGCTAATACGGCCTGCTGCTTATTTAGCTCATTTATGGCATCAGTAAGTTGTAATTCATTACCATGTTCAACCGGAAGCTTTGATAGTGTTTCAAAAATCTCAGGTCTAAAAACATAACGTCCCATTATCGCATATCTGGAAGGAGCGTCTTCCCTTTTCGGTTTTTCCACCAAAGAATCGATATGAAAAAGGTTAGGCTCAATCATTGTCCCTTTTGGCTTAATAATTCCATATTTACTGACATCCTTTTCCGGTACATTCTGAACAGCTACGACGGAACTGTTACAATACTCAAAAACACTGATGATTTGTTTCAGACAGGGTGTTTTAGACATTACGATGTCATCCCCTAACAAAACAGCAAAGGGTTCATTTCCAATGAAGCTTTTAGCACAGAGAATTGCATGTCCTAGCCCCATCGGTTCCTTTTGACGGACATAATAGATATTTGCCAAACTAGATATTTTCTGAACTTCCTCTAAAATATCGAGCTGATTCTTTCTTAAAAGTGCATCTTCCAACTCATAGGATTTATCAAAATGATCCTCTATTGATCTTTTTCCTCTACCGATTATGATAATAATTTCCTCTATACCCGAGGCTACTGCTTCTTCAACAATATATTGAATCGTTGGTTTATCAACAATCGGAAGCATTTCCTTAGCCTGAGCTTTTGTTGCAGGCAAAAATCGGGTCCCGAGACCTGCGGCCGGAATAATGGCCTTTCGGATTTTCATAAGCTGCCTCCCTTTTGCATTCATTAATCCTTTATATGCAATAGGACAACTTCCGGTCTAGTTAGTAGCCCAATTAGTCCATTTTTATTTAACAGGGACTGGTAGGCTATACATGTAAGAATCCTAATCTGGCTGTGGCCGGCCTCGCAACCTGTCGGTTAGTGGCCAAATAAAAAACTCCATTACACTTCTTATGCAATGGAGTTACGATGGTTTTAGTGTAATGGTCGATATACGGTTCAGATAAACCACTGTGTGAGCTTTTTTGCGGTTTCAGTCGCCTAAACGATTTCCTTTGTTTCTTTCTTTGAAAAACTCCAGCTGTCAGAAATGAGAGCAACAATTTCTTTTATTAATGTAATGGGTATCGCAGGTCCCGTTTTTAGTGATTAGTTTTTAAGGGATTTTTATACCTCTCCGTTCCCCTTTATATCCAAATATATGATGGACTGTATTCATGATTTTGAGGGGGGGGAATTTTTACTATTAAATTCTTAATCTAATATTTGAGAAGACAATAAAAAGAGGAGGTTTATTTCCCCCTCCAATTTTAATTAAATTGTTATCAGGCGTGATAACTAAGAGTACGATTTATGTTGAAATGGATATAGTTTAGGCATTTTATTAACTAGCTCCTAAAGCAACAACTCTTATCAACCTTGTAGGGGTTAGGGCAAAACTACTACTTTCTCCGTACATGAAGTGCAAAACTTGGCATATTGGATACATTTCTAATGAATCATTCCGCTCCATTTACATCCATCGGCTGGTTCCCGTGGGCACCATCGACGCAAAGGTTTCGATTTATGCAGGAACACGCCCTACACCAACTACTTCGATATCTTTGAAGTTGGTTTCTCTACCCTTTTGAAGAGTCTCAAATAATTTGGATGCACATTTGTCGGACAGGAGTGGGGAATACTGTGAAACCGGCTTCCGTGTCTGAGACCTGCACCGACTAACCACGGAACAGATCCTGGAACTCAAATGCAAAAAAACAAAATTATCCGGGTCAAAGAAGGCAAAACACAAAAAATTCGCGACATGTATATCGCGAATTGCTTTCAGGAGGTCTATGACTATACGAAAAACGTCTAGAGTCCTTACCTTAATCCCATCTCTAGGAAGGGGGCCCCCTCCTATTACTCCTACTTAAGCCTACGGCAGTTAAATTAGGCCGCAGAGTTTGCTGGCGTGGAGTATGTAAGAAATCATACCTTACGAAACACATTTGGCAATTGGTTTTACAAAGCCACGAAGGATATTGCCATGCTGCAACAGATCCTGCATCATTCCCATCCATCTGTCACTCTACGCTACAAAGGTATTAACGAAGAAGAAAAACAATGCACTAAAAATAATATTTAGCGTTTTCATTTTTAAAAAATATAAATGACGCCTTTAAAACGTTCGTACAATGTAAACAAGTTTCGTACTTTTAGGATCGTTAAAAATGGCTGTTTCAGGAAAAAACGCCACCGTTCGCGAACGTGTACTTTTACGAACGGGAGTAATAATACCGCCCATTTCACAAATTTTATAGTCTAGAGATTCCAATCTAAAAAGTCGAACTCCTTTACGTAAGGAATCGACTTTTTTAGATTTTCCTGCTTGTATAACATAATTGGTTTTGTGAGGAATTCATCATAAATTTTTTTGAAGTATACCATACTTGCACCGGTTAAAGCCTTTGCTGAAGTCATTTCCCCATTTTGTCATCCTATCAGGTAGGTTTCCTATATCGCATTGAAATCGATATTTTTCTGCCAGTCTTCATATGATTCAGGATCGATTTTCTTTGCTTGTTCCAGGAATGTATCCAATAACCCCAATTTCTTTAGATCACGAAACATCTTCGGATTATATGGATCATTCATTGTGAGGCCATCTGAATGATCGATTGCTTTCAGCACATTTCCCTTTGTTACAACAAAATGTCCGATTGAGGTCTTGATTCTAATAAATCCAACTCTCTTAAGTTCCTTTCGAATCATTATGATTTGTTCTGTAATCGATTCTGGAATATCTTGCTTTCCTTTCAAATAATCTTTTAGATTGGGACCTTTTAAATACTCCATAATTACATAGTTTGGTCCGACTTCATATAACCTTGGAACAATATGAGTTTCCTTCGCTGCTTCAAGTGCTTTCCCCTCTTTAGTTGCTGCATTTGGATTGACATAAATTTTTACGCAAATATCTTCATCAAGCTGAAAAACTGCACCTTGACTTCCTTCCCCAATCAGTTTTAATGTGGTTGGATTATGAATAATAAGTTCTTTTTTACCGTTCTTTTCTATTCTCTCAACCTTTATTGATTTAAAATCATCCATCTAATCTTTCACCTCTTTTCTTCTTTTTAATAACCATAAACTATAATATGAAATCATCGATTTGTTGCTTTAGGTTAATAACACTTTTTACAAAATTAAGTCATACCCTCTTTTACTGGGTTCTTAAGAACGAGACGGAACCTATTAGTAATTGGTGATAATTCACGGAAGGAAAGCTTTTCCCAGCATTTCTTCAATGTCTTATGCACATACACATACAATTAAGAACTTTACAAAAAACATACAAAAATATGTACTTGTCCGTTTCGAATCTTTTCCATTTTGCATTTACTATAAAAGTGGAATAACCAGAAAGGAAATGATCAGAAAGGAGACTTGAGATGGGATACATTGAAGATTTACGTGCTCTCGTTGGGACTAGAGCTTTGATACTTACTGGGGTCACCGTTTTGGTTATCGATCAGAACAGCCGTTTTCTGATGGTACAATCCGATAAAATGTGGAAATTGCCAGGCGGCTTTATCGAATTAGGAGAATCTGCGGAAGAGGCATGCAGACGTGAAATTTTGGAGGAAACAGGAATTAACATTGGTAACCTTCAATTAATCGGCGTTTTTTCAGGTAAGGAATATTTTACGAAGCTGCCTAATGGTGATGAATACTTTCCAGTCAACATTGCTTACGTGACCGAAGACATACTCAGCGGAGATTTAAAACCTGATGATATAGAAATACAAAAGGTTCAATTTTTTAAATGGTCCGCCTTTCCGAAAGATTTAACGGAACGAGATCGACAAATATTTCAAAGTTTTATCGAAGATTTGATTTTAGAGAGAAGGAAGTGAATGAAATAGTGAAGGCAATCGCTTTTTACATTAGAGAACCTATTAAAATAAATCAAGGATTTATGTACAATCAGATCATTATGTTGGATCAATATCGGCCTATTGTAATAGGACCTTACCCAAATAGCGATAATGTTCAATATCAGTTTGAGCATTATTTTAATTTAAGTGAAATTCAAGACCTTGAAGCCTTCTTTAAGGAGCAAAATGTCGTAGCGATTCACGCTCATCAAGGGAAACATTCCATCGATATTTTACCAACAGCTATAGAGTATGATATTCCTTTGATTGTGCATTTTCGAGGACGTGATTCATCCACTCAAACATATAAGAGATTTCGTAAAAACGTCCTCCGATATCAAAATTTAGTAAAACATGGTGCTGGTTGTTTTGCAGTTTGCCATTTTCTTGCAGAGGAATTAAAAAAATTAGGGTTTAAGGAAGATAAGATACATGTATTATATGGCGGTCTAAATTTAGATTTATACCCATATGTCCAACGTTCCCTACCTAAGGAAGGTGAAATCCGAATCTTGTCCGTAGCCAGACTTGTCGAGAAAAAAGGATTCCTTACGCTTTTGAAGGCTTTTCAACGGATTCATCAGGAATACCCAAGAACGACACTGCACATCATTGGGACAGGTGAAGATGAGGAGAAGATAAGAGTTTTCATTGATGAAAACCAATTAAACGAACATGTTTTTCTTAGGGGGCCAATGGATTCTAACCAAATTTCTAAGGAATTAAGAGATTCCCATCTCTTTTGCCTTGCCAGTGAAACGGGAGAAGATGGCGATGTAGAAGGGATCCCAAATGCATTAAAAGAAGCCATGGCAAGCGGTTTACCAGTCATCTCCACCTTTCATGGAGGGATTCCGGAATTGATTGAGCATAAAAAAACAGGATACCTAGTTCCTGAGAAAGATGATTTAAAATTGGCCCAAGGTATAAAATATTTCCTGAGTCATCCAAGAGTATGGAAGAGATATACCAGAAGTGCAAGACAGGTTATTGATGAAAATTTTGATTTGAATAAACAAATCATCGAACAACAAAGGTTATACAGCTTAATAGAAAAAAATGACGAAGTTAATTGACATGGAAACCATGGGTCAGTCCAAATATCCAGTTGAGCTCATACAAACTTTAATTGGTGGAACGGTACATGTCATTCTTTTTAGCGACGGTAAAAAGTATGTGGTGAAATGAATGGTACTGAATATAAAAGAGCCAAGTAAGTAGTAAATGAGTATGTGGTCGGTAAATTAGCAATGTTACTTCCCTTTCTTTTGTCCCCTTCGGACTAGTATATTCTCCAGACGAAATCATAAAAAATACTCCTAATTTACATTTCAAAAAATACAAATTTAGTTCAGGATGCCAATATGCGTGTTTATTTATCGAAAACAGTATTGCACTAGATGAAGTATTTAAAGCTTTTCCATCCAAGACGTAAGTGAAAAATCACGATATGCTTGCCGCAATGGTCGATCTTTGGGTAAATAACATCGATTGGACCATAAGCATTTTCCTTCTGTTCCAGCTTAGTGAAGGCGGCTATTTTGTCAATTTGATTGATCATGGAACATGTTTTCCGGGTGGATATCAGTAATCTGCAAAAACGCTTTCTCAGAAACTTAATCCCTTACCAAGAAACTTACCGATGGGCCTTCTCTATGTTAAATGAAGAAGATTTTATATCATTTGTAGAAAAAATTGTATCCCTTTCAAACAAATTTAACTTAGAAGTTACCCAATCCATCCCTGTAGAGTGGGGAGTCTCGAAGGAGGAAAGTAAAGCGCTGTACAAATTTCTTGTAGAACAGAAAAGTCATTTACCGAATCTTATAACCAATTTCATCGATCAATACAAGAGCAATATGGTTAATAAAAAAGATAAGGTAAAAAAGAAATAGAGCTAGACAAATATTTTTAAAGGAGACAAAGTGATATGACAAAATATCCAGTTCGATATGTACAAACATTAAGGGGCGGAACCGCACATGTCATTCTTTTCAGCGATGGTAAAGAATATGTCGTGAAGTGGTTCGATACTAAGAAAGGAAGAGAAAAAGAAGTGGTCAATGAATACCTGATCGGCAAATTGGCTGAGCTCCTTTCACTTCCCGTTATCCCATTTGATCTTGTATATATACCGGATGAATTCATCAAGAAAACTCCTGAATTACAATCCACTAAACACAACTATAGTTCTGGATACCAATATGGCTGTGTTTATATTAAAAACAGTACAGTTTTCGAGAATGTTAGAGAAAATCCTCCCACTAAGACGGATGTTAAAAACCGAGATATGCTTGCCGGTATAACGGTATTCGACCAATGGGTGAATAACTCTGACCGAGGTACGATGAATGTCATTTTGGAAAATCTCAGTGATGGCGGCTATTATGTCCATATGATTGATCATGGCAGAGTTTTTCCGGGACGTTACCAATGGTCTGCTCAAACGCTAAGTGAAACACCGGTATATAACTACCATTGGCCTTTTTATAAATGGGCCTTCTCTCTTCTTGATGATCACAAAGAGCTTACATCGTTTATAGAAAAAATAGTGAACTTGCCGAACAATTCGATCCATCAAGTGATCGAATCCATCCCTAAAGAGTGGAATGTGAGTTCGAAGGATAGAGATGCTCTCTACAAGTTTCTTTTAGAACAGAAAAATAAATTGCCAGATATCGTTGATCGTATCATCCAGCATCATAGTAATCCAAAATGACACTGGTTTTTTCCACAGAAAAAAGTAACTCCTTATTAGCTATAAAGGGGTTACTTTTTTTATCTATAAATCCTTCCATTCCATATAGGATTCGGGATCCATTTCTTTTAACTTTTCCAAGAACAATGGTAATAGACCCAACTTTTTAAAACCTTTGAATATCAACTCTGGCCTGTTTCGAATCCTTGTATAGGAGCTATAATGATCTATTACTTTTAATTCCTCTTCCTTAGTTACAATAATGTGGCGCAAATCAGCATCCAATCTGGTAAATTTTAAACGCTTCATTTCTTTTAGCACAAAAAGAATTTGCCTCATCAATTTTTCGGATAGAACCCCTCCAGATTCCAAATATTGGAATAAAGTTGGCCCCTCAAGATATTCCATAATAATATAGTTTTGCCCCACCTCATAAAGCCGTGGAATAGTGGGAGACTCCTGTGCAATTTTCAATACATTCCCCTCTTTAACGGCATATTCTGGTTTTGCACAAATTTTCACACACTTGTCTGAAGAAATTTTAAAAACGGCCCCTTGCGCCCCCTTACCAATCAGTGGAAACGACGTTGGATTTTTTATTACATCTACTTTTTTAATCCCTTCAATAACACAGATAGATTTAAAGTCCTCCACTTTCGATCACTCCTTCACATTTCCTATCATACTCTTACTTTTTATCCTTTTTTCTTTTTCTTTAAGTTTCTTCAACAGCTCCGTAGTGGTGATAACGGGTGATAAACCTGCGTCCCCTTATGATTGTGCTCATTATGAAAGGAAACGTCTTCCATTAATGATTATAGTGTTGAAAGAATAGCTGATATAACAACATTTTTTTGAAAAAGCCCATCTATAGAAGTAGAATGATAAAACTTGCACAAAAATGTGCATATTGATAGCTTACTATATTTTATGTAAAAGATTAGAGTTTGCTATAGTCAAGTGCCAGGTCGACCAGTAATTTTTACTGGTCGACCTCATAATGCTCAGCACTGTTAGCAGAAATAAGAACAGTTATATAACAACGTTCATGGTATAATTAACATAGAAAAACGCTTACAGAAATAAGATAAACTAACTGTTCGGAAAATTCATTCTTTTGGGAGTCGATGAAAGTTGACAGTGGATAAAAAACGTAAAGAACAAACTATTTTTAATCATATTGGAAATAAAATCAAAACGGAAGACAGAGAAATTAATGTAATTACTAAATTAGAAGAACCTCTAATCGTAGTTTTAGGAAATGTTTTGAGTGACGAAGAATGTGACGGTCTTATTGAATTGTCAAAAGACAAAATGCATCGTTCCAAAACTGGAGTTACCCACGAAGTAAATGAGATAAGAACAAGCAGCAGTATGTTTTTTGAAGAAAATGAATATGACATCATTACCAAAATTGAAAAAAGGATATCAACAATCATGAATATCCCCATTGAACATGGAGATGGTATTCAAATTCTTAAATATACTCCTGGTCAAGAGTATAAAGCTCATTTTGATTTTTTTACATCTTCAAGTATAGCAGCAAAAAATAATAGAATCAGCACCATCATCATGTACTTAAATGATGTGGAGGATGGAGGGGAAACTTTTTTTCCTAAACTGAATTTTTCTGTGTCCCCGCGAAAGGGAATGGCTGTGTATTTCGAATATTTCTATAACGATAAAAACCTAAACGAACTAACTTTACACGGTGGAGCGCCCGTTATCACTGGGGAAAAATGGGTTGCAACACAATGGATGAGGAGACAAAAATAGTCTGCAGCTTGATAATGTGTAAATGATAGTCTATAAAGGACTCAATTTTAGGTGCCAAAAGAACAAAGGCACCTATTCGTTCTTTTGGAATCTGTTTATTTAAAATGGCCAAACGATGAAATCAAAAAAAGAATGATCAATAGTCTAAATTAATACTGGTTCGGCCCTTTGAACTCCAAAATTTCCGAGCTCTTGATCCTAACAATCGATTCGAGTATCAAAGATTTCAAAATACGCTTTTATCGTTAAGTTTGATTTGAAAATACTATCCATGTATTTAGACACTATTCATTTACCTTTGTTACTCTTTCTAAAATTATCGTAATCAGTCTTAATGTAATGAAATACCTTCGCGTTGCCATTATGGTCTGGATGAGTTATTTTTAATAACCCTTTATATTCCGCTAATACTTCTTTATTGCTCGCCATTTTAGAAAGCCCTAATTTTTCACTATAATCATTTGATTGAGTAGTGGAGTCAATATGGTAATTGTTTCTGATGTTTTCTTTTAATTTTATCAATTCATTACGTAATTCAATATTTTCTTTTAATAAATCCTTTGTTTCATTTTGTAATTCACTTTTCTCATTCTTTAGAATGGCAACTTCCTTTTTGAACATATCCCTTTGCTGAATCAATATTCTTTTTGCAGTCTCATGAAGTTCTTCAATACCTTCTAAATGCTTATCTTGAGCTTGTATTTTTAATTTTAATCGGTGTATGATTTCGTCCTTATTTTGATTTATAATATCATTTATAGCCAGCTTCGAAGCTGTGTCATCACTTATGTATCCAGTGTTCCTCTGTCCGTTTCCCGCGTATTTAATCTTACCTTCGCGAAGCCAGCGCCTAACAGTTTGTACACGATTACTTTCTGTTACTCCTGCATCCTTTAACAGGTCGAATGCTTGATCTGTGTCATCCATTATGTATCCAGTTTTTCTATTCCCGTTTCCTCCCTCATATTTAACCTTACCTTCACGAAGCCAGCGTCTAACAGTTTGTATACTACTGCTTTCTGTTACTCCTGCATCCTTTAACAGGTCGAAAGCTTGATCTGTGTTCACATTGTTCCCCCTTTCTCCTTATTGCGCAATGTAATATTACTTAGAATGCTATAAGCCTATTAAAAGGAATATATTTTACAAAGAATGCGCCTAATTTGTATGTCAATGTTTTAAATAATAGCATAGCCATTTTCTAAACAAAGAACAAATAGATGAAGAATATATGACGAATATCACAAAGAGATAACGATAAGGTATCAAAGTTAAAAGTGGGGAACCAGAAAAAAATTATCGGTAACTACAGAAAAGCATGATATCAATGGTGGAGTTCGGTTATTAAGAGGAATATATATATACATTCAGATTGAATCCAGAATCTAAGGACAGTGAGAATGAACTCTGCATTATTTTATCTTACATGCTATGCTACCGTAAGGGACGATGTTTGGCTGCATATGAATAGAGATAAGGATCATTCCTATAATTCCATAAGGAGTACCTCAAGCAAAACGTGGATTTACAACGTTAGTGAAATTCCTATATTAAAAATCCCAATCTCTCAGTGATATAAAAGAGAAATTGGGATTTATTTATTCATCAAATTGCAGTTGCAACTAATAGTCACCAAAACAGCTGCTAATATTTTAACTAGAGAAAATTATTGTTGACCCTCTGTATAAATTTGAAAAGTTACACCGAATTTGTCTGATACAATCCCATAAGCAGGGCTGAAAAAAGCTTCCTGCAGCGGCATTTTCACTTCTCCACCTTGCGACAAAGTTTCAAAGATTCGTTTTGATTTTTCAATATCGTTAATTGAAATACAGATCGTGACTTGATCTCCAGCTTGACTGGTTTGACCTGGAAACGTATCGGAAAACATGAGGTCCGTTTCCCCAACCTTTAACATTGCGTGTGCTACAAGATCCCTTGCTTCTTCTGGCAGAGGAAATTCCGGGTTTTCTGGCATTTCTCCAAAAGTTTGATTAAAAAGGACTTTTGCATCCAATGCTTTTTCGTAAAATTGGATCGCTTCCTTCGCATTTCCGTTCATCATTAAATATGGAGATAATCGCATGGTCATAATTAAATAGCTCCTTTTGCTTTAATTTTTTACAAAGCTTGAGAGATTTCCAAGCTTCCTTTTGAACTGGTCAGTGGCAATAACCACAATACCATTATTACCCATGATTAAATTTTATAACAAGGAACATGTGTTCGTCAATGAAAATTCACTGAAAACTATCACTTTTTTTTGTTAACGATTGAATGGAAAATTCCAAGATGGTTGGTCCAGTCTTGCAGTAGTGTCATTTCGCAAAGTATGTCACGATTATGCAGTCATGGAAAACTTCTTTTGATTACCAAAATCTGATTTGATTTATTATCGGTTTTTCAAATCATGAAGCATTTCACAAGAACAAGGTGAAATGAAAAGGGCATGACCCCGTAGATTGCCGGTTTCATGCCTCAAGACTGTTTAAAAAGTGTTTAATTTTTTGTGATATCGTTTATTCTAATTAACTTGCTATCATTTCTGAATCTTGTCCTTTTTTAAGGTTTGGTAACTTAGAGTCTATAGATAGGAACCGGCTTCCATTCAATACTAGGTGAAGTGCAATAATCATAAGAACGAGATCCAGTTCGTACCCTGTACCTTCTCCATTCCCCATAAAACCTGCTGGGAATTTCACATAAACAATAGCACCAGCCATGATGAATACAAGGAGGGCAGAAATTATTCTTGTTCCAAGACCTATAATTAAAGCAATTCCTCCAACCAATTCAATAATACCGACTACATAGGCCATAAATCCTGGAATGCCTATACTTTGAAACCATCCTGAGGTGTTATCCAATCCACCTTTGAATTTTGACAAACCATGCAAGAAAAATGAAATTCCCAACATAACTCTTAATAAAAAGGTACCGATCTCTTGTTTATTCATGACACATCTCCTTTTGTTTTATTTCACACTACAAAGTGTAGTGTAAGGTGGTAAAAAAATCAAGTGAAAGTCATCAGACAATCACTATAGTCATTCCCAAAAGTATAATCAAAACATAAATAGAAACAAAAATCGTGGTAGTTTCAGCCCTCAAAGGAATTGTTTTATGGGGGTCAATTAATTGCTGTAGTCTATAGTTAACTGATTCATTGGAGAAATGGACAAGGACAGGAGATGTTTTATCCGTGCAACCATGTTTAATTAACTTCAACAAAGCGGCACTTATGCCTAATTCAGTCCCCATTTTATTAATCGCATTTTCGTCGGCTGATAATTCACTTATTATTTTGTAATTTTTATGACACCATTTTGTCAGTGGGACAAACCATAACGCATCCGAGATCAACTGTAAAATAAAAATTACCAGTGGATCATATTTTTTTTGGTGAAAGGCTTCATGCTCCACTACCGCTTCTAGCTCATCAAAGTCCAATAATCGAATTAAACCAGTACTGAACACAATGAAAGGCCGCCTGAAACCAAGCGTAAACGCAAGAGGCTGTTCAGCGTTCACAACTAAGATATCATTGTTGACCCGATTGAATGTTTCATTTATAGACCTTGTCATATCAATGTTTTTGGACAGAAAAAGCTTTTGTTTAAACCTTCTGGATAAGAAATATTGCTCTGCAAATTTGAATAAGGTGCTCAATATACTATAGGATATTATTATACTGAGCAGGGTGACGACCGCAAAGTAGTATACTGAATCTTCCTTGAATAAACTAAAACAAAATTTAAAAAAATTGGCTTTAATATTCACATCAAAAAAGATGTGTACCAAAAAGGCTCCCATTTGGCACCATACAACACAGGCAATTAAAAGACTCATGCTTATCACAAAATAAGACTTTCTCTTCCACATCATAATTTATCCTTTTTTAACGATTGAATTTTTTGTTCCAATTTTTCAATTAAACCTTGGTCAGCGTCTTTCATGGCATCCAGCATATGGCTTATGACCGCCCCACCAAATTCATCTAGCAAATTCTCAGTCAGTTTCTTTGACTGCTCTTCTAAAAACTCCGCTTTGGACTGAACCGGGCGAAATAATGAAAGCCTTCCTTCAGACCTCTTTTCAAGAATGCCTTTTTCTACTAAACGATTCATGACGGTCATCACTGTGTTGAAATTGATAGGTTTGTCAAGTTCCAATGACTGCTGAACCGATTTAATGCTCTGTTCATCTTTATCCCATAAATATTCCATGATATTAGCTTCCAATGGACCAAAGAAGCGATTCAGTCCAACTTCATCATATTTAAAATTTTTAATATTCACCCTTTACCACCTCCCACTACAAATTGTAGTGGAAATCCTTGTTACAATCAAGTTTCCGGAAGATTAATATCTAGATTGACTTTAATTGCTTTTCAAGGCCCTATTGGCCTTGTTTTACCAAGTTCTTCTGGTTCTAAACCTCTATCAAACTCCACTACCTATGTTCAGTATCAAATGTTCATCGTATACATAGTCCTGTTTGCGGAAAAATCCTTCTTTGGTGCGAGGACGTGTATAAGGTAAAGCCGGTATGATTTCTTTGTTAAATAGGTAGCTTGTAATCGCTGGTGTTTTATAAGCTGCATCTGCGGCAACGGCTTCCGGTTTTCCAACTTTCTCAATCACTTGTTCAACTAGTGGCTCTAAGATCTGACTGTCATGTGTATTTCCAGGTGTTACAATCGTTCCCCATACAAAACCGTTGCGGTCTGCGGCCGCGTGGAATGAATAGGCAAACTGTTTTGTTCGTTCATCTTTCACATAGTAGCCACTCTCAGAATCCGTTGTACTTTCTTTAATCTCTTTGGTCTCTTCTTTATCAAATTTATCTGGTGGAAAAGGCTTTTTTCCATGGTTTTCACGATCTTGATTGATTTCTTCTTGAAGACGTCCTTGATACGCTCGTGTTTCTTTACGAACGATTTTCTTTTCAAATTTCCGTTTATTCGCACTGGCTTTCACATGTGTGGAATCCACGAAAACGTGTTCAGCACTTATTAACTTTTTATTAGCAGCTGTCATTAAAATGCGATAGAAAATCTGTTCAAACAGGTCTAAAACAAAAATGACTCCAGGAAAAAGTGTTCTATCTAAAAGGTAAGACAAAGTTGATTGGAACGGAAGGTACGAGACTCCTGCGGGAAAAGCGCGTCTAGGGGAGACCCCGCAGGCGAAAGCCGAGGAGGCTCCCCGACCGCCCGCGGAAAGCGAGTGCCTGGAGTGGAAATCAACGTCCAAATTGTAAAAGCCATAAAAATAGACAAACTCGGATTTTCATCGAGTTTGTCTACAGTCTGAACCGAGCCTGTTGGAGGCTCGGTTCACTAATTAATAGTAACTCTTTGTGCAAGTTTCTCTATTTCATCAGAATTATAATAATGATATCCTTTTGCCGTCGTTTGGGCCGCAGCGTACATTGCAGCAGCTACTTTTTTTGCTTCTATTGCACGATATGGGCGTAAAGGGCCCACAAAAACAAATTTAGCAAAAGTACTCAGCAGCCCTGAAATCTTTTCACCTGCCCTGAATTCCTTGCGTTCTCCAAGAAGCAAGGAAGGGCGGAATATATGTACAGTATTCAATTCCAGGTGTTGCAGTGTTCCTTCCACATCGCCCTTAACACGACTGTAGAATAACTTTGATTGGGAATTGGCTCCCATGGCCGTTATGACGAGTAATTTTTCAACATTGGATGTCTTCGCCATTTTAGCGGCTTCGATTACATAGTCATAATCAACTTTACGAAAAGCTTCCTTCGTTTTAGCCTTTTTGATCGTTGTACCTAAACAAATGAAAACATCTGAGACGTTGAACAAATCGGCATACATAGATAAACTTTCGAAATCCACAACATGTACTGTGCACTTGGGTTCCGTGAATTTCATTTCCCTTCTTGTCAGCAAATGGATTTCTCTATAAATTTTGCTGTTGCTTAGCACTTTAACCAACTGGGTGCCGACCACACCTGTAGCTCCTAAAATCAACGCCGTCTTATTAGTCATGATTTCCTTCTTTCTATAATTAGCTCCTCAATATCCACCATATTTTTTAACTTTAACCAAGCTTAATAGGACTAAGATAAATGATTCACTTGATTGAAATCATCAATTACCCAAGAATCAACTTCAAATCTAATCGTACTCAAACATGCATTGAATAAGCGCATGTCGTTGGATACGATTGATTCGTTTGACATCAAGCGTAAAATGAAATGAATGACGGCTCCATGAGCAACAAGTATAACTTTCTTCTCGGGATACTCCTTCTGAATTTCCTGGAGCCCATTCATCAGCCTGTTTCGTAAAGATTCCTGATTTTCCTGTCCAGGATATTCTTTATCCACGAATGCTGACTCCCTTTCAGCTGCTGTCATTCCTTCAGCGACGCCAAAATTCTTTTCAATGAATTCCATTTTTTCAATAACCGGGACTTCAATATATTGCGAAATGATATCTGCCGTTTCCCTTGCCCTTTTTAGAGGGCTCGATACAATCACATCCCAAGAAGTCTCTTTTGACAAAAATTCACCACATTGCCGTGCCTGTATCTTTCCTAGTTCATTTAAAGGAATATCTGTCTGCCCCTGCAGTTTCCCTAATGCATTCCAATCTGTTTGACCATGCCGCACTAAACAGATAGTAGTAATTGTCCTCAAACCCTTCTATGTAGATTGTTATTTTTTTTCACTTCTTCAATGATGGAATGCCCTTCACTCTGTTCAAGGTCTGACCATTTCCATTTTTCATGTAAGCGTATCCTTCCATCTGGCAACATTTCAGGGGTGGAAAGACAGCTGCCTCCTCTAATTTCACCTTTTTCATTGATATGATTATACCTGAATTCCAGAGACCCATCCATATTGACAAGCCCTATTAAAGTCCCTTTAACAATCTCTCCACCATGATAACTTGCTGAAAGAATTGAGCCTTCTTGTGAATAGTGGAAGGAAGTATTTCCTGATACTTCTCCATTTTCAGAATTGACTTTAGCTTTGAATACCCGACCATCATAATTAAACATCATCATACCCCCATATGAATTAATAAGGATAATGATACCAAATTAATTTAAAAAAGAATATTGAAAAATCTTTTAGAATTTTAATTCGGTGTCGATTTAAATGCCACAAAAAATACATAATATTCCCCATTGAATTCCCCTATTATGTTGTGGTTAGATTATGGAAGATGTTACTTATGGAATGAACATTCCCCGAGTTGAAACGTCTAATCAAACTGGAAGATGTTGGTGAGGTGCTCAATTGAAAGAAATACTTCTGATTCTACTATTACAACTTATTTATGTTCCTATTTACACGTTGCGAACCATTTTCTTAGTAAAAAATATTACCATACTTGCCTCGATACTGGGTATCGCAGAAATGTTAATATACGTTTTTGGATTATCCTTAGTATTTGGCGGTGACCAAAGCATACTCGCCATGGTTGTATATGCAGTCGGTTTTGGAATCGGAATAATTTTTGGTACGAAAATTGAGCAAAAACTTGCCATCGGTTTTATTAATGTAACTGTTAATACTCAAACCAAAAATGAACAGTTGGTGGATACATTGAGGAACAACGGATTTGGTGTAACTCTTTATACCGGCGAGGGCAGGGATAGCAACCGTTATCGGATGGAAATCTTGACAAAACGCAATCGGGAACAAGAATTGATAGCAACCGTTGAAAAGTTTGAACCTAAGGCTTTCATCATTTCATATGAACCACGTTATTTTAAAGGTGGATTTTTATTGGACCGGTTGAAAAATAAAGCAAGCTGAATGAATTCAAAAGCCCATCTTAAAAAGATGGGCTTTTACATTATTTCGTTTTTGATTTTCTAATCTACACTGCCCTCGTTACCGGTTGTTTTTTAATCCACTTTACGTATTTTTTTAATGCTTCATCATCTTTTAGCAAATGCACGGTATATAGTCGGATGGCCAGCTCTCGGTTTGAGTACAGTGCGTGAATTTGTTTGTGACAAGATTTACAGAGATAGGCGATGGGTAAATGGCTGCCGCCTAATTCTCAATGATGGATGGTCCGTTCTATCTCATCCCTGTCACAAAGCTCACAAATACCTTTCATTTCATTTCTCGGCCCTTAAGGCTTTACGGATTTTCCTTCTTCAACAATATGAAACATCAAATGGGCAAGATGGTGGATTGGTCCATAGTCTTCATTGTCATCATCTTCTCCCTCTTCCTCTTCCACTTCATCCATCCCTTGTAAATAAAGTGCCATGAACTCATAAAAATCATTTTTAGTAAAGGAGTAACAATCACTTGGATCCTGATTATCTTCTTCATACTGTAAAACTAGATGGGATAAATCACCCTCATCATCTTCAGCATCAAAAAAAACGAAATACCCGATATTTGTATCCAGTTCAAATAATCTGCGAAAACCGCGAGATGTTGTTTTTTCAAACTCAGCCGACGTCAATTTTTGAACTTGCATGCTGTCTACATTATCTTCCTGATGAAAGCCCACGATAAATGTGTTCATAATCTAACCTCCTGTTGAATATGGATAACCATTAGTATCCCCATTTAACCGAATTTATTCGATTTATAGGTTTGTTTCCAAGACAACCGGGCAATGGTCACTTCCCATGACATCGCAGTGAATGTTAGCCTCTATTAAAGAATCCGCCATACGTTTCGAAACAATGAAATAATCGATTCTCCACCCAATATTCCGCTCTCTTACTTTAGCCATATATGACCACCAAGTATAGGCACCTTCCTGGTCCGGATAAAAATGACGGAATGTATCAATAAACCCTGCATCAAGTAATTCAGTCATCTTTCCGCGTTCTTCATTAGTGAAACCGGAATTCCCAATATTGGGTTTTGGGTTTTTCAAGTCGATTTCCTGATGTGCGACATTGAGGTCCCCACAAAAGATGACCGGCTTCTCCAAGTCGAGTTCCCTAAGATAATTTATCATTTCATCTTCCCATTCGAGACGGTAATTCAGCCTTGATAAATCCCTTTTTGCATTTGGTGTATAAACATTCACCATATAGAAATTCTCGAATTCCAGTGTTATGATCCTGCCCTCCGGCTCCTCGTCCAGCTCTCCTACACCATATTTCACTGAAAGCGGTTTTTCCTTCGTGAAAATGGCTGTACCTGAATATCCTTTTTTCAATGCATAATTCCAATATTGATGGTACCCTTCCAACTCAAGTGAGATCTGACCTTCTTGTAGCTTAGTTTCTTGAAGGCAAAAAATATCTGCATCCACATCTTTAAAGTAATCTAAAAATCCTTTTTTTACACAAGCCCTAATTCCATTCACATTCCAGGAAACCAATTTCATATTTTCTTTAATTCTCCTTATGGCCAATTAATTTCTTTACATTTCAACTATACTATTTATCTGCTTTTTTTCCCATTAGAGTACATTCGAAAACAATCTGGCAAATGATTCTTTTGAACGTTCCAGTAAACCACGCTTGTTATACCCGATAGGATCTAGTTTGTCGCTATCCATCATATCCTCTTTGTAATGAGTGACAAGATCATCAATTGTACGGCTGCCCATAAGAAAGACATTCACTTCGAAATTCAGATGAAAACTCCTCATATCCATGTTTGCCGTTCCTATGGAAGCCATATCACCATCAACGATAATAAGTTTCTGATGTAGAAAACCTTTTTTATACGAGTATACCTCTACACCGAATTGAAGCAGCTCCCCGAAATAGGAACGACTGCCATATTGGGTTAAAAATCCATCATTTATTGCCGGAACCATAAGCCTAACTTGTATCCCCTTAATTGCGGCATGTTTAATGGCTGCTTTAATCGCTTGATTAGGTACGAAGTATGGACTTGCAATCCAGATTGATTCAGTCGCGTTTGTGATAAGTGAATAGTAAAAATCACTCATGATTCCCTGTTGTGTATCAGGTCCGCTTGCCACCACCTGGACAGCTCCATCCCCTTGTTCCACGGTATTCTTGAATTCTGGACGTTCTTGCAATACATCTTCCCCGCTGACATATTCCCAATCCAAAAGAAAAACAGTATGAAGCATATATACCGCTTCACCTTTGAGGACCATATGTGTATCTCTCCAAAACCCAATGTTTTTATTTCGTCCTAAATATTCCTCTCCTACGTTTAAACCTCCAACAAAGCCAACTTCCCCATCAATGATGATGATTTTACGGTGATTCCTGAAATTAAACTTTTGATTGAAAAAACCGTGTTTCAATGGCGAAAATGGATAAGCTTTTATCCCTGCATTTCTCATCCGTTTAACTTCATTATTTGAAAGGCTTAAACTACCGGCCGCATCAAAAATGAATAAAACTTCCACACCATTATTTGCTTTTTCAATAAGGATATCTATAATTTCAGTACCCAGCCTGTCGGAACGAAAAATATAATATTCAATATGGATGAATTTCTCAGCTTTTTTTAACTGTTTTATGATTTCTGTAAACGTTTCGTTGCCATTTTTCAATACTTCCGTTTGCGATGATGTACTAATGGTGGTCTCAGATGCATTTTTGGCAAAAGCTGCGAATGATTGCTGATGATTATTCAAGAACGATAAATCTGGAGATGATACCTGTGTGACAAGACTCTTCCATTCTTCGCGATCTTTTTTCCTTTTACTTCGAAATAAATACCCCTTTAAATAGAGCTGACCTGAGAATAGATAAAATACATATCCAAATACCGGGAAAAACAAAAGCACATACATCCATAAAAGTGTCTCGTGGGCAAATCTATTTTCAAGCATGAGTGAAAATATGGTAATAAACATGACGAAAATATATAATCCAATAAAAAATAGCTTCACTTCGAAGCTAACTTGAGTGAACAGGATCATATAAACTGAAGCCATTAAAATAAATAAAAATACAAATTCCATTCTTCTTCTTTTCATCTTTTCATTCTCCTACACAGCAATATTATATATATATCTAAACATATACCCATATTTGATGGTAAAAGAAACAAAACACTTACGAAAACAATATTCGCAAGTGCTTTGTGTATTACCTATCCAATTATCACTTCATGACAGGAATCAAACTTTCATACAGCTCAATATACTTTAAGGAAGATGATGTCCAACTGAAGTCTAACTTCATTGCACTTTCGGCCATTTTCCTCCATCTTTTCGGCTGGAATTTGTACAGACCAACAGATTGCTCAATTGTATGGAGCATATCATGTGCATTATAATTCGTAAAACTGAAGCCATTGCCTTCACCAGTAAATTGATTATACGGTATGACCGTATCACGAAGTCCGCCAGTTTCCCTCACTAAAGGCAGAGTACCAAATCGAAGCGCCAAGAGTTGGCCGATACCACATGGTTCGAATTGTGACGGCATCAGGAATAAATCAGAACCCGCATATATCCGTCTTGCTAACCCCTCATCAAAATAAGTATTGACTGAAACCTGATTTGGATATTGGTCGGCTAAATGACGAAATGCCGATTCATATTGCTCATCACCCGTACCTAAAAGAATGAATTGAACTCCTTGGTTCATCATTTCATGAAAAACATGGAGAATAAGATCAATTCCTTTTTGATCAACAAGCCTGGTCACCATGGATAGAACCGGGACCTCATCATTTACAGGAAGATCCAGCGATTCCTGTAGCTGACGTTTATTCTCCATCTTACCCTCATAGGAATCGAATGGAACTGCAAGATGTTCATCTGCCGCAGGATTATATTCCTCATAATCGATTCCGTTGATAATCCCTTTAAGGTCACCATTTCTTTTGCGTAAAAACCCATCCAGATTTTCCCCAAAATAAGGACTCTGAATTTCTTCCGCATAACTTGGGCTCACAGTTGTGACTATGTTAGAAAAAGCTAGGCCGGCTTTCAAATAACTTACATTCCCATGAAATTCAAGACCATCGATATTAAAATATAACTCACTTAAATCGAGTAATTCTGCTAAAACAACTTTAGGATAAACTCCTTGATAGCGTAAATTATGTATGGTAAATATCGTTTTAATATCCTGATAGAATGGATGGTTATGATAATGAGCCTTCAGCAAAACGCTGACAAGGCCCGTTTGCCAATCATGACAGTGTATGACATCCGGCTTTTCTTCTAAATAGGGTAAAGCCTCTAAAATTGCACGGGAAAAGAAGGCGAACCTTTCGCCATCATCAAAGAAACCATAACTCCCATGCCTTTTGAAGTAATATTCATTATCCAGGAAATAATATGTAATTCCATTAGCAACAAGTTTTTCGATGCCACAAAATTGCTGGCGCCAACCAACAGGAACTTCAATACTCATCATATGTTCCATTTCCTGTTTGAATTGGTTAGGAAGATCCCCGTATTTAGGAAGGATGACACTTACATGGACTCCCTGTTTTTTCAGCGCTTTCGGGAGCGCGCCTATAACGTCTCCGAGCCCTCCCGTTTTTATAAAAGGGGCGCATTCTGAAGCAGCAAATACAACATTCATTGCCGCACCTCCTCAATTAAATTACTTCCGCTTTTTTTATTACTGTAGGCTGTTTTAAACCTATAACTGATTTTTCACTAGTAATTCTCACTTCTTTATCAGTTATGATATTTTCAACGATAGCACCTTCTTCAATCACGCCTTTTTGCATGATGATGCTATTTCTTATAATCGCACCCTTTTTCACCTTTACCCCACGGAAAAGTATACTGTTTTCGACTGTCCCTTCAATATCACAACCGTTGGCTATCAATGAATTAGTAACCTTCGAAGAACTTGAATATTTGGTCGGTGCCTCATGTTTGATTTTTGTATAAACATCCCAAGTATCCCCGAAGAAAGAACGAATTACCGAAGGGTTCAGAAAATTCATATTACTGGAATGAAAGCTTTCAATGGAATGGATGAATGGCATATCTCCAGTGAAATTGTAGCCTTTGACGCTAAAACGATGAAGATTGGCTTTCACAGCGTCTTTCAAAAAGTCATATTCCCCACTGGCAACACAGCTTTTGATCAAGTTCACCAATAGCGTTTTACTTATGATGAAGGTTTCTAAACAAACATGGTCACCAGGTCTAGGGATGGTATAAAAGCTAATGTCAGTAATGTCTTCATCCGAATCTACCGAGCAAGTGTGATAGATTGGTTTTTCAATTAATTCACCTACATAATCCTTATATACGACCGTGATATCCGCTTTATGTTTTTTGTGATAATCAAGCACTTCATTAAAATCCAATTTGCAAACATGGCTTCCAGGCGAAATGATGACAGTATCTGCCTTTGCACGTTCGAAAAAGCTAAGATGATCATAGAATTGCTTCATATCGCCCGTTACCGTTTCATCCGGATGGATAGGGGGCAAGATGTATAAGCCTCCTGATCGCCGATCCAAGTTCCATTCCTTACCTGAGCCAAGATGATCCATAACTGAAAGATACTTTTCTTTTGGAAAAACGGCTACTTTTGATACATCTGCATTAATGAGATTCGACATCGTAAAGTCAATCAAACGGTAGCGTCCACCAAATGGCACAGATGCTACATTACGGTGAGCAGTCAGCTCTTTTAAATGTTGTCTTTCATTGATTAAGTTAATAATACCCAACACATTTTCCATAGCATCTTCCCCTTTTTCTAGTTAAGAGTAATCTTTTTTTTGTTTGGATTGATAATGGTCTGATTTTCACCGATTAAGGTAATATCGGATGTAACTGCTGAATTGCCAACTACGGCACCATCTTCTATAACACAATTGCTGGCTATGATGCTTCTTTCTATATGAACGTTTTCACCAATCGTAACATTAGGCATGATGACTGAATCTTTTATGGTTGACCCATAGCCCACCTGTACATTATAGGATAAAACAGAATGTTCAATGTTCCCATGTATCATGCACCCTTCATTGATAAGCGACTGACTGACCTCGGCATCCGGTGATATATATTGCGGCGGGTGATTTGCATTGCGGGCAAAAATTTTCCATTGCTGATCATCCAACTGGAAATTTGGCGTATCCTCCAATAAGTCCATATGGGCCTGCCAAAGGCTTTCGACCGTTCCAACATCTTTCCAATAATCATTAAAACGATAAGCATATAGCTTTTTTCGGTCTTCAAGCATCTTTGGAATGATGTTGCTGCCGAAGTCATTGGAAGAATTTTCATCTTTTTCATCGTTTATTAAATACCTTCTTAGGGTCTTCCAATTGAAAAGGTAAACTCCCATGGATGCGAGATTACTCTTTGGATACTTTGGTTTTTCATCAAATTGAGTGACTTTATCATCATCATTGGTATTCATGATTCCGAAACGACTTGCTTCCTGCCACGGCACTTGAATGACAGCTATGGTTGCCTCTGCATTTTTTTCGATGTGATAATCCAGCATCTTACTGTAATCCATCTTATAAATATGGTCACCAGAGAGAATCAGTACATGCTCCGGATCATAGTTATCAATGTATTGGATATTTTGATAAACAGCGTTTGCCGTCCCTTTATACCATTCACCGCCTTCTTTCCCTTGATAAGGGGGAAGAACGGAAACTCCGCCAACATCCAGATCAAGATCCCAAGCTTTGCCATTACCAACGTAATCATTTAGAATCAATGGCTGGTATTGGGTCAGTACCCCAACCGTATCAATACCAGAATGAGTGCAATTACTTAATGGAAAATCGATGATTCTATATTTACCGCCAAAGGGAACAGCTGGTTTTGCCAAACCGATTGTCAATTCACCTAACCTTGAACCCTGGCCTCCTGCCAATAACATTGCTATCCATTTTTTCGCTCCCATTATTCGTTCACTCTCCCCCGTCTTTTTTTTGTTTGCTTCATAAAAATAGAAATGCCTAATGGAGGTACAGTTATTTCCATGCTGAATGGTTGATTATGGTATGGTTCCTTTTTGACATTAATGGGTTCTTCATTGATTCGACCCGATCCTCCGAAAGCTGCTGAATCACTGCTGAAAACCTCTATATATTTGCCTTGGGATGGTACACCTATTTGATATTGAGCATGAGTCTGCGCAGAAAAATTACAGACAACAATGCAATAATCGCCTTTGCGTTTACCTTTTCTCATAAAGGTAATGATACTCTGTTTACTATTGTTCGGATCTATCCATTCAAAACCCTCCTGGACATGATCCAATCTCCAAAGGGAGGAAGTTTGCCTATAAAAATCCTGGAGGGTACGGAAGTAATATGCCAGCTTTTCATGGGATTCATATTCCAAAAGCAGCCAATCCAATTGTTCCTCATCTTTCCATTCTATGAACTGGCCAAATTCGCCGCCCATAAATAGAAGCTTCTTTCCAGGATGCGTCATGAAATACCCAAAGAGTAACCGTAAATTTGCGAATTTCTGCCAATAGTCACCTGGCATCTTATTCAATAATGACTTCTTGCCATGAACCACTTCATCATGTGAAAAGGGCAAGACGAAATTTTCTGAAAAAGCATAGAAAAATGAAAAGGTTAAGAGGCTATGATGATATGGCCTTTCATCCGTTTTAAGTTTCATATAACGAAGGATATCGTTAGTCCATCCCATATTCCATTTGTAATTAAAGCCCAGGCCGCCTATATCGGTAGGGGAAGTTATTAGTGGCCGGTCTGTTGCTTCTTCAGCCATCATTAATGCATTGGGATATTTCTTGAAAACCACTTCATTAAGTTTTTGCAAAAATTGTATGGCTTCCAGGTTTTCCTCACCGCCAAACTGGTTTTTCAGCTTGACCGGCAATGGATTATCATGATTTAAATAAACCATGGACGATACTGCATCGACACGGATCCCATCAATATGGTATACATCCATCCAAAACATAACATTTGATATAAGGAAACTGATTACTTCCGGTTTGGTAAAATCAAAATTGTATGTCCCCCATAACGGGCGATCTGCTCTAGTATGATCAATTGGTTCATAGAGAGGCGTACCATCGAAACGGGAAAGTCCATGCGCGTCTTTACAAAAATGGGCGGGAACCCAGTCAAGGATTACTCCTATGCCCTTTTGGTGGCAAAGGTTAATTAGATATTTAAAATCTTCCGGTGAACCGTAACGGCTGGTTACGGAATAATAGCCCGTGACTTGGTATCCCCACGATTTATCAAATGGGTGTTCCATTATGGCCATGATTTCAATATGTGTAAAACTATTATCAATCACATAATCAACTAATCTATCAGCCAATTCTCGGTACGAATAAAATTCGCCATCTTCTTTCTGTTTCCATGTTCCGGGATGCACTTCATAAATGGACAAGGGTTTATGATAAATATTTTCCTTTTTCCTATCGGCTATCCACTTCGAATCTTGCCATTCAAAATTATCCAGCCTTTTAATGACCGAGGCTGTATTTGGTCTGACTTCCGAATAAAAGGCATATGGATCGGCTTTTAGGATACGTTTATTTCCAGGTGTATGTATTTCGTATTTATAGAGTTCCCCTTCTTGTAGTCCTGGTACGAACAACACCCAGATACCTGAACGCTCGATCCGTTTCATTGCATGATCTTTTCCGTCCCAATTATTAAAATTACCGACAACTGAAACTTGCTTGGCATGGGGGGCCCAAACGGTGAAGCGTACTCCTTCAATACCTAATGATGTTACAATGTGTGCCCCAAGCATTTTATAGCTTTCATAAAGGGTGCCTTCATGAAACAAATACAAATCGAAATCGCTTGGATAATTCTCTTGCAGCTGGTCCATAATTGTACTCAATAAAACCCCTCCATCAGTATTAACTCGATAGTATTTTACCCATCCTTCCCCAGTTATTATATATATTCGGTAAAAATGGCATTAATCCTTCAAATGGAGGTGAATATATTGTAATAAATGCCCGTTTTTTTGAAAATTAAAACATTTTTTTGCGAAAAATAGCCATTTAATGTAAAAATATTATTATTGCAATAAAAGCTCTCCCCATTTTTTAGGAAGAGCTTTATCGTATCATGTATAAATTCTTCATGTTATTTGTTCAGTTCGAATTATCTGAGTCTTCGTCAAGAATAAATACGATAATGAGACTGACCATGCCAAAGGAGTATTCCTGTTTGGAATATTACTGCCTCCTATATATAATTCAGGAACTTCCCAATTTTCCGGTATGATCATTTTCGTTTTATCTATATATTCCTTCACTTTGTTCATCATGCCAAGTTCAAGGTAGCATAAGCCCAACCATGGAAGCCCGAAACACCATTCCGCTTCTTGACCGTCATTATAATAAAGGTCCTTTTCATACCGTATACAACCCTTTGTTCTTTCAAGGCGCTCTGTGACATTCTTCAATATTTTAAGTGCAATTTCACGGTCTACCAGTCGATAAGGATAAATTAAGGATAAAAGGGCTAAATCCGTCTCTTTTGAATAACTTTCCCTAGGAAGCAGGAAACGAAGTGTTTCTTCTCCCTTTTTAATCAGTTCCTCCTTAACGTTGACCAGCATTTTGACTGAATTCAAACCAGCAACACATGCACCTATGCTTGAAGCGTGGATTTCTATATTTTCTTCCCACATCCCGTTATCTTCCGACTGCCAATATTGCAGGCATTCCAAGTAATTGACCAACTTTTGAACGATTTGTAAATCACGTTGATTTCTTATCACCTTTTTACCATGCCTATATCCTTCACCGACTCCCCATAAAAAGGCACCTATTGCATCATTTTGAGCATGCCCCCACTCATCAGGCAGCTCTTTAAGCTCAGTGGAGTACCGTGCATGGATATGTTCAAATAGAAACTGCGGTTTCTGTTCCGTATGAATATCTATCTTCCACTCATAGGATTGAAATAAGTCGAATAAAGCATGATATGCTTTCTCGTAACGATTGGATGGATCATTTATAAAAGGGATTACTGTATAAACGACATCCCTTATCCAGACATAGTTATAATCATCGGAAACGCTTGCAGTATACGCGCCATTAGGAAGCCGCATGCGATCAAGAACCTCGAGGGCACCATTTACATTCATTAATTGAACACCTCCATAGTTATTTGCTTATTCCCATTGTTGACAGACTCCCATTTTCTAAACGTTGGTTGTTTCATTTTTCAATTAAAAGCGCTTTCAATTCAGCTATCCAAAACGACTTTTTCAGAAGTTCATTCACCATAGTTTATGTAATCACTGCCCTTTTTGATAATCAAGCTTCCAATGTTCATTAAAAAGCGTCATTTGCCTAACCGAAATGAACTCAAAAAGTTGCCGGTTATGAAATTTCCTTAAGAAAATAAAAACCCAGTAATGGCAATCCATTACTGGTTATATCGGCCTATCATTTAAATGTTTAGTACTTATTAAAAGAATCGTACTATCATCAAGGAAAGCACGCCAATCATAACCGTCCCCAACAGACTCTTGGTAAAAATGGCAAGCAGGAAAGCTGGTAAAGCTGCGGCCAAATTCAACGCTAGAAGTTCTTGAACCAACAACGCCGCGATTACGGCCACTGGCACATGCTTTAGCCTATCACAATCCCTATCGTTGAAGCTATAACCGTTGCAACTATTTCACCAGTGCTGCCCGGGAAGAAGAAACTTACTGCAACAACGATTAAAATGCTGCTAAAAGCGACAGCAAAATCTAAAAAAAGCCTTTTTACTTAATATTTGCAAAACTAAAAGTCCGATAAACATGGCTGGCAGGGCGAAATCCATCCCATATTTTCCGGGATCAGGAATCCATTACCCAAAGAAACCTCCGGCCATATTTGCAATGAACCAATTTTGTGACGGCCACTTCAAACGTTTCATCAGTTAATAAGGCTCCAGTTATCAGATTTTTTATTTCAAACTTTGCTGGAAATATGGAGCCAGTGTGCAGCACTAAATAATAGATGACGACTGTTATCGTAAAAATCATGGCCGATACTGGGTGACTTGCAGCTATGAAATGTCCAGACCCGCATAGGGTAAAAGCGACATAAGTGCCACTCCATCATCCTTAATCCTGACATTTTTTCGACGACCCCTGCAGCAAAACCGATACTTGGGTATCCCAATAAAGTAGGTATGCAATTCTTTACTCCTTGCCAAAATCCTTCCTCATCATTGACCTCGGAAAAGCCATCGCTTCTCCATTCAGCACTATCCTGACTCATATAATTAGAATAATTTCCTTCAATTTCTTTTCAGCTTGCCAAGCAGAATTGGCAACTCACTATATATTTCGATGATCTCTTCCATCGGCATTCTAACTAAACCGCTGGAAGAAGGGGCAACGAATTCCATGGTCTCATTCGATGAAGGTTCTTCTTGCAGCCCCCAAGCGATTTTTCGTAATTGACGATATTCCTGATAGACACCCTTGCCTACAAAACAGACAAGTTTAGGTTTATACTTTTCAATTTTCCTTTTTAATTGCTTCCTTCCTTTTATGTACTCTTCTTTAGTGATTTCGTCCGCACCTTTTGTAGGCCTTGAAACGATATTGGTAAAACCATAACCTAAATCCAGTAATGACGAGTCTTCAGTTGGTTCATATTTCCTTGGTGTCAGCCCGGACTCGAAGAGGATTTTCCAAAAGCGATTGTTTGGATTCGCATAATGATGGCCAGTCTCGCCTGAACGGATGCTTGGATTGAAACCTACGAACAAAATATCCAAATTTTCCTTTAAATGATCAGAGATGCCTTCCATTTTAAAACTCCTTTTCAAATTGCTATTTAATCATTGTACAAAACTGAAAAATATTTAACTACCTTTTCCGCCATTTTCACAACTTCTATTCAAAAACTTTAAAAAGAATGAACGATGATAGCTCAATAATATGGGGGCAAACCTGACAAATTGAATATTGAAGTCCTATTGCTCCTAAAACAATTGGGTACGGGCAGGGTTGCTTTTGGAAGCAATGGCATGCGAAAGACCCTTTATTTCTTGTGGAAATCCCGGATATTTTGGAACGGTGAATAAGCCTCCATCAATCAAATGCCGGTGCTCAAACAGGCAGGGATTTAAATTCGATAGTAAAAAATATATATTACAAGCTTATTGAATTATATGAAAGAGCAATTCAATCAATTGAACAGCAGCAGGCCATTATTAATGGTTCTGCTGCTGTTCAAAAATTATTCAAATCTCTCACGATGGCTGACATTGTTAATGGGGGGCTATTGATTTTTGTTAGGAGAATAAACTACATAGATATTGGAGGCATAAGTCTCTCGATTATTAAGACAGTTAAAAAAATGGGTCCAGAAAATAAATGAATCTATTAAATGGGGGCAAGAACCTTTATTGAAACCGCAACAACTTTCAAAGCGGAATCCCATTTGGCAAATGACTTTACTCGTAGGTATTTATGTACCTACGAGTTTTTATGTTACGTATCAGAAGATGCTTTTGTGTAAATTCGCTTCTTTCAAACTCGGGAATCAGGAAACATTCTGCCGTTGTTCGATATGATCATGTTTTCTCGCATTAGACATCTTATTGATGGTAAGAAGAATTCCAGAAAGCCATATAATCACGATGCCTGTATAGATATATATATGGGCTTCAATCGGAATCCATGTAGCTAATAATGTTCTTACATTGATTAAGATAATGAAACCACCTACTAAAACACCCATTAATTGAGCAGGAAGCATCCTGACGAGCCAGGCGGCAATTGGTGCGGCAACCACTCCACCAATTATCAACGCTACGACCCAAAGCCAATTGACAGCTTCCCATCCAAGCGAAATGATAAAACCAAGACTTCCGAAGAAAGCAATGGCAAATTCACTCGTATCTACAGTCCCTACGGCTTTTCTCGCCGTCATGCCTTTTTTTGACAATAAAACTGGCGTTGCAATCGGTCCCCAACCGCCTCCGCCTGTTGCATCACAAAAGCCTGCAAAAAGGCCTAACGGAATGGATTGTTTTGCGGTCAAGGGCTTTACGGTTTCAGTTTCCTTTGACGGTTTAAAAATAAATAAAAAGCGGAATAAAACGTATACACCAAGGCCAAATAAAAATATGGCAATATACGGTTTTGCTAATTCGGCTGGCAGGTTGCTCAGGAAACATGCACCTACAAATGCACCAACAGAACCTGGAATGATCAAGCGATAGACCATATTTTTATCCACGTTCCCAAACTTTATATGCGAAGCTCCGGATACTGCTGTGGTCACTACTTCCGATAAATGAACGGATGCTGATGCTACTGCAGGGGCAATCCCGAATGTCAACAATAAGGAAGTGGAACTCACTCCATACCCCATTCCAAGCGAACCATCGATTAATTGGGCTAAAAACCCGATAAAGGCTAAAACGATTAACTTTTTCATGACATTCCCCTTTTTTCACTAAAATAGAACCTAAATAACATCGACCCGACGGTACCGTTTGCCTGTATAAATCATTTAGATTTCCATTAAGACACAAAGAGGCACCTAACCAAAATGAAATGACATGTTGGTTAGGTGCCTTCAGTTTTTCTGATCAGCCCAATGATATATTTTCTTCAGCTTCTACTGGTAAAAGCCTAGCTAAAAAACGATATCTTTCTTTTAGGGAATATTTATAAATATCCTCTATTGAATCTTTCAATAACTTAGATTTTTCCTCTTTTGAAAATGAACCATTCTTTATGATCATCCTTGCTTCAAAAAGGAATTCAAGATATTCTTCATATGATTCATCATATACTTTACCAAGGTCATTCCGAATTTTTTTTGCGAGCGTTGGACTTGCTCCATTGGTAGAAACACTTATAGTAAGCATGCCTCTATTCAATGTCGCCGGTATGTGAAAATTACCCAGTTCATGATTACTGATTACGTTTACCAACTGACTTTGGGAGGCATTTTCGTACACTCGTTCATTAACTTCAGTAGAATTTGTTGCAACAATGATTAAAAACGCATCTTCATAGTCAGCTTCTTCCACTTCTTTAAGTAAAACTCGAATCTTACCTTCTTTCTCCAACAGTTGAAAACCTGTGCATATCTCGGGGCTTACGACGGTCACTTCAGCACCAGCTTCCAATAAGGGGCCAGCTTTAAAGTAACCTATTTTACCACCGCCGATGATGACACACTTTCTGTTCTCAATATTAAGCGTAATTGGATACATAAGCTCCCTCCCCACTCACTTCATGAATTCGTTCCGATATTGCTTGTTCAATCTTTGGGTGATAACCTAGATATCGGCAAAGTATGAATTTCTGCTTCCCCTTTTTTTGGAACATTCTTATACTATTTTCGATGGATTGCATTAAGAGACCGGTAAACAATAGGTAAGGAATGATAAATACTTGGTTTGATCGAGATCCCTCTGCAAATTCCAATGCTTCTCCAAAGCTTGGTGTAGCAGCTGTCAAATAACACTCTTGCACACGGATTTTTGGAAACCTGTTCTTTAGCAAATCGGCCAATCGAGACAAATCCCTTTTAACGTCGGGATCACTGCTGCCCCTTCCAACCAATAAAACCAAGGAATCCTCCGTAACCCTTACATTTGTTTCTTCCAACCGTTCCACTAAAATATCAACCATTTTATCACTGACACCAATCGGCCTTCCGTATTTCAAGCCAACCGAAGGGTACTTTTCTTTCATTTTGTTCAATATGACTGGAATATCATGTTTTGCATGTACAGCTGTTAGCAATAAAACTGGAATGGCAATGATTCTCGTCGCACCTTTTTGTACGCATCGTTCGTAGGCCTCTTCTATCGTAGGAGTTTCCAATTCTAAGAAGCAATACTCCTGAATGGAATTTGGCTGTGCCTGCATACAAACTTTAATAAAATCAATGGCTTGGGCTGAAGCTTCTTTAACACGGCTGCCATGGCAAATATATAAAATGGCTTCCATTAAAAAGCCTCATTCGCCAACAAATTTTCGGTTTGTTTTTCTTCAAACCATTTGATTTTTTCTCGTAAATTAACGACATCGCCCACGACTATCATGCAAGGATTCGAAATCTGTTCGTTATTGGCGGTTTCCACTACATTAGCCAACGTACTGACAGCTGTTCTTTGCGTTTTTAATGTTCCCCAATGAATAAGGGCTACCGGAGTCTCTGGACTTTTTCCATGCTCCAAAAGTTTTCCTTGAATATATGGCAGGTTCTTAACACCCATGTAAATGGCTAATGTATCGATTCCCTTTGCAAGGGATTCCCACTTGATATTATCCTCTTCATCCTTTTTCCGATGACCGGTAACAATTGCAAAAGATGAAGCGTGGTCCCTATGTGTAACTGGAATTCCCGCATAAGCTGTAGCGGCGATTCCAGCCGTAATTCCTGGTACGATTTCAAAGCTCACGCCACTTTTGGCAAGGGCTTCCGCTTCCTCCCCGCCTCTCCCAAAGACGAATGGATCGCCGCCTTTCAAACGGGTGACTATTTTCCCCTTTTTTGCATATTTGACCAGGAACCGATTGATGGTATCCTGCTGCAACAAATGATAATCCGGCAGTTTACCGCAATTAATCAGCTCTACACCGTCTTTTGCATAATTCAAAAGTTCTTTATTGACAAGTCGATCATATAAAATGACATCAGCTTCTTGAATGCATTTTAATCCTTTTAATGTAATTAAATCTGGATCTCCGGGACCGGCTCCTACTAGATATACTTTCCCCATTTTTGCAACCTGCCTTCCCTTAGAGAATTGTTTCGAATTCCGATAAAACGAAACCTGCTCCATTTTTAATTTTCCTTTTTTCATATAATGAGATGTCATCCACTTCAGGCATTTTCAAATAATGCTTTTCCAGCTCGATATCAACAAGTTCAAACGCCTTTTCATCTGAATCGGCAACAATGATGACATGGATCGGTTTTTCCTTGATAGTGACTTCGAAACGGTATAGATTCATGGATTACTTACCTTCCCCTATTAAACGGCCACTTCCGTTAATATATCATCAAGTTTACTTTGTAACTGGGATATCCCTACCCTTTCCACAAAATCAAGAAAGGTTTCGGATAGAAGTTTTGTTTCTTTGAAAAATAGGATTAGTTCTTTCAGAACATGATAGAGTTGTTCAGCTTCCACTTTTCCTTTAAGTTTTTCATTGAACTTCCCGCCCTCATTCAGCGTTCCTCCGACGTATATTTCAAAAGCCTCGACCATCTTTTTATCCTGGTTTTTCATTTTTATGCCTTGAAGCCCAATTTCGGCGATGGCTCTTTGACCGCAATTATTTGGACAACCCACCATATGCATCCTTACAGGAACATCGAGATCTATTTCCTTGTCCAATGATTCAGAAATCGTCCTCATTCGGTTTTTTGTTTCAACGAGTGCCAGGTTGCAATACTCGATGCCTGTACAAGAAACGGAATAACCAATGAATTTTTTTGGTTGATATGGAAATCTTTCGAAGATGGCTTCCTTTTTTAATTCCTCAAGTTTTTCATCCGGCACATTTGGAAGGATTAGATTCTGAGAATTACAGTTGCGGATTTCTCCATTTCCATATTTTTTCGCAAGTTCGGCAAACTCGATCACTTCGTCTGGATTTAGACGACCAACTGGTATATTGACTCCAACATAGTTCATACCATCTTGTTTTTGTTTATGGATGCCGTAGAAATAACCTGCATTCCATCCCTTCACCGCACTTTCACCCTTTTCAGGAAGCGGACCGGTGTACTCGAGCAATTTTTCCTTGAATTGTTCAGGACCCCAATCAGCGACAAGGAATTTCAATCGCGAGCGATGACGTTTTTCACGGTACCCAAAGTCACGGAATATCGTCGTGATGGCGGCCGCTACTTCGACTGTTTTTTCAGGTAAAATGAATAAGTCAAGTTCTTCTGCCAGCATCGGAACGGAGGATAGCCCGCCGCCTACTTTTACGTGAAAACCAACTTCCGTTACTCCATCAATTTCTTTAGTAGCTGGATTGAATGAAACACAGTTGATTTCAGCATTTGAAGCATTATGGATATTAGCACTTATGGACATTTTATATTTCCTCGGAAGGTTTGAATAATCCTCGTTAAGGCGGAAATACTCAAATACATCATAAAGTACCTCGCGTGTATCAAAAAGTTCGTCAGGATCGATGCCTGCCAATGCATTACCGATGATATTACGTGTGATATCACCACATGCACCGGCCGTAGTCATTCCAACCTTTTCCAAACGGTTTAAGATATCCGGTACTTGTTCGATGGTCAACCAGTGGAATTGAATGGCTTGACGGGTTGTAATGTCATATACATCCCTCCCATAATCTTTAGCGATGTTAGCTAAAGTTAGTTGTTGATCATAAGTCAGGATACCTCCGGGAATAACGACACGCATCATCCAATAACCTGCTTCTTTTGGCCGTTGCAGGTATAGACCTGCCCACTTGAACATATCCCAATTCTCTTTAGGGATGGAGCCAAAACCATTTGCAGCGTAATGTGGAAGATCATCGAATATCTTCAATCCGTCTTTTTCCAATTTCCAGATTTCCGTTTTATTTTTAGCGATTAGTGGATTTTCCGACCAAAATTTCTCGTAAACCATTACATTTCCTCCTTGATTAAATCGCTTTCTTTACTGTCAAATAACCGATTACCTGTTCAACGCACTCTTCAATGCTGTATTGGTCGGATTCTAAAATAATTTCCGGTTGTTCAGGTTCTTCGTATGGAGAGTCGATCCCGGTAAAATCTTTAATGATTCCTTTACGCGCCTTGTCATAAAGACCTTTTGGATCACGTACTTCGCACTCTTCGATCGGACACTTTATGTATACTTCAATAAACTCCCCTTCTTCGAGTAAATCACGTACAATCTGCCGATCTGCCCTGAAAGGTGATATGAAGGCGGTCAATACGAACTGCCCGCTATCCACGAATAACTTGGAAACCTCACCGATCCGCCTAATATTCTCGGTTCGATCCTCTTCAGAAAAACCTAAATCTTTATTTAAACCATGGCGGATATTATCACCATCCAAAACATAACTTCGAATATTCCGATTATATAACTCTTTAGCAACTGCGTTCGCAATCGTTGATTTTCCGGAGCCCGAGAGTCCTGTGAACCATAGAACTGTGCTCTCATGCCCGTTCTGCTTCCGGCGAAGCTCCTTGGTCAATGACGTTTCATGCCAAGTGACATTCGTACTTTTACTCATATAATAATCCCCCTCTTCATGTGATCCTTCAATTTATGTCCAATCAGTTATAAACTTCATTCTTTTTTAGACCTTCGATCAACACCTCAATGACTTCTTTACGGCTAAAGGTAGCTGGAGGAATTTCTCCATTACGCAACATTTCCCTTACCTTCGTTCCAGACAGGATGACATGGTCTTCCTTGCCATGCGGACAAGTTTTAGCGGAAGCCATATTGCCACATGCTTTACAGTAAAAACTATGTTCAAAGAATAATAGCGTGATCCCTAACTCATCAGCGTTAAAATTCCCAAAGATTTTTTGAGCATCATATGTGCCATAATAATCGCCCACACCCGCATGATCACGTCCGACGATAAAATGGGTGCAACCATAATTTTTACGGACCATCGCATGGAAAATGGCTTCCCTAGGTCCTGCATAACGCATGGCAGCAGGGAAAACTGCAAGGGAGACGCGATCTTTAGGATAATATTTTTCAAGTAGCACTTTATAGCTTTCCATTCTTACATCTGCCGGAATGTCATCGGATTTAGTGGCACCTACGAGAGGATTTAAGAATAAGCCGTCGACAATCTCCAATGCTGTCTTTTGAATGTATTCATGTGCACGGTGAACGGGGTTCCTCGTTTGGAAACCGACAACCGTTTCCCATCCTTTTTCAGCAAAAGCTTTCCTTGTCTCGACTGGGTCCAAATAGTGAGCTTGAAATAGCGGACGCTCTATTCTCTTGATCAACTTAATTTCCCCGCCAACATATACATCCCCGCGGTTATATAAATTTTTCACTCCAGGATGTTTCTCATCATCCGTTTGATATACTAATGTCGCTTCCAATTGCTTATCTGGAGTGTAAATATCGGAAACAGAGAGAACCCCGTATGTTTCACCTTCATGAGTCAACGTTACTTCTTCACCAATAGTAAGGGTTTCTGCAGTTTCTTCGGTCAAAGGCAGCGTAATCGGGATGCTCCATACATGCCCGCTGCTAAGCCTCATATCCTTGACCACTGTCTCATAGTCACTTTTTGTAAAGAATCCTTTAATCGGACTGTAGGCACCAGTGCCTATCAATTCAAGATCACTTAAAGCAATTTCATCGATTTCGATTGACTTTGTTATTTTACTAAAATCATATTTTGGTTCCCAAAGATCGATTAATGTTCCTCCGTGCGGTAGACTGATTGTCATGTTAATTTCCCCCTATGGTTTCTATTTATTTAAGATAAATGCAATCCGCATTCCGTTTTTTGAGCTCCTTGCCACCGGCCTGAGCGTAAATCATCTGCATTGAAGGCAGGTGCTGTACACGTTTTACATCCAATACTCGGATATCCATTATCATGCAGGATATTATATGGAAGTCCATTTTTGTGGGCGTAGCGCCAAACATCTTTCCATGTCCAATGTATGAGTGGACATATTTTAACTGACTTGAACTTATTATCCTTATTGATATACTCGGTCATAGCCCTTGTTACGGATTGCTCCCTCCTCAGTCCCGAAAGCCAGGCTGTTGCCGTTGAGAGCACATCGGTAAGCGGAATGATTTTACGGATGTTACAGCACTTATTGGAATCATTAAGCCATAATTCATCCCCATATTCCGCTGCTTGTTCCTCTAGCGTCAAGGAAGGTTTCTTCATTTCTATCAAAAGCTTTGGATATCGCTTTTTCACTTGCTCAATCAATTGGTAAGTTTCCTCAAAATGAACATCTGTATCGAGGAAAACTATTTTTGCCGAAGGATTGACCTTCGCCAATAAATCCGTAAGCACGATGCCTTCAATACCAAAACTACAAGCATAAATCAGTTTGTTTCCATAATGGTCATTCGCCCATTGCAGAACTTCCAAAGCACCTTTTGTCTCACTGTCTTCAGGAAATGCAGGGAAGTCCCCTGTATTGAAATTTTCATAGTTTATTAATGCAGCCAACTTTGTAGCCCCCTCTAAAAACTTGCTGTATCAGTTAGAGTAACTGTTGATCAATACCAGTTGTAATCTTCTCCAGTTTGTTGATTCTAGGAAAAAGAGACGAATCTAACCAATACTCTCTTTATATCAGTTAAACCCGCCTCTAGTTTTTCTAGTCAGCAGATACCTTATTTAATTCTTAGTTTTTCATTTCTTTCCATTTGAATGATTTTACCATCCTGGACAATAAGTGTAATGGATCCATATTTCATTGAATTTAGCATTTCTTGAAGTCGTTCAAATATTTCTTCAAGCTGATTCTCTTTATCCAAACCAGTTCCTCCTTTAAGAAAATCCGCGAATATTTTATTTCCAGCGCTGATTAAATGAGTTTCTTAGATTTATATAATCCCATACAACCTTGCATTGTTATGGTTTGCCTGCAATTTTTCCAAAAAACAAAAATCTTTCCATGATGGAAAGATCCCAAGGTAAATATCTTTACCTTATCTTCCAAAATGATCAACATTTTGTTGGAGGTAGCACCTTGCATCCATCATGCAGGTTGCTGGACTTCAAAGGGCCAATTCCCTCCGTCGCTCTGGATAAGTTTTATTATTTTAAATATTAACATATATTTAATCCTTGTCAATGGAGTTTTCTTATAAAATAACTTGGTTTAATATTATGGATGAACTGTTATTTTTATACACACTATTCAATTTATGATTTTATGTTCATATAAATACGAAAATAGACTCGTCTTTTTAGATAAAGTCTCCAAAAAAATGAGTCTATTTTCATTGAAAAGACTTTTATTGACGCCTGTTATTACTTGAAAAAATAATTTCTCGAATTCCAGTCCTTATGTAGAAGGGATCACTTGAAGTCATTAATTTCTTAACTGTATCGCTTCTACAAATTCTTGAACTTGACTCTGGACACGATCAATTAAATGCAAATCATTAATCGGGTTTTCTGGATTCTGTTTATCTATTTCCTTATCAACAAAATAAATGCCCTGCAGCGGCTCGCCTTTTAATATTGAAATTAATGGTTTAAGCGCATAGTCAATCGCCAATAGATGCCTGTTACTTCCACCAATCATGATTGGCAGCACTGGCTTACCCTTAAAAGCACCTTCTGGCAGCAAATCAATCAAGGCTTTCAATACACCTGGATAAGAAGCCTTATAAACCGGTGAACCTATAATGATTCCTCTAGCTGCTTGAATTCTCCCTGAAAGCTTTAAGATATCTTCGCTATTATATTTCCCTTGGAATAAATCATCTGCTGAAAAATCCGTAATTGAGTAATAAGCTGTGGTAAATCCTTCGTTTTCGACTAATGATTGAATATGTTTTAGTGAAATGTCCGTTCTTGATGGAATAGCCGGACTTCCTGATAAAATTACGATATCGCTCATTTTATCCCCCTCCAATTTTACATGATTTCCAGATAAAATCTCCGTAAAGCATTTCGTGCAGTATGAATTTATCGTAATAGTCTGAAAAATATAAGTCAAATCTTACACTCTGGTTTAATAAATTCACAAGTTGACTTCATCGACTCTGTATGAAATAAAACGGTCATATTTGCGGCTTGATGCTCATGCCCTTCAATATGACCGTTTCATTATGTATGTTTTTGTTTCCCATGAATACCATATACCAAAAGTTGAGCAATGCTCTTAATTCGTTCAGAAGTAAAATATGGCTCCTTTTTTTGTTGATGGATCTCATAATGTGTAGATAATGCCAATGTGAAAGAAATGATCCCTACATTAAATAGGATAATATCAGAGATATACTGTATCTCTCCGCTATCTATTCTCTTCTGTATTTCAATATGCTTGGCATTTGGCTTGAAAATCTGATCTACATATTGCTTTGAAATATCTTGATCGAATTGTGTTTCTCTAAATAATATCGAAAACTGTTCTTTATTTTCAAGAATTTTTTTAATCATCGTGCAAACATGATTCTCCACTAGCTCATCCGTAGAAAGATGGCTAGTCCCATCTTCAGATTCCTCTTTTTCATTAGGGGTAATTGTAGCCAAAAGCAAATCTTTTTTGCTGTCAAAGTATTTGTAAATAGTAGCTTCGGAAACATTGCATGCAGAGGCAATTTCATTCGTCCTTGTCATGTCAAAACCTTTAGTGGCAAAAAGAGTCCGGGCTACATTTATGATTCGTTCTTTGGTTTGCTGCCCTTTTTTCAAAAATATCAACCTTCTTTTATAAAGATAAGACCGGTTTCACCAATCTATTTTCCATGATATCCCGATGGTATCAATCGGTCAATATTACCTTTGATCTTTTAGGATTCAATATCCCCATATATCATAAATAGAAAACATCGTCTGGTTGGGACGATGTTTTCTATTTTTCAGGAAATCACTTAAAAGATGCATAGCCATCATCGACCATGACTACACTTCCATTGATCGCATCCGCTTCCTCTAACGATAATAGATAGACGGCATTTGCAATGGCTTCTGGCTTAATTAATTTACCGCGCATTTGACTTGCATTCAATTTATCGATGATCCCCATATCTTTATAGCCTTGTATGATAGGAGTGTCAACCCCGCCTGGCGCAATGCCCACTACGCGTATGCCATAAGCACCCAATTCCAAAGCTGCTGTCTGTGTCATCATTCTTACAGCGCCTTTAGTCGCCTGATAGGCAAAAGTTCCATGGGAAGCTAAGTAGCCAAACACAGAAGCGGTATTAATAATGACACCCTTGATACATTGATACCAAGCTCCTTCATTTTCCGTCCTGCTGCCATGATTCCAAAGGCAACTCCGTGCTGGTTCACTCCAATCGTTTTGAAGTAACCCTCCATATCTTGATCTAGGATCATACCGCCTGCACCAATGCCGGCATTATTAAACATGATATCGATCCTTCCGTATGCCTCCACTGCTTTATTGATTAACGATTCAACATCTTCCTGTTTAGAAACATCCGTTTTAACAAAAATGGCCTCTCCACCATTCGCTGTTATCTGTTCAACGGTTTCCTGACCCATTTCTTCATTAAAATCCGCTACAACAACCTTTTCCCCTGAATTTCAAGCATGTCGCTCGGCCAATTCCGCTTGCTCCTCCTGTAATAACTGCAACTCTTGCTTTCATAAACATTCCCCTTCAACATCAAAAAAATAAGTAAGTAATTACTTACTTTTTAATAATAAAAGTAAAGAATATTAAATTCAAGCAATATGTATTTTTATAGCGTTATGAGCATTCAAAAGTAAAGCTGTCCTATTACTAGGACAGCTTCATTTGTTTAACAGGTTTTCAATTCGACCTTACTTATTGATGTCTTCACCATTTCAATGAAAAGTTGCAGAAAACGATCATCACCTGTTAATTCTGGATGAAACGCACTGACGAGGACATGGTCTTGTCTCGCAGCCACTACATTCTCTTCATAAACAGCCAATACTTCTACACCTTTTCCAATTCCATAAGCAAATGGCGCCCGGATGAAAACTGCCTTATAAGGGTCTTCCATTCCTTTGATTGACAGTTCAGCCTCGAAACTATCCCTTTGACGTCCAAATCCGTTCCTTTTCACGGAAATGTCCATTAGTCCAAGATAGGCCTTCTCATCGCCAGTCAATTCATTGGCCGCCAATACCATCCCTGCACATGTACCGAAAATAGGTTTTTTACCTTCGAAGAAAGTTTTGATCGGTTCCATAAATCCATAACGATCCATAAGCTTTCTCATTGTAGTGCTTTCTCCGCCTGGAATGATCAAGCCATCGATTTCCAGCAACTGTTCCGGTTTCTTTACGATAATTGCTTGTTCGCCGGCAGCTTTGATTTGGTTCAAGTGTTCTTCAACTGCACCCTGTAATCCCAAAACACCGATAGTTATCATATTACCATCCACGTTCCTGCATCCGTTCTGCCGGAGCTAGTTTGGAAATATCAATTCCTTTCATAGCACTGCCCAACTCTTTGGACAACCGGCCAATCAATTCATAATCGGTGAAATATGTAGTCGCTTGAACGATTGCGGATGCGAATTTTTCTGGATTTTCAGATTTAAAAATACCAGACCCTACGAAAACGCCATCTGCTCCCAATTCCATCATCAATGCTGCATCTGCTGGGGTAGCAATTCCGCCAGCTGCAAAGTTAACTACAGGCAATTTACCTGTGCGTTTGATTTCTCTTAAAATTTCATAAGGGGCTCCAATATTTTTTGCCTCTGTCATTAATTCATCATCACTCATGATGCTCACTTTACGAATTTGTGACTGTACCTTTCTCATATGACGCACAGCTTCCACAATATTACCCGTACCTGGTTCTCCTTTTGTACGAAGCATTGATGCTCCTTCACCAATACGGCGTGAAGCTTCGCCTAAATCACGGCAGCCACAAACGAAAGGTACGGTGAAATCACTTTTTAGAATATGGTATTCTTCATCAGCAGGAGTCAGCACTTCACTTTCATCGATATAATCCACTCCCATGGATTCCAAGACCCTTGATTCAACAATATGGCCAATCCTTGCTTTAGCCATAACCGGGATGGACACTGCATTCATTACTTCCTCAACAATTCGCGGATCTGCCATTCTAGCTACCCCGCCAGCCGCACGGATGTCGGAAGGAACCCTTTCCAATGCCATGACAGCGACAGCACCGGATGCTTCTGCGATTTTTGCTTGTTCTGCGTTAATGACGTCCATAATTACGCCACCCTTTTGCATTTGTGCCATTCCTCTTTTTACTGTGTCAGTTCCTAATAATTTATCCATTTCTCTTCCCCCTAATATTTGCATTTTTTAGATTTGTTATATTTTTAGTATAAAAAATAGTTGACCGCATTGAAAGTGTCAGTTTTAATAAAACTAATGGGGTCAGCAATAAATTTCTCTAAAAGGTGGAAACAAAATGAATATGCTTTCTTGTGATTTAAATCGGTTAAGTGAAGTACCTTTGTACGAACAATTATATTCACATATTAAAAAAGAAATCATTGATGGCCGTCTTCTTTACGGCACAAAGCTGCCTTCCAAACGGAAATTGGCAGAGTTCCTTCAAATAAGTCAAAATACTGTCGAGACTGCATATGAACAATTGACTGCTGAAGGATACGTTGAAGTCATACCAAGAAAAGGATACTATATTCAAACATTCGAGGATTTAGAATATACACAAACTGACCAAGTTTCCTTGGAGCAAATCAATCATAAAGAAGGGGCATTGCTGTATCATTTTCATCCCAGCCAAATTGACACGGAACACTTCCCATTTGAAAAATGGAGAAAATACACGAAAAGCAAAATCGATGAATCGCATCAAGATCTTCTTTTACTGGGGGATTCTCAAGGGGAATATGAATTACGATGTGAAATTGCCCATTATTTGTATCATGCACGTGGTGTACAATGTGTTCCCGAACAGATCATCATTGGTGCAGGAATGGAAATTCTATTACAGCAGCTTGTCCTTCTATTCGATAAAAATGCCATCTATGGTGTTGAAGATCCTGGGTATCACTTGATTCACCGGATTTTACGCAGCTACCCAAATGAAGTCCATCCACTGCAAATTGATGAAGAAGGCGTAAAGGTGAACCAAATTGAAGATTCAAAGATCGACGTCGTGTATGTCACACCCTCACATCATTTCCCCAATGGGACGATCCTATCCGTTAACAGACGGACACGATTGTTGAACTGGGCTCAAGGGGCAGCAAACCGCTATATTATCGAAGACGATTATGATAGTGAATTTCGTTATAGTGGAAAAACAATTCCTTCCTTACAAAGTATGGATGCTGGTGATAAGGTGATTTATTTAGGGTCATTTTCCAAATCATTGATGCCATCAATTCGGATCAGTTATATGGTTCTTCCCGCTCCATTGTTACAAATGCATCAACAGGAATTATCTTTTTACCATTCAACCGTTTCTCGGATTGATCAGCATGTGTTGACTCAGTTCATGAAGGAAGGGGATTTCGAAAAGCATTTAAATCGAATGAGGAAAGTTTACCGTCGCAAGTTAGATAAAGTGATTGATCTGTTTAAACCCCATCAACAAATAAAGATCATTGGTGAACGGTCAGGATTGCATATCGTCCTTATCGTTAAGAACGGCATGGATGAACAGACACTTATTCAGAAGGCAAACGAAGATCATATTAAAATTTATGGACTATCGACATATTCGATCGAAAAAATTGACGAACACCCTCCAAAAATCATATTGGGCTTTGCAGGGATCCCTGAATCCGAATTGGAAAAAGCCATTCACCTTTTATTGACCTCATGGGGTTTATAAAGAAAAAAAGAAGTTCACTGTCGTGAACTTCTCAGACTGTAGACAAACTCGATCTTCACCGAGTTTGTCTACAGTTTTTTTAGAGGTTTGTACAATTTGAACGTTGATTTCCTCTACAGGCACTCGCTTTCCGCGGGCGGTCCGGGAGCCTCCTCAGCGCCTTTGCGCCTGCGGGGTCTCCCCTGGACTCGCTTTTCCCGCAGGAGTCTCGCGCCTTCCGTTTCAATCAACTTTGTTTAACTTTTAGATAGAACCCTTTTGCCTAAAGTCTTCATTGTTTTAAAATAGAATTAATAAACCTTGAGGTGATGAGGATGCTTTCTAAACATGATACTATTCAGAGAGATCAACTGGAAATGATTACTTTAGATCAACTAGTGCAAGCGAACCATTTGGTTCGTAAAATGGAGGCTGCCATTGACTTCTCTTTCATTTATGATTTGGTGGAAGATATGTATTCAGAGATAGGACGCACAAGTATTGATCCAGTTATATTAGTTAAACTTACTTTCATTCAATAGTTCAATGCGTAAAACAATTGAAGAAGTTGAAACAAATATGGCTTACCGTTGGTTCTTAGGCTATGGTTTCCATGATAAAGTGCCTCATTTCTCAACGTTTGGGAAAAATTATGAACGACGCTTTAAAGAAACAGACCAGACCTGTTTGAACAGGTTTTCTATCGTATCTTAATGACAGCTACTGACGAGACCCCGCTAGATGCTTGCGGTGAGGAGGCTTGGCAGGAAGACGGCGGTAAGGGAACAAATTCAATATGTGGACCGCAAAATGAATGCTCCGGAGTCCGAATAATGCGGTGACGGTCGAATAAAGCTCCGTATGACTAAAAAGTGCTTCGGCTAAAAACAACTGGGAAGTTTTTTAAATAAAAATACTGCAGGCAAACTCGATTTTTCTTCGAGTTTGTCTACAGTCTGAGAATATCACTCTTGTGGATTTTTTTAACTTTTAGATAAATACTGTTCCATCATATCCTTTGGTACCATGCTTCCGCCGGTCGCCCAGATGATATGCGTGGACTGGTTCATTTTATCCAGCAGTTTTTGATCCATAAGATATTTCCTTCCTTCTTGAGCTGACAAAAGTTGTATCGGACCAAATGCTCCTGCTAGGGCAGATGGCTCTAAATAAAGACCTTCCGTCTCTGCCATTTCCCTGAGCATTTCGAATAACCTTCTATCCTCTATGGAATAGCTGCCGCTTAACATGGTCGTCATCATACTGGAAACCAATGCTGAAGGCCTTCCGACAGCAAGACCATCCGCTTCCGTCTTATTATCGATTCCAAAGTCCTGCACCGAGACTTTGTCATGAAGGCCTGTCATCAATCCGAGCGTCATGCATGGTGAATGTGTCGGCTCTGCAAAAAAACAATGTACATCATCTTCAAAGGCTAACTTGAGCCCATATGTTATACCACCGGGCCCACCGCCGACTCCACATGGTAGGTACACAAACAAAGGGTGATCTTCGTCCACTGGTATGGACATATCTTTCAGTTGTTTCTTCAGGCGCGTTGCAGCCGTCGCATAACCTAGCAGCAGATCCATGGAATTTTCATCATCAATAAAATGGCAATCGGGATCAAGTGATGCTTCATTACGGCCTTCTTCTACAGCTTTACTATAATCATCATCATATTCCTTTACAATGACTCCAAGACTTGTTAATTTATCCTTTTTCCACTGTTTGGCATCTGCAGACATATGGACCGTTACTTTAAATCCCAGCTTAGCGCTTATTATTCCAATACTCATTCCTAAATTGCCGGTTGAACCGACTGCAATTGAATATTTTGAAAAAAGCTCCTTGTATTCATCACTCGCAAGTATTCCATAATTATCAGTCCGCTTTAAACCACCATGCTTCATCGCAATTTCCTCAGCACGCTTTAAGACCTCATAAATACCTCCGCGTGCCTTGATGGAACCTGATATAGGTAAGTGACTGTCACATTTCAGCAAAAGTTTCCCAGCTATTTTAGTCTCATAGGATTCTTCCAAGTGTTTTTGCATGGAAGGAATCTCGACTAGTGGTGATTCAATGATCCCCTCCATTGGTTCGGTTTCTGGAAAGGCTTTAATTATATAATTGGCAAATCTATTTAATCTTTCTTCAGCCCATTTAACTTGGTCAGCTTGGACGAGTGGGTTTTCCTGTTTGTTACCGTAATCTGGATTCGTCCAGAAGACTTCATTCATCTTTATCACATTATTAAGTATAGGATCTTTCGCTTTCCAATCCATAATCGATAAACCTGCGATTTGATTCATCTCCACAGCAGTCCCTCCCAGAAATGTAGTTTTCATCATCTACTATAACTCAACAAACTGCAATAAAGATTACAATTTTCACTTTTTTACGAATAATCAGCTTAGAAAGTTAAATTCACTTTTAATTTCCCTCGCACACTATTAATAAACCAAATTTCCTCAGCGTAATTAAGGTCAGTCTTTGAAATGGGTTTTTCCTTGATTTCCTTCTTCCTGATCAAGTCTTGACGAAGTGTTCCAGCAAGGAGACCTGTTTCCACCGGAGGCGTATAGAGGTCACCATTTATCTTCACCACTACATTTCCGTTCGTGAATTCCGTGATGAATCCTTCTTCATTCCAAAGCAGGACATCATGGAAGTCGGGATTATTCATTTGAAAGCCTTCATATACATCACGATTGGTGGTCTTATGAAATAGAAATGGATTTGCACTTGATATTGGAGTTTCAGCCAAGATGGCCGTAAGTTCTGAATCAAGGGGCTTGATTGCTTGTCCGGAGACTTCAATTTCACCATTTTCATTAAGTAGTACCCTTACCTTTTGCAGCGTCCCATGGTTTAATTCCGCATACTTTTGGAGCCGATCTCTAAGATTCAATTCAGAGAATCGGTAATCGAAGTAATCAGCGGATTGTTTCATCCGATCGATATGATCATTCAACAAATAATATTCGCCATCGCTGAGCTTCATCGATTCCAATAGTTTGTAAACAGGCCTTTCCACCGTCAATAATTTGGCTTTTAAAAAGGCTTCGTCATATTCTTCCGATAACTCGGAATCCCAAGTGATTCCCCCGCCTACCCCATACTCGGCTTTCCCTGTTTCCTTATCGATCACGACCGTACGAATCGGCACATTAAAAACGGCTTCGGATTCAGGGGTGATAAACCCGATTGCACCGCAATAAACTTCACGTGGTGAATTCTCGATATCAGCGATGATCTCCATCGTTTTAATTTTAGGTGCCCCAGTTATCGATCCACAAGGAAAAAGGGCCTTGAATATATCAATGATTGTTGTTCCTGGATTCGTATCGGCTGTAATCGTGGATGTCATTTGCCAAACGGTCGGATATTTTTCAATTGCCTTAAGCTGTGGAACCTTCACGCTTCCTGGTTCTGCAATCATTCCCAGATCATTTCTGAGCAGGTCCACAATCATGTAGTTTTCAGCTTGATTCTTTTCTGAGGCTGCTAACCAGTCTGCATTGAGCTGATCCATTTTCAATGTCGTTCCCCGTTTTACCGTTCCCTTCATTGGCCGAGTAATCAGCTGACCATCTTCCCACCGGAAAAACAACTCGGGTGAAGCCGATAGGATTCGATGTGTCCCCACATTCAAATATGCACTATAGTTAGAGCGTTGAGCTCTCTTCAACCGATCAAAGAAAGCGAAGTCATCTCCTTCGTGCTTGGATTGCAAACGCATCGTATAATTGACTTGATACGTATTGCCTTTCTCGATTTCGGATTTTATTCTTTGAAATCCGGAACGATAGGTATTTGAATCCGTTTCTGATTGCCATTCAGCTAAATTAAAAGCCCCTGTCATTTTTTCAGGTATTTCTTCTTCCGGTTTATCAAAAATCCCGAACCATAATAATGGCATTTTGGCTCCATCTTTTACTTTAAAAGATTTTTCAAAAGCAGGTGCCGCTTCATAGGAAACATATCCCGCTGCATAATGCCCCTGTTCGATCGCTTCCTGGACTTTTTGGAATTGGGGAAGGACTTCCTCAATTGAATGGGCGGTGAACACTTTTTTCGGGTTCGTAAAATATAGAGGCCGGCTGTCACCTTGTTTATCTGTGAAGTGAAATATTAAGGATAAAGGATCTTCTCGTTTCATTCTTCTCTCCTAACTTTGTTTATGAAGTCAATCGGTATGTATTTTATAAAAAAGCTTGCAGACATGGGATCTGCAAGCTCATTCTTTGACACTTATTTCATTCCAGTAACCTCTGCAATGATTTCATAAGAACGAAGGCGTGCATCCTGATCATAAATGGCAGAGTTTATTATCATTTCATCCGCCTGTGTTTCATTTATAAATGACTGTAACTGCTCTTTTACCTCTTTTGGGTTTCCTATAATGGAAGCGTTCAGCTGCTTCATGACAATGGCCTTTTCATATTCTGTCCAAAGGCCTTCCATCGTATCAACTGGAGGAGCAAGTTGACCGGGTGTGTTCCGTATCAAATTCAAGAACTGCTGTTGGTAAGATGTAGCAATCCTTTGCGCTTCTTCCGTAGTATCAGCTGCAAATACATTGATACCAACCATGACATAAGGTTTATCGAGAACGTCGGATGGTTGGAAATTATTGCGGTAACGAGCTAAAGCTGGTTGAGTATTTTCAGGGGAAAAATGGCTTGCAAATGAAAATGGCAATCCCAGCTGTGCTGATAATGCTGCACTGAAGCCGCTTGAACCAAGCAGCCAAATCGGGATGTCCTGTCCTTCGCCAGGGATGGCGCGTACACGATTATGTTTAGAATCCGCATCTAAATAGCTACGGAGCTGCGCCAATTGTTCAGGAAAATCCTGCCCGTTATTACGTACATCACCCCGGAGTGCCATGGCTGTATATTGGTCGCTTCCCGGAGCACGCCCCAGTCCTAAATCTATTCTACCGGGATACATTGCTTCCAATGTTCCAAATTGTTCTGCGATAACCAGCGGTGCATGATTCGGTAGCATTATGCCACCAGAACCCACACGAATTCTTTCCGTCCTACCTGCAACATAGCCTATAAGTACCGATGTTGCAGAGCTTGCAATCCCAGGCATGCTATGATGTTCCGCAACCCAGAAACGGTTATAATTCCATTGCTCCGCATGTTTAGCTAATTCTACTGTATTTTTAAAAGCTCCCGAAACTGTGCCACCCTCAACAATTGAAGCCAGGTCCAGAACGGAAAAAGAAATGTCGCTAAGTTTTTTTGCATGTTGATCAGCATTCATATCTTCATCTTCTTTCTTTCAATTATGATTAATTGGACGCAAAGTCATCATATAGAAAATGCACACAAAATGCACATAAAATGCTCGAAGGGATCAACTGTTAAAAATTTCCCTGGCAATCAAACGAAACGAATTAAGCCTATCCTCCAACTTATGAGTGTTGGTTATCAGCATAATTTCATCTGCCTGATATTTCTCCTGAATCTCCAAAAGACGATACTTCACTTGTGAAGGGGTACCAAAAATCAGTTTTTTATGCATGGTTTCCATCAGTGCTTTTTCTTTTTCAGTCCACTCATGATTCCTAACCTCTTCTTTACTTGGAACCTGCTTTCTTTCCCCATGTCCACTTTGAATTTTCCATAGGGTGTTGCTAAGAGCGATTTCTTTCGCATGTTCCTCCGTTTCCGCGCATATGGCCGAAACCGTAACGATTGTTTTAGGTACTTTAAGTAACCCTTTTATTTGAAAGTGTTCACGGTACTGGTGAAAACTCTGCACTCCATCATTTTCACTCATGAATTCACCAAACGCATATGCAGTACCATTCTCAGCGGCAAGTTTTGCACTTTTCCCGCTTGTTCCCAATATCCATGGTTCCGGCGGTACTATGGGGATAGGAGCAGCAGAGACATTTGAAAACGGATGTTCTTTCGGAAATTCATCTCTTAGAAAATTCAACAGTTCTTGAACAAGTTCTGGCATTTTGTAAACATTCTGAAGAAAATTATCGGATAATGCCATCGTTGCTTCGGCAGATCCACCTGGGGCCCGCCCCATTCCCAAATCAATCCGGCCAGGAAAAAGTGTAGCTAGCATATTATAAGTCTCTGCTATCCGATATGGCTTATAATGTGGAAGCAGCACTGCTCCTGATCCAATCCGGATATTTTTTGTTTGTGCACCAATATAGCTTATCAAAACCTCTGGAACGGAACAGGCCAACCCCGGCAAATCATGATGTTCAGTTAACCAGATTCTGCTATAACCAAGTCTATCTCCTTCTTGTGCAAGTTGTAGTGAAGCCTGCAATGCTTCTTGTGCTGACTGTCCGGATGCAATTGGGGATTGATCCAATATGCTCAATTTCATTTTGTTACCTCCTTTCTTAAGCTTTCGTAACTTAATGGTAAATCATAACTAGTCGAAAGTCGCCTGAAACGTTTGCTTTGTTATTTTAGTTTGCAGCCTTTAGCGGAAAATATAAGGAGTTGAATCCAAATTGGGGATTAGAAGATAATGATATATTCTAGCGAGGTGTTTGGTTTAATATATTAATCGCCCAGGTGGCTCAAGGAGTCGTCACTTATTCTATCGAGGTCTTTTTAGGGATATATGTAAATAGGAAAAGCCCTTTTTAAGGGCCTTTCCGGAGCTATTCACTTTTTTTGAATTGAGATAGTAATTCATCCGCCATTATTTGCGAATCCAAACGAGCCGCTATAAATGGGGGCTGGACCCGATTATTGGACTCTACGGGCAAACCTAGCCAGATAACTCGTTTATCAAAGATGATAAAGGAAAAGGAAATAGGTGAACAAATAAAATGATCCGAGTTGATATCAGGGTTTCTTTTTGCTGATATGATCGTCAATTTCACTCCAGGGTTCCGTTTCATTAAATATTGCTGCCATTCTTCTGACAAACTGTTCAAATCCGGTACAGCGATAACCATCTCCTGTTTTGTTGATTCAATATCTTCCTGAAAGTCCCCCAATTTACGGGCATGCATCCATTGCAATTTCGGGTGCTGGTGTTTAACCCATTTTCCAATGTCTTTCTTTGATACAATCTGATCATTTTGAATTTGATGATCGACAAGCTGACGAAGTGTTTTACTGCGATAAACGTGTTTGTTAACAAATGAAGTGTCACATACATGTACGAACTTACCCTTAGTCCTTGTTATGGCCACGTTAATGAGCCTTTCACTATCTCTCCCTGTCAATAACATTCCAGCCCTGTTTTGCGGATAACTATCAACTGTGTCAAAGATCATCATCTCACGTTCACTTCCCTGGAAACGATGTACAGTTGCAGCTATGATATCCGCCGTTTGCCGCTCTTTGTCATATAAGTCATCTAATAGTTTTTCCATCAAGTCTGCCTGTGCACGGTATGGGGCGACATATCCAATTGACCTTGCCCCGCCCACATAAGCTTCATGAATCAGTTGAAAGGATAAAAGCAACTGCCATACATTCATTCTCGAGTGGGATGTCCGTTCAGTGATGCAATATTCCCCGGCTAAGCTAGTATCGAGAAGTGCTGCAGCCTTATTGGCAAACGGTTCCGCCAGCATTATGGCCTCTCTGCTAGTTGCTACACTTTTATGATCGCCAACAAAATTGTTATAGACGACACGATTAGTGAATGCTGAAATATCCGGATGCATGCGGCGCTGTTCCTTTAATAGGAATAAATGGGGATGAAGTTCTCCTTCTTCAACGGACTGGGCGACACCGGCCCGATGAAAAATGTCTTCCTTCAGCCAAAGTTTCACGAGGGAATCACGAGCCGAAGCAATTGGTGGCAATTGTTTGAAATCACCACAAACGATAATATGCTTGGATAACGCTGCAGCAAAAGCCACCTGAGGTACGTAAGCCATACTCGCTTCGTCCAAAATAACCAGATCATACTCCTTTTGATAAACCGTTTCGTCATTTGCGGCTTTAGCCAAGGTCGTCCCGATGACTTTGGCCTCTTTTACGAATTGAATCTCTTTTTGGCGGATTTTCTCCAAGACTTTGGCCAGTTTTTTCTCTATCTCGATTAATTGATCTGTATCCCTTTTACTGAAGGATCCTGCCAAGTCATATTTTAATAGACGTTTCTCTTCGCCTAGCTCTTCTTTTTCTTTAACTAATGTCGGTTCATGTTTACCTAACAATTGCCCCGTAACAATATCATCATGGATGGCTAGTGATTCACCTATTTGAGATCCATAGCGAAGTACTTCGCCTTCTTTGAAACGATCTTTCTTTTTAATGAATGCCGAAATTTCAGCCATCAAAACATCAACAGCCTGGTTGCTATGTGACAAGACCAAAACTTTTTTATCTTGTAAATAATGATTGGCTACTGTACGGGCCAATGTATAGGTTTTTCCTGTTCCCGGAGGTCCCCAAACAAAAGTGACAGGATTGAACTTCGAGCGGGCATATAATTCTTTCACACTGCTTAGTTTTTCATTTAAAGGATGTTTTTGAGGCATGGACGGATCCATCAGGCGCTTGATCCGAAGCCTTTTCCTTTTGCTTCTCTTGATTTCATCCAAGCGGATAATCAATTGTTCCAGCAATTCCCAGGGGTCATGATATAAAAAGGCTTCACTGATCACATCACCTAACGAGCGATCAAAATCAATGATTATACTTTTCCCTTCCGAAGAGAGTATCCTTCCATCCTGTTTAATTCCGCCCCATTCCAGTCGAACGACGGAACCGACAGGGATTTTTATCGATGAACCTGTTTCAAAATAATAGTTGAAAGAACCGTCACTTGTAAGCAGATGACCGTTCGAAACCAGATATTTTGTGCTGCCATATTTTTTCAAATGCAGGATTTCAAGTTGAAGTGCCTGCTGCCATTCTTTTATATAATTAACTGTCGAATTCATTTTTCACTTTCCTCACAAAATATGCCATTGAAGCACCAAGAAACTGGCCCATTGGCTAGGCTCCGATGTTTAAAATAACGCTGTCACTGTGACTTTTTTCGCGTATTACCTGTTTCTTCAGCATATAAAATAAGGCCCAATCTATTGATTGGGCCTTTCCTACGCCAATGTTTTAACTATAGCATTTTTTATAACATCATACCATGGGCTCTTTTGGAAGAAATGGTTTAGATTAGCCTTCTGTCAACTCAGTGAATTGGTCGACCAGATCACTGAAAATCTTCATTGCATTTTCAATTGGATCAGGTTTAGTCAAATCTACGCCTGTTTTCTTAAGCAGCTCCAATGGGAAATCGGAACTGCCACTTTTCAAGAAAGTCAAATAACTTTCAAGTGTTTTTTTATCCCCAGAAAGGATCTTATCAGCGATCGTAATGGCTGAAACGTAACCAGTAGCATATTTGTAGACGTAAAACGGACGATAAAAGTGTGGGATGCGTGACCAGCCATACTTCACTTCTTCATCGAAAATTATTTCATCTCCATTATAAGCACGAAATATCGATTCATAAGCTGTATTAAAAACCTCCGCATTAAGAGGTTCATCATTTTCAGCTTTTTCATGTACGATTTTTTCAAACTCCGCAAACATCACCTGTGTGAAGAATGTCCCTTTAAAACTATCTATGAAGTGGTTAAGTAAGTGTTTTTTCTTTTGCACGTCTTTTGTTGTCTTAATTAAATGTCGAATCAGCAGGATTTCATTCACAGTGGAAGCAACTTCAGCAACAAAAATGGAGTACCCTGCACTAATTTGCGGTTGGTATTTTGAGCTATAGTATGAATGCATGCCATGTCCAGATTCATGGGCAAGTGTAAATACACTGTCTAAATCATCACGGTGATTTAATAAGATGAATGGGTGAACACCATAAAGTCCTAAATTGTAAGCACCTGAACGTTTTCCAGGTGTTTCCCTGACGTCGATATATCTTTTTTCCTTAAAAGTTTTCAGGATTGTGATATACTCTTCGCCAAGAGGTTTCAGTGCCTCCACCATTAAGGAAAAACCATCATCGTAAGAAATCTCCTCTTTAGCGCCTTCGACTAATGGTACACTTAAATCATATGCACGCAATTCTTCTACACCCAGCAATTTTTTTCTTAAATGAATGTATTTATGCATGGGTCCGATATTTTGCTTAGTAGACATAATCAAATTATCATATACCTCTTTTGGAACTTGATCTCCAAATAAGGATTTTTCCAAAGCAGATGGATAATTTCTCAGTTTTGAAAGATTCACATTATTCTTGATTGCTGTGGAAAGTGTGGAAGCGATAGTATTCTTCAATTGTACATATGGCTGATAATAGGCGAAATAGGCCTCTTTTCTTTTATCGCGATCATCGTCTTCAATCAATTTAGAATACATTCCCCGTGTTAGCTCTATTCTCTCGCCGTCTTCATTCGTAACTTCCCCAAATTTTATATCGGCATTGTTGATCATCCCAAACGTTTTTTGGGGTGCTGAAAAGGCTTCGCCTATTTGGGAAAGCACCTCTTCTTGTTCTTTCGTTAACACATGGGCTTTATAGCGGAAGGAATCCAGTAGATCCTCTTCAAAATATTTCAAACCCTCGATTTCTTTTATGTACCCTTTTAATGTGTGTTCTTCCAGGCTCAAAAGAAACGGCATGAAAAATGCAGAAGCATTACTGATTTTCTGTCCTAACTTACCAGCTCGATCCAGTAATGCTTGTGATGAGGTTACCCGTGTATCCAAATCCGCTTGCAGCATGGCAAATACATATAGCTTGTTATAAATGTACCCAAGTTCCTCACTTAATCGTAAATACTCGAATAAATCTTGAGCTGACTGGATATGCCCATCATAAGTTTTTAATTTTTCTGTCATCTTCAGAACTTCCTGATAATCTTTTTCCCATTTAGGCTGATCATCGTAAATATCCTTTAAGTTCCATGTTTCTTCTATTTTTATTTCGTCACGTGATTTAAACGTTTGCATATTGTCTGCACTTCCTTTCATGCTTATAGGCTTACCCTTTATTATAATCGACTTTCAGAAAAATCTGCATAGAAAAACCAGTATGCTAAAAATACATACTGGTTTCCCTTTTAATAATTAGAATTTTGCTGCAGTTTCAGCAACTTTCGCCAATCCTTCTGCAACGATATCCTGTGAGCGATCTGGGTATTGATTATGTCCCTCGATTACAACTGTTTCTGGGTTTGTTATGCCCCATAAGTTTAAATTCATCGTTACGTATTTCTCTGCCATTTCGCCAGCATCCATCCCAGGCAATGCATAATCCGATCCGCGCGCATTAAGTAAAGCCACTTTTTTACCTCCAGCTAAGCCGACTGGGCCTTCAGCTGTATATTTGAATGTTGTTCCCGCTTGAGCAAGATAAGAAATATAAGTTACCAATGGTGCCGGAACCGTTGCGTTCCATAGCGGGAAGGCAAATACTACTTTATCGGCAGCAAGGAATTGATTCAAGTATTGTTGCACGATATCGGCAATCTCCACTTCTTCTTCAGTCAACTCCATGCCTTGGCTTCGTTTATATAGGGCAGTAATTGCTGTATTCCCATAGTAAGGTAAGTTCAGTTTAAATAAATCCAACTCAGTTATTTCATCGTTACTATTTGCTTCCTTATATGTGTTCAAAAACGTTTCATACATTTTGACACTAATAGCTTGATCCGCTGGGCGGTCATTTGATTTAACAAATAATACTTTAGACATTTTTGTTCCCCCAATTGTTCTTTTAATTTTGTGTGTTTTTTTAAAAATAGCATTTAATCCATATATCTCGAATTAACTGCAATTGCTACTTTCACATTATAAAACTGAAAATCCAATAAGGCAAGAAATATGTTTTTGTTTTCAAATGTACATTCCAGGAATTTGCATGCCCGGATTTTATTATCCCCGACGCATTCCAGTAAGACGCGGATAAAAAAACCGAGAGCAATTTGCTCACGGTTTACGTTAACTCTTTATGCTGGAAGGGACACTTACCTTTTATCGGTTCTATATCATCCCCTATGAAAAATTGTTTCCATTCATTATGATTTACATCTCCAAAGTGACTGATATCAGGATGTGTAGGAAGGTTATCCCATTTCTCCACTCGTTCCCGAACCTTTTCACGCGACATGATTCCGCCTTTTTCCGTTCCTTCCAAGCCTTCAAAGATCATCCGTGGTTGGAATCCAAGTACAAGGCTATTTCCTAAATCGCGGGTTTTACGATGTTTATAAGCAGGTGCATTACCAAAGACAAAGATTGGTTCCCCTGCAAAATGATAGTCCCATAAATAATGCTCTGGATCTTTCGGCTTTTCGATTGGCCAAGGTTTTTCATCCTCTTTATGCAGGTATTGCAGGATATCCCAAAACCTTTTACGGTAAAATTCTATATCACCCTCCATCGATTCAGGCTCCATAAAGACGAAAAGGCCGTGCCTGATATATGGTGGTTCCTGAAATAAATCAAGGAAGCTTTCCACTGCTTTTGGGAGATTGGACCAATCTTCCTGTGTGATATAAGCATAACGAAGTTCCCCTTTATTTTCAGCTTTCATACCAAAATAACAAGGAAAGGTTTTATCGGTCACTGTATTATGGAATGTTTGATATTCCTTAATTAGCCATTGCGGCACTCGTTCGGGATTTGTCATATCTTCTTTTGTTAACAAACTTGAATTAGCAGTCAGCATCATTTTTCTCCTTAAATCGTTTTATTATATGTTACCCGCTTTAAATAAACTAAAACTTCTTCGGACCGCAAATAAACGCAATCAGTTGCATCTACATCTTTATTTAAGAGTTTATGACTGCCTCCCGATTCATCCGGATTCCAATTAAAAAACATTCGATCTGCAAATTAATCATTTTCTTTACATTAGGATAACCTAAGAAAAAAATAGGAGTGATGCTAAATGGCAAGGAGAAGAAAAATTCTCGTATCTGAAGCGCGAAAAGGACTCGATGATTTAAAAGCCAAAGTTGCTGGTACAAAGAATCCTGAAGAGGCAAAGTTTGAAGTAGCAAAAGAAATTGGCGTACCGCTGAAAAAAGACTATAACGGTGAACTGACATCCAAGCAGAATGGAAAAATAGGCGGAAAGTTAGGCGGAGGCATGGTCAAGGAACTTATAAAGATGGCACAGGAAAACTTAGGAAAAAAACATTAACCAAGTCGATCCCGGTTGGTATTTCTCCTTCAAAAGATCATATATCGAAACGGGCTGACTGAACGGAAATTTTTGGGACTTAACCGTTGGATGGCAATTATTACAACGCAAAAAGCCAACTTTTATGGGCTGGCTTTTTTTAGCATTAATTAATTCTCACGGGTGAGACTCTTGAAACTACTGACATTATTAATTCCTCCGACATCGGGTAATTAGTGGCAGCTGGATCCGTCATTACTGCTTTAAGAATTCTTTCCATATCTGACTGGTTAGTTCCATAGGCGCTGAAGTCGGAGGGCAGCCCAAGATCAGATAGGAAAACACGGAGCTTTTCTACCACTTTCGCTAAGATGCCTTTTGAATCCTCATCATGAATTTTCACACCAAAGGCTTCGGCTATCAAATGGGCCTTTGGAAGATATAAATCCGGCGTTGATTCCATGACGACCGGTAATAACACGGCATTGGCCAATCCATGCGGAATACGGAATAACGCCCCATATGCGTGGGCAAAGTTATGAACCGGAATCGCATTTAATGCACTACAAAATGCAGTGATTCCCATCATGCTTCCATGCAGCATTTCCATTCTGGCCTTAATATTCGTTCCGTCCTTTACGGCCCTCGGTAAGTATCTTTCGATAACTCGAATGGCCTGATATGCATATGCATCGGTTATTGATGTCGCTGCAGGTGAAACGATCGCTTCAATTGCATGTGTCAATGCATCCGCACCAGTAAACGCCGTAATGTCAGACGGCAGTCCGACTGTTAACTCGGGATCTAGAATGGCAACGTCCGAACTTAAAAAAACATTGTATATATTCATTTTGACTTTTTTATGTTCATTATATATGACTGCGATCGGGGATACTTCAGAACCGGTTCCTGCTGTTGTGGCTACGGAAATATGCGGGATATTCATGGATTGGGCTTTTGGAAAACCCTCATACAGAAAACCGCTTGGTATCGAATCATTAATATCCGTAATTCCTTTATATAATCCGAATTTCAATGCTTTTGCTGTATCAATGACACTCCCTCCACCAATGGCAAGTATGGCATCGGCATTCACTTCACGTGCATATTTCAATGCTTCGTTTACACATTCACTAGCCGCGTCTTGTGTAACCCCCAGAAACTGTCCAACTATTTCAGCTCTGGCACCTAATTTCTGCTGCTCAAAAGTTTCGGCAACTTTTTTAACGACTCCTGCATTTTCCAAGGCCGAATCACTCACGAGTAGAATCCTTTTGGCTCCGAGACCAATGAATAGGTCCGGAATGAGTGAACGAGTGTTAGTGCCACTGTATACTGAAGACCTTAACCAAAAATTCGAATGAGCGTTTACCTTCATAACATTTCACCTCAGATATTAGTCTATATTCGCAATTAAGGATTGTTCATTCCCTCCTACCAAGTTCCTGATGGCCATTCATTAACAAATGTAAACTGGATAGTAAGCTTGTCTCTTGTATCGATCTTTACAAAACCCCATATTCCTTTTCGTTACTTTGATAGATCTCTTCAATCCCCTTTCCTTTTGCCCTGGCTAAAATCTCCATCCGCACTGATAATTGTTTCATGGTAAAATTTAATATAGCTTGTTGGTCATTACCAAATGGATTTCCTAACCGATCATATCCCTCCGTATTTAACGTGATGGCCAGTGGTGAAAGTTTCTCCATTCTCTTTTCAACCTGTTTAAAGATATGTGGATGTTCACTGATGATTCTCTGCAGCAGGAAGGTCCCATAAGCAATATGGCGTGATTCATCCTTCTTCAAAAGACCCACGCCTTTTAATAAACCAGGCATCATTTTATTAGCTTCGAGAGTCTGATAAAACCCGAAATATCCAGTTTCTGCAAGTACACCCTCGGTAAACATATTATAAACAGTGGCTGCTTCTGCCAAAGCTTCAGGGGATTGATCGGATAAAAGCTTCTCCATCGCTTCAGGCAATATTTCATAAAAAATCGATTTATAAGTGTCTGAGTGATAAACCGTCAAATCACCCGTTTCACCAATTTGATCTAATGTATAACGAAAGAACTCCATATGCTTCGCTTCCTCGAACAGAAATTTCGTTAAGTACATTTCTTCTTCGATCCTGCCTTCTTTGGCTATCGCCATAATGAGGGGAAGCAAATCCAAAGTCACCGCTTCTTCTCCGCCCTGAAAAAGGGAAATGATCCTTAATAACACTTGCCTTTCAATATCAGTAAATGACTTCCAATCTTCTTTATCCTGGCTGAAATCAATGTCACGAGGATTCCATATACCGAATTTCTTTGCCTTTTGATAAAGCTTAAATGGTAGGGTATCTTCTCTAAAACTCCGGCTGGTGGTCGTTAAATTCTTTCTTTTCATGGTAATGCCTCCTTGAAATTATGAGTAAACTTTTGAATCTCTAAGGAACTTTTTAATTTGTAAGAGTTTTCATTATATTGTAAGATATTAGTAGTATTTATCCTAGCACTGAAAATGTAGGGAGGAATAAAGTCGAATGCTTGAGGAAACTCTGATGAATCATGTAAAAAAGATTTCCCAACAAAAAGATATGGCTAATAAATCACAAATGATCGTAAAGGGCTGTGTGGATTTTTTTTCATTTCAACGAGCATCTTTATTCAGTTACTCATGTTTAACAGGAATGTGTGAAGGAATATGTGCATGTACAAGTGAAGATACCTTTTCATTACATAATGTTAGAGAAAATATTCATGATATATACCCCATCCACCAAGCAGTCATCCATAACAAACCCATATACTTAACCATCCAGCATGCGAAATCCTCCATCCCTGCAAAATACGTTAAAAGATTTTCCATCTCTTCATTGGCAATCATTCCGATTATTGTGAATGACTGGGCCATCGGTTTAGTGTTGGTTGACCCCATTCACGCCAACGAGCCAGTTACCAAGAATGATTTAATGAAGCTTTCCCATTATTTGAAACTGGCTGTCAGTCCAACATTGGATTCCGCCCCTCCCACTTACCTTCTAAGTAAACGTGAAGTGGAGGTCCTTCAATATTTAGCCAATGGAATGGGATTAAAGCAAATGGCACCAAAAATGAGCGTTAGTGAATTTACCGTCAGAGATCATATATCTTCTGCTATCAGGAAATTGGGAGTGAATCACCGGACCGAGGCCGTCGCGGTTGCCATTAGACACAAAATGATTATGTGAAAACAAAAAAAACCTTCAAAGAAGGTTTCAGACTGTAGACAAACTCGATGAAAATCGAGTTTGTCTACAGTTTTTTTTAGCTTGTACAAATTTGGACGTTGATTTCCACTTCAGGCACTCGCTTTTCGCGGGCGGTCCGGGAGCCTCCTCGGCGCACTTGCGCCTGTGGGGTCTCCCTTGGACTCGCTATTCCCGCAGAAGTCTCG
>NZ_JAUUTW010000023.1 GCF_030676415.1 Peribacillus frigoritolerans | reverse complement strand
AGTAAGATCCCTGAAAGATGATCAGGTTGATAGGTCAGAGGTGGAAGCGTGGCGACATGTGGAGCTGACTGATACTAATAGATCGAGGACTTAACCAACGCTTTAAAAAAATGAAATACCTTCTTATATTATCTAGTTTTGAAGGAATGAAAATTTCTTCTTGCATTCTGATTTCATACATGATATGATAATGGATGTACTGTAAAAAAAGATATAATGTTTGGTGGCGATAGCGAAGAGGTCACACCCGTTCCCATTCCGAACACGGCAGTTAAGCTCTTCAGCGCCGATGGTAGTTGGGGGTTTCCCCCTGTGAGAGTAGGACGCCGCCAAGCAATAATCTTTGTATTCTTTTTGAGTAAATGGGAATACTTAATTTATAAAAGTAGCATTTATACCGTCGCGGGGTGGAGCAGTCCGGTAGCTCGTCGGGCTCATAACCCGAAGGTCGCAGGTTCAAATCCTGTCCCCGCAATCATGAAAAAAACGAAACTTAGGTTTCGTTTTTTTTGTTTTATCTGAAATTCGAATAATTATGTCCCTAACTTATTTGTTTCTTCTTTTGAAACAAGGTAAACTACATATAGAATGGTTTTTGTTCCATAATATTGCGTTTATGGTTCTCGACATGAACTATAGGACGTTTTCCTAATAATGATAAAGGTGATTGATATATGCAACATGTTGAATTGATTTCTCAGAATGAGGAAGAAACAGCGCAATTTGCGCATAAATTGGCTCAAAAGCTTTCCAGTGGAGATATGCTGGCTTTAGAAGGTGACTTGGGTGCAGGAAAGACGGCATTCACGAAAGGGCTGGCTAAAGGATTAGGTGTTACCAGAATGGTGAATAGCCCTACCTTTACGATAATAAAGGAGTACATGGGTCGCTTGCCTTTATATCATATGGATGTCTATCGGGTAAGTGAATCGGAAGAAGATTTAGGCTTTGATGAATATTTTGATGGTGATGGTGTGACTGTCGTTGAATGGGCCCATTTAATAAAGGATCACCTTCCAGAGGAAATCTTGACCATTTATATCTATCGTCTGGGCGATACAAGCCGGCGTATTGTTTTGGAAGCCAAAGGCGAACGATATGTAAAGTTATGTAAGGAGATTATTTGATGAAGGTTTTAGCTATAGATACATCGAATTTCACATTAGGGATTGCACTGGTAAACGGGAATCAAGTAATTGGCGAGTATACGACGAACCTAAAGAAAAATCATTCGGTGCGGGTAATGCCAGCAATTGAAACGTTGCTGAGGGATTGTGATACTAAACCGAAGGCATTGACTAAGATAGTGGTCGCTCAAGGTCCAGGCTCCTATACAGGGGTCAGGATTGGAGTGACGATTGCGAAAAGCTTGGCCTGGACGCTTCAGATTCCGTTATCAGGTGTTTCCAGCTTAGAGGTTTTAGCAGCTAATGGACGTTATTTTAACGGGTTGATATCTCCCTTGTTCGATGCAAGAAGAGGGCAGATTTATACTGGATTATATGAAATGGAAAAAGATTCTTTAAAGACAGTCATTGAAGATTGTAATATTCTATCCTCTGAGTGGGCGAATCAATTGAAGGAATTAAATCGTCCTGTTTTATTTGTTGGTCAAGATGTGGACATCCATCGGGATGCAATTACGGATGCATTAGGCGAATTAGCGGTATTTGCTCCGGTACAGTCATATAACTCAAGGCCAAGTGAACTGGCCTTCATTGGCCTTGATAAGACTGAAGTGGATGTTCACCAGTTTGTACCGAATTATATCCGCATGGCTGAAGCAGAAGCTAAGTGGCTTGAACAGCAGGGGAAATAAAAAAGGAAAGCGACCGATTATTATGAGTAAAACATTGACGTTCCGAAAGATGAATACGGCAGATATCGACCAAGTGCTTAACGTGGAAAAGCAGTCCTTCACTTTGCCTTGGAGCCGGGAAGCTTTTTTAAATGAATTGAATCATAATCAATATGCTGTATACATGGTGATAGAGGATGAAGGGAAAATTGCCGGTTATTGTGGTGCGTGGATCGTCATTGATGAATCGCATGTTACGAATATAGCGATATTACCAGAATACCGAGGGCAAAAGTTTGGAGAAGCTTTGCTCAGGAAGATGATTGAAATCTCCATTTCGATGGGTGTGGTGAGGATGACGCTTGAGGTCCGTGTCAGTAATGCAGTAGCCATTTCGCTTTATGAAAAACTAGGTTTCCAAAAGGGTGGAATCCGAAAAAATTATTATACAGACAATCAAGAAGATGCTTATGTTATGTGGGTGAATTTTTCATGAAAAAAGATCAATTTATATTAGGAATTGAAACGAGCTGCGATGAAACTGCGGCAGCTGTCATAAAAAATGGAACGGAGATACTGAGTAATGTCGTGGCTTCACAAATCGAAAGCCATAAACGTTTTGGCGGTGTCGTCCCAGAAATAGCTTCCCGTCATCATGTAGAACAAATTACGATTGTCCTTGAAGAAGCACTGCTGCAAGCCGGTGTGACATATGAAGACTTGGATGCCATTGCCGTTACGGAAGGCCCTGGACTGGTAGGGGCACTATTAATAGGTGTGAATGCGGCGAAGGCTGTAGCCTTCGCACATGGAATACCGATTGTCGGTACGCATCATATCGCGGGACATATCTATGCAAATCGACTTATTCAGGAGATCGAATATCCTGCCCTTTCTTTAGTCGTTTCGGGAGGTCATACGGAATTGGTGCTTTTAGAAGAACCGGGTTCTTTCAAGGTGATAGGGGAGACGCGGGATGATGCAGCAGGAGAGGCGTATGATAAAGTGGCTCGAACCTTGGGGCTCCCTTATCCTGGTGGGCCTCATATCGATAGGCTTGCACAAGAAGGCTCCCCATCTTTGAAACTGCCTAGGGCATGGTTGGATGGCAGCTATGACTTTTCTTTCAGTGGGTTGAAATCAGCGGTGATCAACACTTTGCATAATGCAGAACAGCGCGGGGAAAAAATTGAACCTAAAGATTTAGCGGCAAGTTTCCAAGCAAGCGTGATAGAAGTGCTTGTAATGAAAGCTGTGAAGGCTGCAAAGGAATATAATGTGAAACAGGTATTGCTTGCTGGAGGAGTTGCGGCAAATAAAGGCCTTAGGGAAGCATTAACGGAAGCATTTAAGGATTTACCTATGGATATATCCATTCCGCCCCTTTATCTTTGTACGGACAATGCCGCCATGATCGGAGCTGCTGGCAGTGTCATGTTTGAAAAGGGAAAACGATCCGGTTTGGATTTGAACGGAAACCCTGGATTGGACATAGAAGCATTTTGATTGACGAGAAGACAGGATCCCTCACTTCGGCATCCTGTCTTTTTATCGTGATAATAAAAAAAAAGAATATTCTGTGGATAAAGTTTTTTTGATCATCATTCTGCATGTGTATAAAGCGGTGTTTTTGTGGATAAGTGGATATGTTTCTGTGGATAATGTGTATAACTCAAATTAATGGCTAATGAACGGTAAGTGGTTTGTTAATAAGTTTGTGGATAACTTTCAAGCGAAATTTAAAAGAAAAGACCGAGTCAATTGACTCGGTCTTTTGTCATTCTTCCAGTTCAGCCCATTCTTCGAGAAGCTGGTCTAAACTTTCCTGTGCTTTATCAAGCGTTGTTTGGACTTCCATTACTTTTTCATGGTCCTGAAAAACATTTGGATCACAAAGGAGGTCATTATATTCGTTTATTTCGGTTTCAAGAAGCTCCATGGCTGCCTCGATTTCCTCAATGCGCCGTTTTCGCTGGCGTTCAGCTTTTTTTGCTTCTTTATCAATTTTATAATTTGTTTTTTCTACAGCTGCATCTAACGTTTTAGCCTGATCCAGCTGTTCAAGTGCTTGGATTTCCGCTTGCTCCTGTTTCTTCTCTAGATAGTAATCATAATCACCGAGGAATTCTTCGTTGCCGTCTTTGGAGAGCTCTATCACTTTCGTTGCTATCCGATTTATGAAATAACGGTCATGTGAGACGAAAAGAATAGTTCCCGGATAATCGATCAATGCGTTTTCAAGCACCAATTTACTATCGAGGTCTAAATGGTTCGTTGGTTCATCAAGAATTAAAAAATTCCCTTTTTGCATCATCATTTTGGCTAGAGCAAGCCGAGCCTTTTCGCCCCCGCTTAGTGTGGAAACGGTTTTCAAAACATCGTCCCCGCTAAATAGGAAATTACCGAGTACGGTGCGAATGTCCTTTTCCGGTTTAAGGGGATAGTCGTCCCATAATTCATTGAGTACGCGTTTATTGGAAACAAGGTTAGCCTGTTCTTGATCGTAGTAACTGACTTCTACGTTCGTTCCAAAACGGAAAACCCCAGAAAGTGCAGGCAGCTTAGAAATGATCGTTTTCAGTAACGTTGATTTTCCAACTCCATTTGGGCCAACAAGGGCTATGCTTTCTCCTTTTGTCATCCGGGAATTTATATTCTTTGATACCGTTTCCCCTTCGTATCCAATAGCCAAGTCCTGGAGGTGAAGTACTTCATTTCCGCTTTGCCTTTCAATCTGGAAAGAAAAATTCGCGGATTTTTCATCACCTTGCGGCTTGTCCAATACATCCATCTTTTCGAGCTGTTTGCGTCTGCTTTGTGCTCTTTTCGTGGTGGAAGCCCTTGTGATATTACGTTGGACAAAGTCGCGAAGCTTTTCAATTTCCCCTTGTTGCTTCTCGAACAGTTTCATGTCCCGCTCATAATCTTCCGCTTTTCCCTCTAGGTAAGAACTATAATTACCATGGTATTTTTTCATGTGATTCCGGGAAATCTCATATACCAGGTTTACTACTTTATCTAAAAAATAGCGGTCATGGGAAACAATGAGGACAGCTCCTTGGTAGCTTTGTAAATATTGTTCAAGCCAAGAGAGGGTTTCGATATCCAAATGGTTCGTCGGCTCATCCAGAATCAAAATATCCGGTTTCCTTAAAAGCAGCTTCCCTAATGCAAGCCTTGTTTTTTGCCCACCGCTTAAAGTGGAAATTGGGGTAGAATAGTCAAAGTCAGCAAACTGAAGTCCATGCAATACGGAACGGATATCCGCTTCATATTGATAACCGCCCTTCTCTTTGAATGCCACCATCAAAGTGTCGTATTCATTCAGCACTTTTTGGTAAATTGTTTCGTTTTCAAAGATGTCAGGTCTGGCCATATCAGCCTCAAGGCGACGCAGTTCCTTTTCTTGCTCTATAAGGTCCGTGAATACAGTCAGCATCTCATCCCAAATGGTCAGTTCGGATTCCAATCCCGTATCTTGGGCCATATAGCCGATGGTGACGCCTTTTGGTTTGATTATTTCACCGCCATCATGGGAAAGCTGCCCGGCTATGATTTTTAGCAGAGTGGATTTACCGGCGCCATTTCGGCCGACAAGTGCAATTCGATCTTTATTTTGAACTTCGAGCTTCATATTTGATAAAATAAGTTCAGCTCCATAATATTTCGATAGTTGATTGATTTGTAATAAAATCATAGATTTCACCTCAATTGATTATTGTTAGTTTAACGTATTTTAGTTATTATCGGCAACAGCTTGGTTCCAAGCTAAAAGAAAAGCTGTTACATAAAGTGGAATAATAGTGTATGATTTAGGAGGGGTTACTTAAATGGGAGACTTAACGCATTTTAATGAACAGGGCAGGGCCAAAATGGTCGATGTGAGTGCTAAGCCTGAAACATCCCGGACGGCAGTAGCTCAATCGAGCATTTTATTGAATGATGAAATATATGAATTGGTCACGAACCAGAAAATGAAAAAAGGTGATGTACTGGCTGTTGCACAAGTTGCAGGAATAATGGCCAGCAAAAATACATCCAATTTAATTCCGATGTGCCATCCCATTGCTCTGCAAGGGGTCAATATAGCCTTTGATTGGGTAAAAGAAGAACAAGGATATAGGCTTAGGATTGAAACGGAAGCTAAGACAAAAGGGAGTACAGGTGTGGAAATGGAAGCGTTAACAGCTGCATCCGTGACTGCCTTGACTGTTTATGACATGTGTAAGGCCATTGATAAGGGAATGGTGATCGGGCCTACATTCCTAGTGGAGAAAACAGGCGGAGTGTCCAGTAACGATTATAAAAGGCAAGTAAAACAAACAGATAGAGATTAAGTTGAAAAGCATGTGTGAAGGCGGGGAAGAACAATGAACCATGACCCAAAGATACCGCAGGCAACAGCCAAAAGGTTGCCATTGTATTATCGATTTTTAAAGAACTTACATTCCTCAGGCAAACAAAGAGTTTCCTCGGCAGAGCTAAGCGAAGCTGTAAAAGTGGATTCTGCTACCATTCGCCGTGATTTTTCCTACTTTGGCGCGCTTGGGAAAAAAGGCTACGGCTACAATGTCAATTATTTATTATCCTTCTTCAGAAAAACACTAGATCAAGATGAATTGACCAAAGTCGCTTTAATCGGGGTAGGAAATTTAGGAACCGCTTTTTTAAATTACAATTTCATGAAAAATAATAATACAAAAATTGAAATGGCTTTCGAAGTTTCTGAAGAAAAGGTCGGCAAGCGAATAGCTGATGTTCCCGTCTATCATATGGATCAAATCGATACACTATTGCAGGAAAATAATATTACTGCGGCTATATTGACAGTGCCTGCACAGGTAGCCCAGACGATAACCGATCGTCTAGTCAAAGCTGATATAAAAGGAATATTGAATTTCACACCTGCACGGCTGACCGTGCCTCCATCCATAAGGGTTCACCACATTGACCTTGCCGTGGAACTTCAGTCGCTCATCTACTTCCTGAAACATTATCCTGTAGTGGAAGAAGCCGCATTGGAGGAATGAAAAAACGCTGCATCATTGCAGCGTTTTTTCATTTTTTCTTATTTTTTTGTGCGGCTTTAATCTTAAAGTGCAGCATGATCATGCGTAATCCCGATCCAAAGTCAAGAGTCGCAATAAGGACAAGTATGTAGGCAAAGATTCCCCATCCAGAAGAATTGACGGTTTGAATCGCAATAGCGGTAAAAAGAGCTCCTAAGCCTGCATAGATGATGCCCATGAATAATGGTGATTGACGTTTCATAATAAACCTCCGATGAAGGCCTGTGCAGTATCTAGCATCTTCTCAATATCCTCCCGATATACCACTTGAAGGATGATAACAAGCGTATTCATCGCAATATGTGCGCTCATGGATACGAGAATGCGGCCTGTTTTCGCATAAAGGAAAGCAAAAGTGAAGCCCATTGCCGTATATAAAAGAAGATGTTCAAATTCACCATGCGCCAAGCCGAAAATAACTGAGCTGATTAAAGCTGAAATAAAGAAGTTAAAGCGTTTATGAAGTGATCCGAAAATGATTTTCCGGAAAATTAATTCTTCCAATATAGGTCCAATTACTGAAGTGACGAAAATGACCATGGGGACTTTGTAAATGAGTGAAATGAGTTGCTGGGTATTTTCAGATTCAGACTCCACCCCAAGCATTTGTTCAATGCTGCCGGCAATGCTTTGCGCAAAAAGGGCCATGAACACTCCTGCAATTGCCCATAATATGGACATGGGAACGGAAGTATGATTTTTCGTGTCCAACTTTTCCTTCATATCTTTTCTCATTAAAAAAAGAATCAAGAATAAAGCAGCGAGAAAACTGAAAACTATCCAGTATGCTGCAGACTTCACATCGAGTTCATCAGTTGGCATTCCGGTATAAGACCCGATCAGCATGAAAATGGGTACCCCAACAATACTGGATAATTGCATGGCAATATAAGTGATGATGACGAACCAATATTCTTTTTTCAAAAATGAAAACTCCTTTTATAGTCACCCATTCCGCTCGGAACGTTCCTGATATGGGGACAATCTATAAACGCATACTCCAAAATGGTATCAAATAATGAGGCAGAACACCACTTAAAGGTACCCCTAACATAACATTTCAATTACTTTGTTAAGGAAATCATTATGCTAAAGTAGTTTACCCGTAATTTATCAGAAATTAATAAAAAATTTTCAATAAGATACTTGCAAAAAAGGCTCGGTTTATTTAATATTATAAATGTGTTAGCACTCAATGATGAAGAGTGCTAATAATCATGAAACAAATTATCAAGAGAATATGAGGAGGTTGTTTCACTTGTTAAAACCATTAGGTGATCGCGTTATTATTGAACTAGTTCAAACTGAAGAAAAAACTGCAAGCGGTATTGTTCTTCCTGATACTGCTAAAGAAAAGCCACAAGAAGGTAAGGTAGTAGCAGTTGGTACTGGCCGTGTCCTTGAAAATGGCGAACGTGTTGCTTTAGAGGTTGCCCAAGGCGATCTAATTATCTTCTCAAAATATGCAGGTACTGAAGTTAAATTCGAAGACACTGAATACTTAATTTTACGTGAAAGCGACATTCTAGCTGTTATCGGCTAATTATACATCATACTTAACTGAACGAAAATTTTCTTAAAATTTTAGGGAGGTACTTATAAATGGCTAAAGAAATTAAATTTAGTGAAGAAGCTCGCCGCTCCATGCTTCGTGGTGTGGACGCACTTGCAGATGCAGTTAAAGTAACGCTTGGACCAAAAGGTCGTAACGTGGTTCTTGAGAAAAAATTCGGTTCACCGCTTATCACAAATGACGGTGTGACGATCGCTAAAGAAATCGAATTGGAAGATGCATTCGAAAACATGGGTGCGAAATTGGTTGCTGAAGTAGCAAGCAAAACAAACGACGTAGCTGGTGACGGTACAACTACTGCAACGGTTCTTGCTCAAGCGATGATCCGTGAAGGTCTTAAAAACGTAACAGCTGGTGCTAACCCAATGGGTATCCGTAAAGGAATCGAGAAAGCGGTCAATACTGCAATCGCAGAATTGAAAGCCATTTCCCAACCTGTTGAAAACAAAGAATCAATCGCACAAGTTGCTGCCATCTCTTCAGCTGATGAAGAAGTGGGCCAACTGATTGCGGAAGCAATGGAGCGCGTTGGTAACGACGGTGTCATCACAATCGAAGAGTCTAAAGGTTTCACAACTGAGTTGGACGTAGTAGAAGGTATGCAGTTCGATCGTGGATATGCTTCTCCATACATGGTAACTGATTCAGATAAAATGGAAGCTGTCCTTGAGAATCCATATATCTTGATCACAGATAAAAAAATCACGAATATCCAAGAAATCCTTCCTGTACTTGAGCAAGTTGTTCAACAAGGGAAACCGCTATTGTTGATTGCTGAAGATGTAGAAGGCGAAGCGCTTGCAACTCTTGTTGTGAACAAACTTCGTGGAACATTCAACGCAGTTGCGGTTAAAGCTCCTGGATTCGGTGACCGTCGTAAAGCAATGCTTGAAGACATCGCAGCTCTTACAGGCGGCGAAGTAATCACTGAAGAAATCGGACTTGATCTTAAATCCGCAACAATCGATTCATTAGGCCGTGCGTCTAAAGTGGTTGTTACAAAAGAAAATACAACGATCGTTGAAGGTGCTGGAAATACAGCTCAAATTCAAGCTCGTGTAAACCAAATCCGTGTTCAATTAGAAGAAACAACTTCTGAATTCGACCGTGAAAAATTACAAGAACGCCTTGCTAAATTAGCTGGTGGCGTAGCGGTAATCAAAGTCGGTGCAGCTACTGAAACAGAATTAAAAGAACGTAAACTTCGTATTGAAGATGCATTGAACTCCACTCGTGCCGCTGTTGAAGAAGGCATCGTAGCCGGTGGTGGTACAGCACTTCTTAACGTATACAATAAAATCGCTGAAATTCAAGCGGAAGGCGACGTAGCAACAGGCGTGAAAATCGTTCTTCGTGCCATCGAAGAGCCTGTTCGTCAAATCGCTCACAATGCTGGACTTGAAGGCTCTGTAATCGTAGAGCGCCTTAAAGGCGAAGCAGTCGGTACGGGCTTCAACGCAGCTACTGGACAATGGGTGAACATGATCGAATCCGGTATCGTCGATCCTACTAAAGTAACTCGTTCAGCTCTACAAAACGCTGGTTCTGTAGCAGCTATGTTCTTAACAACAGAAGCTGTTGTTGCAGACAAACCAGAACCTGCTGGCGCTGGCGGCATGGGCATGCCTGATATGGGCGGCATGGGCGGAATGGGCGGCATGATGTAATAGGCATCATAAAGCCTTGATATATAGGGGTTTTTAAGTGGAGTAAAGATAAATGCTCATACTTTTGCTCATAGTAAGCAAAAAATGCTCACTTTTTTCACAAAAACCATTATATCAGAGAAGGTCTTTCATCAGTTTACTGAACTGGTGGGAGGCCTTTTCTTCCATATTGGCTGTCATATGAGCGTATATATTCATTGTTGTGTTTATGTCTGTATGGCCTAAACGCTGCTGAATCTCCTTTACTCCCACACCCGCTTCAATTAAGAGAGATGTATGTGTATGTCTGAATGAGTGAGGGGTAATGTTTTTATCAATACCTGCCTTTTTTAATAGACGTTTTAGTCTAGTTTCCACTACTTTTCTTAATTGCGGATGTCCATCATTTCGTGCAAAAATAAACTGGTTATCTATATATAGGATTCCTTTTTGTAATTTTATTTCTTTTTGTTTGATTGCATGGCGTTTTAACATTTTTACGAGTTTTTCATCAATACGAATGGTTCGGATAGACCCTGATGTTTTCGGTGGAAGTAATTCATACTTTTTTATATTGTTACTTGGATTGTATAAAGTCTTAGTAACACGCAATGACCCTTTTTCTTGCTCAAAATCAGTCCACTTAAGGGCAAGTAATTCCCCAATACGTAAACCAGTATAGGCAAGAGTGGTAAAAATCAAAGAATCCATTTCTAAGCCTTCTGAATCAGCAGTGCGTAAAAATCGTGCTAGCTCTTCTTTTTCTAAAAATTTTATCTCTTCTTCTTGGCTTTCAATCTCTTCAACCTTTACTTGATGCTTTGGCAAATGAATGTTTTCTGTAGGATTAATTTTAATGAGTCCTAATTCAACCGCATGATTAAAAATCATTCGGCCACATGCATGAATACCACTTACATAATTCCGACTGTACTTTTCAGATAGCTCCACTATTCGCTTTTGATAAATTTGTTTGCTTATCTTTTTAAGTTGATAAGGCCCCCATACAGATATAAAGTGTTTCATTTCCTTGCTACGTGCTCTTACACTGCTTATTTTTGCATTTTGAGCGTATATCTTTATCCAGTCTTGAGCAAAAGCCTCAAAAGTCGTATTAGTTTCTTTTAGATACGTCCCATTTTCTACCTCCGCTTCTATTTTTCTGGCGGCTGAAGTAGCTTCTTTTTTTGTAGCAAACCCTGACTTGGTTATTTGTTTTGGCTTCTTGGTCAGAGGATCTATTCCACAAGAGACCGTATAAGACCATTTATTACCTCGTTTTCGAATATACGCCATTTTAAATTTCCCCTTTTTGTTTTTTTTCTTTTTTTAACCGGTTGTTGTATGCCATTTCACAACTAGACCTTTTACGTCCTGGAAGTACAGAACAAAACCGCCGACGTTGGTGAGTTACTTCAAAGAGATGACCACAGTTAATGAATTAAAAAAGTGAATGGTCTTGAGGCAGACATATAAAGGCTAAATCACGGAGAATGAAAAGGATGGAACTGTAATGGTTTCCTGTTTGTTCAATACAGTAAGGGATACTGCAGAAACACAGTCAACCAAAAAAGGCAACCCCGTTGTGGAGTTGCCTTAAGTGCATCACAATGTTTCGCCATATTCTATAAACAAATCATCTAATTGTGCATCAGTCGTTATTTTCAATACTTTTTTTCTAACACTCGTGTTGGACACGTTTAGTAAATAATAGCGTTCTTGTTTATCTTTTCCTTTTTGTTTTCGAACTAGTCCAATTCTCGGGAACAAAGTCCAATACTTCTCAGCATAACGAGCTAGACCTTTAATTTTTGGTACATTATCTTTTTTACTCGAATCATGTGGGTCAAATAAATCAAATACATACTTATCATTCTGCTTACGAATAAAGATGAAATCTGGGAACATTGGAGTAAATTTGCCACCATCTTCATACGGAACACACATTGACCAATATTTCCTGTCTGGGTTTCTTAACCATGCATCCACGTCAGCCTTTTCAAGCATTGTTTTTACAACATCTTTCTCCCAACCATTTAGGTCAATTTTGAATTTACCTTGCTTATCAACGTAAATATGCTTTTCAATTTCAATCGATTTATCACTTACGGTATATCCAACGACCTCAGGAAGATAAAACGGTTTATCGATGGGATTTTCTACTTGTGAAAGAAGTCGCTTAAACTCAGACCCTATATCTTCTGTTTGATTGGCAATATCAAACTTCCAAGTTTCATATAAATCATTAAATTGATTTTCGCAGTAAGTAAATAATTTTTTCATCTGTTTTTCAGACTTAGATAAAACAAGCACCTCAAGTTTAAGTTGACGATAATTTTTTTCAACTTTAGTGTATTTAGACCAATAAAAAACATTTAGACCATCAAATAAACTCTTAAGCTTATCAAATGCCGTCGATATATCAACTACATCCGCGATTAATGAATACTGATTTGTTGTATCGACCACATTATCTCTCACACTAAATTCAATTTGATTGATACCAATATTTTCGATTGTTTCTCGGATTGAATCAAATTCACCATCAGTTTTCATTTCTTCTATTAATTCTCGCATTTTTGTAACAATTGCATCGTACGCATTTTTCTGAGCTTCCATATCAATCTGATTCATAGTCAATAGCCTTGCTAATCTAGAATACTGCTTCAAGAATGAAAGTGAACTTTTCCCTGGAACTTCATAAGTAGTTATAAAATTAAGCTCGGGGAATAGTTCTTCAAATTCGGTACTTCTTACATAATCAACGAGCGTTCTCTTTGTCCCTGTTTCATCCGGAACAAGAGCATCACTTTCTTGAAGAGAAATAACTACACTATTAACCGTTTCTTGATCGTATCCAGGAAGGAACAACGAAACAGAGTTCAATTCAGAATTGGTACTAATTCTTCGGGCGAGCGGTGTTCGAACCATACGACCAAGTAGCTGAGCAATATAAGTAGCATCGTTTGCCGTACGATAGGAAATCATTGTTTCAGCTCTAGGACAATCCCAACCTGTAGATAGATTCATTTTGAATAGAACAAATCGGATATTCTCATCTTCTTGAATTCTATATGGTTCAACGTATGGGATGACCTTACCACCTATTTCAATAGTTGATTTCAAATCAAAAGTTTGAATCAGTTCGCCATCGTTTAACTCTCTTCCAAGATATTTTTCAATGGTTGCAACGATTAAAGCTAAATCTGTATTGGAAATATTATTCCTAGAACCATCAGCAACTTGAATAACCATAATTGGTTTAACCAAAGTCCCATCTTGGCCATCTTCATAATATGATTTCCATTGCTTACCTTTATTGTCCCAATCAGATAATGCTTCATTTAGCATCGTCACTTCATTATCTATTGCTAAAGCAGGATAGGCTATTTTAATTCGGTCTTTTATCAATCCCGAATCTCGAACATCCTCTGGCTTAATCATTATCTTTAATGGAAGTGATTCACTTTGCTCAATAAGTTGCATAAATCTTTCGGGTGTCGCAGTAACCCCAATTGTTAGTGGCACAGGAGATAACTTATCTTCTACACTACCTAACAAAAACTTCTGCATAATTGACTGTGCCTTCTTTTCTGACTGGGCATTATATACAGCACCTCTATGGGCTTCATCGATAACCAAATAGAAATTTGAAGGAAACTGTCTAGATGTATTTTCAATCGTATCCCAAATTGTATATTCTCGTTCATCTGAATATGAGGTGAGTTTCTTATCCGACCCTAACTTCTGTGTATTTAAGAAGTAGATATGACCAAATTCAAAAAATTCCTTATCAAACGCCTGATCAATTTGTACTAATTGGTTTACATTTATCTTATTTGATTGAGCTTCAATTTTGCTTTGCGTTTGTTTATTTAACTCTGGCGAATCAGATAGCCACAAAAATATTGAATTTTTATTACCTTCATTTACTTCTGAACCGAACAATATTTCTTCAAATAGCTTTGTAATTACAATTGTTTTCCCGGAACCTGTCGGGGAAGAAAATGAGATTACTGAATTTTTACCAAATTGCTTATTGGTTGATTGTGCAAATTCAATATTTTTGTGAAGATTAATGAGTGCTTCTTCTTGAAATGGAAACAATACTGTTCTCATTATTTTACAGCTCCTTGTATCATGAAATTATCTAAGTAATCTTTATACAGTTGATAACTATTGACACCCGAAAATTCTGAAGCCATTTCTGAAAAAGCATCATTAGAATTCGTAACTATATAAACATATTCAATACCAACGTGATTTTTCATTTCTTCTTTGAACTGGGCAAATGCATATTCATTAATTAGAACCGAGAAATTGCTTTCGATTGGGAAGATAAAATCAACATCTTCGACATTCTCTGGGCGCATTCCAACACAGCCCGACTTAGCCCATAAAATAGGAAGGATACTCTCGAATTCATTTCCTAGCTCGACATCATCCTTGTTTAAAAAGTCTAATGAAAAATACTCACAGTTCGATTTAAAACCTTCTGACATTGCTCTTTCTTCTTGAGAGTAAGAATCTTTGGTACCAAGAATTTCAATACTCTTCTCAGAAATTCTTTTAAAAGCCGATTTATCTTCTGTGACAATTAGCACCTCAGTGACATTATCTTTGCCCTCGAGCTCTTGATACCATTCTTCCTCATATGACAAATCAAATAGAATTGCTGTTGGCTTTTCATCGTCTATTGCAAAAGCGCCCGAGCTTACAAGTTTTGTGCTTGGAATTCTTTGCGTTCCTAGAAGAGAAATAATCTTCTTCTTCTGTGCTACAGTTGTCACTTTGGAAGGCGATATATAGTCAATTTGCTTAACTGTTCTTTTCTTACTCTCCATTCGATACTTATCAAGAAAGTAATTTCCATCAATTGGAACTCCAGCGGTATCTACACCTAATATTGAGTGTTTCACACGTGGCCAAGTCACGGAACGACATATGCCGTTGTCCTCCCATACATCATCACCTGGCAAGTATCCTTTGTCTAGCAAATCGGTCTCCTCTCGCGAAGAAACTTCATTATTAGTTACTAATATACCTCTTCTGTTACCGCCGTCTTCAAAATTTAATAAGTTCAATGCATGTAAAGTTGTCCCACTTCCTGCAAAGAAATCAACTACAAGTGCATCCTTCTTATTACTCAAAAAGGATTTGAGAGTGTCATGAACGGCATATAAAGATTTTGGAAAAGGAAATTGTTTGTTCTTAATAATTGAACTGACAATCTGTGTTCCATACTTATTAGCGTCGTACAGATTTTTCTTCCAGACAGTTGTTTTTCTCTTAGATGAACTTTGGGTACTAACAACAATCTTTGAACCATCATCTCTTCGACCCACAACACTATAATCTCCATTTTCTACCTTCTCTATTGAAGGAGCAGTTACATATTTTATTGTATATGGTTGAAATTTATTTTTTTTATTAAAGTTAACCTGGACATAATCCCCATCCACTGCTAATTGAAGGCTTGGTCCAGTTAACCCCCAAATCATTTCTACATTTTCTTCAGTCACAGGAAACACAGCTGTACATCCTTTAATTTGTGGGACACTATTTCTATCTACCTCTTTTGGTATTGGTTCACCAATTTTTACGATTTTTTTTGTTTCATCATCAACATAGATCGGATAGAATTGATTTTTTCGCGAGGAACGAACAGATGAGGCTTCACTTCGTCTCAAATAAGGCCATCTTATCTCCTCTAGCTCTCCACCATCTATAATTTCTTGAGCTCCGCCATTCCCCAGATATACCACCAAGAGATATTCATCTACTTGTGAAAGTCGTTGATCCCGAGCTTTTCCTTTGGGATTTATAGTAATATCAATGATTTGACGTTCTGAGCCTTTGAATAGCTCTTCTAGCAACATACCAAGAGCAAACAATTCATTGTCGTCAATTGCGATAATTAAAACAGAATCATCTGGCTTCAAAAGTTTTTTTGCTAATTCTAAACGACGTTTCATAAAAGCTAACCACTTACTATGTCGCCATTCGTCATTACTATCTACAAAACTATTATTGTATTTCCAATCTCTAGATCCTGTATTATACGGAGGGTCAATATAAATGCAGTCAACTTCTCCAGGATACAGATAATCTAATAATTGAAGGGCATGATAATTATCTGCTTCAATTAGCATATGCCAAGCAGCATCTTTTGAACCTTTTTGCACTGAATCAACATGTTTTAACATAGGAAAGACAGCTTCTCCAAATCTACGAATTTGAACTACTTTCCGTTTTTCTTCTGAAAATAACTCACCCGTCTTCAAGTTTCTTAGCGTGACCTCGTTATCATTTATATCTGTAACTAGATATGTATCATCAACAGACTTGTTTTTATAACAGACCGTCATACCTACTTTTAATTCTGAATTGTATAATAAAGTTTTCTCTGGTAAGTGTTCTTCAAAGACTAAACCGAACTTTTTCTTTTTTGCCAAATATGCAACTTCTTCAGACAATCTTGCTCTAAGGCGTACATCTGAAATTTGATTAACTAAATCATTTATCGCTGCCATCATTCTTCCTCCAATCTCCAAATTCCATAACTTTAATTTTATCATAATTAGCACAACAAAAATCGCCAATATCAGACCAAAACTAATCTGTTATGACGATAGTATAAATCTTCTTGATGGGGGATGTGGTGGGAAACTATAAGGTGATTTTAGCCATTCTACAACCTTTTTGTTGTACCCAGGGGACAGGTAGACGAGAAGAAAACAATTGAATTATTCAATAATATAAATAATAAATAAACTAATAATAATCTTTCTCTAAAGAAGATTTGGCTTTGTAGGAAAAATGATGCGCTTTATAATAAATAAAAGATATAATAATTACATTGTTAATATATGGATTAGAGGTTATAAGAAAGAGATTATATAAGTTAGTCAGATAGAAAGGATGGGCAAAATGTGGACAATTGATGCATTGGATGTAATTCATTTAGGCAGAAGTCCAGGAGGAGATAGGTTTACAAAATTTGTTGATGAATTAATAAGAGCCCAGTCATTTCTTGACGGGAGACCTACAGCGGCAATACATACAAATCTTCGTACTAATATAGGTGACAAAGGAGTAGACACTAAAGTTGATAACTTTGTTCCTCATTCTAAAAACCTTTGGTTGGAAGGACCATCAATTATGCAATATAAGGCAAGTGGCTATAGTGGTGGTGAGAGAGATTTTAGAACTGAAATTAACAAACCATATGCTAAGCAATGCATTTTAGAGGGGGTTGCCTACCGTTTTTGTGTTTGTGATAGCATGCCTGCCACCACAAAGGCGGATTGGGAAGAAAGTTTAAATTTACTAGTAAAGGGAATTAATCCAGATTCCCCAAGGGCCTATGTGATCACTGCCGATGATTTAGCTGCCTGGGCTAATAAATTCCCTAGTATAATATTAAAGTTTTTTCGGCCAGTTGCTACAAATATTGTAATCCATATGGATGCCTGGGGTACGAGTATCCGTTCTTTGACGCCAGAGTATACAGTCGTTCCAGAATGGGAAGGAGTAACTAAGCAAATACAAACCATGCTAAATTTTTCAGTTGAGACTCCAGATGTGCTATTGACTGTTCAAGGGGAGGCTGGTGTTGGGAAAACTAGATTAGTTTTTGAATCAATTGTAGCCCTACCTGAAGCAAGTTCCTTGGTCGTATATACAAGTGATGAAAATCTTGCAATACAAGCTGCAACAATGATGATTAATGACCCGGATATAACCTCAATACTTGTTGCAGATGAATGTTCTTTACAAGTAAGACAGAACCTAAAAAGTATATTACGGGGACATTCTAATCGTATTCGAGTTATTGCCATTGATAACACAGGGGAGCGTCCAAGCGATTTGGCTTATCAATTCTGGCTTGAAAAAATGGCACCTGAGTTATTAATATCTGTATTAGAAAAAAATTATCAATTTGTTCCTAAAGAAAGACTCCAGATTTATGCAAGGTTATCAGGCGGATTTGTAAGGTTAGCAGCAGATTTATGCCTTAATGATACTCGTATAGCAGATGAAGGGCATGTCGGAGCAGGGCTCCCTAATATAAGAGATTATTACATGAGTAGGCTTAGCTTTGAAGATCGTAAAGTTATAGAGGCTATATCACTTTTAAGTAAAGTGGGATATAAACAGGATGTCAAAGAGGAGATGCAGTTTCTAAGTACTCTTCTTGGGCTAAATCAACAAGTTGTAATAGAAACAGCTAGAAGATTGCATGATGTTCCAGGGTTTGTTGCCCTTGCAGGTAGGTATATGTATGTAACCCCTGAACTGATTGGTCAGGTGGCTTTTGATGAAGCATATAAAAGGTGGATTGAGGAACCAGATGAGTTTCTTGCAAATATTCCAGAAAATCTCTTGCAAAGTTTTCTTACCCGAGTTGCATGGAGTGGAAGAGAGGAGGTACGCCGCAAGATTGGTGGCTACTTTCGAAAATGGATTGCCACTCTTCCACCCACAAAGTTGGCCGAACTCAAGACGGTTGATCAAATAGAAGAATTGGTTGAATCAGATCCCGTTACATTTTTACCTATGTTAAGGTATTTAGTTGAACAAGCAAGCGAAAAGGAATTGCTTAATATTACTGGTGAGGGAGCAGGACGGTGGGGACCACGTAGATCCCTTGTATGGTTATCGGAAAGATTAGCGGGTTTTTCTGAACATTTTAATGATGCTGAAGCAATCTTACGACACTTAGCCTTAATGGAGACCGAGCCCAGTATTTCAAATAATGCGACTGAAACATGGAAATCTTTATTTCGTATTTCTCTATCTGGAACTTCGTTGCCCTTTAAAAGAAGAATTTCAGTTCTGAAAAATTATATTTTTTCAGAGGATATTGACACATCTGACCTTGCTATAAAGGCATTAAGTGAATTATTTAGAGGAAGTAATACAAGGTTAGTTGGTAATCCAATAGTTGCAGGTAGAATCGTACCGGAGCAATGGGAACCTAAAGATTTTAATGAATACAAGGAATGTTTAAATGAGTCTATAGAATTACTAATTGAAATGCGGTTAAAACAATCAGATGATAGATATATTCGTTCTGCTTTAGAAATTGGTTTGCAAAATATCTCATTATTATCGAGGTTTGGCCAAGATGAAAAGCTAAGGCTACTATTTACGTCTAATTGGGAGGAGTATATTTCAAGAAGTGATGTAATAAAGGCAATTGAGGAATTTATCGAATTCGAATGTGATAATAAAAACCAGGAGGTAGATTGCGAAAAGGCAAGAAATTGGTTAGAAGAAATAAAGCCCAATGATCTAGCAGGTAGATTGAAAACATTGGCAGGGTTTGACAACTGGCACTATTCACTTTTAAACCGTGAGGATATCTGGAATGAGGAACTTGTCAAGTTGTGTCAAGAACTTATTCAGGAACCATCAATTCTTAAGCAAAACCTAACTTGGTTGTTTTCAAAAGAGGCTAAAAGCTCATATCATTTAGGGGTGGAATTAGGCAAGCTGGATAACAAAATGGATTTCCTAGATTCACTAATTAAGGCTGCAGTTGAATTTAAAGAAACTTCATTAACTAAAGGGTATTTAACATCGATAATTAGCTTACAGGAAGACTATATACAGTATATTAATGAAGTTTTTGACAAGATTCAAAATGAGTATCCAGTTATAGCACATGAATTATATATAGTTGGTGGGGACAAAACCAGAGCATTCGAAAGAAGTATCCAATTATTCGATCAGGGCAAACTTTTACCAATGCATCTAAGTACATTTTTATATGGAATTGGTGGTCGGGGACTAACATCTAATGAAACTATAATAATACTAGACAGATTATTACCAAATGTATATAAGGGGGATGAACTGGCCACAAGAGTTTTATTCAGCCTAATTTTCAAATCACTTTGGAAGAATAAAAAGCCAATAGAAAAAGAGCAACTTAATCATGATTTAGAAAAATTGGTATGGAAAATTGTTGATACTGTTGAACCAACAAATTCTCACAGTGTTTATGAATGGGAAAGAATATTAAATTGTTTGTTAAATATAAATCCAGAACGCGCTATTTGGATACTTTGTAATTTTATTGGAAATGAGGATTATTTATTAGATAAGCATGCTTCTTCATTATTGGCAACTATAGCAGAAGATTACTCTAATGTTGTTATTAATATTTTGGGCCAGGCTTTATTAAACGAGAAAAGGTCAATGAAATTCTTCATTAGAAAGTATGATGATTTAATACAGTCGATCAGGCCAGAGGATATAATCTCATGGGTTGAGGAAAATGGTGTAAAGGCAGCTGAAGTTTTGGCCAGGCATTTACCTCTGCCTTATATTGATAATGAAAGTCTTAAACCAACCATTCCACCTTTAACTGAGTACATCCTAAGTAAATTTGAGGGTGAAAAAAGAGTTTTTAATGAGTTTTTAGCTGGGGCTCACAGTTTTCAAATGTATTCGGGAGATATTGCTGCTCAACTCGAAAATCAGGCTGAAATAGCAAAGAAGTTTCTGGATAGCAAAATCAAACCAATACGTGAATGGGCTTTACATGAAATTGAAAGCTCAGAGTATCAAGCAAAACAATGGCTCATTAGAAAAGAAGAAAACGATTTAAAATAGATGGTATATTAATAAGGGACATACATTGTCCCTTATTAATTAATAAAGTAAAATATGAATACATTTTGACCACGAAACATATATAAAGGTACATAATTTCATTTTCGTTTTGAGCAAAAAAGTGGCTAAACCCTAGGAATGATAAGGATTGTTTTATTTCTACAGATATGAAAGAACGTAAAAAATACGGTTTAAAAATAGTTTGTTTGGAGCAGGGTAAGGAAAAGGCCCTTACCCACTGCTCATAAAATTGCTCATAATTTTGCTCATAGTCATTTTCTATTCTATTTTAGAACATTTTAAATGCAATCTGAAAATCCCATTAAATCAATGATTCTATCAATCTATTTTCTTCTATTTTATTACTTGATGAATGGGCGGCATGATGTAATCATCGCCTAAATCCCTTAATAAAGGGGTTTAACGAGGATTCAGAATGAATGCTCACCTAACATGTAATATCTTTAAAGTTGAAGGCCTCCCACAGTTTACTGTTGGGAGGCCTTTTCTGTATGTCCTAATCGTTGTTGAGTTTTTAACCCTACCCCTGCTTCGATCAGTAAGGATGTATGAGCATGCCTGAATGAAAACAACGTAATTTCCTTGTTGATATGCGGTAACTTCTTAAGAAGACGTTGTAAGCGTATTGCAGGCAGTTTTTGCACTAATGGATATCCCTCTGGTGAAGTAAAGACAAAGTTTTTATCCATGTAATGATGACTGTTTTTAATTTTATTTTGCTGTAGTAGATGCTTTTTCAATAATTTCATAACCTGATCGTCCATTTTTTGTTTGGTGTAAGCAAAGTGTAATTCACCTTATTGTTGGTGGGATTGTATAGAGTCTTGGAGGTAGTCTTGGAGGTGTTTCCATACATACCACATTTATTAAGTCTTGGAGAGGTTGAAATTAATGATGTGGAGATTGTTTCTTGGAACCAATTCAAATGAAAAAGCTTTTTTATTGAGCTAACAAGTACTTTCCTTCTATATGGAGCTGGAAACTGCGCCATTTTATTATGTAACTAAAGGGGCAGGATTGTTGAACAAGGAATAGAAAATAGATAAAAAATTTAATATATATCACTGAGCAATAAGTATCGGTGCAGACCTACCTTATTAATTTTGAATACAGTACATTTCTTCGATAAATTTTTCAAATGTGAAATCAAACATCACGTTTGAATCTTTATCCCCTATAAAGAAAAAAAGCATATCCACTTTGGGCATGCTTTTCTTTACCAGTTATCCGTTTTATCTAATAATTGATCAATGTCAAATGTATCGAGATGGAATGGAATAGACTCTTCGGCAATTTCTTCAGTATCTAAAAGCAATTGGTCAATATCTATTATAGTCAAAACAATTCGCCTTCCTTTTAGCCACTTCTACCTTCATATTAAATATCATAAACTTAATGAAAAAATGAAAGAAATCATGTCACAGTCCGAAGAAATGGTTAGAAAAATATTTAGTGTCTTTTTTTTGTTTATGTTTTACTCAATGGAGATTGTGAAGGTTTCTACTTAAACTAACAGTGCGTTAGCTGAAGATCGGAGCTGTCCTTAAATCAGCTTTTTCTTTATGCACTCGCAGTCTGACTCCCAAGAATAAGTATTTGGCATTCGGAGTTTGACTGAATTCGGTAACCCGTTGGGGGCCCCTAGTCCAATCAGTGCTTTAGTTCATGTAGGACAAATGAAATTTAAGTAAGAGATTTAATTAATTCTAAAAGTGGATTTGAGTCAATATTTTGGACACTAAAAAGTTAAATCTTAGAGAGTTAGTTATTTTTACAATTTGAACAAGTCTTATTCAGAGAATTGATTAATAATGAACAAGAATTATTAGTTTGGGTTAAAAAAGAAGAGCAAAGAATTATAGTTTCAAGCTTATACTAATTAGTTACGCCTATCTTTTTGAACGATAAGGGGTAGACCTCTTCTCTTCAATTCTTCTTCTAGAACGATGATGAATTTTTTATCTAAGTCTAATTTAATTGCTTTAAGGTACGAGTCTATCAATAGTTGATCATTTAATTTTTTCATATCTTCCCTCTTCTATTCTTTAAAACCACGTTTAAACATACAATAAAATGTATTTATTATTAAGTGATAAATAATAATATAATAACTCAAGAAAAATAAGATGAATTATAGTAATTAATAATTAACGAAGGTAGTCTCTAACTTAAAAAATATCTATAGTGAACTTTTTTGCAACAAATAGGGTTCATATTTATTCTATATTTCAATCTACATTAAACAACATAAACCGACATCGTTAAACACAATATATTTAGCTTTCCTAGTTTGCATAATACTGATTATTAACATAACAGTTAAAAATCACCGATTAAACATCTGAAGCGGGAGCCCATAGCCACGACTTTACGACAAACTCAGCAGGTAGCGGAAAGTCAATTAACATAATGAATCCGTATTATAAACTGGCATTTATTATGAAAAAATAGGAAGCTAAGGTCTAGTTGCTTTTTTCTTTTGAGCTGTATTTTCGGCTGCCACAAGAATCAGGTATTTCTCCGAATGAATGTTATTATTGACCTCCTAAATCAACTACATTCTGTAGTATTAAGGTATTTTATCCATTATCCATTAAACATAAAAAAGTACGGTAAATCAGGCTTCGTATAAATATATTTCTAATTTCTTTAGTCTATAGGCAAGCATAAAAGAAAGAAAAAATATGATCAAAAAGCTGATTATCGTGGAGACGGATAAGGAAAAGTGCCCTACCCAATGGTCATAACATGCTCATGATTTTGCTCATAACCTATTTTCTTCTGTTTTAAATTATTTTAATTCAAATGAGGAAACCCCTTTAATATCAATGATTTTATAAATTTACTTTCATCTATTATTATGCCTTGTTGAATCGGGCAACATGATGTAATCATCGCCTACAACCTACCTTGGTATATAGGGGTTTGTAAGGTGGAGAATAGTTAAATGCTAACTTTCAGTTTTTGAGACAACTTTTTTTCACCAATTAGAGGAGACCTTTCGTAAGTTCACTGAACTTATAGGAGGTCTTATCTTCGATATTTTTTGTCATATAATCTTTTAATTGTTTATCGTAATACTTTACGGGCCTATTGTACGGCTTTAAAATTCTATTTTACATATCTAGAACAGCTAGAAAACAGGGGAAAGAAAAATAGACGTTTCTCAGGAATTAATGGATTTATACGTTGACTATTTGTATGAAGTGATTGATGAATATAATCCGGATCATAACTTTGTTTTTGTTAAACTGGCTGGCGAAGTTCACAAATCTAAACAACGATTAAATGCTATGTCCACTCTTCCGAAGATGAGATCCGGTAGGATTGGAAAAAGGCAGCTAGCTCAAAGGTAAATTACATATGGTTTCCTCTACGCATAAATCATTATATGGAAATAATATTATCAACTTTATCCTCTTATGAGGTTAAGACTATTGCAACTGATGATTGTGTTATCAAAAAACAGGTGAATGATGATTATTTCTTCACAACGGAACGTAATTCATTTTGGTCGAATTCCTAACTTTCACGAGCAATACCGGCTTTAAAAGGGGGCGAATGTTAGAATATTTGGAGTAGCAGCATCATCACAGAAAAGGATATTGAGTTTATATATTTCTAACAAAACATATTTATATCTTTCGAGAGTTTCGATATTATATTGACAATAATATAGTTTCTCATTAGAATTGAAAATGATTCTCAATATGGTACTGGAGGCACCAATGTTATGTCGAAAAGAAGAAACAGTAAACAAGTGTTATTTATATCCGCAATCGTTTTAATTTTAACAACGCTTTTACTTGGATGTACAAATGAATCAAAAGATAATTCAACTTCAAATAAAGACAGTAAAGACATGCTTACTTTGGCTTGGCCTAGGGATATAGGTGAAATGAATCCGCATGTCTATAATCCTTCTCAATTATTCGCTACATCAATGATATATGAACCTTTGGTCAGCTACCAAGATGGAGGTAAGCTGAAACCGCATTTAGCTGAATCTTGGGAAATTTCCAAGGATGGGAAGGAATATACGTTCAACCTCCGTCAAGATGTGAAATTTTCTGACGGTACGAGCTTTAATGCTGAAATTGTGAAAAAGAACTTTGATACTATATTGAAAAATGTTGATTTACATAGTTGGTTGGGCTTTATTCCGAAAGTGGATCAAACGGAAGTAATTGACCAAAACACATTTAAACTAACATTAAAGGAGCCATATTATCCTACTATTCAAGAGTTAGCCGTTGTTCGTCCAGTCCGATTCTTAGGTGATGCTGGATTCCCTAAAGATGGTGACACTTCTAAAGGTGTTACAAAACCAGTCGGTACAGGCCCATGGGTTTTGGAAGAACATAAAGCAGATGAATATGCTATTTTCAAACGCAATGAAAATTATTGGGGTGAACTCCCTAAAGTAAAGAAAATCAAAGTCAAGATCATTCCTGATGCGGAAACCCGTGTTCTTGCTTTTGAAAAAGGTGACCTTGACCTAATTTATGGTGAAGGTGCTATCAGTCTGGATGCTTTCAAACAATTAGAAACAACAGGTACCTATGAGACTAGTATTTCTGATCCGGTTGCGACAAGACAACTAGTTATGAATACGAAGAAAGAACAACTTTCAGATTTACGTGTTCGCCAAGCGTTACAATATGGATTTAATAAAAAAGCAATGGTTGACGGAGTTACTTCTGGGTTGGAAGAGAAGGCAGATTTCATTTTACCGACAAACTTCCCGTATACTTCAGACATTGATGTAACAGCGATTGATTATAATGTCGAAAAAGCAAAAGCTTTATTAGATGAAGCAGGATGGAAGCTTCCAAAAGGAAAAAACGTTCGTGAGAAAGACGGAAAGCCGCTTGAAATCGAGTTAATGTACGACTCTGCAGAATCGATTCAAAAAGCAATGGCCGAAACATTACAATCTGAGTGGGCGGCACTAGGTGTTAAATTAAATATCGTTGGCGTTGAGCTTACGGTACAAATTGAAAGATTCAAAGCTAATGATTTTGAATTGAATTTCTTTAGTAACTATGGCGCACCGTATGATCCACATACTTTCGTAAATGTCGTTGGTTCAAAAGGATTTGGTTTTAACGAAGCCATTTCATCTTATCCGAACAGAGATGAGTTGTTAAAACAAATTGCAGATGTTCCTGGAACAACAGATGAAAAAGAACGTCAAGAACTTTACTCAACTATTTTGGAATCACTGCAAGACCAAGGAGCGATTGTGCCTATTTCTTATATTAAGAAAATAGCTGTTTACCAAAAAGATGTATCTAATTTTACATTCCCTGCTAATCGGGATGAACATCCATTCACAGGAATTAGCATCGAGAAGTAAGTTACAGGAGGGTTTTCATGGGCACTTATATCTTGAAACGAATTATGGCCATTATTCCCATCTTTCTTTTGGCCACTCTTCTAACGTTTGGAATGATTCACCTTTCACCCGTGGACCCAGCTGAGGCATATTTATCTGCAGCACATATCCAATCTACAGAAGAGATATTGGCTCAGAAAAGACATGAGTTTGGCTTAGATCAACCCCTCCATGTTCAATATGTAAATTCTATTATTAAGATATGCCAATTTGATTTTGGCATATCTTATCTTTCGAATAAACCTGTTTGGGAAGAGGTAACCTATCGAATGCCAGCGACCATTCAGTTAGCTTTAGGTAGCATCATATTAGCTATCCTGGTCAGTGTCCCTCTTGGATTTTTGGCAGGCATAAAGAAAAACAGTGGTATTGACCATTTTAGTCGCCTTCTCTCTTTTTTCGGGGCGTCCATCCCCTCTTTTTGGCTTGGTTATTTATTGATTTTTTTCTTTTCTGTTAAACTCGACCTATTTCCTGTCGAAGGAATCGGGACTTGGCAACATCTGGTTCTTCCTTCCGTTACTTTAGCTTTTCCATTAATAGCTTTGTATACTCGACTATTACGTGCTAGCGTTCTTGAAAATTTACAGGAACCTTATGTCCTTTTTGCTCGCACAAGAGGGATTCATGAAAAAGTCATTATGGGAAAACATGTATTGAGAATAGCCATATCCCCCATGATTACTGGACTGGGGATGAATTTAGGAAAGTTGCTGACTGGAACCATTATTGTCGAAGCGGTTTTTTCCTGGCCAGGATTTGGTCGTTATTTCATTGAAGCTATTTTTAATCGGGATGTTCCTGTCATTCAATGCTATGTGCTTTTAGCTGCGGGACTATTCATTTTTAGCAACTTGATTGTTGACCTAATCCAAATGTGTATCGACCCACGCATCTCCAGAAAAGGAGGGCAACGTCAATGATGACAAGTCTTCGTATTATGATGAGAAGTCAGAAAGTGATTGTCCTTTGTTCAATAATATTAAGCTTCCTATTTATCATCACCATCTTGGCTCCTTGGATTGCACCTAATGATCCTATTGCTGTCAATTTAGCTAATAAACTACAGCCCTCTTCCTTTGAGTATCCATTAGGAACTGATCATTTAGGAAGATGTACGTTATCACGCATCTTATATGGTGCTCGCATTTCGTTAGGATTTGCCACATTAATCTTTATTTCATCTTTAGGCATCGGTTTGATTGTTGGAACCATTGCTGGTTATAAAGGTGGTTGGGTGGACCAGGTGCTAATGAGACTTTGTGATGGTGTTATGGCATTTCCGAATCTTTTGCTCATTCTTGGACTTGTTGGTATATTGGGACCTGGCCTTAAACAAGTCATCATAGCATTGATGCTTGTGCAATGGGTGTATTATGCGAGAATTTTCCGAGGAATGGTACTTAGTCTTAAAGAGCAAAACTATATAGCGGCAGCTAAAATAAGCGGTTCTTCTCAATGGAAGATAATAAAGAAACATATTGTTCCAAATGTACTCCCTCCGCTCGCTGTTATGGGTACATTAGAAATGGGTTGGGCCATCATGGATATATCGGCAATGTCGTTTCTAGGTTTAGGTGTGCAACCCCCTACACCAGAATGGGGAGCAATGATTCATGAAGGGAAATCGTATATTCGGACGAATCCAGAATTAATGCTATATCCAGGTTTGATGATTATGCTCGTTGTCGTCACCTTCAATTTATTAGGCGAAGCGCTATCAGAACGTTTTGGAGTCAAACGTCGTTAATAAAAAGGAATGAGAAGATTGGGAACAGAACGATCGAATGTATTAAAAGTGAGCGATCTACATGTACAAGTACATACAAAAGATGGTGCTTCCACCCTCGTTCAGGATATTAGTTTTGAACTGAAAAAAGGGAAGGTACTGGGGCTTGTTGGGGAAAGTGGGAGTGGTAAAACCGTTACGAGTATGTCCATTCTACAGCTTCTTGATCGGAAAACAACGACAATTGAAGGGAGCATTACCCTCCAAGGGCAAGAATTGAATGGTTTAGACGATAAAGAAATACGTGAAATTCGCGGCAAGGATATTGCCTTTATCATGCAAAATCCGATGAATTCATTTACGCCTGTTTTTACAATTGGCAATCAATTTATCGAAACGATCAGGTCTCATACCTCATTGAATAAAAAACAAGCAAAAGAGCTTGCCATCGATGCGATGCAAAATGTAAACCTGCCAAATCCCGCGAAACTATTAAAAAGCTATCCTTTTCAATTGAGTGGAGGTATGCTGCAACGCGTGATGATTGCGATGGCTGCATGTTTAAAACCTTCCGTTATTATTGCTGATGAGCCGACAACTGCACTTGACGTTCATAACCAATTACAGGTACTTCGCCACCTGGATAAAATTCGTTCTGAATATGGAACATCCATTTTACTCATTTCTCATGATCTTGGAGTCATTTCTGAAATGGCAGATGATGTAGTCGTTATGCAACATGGCAGAATTGTAGAAATTGCAAATGTGTTTGAACTATTTGATAATCCGCAGCATGAGTATACAAAGAAACTGCTAAATGCCCGCCTTAGCATAAATCTTGAAGAACCTATCGCCCATATGTTGTGATATATAGATTGCATTCTTTTGAGGGGTGAACAAATGAGTTTATTACAAGTAAAAGCAGTAACTCATAGCTATAATTCTCATACGTTTTTTAAATGGAAAGACCATTCTAAAAAAGTACTCACTGACATTTCCCTCTCTATTGACGAAGGAACATGTTTAGGACTACTCGGAACGAGTGGAGCTGGAAAAAGTACATTAGGAAAAGTGATTCTTGGCTTGGAACGTCCACAGCAAGGACAGGTTCTGTTTCAAGGGCATGATATCTATACTGCTGATAAGCATATTCGTCAAAAGATACGCCGAGATCTACAAGTCGTCTTTCAGGATTCGTATTCATCCGTCAATCCACGAATGACAGCCGAGCGTATTATAGGCGAGCCATTAGAAAACTATGAAAAACTAACCGTAGCCGAACAAAAAAGAACCGTTATTGAGTTATTGGAAAGAGTAGGTCTAAGTGAAAAGGATTTAAAAAAGTACCCACACCAATTTAGCGGTGGACAATTGCAAAGAATTAATATTGCTAGAGCAATCTCTCTTAAGCCACTGCTAATCGTCTTGGACGAATCCGTAAGTAGTTTAGATATGGTTAATCAAACACTAATTTTAGAATTATTAAGGGAGTTAAAAAAAGACTTCGGCTTATCTTACCTTTTTATTACACATGATATTAAAGCGGCCTATTCAATCGCGGATACTTTGGGTGTACTGGAAAAAGGAGAATTAATCGAGCTTTACGATTCTAAAAATCAGTTTTTTTCGTCAGAACATCCTGTCGTTAAACAGATGAGAGGTTCCATCCTTGCTGGGCATCCACGTTTTCGTTCTCTTCCAACGAGGATTAACAAGACCTAGTCTAGAATATATATTCATTGATTAGAAGCCTCGATTTCAGTTTAAAAATCGAGGCTCTTGTTTATATTTTTTCTGATGAACATATTGGAGGAGTTGCAGTAGGTAGCATTATTTTTAATCCTTTATATTGGTTATTCGTTTTTTTACGAGTTAGCGATGTGGGTGTTTCGTTTATTATGAATAACGGGTGCTTTAATTGAATATCCGGCTGCCATCTGGCAGCTTCTTTTACTAATACAAGTTATAAATTGAATAGTTTAAAGTTATAGAGCATTTCGCTGTAGAAGAGGGAATTAAAACACAACCGTACTTAGATTCTGTTTTTGAAAAAAATTGAGATCGGGCTGGAAGGGCTTTTGTAATCTCTCAGAATTACCAATAATATTCTGGATTGTTTGGCGGCAAAAAGGAAGAAGACAAACATATTTTTTTACAACTTTATGGGGATATATGGATATGCAAAAAGGTACACTTTAAACTGAGTGCACCTTTTTGTTTTATGAATTATATACTTCTCTGTTCATATTCACAATATCTTTACTTGAGAGGGGTTTGAAGTTAGAAGCTGATAACTTCTCTATTACCTTATCCCGTAGGAATGGGGAGTTTTCTTTATTTGCTTTTTCCAATGCTTTTGTTAGTTCTTCTTTTGTTAGTTCTGTGCAGTATGCAGAAGTTCCTGGCTGTTGTCTCCACGAATCACTTAAACACTTAGGTGGATTAATGGAATTGGTTTCAATAATCGGCCATCCGCTTTTAGTAGAAAAGGACTCAGAGCTGGTTATGTAAAAGAGCCTATGAATTATGATGGAATTCTACTCTTTTCGAGCACTGCAATAGAAAATATACACAAAGTTATTCTAGAAAGCCTGCGATGATAGAATATCATGTATCTAGTGATGGAAATCATCGAACGTTATGGGCTAAAACAGTGGGTGCAGACTATATTAGAGCTAGAGTATACTACTATAAGTTACAATCTTATCAAGCTTGACAATTATAAGAGGGTTCAATTTAACTTAAGTGATTATACGAAATTTGTGCGAGTGTGTAACTTGCAACAAAAAAGGGGAATCTTGAGGTTAAGGCTGGCCAGTTTTTTCTAAAGACACGGGACCAGCCGCCAGGCCCAACCAGTTGTAACATCCACAATGGATAGGTATAGATAGAGGCTATGCAAGAAAAGGAAGGTAAACGAATAGATTATTTAATCCTATATGGAAAACAGAAGAAAGGAAAAGGAAATCTTATCGCTATCCCTAACAACTTCTGAATAGGCTATACTCATCTAGACAGAAAATTTAAGGTCAGGTAGACTACAGATACAACTAGTTATAGAAAAGAGGTCCGATATGCGACGTGATATACAACTGAATGAACGAGCTTTCTCTTCCAAGGAAGTGGCAGAAGAAGTGGGTATTGCAACTCCCACTGTTCGAAAGTATGGTCAAATCTTGGAGCGGAATGGATATGAGTTTTTGAAAGATGGAGATCGACGTATCTTTGTTCAATCTGACATCGTAGCGCTTATAGCGCTACGCGATACGGACAGGCCCCTAGACGATACAGCAAAAGACCTGGTATATCAACAAAAAGAAAGATTAGAAGGATCCAATGAAACACAGATAGCGATACCCGATACATATGAAAATTCACCCCACGATCCCAATCAATTAAACGAGGTCTTAATGTTTTTAGTCAATGAACTCGCAGCCACACGTGAAATGAATGTCCAACTGACAAACGATATGTCCCAGCTTAAAACAAAGGTTTCCCGGCTCCAGCAAGATCATCATGTTATTAGTTCTAGTATTGGAAATTCAGCGCAAAGAACTAATACTAAAATTGAACAATTAACTGAACAACAAAATACCCAATACGAAACATTGCTGGAACAAGAAAAACAAAAAAGTGAACTCTTACAAAAAGAAATACAAAATATGAGGGACGAACAGAAAAAAGAATGGAGTTCACAAAATGAATTTAATAAACGTTTAGAAGAGTCTATACAAAAACGTTCCGAAAAATGGCGGGGGCTTTTTTCCATATTTAGAAAATAAGGTGACTGTTAAGGTTTTTTGCCTAGCTGTGTATTGATTTGTGGAGCAAATTATTGATGTAGAAACGTTTGATAAATATTTTTTAAATAATGATGGATAAAAGCATTGAGATGCGAATCCATAAAACTTTAAAAAATTCATAGTGCCATCTATGATTCGCGTAGCTGAAACATAGATTTTAAGAAAGAATATTTCAACTTTACAGATTTGGTACCTACTATATAAGAGCTTGACGATACCAATGTATCGGACGTTCTACCAAAGGCAAACGAAGGCTCAATTGAAATTCATTGAAGATTTGTTTAAGCGATATGCGTCTAAAACAAAATACACAATTTGAAGCAAGCAAAAAAGGCAGTTTGATAAAATGGGAGTTGAAAAGGTTAAGAACTTGTATTCAAAAACAAGAGTCATCCTTACTAGAGTTCCTCCAGACAGGGATTGATCGGCACTTTTTTTTGTTTCATATCGCTGGACGATATAACTTGCAAATAAATTCGAAACCTTTAGGTTTAATAGAAAAGCGGCGGTCGATATGCACACATGATATACATCCGAATGAACGAGTATTTTTTTTCTAAGAAAGTGGAAGAAGAAGTGGGGATGCAACTCCCACCGTTCTTAGAACGAAACGGATATGAGTTTTTAAGATGGAGGTTGCCTATCTTTATTCAATCTGACATCGAAGCGCACATAGCGTTACGCGATACGGACAAGTCCCTAGAGAGTACAGGTAAAGACCTTGTGTATCTACAAAAAGATAGATTAGAAGAACCTAATGAAACAGAGATAGCATACCCGATATATATGAAAACTTAACCCATAATTCCAAACAAATAAAAGAGACTTTGATTGTTTTAACCAATGAACTCGCAGCTACGCAAGAAATGAACGTCCACTGACAAACGATATGTCTCAGCTTAAAACAACGGTTTCCTAGCTCTAGCAAGATCCATGTCCTTAATAGTGTTCCTCAAGAAAGGGGCTTATCGCTTCTTTTTTGTGTTTCGTATCGCTGGGCGATATAACATGAAAATAAATTCACAGAACCTTCATCTTTAAATAGAAAGGGAGGTCCGATATGCAAAATGATATACATCCGAATGAATGAGCATCCTCTTCAAAGGAAGTGGCAAAGAAGTGGAGATGCAAAATTAATGTTCGAAAGTATGTTTAAAACTCAGAGCGAAATGGTTAAAATGTGGAAATTTACATACCTTCGTATAAAGAAAAAGAAAGATTAGAAGGAACCAATGAAACAGAGATAGCGATACACGATACATATGACAATTTAACCCATGGTCTCATTCAATTAAAAGAGAGCTAAATTTTTTAACCAATGAACTCGCAGCTACGTGTGAAATGAACATCTAACTGACAAACGATATGTCACATCACTATTTTCAAATTTCAACAATTTCCCGAGAAATAACTACAAATTCTGAGTAGATATCGACAAAATTAGAAGCTTATAAAAGATGTAGTAAAACATAAGTACATTGAAAAGACTAAATATGACTAAATTCTTAGCCAGGCACACTTATTGGGTACAATTGATATCTATGCAATAATTATTGCAGGATTTTCAGAAAAAGTTGCAAAGATATATGTTTATGATGGCTAGATTTCTTACTTACTTTACTAGTAATAAGATCAGTAAGAGTTGACTTTAGCTTTGATAGTAGGGTATTAGCAAAAATTACAAACAACAAAGCAGTGATCCCAATTTTAGGGATGCACTGCTTTGTTGTTTGTAGATATTCTACGCCTTCATCATTAGCTCGATATCTTCTTACCATTTCGTAAATCAAAATCAGCATGATCCTGAACCCTTTCGATTTTACCAACCAAGAAAATGTAGGACAGGGCTCCTGCAAAGGTTATACAAGCAAAAGCGCATGGTGAGGAATGTAATGGAAAAAAATAATACCAAGTATTCATAAGTTATTTTTGTACTAGAACCTTCTAAACTCCCAACAAACTTTGACTATATTAACGAGAATCCAGTTGAATTCAAAAAGCTTGCATTACTAATTATTTAAAGATTATAATACTTGTATACAAGTGTACTTGAACTCTATTGGAAGGTGAATTTATGGCTGAATCAAAGGAATTTCTTTATCCTGTAAAATGGCTTTCAAAAGCTTCAGCTGGTGATCGTGTAACGTCCGAGCTAAGAATGCGTATTATTTCGGGCATGATTGAAAGCGGTGCCATCCTATCTGAAAATAAATTAGCTGCTGATTTCGGTGTAAGCCGCTCTCCAGTTCGTGAAGCGCTAAAAATACTGGCCTCTGAAAATATCATCCGATTAGAAAGAATGGGTGCGGTTGTCATTGGTTTAACAGAAAAGAAGTATGCAGAAATTTATGATGTACGGATACTCATCGAGACGTTTGTATTTGAACGTCTAGTAAGGATGAACACGAATGAATTAGTAATGGAACTTAGTAAAATATTAGAGATGATGAAAATATCCATAAAATACCAAGATGCTGATGAGTTTTCCTATCAGGATGTCCTATTTCATGAAACGATTATTCGGTCCATCAATCATTCCTACATCCTGATGATCTGGGATAATTTAAAACCTGTGATGGAAAGTTTGATTCTTCTATCCATGCGCAGCCGTTTTAAAGAAAAGTATGAAGACTTTACACGAATCATAAATAACCATCAACTTTATATTGATGCGATCAAAACAAAAGATCGAGACCTCATGATTAAGTCGTTACATGAAAACTTTGATGATGTTCAAGAGAAAGTTGAAGACTTATGGATGGCCCAACAGATGCTTTCAAAAGGAGTCGAACAAGAAAATGACTAGCTATATGTTAGGTGTAGACATCGGTACAACAAGTACAAAAGCTGTATTATTTACGAAAAAAGGCGATGTCATCCAGCAAGAGAATGTTGGTTATCCTCTTTACACACCGGATATGACAACAGCGGAACAAGACCCTGAGGAGATTTTCCAGGCCGTTTTGAAAGCCTTTTCAAATATAACGAAACAGCATCCAGACAAAAAACTATCATTTATTTCATTTAGCAGTGCGATGCACAGTGTTATAGCTATGGATGAAAATGACCAGCCGCTAACCCCTTGTATCACTTGGGCAGATAATCGCAGTGAAGCTTGGGCCCATAAAATAAAAGATGAATTAGATGGGCATGAAGTTTACAAACGAACCGGAACACCTATACACCCGATGTCGCCATTATCCAAAATCACCTGGATCGTGAATGATCGCCCAGAGATCGCAACCAATGCTAAAAAGTATATCGGGATTAAAGAATATATCTTTAAAAGGTTCTTTGATCAATATGTTGTCGATTATTCCCTTGCCTCATCCATGGGCATGTTGAATCTCAAAAATTTGGATTGGGATGAGGAAGCCCTAAGAATTGCTGGAATAACGCGTGGTCAATTATCTGAGCTTGTACCAACAACAAAGATCTTTAACAACTGTGACCCGGATTTAGCCAAACAGATCGGGATTGACCCAGAAACCTCTTTTGTCATTGGGGCAAGTGATGGTGTCCTTTCAAATCTAGGTGTAAACGCTATCCGGAAAGGTGAAATCGCTGTCACGATTGGGACAAGCGGTGCGATTCGGACAATTATTGACGAGCCGAAAACAGACGAAAAAGGAAGAATCTTTTGCTATGCCTTAACGGAAAAGCATTGGGTGATTGGCGGGCCGGTAAACAATGGCGGGATGGTCCTTCGCTGGATTCGCGATGAATTTGCTTCTTCCGAGGTGGAAACAGCTAAAAGGCTTGGAATCGACGCTTATGAAGTCTTGACCAAGATTGCTGAACGTGTAAGACCGGGCGCTGATGGATTGCTATTCCATCCATATCTTGCAGGTGAACGTGCACCATTATGGAATCCGGACGTACGGGGTTCATTTTTCGGATTAACACTTTCGCATAAGAAAGAACATATGATTCGGGCGGCTCTAGAAGGAGTCATTTACAATTTATACACAGTATTTTTAGCCTTAACCGAATGCATGGACGGTCCCGTGACCCGAATTCAAGCTACGGGAGGCTTCGCCAGGTCGGCTGTTTGGCGGCAAATGATGTCCGATATCTTCGAATCGGAAGTCGTGGTTCCGGAAAGCTACGAAAGTTCGTGCCTGGGTGCTTGTATATTGGGATTATATGCTACAGGGGAAATTGATTCCTTCGAAGTAGTTTCTGAAATGATAGGCAATACCCACAAGCACACACCGAAAGATGATTCTGTAAAAGAATATAGGCAGCTACTGCCGATTTTTATAAACCTATCAAGGGTATTGGAAAACGAATATACACAGGTTGCGAATTATCAAAGAAACTTAATAAATGCTGCAAAGTAAAGACATGGAGGGATTACAATGCCATTAGTCATTGTCGCTTTAGGAATTGTCGCTTTATTAATTTTAATAATGGGCTTAAAATTAAACACCTTTATTTCCTTGATCATTGTATCGTTTGGAGTGGCTTTAGCACTTGGGATGCCACTTGATGGAATTGTCAAAACCATTGAAGCTGGATTAGGCGGAACACTTGGTCACTTAGCGTTAATCTTTGGACTTGGAGCGATGTTGGGTAAGTTGATCGCAGATTCAGGCGGAGCGCAGCGCATTGCCATGACCCTTGTTAAAAAATTCGGTGAAAAGAATATTCAATGGGCAGTCGTAGCAGCATCATTTATTATCGGTGTCGCGTTATTTTTTGAAGTGGGATTAGTATTATTAATTCCAATCGTATTTGCCATTTCAAGAGAATTAAAAGTTTCGATATTATATCTTGGTATTCCAATGGTAGCGGCATTATCCGTAACTCACGGGTTCTTACCGCCGCACCCAGGACCAACCGTTATCGCTGGTGAATATGGTGCAGACATTGGTCAGGTTTTACTTTACGGCTTCATCATTGCGGTTCCAACCGTCATTTTAGCTGGACCAGTATTTACGAAGATAGCTAAAAGATTAGTACCTGCATCATTTACGAAAACAGGCAGCATTGCCTCTTTAGGAGAACAAAAATCTTTTAAACTTGAAGACACACCTGGATTTGGAATCAGTGTATTTACCGCTTTACTTCCGGTTATATTAATGTCAATTGCTACGATTATCACTTTGATGCAAAAAACAATGGGATTTGAAGATAATGGTTTACTGGCAGCTATCCGTTTTATTGGCGAAGCCGGTACTTCCATGTTGCTATCCTTATTATTTGCGGTCTATTCAATGGGATTAGCAAGAAAGATTCCAATGAAAGATATTATGGAATCTTGTACATCAGCAATCTTGCATATCGGAATGATGCTCTTAATCATTGGAGGGGGCGGGGCCTTCAAGCAAGTATTGATCGACGGCGGTGTAGGTGACTATGTAGCTGAATTATTCAAAGGAACATCATTATCACCAATCTTGCTTGCCTGGATCATCGCGGCAATCCTGCGTATTTCATTAGGATCTGCTACCGTTGCAGCCTTAACGACAGCTGGTTTAGTTATTCCGATGTTAGGTCAGACGGACGTTAACCTTGCTCTAGTTGTACTTGCTACCGGAGCGGGAAGTTTAATCGCTTCACACGTTAACGATGCTGGTTTCTGGATGTTTAAAGAGTATTTTGGTTTAAGCATGAAAGAAACATTTGCAACATGGACCTTGCTTGAGACGATCATTTCAGTAGCTGGATTAGGATTTATTCTATTACTAAGTTTATTTGTATAGGCTTTTCCCGGCAGTAAATCCCCCACTTATGGCAGGGATTTACTGCCTATTATCTTTACATAAAAGGAGCAGAAATAAATGTACAATACAATTGGTGTCATTGGTTTAGGGGTAATGGGCAGTAATATCGCGTTAAATATGGCTAGCAAAGGGGAACAAGTGGCTGTCTATAACTACACAAGAGATTTAACGGATCAGCTTGTTGCTGAATTGGACGGTCAGTCGATCCATCCGTATTACGAAATCCAAGAGTTTGTTAAGTCACTGGAAACTCCAAGAAAGATTTTTCTAATGGTGACTGCGGGTAAACCGATCGACTCGGTGATCACTTCTTTGCTTCCTCATCTTGAAACAGGGGATATTATCATGGACGGCGGTAACTCCCATTACGAAGATACTGAACGCAGATATGATGAATTGAAATCTAAAGGATTCAGTTATGTAGGAATTGGTATTTCCGGTGGAGAAGTCGGGGCGTTAAAAGGACCTTCAATCATGCCAGGCGGAGATAAGGACGCCTATGAAAAAGTAGCTCCAATCCTGACAAAAATCGCAGCCAAAGTAAATGATGATCCTTGCTGTACCTATATCGGTCCAAAAGGAGCAGGTCATTTTGTGAAAATGGTACATAACGGGATTGAGTATGCGGATATGCAATTAATCGCCGAAGCTTATACGTTTTTAAGAGAAAAATTGCATTTGGAAGTTAATGAAATTGCTGACATCTTTGAAACATGGAATCAAGGCGAACTGAAAAGTTATTTAATCGAAATCACAGCGGAAATTTTAAGGAAGAAAGATGAAGTAACGGGTTTGCCCTTGATTGATGTGATTCTTGATAAAGCAGGACAAAAAGGCACAGGAAAATGGACCAGTATGCAAGCGATTGATAACGGAATACCAGCATCGATTATTACAGAGTCATTGTTTGCCCGTTACATTTCCGCTTTAAAAGAAGAACGGGTCAATGCAGAAAACATCCTAACAGGGCCTGAGAACGTTCAGCAAAAATTAGATAAAAATGAGTGGATTGACTATATTAGACAAGCATTATATATGGGAAAAGTTTGTGCATACGCGCAAGGTTTCACTCAATATAAAATGAGTTCTGAACTTAACGGCTGGGATTTGCCTTTAAAGGATATTGCGCTTATTTTCCGTGGCGGCTGCATCATTCGGGCAGAATTTTTAAATGTCATTAGCGAAGCCTATCAAGTGCAGCCGAATCTGGCCAATTTATTAATCTCACCATATTTCGCTGAAAAGGTAACAGGTTACCAGGTAGGGTTGCGAAAGGTTGTCTGTGAGGGAATAAATTCCGGTATCTCGTTTCCATCTTTAAGCGCTTCACTTTCTTATTACGATAGTTATCGAACAGGCATCTCTAATGCAAACCTCTTGCAAGCACAACGTGATTACTTTGGTGCACATACCTATGAGCGACGTGATTTAGCAGGAGTCTTTCACACAAACTGGCAGTGATGGAAAGTGACAAAAGAAACAGTCATTTTTCAATGACCGTCCATGAATTGGAGAAGGTACCTTACTTCAATAAGAGAGCTGCTTTGTGAACTGCACCCCAATTGTTAGACAACATCTAACAATTGGAGGTGCAGTTTTTTTGACTAAATATACAATAGAAGAAAAATCAAATGCTGTTTTAGAGTACTTAGAAGGGAAAAAATCCTATAAATCCATTGCTCAAGAAAGAAATGTAGGTTTATCCCCCCTGAAAAGATGGGTCGCTCGCTATCTAAAACATGGGATGGAAGGACTTGTTTCATCCTATACAAATTACACTCTGCCCTTTAATCTAGAGGTACTTAAATATATGAACGAATATGGGGCATCGATCAACGAGACCGCTGTAGGCACTATAACCTTCCTTCGTCACAGAATTCCATCTAGCTGGGGAGAAACTATACTTATCGGCCATTCTTGACCTGTTTAATGGAGAAATCATCGCCTATAATATCGAATCTCGGCCTGTTTATCCGCTCGTTTCCAAAATGCTGGATAAAGCCTTTGATCGCTTGGAATCGAAAGATTCACCCATTCTCCATTCAGACCAGGGCTGGCACTATCAGATGAAACAATACTCGCATGAGTTGAAAAAACATAACATTACACAAAGCATGTCCCGCAAAGGAAATTGTCTCGATAATGCGGTCATTGAAAACTTCTTTGGCTTATTAAAATCTGAATTACTCTATTTTCAAGAATTTGAAAGCATGGAGCTTTTCAAACAAGAACAAGAAGAATATATCCATTACTACAATCATCAACGAATCAAGGTAAAATTAAAAGGCATGAGCCCGGTAGATTACCGGGTTCATGCCCTCAAGGCTGCCTAAGTAAATAAAGTGTCTAACTTTTTGGGTTCACTTCATTGGCAGCTCTTTTATTATGTAATGAAAGGGGTCTATCTAAATTTTTAAACGAAGTTGATTGGAACCGTTGTGCGAGACTCCTGCGGGAAAAGCGTGTCCAGGGGAGACCCCGCAGGCGCAAAGGGCGGACCGCCCGCGGAAAGCGGGTTACTTGAGAGTAAATCAACGTTCAAATTGTACAAGCCTTTAAAAAACTGTAGACTCGAAATTTTAGTTGGGCATTTTAATTGGTGTATTTAATTGATAATAATCCCTATATGATCGATAAGATACCATTTTTTTATCCTGATAATGTCCATCCAACTGCAAAATTTTGGATGTATGGGTTTCTAAATAATAATGATACCCTTCTGTTTCTAAACTATAGAAGGCATAGGAAATACCAAGCATTTGTTTCTTGGTGACTTTTGTATCAGGGTGATGTTGTATAAAATCAGCCAATTGCTGTACAGATGTTGCTGGAATGTCTGCGATATTAAATAATGTTTCCTTAATATTAGTCTTTACTTTATTCAAAGTAGCTTTTGCTTTATGTTTGATTTTTTTGGAATGTCTTGTCATAAATATCACTCCTACTCTGATTATAGTTAAAAGATTTATTATGTTATTTCCAATCAGCAAACGGAGTAAACACAAATTTGAACCCTGGGGGAACTTCTAAATCTTGTTGAAAAAAATTCACGGGAAACGAATAATGTTTTTTGGGGAGGTTTAATACTCAGGTTAAGTGGTATATAAATGGTATCGGTTTATAGCAGTTTCCCCTGCTTCCTTAATTTTTTTGGTGGTAGAGGTTCTTTACGAAAGAATATCGTTTCATGAATAATGTCGACAGGTGGCACATATTCTTCTTTTGATTATTACTATTTATTTTTGGATAAAAAAGGAGTGATATATCATGAGGCAAATGTGTATTTACTGCTTTAAATGGGCTGACATAGATACGATGACACCACTTTTTGAACAAGGTAGAGAGTTCGTCAATTATTATTGCGAAGATTGTGTTACTGCTGTTACGGATAATTTGTTTAAGCTCCCATACAAACATGGTCGTTCCTATACCGATGTATGCGAACAATCAAAAACCCACTAGCATCAAGCAATGCGTTTTAAAAATTACGCGATTGCTCATAAAATGTATCGCTAAAATCATATTTTTTTCAATTATTACTATCGAAGTGAATTAAGCTGAACAGCATAACAGAGGCCATCTCAAACGAGAAGGGCTTTTTTTGTTCGCGTTTGTCCTCTTCTTAATCATATCGCATTTAAATTAATCCAGTCGAACTCTTGCGGAATATTGATATATAGTCCTTTTTTATCTTATTACTTTCTTTTTTATTTAAAGATGAATGGGCGACATGATGTAATCATCGTTTAAATCCCTTAATATAAGGGGTTAACAGGGATTCATAAATGAGTGCTCACCTGACATGTGAATATCTTTAAAGTTGAAGGCCTCCCACAGTTTACTGATGAGAGGCCTTTTCAGGGGGGGGTAACCCTAGTTATTTCAACCCACTTAAACAATATGATCATACCGAATATTATTAAGTAGTACTTATGAGATGGTATATCGGAGTAAGGAAAAATTAAATAGGATGTACATGATTCAATACTGCTAATTATTGAATTTGGATTAGATATAAACAAATATTTTTGTATACAACAGATGGGTAACTAAATAAAGTTATAGTAATTTGTCTTTAGCTTTAACAATATTGCTCTTTATTTCTTGTGTTCATATTTTTATCAAGATAAAAGCAGTTAAAGAAACTAGAGCATTTAAGGGGAAGATTAACCTGTTAAAGGAATTCTATGTTTGTTATACTCTTGACGCTGATGTTAAGTGGGAGAAAATAAAAAAAGGATTGAGTAGTAAAAAAGAGGATGTTTTACAAGAGGTATTAAAAAAGATGGAACACTGTGAGTATTTTATTGTAAAAAGTGATAGTAAGCATCATATTATCAATACATCTTTAATACGTTATATACGTATTTTTGATGGAAATAAGTAATCTCACTACTGCTTTCTTAGAATATAAGTTATGGTTGTATTCTCCTAACAGTCTATCTGGGAGGGGATTTTTCTATGGCAAAAAAGGGGCAATCCTTTCATACATATACAGAAGAATTAACGCGGAAAGTGCTAAAAGTGAGGCGTAAATAGTGAATTGGGTAAAGAAAGTCCAAAATAATGAGCATTAGAAGACCAGCGTGGTATATGGACCCAAAGGAATTTACTAGTGTTGAAGAAGAAAATGTTTATCTGAAAGCACAGGTGGACTATTTTAAAAAATCTATCATGTGCAGAGAGGGTAGGTATATTTGGTACGCCCAAAAACAGCAGAGCAAGCTTATGTAGCTATTCAGGGTTGGTTCACACTTAGAAGGGAGTGTAAAGATGAATAAAGAATTAGATGATGGTTTTATTGGGGCATTAATGGTTTCCCTTCAAGACGAAAGGGTCATTGAAAAGATAAAGGAAATAGCAGAAGCGGGCTCGTTTAGTCAAATGGGGGAACCTAAGGAGCTGCTGAGAGAAAAAGAAAAAGAAATTGCAGAGCTCCAACAAGAGATTGAGTCGAAAAAAGAGGAAATTAGCGAGTACCAAATAATGATCCACCATCTAAATGAGAAATTGGAATCCCAGTTTAATGAATTGCAAAAGAGAAGAGCAGACTATCGGGAAGCAGAAGAACTTTACGAAGCTGTTCAACAATTATCCGAAACCACCAAAAGTTCCTTAAAAGGAATCTTCAAGGGCGGTTCGGTGCAGGAATTTATCGTCTGTGGTGTGCAATATGAAAACATTTCATCTTTGTGGGATTTTATTAAAAACGAGATTATGGAAGGACGGGAGCAGGAAAGAGAGATTTTGCTCGCCCTTTTTCTGTATTTCTTTCAAGAATACAGTAAAACATACGATACCCCTTTATATAAAATACAGGAAGTGAAAATGAATGAGGTCTTCAGAGAAGACTTGTACATAAGAGCCCTCAATAGCAAAATATCCGGGAACATTACGGACATCCTCCTGCCAGGATATATAAGCATTAATGGTAAAACCATTAAAAAATCCGTTGTGAGAATCTAGCAGGCGAAAAAGAGAATGATAATAAAGGAGAAATAACAATGACATCGATTATTATCCCAGAGATTGAAGAAGGGATTGAAAAAATCCTTCTTGTGCAATGGTATAAACAGCCAGGCGATTATATTACGGTGGGCGAAAGCTTAGCCAAATTCAGCTGTGAGGGCATCGAATTTGACCTCTTTTCAGAAAAAGAAGGTACCCTTAAAGAATTGAATGTAGCGGAGGACACTATAGTCAAGATTGGTGATCTGATATGTTATTTGGATTCTGGTGAAGTTCTTTCAGAAGAATTATTAAAAGTAGTTGAAAAACAAGAAACGGTAGAAGATATAGAGCCCCTTGAGAACGCAATAAGTTTAGCTGAAAAGAATAACATAGACAGTTCCATTTACTTAATGAATAAGAATGAAGAGCAGGTTCCATTTTCACCTGATTCCCAAACTGTTCCAGTCTCTGCCGTTTCAATGACTTATAAAGAAGTGAGATCTTTAATCAGCCATTTATATCAGAGTGCAGAAGAAACCTTTTTTAAGGAAGAAGCGAGCTTTTTTCAAGACATTAAAAAGATGCTCCGTTCCAGATGGGTTTACATGAATGACGGAAATGTTATATATGATCACAACATTGCAGCTTTATTTCCTTATAGAAAATACTATGAATTAGTGGACGAAGATTTTGACTACAAAAAGCATCTGGACGTTTCCGGTTTTGTAGGTGATGCCATGACACGGGAGGAAGCTGCCAAAAGTTTCAATACAACCGATCACCCTGTATATAAGAAAATAATAGCTTTAGATGATTACTCCACGAGTAAAAATCCTTCCATTTCAAGGATATTTGCCAATCAAACGGCTAACCCTTCTAAATCAATTGCTTTTAAATTTAACGGGTACGACATTCAAAGTTTTGATGTGGTAAATCAAAAAAACAATTTGCTGGGAAAAGGATTTTTCGTTCCTGTTTTCCGTTTAAATGGGGAAAATGCCTTTGAAATCAATGATCAAATGGCTCTCCATCTCTGGCTGGAAAACCGATTAGTACCAAGTGGATTAAGCGCAGAACGCCAGAAGGAGTATGATTATTTGCTGGCATTGTATCAATTGAAGGGTTTAGATCATGAAAGTTTTCTAAAAGAATTGCCATCAATCGCTATCGATTCCAAGACGTTTTATGAGAAGCTTTTAAACTCTGAAAAAGTAAGAGCTGATATTGATACATATGATGAAAAGATGTTAATAGATCCAAACCGGGGACATTGGGATTTATGGACTGTCCACTCTGATGAAAAACCTTTAACGATAAAACTGAACGAAGAAATAATGGCCAGAAACCCTAAAATGGATATTAGGGAGGACGGCATAGTTGGCATTGATTTTGGAACGAAAAGTACAGTGGTCGTTCATCAAGAAGAAAGTGATTTTACTCTTCCCATGCGTATTGGGGTTGGCTACCTTAACACGGAAGTACAAGACTGGCATTATGAAAATCCAACCGTGATTGAATTTATTGATTTAGAACATTTCCTGGAGCTTTATCAAGAAAAAGAAGGAAGACCAGATACAAGGTGGCAGGATGTGACAGTTTCCCATAATGCTCTTAATAACTTGATGAATGGAAAAAGTGACCATTATTATTCCATATTGAATAATCTAAAGCAGTGGGCTGGAGAAAAGAAAAACGAACTCAGATTAAAAGACAAGAGGGGATATGCCGTTGTACTGCGTTCCTTTCTGGACTTAACCGATCAGGAAATCAACCCAATCGAGTTATACGCCTACTACCTCGGTTTGTATATCAATAACCAGAACAATGGAATTTACCTGGACTACACCTTATCTTTCCCGGTGACGTATGAAAAAGAGGTAAGAGAAAAAATTCTAAAGTGTTTTGAGCGTGGGTTAAAAAAGACGCTTCCTATGCCGATTCAGCAGGATGAAGAAATAATGAAAAAGTTTCGTGTCACCGCTGGGGCGAGTGAACCTGCTGCCTATGCCGTTTGTGCCTTACAGGAATACGGGTTTGAACCGGAAGAGGACGAAAAAACATACTACGGTGTGTTTGATTTTGGTGGAGGAACGACCGATTTTGATTTTGGCATTTGGCGTGAAGCGGGCTTGAAAGAAAGCAGATATGATTATGTCATTGAGCATTTTGCAGCGGGCGGGGACCGTTATTTAGGCGGAGAGAACATGCTGGAGCTTTTGGCGTTCCAAGTGTTTAAAAACAATCAAAGAACAATGCGTGAGCTAAATATTCCTTTTACTCTCCCAGCAGAATGTGTGAAATTTCCCGGAAGTGAAACGCTGATTAATGAGTCACAAGAATCCTATTTAAATACGAAACAATTGGTAGAAAAATTAAGGCCGCTTTGGGAAAGACATGAACGGTATGAAGAACAGTTTGGAAAAGGCATGATTCGGGCAGACTTGTTTGACAAAGCCGGCCACCCAAAACTCAATGTGGAACTTTTGATCGATCAAGATGAAATGGAACAACTGATTGAGGAAAGGATTGAAAAAGGCATTAAAAATTTCTTTGAGTCATTAAGGCGCGCTTTTGCCCGGTCAGAACCAAGCAAAATTAATAAAGTAAACATACTGCTTGCGGGTAATTCAAGTAAATCCCCGGTCGTTATGGATCTATTTAATAAATGGATTGAAAGGGAAGTACAGAACTCTCAAAATTGGGGAGAAGTGTCTGATAATCTTTTTGAGATTCTCCCACCACTGGGGACAGAAGGCGCTTATTTAAAGCAAGAAGAGAGAAACAGAGTGGTTAACCGAGATATTTTAACAGCTCCTACGGGAAAAACAGGCGTTGCCTTTGGACTTGTGCAAAGCAGAAAAGGCGGAAGTATAAAAGTTATTGACCGTGATATGGTGAATGGCGAATCAAAGTTCAAGTATTTTCTTGGCATCGGGAGAAAAGGGAAATTAAAAACAGTGATTGATCAGGAAGAAGAATATAACATATGGCATCTTTTCATTGATGCGTCAGAAGAAGATTTTGAAATTTATTACACAAGCCTGCCGGAAGCTAGTACCAACCAGCTTGATATTAAGCAGGCACAGAGGAAAAAGCTTCGAATTGAGCATGTAGATGATTCAGCTTTTGTTTATATTCGAACCATAAGCCCGACTGTCATTGAATATGTTGTTGCAGACGAAGACTCGATTTTAAATGGGGTCCATTTAAGTGAAATTACTAAAGTGGAATTAAGTTAATCTTTCCCTTGGGGAATTCAGGTAGATTTGTTAAAAAAACATTTTCGTGAACACGCAATAGATTATTCAATTGTATGAACATTTGTGGGTTTGATTAATTCAATTGAATATATCAAGATTAAAGAAGCTATGTTTTATTTGAGTGGTATATAAATAGAAGATGTCTTCACCTGGTGCATCGGTTGAGGTTTTATGAAAAAAGCGCCTTGAGTGGAAAATAACTCACTTTTAAGTTAAAGGCCTCCCACAGTTTACTGTGGGAGGTCTTTTCATGCTCGTCGATATTGTATTTCCAAGGTCACCGTTTAATCGCTTCCCGTGGTGCTTGCAATGAAGAAGTTTTCTTTTTCAACATTTAATGCTAGATCCTCTAGGTGTTATCCTGAGGGTTTACCTCTTTGATCCTCCTGATGTTCCATAATCATTAATGGTTAATTTTACATCGTAGTTGATCGGGGTTTCACTAAATGTTTGGTCCCAATCCTTTTTGACCTTCTTCCATACTTTGGGGTGCTCAATTCTCAATCGATTTCCGAAGCCAGCAACGTCCACTTGGTATTCCTTTTGCATTTTTTCTAATACATTCCCCACCAGGCGTTTCACTTCTTTTTCAGATGATTTTTCTGCTTTTTTGAGAAATTCATTTTTAAAAGTATCTCCTGAAATCACCCAGTTTTCAGACAGTCTTCCCACTGATTCAATGTTTACATCAAAAGAGATGTTGTTTCCTTTAACTCGAGGTGTGATATTGCTTTTCATGGACTCTATCTCATACACAATCAGCTGACCGGTTTCTTTGTCAAAGCTTTTCACTACACCGCCTTTTCCCTTGCCTGTTATCCATGTTACGCCCTCCAGATCTTCTTCATTCAAAGTACCAGTCATTTTGTGTGTCTTTCCATCAATAACGGCAGCTCCGGCAAATTTGACTTGCCCATTCACTGATAGTACTTTTTGCAACAGAAAACTAGATTCTGATTGGATCTTGCTCTCTACTTTAATATGCGACATGGGAGGAAAGATCCTCGTTGTCCGATATGCATTTTCTACAATGCCAGCCAGACGGAAAGCTGGAATTTCTCCTGCTTTCTTTGATTCCAGTGTCTTGCTTGCTCTTCCTTTACTGATGAGCACAAGACAGCTTGGCCTAATCTCACTTTCTCGAAGATTTTGATCAAGTAATTGTTCCATCTTATACGATCTTGCAAGACTTTCACCGATAACAAGCACTTTCATATGGTGACCCGTTACTGGTTGTTCACTTCTCAATGATAATTCACGAACCATTTGATGGACGGAATCTCCCGTTTCAGAAACATTAACATAAGATTTTTGTTGGGGTCCGGATTGTTTCGTTGTTGAACTCGCTACTTGTGGAGTGATAAATTGATAGGTTGCAGTAATCAGGTCCTTTTTTGAATAACTCCCCCCTTGTTCGTTTACCTCTTTCTCGATGGAGGACTTCTTGCCTTTATCAAATGCCAAACCTATACCTAAACTTTGCTCTTCAATTTCATGACTGCTCCAACATCCTGTAAGGGATAAGAACAAAAGAATGGAGAGGGAAATGAAGAGGGGACGGATATTGCTATGTGTTTGTTTCATATTTTCCTCCCTTTACTCTTGAGATGATAAGCAGGAGAAGCGGAAGTAAACCAAATAAAAACAGTGCGAAATTGCCGATGAAATCTCCAAGTTTAAAGAGGTCATTGATATTCTTCGGAACCATTGCAATGATGTAGAGAATTGGAAGCAACCCAAACATAAATGGGTGAATGCTCTTTTTTGAAAGTTGGGCAAGCCCTAAAGCAGCTGCATAGAATGTTATGGTAAATGTCGCAAATATTTGCATGATCCATACCACCAGCAATAAAGATTCAAACCGTTCAAAGATCAAACCGGCGACTTCAAAACTCCGTATAAGATCAAGTGTCGGCCATGTTCTCGTGACCACTCCATCAACAGATAATGCTCCGATAACCATTACGACCGTTATCACGTAAAAAATCAATGGAATGGAAATTCCAACAAGAACGGCTTTTATTGCTTTTTTGGGCTCATTCATAAACGGAATGAGCAGTAACATGATTTCAGGCCCCGTAAAAGCGAGAGCCGTTGTCTTTACTCCTTTTAGTACAGGGGAGATTCCTTCTCCTAATACTGGACGCAGATTATCGATCTCAAATATTTTAATGCTCATAAAGGTAACGACCAAAAAAAGGATAAGCGTCAAAGGTAATATAATTTCAAAAAGACGGGCGATGGGGTTAATGCCGCCGATGATCAGATAGAGACCCACCCACATGAAAATCATCATAACTGCCCATGTAGGGGTACCTTCCAGAAGCAAAAACCTTAATACTTCCGCCATTGAACGGAGCTGAAACCCGGAAGTTGTAAGAAAATAACAGATTATAACTAAACTAAGTAAACTCCCCACCCATTTTCCTAAAATATCATTGATATATTGATAAAAGGTTTTTTCGGGAAACTGTTGGCTTAACTTTACCATGATCACCCCCGCGATTATCGCGATAACGCCGCCTAAAATAACGCTTATCCATACATCTGGTGTATGCACCTTCTCCGTAGATGATCTGGGTAGGGTGAGTAATCCTGTGCCGAGTATGAAGTTGATGACAATGACAGCTGTTTGAGGAGTTGTAATTTTGTCTTTCGGACTGAGAATCATTCTTTAACCACCCTTTCACCGATAGGTTATCCTTTACGTATGGGGTTTTTTGTATGCATGATCTTTGGACGTCGTTTCATCATCATAAGTGGCATGCGAACCATCAGGTCTTTCCACTCACTTAAGCGATAAGGAACGGCTGGGCTCAAATAAGGCACACCAAAGCTTTTTAATTTCACTAAGTGGCTGGTCATTAAAAGGAAAAAGAGAATGACCCCGTATAATCCAAATGTGGCAGCACAAATCATGGCGGGAAAACGAAGAATACGTAATGTAATCCCAATACTATAGTGCGGAATGGAAAATGATGAAATAGCAGTTAACGCTACTACAATCACCAAAACGGGGCTAACGATCCCTGCCTGTACAGCAGCTTCCCCAATGATTAATCCGCCGACGATACCCATTGCCGGACCAATTGGCTTAGGTAAGCGCAGTCCTGCTTCCCTCAGAATTTCGATGGATATTTCCATGAATAATGCTTCGATAAGTGCCGGAAACGGAACCCCGGACCTGGTTCCGATAATGGAGATGGCCAGTTTGGTCGGAATCAACCCTGAATGAAATGAGATGAAAGCTATATATAAAGACGGTGTAAAAAGAGCCAGAACAACCGTGAGATAACGGAGTAAACGTATGAATGTGCCAGGAATCCACCTTTCATAATAATCTTCTGGTGATTGTAACATCATGCTTAATGTAACTGGAACGATCAAAGCGAATGGCGTCCCATCCAATAAGATGGCCACCCGGCCTTCCATCAAAGCAGCAATCACGCGATCAGGACGCTCAGTATTCTGTACCTGCGGAAAAGGACTAAGGTAATTGTCTTCGATGAGTTGCTCTACATAACCTGATTCCGGAACACTATCAATATCAATTTTCTTAATTCGATTTTCTACCTCTTGAACTAATTCGGGATCAACAATATCTTTAATGTAAGCGACAACTAAGTCTTTTTTTGACTGCTTACCTACTTGGAATTGTACTAACGATAAATTTTCAATTTCACCACTACTCCTTAAAAAAGATGTATTATCAACTAAAGATTCAGTGAAACCGATCCGTGGACCTCTGACTAATGCCTCTGATACCGGCTCTTCAACCGTCCTTGTTTTTATTTTTGTTGTACCAAGGATTAGGGCATCCACTGATCCATCAATTAAAAGCGCGGTAGAACCTGTTAGTACTTTTGATGCTAACTCTTTAATGGAACCAACTTCTTCTACCTCACTAATGGTTAACACTTCATTTTTTATGAAATCTTTTGAAATGCTTCCTTTGATGTAAGGAAGGTCCTGTTTATATTCTGCTGAAAAATCAACCATCAATGATGTCATAATATGTTTATCAATGATGTCTTTATCTGATAATCCATCGGCAAAAATGATAACTGACCGTATACCGGTACGTCCTAGATTAAATTCCCGAAAATGGACATCCCAATTATGTCCAATTTCTTGCCTAACCATTTCCAGATTTAAATTAAAATTATCTGTAAACTGATATTTTGTATCTTGGGGGGTATTTGCTTCTTGTTTGTCTTTATTGGTACCTTTTCCATTTTTACCGATCTTTGATATCCACTTTTTCATTTTCATCACTCATCCTTTGAGTTGCGAAGCCGATTAAACAATTTGGAGATTAAATACGGAATAACAAACACAATAAAAGCTTGTATAAAAACCTGCCATTCTGGAAGGTAGGAAACAATCGTTTTCCACATTTTCATCACCCTATACTTGTCTCTGATAGCCGCTAAAATTCCTTTATTTCTCAAATAGTATTAATATCTTCTACGTTTCTTATGCAATGAAGTTAAAACAATTAGCCATTTTACATACTTTATACTTCGTAATTACTATGTGGAAAAATTGATTTTGAATATAATTGAGGAGAGAAAGAGGCGAAATCGATGTCTGGGACTTATCCTAATAACTCTTTGATTTTAATAAACATAAATCGTGAACAATTGATTGAGATGTAGTGAAGTTTTAGAAAAAGGGTGTTTTGTTTTTAATTAACGATGGAATGATTTTTATTATTAATATTTGGCTTTTCTCTTTGAAATAGAGAAGACTTATGCTAAAGATTCGAAATATAATTTTAAAAATATAAATATCAAATTGAAATGATGTTCGAAATAATATATACTGAAAATTGAGAATAATTGGTAAATATTATCCACTTTTGGGAAATATCTGCATTTATTCAATCGCAACCCGGAACGGAAAAGGATACACCATTAGCGCTTTATAGAATTGTGAATTCTGGTTAAAAAAGAACGGAATGAATGAGAATATTGTCTTTCGGTATGGGTCAAAAGGAAAAGTTGTATTTTCTAAAGTGCAATTTCAAAGGGGTGGAAATGATGAATATATGGACAAGCTGCACACTAAGTTCAATTCTGGCACTTTCCTTACTAGCACCATCCGTGTCTTTTGCTAATGAAAGTCCAAATCGGGGAGCAGCTGTGAGTAAGGAAACTGCCAGCCAATATCCAATATTAAAGAAAGCAAAAAAACCGGAAGAAGCCGGCTTTTCATCTGAAAAGCTGGAAAAGGTGGATCAGCTTATTGAAATGGAAGTGGCTGCCGGTTTTCCTGGTGCTGCCCTGATTGTCATAAAGGACGGAAAGATCGTTAAAAATGAAAGCTACGGGTACAAACAGAAATATCATGAACATACACCTCTTAAGAAGTTCCGGAAAATGGAAAATGACACGTTATTCGACCTTGCTTCAAACACGAAGATGTATGCAACCAATTTTGCCATTCAGAAATTAGTCAGCGAAGGCAAGCTGAATATCCAGGCAAGAGTCCAGCAATACATACCTGAATTCAAAGACAAGGAGGAGGATTTGATCAAAGGAAAGGACAATCTGAGGATTATTGATGTTCTTCATCATACTGCAGGGTTTAGACCTGATCCGCAATACCATAATCCAAAGGTTTCGAAAGAACTTTATTCCCAGGAACGGGATAAGACCATCGAGTTCATTTCCAAAACACCGCTCACATATGTACCTGGAACACAGAATGTATACAGTGATGTCGATTATATGCTGCTTGGCGCCATTGTTGAAGAAATAACGGGTCAGCAGCTTGACACCTATGTTGAAAATGAATTGTACAAGCCGCTTGATTTGAAACATACAAAGTTCAATCCTCTTCGTAAGGGCTTTAAGCCAAAGGATTTTGCCGCAACTGAATTGCTAGGTAACACCCGGGATGGCGTGATAGATTTCCCTAATATTCGCACATACACACTTCAAGGGGAAGTACATGATGAAAAAGCCTTTTATTCGATGGGAGGCGTTTCAGGGCATGCCGGTCTTTTCTCCAATACGAGAGATATGGCTGTCCTTCTGCAGGTGATGCTGAATGGCGGGGGATACGGTAAACATACGTTGTTTGATCAAGGAACAATCGATGAATTCGTCGCACCTTCCGAAATGAATCCTACATATGGACTTGGGTGGAGACGAAATGGCGATGCTAGCATGGAGTGGATGTTCAGTCCTTATGCGAGCGACAGTGCTTACGGTCATACTGGATGGACTGGGACAGTCACGATCATTGATCCTGAAAAGGATTTAGGGATTGTTTTACTTACAAATAAAAAGCACTCTCCGCTCGTTAACCCTGTAGCCAATTCCAATCAGTTTTTTGGCGACCTCTTCAAAACAGGAAGCTATGGAAGTGTTGTAACTGCGATTTATGAAGCATTGGAAACGAATGAATAAATGTATATCTCCATAAAGTTTAAGGCCTCCCATTCATGTCGGGAGGCCTTTTTTGTTATATCAGACTGTCTGGATTTCTTTCAGCCAAGCTTTATTCTATACAGTTTGGGCAAGGATCAGATTTTAATATGATCCGTCTTGATGGAGCAAATTATCATAGGCACCTTGTTCGATGATTTCCCCATTTTGAACAACGATGATGCGATCGGCATGTTTAATTGTCGCTAATCTATGTGCAATGACAAGTGTAGTCCGATTTATCGAGAGTCGTTCCAAAGCTTTCTGAACTGCTTTTTCAGTCGCGGTGTCCAGAGCGGAAGTGGCTTAATCAAGGATTAATATCGGTGGGTTCTTCAGGAATATACGAGCAATCGAGACACGCTGCTTTTGCCCTCCCGATAATTTCACTCCACGTTCCTCCACTCAACGTTTCCAAGCCTTCGGGCAATTGTTCGATCAAGTCATTTAATTGAGCATCTTCGATGACTTGGTTCAATTGGGCGTCGGTTGCCACGGTATTGCCGTACATGATGTTATCCCGAATCGTCCCATCAAATCAAAAAACATCTTGTTTTACGATACCGATATGTTTTCTTAATGAAGTCAATTTGTAGTTCCGGATATCGATGCCATCAATTTGAATACTGCCTGACAGGATATCGTAGAAGCGGGGCAGCAAGCTGCATAATGTTGTTTTAACACCACCTGAAGCACCTACCAATGCGATCGTGTTACCTGCGGTTACAGAAAATGAGATATCTTTTAGTATCGTTCTGTTCGCTTCATAGCCAAAAGAAACATCTTTCAAAAACTACATCACCTTTTACATGATCAACTTCGATTGCATCCCTGACATCATGGATATCCGGAAACATATCAACCAATTTCAGGTGGGGATTATCGTTCGATTTTAGGAGCGCCGTATTTTATCTACTTACTCGTGAAAAACATTTAATATAGTATGGAGAAGTACAGAAAAGTTTCAGAAAAAAAGCCCATTTTCCAGGACGTTAATGAGGATGAGCTTTTTTGCATAATGGCTAATTTTCAAAGGATATTAATGAAAACTGTGCGGTAGATAGCAGCATTGGGGTGTTATAAATCATCCCCAAAAAGAAATATTTTAAAAAATATGTTGACCGAATAGCTTGTATCCGCTTACAATGATATTTAGTTATTAGTGTATTTAGAAAATTGTAAAAGAGGTACCTGCATGACAAAGGAATTCGACAGAAGAATCGGGCGCCATGCAATCATGTACGCGTTTGCGGACGAAGAGGAAGAAGTCATATTGACTAATAATCTAAAGCGGATGGATTGGCTTTATGGAAAAGGTAAAGTCGGTTCAATGGAGCTGCAGAAAATAGTTGCGGCCATTGAGACATCAGCGAAAAGACTTGGGTTAGTCAATCCCGATATGTATCGTGATATGCATGCGCTGTATCATGCGATTCTCGAAGCACTCCAAGGAGTGACACGCGGCCAAGTCGAACTTGGCGGTCTTTTGAGGACTGCGGGCCTTCGGTTTGCAATCGTCCGGGGCAGGCCGTTTAAAAGCGGGGACGAAGGTGAATGGATTGCAGTCGCCGTGTATGGAACGATTGGGGCACCGGTTCGGGGATTTGAACATGAAGCCGTTGGCTTGGGAATTAACCACATTTAAATAATTAAAAGCCTATAGTTATTTAGTGAAATAGGGGGCTGTATTGAAAGACTGGATAAGTCTGTCGATACGGCCTCCTTTTGTTTGTTTAAAAAAAGAATAGGGGTGCAGGAAATGATTATGTTAACGGGTCAAACTTTAACGATTGAAGAAGCGAAAAAAGTATTGTATGGGGAGGCATTTGTCTCTGCTTCAGCCGAGAGTGTTAAGAAAGTGGAAAAGAGCCGGGAAGCGGTTGAAAATATCGTGAAACAAAAGAAAGTCGTCTATGGCATCACAACAGGTTTTGGAAAGTTCAGTGATGTTTTGATTGATGCAGAGGACGCAGAGCAGCTACAGTGGAATTTGATTCATTCCCATGCGTGCGGAGTCGGGGAACCGTTTCCTGAGGTGGTTTCGAGAGCTATGGTCCTTCTCCGTGCCAATGCACTATTAAAAGGGTTTTCCGGCGTCCGTCCTGTCGTCATTGAACGTTTGATCGATCTTTTGAATGCTCATATCCACCCGGTCATCCCTCAGCAAGGTTCTCTTGGCGCAAGTGGGGACTTGGCGCCGCTTTCCCATTTGGCGCTAGTATTGATGGGAGAAGGGGAAGTGTTTTATAAAGGAGAGCGAATGGAGGCCATTGTAGCTTTATCGAAAGAAGGCATTCTTCCAGTGACACTTAAAGCAAAAGAAGGTCTTGCATTAATTAACGGAACACAGGCCATGACTGGGATGGGCCTCGTAAATTACATTGAAGCTGAACAGCTGGCCCATCAAACTGAAGCGATTGCTTCACTGACTTTAGAGGGATTACGCGGCATTGAAGATGCCTTTGATCCGGATGTTCATCTAGCACGCGGTTACCGCCAGCAAACAGAGGTCGCGGAACGGATTAGCCGCATGATCAGCGGCAGCCAGCTCATCACAAAGCAAGGAGAACTACGGGTACAGGATGCTTATTCGCTCCGCTGCATCCCGCAAGTGCATGGGGCATCATGGCAAACTCTTGATTATGTAAAAGAAAAATTGGAAATCGAAATGAATGCTGCGACGGATAATCCGCTTATTTTTGACGATGGGGAAAAGGTTATTTCAGGGGGGAACTTCCATGGCCAGCCGATTGCATTTGCGATGGACTTCATGAAAATCGCTGTTGCCGAACTTGCGAACATTTCAGAGCGCCGCATTGAGCGACTTGTCAATCCTCAGCTGAATGATTTACCGCCATTCTTAAGTCCGTCACCTGGCTTGCAGTCGGGAGCGATGATCATGCAATATTGTGCAGCTTCACTCGTTTCTGAGAATAAAACACTCGCACATCCTGCAAGTGTTGATTCCATCCCATCTTCAGCGAACCAGGAAGATCATGTAAGCATGGGAACGATTGGGTCCCGACACGCCCATCAAATCATTCAAAACGTTCGCCGCGTTTTGGCGATTGAGCTCATTTGTGCCTTACAGGCGGTGGAATACCGCGGAATAGAAAAGATGGCTCCGTTTACAAAAGAGTTTTATACGGAAGCAAGAAAGCTCATTCCAAGCATTACACAAGATCGTATCTTTTCAAAAGATATTGAAGCAACGGCAAGCTGGTTACTTCAAATCGATTGGAATTCTTTTATTCATAGGAGTCTACCTACCGCATAATAGGAAGTGCGGAATATCCGAATCTTAAAAAAACGGTGTTTCTTTTTTCAATAAACGTTAGGCTTATAGCCCTTTGACTTGGGCTTTTAAGCCTAACATCGTTATATAAATGCTACATAGATCCCAGAAATCCAAAAAGGTCTCAGCATTAGAGAAAATGACCTTGAAATAGTAATAAATGCAGGAAATGACTATTGATGGAATGATCGACTTTACCTATTCGTGCTAGATTAAATATGCATTTTTGGAGGGGAATCTAATTTGGAAAATCGGCAATTGCAACCACCTGTCATAAATGAACAAAACCAGCCGTCAAATACTTTACAAAGAAAGCTAAAAGCTCGCCACCTTACGATGATTTCGCTGGGCGGTGCAATTGGAACAGGGCTGTTTCTCGGAAGCGGTCCAGCCATTCACTCTGCAGGGCCTGGCGGTGCTTTGGTCGCTTACACCGTAATTGGTATAATGGTTTATTTTATTATGACAAGCCTTGGAGAACTGGCATCATTTATGCCAGTCAGCGGAGCTTTCAGTACCTATGCTACGCGTTTCATCGATCCGGCATTAGGGTTTGCGCTTGGTTGGAACTATTGGTTCACTTGGGCGATGACTCTTGCCGCGGAACTATCTGCCGCAACGATGGTAATGAAGTTTTGGTTTCCTGACAGCTCGTCTTTTTTATGGAGTTCTTTGTTCTTAGTTTTGATATTCTTATTGAATTACGTATCTGTTAAAGGGTATGGCGAAGGGGAATATTGGTTTTCCCTCATTAAAGTGGCAACCATCATCATTTTTATCGTTGTCGGAATATTGATGATATTCGGAATTATGAACGGAGAGGCGATTGGTTTTAAAAACTTCACAGTTGGTGACGCTCCGTTTGCCGGTGGTTTTTTGGCAACATTGGGTATTTTCATTGCTGCTGGATTTTCTTTTCAAGGTACAGAAATAGTCGGTGTGGCAGCCGGTGAAAGTGAAAACCCGGCAAAAAATGTACCACGTGCAGTGCGCAGCATTTTTTGGAGAATCTTCCTCTTTTACATCCTGGCCATACTTGTTATTGGATTGATCGTTCCTTATACGAATGGCAGTCTGCAGGGGCACACGATCATGGTTAGCCCGTTTACGATGGTGTTTGAAAAAGTGGGACTGGCATTCGCTGCTTCCGTGATGAATGCCATCATTTTGACAGCCGTATTATCCGCTGGTAATTCGAGTCTTTACGTGACAAGCCGAATGTTGTACTCAATGGCAAAAGAAGGGCTGGCACCGCGTATTTTTGGGAAGCTTAACAAGCGCGGCGTTCCCATTTGGGGACTGGTTGTCACTTCACTTGTAGGGATGTTGGCCTTTTTTGCTTCCATTTTTGGTGATGGAGTTATTTATATTTGGCTTATGAATGCGGTTGGGGTCACTGGATTTATATTTTGGCTGGGTATAGCGGCAAGCCATTACCGGTTTAGAAAAGCCTATATTGCACAAGGGTATTCACTGGACGATCTTCCCTATAAGTCCAAATGGTTCCCTTTCGGACCGATATTTTCCTTTGCTCTTTGCTTTTTCGTATTATTGGCGCAAAACTATCAGGCCTTTATGGGCGATGACATTAACTGGGCTAGTGTGTTCGCTGCCTATCTTGGCATCCCATTCTTTCTGGTGATGTGGCTTGGATATAAGTTCATTAAGAAAACAAAAGTAACTCCGCTAGAGGAATGCCAAATTGATTTTGATGAACATAGGAATGCCAATTAGTATGTATCGATAATATGCATTAACCTTGAAATGAATTAGTTGTTTCAAGGTTTTTTTTCTGTATATGTGACACATTTTCATGTATGCCTGCATAAAACATAACCTATAAAAAAAGTAACAAATTCCAATCTTTCCAGATCCGGAACCGCTTAAATTTACCTGTTATTTATGACTGAAAATAGCTTTTCCCTTTTTCTGGATCATTTAGGGTTTAAAAAAAACTGAAAAAAATTTGTGGCGGATGATGGGCGTTTATGATTATAGGAAGCCAAAGTGTTGGTATATCAAGGTTTTTAGAGTCTTCCGGAACCTTTAGAATCGATGGCGTAAATGGGCTTTTTAGGCAAGAATTCCGTCCCACATCATTTGAACTTATATTCATTCTTTGTTAAGGTAATGAAGTACTTTAGGGATACAGGTTCAGTCCGTGTGCTGTGACTGAACAAAACCCTAAAATAAAAAACCATTATATTTCAGTTGGTATATGCTGTGCCTGTTAGTTTCCTCAGTTGTATTGCACCTCTTTTCCCTGCAGAGCTCAAATTAGACATATTGGGAATCCCATAATCATATTTCTATGCGTTTTGGTGTTATACTGCACTGCAAGTATCATTCCACCTGGTTAAGGAAATGAAGTACTTTAGAGGGTAGTCGTAAGTCCATCATCTGGACAAAACTCTAAGTGGAAATCGTTTATATTACAGTTGGTATATGTTGTGCCTGCTAGTTTCCTCAGTTGTGATTGCACCTCTTTTTTCCTACTTGAAATGCTCAATTTATCACACATAATATAATCCAAGTAAAGAATTACTTCTTGGGAATAATAAATATAGATTATTTTTCTATGCACGTTATGCCCTGTGCCACTGAATAAGTGTCACTTCCGCTTTTTTTTGAAGAAAAAGTAATGGGGTAGAATTTCGGTTATTTCAAGATACTTGTGCATTAATAATCATCACTCGCATAAAACGGGGGAATTCAGCAAAACTGAATATCATATGGGCAACTATTAGAATGAGGTGACTTGATGAAGCCGAATGTAGAAGTCAGAAATGTCTCGAAAATTTTTGGCAAATCTCCAAAAGCAGCAACAGACTTATTGAAGCAAGGCAAAACGAAAAAAGAAATCTTGAAAGAAACGGGACAAACGGTCGGTGTGAATAATGTTAATTTCGAGATTTATCCCGGCGAGATTTTTGTCATCATGGGCCTATCAGGAAGCGGGAAATCCACTTTGATCCGCATGTTCAATCGTTTGATCGATCCCACTTTGGGTGAAATCTTAATTGATGATGAAGATATCGTGAAGATGAACGCTGCCAGGTTAAGGGAAGTCAGACAAAAGAAAATAAGCATGGTATTTCAGAACTTTGCTTTATTTCCGCATAAAACGATATTGGAAAACGCTGAATTTGGGCTCGAAATTCAAAAAGTGGATCCAGCAAAACGTCATGAAAATGCGATGAAGGCTCTTGAGGCCGTTGGATTGAAAGGCTACGAAAATCAGCTGCCATCACAGCTTAGCGGCGGAATGCAGCAAAGGGTTGGGTTAGCCCGTGCACTCGCAAGTGATACGGATATCCTATTGATGGATGAAGCCTTCAGTGCCCTTGATCCATTGATTCGTAAGGATATGCAGGATGAACTGATTCAAATCCAAGATCAGTACAAAAAAACGATCATTTTCATTACCCATGATCTTGATGAAGCATTAAGAATCGGGGATAGAATTGCCCTTATGAAAGATGGAAGTGTAATTCAATTAGGAACCCCTGAACAAATCATGATGAATCCAGCCAATGAATTCGTCGAGAAGTTTGTGGAAGATGTTGACCTATCAAAAGTATTGACAGCATCTCATGTGATGATACGCCCAGAGAAGATCGCGGTGGACAGAGGTCCGAGGGTTGCCTTGGAAATCATGCGCAAACAAGGGTATTCCAGCATTTTTGTTGTGGATAGAAAGCAGAAGTTATTGGGGGCCGTGACTGCTGAACAGGCTCGTCAGGCAATGAGCAATAACCAATCGATCTCTGAAGTGATGTCAACCGATATCCCAACTGTAAAAGAGGATGAATTACTTGGAAACCTCATGGATGTGATGGCTACTTCAAGCTTGCCAATCTCAGTCATCGATGATCAGAACAGAATTAAAGGAATTCTGCTTCGCGGTGCCGTTATCGGTGCTTTGGCAGGAAATAAAGATTCCTTGAATGAAATGGAGAGTGAATAATTCAATGAATATGCCGAAAATCCCACTAGGAGCTTGGGTTGATTCTTTAGTGGATTGGATAACTATTGTATTTGCTGGATTATTTACACTTATTACGAATGTAATCGAGGGACTACTGGATATCCTGGTCGATGTAATGAGTGCTGGACCTTCCATCGTGTTAATTATAGTCCTAACCCTTCTGGTTACCTATACAAGCAGGTGGCCCTTGGGGATATTTACATTCATCAGCTTACTATTGATCGATAATCTTGGTTATTGGGAATCAAGCATCCAAACACTGGCTATCGTTATATTGTCAGGAGTCTTAACGATAGTGATCGGGATACCGATCGGAATATGGTGTGCCCAAAATAACACGGTGCGTAAGATCGTTACCCCGATCTTGGACTTCATGCAAACAATGCCTGCATTCGTTTATTTGATTCCTTCGATCTTATTCTTTGGAATAGGGGTAGTGCCGGGGATCATTGCGTCATTCATTTTCGCAATCGCACCGACAATCCGTATGACCAATCTTGGGATTCAAGAAGTGCCTAATGATCTGATCGAAGCATCGGATGCCTTTGGTTCAACCAGCAGCCAAAAGCTATTCAAGGTACAAATACCATTGGCTACTCCAACGATTATGGCAGGAGTCAACCAAAGCATCATGCTGGCACTATCCATGGTTGTTACAGCCTCATTGGTTGGAGCACCCGGACTTGGGGCGGATGTCTACAGGGCTGTCAGCCAAATTAATGTGGGACAAGGATTTGAAGCAGGATTATCCATTGTAATCATTGCAATCATTCTCGATCGTATTACGCAAAACCTTCGTAAACCAGCTTACGAACATATCGTTAGCAGGAAAATCATTTTTACAATACTGGCCTTACTAGTTGTGGGTACTGCACTATTCAGTGCATTTACAAAAGATACGGCTGTGAACGGGGATAAAAATAGTTTTGCTGCCAAAGCCAATTATGAAATCATCGGAATTGAACCTGGAGCAGGATTGATGAAGTTGACTAATACGGCTATAGATGATTATAAGCTGGATGATTGGAAGTTGGTTGAAGGGTCTTCGGCGGCCATGGTTGCTGAATTGAAAAAAGCGATTGATAAAAAAGAACCGATCGTCGTTACAGGATGGTCACCGCATTGGATGTTCTCGAAATATGACTTGAAATATCTCGAAGATCCTAATGAGTCCTTCGGCGGGGCTGAAAATATCAATTCGCTTGCCAGAAAAGGACTTGAACAGGATGCACCAGGTGCATATAAAATTCTAGATCAATTCAACTGGGAAACAAAAGATATGGAAGAGGTAATGGTCGAAATTTCTGAAGGGATGTCTCCAACAGAAGCTTCGGAAAAATGGATAAAGGAAAATCAGGACAAAGTATCCCAATGGACCAAAGGTGCTGAATCAGGAAATGGTGAAAAAATCAAACTGGTTTATGTTGCATGGGACACTGAAATTGCCAGCACGAATGTGATTGGCAAGGTTCTGGAGCAAAATGGTTATGACGTGACATTAAGTCAAGTTGAAGTCGGACCAATGTTTGCCGGCGTTGCAAACGGAAGTGCGGACGCAATGGTGGCTGCATGGCTCCCGGGAACACATCTTGAATACTATAATAAGTATAAAGCTGAAATGGTTGACCTTGGACCAAACTTAAAAGGAACAAAGAATGGTCTGGTCGTACCGGATTACGTCGATATTGATTCGATTGAAGACTTAAAATAAGAAAAACGCGGGAATATGGTATTATCCCCTACAGGTAGACTGAGAAAAAAGAGAGCATGATAAAATGTTCTTAACAGTTTATCTGGTAGGGGATTTTCTATGGCGAAAAATGGGCAAGCCTATTACAGAAGAATTAAAGCGAGAAGTCAATCTTTTGAAGTTAGAGGAAGGTTGTTCATATCGTCAGTAGCGTGAGCGATTTGGTTAAAAAAGTGATGCGCAAATAGCAGGTGCCAAATAAAGGACTTTTGAAGACAGACATTGTGTAAGAATTTTTCAAGTGTTGAAGAATAAAAATGCTTATCCGAAAGCGCACGTGATTCACATGTGTGAAAGTTAACACTGTCGGAAAAAAATAACAAAGGTCGGTAACAATTCTTTCGTCAGAAATTAGCCGAAAATTCTGCTCATGTAAAGACCTATGAAAAACCAACTTTCTTATAGGCTTGGCCTTGGATAAACGTTAAGGACGACAGTATCCGTTCAGTTTAACATTCTATAATACCAGTTACGTTAAATCGCCTTAATAAAATTGAGGCGATTTTTTTTTTTCTTCAGAAGTAACATATTGTTTATTCTATTTCAGTTAAACGATGCCGAAAATAAAATTCTTATTAACCGATATGTTAAAGAATCATTTTATACAAGAAGATTTTATTACAGATGCAAAAATAGTTCCTATTCCTAAGAAGGCTTAAGGCTTGATGAGAAAGTCTTTTTAATAGAATGGTGGCAAAATTGAGAATTTTATAAAGTGTAGGGTGCGTAAACCAAGCCGTTTTACAGGAGAAATAAGTTGGCATGGTTTTTGCTGTATAAAATGGTAGTAAAAGTTGGTAGCCATTTACACTAATCATTAATGCTGAGGTGTTAGATTGGTGAGCTACTTTATAAAATTGAGATGAGGAGATTAGAATGGCAAATATGAAGAATGAAACACATTACAAAATTTTGATTGTAGGAGGGGGCAGTGCCGGAATTACGGTTGCAGCCCGTCTCCTGCGTGAATCTCGCACTCTGAGCGGAAACATTGCCATCATTGACCCTGCGACGAAACATTACTATCAGCCATTATGGACACTTGTGGGAGCTGGCGAAGCTGACAAAACTGTGACACAAAGGGAGGAAGCATCCGTTATTCCGAACGGAGCCGTGTGGGTGCAGGATGCGATAACCACATTTCAGCCGGATGAAAATGCTGTTGTAACAGCATCCGGAAAGAAACTGCACTACGAATATCTAGTTGTCGCTGCCGGGATTCAAATTAACTGGCATGAAATCAAGGGGTTAAAAGAGAGTATTGGAAAGAATGGGGTATGTAGTAATTACTCTTATGATTATGTTGATAGCACTTGGGAGGCGATCAGAAACTTCAAGGGGGGGACTTCCATTTTTACGAATCCGAACACGCCGGTAAAATGCGGTGGAGCTCCTCAAAAGATTATGTATTTGGCAGAAGATTATTTCAGAAAATCAGGAGTTCGCCCGCAATCTTCGGTTATTTTTGTTTCAGGTAGCCCATCCATATTCAATGTGAAAAAATATGAACAGGCACTAAATAAAATAATTGAACGAAAACAAATCGAGACATGTTTTATGCATCATCTCATTGAAATTGATGGTGACAAGAAACGAGCGACATTTGAAAATCTGAACACAAAAGAGCGTGTGGATATGCAATATGACATGATTCATGTGGTACCACCGATGAGCGCCCCTAATTTTATCAAGAATAGTTCCCTCGCAGCTAGTAATGGTTGGCTGAATGTAGATAAATATACGCTGCAGCATGAACACTTTGACAATATATTTGGCATAGGGGATTGCACAAACTTGCCTACGTCAAAAACAGGGGCTGCAATTCGCAAACAAGCGCCCGTGCTTGTGCAAAATTTACTTCATCGGATGCGTGCCAAACAAATGGTTCATAAATATGACGGCTATACATCATGTCCACTTGTTACTGGATACGGGCGGCTTATACTGGCTGAATTCAATTATGATTTAAAGCCGCAAGAGACCTTTCCTATCGATCAATCCCGTGAGAGGTTCAGTATGTATGTATTGAAGAAAAACTTGCTTCCCATTATGTATTGGAACGGGATGCTTAAAGGTATGATGTAATAACATTTCTGATAGGCATAACAAAACAAAAGTAAGTAAGACCCTTAAAAGGAGGATGATTTATGCTACTCAAGTATTTTTATGATGAGAAACTGGCTCAAGCTTCATACCTTGTAGGATGTCAGGCTACTGGCGAAGCGATCATTGTTGATCCGTCACGTAATATAGAACCTTATATTAAAACGGCTAGAGCACATGGTGTGCGAATCGTGGGTGTAACGGAAACACACATCCACGCGGATTTTTTATCTGGTTCACAGGAGCTAGCTTCAAGGCTTGGGGCCACATTGTATTTGTCTGATGAAGGAGGGGCGGACTGGAAATATGAGTACGCAACTGGGTATGAACACTGCTTTCTAAGAAATGGAGATGTATTTTCCATTGGAAATATCAATTTTGAGGTGGTACATACACCAGGACACACACCTGAACATATATCGCTGCTCGTAACAGATGGGGGTGCATCTACCAAGGATCCGCTCGGCATATTTTCCGGAGATTTTGTATTTGTGGGTGATGTGGGGCGTCCCGACTTATTAGAAAAAGCCGCAGGGGTGCACGCTTCCTCGGGAAAAATGGCAAGCATGATGTATCGATCTCTGCAGCAGTTTAAAAACCTTCCTGACTATCTGCAAGTATGGCCAGGGCATGGAGCGGGCAGTGCCTGTGGAAAAGCGCTAGGTGCAATCCCGTCGTCAACCATTGGATATGAAAAACGGACAAATTGGGCATTGCAATATGATAATGAGGATCGCTTTATAGAAGCGCTGTTGGCTGGACAGCCGGAGGCACCCCCTTATTTTTCAATGATGAAGTGGTTGAATAAAGAGGGAGCGCAGCAAATTCGAAGGATGGTAACACCACATCATATGGAGGTTTCAATAGATATTGTGCAGGAATGGACGGAACAGGGAATTGTTATTGATACGCGTCCAGCCAGTGAATTTGCCACCAAGCATATACGAGGGGTAATTAATATCCCCTATAACAAATCATTTGTAACTTGGGCGGGATGGTTGTTGGATTATGACCAGCCTATATATCTTCTAGCATGCAATGCTGATGTGGCAGATATGATAAATGATCTCCAGTCCATTGGATTGGATCGCGTCATTGCAACAATGGAACCATATATCATTGAGCAGGCAGGAGAATCTGATTCGCGTGTTATGAAGTATGAAGAAGTGACAATAGACCAGGTGGATGGCACTATTCAAACAGAACGCATATATGTGCTTGATGTCCGAAGCATGGGCGAATGGGAGAAAGGCCATATTCCGCAGGCGAAGCATGTGATGCTTGGTCATTTGCAGGAACAGGTACACAAAATTCCGCATGATAAACCAATTTTGGTTTATTGCAAAACAGGCGGAAGATCAGCCATCGCTGCAAGCTTACTACAAGTTCATGGTTTTAAAGAAGTACAAAGCCTTGCAGGCGGTTATGAAGAATGGAGTAAACAGAAGAAGTTGCCACCCACTAGAGATGCTAAATGAAATCTTTGAATTTTATCATCCATGCGAAAATTTTACCATGATTGCAAATGTGAAAATACTTATGATGAGAAGGTTTTTAAAAAATGACCGCGGTATTAGGGGATTCAACCAAGGAATTCTATAAAAATAAGGAGATTTTATAAGAGAAATAGGTTGGCATGACAATTGCATATATAAAGAGGCAAGGTACACAAGCAAACATGAGAAGGAGAGATACTCGATGAAATATAATTTTGACCAAGAAATCCGTCGACTGAACACTGACTGCGAAAAGTGGGATGATCTTGAAAATCATTTTGGCGTAAAGGATGTTATACCGATGTGGGTGGCCGATATGGATTTTCAGTCTCCACAACCTATCATCGAAGCATTAAAACAACGTGTGGAGCACGGTGTTTATGGCTACACGCTTAGACCGGACTCGTACATGGAATCCATAGTTGGTTGGCTGAAAAGAAGACATCGATGGTCCATTGAGAAAGAATGGATTACCCACAGCCCAGGAGTGATTCCAGCCCTATCGTTGGCGATTCAGTCCTTCACGCAGACAGGGGACAAAATAATTATCCAACCTCCTGTATACCATCATTTTTCCCGTGTAATCCAAGCGAACGGCCGTGAAATTGTAAACAACCCGCTTAAGCTTGAAAATGGGCGTTATTCCATAGATTTCGAAGATTTAGAGGCAAAGATAGATTCATCGGTAAAAATGTTGATTCTGTGTAGCCCTCATAACCCGATCGGAAGGGTATGGAGCAAAGAAGAATTGACGAGATTGGGACAGATTTGTATGAAGCATAACATTCTCGTTGTGGCAGATGAAATTCATTTTGACTTTGTTTATAAGACACATACTCACATTCCTTTTGCCTCTATATCAGAAGAGTTTGCGAACCATTCTCTTACCTGCATTGCGCCAAGCAAAACTTTTAACCTGATGGGTGTACAGACGTCAAGTATCATCATTCCAAATCAGCAACTGCGCGATAGGTATGATCGAGAACTTAATACATTATCCATTGGTTCGCCGAACATATTTGGCGTTGTTGCGTTAGAGGCTGCTTACCGACACGGAGAAGAATGGCTGGATCAGCTCCTTGAATATTTGCAGGGGAATTTGGAGTTCACTCTGAGTTACTTCAGCAAAAACATCCCGCAAATCAAAGTTATCCAGCCTGAAGGCACATACCTTGTATGGCTGGATTGCCGGGAATTAGGGTTTTCAGTTAAAGAAATGGATCAATTTATGTTGCGCAGAGCAAGGGTTGCAATGAATGAAGGGCACATTTTCGGTATGGAAGGTGAAGGGTTTATGCGACTTAATATCGCTTGCCCGCGTTCGATGTTGAAAAATGCTTTGGGTGGCATAGAAAAAGCTTTCTCCTCATTGTGCAAAGCGTAGAAATTTATTTTATAATAAAGTTATTTTATTATTTCATATAGCGCAATAGCAGAGGAGGATAATATGGCAGGTTTTATCGGCATACAGCAGTTTATTCAAGATTACGCTGAGAACACAGCAGGAATCCTTGGCCTGGATATAACCGTGCTTGATGAAAAGGGCGTCCGAATTAGTGGAACCGGCTACTATAAAGACCTCATTGGCAAAACGGCTCCGGAAGGCTCCTTTTTCAGAATGATATTGGAAACAGGGGAGCCTGGAGTGGTTTACGATGTGAAAAAAGATGAGTCGCAATGTAGGAGTTGTAAATTCGTGAAACAATGCAAAGAACTTGCTACCATCGGGTTTCCTATTGTAAAGCAAGACAAACCAGTTGGCGTCATCGGCATGATTGGTTTTTCCCATGAACAAAAGGAGAAAATGATTATAGAATCAGAGAATTTGATCCAGTTTCTACGCAATGTTAGTACATTGTTAGGCAATAAATTAGCAATGCTGGACCCAGTTAAAGAACCGGGTTGCAAAATACAAGAAGATATCCCGATCCCCCCGAAATCTATTACTTTTGAAAACATTCTTGGTAAAGATTCCGGGCTTCAAGATGTTATTAAAAAAGCTAGACGGATCATAAACAGCCCATCCACTGTGTTGATTAGGGGAGATAGCGGTACGGGGAAGGAATTATTAGCCAAAGCGATTCATTTTGAAAGCAAGCGCCGAATGGATTCATTTGTGGCAGTAAATTGCGCAGCCATACCTGAGAGCTTGTTGGAAAGTGAGTTGTTTGGTTACGAGGGCGGATCATTTACCGGCTCGAGTCGGAATGGGAAAATGGGGAAATTTGAATTAGCGCACAAAGGAACCATTTTTCTTGATGAAATTGGTGATATGCCGCTTTTCTTGCAGCCAAAGTTATTACGGGTTTTACAAGAAAGAGAGATTGAAAGAATCGGTGGAAAAAAAGCAATCGAGATTAATGTACGGGTGATTGCTGCCACTCACCGAAACTTAGAGGAAATGGTGCGAAACGGTACCTTTCGCGAAGATTTATATTATCGTCTCAATGTCCTCCCTCTCCATACCAAACCTTTGAGAGAACGGCGTGAGGATATCGCTTTGTATCTCGAACATTTCATTCATAAACATTGTAAGGTCATGCAAAGGTATCCACTTAGACTTGACCCCATGCTGGAGCAATGGCTTATACGCTATGATTGGCCGGGGAATATACGTCAGTTGGAAAACGCCGTAGAATATATGGTCAATATGGCTGAAGCAGATATCGTCGGATTCCATGATTTACCTGACTATCTGTTTCAACATGATCATCTCTCTGCCGATTGTAGAGGGTTAAGTTTGGAAGAAATGATTTCTGAATATGAAAAAGAAGTAATCCAGAGCTATTTTCTGACTGAAAAATATCGAAATGATAAAGAAGAAATTGCCCGGGAACTTAAGATTAGCCTGTCTACTCTTTATCGTAAGTTGGAAAAATACCAATTATGTTAACTTCGTTTAAAAGATTTCTATTTTACCCATTTAAAGTTACTTGAAATGAAAGAGAGAGTGCTCATATCAATTTCTCGCCTGAGTTTTTTGTGAGGACAAAAGCAGAAGGTAGAGGTATTTTAATAATTTACTGAAAATTCTCTAAATAATCAATAAAGAGATTATTCAAAAGAACAGCCAGATGAGCCTTGCATACAAAGTATTTGAACTATGAGTAAATTGGGGGATACACTATGGGGAAATTAGAAGCAGAGATAAGTAACACCCTAGAAGAGCGAAATTCAAAAGGATCATTACAAAGGAAGCTGCAATCCAGACATTTAACGATGATGGCTATAGGTGGCGCTATTGGAACTGGATTGTTTGTATCCAGCGGATCGACGATTAGCACTGCGGGGCCGGGAGGAGCGCTTGCTGCATATATTCTGGTAGGAATCATGGTCTATTTTGTCATGAATAGTTTAGGAGAGCTATCGGCCTTCTTACCGGTCCCGGGGGCTTTTGACATCTATGCCTCAAGGTATATTGATCCTGCGTTAGGCTTTGCGTTAGGTTGGAACTATTGGTATACAACCGCGATAACTGTTCCTGCAGATTTGGTGGCCTCTACTCTTATTATGAAGTATTGGTTTCCGGACTCACCTTCTATCTTGTGGAGTGCACTTTTTCTGGGTTTGTTGCTAATCTTAAATGTTTTATCAGTCAAGGCATATGGGGAAAGTGAATATTGGTTTGCCGGTATTAAGGTCATCTCGATCATCATATTTCTCGTTATTGGGGTTGCCATGATTTTTGGAATTATGGGAGGACATACGGTCGGGTTCAGTAACTTTACCCAAGGAGATGCTCCTTTCCATGGCGGGCTTGTATCTATCTTTAGTGTTGTGCTCATCGCGGGCTTTGCATTCCAGGGAACTGAGGTGATTGCGACGGCAGCCGGTGAAACCGAAAATCCATCAAAAAACGTACCGAAAGCCATTCGGTCAATCTTCTGGCGAATCCTTATTTTCTACGTGTTGACGATTTTTGTTATCGGTTTGATTATCCCTTATACGGATCCAAACCTGCTTAAATCCGGCGTTCAAAATGTATCTATCAGCCCCTTCACTCTTGTTCTTCAGAGAGCTGGGTTGGCATTTGCAGCTTCCGTCATGAATGCAGTGCTTCTTACATCTGTTTTATCAGCAGCAAATTCAGCAATGTATGCTTCTTCACGTATGCTATGGGCACTGGCGAAAGAAGGAAAGGCACCACGAATTTTTGCACGGCTTAACAGGAAGGGAATTCCCATGTGGGCCCTTTGTACAACTGCTTTTATAGGACTTGCCTCTTTTTTGGCTTCACTTTTTGGAAATGGTTCAGTTTTTATTTGGTTGGTAAATGCTTCAGCCCTTACCGGATTTATCAAATGGTTCGGGATTGCCGTTAGTCATTACCGCTTCCGTAAGGCCTATGTAGCCCAAGGCAGAGATCTAAATGAATTGCCGTTTAAAGCCAAATGGTACCCGCTGGGCCCGGTTATCACGCTGTTATTTTTTGTGGTTTTCATTTTTGGGCAGACTCTTTTTTACGGAGATCAAATTAGCTGGGCAGAAATTATCGCGACGTATATAGGTCTTCCTATTTTCTTGCTTCTCTGGCTTGGTTATAAAATCATTAAGAAAACAAAAATAGTTCCTCTGATGGAGTGTGATTTTGAGCGCAAAGAATAAGAGGGAAGGCTTGTAATGAATGTAAGCGTTTTATTCAAAGGGAAATTAAATTCTATTTCGTATTAATAGGATTACACACAAAAAAAAGAGGTGGTTTATATGACAAAAGAAACAATCATAACCAAAGAAGCCCCTAAGGCTATCGGTCCTTATTCACAAGGTATTAAAGTAGGAAATGTAGTGTATACTTCAGGGCAGCTGCCAATTCATCCTGAAACTGGAGAAATGCCTGATAATATTGAGGAGCAAACAAGAGTGTCATTGGAGAATCTTAAGAAGGTTATAGAAGCGGCGGGAGCAAGCTTACAGCAGGTAATAAAAACAACGGTTTTTTTAAGTGATATGAATCACTTTGCCGCGATGAATCATGTATATGGAGAATTTTTTACAGATAACTATCCAGCTAGAAGTGCGATTGAAGTTGCTCGTTTACCTAAAGATGCTATGATTGAAATCGAAGCGGTTGCTATGATTCAATAAAAGTTATTGAAAAGAGAACGTCAGATTGATATTCTCTTTTCTTTAATTTACATAGGTTAGTCTTATACAGAGAATACAGGAGGAGTTTTAATATGAATTTAGCACAATTCCCCAGACGTCGATATACACCAACAAATACACCCTTTGAGAAATTACATCATTTTACTGAAGTGCTTGGGGGTCCTTCTATTTATATTAAACGAGATGATTTACTTGGGCTGACGGCTGGTGGAAATAAAACAAGAAAACTAGAGTTCCTTGTTGCCGATGCATTGGAAAAAGGCGCGGATACGTTAATTACATGTGGAGGCATTCAATCAAATCATTGCCGTTTAACTCTCGCCGCTGCAGTTAAAGAGAAGATGAAGTGTATTCTTGTATTGGAAGAGGGGCTTTTAACAAATTCTGAGCCGGATTTTAATGGTAACTATTTTCTGTATCATTTACTGGGCACTGAAAAAATCAAGGTTGTACCTAATGGAACGGACTTGATGAAAGAAATGCAGAAAATAGCTAAAGAGGTAACGGAAGAGGGAAATAACCCTTACATTATTCCGGTTGGGGGATCGAATATCATTGGTGCAACGGGATATGTTGCTTGCGCTCAGGAGATTTTGACACAGTCCTTTGATCAAGGAGTCAATGTGAATGCCGTTGTTTGTGTAAGCGGTAGTGGGGGAATGCATGCTGGTTTGGTGTCTGGATTTCATGGAAATCAAAGTGGAATATCGGTAATTGGAATAAACGTAAGCAGAGGAAAAGCTGAACAAGAAGAGAAAGTTTTTCAGCTTGTTAAAGAAACCTCAGCACACATCGGCATTCCAAATTCAATCCCTCGTGTGGCTGTTATGTGTTTTGATGAGTATGTCGGACCTGGTTATGCTATACCTACGCCTGAAATGGTGGAAGCTGTCAAACTCATGGCAAGAACAGAAGGGATTTTATTGGATCCGGTATATACGGGTAAAGCGGCAGCGGGACTCATTGATTTAATACAAAAAGGCACTTTTAAGCCGGAAGATAATATCCTATTTGTACACTCTGGCGGCGCCTCATCACTATACGCCAATACTTCTCTCTTTTATTGAAATTTGATTATAATGTGGCAATATTGTGAATCAAAAAAACAATAAAATAGAAGCCAAGGTAATATCCGGTTCTGGTTCTAAGATGCATTTATTTGAAAGTGGTATTTAGAATCAGCCCCATGCAGCCATACCAAATAGTTGATGAATGAACTTCATCTGATTTGGTATAGACTTGAACAATGCTTTTCTGCTACTGTGGGATAGAATATGATGAAAATTATCCATCCCCGTAAATAGACTATTAAATAAGGTTTGTTATGTTGCATTCGTCAAAAATGAGCTGGATGAAAATATCCGGCTCATTAGAACCATAGTTTTCATATTCAGTTTTCAGTCGCTGGTTCAATCCCATCGTCTTCCTAAAGAAAAGCTCCATTTGGCTAAGCAGCTTTCAGCTTAACCAAATGGAGCTTTTTAAGGGATATGCGAGATATCCTTTTTTTGTAAATTAGTTAAATCTCTTGTTGAAATTTAAATCTAATTTATAAAAATTAAATTTAGCTGTTAAAAATCTATAATCGATATACGTTTTTTCTTTGTTTGGCATTTATCCAAAAAACAGTTGTTTTTTCCTTTTCTTTTTATCAAATTCTAAAGGTCTCATCCAATAATTGATAAATGCACTAGAATGACATCGTTCCCTGTTGCTTTGCGTTTAACTTGCTGTTCAATTCCAAATTAATGGCCATTAACCTTCATCAACATCTGGTTGTAATCATTTACAAGTTCATCCCATAACAGTGGACCGAAAGACCCTACAGCAATAGATTTATTCTTTTGAACCTAAGGATGAAAAATATGAGAAGCGATGATATGGGTTTATCTTATGGCGATTCTTTTGACCATTTTGTCCGTTTGAAGATTTTCCATATTCAACTATTAAAAATAAGTATTCATAGCTTCCTGCCTTAACAGGTGCGTAAGAGCCAATCACTTAAGAGAAGACTCATATTAGTTTATTCAGTCAAAATGAAATTCCCTCTTTTTTTAGTTTTAATAGGCGGCTGGGGTTTTAAAACTGAAGTTCAATGTATAGAAACGAACTTACTCCTCAATTCCTCTTCCGTTACTTCGATCTTTCCTTTCAAATCTTCAGCTAGTAATACATAACTTTTCACACCTATGAATTCTGAATGTGATATTAAAAAGAATTTTGTTCCCTTTTTATACGCAGAAGGATCATCTACAATCAACTTAAACATTTTCATCCTTTTTCCACCTTGGATATCATAAATTCGTAACGCATGCATTCATAACTACCTTTGGAATAGACGTAATAGCATTGAACAAGAAGAAAAAGGAATTAGGGCACTACTAAGATACAACTTCTTCTTTTCACTTTTTATATCATTGATATTTATGAGCGGTCAACTATTTTTACTGGTAGATACAAGAACCAGTGGGCATTGTCATTTGTTTGCGAATTGTGAGTATTCCTAACTTTCTGTGGAACTGCCTATCGTTGAATGTTAAAATTCAGTTGAAAAACAGTGTTTCATGATACATAAGAAAGAGAAAAGAGAGGCAATCAATTTGTTATTTCCCTATTGAAAAAGGCTCTCAAAAAGTGATTTTGGAAGGTGTGGAAATTTTGAAACCAATCATATTTGATGTTGATACTGGGATTGATGATGCCATGGCGATGGCATATGCTTTAAATTCCCCGGAATTGGAGGTGCTCGGATTCACCACTTGCTTTGGTAACGTGCCCGTTGTTGAATCGACCCGCAATACACTTGCCGTTTTGGAGAAATTAAATAGGCGCATTCCGGTTTTTGAAGGTGCTGACCAAACTTTGGTGCGCGGAAGGAAGAAGAAATATCCCAAGCATGTTCATGGGGAAGACGGGTTAGGAAATACCCTTCAGTTTGAACCAACCATCAAAGCATCACAAGGAAATGCAGTAGATTTCATTATCGATCAAGTGAAAAGCCGACCGCATGAAATTACGATTATTGCAGTTGGACCAATGACTAACATCGCAATGGCGATTAAAAAAGCCCCAACGATCATGTCCTTAGTAAAAGAGGTCGTTATTATGGGCGGTGCCGTAAACGTACCAGGAAACGTAACCCCTTATGCTGAAGCGAACATAATATCAGATCCTGAAGCAGCTGATCAGGTATTTGCTTCAGGGCTGCCAATCACCCTAGTGGGGCTTGACGTGACACTGCAAACATATCTTCTGAAATCGAAGCTTGATGATTGGCGTGCCACTGGTAAGGAAAGCGCCAAATTTTTAGCGGAAATGACCGATTATTATATGAAAGCATATGAAAACTCCCATCCAGGTTTGGGCGGTTGCGCACTTCATGATCCGCTTGCTGTCGGGGTAGCGATTGATTCAAGTTTTGTGAGTACAGAATGGATGAACGTCAAGGTGGTGACCGAAGGTGAAGAAACAGGCAGGACAATCGGTCAAAAGGATGGCGAACCAAGAATCCGCGTCTGTACGAATGTGGAAAGTGATCGGTTTGTGAAACATTTTTTGGAACGGGTTATATGACTAAGCAACGTAATTGAATCATGTATTACGCTATCACTTTTCCCAAAACCTTTGGGAAGAGATGGCCTGTTTCTGTTGAATGAAACGATTCTCGCTATATGACGTATTCCTGCTGTAGCTAAGTAAGTAGGAGGCCGACATGATCGGAGATAGGTTGAATAAAGCGGAGTCAGGTTAAATTATCATTGAAAAAATGGCCCTCCGTTCATTCGGATGTCCTGGTTTGGGATTCGATCCATTATTAAGGCAAACAGTATGGAAACAATTGATTTTCAGACTTTAATCAAACGTTTGATTAAAAAGAAAGCCTAAAGTCACTTTTATTATGGTGAAAACCGTATTATTGGATAATGCTACAGAAATATTGGGTATAAAGAACTTTTTTTACCATAAAAAAGTAAATTATTAAAAATTAAATGAAAAATGGGTTTAAAGATTTGGGAAAACAGGTACATAGACTTTCGTAATGCCATATTTAGGTTTTTTTATATAATCATAATTTACCATTTTTCGACTTTGCGCTTATTTATATGGCAGAAAATGTATGGTTCCATTAAAATGTACTATATAAGATAAAAGGAGGATTTTTTCTATGTCACAAATTCGCGTAACACCTTCGGAACTGAAAGATGTAGCAAGACAATATGATAATGAGAGCCAACAAGTAACGGATATGATTGGTCGTTTAGATAGAATGAGAGATCATTTAACTGGTATTTGGGAAGGTTCTTCCAGTGAGGCTTTCGTAGGTCAGTACGAAGAATTAAAGCCTTCATTCATGGATATGGCCCGCTTGTTGAATGAAGTTTCTCAACAACTGAATAGATCAGCTCAAATCCTTGAAGACACAGATAATCAGATTGCTAGTCAAATTCGCGGATAATCATTAGGTCAATGAGATAAAGAAATTTCTAGGAAAAAGCGCCGCGACTCTTTATGAAGATCGTGGTGCTTTTTTGCTTTAAAAGAGGTGGTTTCCATATATATTCAACTAACGATCGATTTAAACAGGTATACAGGGGAAGTATTTGATTTGCAAGTATCGAATTACCGCTCCATCAAGAAGGTTGTGGAAATTATATGGCAGGTAAAGGATATTGCCAGTGCACCTAAAGAAGGCTATTGGGTGCGGGTCCAGAATAAAGAGTTCGTATGTTCAGGTTATGAAACCCTGCTTGATAGCGGAATTACGACGGGGGACCGCCTTGAGATCCTCTAGTGGATTAAGTGTGGACTCTTTATAGGAAAAAAGTCTAAAGCCCTTTAGCAGGGGTAAAGGAGTACATAAAATGGATGAGAAAAAATCCTCATATCTGGAGAAAAAAACAGAAGCTGCAATGATGAAGGATGATAAGGGGCATTTATTCGTTTTCCAACGGGCAAAACTATCGATGCAAGACCCATTGGAATTACAGCTTATTCATGAAGCGGATGATGCTCTTCAGAAATATATAGAAGTGACAGAGGACGAGGTGCAGATCAGAGTAAATCCACCAGCCTCTTTTTTTGTTTTTTCCAAAGCTAAAGATAAAAATACATTGAGTCGATGGTTATCGTCTTATCAAATCTTGAAGAAAATCAGGAATCATGAATTGAGTCGCCTGCAACTAGTCGTCTGTCCAGAAAATATCGTTTTTGATTCAAGCTTGGCCCCATATTTCCTGCATTATGGCGTAAAAGGCAGTTTGCCTACTTATGAGCATAATCAAGATGAGCTATTTAAAGAAACGAAGGCCACGATTTCTGCGCTTGTAGATGGGCAGTATACATTCGAAGAGTATCTGCTTTACCATAAAACACTAAAACTATCGAACGAATCACAAATTATATTGGCATCGGAGACTTGGGATGAACTTTCCACGGTCATTCAAAACCGGATAGATGCTTTAGAGAAGGAAGAAAAAGCATTTGTGCATATCCCTGAAAAGAAATGGAAAATGGGCCGTTATACACTTTGGGGTACGGTGATCGTTCTAGTGCCACTGCTGGTGTATACGATTTACACACTATTCTTCTCCCAACCTAGGCAGGATGCATATGTAGAAAGCGGTGAAAGCTTTTTAAAACAAAAATATAGTGAAGTCATTGACCGGTTGGAAAACTACGATCCGAAAAATATGCCGTATGTCGTTCAATATGAACTGGCGAAGTCCTATGTCACTTATGAGCCGTTAGATGATGTCAGGAAGAAGAATGTAGAAAATGCAATCACTTTGCAAACGGATAGTCAGTATCTCCTATATTGGATTTATATAGGCAGGGGCATGAACGAGGACGCGATCGATTTGGCGAGAATCATGGAGGATCGCGAATTGATTATGTATGGGCTGGTAAACCAGAAAGAACAGATTAAGTTGGACGATAAACTTTCAGGGGAAGAAAAGGAAACGCAAATTAAAGAAGTCGATACTGAGCTATCCCAATATGAAAAGGAAAAAGAGGAATTGGATAAGCAATTGGAGGAACAGCAAGATCAGAACCCTGCTGCAACAGAGTCGAATTTAGAGGATAAAAGCGCAGCGGAAGCAAAACCTGCTGTAAAAGAAGAAGCGGAAAACGAACCTGCTTCTGGGGGAAATGAAGAAAATAAGGATTCCTCCAAAAAATCATCTGAAGAAAAAGAGAAAAGCAAAGAGTGAGCAATGGGCCTTTTGCGGAGGTGAGATTTAATGAGTTCATTATGGATTTATTCTAAAGGGACCTACCAATCCTTTACGATCAAGGATAAAAATAACGGGCCAATTACGATTGGGCCATCAAAACAGGATACGATCACCGTTTATTCCATTCCCTTTGAACAAGGTCCTATCAAGCTGGAAAAACATGAGGAACTTGATGGATATGAGGTGTTTAGAGAGGACAAGAAGCTTGGCGATGTAAAGCCATTCCAAAGCTTCACCTTTCATGAAGGAGAAGAAACGGTCGAGATTTTTTATACGGCAGGGGATTTGGAAGAAAGCCTCTATTATATAGGCAACATGAAAGAAATCACTTTATCGGCCAAGGTGGGAGCGACTATCCGTAAAGAAGGACCAGTTTCCGGCAATGACTTTTCCTTTGTGCTTCATAAAGGGGAGTGGCTTCTCATGCCAAAGGGAAATTGCAGGATATTCCTGAATGGTGAAAGGGTAACGAAGGCTGTTCCCATTCAAAATGGTGATCTGATTAGCTGGCCGAATATGGTGCTGAGGATGGTTGAAGGCGACTTATTGATGGTTCTTAGTGCCGAGAGTTATGAAACTTCTTTATCTAAAATGAAGAAGCCAATCTCTGAAATGAAAAAAAACTATCCACAATATCGCCGGACACCAAGGATGATTTACGAATTGCCGGATGAGAAAGTGACGATATCTTTTCCGAGCCAAGAATCGGAAGATAATAATAGAGGGTTATGGCTAATCCTTATGCCGCCTTTGATGATGCTAATCGTCATGGGGGTCATTACGGTCATTCAGCCTCGGGGCATTTTCATCATCATATCGATTGTGATGTTCACAACGACTTTAGTTACCTCGACGGTACAATACTTTAAAGACAAAAAGAAGCAAAAATTCAGAGAAGAAAAACGTCAACGTGTATATACCAGGTATTTAGAGCAGAAGAGGGAAGAACTGCAAGAGCTGTCTGAAAAACAAAAGAATGTGCTGTTCTATCATTACCCTTCCTTTGAAAGGATGAAGCATCTAACTGATAGTATTAGCGACCGTATATGGGAGCGAACTTTGGAAAGTGAAGATGCTCTGCACTTTAAGATCGGAACGGCGACCATACCCTCAAGTTATCAGGTGTCGGTAAATAGCAGCGATATGTCCAATCGGGATATAGATGATTTACTTGAGCAGTCGCAGGAACTTGTGGATGTATACAAAAACTTGGATGATCTTCCGTTATCCATCGATTTATCAAGCGGATCGATGGGCCTGGTCGGAAAGGAATCGATTGTTAAACGGGAGCTGCAACAACTGATTGGGCAACTGGCCTTTTTTCATAGTTATCATGATGTTCGATTTGTGGCCATTTTTCCGGAAAAGGATTACCAGGAATGGGAATGGATGAAATGGCTCCCCCATTTTCAATTGCCGCATGCCTATGCAAAAGGCTTTATATATAATGAGCAATCACGTGACCAGCTGCTGACCTCGATTTATCAGCTATTGAGAGAAAGAGATTTGGATGAGAACAAAGGGAAAGTGAGATTCACTCCCCACTTGGTCTTTATTGTCACGGATCGTAATTTAATTGCGGAGCATGTCATATTGGAATATTTAGAAGGTAAAACAGACGATTTAGGTATCTCGACGATTTTTGCAGCGGATGCAAAAGAGAGTTTGACGGAAAATGTCCATACGCTTGTGAAGTACATAAATGATTTTGAGGGTGAGATTCTCATTCAGCAAACGAAGGCGGTTCATACTCCTTTTACACTTGATGCACATTCAAAAGAAGGGAATGAGCGTTTTGCACGGACGCTGCGTTCACTAGATCATCAAAAAGGCATGAACAATTCCATTCCAGAAACGGTATCATTTCTGGAATTATTGAAAGCTCGTGAAGTGGAAGATCTGCCTATAAGCCAAAACTGGCGGACCAATCAGTCTTCCAAATCCTTGGCAGTTCCCATTGGATTGAAAGGGAAAACGGATAGGGTTGAATTGAATTTGCATGAAAAGGCGCATGGCCCCCATGGATTGGTTGCTGGAACGACAGGATCGGGGAAAAGTGAATTACTGCAAACCTACATCCTATCTTTAGCCGTTCATTATCATCCACATGAAGTGGCCTTTTTGCTCATTGATTATAAAGGTGGGGGAATGGCACAGCCATTCAGGCAGATTCCGCATCTGCTGGGGGTCATTACGAATATTGAGGGAAGCAAGAACTTCAGTGCCAGGGCACTAGCCTCCATCAATAGCGAATTGAAGAAGCGCCAGCGCATGTTTGATCGATACGAAGTCAATCATATCAACGATTACACGGACTTATACAAAGAAGGCAAAGCGGATGTACCGTTACCGCACTTATTTTTGATATCGGATGAGTTTGCGGAACTTAAAAACGAAGAACCAGATTTCATCCGCGAATTAGTGAGTACGGCTCGAATTGGACGGAGCTTGGGAGTTCATTTAATTCTTGCTACACAAAAGCCGGGCGGTGTAATTGATAACCAGATTTGGAGTAATGCCCGTTTTAAAATTTCCTTGAAAGTGCAGGATGCCAATGATAGTAAGGAAATTCTTAAAAATAGCGATGCGGCAAATATTACTGTCACCGGACGGGGATATTTGCAGGTAGGAAATAACGAGGTTTATGAATTGTTCCAGTCTGCGTGGAGCGGTGCACCATATTTAGAGGATACGGTTGGATCTGAGGATGAAGTGGCACTTGTCACAGACCTCGGTCTTGTTCAAATCTCAAATGTATCGGAACAGATCACTAATAAGAGGAAAGAAAAGGTTAGTGAAATTGAAGCTGTGGCGGATCGAATTGTGGCGACACAGGAAGAAATGGAGATTAAGAAGTTGGCAAGCCCATGGCTGCCGCCTCTTTCAGATCGTTTATCGAGAAACACTGAAAGAAGCCTGACGAGGAATCAATTCCACCTGGGAATGAAGGATGAGCCCGAATTGCAGAGCCAGACAAATTATGTCTATAACTGGATTGAAGATGGGAATGTTGGGGTTTTTGGTTCTTCCGGATACGGCAAGTCAACCACCGTTTTGACACTTCTCTTTAGTTTTGCAGATCAATTCAGTCCTGAAGAACTGCATTATTATATATTCGATTTCGGGAATAGCGCTTTACTGCCGATGCGCCAGCTGCCTCATACTGGGGAATACTTTAGGTTCGATGAGTTAAGGAAAATTGAAAAATTCATGTTATTCATGAAGGCGGAAATGGAAAGGCGTAAGCAGCTTTTTTCAGAAAAAGAGCTTAGTAACATAAAGCTTTATAATGCATTAGTGGAAGATAAATTGCCGATCATTTATATCGTGGTCGACAATTTTGACTTGGTGAAGGATGAGATGCAGGACCAGGAAGCGCAATTCGTTCAGTTTGCACGTGATGGACAATCACTTGGAATATTCATGATTTTAACGGCAACGAGAATCAATGCGATTCGCCAGCCGTTAATGAATAGTCTTAAGACGAAGGTCGTCCATTACTTAATGGACAGTTCGGAACAATATTCAGTTTTGGGGAGAACCCCTTATGAAAATGAACCTGTTCCTGGTAGGGCGTTGGTGAAAAAGGACCAAACCTATCTCACGCAGGTTTATTTACCAGCCGATGGAGCGGATGATATAGCCGTTTTGGAAGAAATGAAACAAGCTGTGGCAGAACATAAGGTTAAATATAAGGAAATGGCCAAACCGCCGGCGATTCCGATGTTACCGGCACGTCTTGATTCAAGCAGCTTCAAGAGTTACTGCTCACAAGCCATTAAGAAAGACTCCATTCCGATCGGGCTTTCAGAGGAAAGCGTTACACCTGTTTTCGTGGAGTTGAGTTCCAATCCATTCCTGCTTGTCGTAGGACAGTCACGTAAAGGGAAAACGAATGTCCTTAAAGTGCTCTTGGAATCGTTGCTTACACAGACAATTGGGGAAATTGGTTTATTTGACGGAGTTGATCGTGGCCTATCTTCTTATGCATTTGAGGAGAAGGTGCGCTATGTGGAAACAAAAGACCAGATAACCGAATGGCTCGATCATATCACTGGAATATTGGAAGAACGTGAACGAAGTTATCTAGCGGCATTGGAAATGAAACCGATGAAGCAACTGGAATTCCCGCCGATCATGTTTATCATAGATAGCATTTCAAGGATCCAACAAACGATAGACGGCAGGATTCAGGATAGGATCAGCGGTTTGATGAAACAGTACAGCCATCTCGGGTTTAGTCTTATGGTCGCTGGAAATGCCAACGACTTCACAAAGGGGTATGATTCGTTGACAACCGAACTGAAACAAGTCAGACAGGCTGTTTTGCTTCTTAAAAAATCGGACCAAAGCTTGTATACCCTCTCCTATTCCAGAAAAGAAGAAGAAATACTGCCGGGTTACGGATACTTTGTGCTGAATGGCCAGGAGAGTAAAATCCAAATTCCACTTAGTGAAGAAAGAAGGAGAGTGCAAGAAAGTGTCTGAAAAAATAAAACCGATGCTATTAATCGGTAAAATACTGGTGATCTTAGCGCTGCCAATCTTGTTTTTTTCATATATTGGCCAAAATCCAATGAAAAAGACAGAAACGGCTTCTCGTGAAATCGCCATTGTAAATGAAGATAATGGCACTGAATTTAACAATAATCCCATTTTCGTGGGCTCAGAGCTTGTTACTACATTGGACAAGGATTCTGAATATGAGTGGTTTGTGGTTAATAGAAGTACGGCGGAAAGTGGACTTGCAAATGAAAAGTATGATGCAGTTATATATTTCCCATCCGATTTTTCAGAAAATATTTATACGTTCGATGATGAACAGCCTGTCAAGGCGGGAATAAAGTACAAGGTACAACCTAGTTTGAATGCAGAGAACATGGAAAAGGTACAAAAGGAATTAGAGAAGACAAAGAGCAAAATGAATAAGCATATTTCCACACAGTATTGGAGCTATGTTTCCCAATCAGTCGAGGACATCCGTAAGAAGTTTGATAATGTCCTCGCTAAAGAAATCGCTTTTCAAAACACGATGTATGAGTTTTATACTCCAAGCTCGGAAAGCCTTGCCGGCGAAATCAAGCAGCATAAGGACATGCTTGAAGGAGTCTTTGCCCAGACGAAGGATGCAGGCAAAACGAGTACTGAAACAATGGATGAAATAGGGAACACTAAGACTCAAATGGCTTCCTTTGTACAAGATGTAGTTTCTTTTGAGGAATATCAAAAAGCTCAAAGTAACCTTTTTGAGAAGGCTTCAGTCCAAAATCAGCAGCTGGTCGAGGAGAGTGTTCAATCATATGACAAGGTGCTGAATGAGGCAAACCAATCTTTACCAGAGATTCAGCAAGGGATGAATACGAAATACAGCCTTAATGATCAAGGCATTAGTGAGAATGTTGGAATCATGCAGCAGAAACTTGATTCCAGTAGTAATGAATTGGAACAATTTTCAACAAGCATGAAAGACAACCAAGTAGAACAAATTACGAAAATCACCCAAGATCAACAGAGCTCGATTGAACAATTGAAACAATCGGAAGAGGCGGGTCTTGATAACCTTCAGTCTACCTTGCTTGTGCAAAGAGGAAATCTTGCAAGCAGCTCTGGTGATGGGGAGGTTATTGGTGAGGGAACGACGCCTATAGAAGATATTGAAACGGAAACGGGAAAAGGTGAATCGGTTGCTGCACCTGAAAAGAAGGACCCGATTGATGAACTGTCGCTACAGGTACTGCTGGATCAAATCAATGGGATCAACACGGCACTTGAAAGTTTGGTGCCGGCAGAAGGAAGTGAAGGAGCTGCTGAACAAATCAACATTCTTACAGCAGAACTCCAAACGGAAATCAATAATCTCAGCGGAACGGTAAGCGGCAGAACGGGAAATTATAATCAAGTGATAACGGAGTTTAATACACTGGTGGATTCATATAATGATCTGCTGGCGCAGTTTACGCAATTACAAGCTGATTATAATGAACTCGGTACGAATTATAAGGATTTAGGTGACCAATGGAAAAAGTCACAGGAAGATATTCAAAAATTACAGGACATCCAGAGTATGACAATCGATGAGGCCATCGCAGAAATCAAGACTCTCGAACAGTCACTTCTTGAAAAAGTGGGGGGAGAAAGGCGAGCGGTGCTGGTGAAGGCCTTTGAGAATCCTATCACCAATCGGGATTCAACTACCCTCCTTGCCTATTACGGTTCACTCTCATCTTATGGTGAATTGGCTGAAAGAGTCACGGAAGCAAATGTAGAAAAGGTATTTGCAGCCAATATAAAAGAATTGGAAAACTTGAAAAATGGGGTTTCTGGAAAGGTAGATGAAGAAGCTAAACTCGTTAAAGCCAGTTTAGCAGGTGTCAACGAGAACTTCGGGATGTTCTCAGATTCCATTATGGGTTATATGAAAGAATATGATGCTAACGTTGAAACGGGGCAGAAAGCTACTTTAGCTGAATTAGCGGCAATTACGGGGAAGGCTCAAGAAGTGTCTGCCAATTTGTCAGATCATATGGAAGTTCCTGAAATGGAGGCCGAGCCGCCAGTTAACCTTGATGGAGAAATGTTTGTATCACTTCAAGACAATACGGCAACAACTGTCGGCTTCATTTCCGAACTTGTCAATTCTGTAGCGGAACGACAGGACACGGTCACGAAGGATACAGCAGACCTGCAAGCGAAAGTGGGGTCAGTACAGGAAAGGGCCGATCAGCTTAATGATAATTGGTCCCAAAATGTAGACTCAACCGAAAAAATCAAGACGGACGTATATAGTGTCTTGAACAACACTCTAGTCGATGATCAGCAGAACGGGTATGTGTACGAATATCTAGCGAATCCCGTACAAATCAGCGGGGAAGTCCTTCATCAGGAAAAAGTTAATATCCCGCCAATCGTCATGTTGGTGATCATACTCATTTCTGGGTTATTGATCGGTTTCTTCCTGCATCATTATGAAACCATACCAATGATGGTCCATGCGGCCTTGTTTACCTTATTGAATCTGATCGTAGGTTTAATCATCAGCATGTATGGTTTGAAGATCTATCCCCTGGGAGATATGCAGGAGATTAAATGGACCGTTTTCACCGTCCTGCTTTTATTCTTCTGTTCAGCGTTTACCCGACTTGCCTTCTCGATTGGGCCGTTTGTCGGTGCTATCCTGGTGATTGGTTTGATCAGTTTCTTTACCATTCCATTAATGGATTTAATCATGCCTAATTTCAATGCAGACCACCCGGTTGCAGACGTATACATGTCCATTCAATTCGGTAATCAGTCGGCATTCATTCCGGCTAGTATCACCTTGATTGTGCTGACGCTTATCGCAACGATCATTCCATATATAGTGAAGCGTCTTACAGAAAGAAGAGCAATGGCCCATGAAGTGGAATAAATACGTAATGGCTGTCTTGCTCATCCTGTTTTTTAGCCATGCACCTCATGGCGGGGCGGAAGAGAAACCCATGGTGGAGCCCAATGAATATCAAGAAAAGGATATTGATATTCAAACGGAGTATTTCCATGAGGAAGGATTGTTGGAACAGAAGCGGAACCTGCCTGAAGAACAAAAGGATCTCACATTTGAAAGAGGGAAATATGATGTCATTGACTCGGTGAAGGACTCACTGTTTCTGTCTCCGATGACGGGGAATCAAAATAATACCATCGCTTTAAAATCAGAACAGCTTGGATTATTCTCTGAGGTCGGCATTCGAACGAGAAGCGAAGAAGAAACAGAGCCTTCCCTTAATTTTGACCTGACGATATTGCTCGGCGTCGTTTTGGCACTTTTGGTCGTTTGTCTGTTTTTTATCCTCATTCCGAAAATGGGGAAGCTGAATGGAGAGGTTAAACGAAAATGAAAACAGCCCGATTCCTGGCATAAGTCAGGACTCGGGCTGTTTTTGCTACATATCCATAACGGTTTTAATAAGCCCTAAAAGAAGGGCGGCTGCGAAGATCAAAATGAAGAATTTTTTATACATGATCAGTACCTCTTATATCTTATGAGTGGATTGCATTCATTTTAGCATAAACAAGACAGAAAGGAAGTTTACTTAAGAAAATACAAATCGGAAGGGTGTGGCTTCATTGCCCTAAAGACCGGAGCGGGAAAAGGAAGAGGATGCGCCATTATTGGCGCATCCTCCTTTCGTGTTATTTGAACAAGTCAGGATAAACAGTCTTTGCTGCGAGTTCAACAGCTTCCCCGATCCTTGGTCCAGGACGTGACATGACATTTTCATCAAGCAAATGGACGTCATCGTTCTTCACCGCATTGATATCTTCCCAGCCTTTACGCGCTTTTATTTCACCAACAGCATCATCTGCATACGTGGCAGTGGTGATGATGGATTTAGGGTTCCTTTTGACGATTTCTTCATCAGATACCTTAACCCAGCCTTTTTGGTCATCAAAGATGTTTTTAATGCCGGCAGTATCCAGGATTTCATGTTGGAATGTTTCCGCTCCTGTTGTATAGATTTCCGGAGCAGGGCTAATTTCAAAGTATGTTTGTTCCTTTTCGTCTAAAGTTTCCACTTTTTCTTCGACACTTGCAATTTGGGATTTGATATCTTTCAATAATTCATCCCCTTTTTCGGCAACACCCATCACTTTAGCAATTTGCCCGATATCACCGTATACATCATCGAAATTTGCCGCAGATTCAATAATGAACACAGGGATGCCAGGATCTTCGAGTGGTTGCAGTGTCGCTTCATCACCAATGGTATAAGCTATGATGGCATCAGGTTTCAAGGCAATGATTTTTTCTGCATTGATAGTAACAGAGTCTGAAACATGCTCGATATTCTTTGCTTCCTCTGGATAATTATCGAAGTCTGTCACGCCGACGACTTTATCACCCTGTTCGAGGGCAAATAAAATTTCCGTATTGCTTGGCTGAAGTGAAATGACTTTTTCTGGAGTTTTCTTGAATTTTATTTTCTCTCCAGTATCATCCGTAACCGTATAATCCTTGATTTCTTCGGCCTTTTCACTATCTTTATTATCCGTTGCGGCTTGATCTTCGTTCACTCCGCATCCGGTAAGGAAAAGGGTAAGCATCAGCATGGAAATCCAACTGAATCGTAGGGTTTTCTTCATTATTTATTCCTCCTTTTACGTATTGGGTGAATGACCTCCGTTGCTTTTCCCAGTAAAACAAATAGCCGACCAAGAGTTTTGGTCGGCTTCGGGCATCTATGTATCTGTAGTAGAAAAAACATGGAAGAGCCGTACAATCTCCTATCTTCCGAAGAGCATCATACGATGAAAGAAGGCAGGTCTTCTGGCTTGTGCGTCATTTTACTCTAAGAACCTTCCCATTTGGGTAAATGGACGGTAATCGGCGTGCGATTACATCCTCAAATAGTGGTATGCATCTTATTTCATTAGCACTTACAGCTGCGGAAACAGCTTCGGTTTTAAACCGAATTCCCTATTAAGCTGACAAGGCAGCACCTTTTTCTGCAAGGTTCATATTCACTTAGCAACAGTTTTACCATACCTTTTTGATTAAGCCGCATTAATATTTTTAGACAAATTCGTTTATGGTTTGCCGAATATCTAGTAAACTTACAATGTAAGGTTTAATTGGAGCTTAATGTAAAATGCGTGATATAGAAAAGGTATGAAATAATAGTGATAATGTGAATCTCGGGAGGTAGAGAATGATTTATAAGCAGGTCAATCAAAAACTGGAAATGGTTCTGGCGAATATCGAAAAGGTGATTATCGGAAAACGGGATATAGCAGAACTAAGCATCGTGGCACTCCTTTCCGGTGGACATGTCTTATTGGAGGATGTTCCGGGTGTGGGAAAGACAGTCATGGTAAGAGCACTGGCAAAATCAATAGGTGCAAGCTTTAAGCGAATTCAATTTACACCTGATTTACTTCCTTCTGATGTTACCGGTGTTTCGATCTTCAATCCTAAGGAACAAGAATTCATTTTTAGGCCAGGTCCGATAATGGGACATATTATTTTAGCCGATGAAATTAACCGGACCTCGCCGAAAACTCAGTCTGCATTGCTTGAAGCCATGGAAGAGGCAAGTGTTACTATTGATGGTGTCACAAGAGGATTGGAGAAGCCCTTCTTCGTAATGGCGACACAAAATCCGATCGAGTACGAGGGAACATATCCGCTTCCGGAGGCTCAATTGGATAGATTCCTATTAAAAATGAAAATGGGCTATCCGGGTGTGGAAGAAGAGATAGAGGTTCTTCATAGGGCACAATATACGGCACCGCTTGAGGAGCTGGAATCCGTCATCACCTTGGATGAATTGATAGAATTACAGGCTGAGGTAAAAGCGGTGATAGTGGATGACACAATAAAACGATATATTGTTGAATTGGCGAATCAAACACGTACGCATGAAGCGGTCTATTTAGGGGTAAGCCCGCGTGGATCGATAGCATTGATGAAGGCAGCCCAAGCTTACGCGCTGATCCAGCGCAGGGACTATGTTCTGCCAGACGATGTTCAATATTTAGTTCCATTCGTATTTTCCCACAGGCTTATTTTGAAACCTGAAGCGAATTATGATGGCTTCGATGCTGGAATGGTGATACATGAAATTGTCGCGACAACACAAGTGCCTGTGAAGCGGGCTGTGACCTAATGCGTAAATTCATCAACATTTTAAAGGGGAATATGAGTGTGATCGGACTTGTATTACTCATGACCGTTTCTTTTTGCTATGCAATGTTTCAAGGCGGTTTTGTCAGTTGGTTCATTTTTTATTCATTTTTGCCGTTTTCTGTGTACGCTTCGATTCTGCTGTTTTATCCGCTGCATGATTTTACCCTTGAGAGAAAGGTCAATAAAAGGGAATGCCAGGCCGGCGAAACTGTTGAAATTGCATGGACGTTTACCCGTAAAAACTGGCTGCCCCTATTATTTATGGTGGTAGAGGAGGAATTGCCTCAGCAGATGGAAGATAGGGGATTCCAAAGGAAAATTATTATCTTTCCGGGATTCAAGCGTACCTTCAGCCTGTCATATACCTTGGAAAACTTGCAGCGCGGAGAGCATTCGTTTCAATCGATCCGCTTTTGGATTGGGGACTTTTTTGGGCTAGTCGAAAAGGAAGCGATATATAGTTCACCTTTGAAGATAACTGTTTTTCCTCGTTATCATGAGCTTGCCTACAGTGATCTTGATCGAGTGTTCAATCAGGGGACAGTGGTTTCAACAAAGAAAACACAACGGGAACAATCAGTAGTCTCCGGGGTAAGGGAATATCAGCCAGGCGATCAGTTGTCATGGATTAACTGGAAGGCGACGGCTAGAACGAGTGAAATCATGACGAAGGAATTCGAAGTGCAGAAAAACCGGGATGTATTCATCATGCTTGATGAAAAGCCGTCGGATTTATTCGAAGAATCCATTGAAATGGCGGCTTCCATTACACACGCCATGTTAAAGAAAGGCATGGAAATTGGGTATGTGAGTATGGGAGCGAGGTTAATCATACCGGCAGCAGCAGGCAACAAACAGAAACGAAAGATTTTTTACCGGCTTGCTAAAGAAGAGCCGGGTGTTGTAAACGCATGGAACGAAAATGTCCGGAAGGGAATTCTTCCGGCAAACGCTGCTGTGATATTCATCGTTTCAGACTTAACCTTAGAAAAGGTGGACATATTGAGTGCTTTCCGGCCTAATCAGGGATTAATGTTATGTGTGAAGAAACAGGCAGATCTTACTGATGAGGAAAGGCTGTCAAGTTCTACAGCTGTTTCGAGGGGGATAAAGGTTAGTTTTTTTGAACATGGCCAACTAAAGTCTGACAGGTCAGGGGTGATGGCGAAATGAATGTCACCACTGAAAAGTTGGAAAGGTCCATGCACGTCCTAATGTATGTATTCGGTCTGTTGTTGATCACTGAATGGTTGAGGCCTGTCGATAAACTCACCGATACAGGTAACATCATCATTTTTATCTTATTTTTAATCTATTCCCTACTGCTGCATTATTTCCGCATACATTGGTCAATCCGATTTATTCTCATTAGTGCTTATATAATGATTTCATTACAGTTCCTCCATTCAAAAGGCGCTTTATTTCAATTATCATGGCTGAAAGAAGGATTCCTAGCGGATTTTACGGCCAATCTTAGTTTTATATATGATGGTAATTGGGAGCTGATCACAAATCCATTTCGAACGTTTCTATTTTTTGTCCTTCTGTGGCTTGTAACGTATTTGATCCATTACTGGGTGATGGTAAGGCAAAGCATCTTTTTCTTTTTTATGTTAACGGTGATTTTTATATCTGTACTTGACACATTCACTCCTTATGTTGGGGATAAGGCAATGATTAGGATCATCATCATCGGGTTCTTGATGCTCGGCCTGCTGTCCCTGCTGCGGCTAACTATACAGGAGAGGATCAAGTTTCCGATGGCTTCCATCAATAAGTGGATCTTGATGCTGACCGGCATGATATTGGTAAGTGTCCTGGTTGGTTTCGTTGCCCCAAAGCTCTCTCCGCAGTGGCCGGACCCGGTGCCTTATATTACTTCTTATTCTGATAAAGCTGTGAAAGAAGACGATGGTTCGAAGCGTAAAAGTGTCGGATATGATGAAGACGATTCGGATCTTGGCGGTTCGATAGAGCCGGATAGTTCCATCGTTTTTTATAATGATGCTCCTGCAGGACATTACTGGAAAGTCGAGAACAAGGATATTTATACCGGTAAAGGGTGGGTTTCCATACTTGAAACCGACTTTCACACTTTTTCCAACGGGCAGGATATGGCATCTTTAGATATTTACGACGTTCCTGAAGAGGTGAGGACAGAAGAAATGACGGCAAAAGTATCCATGACGGAATCATATTCCCATATCCTTCATCCGCAGTCCGCGTATTTAAAAAGGATTGAGGCCAAAAACGGGATGGATTTCAAATATTATGAGGGTATGGACAAAGTTATTTCTGAAAAGGATAATGGCGAACGACTGTCCATGAAAGAGTATGGGCTGGTCTATGATATGCCGAGTTTTGATATAGCTGAATTAAGGAAGGTAATGGAACCTGATGAATCAATGGATTTATTAATGGAAAAGAACACGCAGCTTCCAGAGGGAATGCCAAACCGGATATATGAATTGGCATCCGGGCTTACAAGGAATGAAGCGAATTGGTACGATAAAGCAAAAGCCATTGAGGATTATTTTGACGGACCTGAATTCATTTATTCTAAGGACGATATTCCGTATCCAGAGAGCAATCAAGATTATGTCGATCAATTTTTATTCGAGACACAGATAGGGTATTGCGATAATTTTTCAAGTGCAATGGTTGTTTTGCTAAGAGCCGCCAATATACCTGCAAGGTGGGTAAAGGGCTATACGGAAGGGGAAAAATCAATCCTTGATGGCGAATCAGTTTATAAGGTGACCAATAATAATGCACATTCCTGGGTCGAGGTTTATTTTTCAGGGATAGGCTGGGTTCCCTTCGAGCCGACAAAGGGTTTCAATGGGGAAGTTGAATTTTACGATTCGGAATTGAAACAGGAAGCGATCAAGAAGCCTGAAGAAACTCCAACTAATGAAGAGCAAACAAAGATAGAGACCAGGGAACGCCAGGATACACCCGATAGGGAAACTCAATCATCCGTGAATACGGGTATTGGGAACATGGGTGGGTTCTTAAAATGGACTGCCATCACACTGTCAGGTGTATTGATTCTCGCTTTTATTGGTTATTTCTTCAGAAGGAAGTGGATTCCTCATCTGCAGATTCTTCGTTATAGAAAGAAAACCGGTGCACATTTCTCGACAGCCTATTTAATATTATTGAAACAATTAAAACGAGGTGGTTTAGTTCGTCCGGAGGGGCAAACTTTAAGGGAGTACGCCGCCTATGTGGATGCAGTGTACGATACGGATGAGATGAGTGAATTGACGGGTGGATACGAGTTAATGATATATCGTGGAGACGTGGAAGATGGCGAATGGAAACACTTTCAAAAGGGTTGGGAAAGCTTAATGAGAAAAACTAGCTCTTGACCAGGTTTTTATTATATTGATACAATAACAAAAACTAACTTAAACTAATATATCCTTCATATATCCTCGATAATATGGATCGAAAGTTTCTACCGAATCACCGTAAATGATTTGACTATGAAGGCGGATTTTAACAGGAAAGCTGAAAATCTGCCTTCGTCTGTACTTTTTCTGTATTTTTGAGGGTGGATTTTTAGTTTTTCTTTTTTTATGATAATATTTTTTATAAGAAATTATCACTCGATTTTATGAGTGAATTACATTGATAGAGGTGACGTTTGTGCCGGGGAAAACAGAATTGCAAAAAAACCAGGAAATGATCGTAGTACTTGATTTCGGAAGCCAATATAATCAATTGATCACTCGTCGTATCCGCGAATTTGGTGTGTACAGTGAGCTTCATCCTCATACAATTACTGTAGAAGAAATCGAGAAAATGAACCCAACGGGAATTATTTTCTCAGGGGGTCCGAACAGTGTTTATGATGCAAATGCATTTGGTTGTGATGAACGCATATTCGAAATGGGCCTACCGATTTTCGGAATTTGTTATGGCATGCAGCTAATGACTAAACATTTTGGCGGTAAAGTGGAACCAGCGAAAAACCGTGAATACGGAAAAGCGACACTTGCCATCCAAAATGAGTCTAAGTTATTCAGTGACCTGCCGAAAGAACAAATCGTCTGGATGAGCCATGGTGATTTAGTGGTGGAAACGCCTGAAGGTTTCGAAGTTGATGGGACGAACCCGTCTTGCCCAATTTCGGCTATGAGTGACGAGGCACGTAAATTGTATGCCGTGCAATTCCATCCTGAAGTTCGTCATTCCGTATACGGTAATGACATTTTGAAAAATTTCGTATTCGGCGTTTGTGGATGCAAAGGTGACTGGTCAATGGAGAACTTCATTGAAATCGAGATGGAGAAAATCCGCCAAACGGTCGGAGATAAAAAAGTGTTATGCGCTTTGAGCGGCGGAGTTGATTCATCCGTTGTTGCTGTATTGATCCATAAAGCGATTGGCGATCAGCTGACATGTATTTTCGTTGATCATGGATTACTTCGTAAAGGGGAAGCTGAAGGTGTAATGAAAACATTCAGTGAAGGCTTCAATATGAACGTAATCAAGGTCGATGCAAAAGAACGTTTCTTATCGAAACTTGCTGGCGTTTCAGATCCGGAACAAAAACGGAAAATCATCGGTAACGAGTTCATCTACGTATTCGATGACGAAGCAACGAAGCTCGAAGGAATTGATTTCCTTGCGCAGGGTACACTTTACACAGACATTATTGAAAGTGGTACGGCCACTGCACAAACAATTAAATCGCATCACAACGTTGGCGGTCTGCCGGAAGATATGCAATTTAAATTGATTGAGCCTTTGAACACTCTATTCAAGGATGAAGTACGTGCACTTGGAAGTGAAATGGGCATTCCAGATGAAATCGTTTGGCGTCAACCATTCCCGGGTCCAGGTTTAGGTATTCGTGTATTAGGCGAAATTTCAGATGAAAAACTTGAAATCGTTCGTGAATCTGACCATATCTTACGTGAAGAAATTAGTAAGAATGGTTTGGAACGCGAAATTTGGCAGTACTTTACGGTGCTTCCTAACATTCGAAGCGTAGGGGTAATGGGCGATGCGCGAACGTATGACTATACAATCGGGATCCGTGCGGTTACATCCATTGACGGAATGACGTCCGATTGGGCAAGAATCCCATGGGATGTACTTGAAATCATCTCTACGAGAATCGTTAATGAGGTAAACCATGTAAACCGCGTCGTGTATGACATTACGTCTAAGCCGCCTGCAACGATCGAGTGGGAATAGAAGATTAGAATCATCCAATCAGTGAAGGAACTAACCTTCACTGATTTTTTTTTGTTAATAAAGTATTTGATGTATAGATTGCTTACATTTCACGTATGTTGGCGAAGATATAGTCATAATAAGTAAGGAATATATAGCGAAACGCGAACGTTGCCTAAAATTACATAATAAATATTCGTTTGGTATATTGACGATTTTTTTGGTGACTGGTACACTAAACCTATAATAATAAAAAAACATAATTGTCGTATAATATTGGGGATATGGCCCAAAAGTTTCTACCAAGCTGCCGTGAACGGCTTGACTACGATGTGGATGGATTGGTGAGGATAAATCGCCACTTCTGTACATGACCGCAGTCAAGCCCCGTTCGGAACCGAATGGGGCATTTTCTGTTGGCACGATTTTATGATAGGGGAGACTCATAATGAAAAATTATTTTCGGTTTAACGAGCTGGGAACTAATTATCGCCGTGAAATACTTGGCGGACTGACTACGTTCCTTTCAATGGCATATATCCTGGTCGTTAACCCTGTAATGCTGACTTTACAAAGCATCGAGGACTATCCGGATGAATTGAGAATGGACTACGGAGCGGTTTTTGCAGCGACCGCCTTAGCAGCTGCGATCGGCTCGATATTGATGGGACTCATAGCCAGGTATCCAATCTCGCTTGCGCCGGGTATGGGATTGAATGCTTTCTTCGCTTTTACCGTTGTACTTGGTTTTGGAATTCCTTGGCAGACGGCTTTATCAGGAGTATTGATTTCAGGTATTATCTTCGTTTTGCTTTCCCTATCTGGAATACGTGAGAAAATCATTAATGCAATTCCAGTTGAATTGAAATACGCAGTTGGAGCCGGTATCGGTTTATTCATTACTTTTGTAGGATTTCAGAATGCTGGAATCATCACGAATGATGACAGCGTTCTTGTCGGACTGGGCGACTTAACATCAGGGAATACTTTATTGGCTGTGTTTGGAATTGTCGTAACCGTCATTTTGATGACGAGAGGCGTCAAAAGCGGCGTGTTCATAGGGATGGTCATTACAGCCATTGCAGGGATGATCTTTGGACAAGTGCCTGTGCCGGAGAAAATAATCGGTGCAGTTCCTAGCATAGCGCCTACATTCGGGGTAGCTTTCGATGCCTTTGGAAATCCCGGTGATCTCTTCACTGGTCAAATGTTAATCGTGATATTGACCTTCTTGTTCGTAGCTTTCTTTGATACAGCGGGTACGTTGGTGGCTGTCGCACAACAAGCTGGATTGATGAAGGATAATGTTCTTCCTAGAGTGGGAAAAGGGTTACTTGCTGATTCATTATCCATCGTTTCAGGTGCAATTCTTGGTACATCCACCACAACATCTTATGTAGAGTCTACATCAGGTGTAGCTGCTGGTGCTAGAAGCGGTTTTGCGGCTGTAGTGACAGGATTACTGTTTGTCCTATCCCTTTTCTTCTTCCCGCTTCTTTCAGTTGTGACATCTGCGGTGACTGCGCCGGCATTGGTTATAGTCGGAGTATTAATGGCATCATCACTTAAGAATATTGACTGGCAGAAGTTCGAAATTGCGGTTCCGGCCTTCTTTACGGTTATCATGATGCCTATGACATATTCGATTGCGACAGGTATCGCTTGCGGATTCATCTTCTATCCGATCACTATGTCGATGAAAGGAAGAGCTAAAGAGGTTCATCCAATCATGTGGGGTCTTGGAGTCGTCTTCCTACTCTATTTCATTTTCTTGAAGTAATAATTTAAGTAAAGTAAGGAGAGTCCTGATTTCGGGGCTCTTCTTTCATGTTGTAAGAGAAAGCTCATATCGTGTATAGTAAAAGGACTAGTACTAAGTATTTTATCCTGTATGGGGCATAGGGATGACTTTGAGAAAAAAAGAGGGAGAAAAATGAATGGTTTTATCGTTGAAAAGGTTTTGAACAATAATGTGGTGATTGCCACGCATCCGTCGTATGGAGAAGTCGTTTCAATTGGAAAGGGCTTAGGCTTCAACCGAAAGAAAGGTGAAGAGTTGAGTCCGGAACTTGCGGAGAAAACGTTTGTCCTGAAAAATGTTAAGGAACAGGAAAGTTACAAAAAACTTTTGCCGCAAATCGATCAAAATCTTCAAGCTGCCATTATAGAATCCATTCATCTCATTAATGACCGAGTAACTGGAAAGCTAAATGAACATATACATGTCGGTTTAACAGATCATTTATTGTTCGCCCTTCAGCGTGTTTCACAGGGAATGACTATCAAAAACCCATTCTTGAAAGAAACGATAACCCTTTATCCTTTTGAACATGATATTGCTGTTGATGTAATCGACTTAATTCAAGATAAGACAGGCATAGGCCTACCCCAAGGGGAAATCGGCTTTATTACGCTTCATATTCATAGTGCAATATCAAATAAAGACTTATCGGAAGTCAATCATCATTCGCAGTTAATCTATCATCTTATCCAAGTCGTTGAAGAACAGCTCAGCGTGCAAATTAATAAGGATAGCATAGATTATACACGTTTGGTCCGTCATTTAAGATTCATGATAGACAGGGTGTTGGCTGAGGAAAAAGTAGAGGAACCCGAAAAGATAGCATTGCTATTGAAAGAAGAATATCCTTTGTGTTACAATATCTCTTGGAAGCTAATAAAAATTATGCAGCAGAAATTAGGCAAACCGGTTTGTGATGCGGAAGCTGTCTATCTAACGATGCATATCCAACGATTACAAAAGAAAATAAAATAAACATACATTAACTTACGTGTTACTGATTCGATCAGGCATAAGTGAGGAGAATGATTGTTATGAAAGAGGGTATTATATACCTGAATTTTCATTTCAATCCTATCTTTGCTTATGCCTTTTTTGTATTTGAATTCTGATGCGTGGGAAGATGAATACCATCGTTAAATGTAACCGTTTTATTAGCATGGAAAAACAGTAAAGAGGAGGAAAACCTATGTTTAAGAAGTTGTTTGGTGTTTTGCAAAAAATCGGAAAAGCTTTGATGCTTCCTGTAGCCATTTTGCCAGCGGCTGGAATTTTGCTTGCGTTTGGTAATGCATTGCAAAACGAAACTTTGTTGGATATCGCCCCGTTTCTTGCGAGTGGCGGAGTGGAAATGGTCGCATCGGTAATGGAGAATGCCGGAAATATTATTTTTGGGAATCTTCCCTTGTTGTTTGCTGTGGGGGTCGCGATTGGGTTAGCTGGTGGAGATGGTGTTGCCGGCCTGGCCGCGATTATCGGGTTCTTGATTATGAATGTAACGATGGGAACTGTTCTTGGGATTGACGCTGCCGACATTGAGAACAATGGTGCGGTGTATAGCAATGTTCTGGGAATCCCGACGTTGGGAACGGGCGTGTTCGGCGGTATTATTGTCGGTGTCATGGCTGCTGTTATGTATAATAAATTTTATGAAATTGAACTGCCTTCTTATTTAGGATTCTTTGCAGGTAAACGTTTTGTACCTATTGTAACAGCTGCAAGCGCAGTTATTCTTGGGTTGCTGATGATTTTGATTTGGCCGACGATTCAATCGGGGTTAAATTCATTTTCCGAAAATATGTTGGGTGCCAACCTGACTCTGGGAGCTTTCGTATTCGGGGTCGTAGAACGTGCGCTGATTCCTTTTGGATTGCATCATATCTTCTATTCGCCGTTCTGGTTCGAATTTGGCAGCTATATCCCTCAAGGCGGGGGAACGCCAGTCAGAGGAGACCAAGCCATCTTCATGGCACAAATTAAAGATGGTGTACAGAATTTAACGGCAGGTACTTTCATGACTGGTAAATATCCATTCATGATGTTCGGGTTACCAGCTGCGGCTTTGGCCATTTATCATGAAGCAAGACCTGAAAGAAAGAAAATAGTCGGGGGCTTGATGGCTTCTGCGGCACTTACATCTTTCTTGACTGGGATTACTGAGCCACTTGAATTTGCATTCTTATTTGTTGCACCGGTACTTTTCGGGATTCACTGTCTGTTTGCGGGTCTATCATTCATGACTATGCATTTACTGGACGTGAAAATCGGGATGACGTTCTCGGGTGGGTTGATTGATTACGTACTGTTTGGTTTAATTAATCCTCAAACCAATGCTTGGATTGTTATTCCGGTTGGTTTGGTCTTTGCGCTTATCTATTACTTTGGATTCCGATTTGCGATAAGGACGTTTAACCTAAAAACTCCTGGTCGTGAAGTGGAGGAGGACGAGGAAGCGGAAGGATCTGCAAGTACAGCTGGAAGTCTCCCGGGGGATATCTTGGATGCTATGGGCGGAAAAGAAAATATTTCTCACTTGGATGCTTGTATTACCCGTCTTCGTGTATCAGTCAATGACATCGGTAACGTTGATAAAAATAGGCTGAAGAAACTTGGTGCCGCTGGGGTTCTGGAAGTGGGCAATAACATCCAGGCAATCTTCGGACCGCGTTCAGAAACGATCAAGGGGCAAATGAAAGATATCATCGATGGAAAAAGGCCTCGTAAAGTAGAAGCCTCTCCTGAAGAGGGCGTGGAAAAACAAATCGAGGATGTCGTCCCGGAACCTTTGCGGACGGATGAAGTTTCCGAGCGCTTTGTTTCTCCTATCAAAGGGGAATTAAAACCGATCACGGAAGTGCCTGATGCAGTTTTTGCTGAAAAAATGATGGGTGATGGATTTGCAATTGTACCCGAGGAAGGGTTGGTTGTTTCTCCTGTAGACGGAACGATCGTTAACCTATTCCCGACTAAACATGCAATAGGTATCGTTTCCGAAGCTGGACGTGAAATCTTGATACATGTCGGGATCGATACAGTTAAGTTAGAAGGCAAAGGTTTCGAAGCACTTGTCGCTCAAGGAGATAAAGTGACAAGCGGACAGCCATTGCTTAAAGTTGATATAGAGTATGTCAGAAAAAATGCCAGCTCTATCATTACGCCAATCGTCTTTACTAACCTTTCCGAAGGCGAAAGTGTGAAGATTGAAAAGGCCGGAAATGTGGATAGGGAAGAAGCGGACGTAATTTCCATCGATAAATAATCATTAATAACAGGAGGGTGGCTATAATCAGCTGCCCTTTTGTATTTGATAATTCATTAGCAGGGTCCGGCTTCTATAGAAAGAAAGTAGTGTATATATAGAAGAAGGTGGTTCGTGAAAAAAATGAAGGGAATTTTAAAAGATTAAATTGACTTATCTATATGCAAGTGCTAATATATTAAATACACCGCTTGAGACAAAAAAGACAAACAAGTAAAGACAACTTGTTGTTGACTTTATGTTTGAAAGGTGTTAAACTAATGAAGTCGCTAAAGAAGCGATGGAAAATATTGCTCTTTGAAAACTGAACAAAACAAAGCGCCAACGTTAAATTTTAAGTGAGCACACACTATCAAAAAAAGCAAATGAGCAAGTCAAACATTTCTTCGGAGAGTTTGATCCTGGCTCAGGACGAACGCTGGCGGCGTGCCTAATACATGCAAGTCGAGCGAATCGATGGGAGCTTGCTCCCTGAGATTAGC
>NZ_JAUUTW010000022.1 GCF_030676415.1 Peribacillus frigoritolerans | reverse complement strand
CCACACCTGCAAAAACGACGACGAAATATGTGAATGTGAGCACGGGTTCACTGAATATGCGAAAAAGTGGGAAAGCTACCGCAAGCATAGTCGCAATACTTTCAAAAGGAACGAAAGTGACGGTGTATTCGGAATCCAATGGCTGGGCGAAAGTCAAAGCCAGTGGAAAGGACGGATATGTCAGTACCAAGTATCTATCGTCAACGAAGCCAGGATCGGGATCAACGGCAGCCACACCTGGAAAAACGACGACGAAATATGTGAATGTGAGCACGGGTTCACTGAATATGCGAAAAAGTGGGAAAGCTACCGCAAGCATAGTCGCAATACTTTCAAAAGGAACGAAAGTGACGGTGTACTCGGAATCCAATGGCTGGGCGAAAGTCAAAGCCAATGGAAAGGACGGATATGTCAGTACTGACTATCTTTCAACAACAAAGCCTGGAACGGACTTCAAACCATCCATACCTGAAAAAACGACAACGAAATATGTAAATGTCAGCACGGGTTCACTGAATATGCGGAATAAGCCGTCAGAAAGTGCTTCCGTCATAGTGAAATTGGCAAGGGGTGTAGAGGTAGAAATCATCTCGGAATCAAATGGCTGGTCAAAAGTAAAAGCGTATGGCGGAGAAGGTTATGTCAGTACGCAATATCTATCAGCAACGAAGCCTGGTTCAGTACCGGGGTTGAATCCGGACGAAGAAGAAAACACGTTAGTTAAATATGTAAATGTGAATGATGGCTCCAGTCTGAATATGCGGTCTGCTGCATCAGCTTCCGCTTCAATTATAGCCAAGCTTGTAAACAATACGGCCGTAACGGTGTATTCAGAGTCTAATGGCTGGTCAAGAGTCACGGCCAATGGAAAAACCGGATATGTCAGTACGCAATATTTAACGGCCAAAGCACCTGAAGGTCCAGGAAGTTCAAATGGATCGATAATCAGGATCGATAAAGAGTATAATCTTACGATGGAAAAGATGGTTGAAATTCAAATGGCCGTAAATGGTCAAACGGATAAAAAGTATAAAACCTACATACGTGAAGATGGATTAACTTTATTCAATTCAACAAAAGGTACAGTTAAAGGAACCGGATGGCGTGTCAGGGGCGGAGCTGGATCTAATTATTGGGTAGTCGGTCCTGTCAGCAATTATCAATCATTGAATATTAAATCGAAAGTAAAGGGCTCTGACGGATACTATTGGTATGAGGTGGACTATAACAAGACATGGGTAAATGCCAGTCCGGAAGATATAGAATATAATCTTAAACCCAATAATTTTGTGAATGATCCAGTAAATACATTCCAATTCGTCAAGCTTTCCCAAGTCACCAACATGAACGTTTCTGAAGTGAATAATAGAATCCTTTCAGGTAAAGGGATTCTACAAGGCCAAGCAGCAACCTTTACAGCGGCAGGGGAAAAATATGGGGTCAATGAGATCTACCTGATTTCACATGCTTTGCTGGAGACCGGGAATGGCACTTCATCGTTAGCGACTGGCGTAAAGGTGAATGGGAAAACGGTCTATAATATGTATGGAGTGGGAGCATTTGACGGAACGGCGCTAAGCAGCGGCGCTCAATACGCCTATAATGCAGGCTGGTTCACTCCGGAAGCGGCCATAATAGGCGGTGCCGAATTCATCGCCAAAGGATATATCTCTGCTAGACAGGACACGCTTTACAAAATGAGATGGAATCCTATAGCTGCAGAGAAATATGGATATGCTTCACACCAGTATGCGACTGATATTGGCTGGGCAGCAAAACAATTGAAACAGATTTATAATTTGTATAGTTTACTAGATTCCTATAAATTGACGATTGAAGTTCCTAAGTATAAATAAAAAAACAGGAAAAAACACATGAGTCCAACTCATGTGTTTTTTTGCTATTTAGCTTTATCCTTTTCCAGAATGCCCCTAACGACATCCTCGATCGTCACCACTCCCAACGCCTTTTCCAAGGCAAGTTCAGCAACGGAAAAGATGGGCTCTATTGTATCTTGTATATTTCGTCCAACAGTGCATGCTGGATTAGGATTTTCATGGATTCCAAATAATTCTTTATCGGAGACAACGTTAACAGCCTGATAAACATCGAGCAAAGTGATATCCGATAATTCCTTGGCCAATGTCGCTCCGGCGATACCCGGCCGAACGTTCACTAAACCTGCATTCTTCAGCATGCCGGTGATTTTTCTGATTAAGGCTGGGTTGGTGTTTACACTTTTTGCAATAAAATCAGAAGTGTTAACGCCTTCTTTGTTTATTTCTAAAAGAGATAATATATGGATCCCTACGGAAAAGCGGGTACTGATGGACATCTCTTTTTTCTCTCCTTTAAAATCTCTATTCTTATATAGTATAAATTATTTAACATGTAATTCAAGTGATTACAAGTTATAATGGCCTGCAAGAATAATATTTATCCATTAACCGTTTCCTTGTCAAGTAACGCCGTTTCAGCAAAGGCCAAAATAAAAGGTATGTGTAATTGACAAACCAGCATGGTGAAACTTATATTATAACGTGTAAATGAACTAGTTACAGGTGAAAGGTGCAGGAAGGGGGGAACTGAAATCGGCCCCTATGGCTGGATAAGGAATATCAACACAACTACAAGTGATGGAGGTATATGATGGCTAATAAAAAAAAGGGTAATCAAAAACAATCTTCTGCATTCACGTTTTGGGTCATAGGTTTAATCGCTGTAATCATTATTGGCTTTATATTTTTAGCAAATGGGAAAGACGAAGATACAGCCGTTAATGAAATCGATTATAAATCACAGCCTTATTTGGGAGAAAAATCGGCTCCTGTCCAAATAGTGGAATTTGGTGATTATAAATGTCCAGTCTGTAAGACATTCGAGGAACAATTCTTTCCTTCTATACAAAGTGAATTGATTGATACAGGAAAAGCGCAATTTTATTTCATGAATTATTCGTTCATTAACGTCGATTCAACCAGATCCGCTAAATTTGCGGAAAGTGTTTATCAGGAATTAGGTAATGATACTTTTTGGAAATTTCATGAGCTGTTGTACGATAAGCAGCCAGATGACCTGAAATATGAAAAGGAAGATGTATTTACGGACAAATTCTTAGAAGAAACATTGAAAGAAATCGCAAATGACAAAGATGTGAAAAAGGTCGTTACCTCTTTTAAAGCCGAAAAATCCGAGGACCAATGGAATAAGGATATGGAGTTGGCTGACGAATTGGGCGTTTCTGGAACTCCTTCCTTATTTGTCAATGGCAAGAAGTTTGAAGGAAATACAATTGATGATTTAGTGAAAATGGTTGATGATGCAGCGAAGGAGAAATAGTGATGAACAAGCCACTATTATTTTCTTGGCTCCTGTCCATCATCGCCACTGCTGGAAGTCTCTACTTTAGTGAGATTCTCCATTATGTACCCTGTACCTTTTGTTGGTATCAAAGGATCTTGATGTACCCGCTCGTTATTTTATTGGGTCGGGCCTTTTATGAGCAGGACCTGAAAATCCATCGATACATCCTCCCATTATCGATTTTGGGCATGTTGGTGTCAGGGTATCACTATAGTCTGCAAAAAATTCCAGCACTAAAGCATTTCGAAATGTGCCAAAGCGGTGTTCCCTGCTCAGGTGAGTATATAAATTGGCTAGGGTTCATAACGATCCCCTTTTTGGCCTTTATCGCTTTTACTCTCATCACTATTTGCATGGGACTGCTCATGATAAAGAAAAAAAGCTTGTAATTAAGTGCACCATTCTAAAAGGAATGGTGTTTTTTATATTTATCGACGAAACTCAAGATATATCGGCGAAAACAGCAATATATCGACGAAACACCTCTAAATAATAAAGTTGACAAAACGGCAACCTGTAATTTATATTATTACATGTAAGTTATTTGGTTACAATTAAAATTTCAAAACAAAATATAGGGGGAAATAAAATGAAAATCGGTATTATTGGTGCGAGCGGAAAAGCTGGAAGTCTAATTTTAAAGGAAGCATTGACTAGGGGGCATGAAGTTACGGCCATTGTCAGGGATGAAGCAAAAGTCCAAATTCAAGGAGCATCCGTACTGGAAAAAGACGTATTCGATCTGAAAGCAGAAGATATTAATGAATTCGATGTGGTAGTGAATGCCTTTGGCGCTGCTCCAGGGAAAGAACATCTGCATGTCGATGCAGGGAAAATCCTGATTGAGGCAGTGAAAGGGGCTCCTCAAACTAAACTGATCGTTGTTGGCGGAGCTGGAAGCCTTTTCGTTGACGAGGCAAAAACGATCCGTGTACTGGATACGCCTGAGTTCCCTAAAGAATACTTTGCAACAGCGGATAATCAATCCAAGAACCTTGGAGATCTGCAAAACGCCACTGGCATCCAATGGACGTTCATCAGTCCTTCCGCCTTCTTTGATCCGCAAGGAATTAGAACAGGTGGGTATAAACTGGGTAAAGATAACCTTCTTGTAAACTCAAAGGGTGAAAGCTATGTAAGCTATGCCGATTTTGCCCTTGCAGTACTTGATGAAATTGAAAACCCGCAGCACATCAACCAACGCTTTACCGTTGTTGCCGAAGCAGAATAATTAAGTGGACGTCGCCCATTGTGGTGACGTCCATTTTTTTGCCTCCATTTAAATGCATTTACAACAAATTTTTGCCGAAAATATTGACTGATGTCCATATATTGCTGATGATATAGCAAGAAAATCCTATAAACGGCTTTTAATATTAATTATTACTGTTAGTTTTTGTTAGAAGATTTCCCAACAAATAAAGAAGGGCTATGCGAAGATGGATTAAAGCTGACGGTGGGCACCAATAGGGAAGAAGTCATTGATTTACCTAAAACAAATGTAATGAAGTACTTCCTTGAGGATGGCCCATGGGTATGCTTGCGGCCATCTGGTACAGAACCTAAAATCAAAGTCTATTTCGGGATCCATGGTGAAACGATGGAAGAAGCCGAGCTGAAATTGAAGCAGGTCATGAATGCTTTCATGGAAAATATTAATGAGATGATCAATAGTGCTAAATGAATAAGTCTTTGGACCTATCAGTCATATAATTAAGAAAAATAAGGCCTTTTCCTGAAATATCGGGGAAAGGCCTTATATTTTTCAAGAAAAAAGCGGGATATTGCATTGGGTGGAAGTTTCAATTATGGTTGCGTTTACAAATGGAGGTTATTTTTTCCACTAATATATTTACAAAAAACGAGTCTATGTTACTATAAAAAGGGTGAATAAGTAAAATTTGTAGTTTTATCTTAATATGAAGGAGTTACAAGAATGAAAAAAGTTAAAAAGGCCATTATACCTGCAGCGGGATTGGGAACCAGATTCTTGCCCGCAACGAAGGCTATGCCTAAAGAAATGCTGCCAATAGTCGATAAACCAACTATACAATATATTATAGAAGAAGCCGTGAAAGCGGGAATTGAAGATATAATCATTGTCACAGGAAAGAATAAACGAGCGATAGAAGATCATTTTGATAATGCATACGAACTAGAGAATAACTTGAGGGATAAAGGGAAATTCGATTTATTGGAGAAGGTGCAATACCCGTCCAATTTAGCTAATATTCACTACATAAGGCAAAAAGAACCGAGAGGCCTCGGCCATGCTGTTTGGTGTGCACGTAACTTTATTGGTGATGAGCCATTTGCCGTCCTTTTAGGCGATGATATCGTAGAAAGCGATGTGCCCTCCCTACGTCAATTAATCAATGAATATGATGCGACAGGTTCATCCATCATTGGGGTGCAGCCGGTAAGTGAGAACGAAACACATAGATATGGCATCATTGACCCGCTTACACAAGAAGGCAGAAGATACGAAGTGAACCGTTTCGTCGAAAAGCCAAAACAAGGAACGGCACCATCCAACTTAGCGATCATGGGAAGATACATACTGACTCCGGAAATATTCTATTTCCTAGCCAAGCAGGAAACAGGGGCTGGCGGTGAAATCCAGTTAACGGATGCCATCCAAAAACTGAATGAAATCCAAAAAGTCTTCGCTTACGATTTTGAAGGAAAACGCTATGATGTCGGCGTTGTCGATGGCTTTGTGAAAACGACAATTGAGTTTGCCCTGCAACGTCCTGATTTAAGGGACGACATCATAAAAGTAATGGAAAATATCCTTGAACTGCACAAGGCAGTGGACAAATAAACTTTTACTGCCCATTCATAACCTTTTAATTTAATAGAGTAATCATTTTTAAAAAATCTCCAACTATTGATCATTCATAGTTGTTATTTTTGGTTAATGAAAGGCAAACATAGTTTGGAATGGTGAATATAAATCCATAAAAGGGGATGCCTATTTAGTGAATAAGAAGGTAATAAAAAGAAAAGTCGATTTCCTTAAACAGCCTATCGCCAATTTCCTAATGAAGGGAAATCATCAGCGTGTAAATAGATATGCAAAGTATTATGAGAAATTAAGCGTACAAAAAAACACCATTCTATATGAGAGTCGTGATGGAAACAGTATGACTGACAGTCCATACGCGATGTTTAAATATATGCTGGAAAATCAAGACTATCAAGATTTTATGCACATTTGGTCCATCCAGGATTTCAGTGTCCTCTCAGGTGTAATAGCGAAGTATAAGGGTATGCCGAATGTTCAATTTGTTCAACGTAATTCAAAGGAATATTTAAAATGGTTGGCAACGAGTGAGTATTTAATCAATAACTCCACATTCCAGTCTTTCTTCATCCCTAAAAGCGATCAAATTTACATCAATACCTGGCATGGAACGCCACTTAAGAACATGGGCTTTGATATACCCGGTAACCCTTCGGTATCTCAAAACGTTGTCAGGAACTTTTTGAGCGCAGATGTCATTTTGAGCCCTAATGCCCATACTACCAACATATTTACCCATAGCTATAAGTTAAATGGATTGTATAAAGGTGAAATAATAGAAGAAGGATATCCGAGGATCGATTTGACGCTGAATACGAATCCGGGGGAGTATAAGGATTATCTAAGGACTCTAGGTTTGAAAATCAGTGATGCTAAGGAAAATATTTTATATGCCCCGACTTGGAAGGGGACGAATTTGGCCAAAGTAGATAACGATCTTCTTCAAATCATTGCAGATATTACTTATTTACAAAGTCAAATCGGTGAACAATATAACCTTTTTATTAAGGTGCATCCATTCCTGTATAAAGAAGCGGCCAAGCATTTGGAAATCAAGGATCGGCTAATACCTGACCATGTGGATACAAATGAATTGCTTGCTGCAGTTGATTTGCTTATCACGGATTATTCCAGCATTTTCTTTGATTACCTTGTTACCGATAAGCCCATTCTATTTTACACTTGGGATACCGACGTTTATGCAGAGCAAAGGGGACAATATCTCCAAAATGATGAACTTCCGGGACCGATGCTTTTTAACTCCAAAGAATTGGCACTAGCCATTAAAGATATTAAAAATGTAAAATTGAGATATTCCGATAAATATAAAAAAATGCAGGAAAAATTCACTTACCATGAGGATGGAAAAGTAACAGAGAGAATAGTCAATAATATTTTCAATAAGTCTACGAAACAACTAAATACAATTTCTGGGCTGGATTCCGCAAAGGAAAAAATATTAATTTATCCGGGCGGATTGAGGGATAACGGGATTACATCCTCTTTCCTTAACTTAATGAATAATATTGATTATGATAAATATGATGTCAGCTGTTTTACTGCCACTCCTCACTCGTACGAGGTTTTGAAAAATATGGGCAAGGTTAATAAGAATGTGCGTTTTCTATTCAAACCTGGCTTGCCTGTGTATAAATTTTTGGAAGTCTACAAAGATAAATTCATCCATAACAGAGGGGAAAGAGGTTTCTTAGGGAAGAAGCTTTACCCGGAAAATGCTTATATTAGAGAGCATGCACGTTTATTCGGTAAAACAAAGTTTGATTTTGTTATCGATTTTAGCGGTTATAGCCATTATTGGGCTAAATATCTGCTGGCGGCAGACGCAAAAAAGAAAGTTTGTTATATGCATAATGATTTGCTTTCTGATAGTGAGCGCATCATTAATGGAAAGAGACCTCACCGTATTAATCTAAGAGGGATTTTTTCGGTATACCATCGGTTTGATAAACTGGTAAGTGTTTCTGAGGGAACGATGGAATTAAACCGAAAGAATCTATTGGAGTATGCAGACTTCGATAAATTTGATTATGTAATGAATTCTATCAACCCGGATAAAATCCTTCAAATCGAGTCAAATGAACCTGAAGTTATCGAAAATGATGAAAAGGCATTGATCACAGAAAACTTCAAAGCAAGGGCGATATTAAGGGATGTTAAGGATAATCATGTTTGGAATACCCTTCCGGGAATTTCGAATGCCACTCAATTTCCACTGGAAGAACGATTTGAAGGTGCTGAAATCGTGATTTCGAGAAAGGCCCATTCTGATCAAAAAACTTTTTACAAATTCAGTCATAACAATCAAATAATTGGCTGGATTAGTGAAGAAGCTGTGGAGCTGTTGCCAGACAGCATTATTTATGAAAAAGAAGTGGATAAAATTGCAAGGTTAGTAAGACCTCGATCGCACTATATTTGGTCCTTGCCGTATAAGGTTGAAGGAACGTACAAAGTTTCCGGCAGTCATGATTTTAAAGGGATCATTGTAAAAGTCGATAGGGAAGCAAAAACCCAGCATTCGATTTATAGCAGAATATCTGTAAAAAACAAAATAATAGGCTGGATAGATAATTCTGCTTTATCCATGCTAGAACATTGTACAATCAATGAAGACATGAGCTTTAATGACAAGCTGCAAATCATGATGAAAAGAAAGTATATAATATCGAGAAACTATAAAAACAATAAAAAATTCATTGATAAGATTGAGAATAGAACGCTGAAGGAAATAAACACCGGTAATCAGAAGTATGGAAAAATAACTAACCCGGAAGACCATACAATCTGGACGAAGGCTTATCCGAACTACAAGGCTAAAAGAGTAACCAAGGCAATCGATTTTGAAGGGCAAATCGTCAGAATCATAAAGTATAACAGAACCAGCAAAGGCGGCTATTACCTTTTCGAAATCGATAATAAGAAAATTGGCTGGTTAAATACGGGGGCATTCGAAATCATAGAAGAGCCAATCCTGTTAAAAGAACGGGAAGTGCGCGGCACTGCGGAAATTAACTTAGGCGACTATAATATATGGGATAAGCCTTATGGGCTGCAGGATGCGATGGTCTTGGAAAATGGGCCAGCCTTCAATGGCCGGGTCGTGGAATTCGATAAAGAAGCGGTTACTCAACTTGGTACTTATGCCCATATATTATTGGACGGGATATCCATAGGCTGGATCGATAAACAGGCGTTAATCGTACAAGAGGTGCATGGATTGGAAGTGAATAATCAATTCGTTCCATATCCTGATGAAAATGATTTTAACTTTGTCAATATGGGAAGATTATCTCCTGAAAAAGGTCAAGATAATTTGATTCGTGCATTCGCAGGCTTTCATGAGATACACAAAAATAGTAAACTGTTTATTTTAGGACAAGGACCTTTAAAGGAAGATTTGCAGGCAATCATTGATGAGCTGGACTTAAATCATTCCATTCATCTTTTGGGCCAGCTTGAAAATCCATTTTCGTTCATGGGAAAATGTGACTGCTTCGTTCTTTCCTCACATTATGAAGGGCAGCCTATGGTTTTATTGGAGGCAATGACCTTAGGAATGAAAATCATGGCTACTGATATAGTGGCTAACCGAACCGTTTTGGAAAACGGTAAATTTGGTTTACTTGTCGAAAATAGCATTGATGGACTGGAAAAGGGCTTATCTACTATGGTTAGTAATGATAATCCTAAACTAGCGAAGTTTGATTACACCCAATATAATGGATTGGCCATGGAAACCTTCAATAAATGCTTATAAAATGTGGGAGGTTCTTATAATTAGAAGAACCTCTCACACTAAGTACATATATAGGTTGCGAGATTGGGTAATGATTCATTTTAGCTTAAAGTAAAAGGGGAAATTCTATATGATTTTGGTCGTTGGCGGTGCAGGATATATTGGAAGTCATCTTGTAAAAGAGTTAGTGAATACTGAAGAGGTAGTCATTCTGGATAATCTCTCAACCGGTTTTCGTTCGCTGGTCGATTCGAAGGCAATCTTGGTGGAAGGGAATTTAGGGGACGAAGCCGTTTTGAATGAAATATTCCTTAAGTATCCCATTAAAGCTGTTATGCACTTTGCCGCTAATAGCTTGGTTGGGGAGTCTGTTCAAGATCCTTATAAATACTATGATAATAATGTAGGTGCAACTCTTACATTATTGAATACCATGCTCAAGCATGATGTTAAGAATTTCATTTTTTCATCAACGGCAGCTACGTACGGGATACCAAATGTGGATATGATTGATGAAGATCAGCCAACCAATCCGATTAACCCATATGGCCGCTCGAAATTGATGGTAGAGCAAATCTTAGGGGACTTTGCTAAGGCATATGGACTACATTATGTCGTCTTGCGTTACTTTAATGCGGCCGGAGCACATGCGTCAGCAGAAATCGGTGAAAGCCATGATCCGGAAACACACCTGATTCCAATCATTTTACAGCATTTATTAGGTCAACGTGATAAGATTTCCGTGTTTGGTACGGACTATGACACAGAAGATGGCACTTGCATTCGTGATTATATCCATGTAACGGATTTAGCCCAAGCTCATATAATCGCGCTTCAAGCCCTATTATCCGGGAAGAAGGATACGGCCATCTACAATCTTGGGAATGGAAAAGGATTTTCGGTTAAGGATGTAATCGACACTTGCGAAAAAGTCACAGGAGTTAAACCGACAGTTGAGTATGCAGACCGTCGCCCTGGAGATCCAGCCCGCCTGGTTGCTTTGGCCAACAAGATATATGAAGAACTAGGATGGAAAGCATCGATAGATTTGGAAGAAATCATTGAAAGTGCGTGGAAATGGCATAAATCTCAAATGAATTAATGTTCCCTTGGGACTTGGTAGTCATTTCAGACTGCAGGCAAACTCGAAGAAAAGCGAGTTTGCCTGCAGTTTTTTTATTTGAAAAAACTTTCAGTTGATTGGAACGTAAGGTACGAGACTCCTGCGGGAAAAGCGTGGCCAAGGGAGACCCCGCAGGCGAGCGCCGGGGATGCTCCCGGACCGCCCGCGGAAAGCGAGTGCCTGGAGTGGAAATCAACGATCAGGTTTACTCTCCCCCAAAAAATATAGCTGATTTCAGAAATCCGCTCCCTTTTCGCCGACTGTCTGCCAAGCCTCTTCAAAGCAAGCGTCTGTGGGGTGGACAATGGTTGTTTCACTTACTATAGGAAAAAAAGGGATATGGATAGAGAAATAGAATTACTATTAAATAGAAGCACCATTCATTTAATAGGAGATGTTAGATTTGAAAACGGTAAGGGTTTTTCATTACGATGCGTTCAGCAGTACACCGAATAAAGGGAATCCGGCAGGTGTGGTTTTAGATGCGGATGGACTGACCGAAAAGGAAATGCAGGATATAGCGATGAAGGTGGGGTTCAATGAAACCTCTTTTCCGATGGATTCCGATATTGCCGATCTTAGGGTCCGTTATTTTACACCGGGACACGAAATGAATCTTTGCGGACACGCGACAATGGCTACCATCCATGCACTGAAGACCAGGGGATTATTGGATAAAGATGAGCTGATGATTGAAACAGGAGCGGGAATATTGCCAATCAAGATCCATACGACGGCGGGGCCTGATATTTATATTACGATGAAGCAGGCCGCGCCGCAGTTTGAAGCGTTTAACGGAGATAAAGGTGGCTTGGCCAGTTCCCTTGGCCTTGATATAGAAGATCTGGAAAGTGAATTACCTATTGTTTATGGAAGTACAGGTTTATGGACTTTACTGGTTCCGGTAAAAGAAAGAAGTTCATTTAAAAGGATGAAGGCCAACAATAGCCTGTTTCCGCAATTATTAAAGGAAATGCCAAGAGCTTCCGTTCATCCCTTTTGTCTGGAGACGTACGATAGTGATGCCCATATGCATGCCCGGCATTTTTCCTCGCCCTTTTCAGGTACGCTTGAAGACCCGGTTACAGGAACGGCTTCAGGTGTAATGGGGGCTTATTATGCAAAATACATAAAGGGTGATCTTGAAGATGAGGTGCATCTGTTAATCGAACAGGGGCATGAAATCGGAAAGGATGGCAGAGTTCGCGTTACGGCTACCAAAAACCATGACACCTATGATATTGAAATCACCGGTAATGCTGTCTACGTTAAAGAATTTGAAGTGGAAGTCTGAAGGTTCATGCAGGGGTGGATGGGCGGTTGAATGATAAGCATATCTGAAAAGGCATTATGAAAACGTAAAAACCCTGTGCTAAGACGTTTCATGTCATAGCACAGGGTTCTTGATGAATCATTCCCCCATGCTCATTCCTTTTAAAACGGCCGCAGTCAGAAACACGGTCACGTAAATGATTGAGGTGGATACGACGATCGCAGTCGGTATAGTCATTGGAAATCCCCCCTTTAGATCAGGGTCACGCGCTAAGATCAACCTTAGCTCCATGTACAAAGTTGTAAGTGAGTTTATCCATCGAAGCTCCCGTAAAGTCGATTTTCTTTAAATCGGACATCCGAAATTGAACATTGATGAGTGTGGCATCGCGAAATGATGCCTTTTTCAATGAAGAACCTTCGAAAATGGTTTGGTTGAATGTTTCCCCATCAAATATAAGACCAGATAAATTACAGCTTTTAAAAAATGGCTTTTATTATAAATGCTGTTCTTGAAAGTTACGCCTTTTAAATTTGTACTTTTAAATAAGGTACCAGTTAAATTGGCGTTTTCAAAGATACAATTATCTAAGTTACTGCTTTTAGATGTGCTGTTCGTCAGGTTGGAATGGCTGAAGTCGGAACGGCTTAAATCGCAGGAATTAAACTTCCCATCATGCACCGAAACCGAGCGAAAGTCGGAATCCAATAAGCCGTTGCCTGGAATAGTCCATGTTTATCGCCTGCTCAAGCACATTATATTGCAGATTGAGTGATTCCATGAGCTCTGATACTTCCCCAATCGAATCCACAGTCAGCTTATACGCTTCCTGCTCACTGGCACCATTCCTTCTATGGTCATTGTATTTTTCCAGTAAGTTTTGCAGCAGTTCTTCTTCCAATTCCTTTGCTGTTTTTGCACTTTTGTACGGCGCAAAAATGTTATGAACATGTGCATTCAGTTTTTCAATCACATTTCATCTTCCTTTCTTATAGGAGGCGCTCAAGTATTCGTTTGGCCTGCTCCCAGTCATTTTTATTTTGGATATATGTGTCTTCCCCGATTGGGGTGATTTTGTAATATTTCCTTCTCCCGCCTTGTGTGGCATCTCCCCAATAAGAAATGATGCATCCGTCCTTTTCCAGTCGTTTTAAGCTGGAATACATCGTCGCTTCCTTAATTTCATATTGCTCATTGGAATTCGTATATATCAGTTTGCTGATTTCATAACCATATTTATCGCCACTTTGCAGGAGTTTTAGAATCATCGTATCTACATGTCCGCGAAGCAAGTCAGAGGATAGTTGTCGTTGAACCAAACCCTCACCTCCTTTGGTATATCGTATAGTATATTACTATGACAGTCAGGGTAATTTGATTAATGTATTTCGCGGAGTTAAGGGCTTTATATTAGGAGGGTCGTTCTTAACATGTCCGTTTTCGTGGATCACTGCGTCGCATACTTTTTTTAATTTTACTAATTTGGCAGATATAATATCCGCTTGGAAGGGATTGATTATGCTTTATAGAAGAAAGATGTAAGGGGGTGGGGAGGTTGAATAATTCGTGGAATAAAGTGATTTATAAGGGGTGGTCGCCGATTTATGACAAAATCTTCAACTCTTATCTCTTTTTAGATGCCAGGAAAAGAATATTTGAAGAGATGCATTTTCTTGATGATGCAAAGGTTCTATTTGTGGGCGTAGGTACGGGTGCCGATTTGGAGTTGATCAAGAACCTTGACCTTGAGATAACGGCGATAGACCTGTCAGCGGATATGCTAAAAAAAGCGATGGGGAAATTTGATGATGCATCGATCAGTTTCCTCGAGATGGATGCACAGCATATGGAATTCGCTGATGAATCGTTTGACTATATAGTGGGAAGTTTGGTCCTTTCCGTCGTACCTGATGCCAATGAATGCCTTCAGGAAATGATCCGGGTTTTAAAAGGGGAGGGGAAAATAATTATATTCGATAAGTTTATCTCTAAAGATGAACGGCTTTCATTGCCCAAAAAGCTTCTGCGCCTCATCATTCGATTTTTAGGAACGGATATTGGCTTGAGGTTTGAAGACTTGTTCAGTAGACATGATAAGAATATGAAAATTGAAGAAGATCGACCGGTCATGCTGAATGGAATGTATAGAAAGATAATCATCAGTAAACGGATTTGATAGGAAGGTGGTTGAGGGATGTTTCAGAATTGGATTGGGAGTCGGATTCAAAGACATCAGGATACATCATAGAGCTTTAGTTTTGTTGTTTGGAAGCTAAAAAAATAGGAACCTGACTCCTCTTTCCCTTGGTGTAGTCGTTAAACCTGATCCGCTGTAAAGAGCATGTAATATTTGACATGTCTATATAAAACCCATGTCTCCCTAAAGTGGATAAGGAGCTGATCATCGGGTTATTAAGTAAGAATGGATCATACCATCAGAAGGTAGTTTGAACGCATCTTTGACCTTTAAATTCCAGTGGCCATATATAAACAACAAGGTCCAATAGTGTCTGAACGTCATATGTAACGCATTTTTGATGCTGCCGTTACATAGGCACTGGCCGAAATCAGTATAATTAAATGGTGGGATATAATGGGGAGAGGTGATGGTTTTGCCGGAGACGATTACAACCTATGAAGATCTATTGAACATGCTGGACTCGTTATTGCGTGAGCCAACTGGATTCTGGAATGGTTTTTATGAAGACCGTGAAAAAGGGGTTCCCTTTTTCGGAAATTTCCCTGATGAGAATTTGGTTACATATTTTGATGGTGGGTTAATTGGGCCAGGAAAGGTTCTTGAACTTGGGTGCGGACCTGGAAGAAATGCCATTTATCTCGCTCAAAAGGGCTGTTCCGTTGATGCGGTGGACCTTTCGAAGGAAGCCCTTGAATGGGGAAAAGAACGAGCGGCAGATAAAAATGTCCACGTGAACTTCATTCAAAGGAATATATTTGATTTGGATATTGAGGGAGGGCAATATGACTTCGTGTATGATTCAGGTTGTTTTCACCATATTGCTCCACATCGAAGGATCAATTATTTGGAGATGGTGAAAAAGGCGTTAAGGCCTAAGGGGATGTATTCGATTACTTGTTTTGTCGAAGGCGGCATATTGGGTGGCGCAGATATTTCAGATTGGGAAGTATATAGGCAAAGAAGCCTTAAGGGCGGATTAGGTTTTACTGAAGAAAAACTCAGAATGATCTTCAAGGAGTTTGAAGTGGTGGAAATACGTAAAATGAGAAAAATGGAACAATCGGATGAAACCTTTGGGGTGCAAGGTTTATGGACGGCGTTATTTATGAAATGAGAAGGCAAAATGGTGATGCAATGGTTTTAAACGGAGGATCTGGGATCAGGTCCTTTTTTATTATGAAGAAAAGGGGAATTTGTTAACAAAATATAAAAATAAAACTATTACAATAAAATGCTTTATGGGTGAACGCAGATTTACCAGAATAGTAGTTGAGGGTTTTACTGATTTTTTTTTGAAAAACAGTGGTTGTATGGTTTCAAAAACAGCTGGGAAGGTATATGGAAAGAGGGGCCATTGGGCTTCAAATCATAAGATTTTAAGTATGGAAGAGGTTATCTTCGATGCTTACTTTGTTGATAATTTTTCAATACCCTGACAATGCTGATTTCAGCGTTAGATTTATCGACTGCTTTTTATAAAAAACTAAATTAGGAGGAGTTTATGCACAGAAATAAAGAATTATATTCCTTTTTATTAGGTGTGGCAGCACAATTGACTGAGGAATGGTACGCAACATTGAATAAAAACGATAAGGCGGGTGTTTATAGCTCACCCGATCCCAAAGTGATTAAAAAACTAAAGCAGCAAAATAATGAATTCCATTTACGTTTCTTTCAGGTCTTTGATACAGAGGAGAGGGAATTCTTTAAGCAGCTTGGTGATTGGATTGAAGAGATCGGTCAGGATGAGGAGCATTTAAGCACACCCATCTATTTTATATTGAGGGAGTTTTTTCGAACGCAAGAGCAATACTTGGATTATATTGACCGGTTTGTGGGGTTGCATGGAGATAAATATAGACAAGAGGAAATAAATTCCTGGTATCGGGTAGTGGTGAAGGTGTTCAGTGAAGTGATGGAGAGGTTTACGGAAGCGAATCATAGATATGCCAATAAAATTATGAAAGCCCAACAGGCAACGATCGATGAATTGAGCACGCCCATCATTTCCCTTAAAGATAACACGGCGTTGCTTCCCCTGATAGGCGATATTGATACGACGAGGGGCATGTCCTTGCTTGAAAACACATTACAAAAGTGCGCTGAAAAAAATGTCACCAGGCTTTTCATTGACCTCTCGGGCGTTCATGCAATAGATAGTGCATCCGCACACCAGCTGTCTCAGTTGATTGAATCCTTACATTTGATCGGAATCCAAACAACCCTTTCAGGACTTCGGCCGGAAATAGCCATGACTGCCGTTAAGCTTCAACTGCCTTTTGATAAAGTGACGATAAAGTCCACTCTTGCCCAAGCTATCAGTACGATAAAATAATACATACATATCCAGGGCATGGGGATGCTCGTTATGAATTTCATCGAGAAGACCGCCATATGGCGGTCTTCTCGCATGTATAGGTGATGCTGCATTTAAAAAATAGGTACTGGGCTCATATGGCAAGAGCCGGAACCTGCCGGTTATTCAATATTGGCAAAGACGGCTAAATCTTCTTTATTGCCAACCACTAAAAGCATATCTTTTTCATGGATATCCTGATCCGGTGAGGGTGCTATGATAATTTCTCCATTACTCACGATGGCAATGACGCTGATATTATATTTTGCACGTAAATCAAGCTCCCTAAGGCTTTTTCCCTTCATGCTCACGGGGAGGATGATTTCCTCGATATTGTATTCTTTAGAGAGTTCTATATAGTTCAGCATGTTAGGGGAAAGAAGCTGATTCGCGACCCGTTCCCCCATATCCCTCTCAGGATAGATGACCCAGTCGGCACCGACTTTAGTGAGCACCTGACCGTGATTTTTATTAAGTGCTTTGGCAATGACCTTTTCGACCCCAAGCTCTTTTAAAAGCAAGGTAGTTAAAATGCTTGATTGCATGTCATTTCCGATGGCTACGATGACACAATCGAAATTACGGATTCCGATTGCTTTCAATGTCTCTTCTTCAGTCGTATCCGCCATGACCGCATGGGTAACGCTCAGTTCCGCATTCTCGACTCTTTCCTCGTTGACATCAATACCCAATACCTCTTGGCCGGCCGTATATAATCTATGGGCCACACTGGTTCCGAATCTGCCTAAGCCGATCACGGCATATTGTCGTTTTCCCATTTTTACACTCCTTCATTTATGATTAACCAATCATGATTTTCCCTTTTGGACGGCGGAACGGATCTGGTTTGCGCCTCATAGCGATAGCAAAGGCCAAAGTCAAAGGACCCACACGGCCTGCAAACATCGTGAAAATGATGAGCATCCGGCCAACCGGTGATAATTCGGGGGTCAATCCCATTGAAAGTCCAACTGTGGCGAATGCTGAAGTGGCTTCGAATAAAATCATCAAAAAGTCACTTCCGCTTTCAGTGATGGTCAGCAGAATGGAGATGATTGAAACCATGAATACGCCAATGAATGTAACGGATAATGATTTAAAGATCGTTTCACTCACAATGCGGTGACGGAATAATACCACATCCCCCTTGCCTTTAATCTGTGACCAAACCGTTCCAACAAGTGTCGCTAATGTAGTCGTTTTAATCCCGCCGCCAGTCGATCCAGGTGAAGCCCCGACGAACATCAAGAAAATGATGAGCAGTAATGTAGGCTGAGTTAAATCAGGGATATTCAGCGTATTGGAGCCTGCCGTCCTTGGTGTAACCGATTGAAATAATGATGACAGCATTTTACCCATGAAAGATAAAGGCTGCAATGTCTTGGCATTGCCGAACTCGAATAAAAAGATTAAAATTGCGCCGGCGATCGTAAGGGTCAAGCTAGTCATCAGAACTATCTTCGTATGTACGGATAAACGATGGGTATTCCGATATTCGTATAGTTCATTCATCACGATAAAACCTATCCCGCCAAACGTGATGAGGAAGGCGACGGTAAGGGTTACGAATGGATCCGATACATAAGCGGTCAAACTCCTGAATTCCCCCATTAAATCAAAGCCGGCATTATTGAAATTCGATATGGAATGAAAAAACCCGTAATAGACTGCCTTGCCGATTGGCATGTCAAAAGAAAAGCGAATCGATAAGATAAGGGCACCCAAGCCTTCAATGATCGCTGTGAAAATTAAAAGCCGTTTCACTAATCTGACTACACCCGCCATGGACAGATTATTTAAGGATTCCTGCAGAACTAACCTGCCTTTTAAAGAAATCTTTTTGCCTAATAATAAAAAGAAAAACGTCGCAAATGTCATGAAACCTAAGCCGCCTACCTGAATCAGTGTTAAGATGACCAACTCACCAAAAGTGGTGAAAGTAGATCCCGTATCCACTACGACAAGCCCTGTTACACAAGTAGCGGAGGTTGCGGTGAATAAAGCATCCAGAAAAGAAAGACCATTTCCATTTTCAGTGGAAATCGGCAGGGTTAATAAATAAGCCCCAATAAGTATCAGGATGGCAAAGCCGAGTACAAGTATTTTTGGCGGATCCAATAAATTTTTTGTCATTCTCAAATGATCATCCCTACCTATAAATGAAATGAGTAAAACTGTATGAATATCTTAACCATCAATCCTCATTCCGAATCTTTTTAAAAGCATAATAAAAAGACCTGCGAAAACATCGAACAGCTAATTTGCCACAAATAGCGTGCAAAAAATCTCCCGAAATAGGCGGTCTTATGACCTCCTTCGCTTTAGCCGACGAAGTTAGCTGACGGGTAGGATGGCGAAAGAGCTGATCTCATCCCTTCTGCAAGGCAGAATTAACCCCAAATGATTGGGTCCTCCGTACTCAATTTCCTTGAGTTTAGGCCGAAATATATTAAATTGATAAACGTATTCTACTCCCATCATTTAGCAGTTGTAAACCCCTAAATCGCAAAAAAATATTTCTTTAACAAAACTGAAAATTTACGTTTCATTTACATTTTAAAAACGTATTGACAAATATTAGTTAGCACATTATGATAGGTTCGATTAATCCAATTAGATAATCAGTTTCGATATACTTTATTCAATACTTTCAAGCAGAACATGCTATTGCCAATCAAAATTTGTAATATATATATATTATGTTTCTTTTGTAAATGATAAAGAAAAAAGCAGTACATTCGTATTTAAAGATTCAATACATTTTATTAAAAAGGCGGGCAATTATGGAGAAGACGTTCAATAGATATGTTATTAATGCTACAGGCAAGGGTGGCCAGACATATTTAACACAATGCCAGGATAAAGATGCACTAAGGAAATGGATAGCCGATCATGAAGATCAAATCATCATGGATGAGTTAAGGATAACGGATAAGAAAAAGAATCCGTTTTTAAAATTGTTTTCCCTAAGGTAAATCAACTGAATCCAACATTCATTAGCGGTATTCAATTATGTAATCCCTGTGTTCTATCCAGGAACGCTGAGCGAAAAATCCATATCTTGTTTTGCTTTGAAACTCATTTATTTTGAATGAGTTTTTTCTATCGTTTACAATATTAACCAATAATGTTAAAATTTAGTAATGGTGAATATAGACGTAAAGAGGAGAAAAGTAAATGAAATGACCACTTTCCAGTGAGCCTCGAAAGCAGCAGAGGATAGGAAGGGGATATGACACATAGGATGACAACGCAAATTGATCTCGCCTCAGGACGCAATGCTTGGGGACGGGGTTTTTTTATTGTTCGGTCAAAGGAGGAGAAGCGATGACATTCAGAAATACGTTAGTATCCTGGAAATATCCTTCCATTCTATTGTGCGGGATTGGTATCTCCAACTTCGGTTCTTGGGTTTATTTCATTGCACTTAATTTAATCGTTCTGGATATGACTGATTCAGCCTTGGCGGTAGCTGGACTTTATATCGTTAAACCGATGGCTGCCATATTTACGAATGTGTGGGCAGGCAGTGTGATCGACCGGATAAATAAGCGGAATCTAATGGTGGAACTTGACCTATTTCGAACGGTATTCATAGCCTTGCTGCCATTGACTTCTTCTATTTGGGTCATCTATTCCCTTGTCTTCGTGATCAATATGGCAGGGGCCATGTTCGTAACAACATCAAGGTCGTATATTACAAAATTAATACCCGTTGAACAGAGGAAACGATTTAACTCATTGCGGAGCTTAATGGATTCTGGAGCTTTTTTGATTGGACCAGCGCTAGCAGGTATCCTTTTCTTAATCGGTACGCCCGTTTTAGCGATTTATATTAACGCGGCTGCCTTCCTATTATCCGGCATCATCACTCTATTCATGCCTAATCTTGAAAAGGAAAGTTCCCTTGAACAATCCAGTCATAACCTGTCTTGGAACATCATGAAAAAGGATTGGGGCATCGTCCTGGACTTCAGTCGGAAATCTTCCTATATCATGCTCATTTATTTCTTATTCAGCTGTATGGTGGTGATGGAAACGGCCATTGATTCCCAAGAAGCGGCGTTTGCCAAGGCCGTGCTCCTTTTGTCGGACAGCGATTACGGATTTCTTGTAAGCATCGCCGGGGCAGGCATCATTGGGGGTGCCATAGTCAATGCCATATTCATCAATAAAGTGCAAATCTCGTACATGATGGGTCTTGGATCTTTATTTGTCTCGATAGGTTATATGATCTATGCCTTTTCGAATTCCTTTTCACTGGCCGCCATCGGTTTTTTCATCATTGCCTTTTCTCTGGCGTTTGCCAACACAGGCTTTCAAACCTTTTATCAAAATAATATTCCCGTGGAAATCATGGGCAGGGTCGGAAGTATTTTTGGCTTGTTAGAAGCTTTATTGATCATCATGTCTACCGCAATTGTTGGTGTTTCAGCTCATTTCATTTCGATTCGGTTCGTGGTGATTTCAGGTTCCATGATCATGTTCGCCTTTTCAATTTTATTGTCGATGCTTAGTATGAAGAAATCGAAGAGCAGTTTTTTTTCCGTTGGTAATGTAGAGGTAGAAGCGGAGGAAAAGATGTAATCCGATTTAAGGCATGTTGGTGGAACATGCCTTTTATAAATCGTCATTGTATGAATGTGCGCAATTGGCTGATGAAGTTCAAGATTTGAAAATGGATTTTCGCCATTTCTTCCGTCGTTTGCTCTTCACAATTCTCCAGCCACTCCTGTATCACCCCTAAAATCGCAGATGTCAGGAAGGCGTGCATATACATGCGGAATGCTTCATCTTTAGCTGCTGGATGTTGGCTGATCAAACGCTCCAACAGTACTTCACCGAATACGCGCTTTATTTTTTTTGCAAAAGAAGGAGCGCCCTGATCACCAAGAATAGCCCTCAAAGTGTGAGCATGTTCACTGATGAATTGAAAAATCGCTACGAAAGGCGGGTAAAGTTGTTGTTGATGAAGAGCCAAAAAAGCCTCTTTCGGCAAAATGGCAGTAATCCGAGTTTGAAGTTCATTTAACAATTCCTGCTGTAAGTGATCCATCAATTCATATTTATCTGTGTAATGCAAATAGAATGTGCCCCGATTAATGTTGGCGCGCTCTGCAATTTTCTTCACTGATACATGTGAGAACCCCTCTGCTTCAACGAGTGCAATAAAATGATGTTGTATCTGCATTTTCGTCTTTTGTACCATATCCTCATGAATCGATGCCATGGAATGTCTCCTTCACTAAACATTTTTCCAAATGTGTTGATTGTATTAGACCAAATGCAACCTTAGAATGATGATACACTCAACACCGTGTTAATTAAAGAGGGAGGATGTGTGTACAATGAAAAATGCGATTTCCATTGAAGGAATTGCTAAGGGTTTTCATCAGAAGAAGGTCATTCAACCATTGAGCCTGAATATTGAAAAAAGTGGAATTTTTGGCCTGTTAGGTCCATCCGGATGCGGAAAGACGACCTTGATTAAAATGATTGTCGGATTGATTAAGCCCGATGCGGGTAAAGTCACGGTTCTGGATCATGATGTACCAAATGAAGCACTGTTAACGGAAGTCGGCTATATGGCACAGTCCGATGCTTTATATACAGAACTGACGGGAGCTGAAAACCTTGAATTTTTTGCGAAGCTATACCGTTTTTCAAAAAAGGAACGAAGAGAACGCATTCAATATGCAGCTAAAATCGTACAGTTGACGAATGATTTGAACGTTCGGGTTGCTCATTTTTCTGGGGGAATGAAACGGCGTCTGTCACTGGCGGTTGCCCTCATCCAAAATCCGGAGATTCTCATTTTGGATGAACCGACAGTAGGAATAGACCCTTTGCTGAAACAATCGATTTGGCAGGAACTTGAGCGTTTAAAAAATGAAGATCATAAGACGATCATCATCACGACGCATGTGATGGATGAAGCGGAACGATGCGATAAACTGGCGATGCTGCGTGAAGGTGAAATCATCGCGGCAGGAACCCCGGCAGCTTTAAAAGAACAATTTGCCGTGGAAACGCTAGATGATGTTTTTTTAAGGATTGGAGGTGGCCTAAATTGAGAATTGCCTCTCTTGTTACTCGTATTACACAGCAGATGCGCCGGGACCGAAGGACGCTCGCTTTATTTTTCCTGGCTCCATTGCTCATTTTAACGCTCATGTATTTTATTTTCGATACAGAAGCAAGTGATTTGAAAATCGTTGTAACAGGCAGTGATGACACTCTCGTTAAAGCATTGAAACAAGCAAATTTTCAAGTAACGGCTGCTGAGAAATTTTCACAGAAAAAAATGATGGAAAATGATACGGATGGCTGGCTGCATGTTGAAAATGGCAAAATGAAACTCACACTATTGAACGACGAACCGACCCGTGCAAAAGCCGTTCAAATGCAAATGATGCATGGCTTGCAAGGAAATGAAAAAAACACTCCTTCAATTGAGGAGCAATATGTTTACGGAGATGCCAACACAAAGGGTTTTGATACTTTCAGTCCGATGCTCGTCAGCTTTTTCGTTTTCTTCTTTGTATTTTTAATAGCGGGGATCGCACTTTTGAAAGAGCGTACAAGTGGTACGTTGGAACGGCTGCTTGCCACTCCGATTAAAAGATACGAAATCGTAGCGGGCTATGTGATCGGATATGGCTTATTTGCTCTGGTTCAAACCATAATTGTCGTACTATATGCTGTCAATGTATTGGATATCGTCCTTGTTGGCTCCATTTGGCTCGTTTTACTGACGAATATACTGGTCGCGCTCGTTGCATTATCACTTGGTACATTACTATCGAGTTTCGCGACATCTGAATTCCAATTGGTACAATTCATTCCGCTGGTCATCGTGCCGCAAGTCTTCTTTACAGGGATTTTCCCATTAGATGGCATGTCAGACTGGCTGCAAAAAATCGGCAAGATCATGCCTCTCTATTACGCATCGGATGCCATGAATGGCATTATGTACAAAGGTTTCACGTTCAATGAGGTCTTACTGGATCTGCTCATTCTCCTGGCCTTTGCCATCGTTTTTATCACCATCAATATCATTAGCTTTAAAAAATACCGTGCTCTATAAAATGAACTTATCATTAAACAAAAAAGGCAGGATTCCTGGAACATGAGGAACCGGCTTTTTTGTTTTACCGGAAGTAGGCCGAATTTTGGTTGAAGGTCGAATTATTCTTCGCATGGCCGAATTTGGACGCGCTTTTCCTGCAGGAGTCTCGTACTTTCCGTTCCAATCAACTTTGTTTAAAAAATTTAGATAGAACCCCTTTTGTCTACAAAATGGGTTCGGAACGGTCTCATCCTGAACCATGATTTTAAAACAAGACTAGATTATCCTTTATTCCTAAACGATTCTGACCCTATGGGTGCATAAAGAAGAAGCTGCCTTAAAGACAGCTTTGATCTTCAGCTGTTCCATATTAAAAAATTATTCATTGATTTCTTCTATTTTAATTTTAAGTAAAAATATAATACTATCATCCTTTATCATTTTCTTCACTTCATTTTCGTCTTGTAAATTATATGTCCTTATAGAGTTTCCTTTGGATTCTCTATATGCACCTAATAAATACGTTTCTCCTAATTTTAATTCTAATTTTTCTTCCCCTATGGCATAATCCCATCCACTAAACACACCAACAGAATGTATTTTGTCTATTTTTTGTGGGGTTGCAGTTACATTGGGGGCATAAAGAAAACCTAAACGGAAATCATTAGTATTTATTATTCCAAGTCCTAAATTTCCTTCCTCCACTTTGTTAGGGCTTTTCCCATAAGATAGTTCAGCTAATGGTTGAGGTTCTTGTTTTCCATCTTTGTAACTTTCTATCCAAACATTTACCCAAGTTTTATCTGCTTTGTTTAATTTAAAATCAAAGTCATACATTTCCCCTAAATTTAATTTTTTAAAAGTATTCGTATGTTCAGAATCGGAATTGACTGAAATGGTAGCTATGCTGTCTTTAGAATTAGTGCAACCAGAAATTATCATCAAGGACAAAATTAATAGTAAGCTAAAAATGAAATAGTTTTTTCTCAAAAGATTTCCCCCAGTTTTTTTATTAAATCTACATTAATTTTACCAAATTAAACCAGTCGATTATACCCCCTTTGTTCCATAAAAAGCTGCCATAAAGAAAGCACGAATCTTCAGCTAAGGCACCCTTTAATACAATAATGTGTAGTTTACTATTGTGATTTTTTAGTAGTAGAAACACTTTTAAAACTAACCTGGCCAGGTTAGTTCAATTAACAGCATCCTTTAACAAAGCCAAAATAAAAAAACTGCAGGCAAACTCGCTTGTCTTCGAATTTGACTACAGTCTGAAAGAAACAGAGGTTTCTTTACAATCGTTATAAAATAAACTATTGTAAAGAAAACCTATCATTCAGTCTAAATTATTGTTCTAAATCATTATGGATAGAGGAAGGTATATGGAAATATGGTTGTAAAGTATAGAATGGTCGTAGAACAAATGGAGAAAGAAATATTAGATGGAAAATATACATTAAATACTAAGTTACCTACTGAAGAAGAGTTGATGAAGAAGTTCGATGTCAGCAGGAACACCATTAGAAAAGCAATCAACATATTGGTTGAGCAGGGGTATATCTATCAAGTTCAAGGAAGCGGCATATTCCTTAGGGAATTTTCCAGACCGGGCTGCATTTCGATGAGGGATATGGGTGGCTTAACCAAAGTGTTTCCAAATGATGAAATGAAAAGTAAAGTGTTGAAGTTAGAATTAATAGAAGCCGATGAAAAATTGGCCAAACAAATGAAATGCCAGGTAAAAACCAAAATCTATAACCTAAAACGGGTTAGATACTTAAATGGTCAACCCATTGTAATAGAAGAGTCCTTTTTCAATAAAGACATCATTCCCATCATAAATAAAGAAATCGCAAATGGTTCCATTTATGAATATATAGTCGAGGATTTGAAGTTGAATATCGGTTTTGCGGATAAAATCATTTCGTGTGAGAAACTAAACGACGATGATGCCAAGCTTTTGGACTTGCAGCCAGGTGATCCGACTTTAATCGTTGAAAGTACGGTCTTTTTAAAAGCGGGAGCCGTTTTTGATTTATCAATCGAGAAGTATAATTATACTTCTGCCAAACTGTTAACATTGACTTAAAAGGGCAGGGAATTCTTTAGATGACTGGATTTTAAGCTAACTGAAACAAGTATAAATAATATACAAAGAGCGGCTGCATTTAGTTAGCAATCGCTCTTTTTTAAATTTCTCGTTCTATAATGATTTGCAGCTGTGGAAATAGGGGAGCTCAAAATGCTTCACCTTTTGCAATAGGTCTAAGAAGATTCCAAAATAAATTAAGCATGAAAGTCAGGAAGATAAAAGTTTGAGGTTGCTCCCTGGTATTTCGCATAGTTTGCTGTGCCTACCTCTGCAATTTCCCCATCAATGACCACCAGCTTCGCATGTAACATCTCTTTGTCGTACTGATAGATATGGATCCAGCTTCTACACGGTCACCGTTATAGGTACGGTTTTGGCAATGACCCTGTCTTTGGGGGATTTGCTTATTTGCTTACCTCTTGTTCCTCTACCGTAATTACTCCCTTGTTTTTCTCAATAAAGAATCCGGGCTCACAATGGGGAACAAAATTTATAAACAATAAGATAGAAAAAACTAAGGATTCTGGAATGTTGAACTCAAAAAAACATATTAGGGCTATCTAGGGAATAAAATGAAGGGAATATTTTGAAGGAAAGTGGGGCAGTGCATGTGAAAATCCATTTGGTGAATAGGGGGGATTCTTTGTGGGGAATTTCCCAGCAATATGGTGTCAGCACCAACCGAATTGTTCGGATCAATGGCCTTGAAAATCCAGATAAGATAGTGATTGGCCTAGCACTTTTGATTCCTGAACCTTATCTTCAGTACAGGGTTCAGCAAGGGGATACTCTAGATAAAATCGCAAATCAGTTTGGAACTACGGTACAGGAAATCATGCAATCGAATCGCATCACAAATCCTTCTACTATCTACCCAGGGCAGAGGCTAACCATTCCGGTCATTTATCATTCCGTAAGGGAACGAGATACCCTTTATGATATAGCAAGACGTTATGGAACGACAGTTCAGGCCATTATGCAGATGAATAGGATTATAGATCCGTCCAATATCCATATCGGACGGATAATAAGGATTCCCCAGAAACCAAAACCCATCATTGAAGTAAATGGTTTTACAAACGTTTACGGGCAAGCCGGTGCGGAGCAAGTACGTGAAGTAGCCTACGATCTGACCTACGTAAGTCCATTTGGTTATAGAATGAGGCAAGATGGCAGCTTAGAAGTCATAGATGACATCCCGACGATACGGGCGGCACAGTCGACTGGCGTCATACCCATGATGTGCATAACGAATTTTTCCGCGACGGAAGCTGGAACTCAGCTTGCCCATACGATCCTTTCTGATTTAAATTTAGTGGAAACATTATTAACCAACGTCATAAAAACGATGAAAAATAAAGGGTACCGTGGATTGAATATCGATTTTGAAAGTGTAGCACCAGAGGACCGTGATTTCTATAATCGCTTTCTCCAAAGAGCAGTGGATCGGTTGCATCCTGAAGGCTACTTTGTGTCATCCTCCCTTGCCCCAAAAACTAGCGCCAATCAAAAGGGACCATTAGTTGAGGCACATGATTATCCAGTTCACGGACGGCTGCTCGACTTCGTGGTGCTGATGACATATGAATGGGGTTACCGAAAGGGGCCGCCGCAGGCAATCTCTCCCATTAATGAAATAAAACGTGTCCTTGACTATGCCGTAACGGTGATACCAACAAATAAAATCTTCATAGGATTTCAAATTTATGCACGGGACTGGCTTATTCCACATGAAGAGGGGCAGGAAGCAGAGACTTTCGACATGCAGGAAGCCATCAGACGCGCCGTCCAATATAATGTAGAAATAAAGTATGACGAGACAGCCCAATCACCTTATTATAGGTACAAAGATGATCAGGGACGCACACATGAAGTTTGGTTTGAGGACGCACGCAGTGCTAAAGCTAAATTCGACCTGGTGAAGAGTTACAGGTCAAGGGGTCTCAGTTATTGGGTACTTGGTTATCCTTTTCCCCAGAATTGGGAACTGCTTGGGGATACATTTATTGTACGGAAACTGTAGGGTGTTTGTTTACAGTAAGGTGGATCACGCATAATTAATATAGTGATGGGCAGCTTTTTTTATAAAGCTGTCTATTTTAGTGAAAACACTTTAGGTTTCGAAATGCACTACAAGAATTACCGGATTTTTATAACAACGTTAACAATCGCTTGGAATCCAAGTCCATAAAGGGGCTTAATCGAGGACGACATATTGAAACAGAAAAATATAGAATTCGAAAAGACCGCTATATGGTTCTCTTTTTCATTTTATGAGATAAAGAGAACTCCTTAAAAACAGGTATGGGTAATTACCATAAAGGAAATGTGTTCTTCATTGTGGTTGCCGATTCGGGGCGTCATTGTAACGAGTCAATCGGATAGCAGTGAATATGATTTCGTTTCCCGTTTCTTTTCCCCTGCCCAAGGCCTTGACGAAGATCATGTAACGGGCTCGGCCCATTGCTGTCTGGGACCATAGTGAAAAAGTAAGCTGGACAAAAGTATCACCATAGCCTATCAGGCATCGGAAAGAGGGGGACTACTGAAGGTTGAAGTAACGGAAGACACAGTTAAACTTTCCGGACATGCAGTCACAATATTCGAAGGGAACTTAACCATCTAGATAATAAAGGAGGTTCGGAATGGTTTCATCCCAAACCATGATTTTAAAACAAGATTAGAATATCCTTCATGTTTTTTTACTATAACCCTCAATGGATGGAAGAAATTTGCGACACTCCTGCCGAATAACTGGCTAGCCGAGACCCCACAGACGCTTGAGTCGAGGAGGCTTGGCAGCCAGTCGGCGGAAAGGGAGCGGATTGCTGAAATCAGCTGTAACTTTCATAAAAAAACTATAGGCAAACGCTAATCGACTGAAAAGTTTATTTTAAAAAATGCAGGCAATCTCGCTTTTCTTTGAGTTTGTTTACAGTCTGAGAGCGAGTTAAATCTCTCTCTTATTTGTTTTTAATTAACCTAGGTATAAAGACCAAGGGTGATTGAAAGGGGTTTGGTTCTATTTTACTATTAAATCATTTTGTTGATATATCATCAGTCTGCTATTAGGTATTTAGAGGTGATTATAATGAAAATATTCTGTTAATATTCGATGTTGTATTGTAAATTTGTTTTAAAATTGGATTATTTTGTTGTAATATAGGAGATACACATATCTTTAGAGGAAAAAAGTAGGGTGGATTTGTGTATGGGTAAGTAAATTTGTCGGGATTAAATTTTTGGAAAAGCGTGTCATTTCTATGGATAAGTTAGCAGAATGTTATGCCAGTATAGAACTTATGGGGGGATTACGATAATGGGGAAAAAGAAAATCGTAAAAATTGCATCAGCTGCCATAATGGCTGCGACAACGATCGTAGCAGTAGCGCCGGCACCATCGGATGCTGCCACTAGCCTTAATAGTAAAATCAAAACGGCCAAGGCCGCCATCAAAAAACCATTCGATACCTATTTCTACACTTCTAAACTCGCTTCAGTGACCACGGTTGAAAAACAAATCAAGTCTGCAAAACAAGCAAAAAAAGACATCAACTCTACCATTAAAAAATCAATGTTAAGCAAAAAAGAAAAGGATGCCAAATACAAAGAAATCGAAGCTTATGATAAGTACATCACTCGTTCGGAAGGTTATGTAAAAGGATATAAAGCGGCTGAGAAAGCAAAAGCTGCACATGGCAAATCGATTGGCAACCTTACGAATTCAATACTTGCCAAGAAATCCATTGATATCAGGAATCAATACGAGGCACTGGATAAAGCCGTGAAAAAGGCCGATAAAGATATTAAAGATACGGTTTACGGTGCGAAAATCGAAAAGCTTTTATACGATAAATTCACTAAATCGACCAAAACAGCTTTGAACGGTGACCTGAAGGTTCCGTACTACTATGAAAAAGCCGCTTACTGGGTGAAGGAGGGTGATTTAAAGACCGCGGACAAGCGGATGCAAACCGTTTCTTCGCAGTTAAAAAAGGTCAGCAAAACATCCAAACTCGGAAAAGCCATACACGCTTATGTTAAAGAAGTGAAAGGTAAGTATGATGAAGCGGAATATGCAGAAAAGAAAAAAGAAGCGGCAAAACGGGTCAATGCCTATGTAGCCCTTGCCAATGGGGAACTTAAAACGAAAGAACAGATAAAAGCGGCTAAAAAGGCGAGAGCCGACATCCATTTAAATGGGATCAAGGAGTCGGACCGAAAGGAATTCGAAGCGAAAATAGCATTGGCGGATAAGAAAGTAGCAGCTGCTAAAGAAGCTTTGAAAAATCCAGCGAAGGCAATCACGCTTTCCTTGATGCATACAAATGACACGCATGCCCACTTGGACAATGTGGCCAAAAGGGTGACAGCTGTTAAGGAAGTGCGTAAGAGTAAACCGCAAGCTCTTTTGGTGGATGCTGGTGACGTATTCTCGGGAACCCTCTATTTTAATGAATTCAAAGGGCAAGCGGATCTTCGCTTCATGAATTTGATGAAATATGATGTCATGACATTCGGGAATCATGAGTTTGACTTGGGATCGAGCGCCGAAGGGCATCAAGCTTTGGCTGACTTCGTTGAAGGGGCACAGTTCCCATTTGTCAGTTCGAATGTGGACTTCTCCAAAGATGATAAATTTAAGGGACTTTTCTCGGACTTGATTTCAAGTAAGCCAGAGCAAGGGAAGATATACAATGGAATCGTAAAACAAGTGGATGGCCAGAAGGTAGGTTTCTTCGGGCTTACGACTGAAGAAACGAAAGATATTTCAAGCCCTGGAAGTATAGTATTTGAAAACTATCTTGAAGAAGCCGAAAAAGCGGTCAAGGCGTTCAAAGGCATGGGTGTTAATAAGATAGTTGCCGTATCCCATATTGGTTACGATGATAATGCGGTTTATGACAATGATTTAACATTAGCTGCCAAGGTCAAAGGCATCGACGTGATTGTGGGCGGACATAGCCATACGCAGTTAAACGCCCCCGTTGTTATTGATAAGGATGATAAGGGGAAAACGAAAGATCCGACAGTCATCGTTCAAGGGTATCAGTATAGCGACTTTTTAGGAACGATCGATGTGGAATTCGATAAGAAAGGCAAGATTGTCGGACAAGCCGGTCAGCTGATTAAGCTTTCTGAAAAACAGGATGATCCTGAAGCGGCAAAAGTGCTCGAAACATACTCCTCGAAGATTAAGGAGCTGAAGGAAACGAAGACTGGGGCAACAGCTGTAAAGGCCTTGGAAACCCCTCGTGATTCAGGTGATGAAACGAAACCGAGTGTTCGTAAAAATGAAACCGAACTGGGTAATCTAATTACGGACGGAATGCTTAGTAAAGCGAAGGAATTCAATAAGGATGCGGTCATTGCTTTCCAAAATGGCGGGGGCATCCGCGCTGGCATCGATCAAGGTGAGATCACTTTAGGGGAAATCCTAACCGTTTTACCATTTGGGAATACGTTAGCGACGATGAAGCTGACGGGTGCAGAAATCAATGAAGCATTAGAGCATAGTGTAAGCCTCGCTCCTAAGGAAAATGGCGGCTTCCTGCATGTTTCCGGAATGAAATTCAGCTACGACAGTTCGAAGGAAGCAGGCAATCGTGTCACAAAGGTTGAAGTCCTTGGACAAGATGGAACATATTCCGAATTGGATGCATCGAAGGAATATGTCGTGGCGACCAATGCTTTTACAGCCAAGGGCGGAGATGGATTCACCGTATTCAAAAAGGCTTATGAAGAAGGAAGAGTGACGGATATCGGACTCGCTGATTGGGAGAATCTACGGGATTATGTTAGCGGGCTGAAAACTGTCGATCCGAGCATCGAAGGACGCATCAAGGATGTGGCCGGAAACTCTACAGACCCGACCGAGGTATTGGCTAAGGACTTTGGCGGAACGGCTGATGCCCCAAAAACCCATGAAGGTAATGTAGTTGTGGACATTACGGATATTGCTTCATTGGAAAATGCAGAGGTTAAAGGGAATCTTACATTAACAGGAACTCCTCCGGATAACTTTACTTTTTCACAGGTTACAGTCGAGGGTAATTTGGATTTATCGGGACTTAACGGTAAGACCGTGAACCTGAGCGGTGTCATGGTGAAAGGCGAAACCATTCTTTAAGCGGTATTCAAATGATTCCTGAGCCTGCGAAAAAAAGTTGGAGGGGTTGAGATCTTGAAGAAGAACGGGATAAGCAAGCTTTTCTTTGCCATACTGATCGTGCTGTCAACGGTTTTGCCAAATGCAGCCGCTGCAAAAGCGGAAGGGACAATATCGGTAATCGAAGCGATTAATAATAACAGTGGAACGGCGACGGTGAAGGGATACATTGTCGGTACAGCTAAAAGCGGTACAAGCTATCAACAAACATCGCCTTTTACTGAAGGTACGAATATAGGTATTGCGGATAGTCCGGATGAAACGGATGTTAAGAAAATCATGACTGTTCAGCTTCCAGCCGGAAATATCCGAACGGCTTTGAATTTGGTTGAACATCCGGAATTACTCAAAGCGCAGGTGACAATTACGGGGAAGCTGGAAAAGTACTTTTCAGTACCCGGTCTGAAATCCGCAACGGATTACACGATCATCACTGATGGGGGAACAACTCCTGAACAGCCTGATGTGAAGGTTCTGGACTCCATTGCCGAGGCACGCACGAATACGGAAGATGTAGTTCAGGTCGATGGGGTGGTCACCACGGGGCTTGGTTATTGGGGAGGAAAAGGCTTTTATATCCAAGATGAAACGGCTGGGCTATATGTTTATGGTTCTTCGTGGCCTGCGGATGTAAAGCAAGGGGATATGGTTACTTTAATCGGACAAGTATCCGCTTATAATAAGGAATTACAAATCCAACCAACCTCCCTTAAAGTGGTTTCTTCTGGGAATGAGCTTCCTGAAATCCAAAAAATTGATGCATCTGGCGTCAATGAGGAAACACAAGGTGAGCTGGTAACCATTGAAAAAGCGACCATTACAGAATTGGCGGCATCGGGAACATACGGAACATTCGAATTCAAGGCGGATGATACTGAAGGGAAATCTGTTATCGTTCGCCATGATAACCGGACCGGTTCGAGTTATGAGGATTTCCTGAATAGCTTTAAAGTAGGGGATGTCATTTCCGTAACCGGAATCGGATCGAGGTTCAATGACACGTATCAGTTGAAGCCGCGTGGTATTGAAGATTATGAACTGGTGAACAAACCAGCCGTATACACGGATATTTTCCCTGGTACGGTTAGTGAAAATACAAAAGTATCACTTGAATCTGGTTGGGAAGAAACGAAAATCCATTATACGCTGGATGGATCCACACCGACGTCTTCAAGTGCTTTGTACACAGAACCTATCATTTTAACGAAAGATACTGTCATCAAGGCAATCGCTGTCAACGACAAGACATCGGAAGTTTTCACATTTGCCTATACCGTTAACAAAACCAATGAAGTGAAGATTCGTGACATACAGGGGATGAATCATTTTACATCATATGAAAATCAACTCGTCTCAGGTGTGGAAGGTGTCGTCACTTATGTAAAAGATGCGAATAACTTTTACATGCAAGATCTGAATCCGGATAAGGACTTAACGACTTCCGAGGGAATACTTGTGTACAACAAAGCACATGGCCTGAAAGCGGGAGATCATGTCAAAGTGGCAGGTAAAGTCGTGGAGTGGTATATCGAAGGATACGCTGAAATGAAAACGACGGATCTGCCAACAACTGAATTGACTAATACGATTATTGAAAAGCTTGGCACTGCAGCGATGCCAGAACCGATCGTCATCGGAAAAGATGTCATTCCGCCGTCTGAGAACATCGATGATGATAGATTGACAGATTTTAATCCGAGCGAAGACGGCATTGATTTCTACGAAAGTCTGGAAGGAATGCTCGTACAAGTATATAACCCGAAAGTGGTTGCTCCTCAAGACTATGGAGAATTGGTCGTGATTCCAGGGAATATGGAAACGACGACTGCAGTTGGGGGCGTCAAAATAACGGAAACGGATTTCAACCCTGAAAGAATTACCCTGGATATAAATGATGAATCATTTACAGCAAAAACGGGTGATTTCTTTGAAGGCTCGGTTACGGGTGTCATCAGCTACGGATATAGCAACTATAGGGTAGTGACGGATAAAGCTCAGCTGCCTGCGTTAAAGGATGGCGGTACGGCTCGGGAAGTGACATTCTTAGATAAGGATGTTGATAAGCTATCGATCGCTTCCTATAATATCGAGAATTTCTCCACTCAAACCGCTAATTCGAAAGTTGAAACGATCGCAACATCCATCATTACCAATCTTAAACAACCCGATATCATCGGCGTAACGGAAATGCAAGATAATGATGGGGCAACAGATAGCGGGACAACGGATTCTGCTCAAAGTGCCAAGAAGTTAACCGACAAAATAAAAGAGCTGGGCGGACCGCAATATCAATTCATCGATATCGCTCCAGAAGATAAACTTGATGGCGGGGCACCCGGCGGGAATATCCGTGTAGGCTTTTTATATAATGTGGACCGTGTCAAATTGACTGATGGAACAAAAGGAACGGCAACACAGTCCGTGGCCTTTAAAGATGGAAAACTTACCTTGAACCCTGGACGAATCGAGCCTACCGATCCCGCCTTCACTTCAAGCAGGAAGCCTTTAGCCGCTCAATTCGAATTTAAAGGCGAAAGCGTAGTTGTGGTTGCCAATCATTTTAATTCCAAGGGCGGTGACCAGCCATTATTCGGTAAAAACCAGCCTCCTTTCCTTTCAAGTGAAACACAAAGGCTTCAAATTGCCGCGATCGTCAATCGGTTTGTCAGTGATATCAAGTCACAGGATGCCAAAGCGAATATCGTCTTGCTTGGAGACTTTAATGATTTTGAATTTTCGGCTCCGCTTAAAACATTGAAGGGCAAAGATTTAACAAATATGATCGAGAAAGTCCCTTTTGAAAAACGGTATTCTTACACATATCAAGGCAATTCACAAGTACTGGACCATATCCTTGTGTCGAATAATATGGCCGCGGCTACGAAAGTCGATATTGTCCATATTAACTCATCATTCATGGAAGTCCATGGAAGGGCAAGCGATCATGACCCTGTATTGATTTCTACCTCGTTATCTGAATCGGGTGGAGTTGAACCTCCTGCTCCAGAAAAAACGTATCATGTAACAAACGTTAAAACAAAAAGACTTACGGTTGCTTCACCTAGTGTTTTGATCGATCTTGACGAAACATCCAACATCGAAGAAGGTATCTGGTTAAAAGGTTCATATGCTGTACTCAAAGGCCTTGGGCTGAAGAATACTGCTGTGACGATAAAATCGGATAAGGAAGGCGCAATCATTGATTTTGGAGGCATGGCGGTGAAGGAAGTCATCATTGATAACGCCAATGTAAAAGAAATCAGGGGCACTGAAAATGTTCAGAATTGGTCGGTAACAGAAGGGGTCGACACATCGAATATCAAGTTTGTCGATTCGAAGGGGGAAGCAATTGCTTCCCCTTTCGACCCTAAAGAAAATCATGCGCCCGTCATAACGAAAAACCTGGAAAATCTTGAAGTGAAAGCCGGTTCCAAGGTCACCATCGATTTGAGTGAGCACTTCTCAGATCCAGATGGAGATAAGCTGACCTTTTCATCGACTATCGGTACAGTCACCGGCCCGATACTGACCCTTCCTGCAAATGAAGCTGGAACATACCTTGTTGCAGTCAAGGCTGAGGACCAGATATCGGAAGCGGTTGCCCGTTTCACGTTGACCGTAACAAATGATATGCCGCTTGAAGCTTATTATGAAACGGCGGCAGGAAAAACGGGAACGGAATTGAAATCGGTTCTGCACTCGATAATTAAGGGTCATACAATGTTATCTTATGATCAAGTGTGGAATGCCCTTAAAGAAACGGATGAAGACCCGATGAACAAACAGAATGTCATCTTGCTTTACTCAGGAAAATCCATCTCGAAGAACGCGAATGGGGGCAATATCGGACAATGGAACCGTGAACATGTTTGGGCAAAGTCCCACGGTGATTTTGGAACAAGCAAAGGTCCCGGGACAGACCTTCATCACCTCCGTCCCGCTGATGTAACAGTTAATGGTAAACGGGGCCACCTTGATTTTGACGAGGGCGGTCAAACATATAGTGGATGTGAATGTAAGTTTGATTCAGATTCATGGGAGCCGCCAGACCATGTTAAAGGCGATATAGCAAGGATGTTATTTTACATGGCTGTCCGATATGAAGGAAACGGCGAGTTGGATCTTGAATTATCCGATACAGTCAACACGTATCCGAAGCCGCTTCATGGAAAGCTATCGACACTTTTGAAATGGAATGATCTCGATCCAGTCGACGATTTCGAGAGCCATCGCAATGATGTCATTTATGACTGGCAAAATAACCGCAATCCATTCATCGACCATCCTGAATGGGCATCCGAAATTTGGGGTGCCGCTAAATCCACCGATGAGAAAAAGGCGAGTTAAATCGGAGATAGAAGGGGAAGGCAGCCTAATGGCTGCTTTTTTTCATTTTAATTGTTGTAGGTATTATTAATAATTATTGTAATATACTGAAAAATCGGATATTTATCTCAGTTTGAAAATAAAAATTTTAGTAGGTATGCAGTGTGTTATATGTTAATATGGGATATACAATGAAAGGGTTTACATTACCAGGGTAAATAAAGATATTTTAATATAATATAAGAGTTATTCTGTTTCTCATTTTTCGTAAGAATTCCTTAATTGATTGACCAGAACTTGACACAGCCAACTTTGAAATGGAAACAAAGGACCGATGGTGATTGTTATTAAATCGGAAGCCTGTAATGAATTAGTAGTTCGCTTAACATATTAAGTCATGAAGAATGCTAACTAATCACTAAGAGGAGAGATTTTAATGGAAATTTTAAAAGGAACGGCCTTATTATTATTGGTACTTGGTTTATTTTCATTATTCAGTTTTAAAGCCCCAAAAGGGATGAAGGCAATGGGGGCCCTTGCTAATGCAGCGGTTGCCGCTTTTCTAGTGGAAGCATTTCAGCGGTATGTCGGAGGGGACTTATTTAAAATTGAATTCCTTGGAGAAGTAGGGGATGCAGCCGGTAGCATGGGAGGCGTTGCAGCGGCTTCACTTGTTGCATTAGCACTAGGGGTGTCTCCTGTTTATGCTCTTTTACTTGGTGTTTCATGTGCTGGTTTAGGCTTGCTGCCTGGATTTTTCGCAGGCTATCTTGTTGCTTTTCTTGTGAAAGTGATCGAGAAAAAAGTCCCTGCTGGATTGGACTTGATTGTCACCATCCTCATTGCAGCACCGCTCGTTCGGTTTATTGGTGAGCAATTAACGCCATTGGTCAATGCAACGCTTCTGAATATCGGTGGAATCATTAAGGAAACGGCAAACAGTAATCCAATCTTAATGGGAATCATCCTTGGAGGAGTCATCACGGTCGTCGCCACTGCACCATTAAGCTCGATGGCATTGACAGCAATGCTTGGATTGACGGGACTTCCTATGGCAATCGGGGCCCTTGCTGTATTCGGATCCTCTTTCATGAATTTTGTTTTGTTCGATCGCTTGAAATTTGGAGACAGAAGTACTACAATAGCGGTTGCGATTGAACCATTGACACAAGCGGATATCATATCTGCAAATCCCATTCCGGTGTATTCCACCAATTTCATTGGCGGAGCGGCTGCTGGCGTGGTCGTGGCCATGTTTGGTTTAGTGAATAATGCAACCGGTACGGCAACACCGATCGCAGGGTTGGCAGTTATGTATGGTTTCAATGATCCAGTAAAAGTGACGATCACTGCTGGGATATGTGCAGTTGTGGGAGCGACGGTAGGTTTCCTTGGTTCGATCGTATTCAAGAATTATAAGATCAGGACCGTTTCAGAAATAAGGATGAAAGAAGAACAAAAAGCGGCATAATGAATACGGTTAAACAAAACTTTTGCCAGAAAAGGGGCATTACACGATGAAATACAGATCTGCATTCGATATAATCGGTCCTGTCATGATTGGACCTTCAAGCTCACATACAGCAGGAGCTGCCAGAATTGGCAGAGTAGCAAGGACATTATTCGGAAAGCAACCGAAGAAAGCGATTATTTCTTTATATGGTTCTTTTGCAAAAACATACAGGGGACACGGTACGGATGTTGCTGTCGTAGGCGGGATATTGGATTTCGATACGGATGATGAACGAATCCCTGCTTCTTTAACGATAGCGGAAGAAGCCGGTATGGAAGTTTCCTTTACAATCGAGGATACTGTGATGGATCATCCTAATACAGTCAAAATCAGACTGTTCGACGAAGATAAAGAATTAGAACTTGTTGGGATCTCGATTGGCGGCGGAACGATAGAAATAACGGAGCTGAATACGTTCAAGCTTAAATTGTCGGGTGAAAACCCAGCCATTTTAGTCGTGCATAACGATGTGTTTGGAATAATATCTTCCGTTTCGACAGTATTGGCCAATCATGAAATTAACATTGGACATATGGAAGTTTCACGAAAAGAAAAAGGTCAAATGGCCCTCATGGTGATTGAAGTCGATCAGAAAATCAAGGGCGATGTCATGAAGGAAATTGAAGAATTGGAAAACGTGTCGCAAGTCATTAGGATGGTTGAATGATCATCATTAAAAGTGTTGGCATAGATATGGAGGTAAAAACATGTTCCGAAATGTAGCAGAGTTGGTTGAACTTGCTGAAAGTAAAAATGTAAAAATCGCGGAAATCATGATTTTACAAGAAATGGAGTTCTCAAGCCTGTCAAGAGAACAGATCATTGAAAAGATGGACAGGAATTTGACAGTGATGGAACAAGCGGTGGAGAGAGGTCTGAAAGGTGTGCAATCCGTTACAGGCCTAACGGGCGGGGATGCCGTTCTTTTGCAAAATTATATCAAGTCGGGCAAGGCACTAGCAGGTAATTTATTATTGGATGCCGTAAGTAAAGCTGTTGCAACGAACGAAGTGAATGCAGCAATGGGAATGATTTGTGCCACTCCGACTGCCGGTTCTGCGGGCGTTGTTCCCGGTACATTATTTGCCGTGAAAGAAAAATTAAACCCGACCCGGGCGGAGATGATTGAATTTCTTTTCACTTCCGCTGCCTTCGGATTCGTTGTTGCAAACAATGCTTCCATTTCTGGAGCGGCTGGTGGCTGCCAAGCAGAAGTGGGCTCGGCAAGTGGAATGGCCGCAGCTGCGATAGTAGAACTGGCCGGCGGTACGCCAAGCCAAGCTGCAGAAGCAATGGCGATCACATTGAAAAATATGCTTGGATTGGTTTGTGATCCAGTGGCTGGATTGGTTGAAGTTCCTTGCGTGAAACGTAACGCAATGGGTGCATCCAACGCAATAACGGCAGCTGATATGGCACTTGCAGGCATTACGAGCCGCATTCCATGTGACGAAGTTATCGATGCCATGTATAAAATAGGATTGACCATGCCAGTTGCACTTCGTGAAACGGCTGAGGGCGGCCTGGCTGCGACTCCTACTGGGCGTAGATTGGCAAAGGAAATTTTCGGTTCATATAAATAAACATTCAGTCCCATTAACAACAGATTTGTTAATGGGATTTTTAATTTGTCTTAAAAAACAACTCCCATCAACATGCTCAAATAAGATTATCTTTTTGAATGAAAAAAGGAAATTAGAGGAAGATGGAGGGATTTGGCGTTTATGTACACGGTGATAGAAACACTCGTTAAAAAATCTGAATTATCAGTGAATATGGAGCCATAGCAACTTTGTGAGTTATCTCTTTCAATGATAAGATGAGTACGAAATTTACTATGGGAAGGATTTGATTCTTCATTAATTTTCTCGAATTAACGTACACGTCGGCAATGGAAAAAGCGATGTTTCAGGCTCATGGAATCGGCTATGCACTATATGCTCAAAAACTGGAGCAACGTATGATGGTTGAACAAGAACGGGAACAGGATTATTTACAGGGCAGGCGTATATCTGAGGAGATGAGAGCCAATCTTTTTTTGGGGAGTTAATTTCGATCTACGATATCGATGACATACGAAAAAATCAGGAACAAGCGAAAGAGCAATCTAAAGGATTGCTCTTTTTGTTGTCCTGCCCTAAAAGGCAGGTTATTCACTAGTTTTTCCATATAAAAGAAGGAAACAACACTTTTAAATAGAATGTACGTTGATGAAGAGGAGGATGATCTTGGTGGAGAGAAGAGCATTACTGGTATCTGCATTACCGGGATATGAAGAGGAAATTGGGCGGTCGCTATGGTGTTTAGAAGATGTTCGCCGTACGCTTATAACGGAATTGACTGGAATCAGCCAAAATATACTCGATTCAAAAAGAGATGAAAGGCAAACGATTGGCTCGATGTTATATCACATAGCGCTGATAGAGGCAGATTGGTTATACGAGGAGGTCCTTGTTACGGAATGGGATTCGGAAATATCCGCGTTGTTTCCATTAGGATGCCGTGCTGAAGATGGCTCCCTAAGCCACATTGAAGGACAAACATTCGAAGAACATTTCTACCGCCTCAATAAGGTGCGTGAAGTATTTCTTTCAAACTTTCTCACAATGGACCTAACGGATTGGCGTAAACCGAGGGTACTTGAACAATATGACGTCACACCTGAATGGGTCGTTTACCATTTGATTGAACATGAATCACATCATAGAGGTCAGATTTTTCAATTGCTGAAGAAATTACGGAATGAATAAGAAATTATTTTATATCCCTGCTATCAACTTCACATGTCGACAATAAGGGGTTGGGAATGGTACCTTACCGAATCCCTATCACGATTTTACCGAGGGGATTATTACATGACTTTTGCGACACTCCTGCCGAATAACTGCTGGTCAAGAGCCCGCTAGATGCTTGCGGCGAGGAGGCTTGGCAATCTGTCGGCGGAAAGGGAGTGGATTTCTGAAAACAAGCTGGAACATTTATTAAATAAAAACTGCAGGGAAACTTGCTTTTCTTTCATTCTGGAGCTGCCTTTATGGCAGCTTTTTTCATGTTGAGATACTGGACACTTTAGGAATTTAAGGGGGATTATTATAATATATTACAATTTATGGTATATTGGTTAATATCAATACGTTAACACCACGACAATCCAGGAGTTATTGAAGAAGGAGATAGGGAATGAAGAAATATAAAAAACGAATTATTCTAGGAGTGGGTGTGCTTTTATGTACGCTTTCGCTTTTATTTGTCTCCAACCACCTGGACAATCAAAAGATTGAAGAACAGATCCAAGCCTTAATGGATGAAAGCAGTGAGGTTTCCGATCTTTATGAGGTTATAGCGGTCAGTGTCCGTACGGATAACAAAACGATCAAAGTTCAAGTGCCAATGGAGGAAAAAAGGCAGAATGAAATCGCACACTCCATGTCCCTCATTGCCCAAAAACATGGCATGGAGGATTATGAAATTAAGGTCAGTGCTATAAAAGACGGTGAGACCATCGTAAATTGAAACCTACAAGAGAATAATTCGACCTACAGAAAATAAAAAAAGTCCAGGAAATATTCCTGGACCGATTTTATATCCTTTAATCTATTTGGTGATTATGACCGAATTTCGACTTTAAGATGCTGCTGGCATACCCAATGAATCCCCCAACAATAGCGGGGATGATCCACCCTAGTCCTGCCTCGTACATAGGAAGTATTGTAGTGAAGAAATCATTGATGAATGAAATGTGTACACCTGCTCCATTTAATCCATCGAATAAACTGACGATGAATGTTAAAAGTAAGCTGCCTTGATAAACTTCAGGTCTTCCTTTAAATAAAGAATGAAGAAATGTTAAGAAGATCAATACAATGGCTAATGGATAAATGGCAGTCATTACAGGTACAGAAATGGCAATTAACTGGGTTAGTCCAATATTGGCAATGACTGCACTAAATATGGATAAACTTATTGCAATCGTTTTGTAAGGCAGATTTGGAAATAGCTTATGGAAGTACGTCGAGCAAGATGTAATGAGTCCTACGCTCGTCGTTATACAAGCTACTGTGATCATTAATCCCAATAATAGCCCACCATATGATCCAAAATAGTAATCCGAGACTTTTGCTAAGATAATGCCTCCATTATCCAAGCGTCCAAGTTCCTCGACACTTGAAGCACCCATGTAAGAGAGAGCTGTATAAATGGTAGCAAGGATGACGGCCGCAATGGCAGTTGCTTTTCCGCAAACGATCATTATTTGTTTTTTTGTTTTAGCACCTTTTTCTTTAATGGCATTAATGATGATGATCCCAAAAACAAAAGATGCAAGAGTATCCATGGTTAAATACCCTTCTCTGAATCCATTGAAAAATGGTTGAACCATATAGTGTGCTGCCGGTGTTTGGAAATCCCCAATTGGATTAACGAAAGCGACTACAACCAGGATTCCAATGAACGTTAACTTGATGGGTGTTAAAACTTTCCCCACAATTTCGACAATTTTCGCAGGATTGAGCGAAAGAAGGCACGAAACCGTGAAAAAGATGATGGTGAAAATAAGTAAAGGCAGTGGCCCAGAATCTTCAGGCAAAAAAGGCTTTACACCGATCTCATAAGAAACATTTCCTGTTCTAGGCATTGCGAATAATGGACCAATGGCTAAATAAAGAACGGTTGTGAATACAATACCAAAGACAGGATGGACGCGGCTCGCTAATGATTGTAAGTCATCTTTTCCCGAAAAACCAAGTGCTAACACACCAAGTAACGGTAATCCTACTCCTGTAACCAAAAACCCTGCATTAGCTGACCAGATATTCATACCTGCTGATTGACCAAGCATCGGCGGAAAAATTAAATTTCCTGCCCCGAAGAAAAGGGCAAATAACATTAACCCAATCACTACTATAAATGAAGATGGAACCTTGTTAGACAAAATAAACCCTCCGAGAAAACCAAAATTTGCTATTTTAGAAAATTATTAAATTTTCTAAAAATTATATAAGCACTAATACTAAGAACGTATCGTATTATAACTAAATTAAATTGATATTTCAATATATTTTTTGTTTTTTATTATTTCCTCGATGATCAGTGATTCGCCCTTATCTTATTTTGAACATCTATAAGCTGCTCATACTAATGAATTTCATTTTGAACAGAAGAAATTTAAAGGAAATGAGGGTGCTGAAATTAAAAAAATTCTTAGCTTCTTGTTGTTATTCGTTGTGTTTTCAGGTGCATGTAACAAGGAAGTGGTCAAAGAAAACGGTGAAGTGACAGAGAGGAACCCTGTTAACGAGGGAAATGTAGTCAAATTGGAAGAGGCAGAAAAGTTATTTAAAGGTTATTATACTGCACGATATACCATTAAAGATCCAGCCAATCCTCCAACCTTTGATGAAATGGCAGACAATATTAAAGGATATTTATCAGAAGATGAATATAATGCCCAAATTCTTAACCGTTTTTATTCAATGCCTTCACTGGTAGCCAAAGAAATCAATAAAAGCATCGAAGTGCAAAGTGTGAAGCTTGAAGAACAAAGTATAAATGAAGATGGCACAGTAGATTACACATACACAACGGTATTTAAGATTTATGACGAGAATTCATCCGAAATTTATGAGAAAGAAGGTGAGCTCACGATAACCATCATAGATAATGAATTAAAAATCACCCGTGATTGGAGCAGAGGGATAAAAATTGATGGTTTAGACGGCGGACTTTAATTGAATTTGGCTGTCTTTTGGCATGGAACAGTGGAAATTAAGGCGGTGTTTTATAATGAGATTATTTTTTGAAAAAATACTGGGATTGTTCTTTGAAAAAAGGAAACAAAGTAAAAAAGATGGTTTACTCTTAGTTTTCCTATTCGGGCTTCCTATATTAAGTATGGTTGAGTATATCACTGATAGGGACTTATTTTGGTTATCTGACATTGTATTATTTGCAATCATTGTTCTATCGGTATCCATATATTTTGAAGGAAAAAGAAACAGGGAAAATGATCATTAAACTCCGGTTTTTGTTAAACTGACGTTAGGCTAACTGTGGTTGGTTAATCAATAAAGTGAAAATATTGGCATCAATATAACACACATGTCCACTCATTGTATTAAATAAGGAACAATTTTAGTTAGTTGTTAAAAGTGAGTTTAAAATATCGACCTGGGGATGAATAACACGAATGCTAAAGTGGGATTTTATGGGCCTTGGATGTATAGTTTGCGTAGAAACTTTTCCTGGCTATATAAAATAGGCACGTTAGGGAGCTGCTTTGTCAGCTCTTTTTATGGAGCCATAGGGTCTCCAAAGTTCAGAAAAATGATGGACCAAACTAAGGTCGGGTCTTATTTGTTAAGAAACTGTGTAAAATTCTATTAGAAGCTCAGGTGTTATTCCATTAAGGCGCAATTTTTTACTTTGTCTCAGTTTTTATGAGGGTTTATAAAATCACGACCGTCGATTTCCACTTCAAGCACTCGCTTTCCGCGGGCGGTCGGGGAGCCTCCTCGGCGCCTTGCGCCTGCGGGGTCTCCCCTCGACGCGCTTTTCCCGCAGGAGTCTCGCACCTTCCATTCCAATCAACTTTGTTTTGAAATTTTAGGTAAAACCCCTTTTGTCTATAAACTCAGAGCTGCAAAAACAACTCCCTACTTGATTTTCTTTGAATTTGTCTAAAGTCTGGGCGATGCTTTGGCAACTCTTTTTCTTATGGAGCTAAAGGGGCAGGTTCGTATAACAAGAATAGGTGGCTTTACTTTAATGGAGGCAGGATTGAAAGATAAGGCTACTTTGATCAAAAGGTGGATTTGATAGATAATAAAAAATAGTTTGACTTTTTTTACAACTTTGTTTATATTTGGTTTAATACTAACTACCGTTAGTTAGTGAGGGGAGTAGGTGTTAGAAATAAAAAGTAATCTAATGAATTATAGGTTGTAAGCGATTACACTATGTGTTTGTAAAATTTGCATGAAAAGATTTTCATTTAAAACCAGGAGATGATACTTATGAAATATCCACTTACACCAGATGTAAAGCCAGAGTTTTGTACAACGGGAACTTTTATGCGTTTACCTTCTCAAAAGCATGATGCAAAGCTAGCAATTGTAGGTATGCCTTTTGATACAGCAGCTTCTTTTCGGGTGGGCGCCAGGTTTGCTCCTCAAGCCATTCGCCAAGCATCCATGACCCTGTTTCCTTATCATCCGATTCATAAGGTATATCCTTTTGAACAACTGAATGCAATTGATATTGGCGATATCCCTGTTATTCCTCATAATATCCATCGTAGTTATGATTTAATGAAGGAATCCATTAATGAATTAATGTCCAAAGGGGTCATACCTATTGGATTAGGGGGAGATCATTCTGTCACTTTAGCTAGTTTGCGAGCTGCGGCAAAGGTATATGGCCCTGTAGCCATGATTCATTTTGATTCCCATACAGATACTTGGGATACATATTATGAGGAAAAATATTGGCATGGATCTCCTTTTATTCGTGCACACGAAGAAGGTTTGCTGCAGACAGATAAAGTATTTCAAATAGGAATCCGAGGCACGCTAAACCACTCCGGGGATTTACAGGCAAGTCTTGATTTAGGTTATCGTTTGATTACAACAGGTGAACTTTCCGATCGTGGATTTGAAGATGTTTTGAAAGAGATTAGAAAAACTATCGGTAACACACCTTGTTTCTTGACATTTGATATAGATTTCGTTGATCCTTCCTTTGCTCCGGGAACAGGTACACCAGAAGCAGGTGGTTTTAGCAGCTTTGAAACATTAAAAATGATACGTTCCCTAACTGACTTTAACTTTATAGGATATGATGTGGTTGAAGTGCTGCCTTCATATGATCCTAGTCAAATCACTTCACTTTTAGCAGCAACACTTGTACATGAATTTGCTAGCCTTGCAGCATTAAGTGCGAAAGAAAATAATTAATAATCACTTTAATTTAAAAGCAGTCATTACTTTTAATAAAGGAGGTAGCTCTTTGCGATGAAAGGATTACCCGAGCTTAAGCGTTCACTAAATACAAGATATGTTATTGTATTTGGACTTTCCTTTATGGCCCCTGTGACAGTCTTTAGCACATATGGAATCGCCATTGACCGTACCCATGGGATGATTCCGACAGCATACATAATTGCTTTAATTGTCATGCTATTCACTTCATATAGTTACGCAAAAATGGTTCAGGTATATCCCACTACCGGTTCAGCTTATACCTTTGTGCAGAAAGGAATTAATCCACACCTTGGTTTTCTGGTAGGATGGGTAATTTTATTGGATTATCTTTTCAGTCCTATGATCAGTGCTTTACTTTTTGGGATTATGGTGAATGCTTACTTCCCTGGTATTCCTATCATTGTAGCTATTATTTCTTTTATTATTGCTGTGACAACCATTAATATTTTTGGGATTAAGGTTGCTGCAAATGTGAATACCTTTTTGGTAATATTTCAATTTCTTTTTATTATCATTTTCAGCCTGCTTTGCATAAATGGACTTTTAGCAGGAAAAGGTACCGGAGAGTTGTTTTCTAAGGATCCTTTTTTTAGTCCTGACGTGAATTTTAATAATCTACTCTCAATTGTACCTCTATTATGTTTTAGTTTTCTAGGGTTTGATGCGGTTACTACACTAGCTGAAGAAACCAAAAATCCCAAAAAAACACTTCCTAAAGCTATTTATGCTACGACATTAATTGGAGGGTTATTATTTGTTGCATCTACCTATTTTGCACAATCGATTTTCCCGAATTTTAATGATTTTAAGAACCCGGATACAGTTATAGTGGATATCATGATTTATACCGGGGGTAATTTTCTGAATAGTTTGTTTATTTCTGTGGTAGTGACATCTGCAACTGCTTCTGCTATAGCTTCAGGAGGAAGTGGAGCTAGGATTTTATATGCAATGGGGAGAGATAGGGTTCTGCCTAAGAGAATTTTCGGATATGTTTCTCCAAAATTTCAAACGCCCATATTCAATATCTTGATCATTGCTTGTGTTGCTATGAGTGCTGTATTTTTGGATATAGCAACAGCTACTTCTTTCATTAACTTTGGAGCACTGTTTGCTTTTACATTCGTTAATCTTTCTGTGCTTATCCATTATTTTGTGAGACAGAAGCAGAGATCGCCTAAAAGTATCATTTTATATTTACTTCTTCCCTTAATAGGCGCTGGTATTACTATATTGTTTATGACAAAGTTAGATATCCATTCTTTAGTATTAGGAATTACTTGGATGGCAGCAGGGTTCATTTACTTATTGTACTTAACAAAAATGTTTAAGGAACGTCCTCCTGAACTGAATTTTGAAGAGCAAAAAGAAGAATTCGATGTAAAACTAGTGCAATGATCAGTTACTGTTTTATTATTTTGAATGAAAAGAGGTAACTCCTATGGCTATTAAAAAAGCAGATATTGTTCTTTCTAGTGATGCTATTTTCACAGGGCTTACACATGAGCCAACGTCTGGTGCAATTGCTATCTTAGGTGACAAAATAATGAGTGTAGGATCAAAAGCGGAGATTGAACCTTTTATAGGAAGTAAGACAAAAGTATTTAACTATGGAAATCAATTAATTATGCCTGGATTTCATGATTTTCATCTCCACATTATGTTTAGTGCACTAAGTTTAAACAGTGTTAATTTATTTGAAGCCAGGTCAGCTCAAGAAGTAGCTGCAAAAGTACTGGAATTTTCTAAAGATTGTTCTGAGGAAGAATGGATTATAGGTATGCAATGGGACGCAGGTTATTGGCATGATAAACAAGAACCCCATTATAAAATACTTGACTCTGTTATCCCAGATCGTCCTGTCGTTCTTTTTCATGCTGAAGGTCATTATACATGGGTTAACAGTAAAGCTATGGATTTAGCAGGAGTTACCGAGGATATACGTGATCCGGATTTTGGTCGTTATGAAAGAGATAAAGATGGTTTACTTACTGGGATTTTATATGAAGATGCTCAACAAATAGTTTTAAAAGAGGCATTACGGTTAACACAAAATAAAAAAGAAACGATTTTAAAAAAGTTTTTACAATTGTTATCCCAATATGGAATAACTTCTGTAAACGATTTGTATGCTCCAATAGATCACTTTATTCAAGACTATGACCTTTTTCAGAAATTGGATAAGCAAGGAGAATTAACGACTAGATTCCATATCACTCCTGAATTAGATGGCAATTTGGATAAAGCTCAAATACTGAAAAATAAATATGAATCAAGGAAACTTCAATTCTCAGGATTAAAGCAATTTGTTGATGGAACAGTCACGGGTCATACCGCTTACTTCCTAAAACCTTATTCCGATCAATTGGATATCTGCGGTCATCCAGCTCTAAATCCAGATGTATTAATTAATCGAGTTGTTAAAGCAGATGAACTTGGATTTAGAATCAGGTTTCACGCTATTGGAGATGCGGCAATTCGCTTAGCTTTAGACGCTTTTGAAGAGGCTGTACGAAAAAATGGAAAAAGGGACTCAAGGCATGCAATAGAGCATATTGAAGTAATCGATCAGGATGACATTGAACGTTTTTCAAAACTAGGAGTCATTGTCTCTATGCAACCTGATCACATGGCTGCTTCGTCAAGAGAGGTATATTCTTCAATTATAGGTCCTGAAAGGGAAAAAAATGTTTTCCTGACGAAGTCGCTTTTAAATTCAGGTGCCTCTTTAGCTTTAGGAACAGATTTTCCGGTATCTATCTCATTAAATCCAATGCGGCAAATATATACTGCAATTACAAGAGTTGATAGTAGTGGAGATTCAAAAAACACATGGCATCCTGAACAAAAGCTCACTTTGGCAGAGGCCTTGCAAGCATATACATATGGCTCAGCCTATGGATGTTTTAGAGAGCACGAGCTAGGTACAATAGAAGAGGGAAAACTTGCTGATCTGGTGGTTTTAGACAGAAATCTTTTTGATATTCCAGAAAATGAAGTGCTCGAAACTAAAGTGGAACTTACAATAAACGATGGGAAAGTTGTGTATAAAAGCGAAGAAACTTCTTTATCTAGCATATTCTAATTCTCTTATCTTTTAGAGAAACAGAATGATGTTCTAAGGTATCAAATATTTAGTTTAAAAAAGGAAATGAGTTTATAATGATATTAACTAACGTTAGATAGTTTGGGGGCTCATTATGACAAAAAATGAAATTAAGAACATTTCCTTAACACTTTTTACTAAGTACGGATACGAGGGAACTGCTTTATCGGAAATTGCCAAGAGGGTAGGTATACAAAAACCCTCAATCTATAACCATTTCAAAAATAAGGATGACCTTTTCTTGTGTCTGTTTGAAGAAATTCTGGAAGAGCATATACAACAGGTCGAACAATTTGTCGAAGAAATAAATACACTCTCTTCTGAAGAAAAGTTAAAGCACATCCTTCTTGATACTTGTAACTATTATAAAAACCATGAAGATAAAGCAACTTTTTTAAAGAGAGCAATGATTTTTCCGCCGGAGCATTTGAAGCACATATTGAATGAAAAATTCCTTAGATCTGAAAAAACATTTTCCGCTCTCTTACATGCTATCTTTGTAGAAGGAATTGACAAAAAAGAAATACGCCAGGTGAAAATCGAGAACTTAATCATGTCCTATCTCTGTTTGATTGATGGGGTATTCATGGAATTTTCTTATTATGGAAAAGAGGAAATGGAACCTAGAATTCAGAATATATGGGAAAATTTTTGGTATGGACTAAGTGAATGATAAATAAAGGTTAAAAACTATCAAATTGGTATCCTTTACTTGCTATTCCGAGCAAGTTTGTCTACAGTTTTTTAAGGGTTTGTACAATATTTGTCGTTGATTTCCACTCAAAGGCACTCGCTTTCCGCGGGCGGTCCGGGAGCCTCCTCGGCGCCTATGCGCCTGCGGGGTCTCTCCTGGAATCTCTGCCGAGAGTAGTAAGCTGCAAATTTCTATTCGCATAAGTAAAAAGTTCCCCGCCAATCTCATGTTCAAGCGCTTGTATATGTGAAGTTATCGTGGATTGAGTATAACCCAACTTCGAAGCAGCCCTTGCATAACTTCCTATTTCGACAATAGTCTGGAACGTTTTAAGGTGTCTAATTTCCATATCGTTCTCCTTAAGTTGGAAGATGTATCGAAAAAAATGATAATGATTTTTTTAATTTCGATTTTATTTATAGTTATAGTCATCTTACAATAAAGACTGTTCGTTAGGAAATAGTAAATGAAGGTGAGATTATGAGTATAATAGCGTTTCTTTCGTATGTGATGATTACATCGATTACGCCTGGTCCAAGTAACATCTTATTGATGAATGAAGCAAGGAGGTTTGGCTTTTTTGGATCATAGAGGTTCACAAGCGGCATCTTGGCAGGATTTGCAGTATTAGCAGTATTAGGGATCATGAGCGGAGTATTTACAACAAGCCTCTACAATTGGATTCCTATTGTAGAGCCATATTTTAAAATAGCCGGTGCCACATATCTTCTTTACTTAGCTAGGCAGATTAGTATGCCCAAAGGTTCAAAGAAGGAATCCAGAGATGTACAGTCTTCTTTTTTATCAGGTTTCATTCTTCAAATTATCAATGTCAAAAGCATTTTGTTCTATTTAACCGTGTTGAGTGCGTTTATTTTACCGTCTAATGAGTCGCTTAAATTCATAGCTATCTATTTAGCGTTAACCATTTTTCTGGGATGGATGGCATTGCTTCTGTGGTCAGGATTCGGCTCGCTGTTCAAAGATTTTTTTCTAAACATGACAAGTCATTTCGGTTAATTATGTGTTTGTTATTGATATACTCTGCCGGTACAATTTTTCTGTGATTACCCAAAAAGAAACAACAGTAACTCGTGAGCTAAAAGGTTTGGCTGAAGATCGGAGCTGTCTTTAGGTTCTTATTATTACTGTAAGCTTCTTATTTCATAAACAATGACATTAATGCAGGCTTTTTTTCATACGATATATTTGGGGTGAAAAAATGGCAAGAGTAAGTTACCGAAGTTCAGACGTTGACTTAATGGCAAGGATGATGAGAGCTGAAGCCGAAGGTGAAGGACTGCAAGGGATGTTATATGTTGGAAATGTAATTGTTAATCGTCTTAAAGCAAATTGTTTGGACTTTAAAGATTTAAGAACAATTCGACAAGTCATTTTTCATGTACAAGGAGGAAATTATTCTTTTGAAGCTGTTCAAAAAGGTAATGTGTTTTATCAAAGAGCGAGAACTGCTGAAAAAAGATTAGCGAAACAGAATTTGGATTATTGGAGACAACACCCAGGGAAATATGCGCTTTGGTATTTTAATCCATATGCTCCATGCCCTCCAACATGGTATGATCAACCTTTTGCTGGTCAATTTAAAAATCACTGTTATTATGAACCAAAACCTGGAACATGTGCAAGTGTTTATACCGGAGGTTGACTGGGAGCTATTATTTCATTTTAAGGAGCTGATTATCAGCTCCTTTTCTTTTTCAACAATCGGGCACTTCGACAAGGTTTGTAAAATAAGGTAAGATATGGATTGTTGTTTGGGGGATTTTTTAGTGAAGGCTATTATATTTTTTATTGTTGTAACAAGGAACAGCGCTTTTTATTCATTTAAGGTCCGGACTGTGGAACAGCACAATTATTTAGCGTCTTTCCCAGGGCGACGAAAATTCGGCGTAGTACACCTTCCGCTTTTCTGGTTCCGATTCAATATTTTCGATGAAAGCTGTTTTGGCTTCCTCCAGTAACAAGCCCTTTAATTTCCGAAGCTTTTTTGGCCCCACTCCTGGCAACTTATCAGGTATATGTACTTTAAAATCCCCCTGCCGTTTATAAAAGCGAATGCTGCCATGCCCGGTTCTTTCGACTTCCCCCAAGGTATATGCAAATTCAAACCGTTGCTGAATGAATGAAGATAACTCAGGCAGCCCTAAACCTTCATAGAGGGGAGGGAATTCATGATGAACTGGAGGTTCTTTGAACGATATTGAAGAGATCCTCAAATGGATATTCCTCCTTTGGTGGAATAAAGACAAATATACTTTGCCTATAAAAGAGTTATTAAAGTCATAATTACGAACACCTATTCAACCCTTTCATTAAATATTATTGTGCTGGGGGACAATGTTTTAAACATTTTTACAGTGGTCGTGCTTTCCTGTAACTAGGAACAGTGCAGATTTTCATTAGGGCGGCATCAACACGTTTGAAGAGATGGCATCGTGAAGGGGCGTATTTAGTCTGACGGGAGCTTTACTTCAATAAGGGATGTTGCTGAGGCAGCCTTTTTCATTGTTGATGAACCAATACACAATAAATGTGGAATGATTTATACTTGAAGTCATTTCAACTAAACGAAAAAACAATATCTTTTTTATCGAAATATCAATTATTTAAAGTTGATTTGATACAACAAGCTCAGTTGCAGCATCGTTTGGAATTAGTGGAAGCATTTGGGATACGAAAAGGAATGCGTGTATTAGAAATAGGTTGTGGTCAAGGGAATACAACCGTTGCAATAGCAGACTCAGTAGGAGAAAACGGATGTGTAGTGATATTGCTAGTCCCGATTGCGGAGCACCGTTAACATTAGGTCAAGCAACAGAACGTATTAAGAAATCTCCATTAGGAGAACGTATTGACTTTCATTTTAAAATGGATTTTGACTTTTTTGAATCAACTATACCATTTGATGTGGCGGTATTATCGCATGGTTCATGGTATTTCAAGCAACAAGAAGATTTATTGAATTACTTTAAAAAATTAGCAGATTGGCAAAACATATATGTTTTGCAGAATGGGACCTCGATTTTACCTGCATTACGCAACGTGCCCATTTTTGTGCAGTTTCCATTCTGGCATTGTATTCAAACTTCGTAAAGAATGAAGGAAATATCCAAAACTTGTTTCATAAGACTCAAATTCACCAGCTACTCCAGCAAGCAAATTTTGAAGTGGTAAAACAACTACAGTCGATGCAATATCATTACAAGACGGTCAATGGGAAAAAGTTATGCAAATAGTATCCGTGCAAAATTTATTAAAGTTCCTTCCATGATACGAGCGTTGATAACTAGTTATTATGAACTGATGGACAATTCGAATGGAAATGTGAATTCATTAAATAGTTTCATTGTTTGTGCAAAGTAATAAGTTCCTCATTTGAAGAAATGCCTTTTGGTATTTGCATGATTGTGAAGGAATTAATAAGGGTAATGGTTTTTTATGGTAATATAAATTAGAGAAGAAAATAAGGGGGGCTGACTATGGAAGGGTTAGACATATACGATTGGTCAAGATTAATTTTTATTACTTTTATAATTAGTTTAATTGTTATTTCCACTATTTTATTGGTTCAGAGAAAAAGAAACAACATTGTTAATGGATTTACAATTTCTGTCGTTTTGATGATTTCTATAATTGTTTCTGGAATTAACCTAATTATCACGGGATACATAGCTGATGAATTAAATTTAGCAGGAGACATTATTTCTACAAATATGTTTCTTATAATTTTAGGGTTAAGCATACTTAATTCGTTTATTTATTTTAAAAAGAAAAACAGAAATATTAGTGCCGAATAAATAAATTTTGTTCTTAAAGTAACAGGTACTTTACTTCAATAAGGGAGTTGCTTTTGTAGCTCATTTACCGGGATAGGTTAGTTGTAAAAAACAGAATATTGCAAGTTATATATTAATAGGTTCTTGCTTAAATTTCATTTTGCCTAGGGGGATAGAAAATGACACAATCATTGATTTTTGATATGGATGGTACATTATTTCAAACAGATAAAATTTTAGAAATTTCCCTTCAAGAAACGTTTGATCATTTGAGAAATATGAGTTTGTGGGATCAAAAAACGCCCATTGAAAAATATCGAGAAATTATGGGAGTACCTTTACCAGTTGTATGGGAAACCTTATTACCTGAACATTCGAGTGAAATCAGACAACAAGCAAATGAATTATTACACGAGAAATTAATTACTAATATTAATGTAGGTAATGGTGCTTTATATCCATATGTAAAGGAAGTTTTTGGCTATTTAAAAGATAATGATTGTGCAATATACATAGCAAGCAATGGGCAAATAGAATATTTAAATGCAATCGTAAAGTATTATAATTTAAATAATTGGGTTACGGAAACATTTAGTATACAACAAATACAATCTCAAAATAAGTCAGATTTAGTACATACAATAGTAAACAAATATAATGTTGAAAAAGGTGCTGTAATTGGTGATCGATTATCTGATATTAAAGCAGCAAAAGATAATAGTTTAGTTGCTATAGGGTGTAAATTTGATTTTGCTCAAGTAAATGAGCTTGCTCAAGCAGATATAATTATTAACAGCTTAGTTGAATTGAAAACTGTTTTAGTAGATTTAAATGACAATGCAATGAGGTGAAAATTAGGTTTATGGAACTAACGGGGCAGTTTAACTCTATAAAAAATTTGAAGGTAAATCCAATTAGTATAGTCATATGTAACAGATCCTTTTTGTGGTCTTTTTCTTGATCGAAGAATAATTCAGCTGAGGGGTATTGTACCAAATAATTTACATTGCTTTTATTTTTCGAGAAAGTAAAGGTACAATTAGTACTTATATAGTTTAATGATGATAAAAGATAATGAGGTAGGAAAAAAATGATTGCAAAAACAGAAGAAGATTTTAATGGTTTGAAGGAAATTGGCAAAATTATTGCCTCAATTAGAGATGAATTGGTACAAAGAACAATTCCTGGCATAACGACCAAAGAACTTGATGATATAGCCGGGGAACTTTTAGAAAAAGCAGGTGCAGTTTCAGCTCCAAAAAGTGAATATGATTTTCCTGGCTATACTTGCATTAGTCTTAATGAAGAAGTGGCACATGGTATTCCGGGTCATCGGGTTATTCATGAAGGGGATCTAGTAAATATAGATGTATCTGCTTCAAAGAACGGTTATTTCGCAGATACAGGAATCTCATTTGTAGTAGGAGAAGGAGAAGAAGTATTAACGAAAATATGCGATGTTGCTAAAAAGGCATTTGAAGCAGGTCTTAAGAAAGCAAAACCCGGTTCCAAAAAAAGTAGAATCGGAAAAGCAGTATTCGAAACAGCGAGACAGCATGGATTCACTGTTATTAAAAACCTTACAGGACATGGTGTTGGACGTAGAATACACGAAGCACCTGACCATATTTTGAATTATAATGATCCATGGGATAATGAAATATTAAAGGAAGGGATGGTTATCGCATTCGAACCATTTATCTCAACCTTTGAAGAAGAAGTATTCCAAAAAGAAGACGGTTGGACCTATGCTACAGAAAAAAGCTATGTAGCTCAATTGGAACATACGATTATCCTTACTAAAAATGGTCCGATTATTGTCACACTTTAATTCAAGCATAGACGGAAAAGACTCGTATAAATATAAGTAGTTCGCTTACCGTGTAGGAAACTTAAATGGAGTAACTTATCAATTCGTAACACTTTTAAAGAATGTTACTCGTATCTAATAAAAGAAGGATTCGATTGGTGTATCCCACATCCACCCACTTAAATAAGGGAGTTGCTTTGAAGTGAACCCAAAAAGTTAGACACTTTATTTACTTAGGCAGCCTTGAGGGCAACCACAATGCCCCGAAAGTTTACAGCACGGGCCACGTGTACGTGTTGGGCAATATCCACACCAACAACTAGATGTTGAGGCGTAATTCTCTCAATTAGTTGATTTTGTTTGTTTTGCATTTTAAAATTCATAGTAGGGCTTCCTCCTTAAGATTTTGAGTTAGATTGGTCTCTATACTCGTATCTTACTGAGGGGCTCTATTTTTTTCAAACCTGATATTTAACGATCTACAGGAATGCTAACGGGTGCGTTAGTTCATTAAGGAATACATCAATCATTTTTATAAGAATAATCCAATTAAATAGTATAAGGGCATGTTTTGATTAATCTTTTTTCAAAACATGCTCCTTATGTTTTTCAAATGTTCTAGAAAAGAATTCATAAAGGAATCGAGATAACATGGAAGAACCTAATTTTTAGATTATGTAGGCTCTTTGCCCCTTTTAGAAAACCCTGAATTGGGCTAAATCGGTCAAATTCAGGGTTTTCCTAGTTCAAAAAGTTTCCCTAGGTCAATTATGTTTTTATTGAACAAAAATCTTTCAATGTGTGTTATGCTAGTTTTTTGTATTGTCGAATTAGGAGGTATTTATGGAGAAAGAAAAAAGTTCCCTTTACGGTAAACTACCGTTAGAATTATTGGCTGGATTTTATTATGAAATAAATAAGAACATTGAAAAAGGAATCTTGTCTGATGCTATGTATCATGAAATTAGATTAATTGAACAAACAGCATTAAAAATGGGTATCTCACTTGAATACCTACATGATAAGGGTTCGCGTATAATTGAGGCTGAGAAACACTAAGAGGAACAACCATGAAACACTAAATCGTAGAATTAGAAGTCCAATGATGTCGATTGAGGATGCAAGCGCTTTCTAGTATAATAATGGGTTGGATGGCATGTGTGGCTGTCATAATATTTGGCGTAGGTGGGACCGATATTGGAAGAGGACTTAGAGAAAATATCCTTTTTTAGTTGAATAAAATCATACATAAACAATAAAAGTGAAAGATGAAAAACCCCTTGGCTCCCAAGGGGTTTATTTAGTGTAACTGCATCTAAGGCAGCTTTTTCTTTATGGAACTATCGGGGCAGGTTAGTTCCATAAGGAAATGGATTATTTTACACTTATGAATAATTACTCTTTATTGTTATTATTTTCTTAAAGGTTCAAATAATTTTAATTTAATATCGTTAATTCACCATTAAGGAATGTGATTTACTGTGAGAGCAATAAATACAATTAACTTAGTTACAAAGTTATTAATTTTTTTAATTTTTTTCTCTTTTAATACATATATTTGTTTTTATGCAAAAGACAAAACAGAAGGCATAGTTACTGCCTGTATAGGTATCTTTCTAGTGATTTTAGTGGCAACTATTGGATTTATTCTAGATAAAAAGCAAAGGTAATAGGGTGGGATTTTAGTGCAACGTGAAAAGTGTCCTTGTTGTGGATTTCCAACATTGAAAGAGCGTGGGATTTATGATATATGTGAACTCTGTAATTGGGAAGATGATGGACAAGACGATCCATATGCAAATCAAGTTTGGGGTGGTCCAAATGGGGATTACTCTCTTACAGAAGCAAGAAGAAATTTTAAAGAAAATCTCATTATGTATAGAGATAGAAGAAATATATTTACTCAAACTGATAAAGAAATTGAAGTAAAAAAGTCTTTAATAAGTGCGTTCTTTGAATTAGGCAAGTTTGAACCAGATTCGTTAGAATATAAGGCACTTTGGAGCAAAATAAAGTCTTACGAGAAGGTTTTAATTGAAGTCTCTAAATGAACTAACGGTGCGTTAGCAGAAGACCAGAGCTGTCTTTAAAGCAGCTTTTTCTTTGTGCAACTATCGAGGAAGGTTAGTTCATTACAGTTTATAATACGAGAGACTTTGATTTAGATTGAGGAGATAAAATAATGCGTTCATTTTTGAGAAAAGAATTTTGGGATGACAGAAATAAACCTATTCTGTTTATACAGTGGGCATTGATAATCTTAGCAGTAGTATTATATTTCCAATCTTATGACAGTATAGAGTATTTTTACTCTGGAATTTTAAGATTAATTGCAGGAATAATCACCCTTCTAACAGGAATTGAAAATTATATTGTTAAGAAAAAAGAATATATATTTTGGTTCATCCTAACGATAATGTTTTGTGGAATGGGTATAGACAAATTAATGTACTAACGATGCGTTATTTTTTATATAAGGGGCTGATCATCAGCTCTTTTTTTTATGGAACTATAGGGGCAGGATAGTTCCATAAGGAATACTGTTAAGTGACATTAAAGTTGTTTAATTTACAATAAAGTCGTTTAAAACATAATAAAGTTATTTAAAAACGTCATTCATATTATTCCATTAAAGGGCCAGATTGTTGAGGAACATAGCAATTAGCAGCAAGCTAGTTTACTTAATAAATCTTATATACAATAAAAAAGGATCTTTGATTGGAAGATCCCTTTTTTATTGCTTAATTTATTTTCTTATTGTCTTTACTTAGAACATGAATTTCATAAGGGCCAGGAAATGATTTTTTTATTTGTTTATATTGAAAAAATTCATTTGTAAGTTCTTCAATACGTTTTCCTATTTCTTTAGCTTTTTTATCTGTACTGTCTATGGAAGTATTAATAATAATGGGATTCTGATCATCTATTATAGTTGTAGATGTAACTTTGAGATCCTTTATTTCTTTCAACCCTTGATCTATTGATGGCATAACTTTCATTTCCCAATCTCGTTTTAAATTTGATTTAAAACGTATTGGAATATCCTTAACATTAAATCCTTTTTCTTGAGCTAACTTAAGAAATTCTTTATGAAAATTGTTAAACTCATTTGGCTCAATAACTTCTTTATCGTTTCTATAGAACATTAAGTCCAATTGTACAATGCGTCCGTCAGTGGCTGAATATGAAGTTCCTGTCAACAAAACATCAATTTTATCGATCTTCTTCATTTCATTTGCTACTTCCTGAATAATTTCTTCCTCTCGTTTTTGTCTTTCTGACTGATTGGTATCATTCCAATAAGCAAGAACTTTTACTTTATAATCCCTATACTTTTTTGTTCTCAATACTTCTTCAATATTACTTTGAAGATCGTCTTTTAAATAATTAAAATTTTTCTTGGAATAAGGTCTAATCACGAGAATGACTTCTTTCTTTTCTCGAGAAAGGGTTAAATCATAGCCATCTGGATGCCCTTTTTTCTTAAACACATTTTTGTTAAAAGAAGATTCAATGGCATTTTCTAATTTGATTGTTTCATAGTAGGAAATTAAATTATTTGGACTACCTTTAGATGTGACATTATTATCAGAGCTTTCCATTTCGTTATTGGTTTTATTTGATGTACATGCTACTACAAAAAATAACATACCGAATAAAATGAATAACATTGATATTTTTTTCAAAAAATCATCCCCTAAAATATTAGCATTTTTACCCAACATTGTTAATTGTAACATAGTTTTTAATGTTCTTATTAAGCATCTCCATCAGCCACCTATGAAGTGTTAATGTTTCAATAAGTGGGGAACCCTTAAACAGCTTTTAATCTTCCACAATCGGGCGCGATTCTTTAATAAGAATCGCTTTTCTTAATGAACTAACGGGTGCGTTAGTTCATTAAGGAACACAAAAATGATCGATTTTTTTATAAATGAATAATCCAATAAAAATATTATAAGGGCATGTTTTGATCAATTTTTTTCAAAACATGCTCTTTCCATTTATTCATTTATCAAGGTTTCTTGTATTAATTTTATCAAACTTTGTTTCAAAGCTATAGGAAAGCTATAGGCAGAAGAACCAACAGTCCCTATTGCATAAAAAAAGCCTAATTTTCTCTATTAATTCAGAGTTAAATTGGGCTTTTTAATTGAAAAATATCTTAGCGTTGTAAATCCACATTTTCCTGACTGTACCCATTATAGCCTAGTCCTTTTTTAATTTTAGACAAAATTATTTATAGTTAAAAACGTTATTAGACAAACAAGTAAACTATTTTTGTCAATTTTTTGTTAACCTTTTTTTTACTTAAACGTTTTAAAGGTGGGAGGTCGGAAATGAATGATTACATGATGGGGAAAAAACTTAACGAAATATTGAAATTTGTTTACTCATACCTGTTGAAAATGGGTGCTTCAAAGGAAGATGCAGAAGATATTGTTCAGGATACTGCTTATAAATTCTTACAATATATTGATTCAGTCACAAATACACAAAGTTGGCTTTTTAGAGTAGCAGTAAATCAATACTATGACTTGACCCGTAAGAAATCGAGGCGGAAAGAAATATTATTGAAATTTAACATACATGAACTATTCGAGGAAGACACACCTGAAATTGCCCTCTTACAAAGTGAATTAGTGAAAGATATACATGAACTGTTAAAAAGATTAAAACCAAAATATAGACAACTACTTCTTCTCAAATATAGTACGGGATTGAAAATAAATGAAATAGCAGAATTATATGGCATGAAAGAAGGATCCGTTAAGACCATTCTTCACAGGGCAAGAAAAGAATTTATAGAACAATATAGGAGGTATGACAATGAGCAAAGAAAATGAATTTATACCTAAAGATTTTGAGTTTGAGAAATTAGTGAAAAAAGCAAAGAGACGCTCAATGCTAAAAATGGTGCTCATTTCTTTAAGTATTAGTTTAATCGTTTTAACTGGTCTATACTTTATTGGTGATACAGTAATGAAAATGAAAATGGAAAAGGAAACTAGTTTAGATTCAACTTGGAATGGAATTATGGGAGCAAATATTGAAGAACAAGGAACAACTTATAATTATTCTCCGATTTCAGCAACAACAAAAACAAAGTTAGTTAAAAAAGTTGGAGGGGTACCAATCCCATGGGGAGAACAGGAAAAAGTCTTTACTATTTTTGGAACATCAAGATTGATTACGACTGATGGTCCCTCAGGATCTGGGAGTATTGAGGATGAGAGAATTCCTTTATTTTACCAAGGAGAAAGAGTAATTGAATTTTATCACCCAGAAGTTAACTATAAGCAAATTTTCGATGACAGGGTTTTGCTTAATCAAATTGATGATAACTCCGTCGTAGAAATGGCATTTTCATTTAATAAGGGATATTCAATAGAAGAAGTCAACAAAGTTTTTAAAGATCAATTAGCTTGGTATTGGGTAGATACCTTTAGTAAGGATGACATAAAAGAGCATAACGAGTTAAATGAAGAAGAGAATATTCCTAGAGGACATACCATAAGTGGATTTGAAGCATATGGATTTCAAAATAATAATCATCCAAAAACTGAGCCAGCATTTAATTTTATATCTATCCTAGAGATGATAAAATCCGATGGTGGAAATTATCAGAATGAGGCAATTGAAATTTACAATAACATTACTAATAAAGGTAAAATTAAACTAGAATCTGAGAACCTTAAAATTATTGGTGTAGTAGTTACAGGGAAACCTAGTGATTTAAAAAAGTATAATGACAATTCTATGATAAATGGTGCTACCTTAGGAGCCACAACAGATCAATATTAGTATTATCAGTGAGTAGAGTGGATCACTCTATCCTGATTGATGTATATAAGATGCTCATTAATATTAAGGAGGAATGTTGGAGTTAGAATTACAAATGCTAAAGAGGAGGACAATTGTTACGACACAAGTGATATTCCTGATAGAGCCAAGCAAGATCTTATTGTTGCCCCTATTACATTGAAATTATATCTTTTCTCTTTTCGTAATATTAGTTTTGTTTTTACTAAGAAAACTAGTGCAATCGAAGAAAGAACTTCAGCAAAAAATAGATAAACTAGAAGAAGAGGTTCGAATATTAAAAAATCACAAATAATAAACTATGCTTTAATGTACTAACGGGTGCATTAGCTGAGATCAGAGCTGTTTATAAGGCAGCTCTTTTCTTATGGAGCTAACGGGGCAGGTTAGTTTAATAATCATGGATAATTTTCCAATTACATATAGGGGTACCGCCATTGGTAGGACCTCTAATAAAACCTGCGTCTGCAACTTTTTTTATAAAAAGTGAAACCAAACATATCCTGAAAAACGACATACTATTGAACACATTATAGAGAGGGGACCCTCACTTGAATAATGAACAAAATTTAATGGATCGCATCCGTAAAGGAGATGGGGAGGCATTCAGTCTGCTCGTGGAGGAAGTATTGCCGTCTGCCTATAAAACGGCTTTCCTGATTCTCCGTTCAAAGGATCTTGCTGAAGATGCGGTGCAAAATGCACTTGAAGATTGTTACATTAGCATTATGAAAAATAAAAATATCCAAAAGTTTAAGGCTTGGTTTTATCGGCTTGTATATTTTCGAGCTATTGATATTTACCGTAAAAGCACTCGTATTCATTCTTCTACTATTGAAGAACACCCAGAAGTAATAGTGAAAATGGTTTCGGAATCTGCCCAGAACCGCGCAATTCAAAATGAAACGATGAAGGAAATACTTAATTTGATTTTGAACCTTCCAAAAGAACAAAGCGTTCCCATTCTACTTCATTACTATGAAGATCTGCAAATTAAAGAGATAAGTCTCATTCTGGGTGAAAATAGTAACACGGTCAAAACGAGGCTGGCGCGGGGAAGAAAAAAACTCGGAGAAATAATGCAAAAGAACGATAAATATCTGCTGGAGGCTAAATCATATGGGATATAAGGAAGAAGATAAGCAGACATTGGAGGAACAGCTCCAAATCCCAATATCTCTCGAGAGGTTTACAAAGGAACTTCCTAAAAGGTATAGGGATGGAGAGTTTGCTGAAAGTAGAATAGAACAAGTGAATCAGGAATGGGCTCATTTTCAACGGAGTATGAGAAAGCAATGGTCTTTTGGTAAAAGGATTGCCGCCTTCACGATTGCAGCAGCAGCTAGTTTGGTTCTATTTATGGGGTCGGGATTCGTATCACCGACGATGGCAAAAATGATCGCAAAAATCCCGCCACTAAGTGCGATTTATAATCGACATGATGAAAGCCTTGATGACTCAATTAAAAAGGAATTGAAAAAAGAAGGCTACCCAGTGAAAGAAGTAACACTGATTGTGGGGGGAAGCGAAGGAGAAGTCTGGATTTTCGTCGATATTCCTGAGGAAAAGATAAAGAAAATGAGGCCTGCAATCAAAAAGGTAGCATTTAAAATTATGCATGGAGAACCATATAAAGGAAAAACGATAGAGGACTATTCAGTTAAGGTAATGAAATTTGTTGCTGAACCCCCTCAGAATAAAAGGCAGGCACAAAGGGACAAGGAAATTACCGAGGCTTTCGAAATTGTTATTCCCGTTCTGAAATCATACGGATATGAAAATGCTTTATCGGCTAGCCCAGAAACTATTGAACTTGAATTCCCTAATACTGAAAGCAAAGAGAAGATTGCTGAAATTCAAAAAGCAGTGGAAGATGCATTAAAAACTGCTGGGAATAATTCCTTTAAAGTTAAAACTAAAACCTTTAATCTAGCTAAAAGAGAGCATTACAGCCGTTGGTCTGATGCGGTTACGGGAATTGGACATGAATTCATGACCTATAAAAAATATTATGTTTCCGGTGTTGGTTACAAAAGCATTGACGGGGAAAAAATGCAGATTGAAATTCGCATGAATCTGCCAAGCACTGATTTGAAAACAGCTGACCTAGCAAAGGAGCTTAACATCATGATTGAAGACTTCATCCATTCAGAGGAAATCTGGCAAAAAGTAAAGGACGATCCGTACGAAATCATCATTACTAGTAAAGATAAGAAAAGGATGAATGAATAAAGCATTAATTAGAAAAGGGCCAATGTAAAAATGGCCCTTTTCTAATGGATGTAGAAGGTCATAAATGTAAGAACATTTCAGGCATCTATAATTGCCTATTAATCACCCATTTCAAAAAATTAATGTACTCACTTTTGTGTCTAATCAGTAGGAACTAAAAGTGAGTACATTCTTTATATGGAAGGCAAAGAGTGATCATTTTAAGCAGTTTTTGTAGGAGAGATAACTCAATAAAGATATCTCATTTATAAAAAAATGGATATTTGTGTTAATTCCGTTATAAGATTGTGAAGAAATGTACTTTTACTAAAGGGGCAGGTTAATCCAATAAATAAATTGGGAAAGTGTTAAATTTAAATGTATAGGGAGGGGTATTATGAAACTATTTGGTGTGGCACTTTTATTTTCAGGGATAAATTTAATGGGATTAAGTGGTTTAGAAAAGGTACTTATTTTTTTAGCTTATAATGGTGACATACATCAAATGCAAGCTATTCTTGATTTAACGCCCACATACATTTGGGGCATAACAAATTTCACCTTTGGATTTGGATTGGTATTATTCATAGTAGGTGTAGGTGTTTTTTTAAAACAAATAAAAACAAAAAACGGTGAAATAAATAAATAAATTTTACGGCACTAATCACAACGGGTGCTTTACTTCATTACCAGGAGTTGATCAGCAGCTTCTTTCTTATGGAACAAACGGGGCAGGATAGTTCAACAAGGATGTTTCTATTTTATTTGTCTCCTCCAAAAAAACTAAAAAATGCAGGAACTTTTTATAGTTTAGAGAATATTACCCATTAACCATGTGTACAAATGTATACAAGGAAATAATTGGAGGTGATATTGATGGACCAAGATTTTCGAAAGAAGACTTTTCGAGGAGCTAAAATTGAAGATGTCATTTTAGAATTAGAAAAGCTAAGTCAGTTATGTGAAGTGAAAACTAAAGGTAGTCAACAATTAGAGAGACAGCGATTCTATGAAGGTATGGCAATTGCTTATACGACTATTGCATTGAAATTAAAAGGGGAGTTTGATTATATAGAGCCGAAAGTAATTGACGAGCTATACAATGCAGTAGAGAAAAACCATGATAGCACAATTCATCCTAAACATGTTGATACCTGTACTTTTTGCCGTAGAAGTAAAGAAGAAGTTGGAGAATTAGCTGTAGGACCAGGTGTTTCTATTTGTAGAGAATGCTTAAAATTTGGTGAAGAAGTAATTAAATCCAACTCATATAAAGTTTGATTTTTAAATCAAATTGATAGGTTGCTTGAATTTAAAAAGCGTCGTTTTCCTTCTTCTTAATCAACTAACGGGTGCTTTACTTTAATAAGGGAGTTGCTTTGGCAGCTCTTTTTTCTTATGGAGCTAAAGGGCAGGATAGTTGCAGATGAATATAAGTTTAAACGACTGATAAAAATTTCAGTCGTTTTTTGTAAACAAATGTAAACAATTATTGTTTACATTTGTTTACAAAGATGGTAGTTTTATTTTAAGAGGTGTTTAAAGTGTCTGATTATAGAAAGAAAATGTTTCGAGGAGCAAAGATTGAAGATTGCATTTTAGATTTTATAGATATGGAAAAAGAACTTAGTAGAACGCTTGAAACTGCTGATGAGCAGGAAAGACAATTATTATTGGGGATGAGTAAAGCGTATCGTCTGATTGTTAATCGACTAGTAAGAGAATTTGATTATTTCAAAGGTGGAGATATGGTGAATACAAAAGTAAAAGATTTAATTAGTTCGTTAAAAAGAAGAGCTTCCGAAGCAAAAGAGCAAAGTAAAAATAACGTCTTGGACCTAGTAAATGGAATGTACTATGACGATATACCTGAAGAAGCTAAGGAAGAAATAGCTAAAGTTCCTCAAGGATTACAAAGAGGTTTATTTGAAGGAATGGCTCTTGGTTATGAAAAAATTGTTATTGACTTGGAATTACTGTTGGAATCTACCGATAATGACAAGATAGCTCACATAGAAAAAAATTTAGCAAAATATAAAAAAATGGCTGAAATGTTAAAAAATAAATTTAAAGAAGATGAAATAGATTTTAGAAGTGGTTACCTTCAAGGCGAAATGTCTGCTTATCAAATGATCAGAGAGGAAATCCAGGTTGTTTTTAGAACTGAACTAATCTAGAAAATGTAGTGCTTTTAATACGAAACGTAGCCTAAAATAGGGGAGATTTAATGGATTTTTTAAATTGGTATGATTGGATTCAACCAACTAATCCTTATGCATCAATATTTTTCGGAATTATTTTCACAATTCTAACGGGGTTAATTGCGTGGTTTGATACGAAAAAAATCAGAACATTCGTCTTAATAATAGCTGGAGGATTAAGTTTTACCATCATTGGCGTTATAATCTTAAACTCCGTCGGTTATTATGGCTAAAATAGTCTTAAAAAGAAAATATCATTTTGGACAAAGAACAGATTATGAAATTTAAAGTAACGGGTGCGTTAGCTTAAGATCGGAGCTGTCTTTAAGGCAGCTTTTTCCTTATGGAACTATCGGGGCAGGATAGTTGAAGAGTGCTGTTTGACCTTTGTTAAACAATCGGGCCATTTAAAGTAATTGGCGAGCTGATCAAAGGTTCCCTTGACAAATAAATAGTTTAACAGCTAAACTAAAGGTATGAATAGGGAAAATTCTGAACAATCAAACAACATGTATAGTATGAAAACAGGAAGCCGAAATCTAGGTCGTTTATTTATGCAGCTCCAACGACTTGAACGTCATCCCCGCACCTTTGGAGACGCAGGCCCCTTGACGCCAAGTGAAATTCACACGATTGACGCCATTGGTTACGATGGTGGTATCCTCATGAGTGAACTGGCCACCCGTCTCAGTGTAACGAAAGGTGCGGTTACGCAGATTATCGGACGTTTAGAAAGCAAAGAGCTCGTTAAGCGTTCCCCTCACCCGGATGATTCTAGGGCGGTAATTATCTCACTTACTGAAAAAGGAAAAAGTGCTTACCGAGTCCACGAAGAATTACATCTGAATTTTTACAAAGAGCTTAGCGCTCAATTAGACCAAAAGGAGATCGAAATTTTCGAAAAATGCATTCAAAAGCTAAATGAGTTTTTGCAGAAATAATTTTTTTGAACATATAGTTTAGAATCTAAACTACTTTAAGGGGGATTTTTTATGAAGGTTAAGGCAACAGTTCTTTCTGAAAACAGTGTGTTCAGTAACCTGGGAGCGATTGCGGAACACGGTTGGTCTGTTTTTTTGGAAACGGATCATGGTAATTATCTCTTCGATACTGGTCAAGGTAAGGCACTGCTCAATAACGCGAAAGTATTCAAAAAAGATTTATCCAGTATTAAAGGAATTATACTGAGCCATCATCATATCGATCATACTGGTGGTCTGCTGGCTGCCGTAAAGGCAGTTGAGGCAAAAACAGTTGATGTTTTTGCACATCCTGACCTGTTCAAAGAAGGATATCTTGTTCGGATGGGTTATAAATACATCGGAGTCCCTTTTTCTAGAGTTGACCTTGAAAGCTACGGGGCCAATTTTAAATTCAACACGGAATTTACCGAAATCGCTCCAAATGTTTATCTAACAGGTGAGGTTCCTCGATTATCAGATTTTGAACATGGCGATACCGATATTGTCCAGCAGACGGAAGAAGGTTATATCCAAGATCAGGTTATGGACGATCAGTCCATTATTATCAAAACGGAAAAAGGTTTGTTTGTCATTCTAGGATGTTCTCATGCAGGCATCGTCAATATTCTCAATTATGCAGTCCAAAAGACCGGTGAAAACCGAATTCATACCGTTATCGGCGGCACTCATTTATGGTGCGTAAGCGACGAACAGAAGGAAAAAAGCATTCAAGCGTTGAAAGAATTGAATATTGAACGCCTTGGAGTGTCCCATTGTACCGGCTTCGAGGTAAGCATGAGCTTAGCTCAAGAATTCGGACAAAAGTTCTTTTACTGCAATGTGGGAACAGTTGTAAAAGATTGAAAGGTTTCTTCATTACCACACGAAATTAATGATGTGTGGTTCAATTCAAATAATACAGGTATACATTTTTGAGTATTCCGAACATCCATATAAACATGTGGCGAGACCCCTATCTAGAATCATAAAGTAACAGGACAAAGGAGAGGAGAGGATATCATAATCGTCTCCCTCATTCCTATCATATGTTGATTTATAATTCAGGCTCTTGTTTTGCAAGCTCTTGAAGCATCACCCTTAATTGTTCTACCAATGGAGCCGGCGCCTTCTTTGGTGAACCCGAATCAAACGGGGGCATAGGATCGTATTCCAAAAGCAGTTGGACAGATTTACTGATATCTTCCCCCCATTCCCAAGCTATTAGTTGGAGGGCCATGTCGATGCCGGAGGAGACACCTGCGGCTGTAACGATTTTACCTTGGCGAGCCACTCTCTCACCAGTTGGGACTGCACCAAGAGAATGGAGTAGATCATAAGAACCCCAATGGCTGGTTGCCTTCACACCATTTAGCAAACCTGCGGCACTCAAAATCAGAGAGCCGTTACACACTGATGTGGTCCACTTCGTTGTCTCATGTATTTGCCGAATCCAATTTAATGTGTCTTCGTCATTCATGTTAGACTTATAGTTAGGAGGACAACAACCAGGTACGACAAGAATATCAGCTGATGTAACTTCAGAAAAACTCAAATCGGCATGCAAATGCCCCATTTTAGAATCCAGTTTGATTAAACCCCTATCTTTGGCGACAAACTTCACTTCGATACCCTTTACGGCAGCAAATACCTCGTATGGACCAATTGCATCTAGGGCTGTGATCCCATTGTAAAGCATGATTGCGACTTTCATGATGAACACTCCTTTAAACATAGTATTTTGGCTAAATTTCAGGATTGGACCGAACCGGACCGTCCGGTCCGTATGGTTTATTATACATGCTCATTTAACTTTTTTCATAAATTAATTAGTAATTTTAGTGAACAAAAAAGCTAAAGAACCAAGAGGTATTAGGATTACCCCTAGTTCTTTTCTGAGTAGTGCTGTAAAAGTATACTTATTTGCCCAATGCTATGAAGCATATGTTCATTATTTAAAGACAAGCGACTTGCCATAACGGCGCCTTCTATTGTGGAAAACAAAAAGGATGCTAAAGAATAAGAATCTACATCTTGAAGAAATTCTTTTGAACGAATTCCCTCATCAATGATAGATTGTATGATAATTAAAGTATGATTATGGGCTTCGGCAGCTTTATCATGAAGTTCTGGAAATCCAAAATCAGTTTCTATGGCCGTATTAAGTAGAGGACATCCGCCATCAACAGGTGGATTATTAACAGCATCTTTATAAATATGACACATTGCTATTAATTTATCTGTTGCTGTAACTTTAGATTTTGTAGCTTCAAAAAAATGATTCCAGATAATGCTTACAGAATATTCGAATGAAGCAATAGCAATTTCGTTCTTATTTTCAAATCGTCTATATATTGCTCCTTTTGGTAATCTTGTTGCTTTCATAATATCTTGTATAGAAGTTTGACTGTAGCCTTTTTTATTAAATAAGGCTAAGGAGGTTTGAATAATAAGTTCGCGTGTTTTATCTACCTTATTCATTTATTTTCTCCTTTGTATGTGAATGTAACATTTATTATATCTAAAAATGCAACCTCTGCCTAATAGTCTCTATGGGGGCTAGGTATGGCTAAAACTGTGTATAAAGTTTTAAATTGAATCAAGAAGGAGATTATTCCGTGGATTGGTTTATCAACTTTTTGTGTGAAGTGAAAAGGAGCTTGCCTAGTTATTTTTTTCTTCTTGTTTGCGTTTTATCTCCAACTTTCTTCCTTTTTATTATTAGGGGAAAAGACGTTTTTTCGAAAAAAGGAAATTTCAATCTCATGAACTTCTTTTAAAAAGACATCAATTTTCTTTCCTGCTTATAATAATAATCGAAGGTGAGTGAACATGAAAAATAGAATAAAAACAAAAATGATAAAAATACTCAGTGGTAACAGGGAAACTAGATTACCCGTTCAAGTTGCAGATACTCAAAGAAAAAGAGAAAAGGGCTTAATGTTTGTTGGAAAATTACCCGAAAATGAGGGGATGTTATTTGTGTATTCGGAAAAAATATATGGTGGCTTTTGGATGAAAAACACATTCATTCCTTCATCTATTGCTTTTATTGATTCAAGATGGGGAAATTCTAAAAATACTTGATATGGAGCCTTGTAAAGAGGATAAATGTTGTCCTACCTATGATCCAGAACTTTCTTATCATTATGCAATTGAGGTGAATCTTGGATGGTTTGAAAAGAATCAAATCAAAGAAGAGGATTATGTAAAGTTTGATTGAATTGATCTCACCTCACCACTAGTTCTTAGAGGTGAGGTGATTTTTCAATGGATATTTATGTTAATATTACTGAAAAGATTGTGAAGAAATGTACTTAAACTAACGGGTGCGTTAGTTCAACAAGCTATAAGCATTTTAAGAATAAGCCCATATTTTCGTTATTCCATTAAAGGGAGCTTATCTGTAATAAGATAAGTGTCCTTTTTAATGGAATAAAAGATTGAGTTAATCACCTAATTTTGAAATAATTGGTATTAACCTTAGCAAACGCTTTACAAGTAGAGACATGAGTGCCCATGTTAAAGGTACAATAAGTAGTGCAATACCTCCAAGTGTAATGGACATATTCAAATCACCAATTTCTATCTAATTTATACTAAGATGTTTAAGAAATTGAATGACCTTACAGATGCCTTACATTCTTGTAAGGTTGGATATGTGTTTTAAATTCACATTTTTTGTATGGCATAATTTTCTAGAGACAAAGGAGTGAGAGGATGCAAAAAGTATTAATTATTGAGGATGATCCAAAAATTGCGGAGCACCTAAAATCATATTTGGTGAAATATGGCTACAATTCTATCTTTATGGAAAATTTCGATGATGTTATGGATGAGTTTCATAAGCAGAAACCAGACCTTGTACTATTAGATATTAATCTACCTAGCTTTGATGGCTATTACTGGTGCAGGCAAATACGGAAGGAGTCGATCTGTCCAGTTATATTTATTTCCGCACGAGTAGGGGAGATGGACCAGGTGATGGCGCTCGAAAATGGCGGCGATGATTTTATCACAAAGCCGTTTCATCCTGAAATTGTGATGGCAAAAATTCGCAGTCAGCTTCGTCGTGCTTACGGGGAATATGCATCACAGGCCCAAGAACGAATTTTAGAGACAGGGGGAATAAAGCTATTCCCGGAAAGACTGGAATTGTCATTTCGTGATAAAACCGTCCCACTATCAAAAAAAGAAGCAGACATAATCGAAAGTTTACTCGAACGATATCCACGTGTTGCCGGTCGTGAAGACTTGCTGGAAAAGCTATGGGATGAACAAGTATATGTGGATGAAAATACGTTAAATGTGAATATTACGAGAGTTCGAAAAAAATTTGAAGCAGTCGGGATTCCTGGAGCGGTCGAAACAGTGAGGGGTGCGGGCTATCGTTTGAATGTAACATGGTGAAAGGTTGAAGAAAAATGAAATTATTCTTTAAAGAGCATGCATTATTAATTGCCGTACAAATGATCCAATTTTTTCTTATTCTCGGCATCTATTGGCTTGATGGCTATCGTAATCTGTTACCAGCCCTTTATGCGATCTTTCTCGGTCTTTTCTTTCTCACGGGTTATCTTGCTTACCACTATTTTAGTCGTCGCAGGTTTTATTTAAGGCTTACTAACTCACTTGAATCCCTTGACGATTCCTTCCAAACAACTGAACATTCCCCCATATCAGAGGCGCTTGATCATCTCTTAAAGGATCAATACAAGCTTTATCAAACAAAAATAAAAGCATTGGAATCTAAGCAGGATGAACACTTAACGTTTATGGATCAATGGGTCCATCAGATGAAAACACCGCTTTCTGTCATTGAGCTTATCGCGCAAAATTTGGATGAACCTGACTCATCCAGTATCCGAGAAGAGACAGACCGGATGAAAACCGGCTTAAACACTATTCTCTATATGGCTCGACTTCGGACAATCGAACAGGATTTTCATATCAAGCCTGTAAATTTGACTAAAATGGTAAATGAAGTAAATAGTGAAAATAAACGATTCTATATTCGGAACAAGGTGTATCCGAATTTGCTGCAGCAAAAACAGGATATGATCGTTGAGACGGATGAAAAATGGCTGTTCTTTATCCTTTCACAGCTTATCAATAACGCAGTTAAGTATTCAAAAGGCAAGAGTCATAAAATTGATCTTGCCATTTATGAAAATGAGGGAGAGGCTGTTTTAGAGGTGAAGGACTATGGCGTAGGGATTCCAGAATCGGACAAGCGCCGTGTATTTGACCCTTTTTATACAGGTGAAAATGGACGAAAATTTAGAGAATCAACCGGTATGGGGCTGTATTTAACGAAGGAGGCAGCCGAGCATCTTGAACATCGTCTCGAGCTTGAATCAAAGGTTGGAGAGGGTGCAACCTTTCGAATTATTTTTGGAACAACACAAAACCTTACAACGATGTAAGGAAAGTGAAAGTAAAATCGATTTTTTGAAGAATGAATAGGAGCTATACTGGTCACAAGTCAAAGGAATTGAATGAAAGGAGAACTTGTGATGCTAAACGTGAAACAAGTGAGCAAGATTTATGAAGGAAAGATTGCCTTCGGGGCGTTAACTGATATCGATTTAACGATTGAAGCAGGTGAATTTGTTGGAGTCATGGGTCCATCAGGAAGCGGGAAGACAACCTTGCTAAACATGATTGCCACAATTGATGAACCAACAACAGGAGAGATCCTGATCAATGGAAGTAATCCACACAAATTAAAAAAAGAAGAGCTAGCCAAATTTCGTCGCCGTGAATTAGGCTTTGTCTTTCAGGACTTTAATCTGCTTCATACCTTAACGGTTGAAGAAAATATTGTTCTGCCGTTAACATTAGACGGAAAAAAAGTGAAGGAAATGAAGGAAAAGGCATATGAAATCGCCGGAAAATTAGGGATTACAGGCATTATGAAAAAACGGACATATGAAATATCCGGCGGGCAAGCGCAAAGAGCAGCTGTTGCAAGAGCGATGATTCATACACCTAAGCTGCTATTAGCGGATGAACCAACAGGAAATCTTGATTCCAAGTCTTCAAAGGGTGTTATGGAAATGCTTGAATCCATTAATAAAAATGAGAAGACAACCATGATGCTCGTAACACATGATGCGCAAGCAGCGAGCTATTGTAATCGGGTCGTCTTTATTCGTGACGGAAAGTTCTATTCGGAGATTCACCGTGGTGAAAATCGCCAAGCCTTTTTCCAAAAGATCATTGATACACTTTCTTTATTGGGAGGGGATGCGCATGACCTTTCGACAGTTCGCGTTTAATAACGTCATACGTAATAAACGGTTATATGCAGCCTACTTTCTTAGTAGCTTATTTACGGTCATGGTCTTTTTTACCTTCTCTATTTTTGCGAATCATCCTGTATTGAGCGGGGATGATATGAGCTCAAGTGTAACGAATGGAATGAATGCAGCAGCAGGGATTATTTATGTGTTTTCCTTCTTTTTTGTCTTATATTCGATGAGCTCGTTTTTACAATCTCGGAAAAAAGAGTTTGGTTTATTAGTGATGCAAGGCATGTCAATGAAACAAATCCGTTTAATGGTGTTTTTAGAAAATATGTTCATTGGATTTTTAGCAACATTAGGTGGTATACTCCTTGGCGTTGTTTTTGCAAAGGCTATTTTACTATTAGCTGAAAATGTATTGATTATTGAACGTGCGCTGTCTTTTTATTTTCCAACGAAAGCAATCATGATCACCTTTGTTTCCTTTATTATTTTATTTTTCTTTATTTCATTATTTGTTACGTATGTTCTGCGTAGTAAAAAGCTGATTGAATTAATTAAAGGGAATAAAATATCAAAGGGTGAGCCAAGAGCGAACCTTTTTTTAACGTTGTTAGCTGTACTTTTATTAGCGGCGGGGTATGCTGTTGCCTTACTAGTAGAAGGAACGATGGTTGTAGCCGCAATGGTGCCAGTTATTATCGTTGTTTGTATTGGTACCTACTTGTTATTTACGCAATTAAGTGTTTTTATTATTAGAAGGTTAAAGAAGAATGAACGTGTTTTTTGGTTTAAAACCAATATGCTGCTGTTTTCGGATTTAGCCTTTCGCATGAAGGATAATGCACGCACTTTTTTCATGGTCTCGATGGTTTCAACGGTTGCGTTTTGTGCCATTGGTTCATTATTCGGCTTTCAAACTTTCTTAACATCAAGCATAAAAGCGACGAATTCAACCACGTTTTCCTATAAAACAAGTGAAGAAAATGAAGAACAGAATGTTGCGTTTATCAATCAAACATTAAAAGAAGAGAAAATTGAAACAAAGTCAGAGTACACGGACTTACGCTATTATCCAATTGGACAGGATACCTTTCTGATCACAAGAGAATCCGATTTTAACCGCTTTTCCGCTCTAATTGGTGAAGAAACCACTGACATAAAAGAAGGGCAAGTCATGGTTGTGGAATTTGAAGGAACAAATTTTGGGCAAACAACGGAACTACTAAATGAAACGATTACACTAACTTCAGGTGCAACGTTGAAACCAAAGGAAGTCCTACATTCAAAAGCATTGCCTGCAACAGATTCCTATTATATAGTTTCAGATCAGGATTATCAAAAGCTTCTTGAACCAGAGGATGAACAAAGCTATTATGCGTGGCAAGCAACAGATGGAGAAAAAGGAGTAATGGCCGCCTCTGAAAAGCTGTACGAAAAATTACCAAGATATGAAATTATGTCGGTAGAATATGAAATATATGAAATTATGAAAGGATACGGACCAATATTATTTGTCGGGTTATTTATCGGGATTGTCTTTTTCGTATCAGCCGGCAGCTTCCTTTACTTCCGACTTTACATGGATTTGGATGAGGATAAACAAAAGTTCAAGTCGATATCAAAAATGGGGTTAACCGATAAAGAGCTGAAAAAAGTAGTAAACAGACAAACAATGATTCTGTTTTTCGCCCCAATACTCGTCGCTCTCATCCACGGAGCTGTAGCCCTTACAGCGTTATCGAACCTGTTCTATTTTAACCTATTTAAGGAATCAGTTATTGTTCTAAGTGTTTTCTTAGCCATCCAGGTTGTTTACTTCTTCATTGTAAGCTTTTTCTATACGAAGCAGATTAAGGCGTCGAATTAAATGAATAAGAATACAAGAAGAAAGGGTCAGACAAAATCTGACCCTTTTAAAACATCAATTGACACTAGCAGTTGGTCGGACGATGATCTCAATTCATATCGACGTCCTCTGGTTGTTCAATCGCAAACATAATCGAACGAGCAACCGCCTTATAGGGTGCATTAGTCCAAAAGGCTAAAGGCAGCAATCAAAATCATCATCTTGATCTTCTAACGGGTGCTTTACTTCAATAAGAGAGTTGCTTTGGCAGCTCTTTTTGTTATGGAACTATCGGGGCAGTTTAGTTGAATAAGGAAAATGGTTTTTTGTGGTAAAATAATAGGAAAAGGATAATAAGGGGGATGACTATGGAAGGGTTAGAGTTATACGATTTTTTAAGATTAGTTTTTTTTACTTTTATAATTAGGTTAATTGTTATTTCCATTATTTTGTTGGTTCAAAAGAAACGAAGCAACCTCGTTAATGGATTCACAGTTAGTATTACTTCAATAACTTCAATAATTGTTTCTGGTATTAATCTTATAATTATGGGATACATAGCTGATGAATTAAATTGAGCAGGAGACGCTATTTCCTCATATTTGTTTCTTATAATTTTAGGGTTAAGCATATTTAATTTGTTTATTTACTTTAAAAATAAAAACAGTATGATTAGTGCCTAATAAATAAATTTTGTTCTTAAAGGAGTTGTTAAGGCGTGATACAAATGTATAACGAAGCAGAACAGCGTGTTTCAAAAGCATTGAAATCCATCGCACGAAACGAAGATATCAAAGAATACATACAAAACTCTAAGGAACTTTTCCCTCTCTTTATGAAAGCTGCAACAAGATTTGTCTCTGGTCATACACGGACAGAGGGGTTGGCACGCATTTCTATTCTCGCTCAAATGGGTTATCAAGTATCCATCGAGTATCTTGGTGAAAACACACGATCTGAAAATGAATGTATCTCAGCAAAGAATGAATTTCTCTCACTGATTAACGAGATTGGCGCTAAAGAAATGAAATCAACCATTTCTTTCGATCTTTCACATATAGGTATGTCGATCTCAGATGCTCTTGCAACTAAACACTTGAAAGAAATCGCACTACAAGCTCAACAATACGATATCCAGCTCATGATTAGCATGGAGGAGTCAGAAAAGACCGATCAGATCCTTAACATATATAAAACACTGTCACCGATGTATGCGAATCTCGGCATAACATTACAAGTACACTTACTCCGGTCCCAATTTGACCTGCAAGAATTACTGAAATTTCAAGGGAAAATTCGCTTAGTAAAAGGTGCTTATCAAGAAAAAGAAGGTACGTATATCCCACGATCTGTAGAACTAGATAAGCGTTACGTAGATTTTGTTATGGCTTGTGTGGCAAGAAACCATCCTCTGTCGGTAGCAACACATGATGAAAAGCTAGTCGCAGCACTCAAAGAAAATGGACTGATTGCCAATCCATATACTGAAGTAGAAATGTTAGATGGTGTTCGTCCAGATTTACTTAAATCACTGAGAGATGAGAACTTCCAGACGAAGGTGTACGTCACATATGGAACGGAATGGTACTTATATCTTGCACATCGCATTGCAGAGCATCCACCAAATCTGTATACGTTTGTGTCTGATATGATTGAGTCAAAAAACCTACAGACCTCCCTTTATGAATAAAGAAGACTATGGATGTTTTAAAGGCAGAATGAATGAGCTCTGCCTTTTTTTATTTCGCAGTTTGTGTCAACTCTACATCAATTTTTTATTTTAAGCCTTGAATTTTGAATATTATATTCAAAATTTAGGGCTTAAAAAAACAAGAAGGGTCAGTACTTCTGAATATTAGTCTAAGTTAACGAATAGGTTGTACAAGGTCTTCAAAAATATGGAAGGTGGTTTGGGATGAAGAAACTAAAAATCTGGTTAATTTTAATAATTGGTGTTTTAACTATGACTGCTTGTCAGGAAGAGGAAAAGGAGGAGAAAGTAGCAAAAGCAAGTAAGGTTTCACCAAAAAGTAAAGTTTCATCAGTATATATTTATCATACTCATAATCAAGAATCATTTCTGCCTGTATTAAAAACAGATGATGTAAATGAAGCACATGATCCAGTAAAGAATATTTCATTAGTTGGAAAACGGTTAAAAGAGAATTTAGAGAGCAAAAACATAAGTGTTATACAAGATACCACTGATATTGCTAGTGTTTTAAAAGAGAAAAATCTATCCTTTCGAGAAAGTTACTCTATTTCCGGTAAAAGTCTGAAAGAAACGCTAGAAAAGAATGATATAAGCATTGCATTGGATATTCACCGCGATACGATCTCTAAAGAAGACTCTACGATTAAAATAGATGGAGAAAATTATGCAAGAGTTGTCTTCTACGTTTCTAAAGCAAATAAAACTTACTTTGACCAAAGTGTGAATTTAGCAAATACCCTTCATGTTGAACTAGAAAAAATGTATCCAAGTCTTTCTCGGGGTGTAATCTTAAAAGAAAGCCCGAATACTTACAACCAAGATATTTTTCCTGAATTAGCTGTAATGGCCGTTGGTGGTCCTGAAAATACATTAGAAGAAGAATATCGAACAATTGAAAAAATAGCAGAGGTAATCCAAAAGAAAATTAATGAGTAATTTTATACTTGAATGATAAAATTGTTGTTTGATTATGGCTTTCCTTAATGAACTAACGGGTGCTTTACTTCAATAAGGGAGGTTGCTGCGGCAGCCTTTTTTTATGTAACTAGAGAGGTAGCTTAGTGAAAACGCACAGTGAATGACGATTGCTTTCACAATATGACTGTATGGATATGTATAGTACAGTTTCCTCGTACTGCAACATAGCAAAATAACAGCAACTGATGTTTCTGTTTCTTTTTTGATTTGGAGAATTATAAATAGGGATAGTCCAATCACTATCCCTAACAATACATATGATTTCGATTAACGAGTTCTTCCGCCTAATTGTTGTTCAGCCATTTGCACTAAACGTTTTGTAATTTCTCCACCAACAGATCCGTTTGCACGAGATGTTGTATCAGCGCCAAGTGTAACACCGAATTCACTAGCGATTTCATATTTCATTTGTTCTAGAGCTTGCTCTGCACCATTAACTACTAATTGATTATTGTTGTTATTTCTAGCCATGTTGTCAGCTCCTATGAATATAATGTGTTGCTAGTCATAGGTTTTGATATTGTTAAGAGTTATATACATAGAATTTAAAATAAATTAAGGCAGTGATTAAGTGAAATTAAAACTCATCTGTGGCTCAAGAAGGGAGAGCACAGGAAAACATTGAAGCCACCGGGTCGCAAGGTAAGGATTTTAGAAGCTCCAAAAAGCAAATAATCTGAGGGAGAGACTTTCTCCTCCTATTGCACAGTTTGTTTCAACTATACAATAAGGCAGGTTGCTGAGGCAGCCTTTTTTGTATGAAAACACAACAGTAAAAAAGCCATACTAAAATAAACCCTCCATATTCTCATTTTTTTTGATGGGGGTAAATGTACTATGTCGTTATTTAACTGGTTATGCAGTTTGTTGTTCAGATGGAGCGATTGTATAGCCTTTCTTTTTTAGGTATTCGATCATTTTTAATTCTTTGTTATTTTGTTTTTCTTCAAGGTAATTTGAGCCTAGTTCATGATAAGGTTCTCCTGTTTTTAAGATGTTGTAAGCAATCGTTAATAGTAAATGGGCAGAAGCGATTCGTCCCTTCATTTTTCCTTGCCGTTTGGTAATCCTTTTTCGATGTGAAGCAATTCGATTATTTTGCCTTGATGTCGCTAATACACATTCTACGGCCATCGTTTTTAAAGCTTTATTTCCTTGTGCCGTTTTACTCGTTTTTCTTTACCGGCACTTTCGTAATTTCCAGGACTCACACCAGCCCAAGAGGCAAGGTGTTTAGCTGACTTAAATACGGACATATCAACACCCATCTCCGCAATAAAAGTGGCTGCCGCAGCTTTGTTCACACCAGGTATACCATCCAATAATTCTACTTCCTTACGATAGGGGGACAGGAGTTGATCGATTTGTTTTTCCAATTCTTCTATGGTTTGTTCTAAATAACCCATATGCTCCCAATGGTACCGCAACATATCGCGATGATGACGGCGAATACGCCCATTAATTGCATTGGCAATGTCAGTAATACTTGCTTTTGTTCGCCAATCCACCATTTTTCGAAGACCATCGGTCTCTATTTTTTCACCATTTAGAATCGCTTCAAGGATACGGCGTCCCGATACACCAAAAATGTCTGATAGAACGGATGTTAGCTTGATATTAGCATCTTGAAGAATTTTGTGAATGCGATTCTGCTCTGATGTGCGATGATGAATCAATTTTTTCCGATAACGAGTAAGATCCCGTAAATCACGAATATCCTCTGGTGGGACAAAATTGCTTTCAATAAGTCCGCATCTTAAAAGCTTGGCAAGCCATTCGGCATCTTTCACATCAGTTTTACGACCTGGAACATTTTTGACATGCCTGGCATTGGCCAGAACAAGGTGAAAAGATCCTTCGAGTATATTCCATATTGGTTTCCAGTAGACTCCGGTACTTTCCATCACAACATCGGATACCTGAAGGGTAGCGAGCCAATCACTTAAAGCCAACAGTCCCGTTGTTGTAGTTGAAAACGTTTCAATAGAGGTTTTTGGCTTTTTTTCTAATGGACCAAATAATACGCAGGCTACTACTGTTTCTTGGTGTACGTCTAGGCCAGCACACCGTTCAATCATTGCTTCCATAGGAGAATCACCTCAATAAAAGATTAACAATACATATGACAGGAGATTTGTTACAAAAATTTTTGTATACGTACTAGCAGTACACTAAATGGTTCTTCCATACTGTCACAACCAGTTTCTTATACAGGGTATCCTCCTTAAGATCCACCAAAAAAGGTTCAGCCTGGTTGTATTGTTATCACCATTATTGTCAAGGGGTTAATGGGTTAGACTCTATTTTTGAGATTAGATTTTCGTAGTAGATGGTGGCGGCGAGGAGCGCCGCCATAGGAGTTTCTTATGGAACTATCGGGGCAGTTTAGTTGAATAACGAAAAAAGCCCAATTTCTCAATTTTAATGCTGAGAAATTGGGCTTTTTAATATCGTAATTTCCTTAACGTTGTAAATCTGCATTTTCCTGACGCTACCCCTTATAGAACGAACAGGTGCCTTTCGATTAAAATGTCAACAAATAAAAAAAATGGTTGACATATTTAAGAAATTTTTTTTCTTTTAACTATTCTAGTTGGATGATTAAGACCGAATTTCACTCGTATTATGCTACTGCTAAACCCTATAAATCCTCCAACAATTGCTGGGATAATCCACCCTAGTCCTACATCATACAGAGGAAGAATTTCATGAAAGAAATTATTAATGGATGAAAAGCGTATACCAGCTCGGTTTAATCCATCAAATAAACTAATGATAAATGTTAAAAGTAAGCTTCCTTGATACACTTCAGCTTTCCCTTTAAATAAAGAATGAAAAAATGTTAAGAAAATTAATACAATAGCTAATGGATAAATAGCTGTTAGGAGAGGAACTGAAACTGCAATTAACTGCGTTAGCCCAATATTGGCAACTATTGCACTAAAAATAGATAAACTAATAGCAATTGTTTTGTAAGGTACCTTTGGAAATAGTTTATGGAAGAATGAAGAACAAGATGTAACAAGTCCTACGCTTGTTGTTAAACAAGCTACTGTAATCATTAATCCTAATAATATCCCGCCATAAGCTCCAAAATAATAATCCGAGACTTTTGCTAAGATGGTACCTCCATTTTCCAGATGCCCAAGTTTTTCTACGCTTGAAGCACCCATATAAGAAAGAGCTGAATACATGGTTGCCAGGAAAAAGGCAGCAATTCCAGTTGCTTTTCCACAAACAACCATAATTTGCTTTTTTGTTTTAGCACCTTTTTCTTTAATGGCATTAATGATGATGATGCCAAAAACAAAAGATGCAAGCGTATCCATTGTTAAATAACCTTCTCTAAACCCATTAAAAAATGGTTGAACTGTATAACTCTTAACAGGTGCTTGAAAATCTCCGATTGGATGATTAAAAGCAACTACTACTAGGATTCCAATGAACGTTAACTTGATTGGTGTTAAGATTTTCCCGACAATTCCGATAACTTTCGCGGGATTGATCGAAAAAAGGCACGTAATGCTAAAAAAGATGATTGTAAAAATAAGTAAAGGTAAAGGGCCTGAATTTTCGGACAAAAATGGTTTTACACCGATTTCAAAAGAAACGTTTCCTGATCTAGGCAAAGCAAATAAAGGTCCAATGGCTAAATAAAGAACCGTTGTGAATAGAATACCAAATACAGGATGTACCCGACTTGCTAACGACTGTAAATCATCTTTCCCCGAAAAACCAAGTGCTAATACACCAAGTAACGGTAAGCCAACTCCTGTTATTAAAAACCCTGCATTTGCTGACCAGATATTCATTCCTGCTGATTGACCAAGCATTGGTGGAAAAATTAAATTTCCTGCTCCAAAAAATAGAGCAAATAACATTAAACCAATAACTACTATAAATGAAAATGGTACTTTAGTAGACAAATTAAACCCTCCATGAAATAACTAAATTTTACTTTTTGAAAAAAAATAATTTTCAAAAAATTATTCACCAAACTAAATACATAAGATTGTATCGTATTATGACTAGATAAAATTAATTTCAATATAAATTTTAAGTTTCTCCTTTTGGGTGGCCTTATTTAATATGCAATAGGTTCTTTAAAATTTTAACGACAAGCAGAACTATTACTACCATAATTACGATTAAATGATAATCGGTGTGAATTACAGGGAATTCCCCTTAGCTCCCTATTAGTGATATGTAATTATTAACTATAATGCCATTTTATTACTATTAATATATTGTAATACATACTGCTTACTCTTTAAAGGATAAAAAGGAGGAAAAAACAAGAAATAAAGTTGTCATTAGGAGGTATAAAGTGGATTACGGACTATTGGTTATTGGAATAGCTCTTTTACTTGTGGCTGGTTTAGTTGAACAAGGAGTGTGTGTTAAAAAATAGCCTGTATCTATGATTGCCTATGAGAAGGTGTGCAGTTATGGGAGTTGAACTGGGTATAAATGACTGGCATTGCCACCATAAGAACCCATATCATCTGTCAAAGACGATAGGTTTTCCAATTTGGTAGAGCTTCATGAAGCAGTCCATCGACTTATACACCTAAAAGATATTGTAAAAATCCAGTCTCTGCTTAACTCATTAGAATTGAACAAAAAGCAGTTAGAAAAGGTAAACGAATTTCGTAAACAATGCAGGAATGACATAAAATCCAAGGTTTTGAAAAGAAGACATGCTCATCTTACACATAGAAATTAATAAATTGGATTAGTTGGAACGCCGTATGCGGTGAAAGTTGCACCCTACGGTGTGACAGGGGAAAAGGGAGCGATAATTTCAAACCCTTACCTATCTGTATCATTAAGGATCACTAAAAATAATTAAACTATTTTATTAACACCGTAAACTAAATCAAAAGAAAAGAATCCATTTTGATTAATCTTTTTCAAAATGAACTCTTTTTATTTTCACTCAGGAGGTCCTTTTGATCAATCTTTATTTCAAAGCTACATCTGAGCCAAATAAAATGTAAAGTGATATTAACGTTTTTGATGAAATGATATTAAAGTACTTATGCATTCTAGTTAACAAATTATCCTTAAAATCGATTTATCGATCAATCATACACTTTTGCAATAGAGGAAGAAATATCTAGTTTCTCCCTTGCATTGATTGATAAAAGACTAAAAGGAGATAATTAATCAAACACTAGAAGAAGCTTAAAGAAAAAAGTCGATTTTTCCTTTACTAAGGGAACCATCGGCTTTTTTACATTTACGAAATTCGTTTGTTTGCATAATAGAGATGATTAGAATGAGGATGGAAGCAGGGAAGACAAGCAGGTAGATATAAGCTTTAAAATTTCTTATGAATACGACAATCCTTAATGTGACCTTCATCCATCCGTTTGCTTTCTGAATAACAGGTAGGTATTTATTAAGTTTTCAGATTTTATATTAAGAGATTGGGGCCATACTAGCGCAGCAAGGAGAAACGGTATGCTGAGTTCAAGTGAATAGATGAGCAGAGGCATCATGCCTATTATTAAGATGCCGCTTTTGCTTGCCAGAATTAAGATAGACGAAAGGGTCAGTCCAATACAAGGTGACCAACCTAACCCAAAATGATGCCAAACAGTATAGAACGGGCAAAAATCACTCTATTTAAGGAAAAGAGAGTTTCATATAACATTCTACATTTTGTGAAAATTAATTTTGGTAAAAAAAGTTAATGATATATTTATTTACCATTATTTCAATAATATGTTATTGTTATTAATGAGTAATATTACTTTAAAGTAATAAAAATAGCAATGAAGGGAGCTCAAATGGTTAAAGAAAAAGGTTTAAAAGGAAAAGAGACTAAAGCACGTATTAAAGAAGCAGCAACATATGAATTTGCTACTCATGGATTTTATAACACAAAAGTAAGTGACATTGTTAAACGTGCAAACCTAACTCAGCCTGGGTTTTATCTCTATTTTTCTAGTAAAGATGCTATTTTTGATGAATTAGTCATGGATTTTCGAAATAAGTTACACATGTTGATTGAAACTCAACGTTTATCTCCAAAAATTGAAAAAGAAGACCTTACTCAACGAATCTTAATTTCTATAGAAATATTATTTCAATTTTTTATAGATAATCCAGATTTAACGATAGTCGGTCTAATTCTTGCCCATGATTCAGAGTCTTTTAAAGGTAAAATAATTGAATTATTAGCAAACAATTTAAAGTATGAACAGCAATCCGGATATTTTCGTTCAAATTTGTCGATGGATATCACAGCTGTTTGTATCTTCGGGATGATTGAACATTTAATTACTTCATGCTTAATGAAAAATAAAAGTAATCCAAAAATATTAGCAGAAGAAGTTGTAAATTTGGTGATAAATGGCATAGTTGATCAATCATAAGAATATTTAGCAAGCCTTCATTTTTGTTATCTTTTTTTCAACCTTTACAACGTTGATGTAGGGAAGAAATCCAACAAATTTGAAATGATTTAGGGAGTGAATTAGGAAATGATAATAAATATTTTACAGATTATCTTGGCGGCTTTTATAGGTTTAGGTGGAATAATTAAAGTAATGAGATTGAAATTTCAGGTCGAACATTGGAATGAGTACCAATATCCAATGTGGTTTATGACAGTTACTGGAATTATGGAAATAATTGCTGCAATAGCAATTATTATTGGTTTCTGGAATCGTAGTTTTGCAATCATAGGTAGTTCAATAGTTATGGTATTTATGCTTGGTGCAATCTATACGCATATTTTTAAGGTTCAACAACCTCTAACTACGGCTATCCCTTCAACAATTTGTTTAATATTAGGTATTATTCTAATAGTCCGTTATTACAATAATTAAAAATTAAGGATGTGTTTTTATGTTAAGTCATTCAACATCTTGCTGCGTAGTTGGTGGTGGACCTGGAGGGGTTATGCTTGCTTTACTGTTGGCACGAAAAGGTATTCCAGTAACATTGATCGAACAGCACAAGTCGTTTAATAGAAGCTTCCGTGGAGAGGTTTTCCATTCTTCAATAATGGAAATAGTTGATGAATTAGGGTTAATTAATAAATTATTCGAAATTCCCCATACTAAAATATACTCAGCAAAGATAGATTCTCCACATGGTTCAATAGTACTTGATTTCACAACATTACGTTCGAAATTCCCACACTTAACTACAATGAGTCAGTCACAGTTTTTAGAGTTTATTGTATCTGAAGCTACGAAGTATGACCATTTCAAGTATATTATGGGGGCAAAAGTGGTGGAGTTATTGAACGAAGACAATAAAATAAATGGAGTTAAAATACAAAAAGATGGAGAATTTCATGAGATAAGATCAATTTTAACAGTAGCTGCCGATGGTCGTAATTCGACTATTAGTAAGTTGTCGAATGTGTCACCGACTGAATTAACTAAACCTATTGATATTATTTGGTTTCGATTGCCACGTCATTCTACTGAACCAGAATACATGTTTAATCGTTCTAATCATTCTAATCAGTTAAATATGCTTGCTTGTGTAAATAGGGGAGACTATTGGCAAATTGGAATGTTTATTCCAAAAGGTTCGTTTAAAGAGATTAGAATAAAAGGGATGGAAAATTTACATCGTGCACTATATGAACTTGTACCAGAATTTTCAGATCGAATTTCATCCTTAAAAAATTGGGATCAATTATCTGTTTTATCTGCCTCTTCAAGTAGACTAAAACAGTGGTATTTACCAAATTTACTATTTATCGGAGATGCAGCACATACAATGTCGCCACTTGGTGCAGTCGGTATAAACTATGCCATTCAGGATGCCGTAGTTGTTGCAAATGTGCTTTCAGCTCCTTTAAAGTCTGGTCATGTTTCTCTGAAAGATCTAGCTAGAGTTCAAAAACAACGAGAATTACCTACAAAAATAATTCAAGCTTATCAAGGTGTCATGCAAAAACAAATAATTGACCCAATACTTAAAGATAAAAACTCTTCTATTGGTTTTAAACTAGTTAAGCGATTTAATTTTCTGCGAAAGCTAATTGTTATTCTTGTAACATCTGGATTCAAACGTGTTCGAGTTCAATGATTTTCTATCCTTATAAGTTATAAAACTATTATTCATTTAAACAAAAGAGAAACGACTATAAACATTTACTTTTCTTATGAAAAGTAAAAATACATATAAGTTATTAAAACTAAGGAGAAAAATATGTTAAAAGGAAACCAGAATTCAACAAAAAAATATCACTTAACACCAGTTCAAAAAATGCTTTTTGCACACCATCAATTTTATCCTCATGATCCATCTTATAATTTAACTTATTGTTATAAAATTGAAGGAAGAATCAACTTAGAAAGATTTACAGAAATATGGAGAATGATTTATGGAAGTGCTGGCGTTTTTAAGGTTCACTTTGAACAACAAGAAGGTTTACCTTTCCAAGTATATGATTCAACACGTGCGATCACATTAGATGTAGAACACCTCTCTAGCTCATTAACCAAAGAACAATGGGAAGAGAACGTCATACAATATACCAATGAAGTTTCTCAAGCTGTTATTAATATAAATGAATGGCCGCTTAGTAAATTTAAAGTGTTTTATAGTAATGAAAATATAAGTTATTTTTCAATGTGCTTTCCTCATATTATTTTTGATGGGTATAGTGGTTTTGAAAAATTCAACCTCTTTTCTTTTTATTATAATAGTAAAAAAGACTTAGATGAAATAGAAATAGAACTTAAAGAAGAGATAGAAGAAGAGGCTTATTTTACAATAAATCACGAAGAATTCCTTAAACATAATCATCGAGCTTTATCCTATTTTAAGGGAGAATTAAAAGATTTTGAAGCGCTTCAAATTGAAGAATTAGAACAGAAAAGAGATAAACATGGGAGATTAATAGGTCAGGAGATGAACTTTGATTTTCCAGCGGATTTATCAGAGAAAATTAGTACATATATTAAAACGAACAATCTTTCTGATTTTAGTTTCTTCTTATCGACTTATTTTATTATGGTTCATAAGCTTTTTAGCAAAAATAAAATAGTAACTGGAATACCACTAGCCAATCGTTCTAGGAATAACAAGAAAATATTTGGCTATTTTGTAAATAGTTTACCTCTAGGTATTAATATTCAAGAACATGATTCTTTTCAGGACCTATGTCTTGCTGTAAAACGAAAGACAATGTCTCTAATAAGATATCAAAACTTTGACATCTCATCTCACATCAAAGAAATACTTCCAGAGAAGCCTCATAAAGTATCAGATAAATTTAACACTTTATTTACTTATTATACACAAAAACTTGCCTTTGATATAACGGACTGCAAGGTAACACATATACCAATTCGATCAGAATATCTTAACTTTCCGTTAAGCTCAAGTGTAGAAAAAATAGAAGATATATACAGAGTAAAAATACAATATGGCTCCTATTTAAAAGATGCCCATTTAGAAAACATATTTACAGCGTTAATAAAAATTATTTTAAGTGAAGATAACAAAAAGATATCAGATATTCCATTGTTAGAAGAAAAGGAGAATAATACACTCCAAAGTTTGTTTAAAGCTAATAAACATTTTCCACTAGCACATACACTTCACGATATGTTTATAGAGCAAGTTTTGAAGTCCCCTAAAAAAGTATCAATTAAGAACGGGGAAGAGCAATGGACTTACCAACAGTTAGATGAATTATCTAATCAAATTGCTCACTTAATTAATGAAAAATTTCCGAAACAAGAGACGAACATCGCAGTTTCGCTTCCGCGTTCACCATCCCTAGTAGCAGTTATTTTGGGGATTCTTAAATCTGGAAGAGCTTATGTTCCAGTCGATCCAATAATGCCTGTTGAACGCTTAGAATATATTTTATCAGATTTAAATTTTCCTCCATGCATAATTGATAATGATCTACTAATTAAGATGCAAGATAAAGAAAATTTCTATTGTTGGAAAGAACTTGAAATTGAAATTGTAGACATGCCTAAATCTTGTCCAGATGTAGTTTCAGATCCTGAGCAGCTAGCTTATATTATCTATACATCCGGTTCGACTGGAAAACCTAAGGGTGTAATGGTTTCTCATTATAATGTTTTAAGATCATTTAAGGCTGCTGAAAAAGATTTTCATTTTAATGAAGACGATAGTTGGTTTTTATACCATTCCTATGGATTTGATCCTTCTATATGGGAAATATTTGGATCACTTTTATTTGGAGGAAAGCTAGTGATTGTCGATGAGCTAAGCCGAAAAGCTCCCGATAAAATGTTTGAACTAATGGTAAATGAAAAGATAACCGTTTTACAAATGACTCCATCTGCTTTTAGCCAGTTAATAGAGGTCGTTAAAAATCAAGAAGGTAGAGCTCCATTATCGTTACGTTATATCATCCTTGGTGGAGAGACTCTGCATTTTAATATTTTGAAACCCTGGATAGAAATCTATGGAGATAAACAACCTCAGTTATTCAATGTATATGGACCAACAGAAACAACGATTCTAGCTACATATTATCCGATTAAACGTAATGATTTGGAAAATCCTAATTGTAGTATTATTGGATATCCTTTAACAGATGTAGAGTTATTTGTGAAGAATCAATATATGGAAAACTTGCCAATAGGTATACCAGGAGAATTGTATATAGGTGGATCAGGGGTCTCAAAAGGTTATTATAACCGAGAAGAATTAACAAAGACACGATTTTTAGAAGGTATTTCGGATCAAGGAAATGTTTATCGAACTGGCGATGAAGTGAAGATGTTACCGAATGGTACATTGGAATTTATTGAACGGATTGATAGGCAAATTCAATTAAGAGGCTACCGTGTTGAATTAGGAGAAATTGAGTTCACTTTACAGCAACATTCTGCTTGCAAAGATAGTGTCGTAATTGTGCATACTTTTAAAAATAATGATATTCGACTAGTCGCTTATGTTGTTTTGGACAATGAACATAAACTTGATGAAAGTGATTTGAAGTTATATTTACGTACCAAATTACCAGAATATATGGTGCCATCTCTTATTCTTGAGATACCTTACAAACCAATGACAGTGAATGGGAAAATAGATTATGCAGCATTACCTGCACCTTTACTTAAAGAATCTAGTAATTCATTAGAAGATATGTCAATTAATGAAAAGATCAAGACAATTTGGAAGGAAGTTTTGAAAGTAGATAATGTGAATGATTATGATAATTTCTTTGATATTGGCGGTACCTCATTACTAATTACAGAAGTATATTTTAAGTTGAACGATAAGGCTAAATACAAAGATTTTTCTATGGTGGATTTATTTCAATACACTACACCACTATCGTTGGCAGAATTTTTAAAGCAACTCGAAGAACCTTCACCAATAAAAGCGAAAGTACCAAAATTAAATAATAGAAAAGAAGCATTAATGAGAAGAAAGTTAATAAACAACAAGTAAAAAGTATCTTTAAGTGAGGGAGTACAATAATGAGTACACTGAATGTTGAGTTTACCGATATCGCCATTATTGGTATGGCATCTAGATTTCCTGGTGCAAAGACGCCATGTGAATTTTGGGATAACCTTATTGCAGAGAAGGAATCAGGATATACATTTAATGAAAATGAATTAGAAAAATCAGGGGTGAAAAAAGATTCATACAATAAAAATGAATATGTGAAAAGGGGAGTAGTATTAGAAGACATTGAATATTTTGATGCGGATTTTTTTGAATTCACACCTAATGATGCTAAATTAACAGATCCACAGCAAAGAATTTTTTTAGAATGTGCATGGGAAGCATTAGAAGTATCTGGGTATCCTTCTAATGCCAACCCGAGAAATATTGGTGTATATGGTAGTATGAGCCCAAGTACTTACTTGCTTCGTAATATATGTCAAAGTAAGGAATATGGAAAGGATATTTTAAGTTATCCAGTAATGCTTGGAAATGATAAAGATTTTCTGAGTACCCGAGTATCTTATAAGTTGAATTTAACTGGACCAAGTCTTTCTATTCAAACAGCTTGTTCTTCATCTTTAGTAGCAGTACATGTTGCTTGTCAAAGTTTAATTAATGGAGAATGTGAAATAGCATTAGCTGGTGGAGTAAGCATAACAGTTCCACAGCAAACGGGATATTTGTATAAAGAAGGTGGAACATTATCCAAAGATGGTTATTGTAGATCATTTGATGATGAGGCTACTGGAACAGTGAAAGGAAATGGATGTGGTATCATCCTATTAAAACCACTTGAAAAAGCTTTGGAAGACCGAGATACAATACATGCTGTTATCAAAAGTACAGCCATTAATAATGATGGAAGATTAAAGGTAGGATTCACAGCTCCAAGTCCAACAGGTCAAGCTAATGCAATCCATGAAGCAATTGAAATGGCTGGTATTACACCAGAAGATATTGAATATATTGAAACACATGGCACTGGAACTTCTTTAGGTGATCCAATTGAAATCAAAGCATTAAGTGACGCATTTTCTACTACAAAAAAACAATTTTGTGCAATTGGTTCAGTAAAGCCTAATATTGGTCATTTGGATGCTGCTGCTGGAATAGCTAATGTGATTAAAGCAACTATGGTTCTAAAGGAAAATACAATTCCTAGAAGTATTCATTATAAAACTCCTAATAAGAAAATTGATTTTCAAAATAGTCCATTTTACGTTAACGAATCGTTACAAAGGAGAAACAAAGAAAATCCTTTAGTCTATGCAGGGGTCAGTTCTTTGGGAATGGGAGGAACCAATGCTCATGCGATATTACAGAAGGCACCGGAAAGGATTCCAGAAACTCAAGTAGGGCCACATATCCTCATTTTGTCGGCTAAAACTGAAAACAAATTAGAACAAATGATTGATCAATTGCAACAACATATTAAAAAACATCCCAATCAAACTTTATCAGATATTGCTTATACTCTAGCAGTAGGACGTAAAGTGTTTGATGCTAGGACATACATGGTTTGTCACGATAAAGAGGAGTTACTGGATGAATGTAAAAGTAACCAAAGCGAACAAACGAACCAAGTTTCAGAAACTAATTTAAAACCTTATACATTTTCCATTTCGGCAACAGCTAATCGAAAATACTATGTTCAATTATATAATGAATTAAACGCCTATCGTTTAAAAGTGGATGACTTAATTCAACAGATTGAAACAAAGTCAAATATAAGTTCATTGAAAAAAAATCTATTAGAATCGGATCATGAGGATTTTCGTTGTTCAAGTGAAGATATTCTTCTTCAATTTGTTTGTCTACATTCAATTGCAAAATTACTGCTTGATTTAGGAATTCATCCTACAAAAATCAACTGTTCTGATCAGATTTCAGATTTTGTCGCAGCGTCTATTGTAGGAATTTGGAGCACAGATAAAGTAATCGATAGTTTACTAAATAAATTGTATGGCTTAGCTGATAGACAACAAGTAATTTCAACATCTAAGGGAATTAAAGTGATTTCTTCTAGTGGCAGAGATATTCAAGCTGTTATTTCTAATCCGGATAGCCATTGGATCGGAAGATGTTCCGTTTCAGATCCTAAGGGATTTACTGAACATCTCTTTAAAAAAGAAGTAACCCTGTTTTCAATACCAATTATGAATCCTGAAAGCTCTCCTGCATTTGCCTTTTTAGACCAAATAGGAAAAATGTGGATTTCAGGTACCGAAATTGATTGGTCATTATTGTATGATAATCAGGCAGTAGGGCGCATACCTTTACCGACTTATCCATTTGATAAAAAGAAGTTTTGGATTGATATTGATTCCAATTTTGAAAAAGAAACGAAGACAAATAATATTAATATAGGGTCAGAACAAAACGATTCACTAGAAAAACAAATCACATATATATGGGAAAAAAGTTTAGATATTGAAGGTATTCTTCCAGATGATGACTTTTTCCTAAACCTTGATGGAGACTCCCTTACAGCAATTGACATTATAGCGGATATAAAGAGTCAATTAAATATAAATGTATCGATGGAAGAGTTTATGACCCATTCGACTTTAAAAAGTTTAATCACTCATCTACAAACTCTACATCAGAGCCAAAATCTCTTCAAGCTGAACTCTGAACAAATTGTATTGAAAATCAAAGATGGAACGCAGCCAAGAAATCTATTTTTCATTCACCCTTCAGGTGGAACTGTAATGATTTACAATCAGCTTGCTAAATACTTAAATGAACATCCTACGCTATATGGAATTCAGTTTCCTGTTGAGTTGTTGAATTCATCAAATTTAAGTATGGAGCAACTTACAGAGCGTTATATATCTGAGATTCGAAAAGTTCAGCCTAAAGGTCCGTATCTTATTGGGGGTTATTCTTTTGGAGGGAACCTTGCCTTAGAAATGGCCTTGCAATTGCAACAACAAGGGGAACAAGTATCTGATCTAATTATGATCGATAGTTTTGTACCTTCAACCTATAATAGTCAGAACATAGACAATGAAAAGTTTGTAAAATCTTTCCCGATTTTAGTAAATGCATTATTTAGGTCTAAGAAAAGTTTGGGTAATAAGATGATAGAACAGCTTCAAGAACAAACACTAGATGAAATGATAGAGTCTTTATGTAAATTAAATGTTATTCCAAAAGAATTTCCAGTAAGTGATTTGAAGCAATTTTTTGAAATATGGTGTATGAATATTCAAATACTTCAAAAATATAAACCTCAAAGCAAATTTATGGGAAGTATATTGATCTTTGATGCAATAGAACGAGGTTCTGATCTTAATGATCTTACGAAATATTTGGGTGAATTAGACATTAGTAAAGAAGAATGGAAAAATTACATTGATGGTAACCTAAATGTTATTTCTCTTTCAGGTGACCATTATTCAATTTTTAACATACCAAATAATTTGCAAATTATATGTGAAGAAATCGAAAAGAATCTTTCTTTATTACTTGTATAAAGGTTAAAAAAGGAAGTGGATACTTTACCTTTATAGGTTCTCCAGTTAGTGAGTTTTCTTTACAGATAGATAAATGTTTATTGGAGGAAATAATTGGGCATGCCGATTCAATCAATACAGTTAGAATCAGTTTTAACAAAAAAGGAAGTTATTCCTGGTTTAGATGTGTGGTTTGGTAGTTTAATTCAACCTAATTGGATTAAGAGAAGATTAAAAGAATATCTTTTATATGAAGAGAAAGAGCGTGCAAAACAATTCATTGACCAGAAGTCTCGATCTCGTTATATCATAAGCCGCGGTTTATTAAGATGGATTATAGGAAAATATATTAATGATTGTCCTAAAAATATTATGTTTAAATATAATCCGTATGGTAAACCATATCTTGATGAAATCCATCGAACTGGGATATCTTTTAACTTGTCTCACTCTCACGATTATCTTTGTATAGCAATAGGGAGTGGGAAAGATATCGGGATTGATGTTGAATTTGTAAGGCAATTATTTAATTTTATTTCAGTTATTGATTATATCTTTACAGAAAGAGAAAAGCAGACCTTTTTAACTCTTGAACACTCAAAACAATGTGAGTTTTTTTATGAAGTATGGGTTCGAAAAGAAGCCTTTGTAAAGGCCATTGGCAAAGGTTTATCCTATTCATTAACATCATTCGATGTATTAGATCTAAATATCGAGATAAAGGCTGAAAATGGTCACTTAACAGGATGGGAAATAAAAGAGTTAAATCTCGATACTAATTACAAAGCAGCTGTGTGTTACAGAAATATATAGCCAAAAAATATTATTTTCTAAATTAGTATGAGCAGTTTAATTAAAAATGATTTCTTTATTAGAAGAAATTAAAAATAAATGACTATCATTATTGCAAATAAATACTCCTTTAAGCAGATTTAAAGTATGGACTTTTATGTCTTAACGGTATTTAGATTTATGTATTTAGTCAAACAAGTGGGGAAGTCATCCCCGCTTTTTATTTGGAAACTAGTCTGATGGGTAATAACGGCATTCAGATTAACGGAATCATGTATCCCACAGATATAAATACACAGGAACCCCCAATTTTACAAAGAAACCTCCGGAAAATGAGGGAATACAACACGGAATATTGTGTTATGGAAGTTACATCTCAAGGGTTAGACATGAAGCGTGTAATGGGGTGTAACTTTAGAACAGCCATATTTACAAACCTTACTCAAGATCACATAGATTATCACGGCACAATGGAACAATATAGGAATACAAAAGGGCTTTTATTCTCTAGGCTCGGAAATACATTTAAATCTAAAGATGAAAAATATGCTGTCCTAATGCAGATGACCCAAGTTTTGAACATTTTCGTAAATTATCAGCAGTGGAGGTTATTACTTACGGAATCAACAATGAAGCTGATGTTTCTGCAAAAAATATCACCATGACATCGCAAGGAATTCGGTTTTTACTGATTACTTTTAAAGGAGAAATTGAAATACACCTCCAATTAGTAGGGGGTTTTAATGTTTATAATGCATTAGCTGGTATAACAGCAGCGTTAATTGAAGGAATACCCCTTGAGAATATTAGAAGTAGTCTTTCCTTGTTAACAAGTATAAGTGGCAGGATGGAAATAGTGGATGAAGGACAAGATTATCTTGTTTTAGTTGACTACGCTCATACACCAGATGCTTTAGAAAACGTATTAAAATCAATTAAAGAATCCACAAAAGGAAAAGTAATTACTGTTTTTGGTTGTGGTGGGGATAGAGATAAAGGAAAACGACCAATTATGGGAGAAATCGCTAGCAGATACGTAACAATGTTTTTGTTACTTCTGATAATCCACGTTCAGAAGACCCTATTAAAATTATGAATGACATAGAAAAAGGAATGAAAAAGTCTAATTCATTACAATATGAATTACTCGCTGATCGAGAAGAAGCTATATATAATGCTATCAAAGAGGCTACTTCAAATGATGTTGTTATAATAGCTGGAAAAGGTCATGAGACCTATCAAAAATTAAAAGATAAAACAATTCATTTTGATGATAAAAAAATAGCGAGAAAGGCAATATCTGAGAAGTAGTATTAATTACTTTGTCTTAACGATGCTTTAACCAGGCATCTTCTTTTTGTTTGTGAAATATTGTACTTAAACTATAGGGTGCTTTAGTTGATTAAGGAATACAAAAATGATCAATCTTTTTTATAAAACAATATTCCAATTAAATAGTATAAGCGCATGTTTTGATTAATCTTTTTTCAAAACATGCCCTTTCTATTTATTCATTTATCAAGGTTGTTTGTATTAATTTGATCAAACTTTGTGGTGATGCCATGATCCATTCTTTTTTTTATTTTTACTCTGTATAAATTAATCGCTCCCAAAGCTACAGATATTCCGGCCAAATATAGGGCTTGTTGATAACTGTTCAATAGATTAACGACTAATCCGAATAAAGAGGGTGCTATGACAATGAATAATTGATTTAATGTCAATGCTGAACTCACCGTTAAACCTATAAAACGTGAATCCGATTGCTCTGTGATACAAGCAATAAAAATGGAATACCAACCAATGGCTACAAAACCCAAAAGAAAACAAAATAATAGCATCAAGATTTCCATTTCAACAGTCATGATGAGTGGCAGCATCACTGTAAGAATTACGGTAACAGCCATCACAATTAGCAATAACCTTTCCCTTTTACCTTCAAAGAATTGATCACTCGCCCATGCGATGACTACCCGTCCAACCATACCACCTATTAAAACGACGCTTAAATATTTTCCTGCCTCTGTTAATGAATAGCCCCCTTCGTTATGCAAATAACTCATAAAATGCGCAATGATAATCATCTGTAATGACATCATCACAACACCTACTATATACATCGGATATAACTCTTTATTATTTTTGATGACATTCATTTTCTCCTTGAACCCAACCGAGGTTGATCCCGTTACACTCGTTCTTTCTGGTTCGTTATATAATAATAGGAAGAGCAGCCCTCCCATTATTGCTACGATCCCTTGTACTACATGTACTGATGGCAAATTGAAATGATAATATGTATAGGATAAAACTGCAGAGGCTAAAGATCCTCCAATTGGTATTCCCGTCTGTCTTATCCCTAGAGCCAGACCTCTATGTTCGTTTGGAAACCATTTTACGATGGCCGTGCTTCCACCGGTTTGAGCACTTCCGTACCATATACCAACCAACAATAATAAAAGCAGCAATACCATATAATCATTAACAAAAACTAGCGTTAAAGCTGAGAGCCCCAATAAAATGTTCCCCCACCCGATAATGTGTTTTTCCCCCTTTTTATCCATCAAATAACCGAACGCCAGCATTGAAAACATTGGACCAATATTGACCGCTGAAACAATGAAGCCTGTTTGAAGTGGTGTTAAATTCCATTCAATTTGATAAAATGCAGCGATGGGTCCCATGCCATATGTCACAAAGGTTGCTGCAGTTTGGGATAACGTGGCCACCAATACGATTAACCATTTATAATATGTATGCATTAAGAAATGCTCCCCCTATGCTTGATGTATCGTTCAATAATAATTCGGTGGGATAAATTCTTATTTTTAGCTTCTAGCATTATCTAGTCTCCCTTACTTATTAAGCTAACTAGAGTTTACTCTGATTGCCCAGAAGCGTAAAATGGAGGAAAATGATAGGGTTCATAAAATTTTTTTATAGGGTGTGCCAACTATATGAACATCAAAGAAATAGCATTGAAAATTGAAATATTAAACCGTCAAAATTTAAGTAAGTCTGCAGAAATCACGAACTACACTCAATCCGCCCTTACGGCTAAAGTGAAAAAAATAGAGTCGGAAATTGGCAACCTTGTTTTTAAACGCACGCCCCAAGGATTGAAAATCACTAGCGTAGGAATACAGTATAAAAACTATCTTCAACTTATTGCACAAGAGTACGAAGAATTTTTACAAAACATTGGTGCCTTTCAAACTAACTCTAAAGTGGACTTTGGCACATCACATACAACCTTGAAAATCTATGGTGCCCACATCGCGAATACTTTGAATATGAACGACATTCAAATGGATGTGGATTTCGCCGTAGATTCCAGTAATGCCATAAACCAAAAAGTGCACAATTCCGAATTAGATTGTGCACTCATTAGTGAACCTATTAAGAAATATCCCGACTTAACTTATGACATCGTTGCAACTGAAACATTCGAGATCATTTCAAGTAAGGACCATATCATCAATTTTGATTGGAAAAAACCTATTACATTGCTCGTATTAAGTATAGGTTGTATGTATACAAGAGCTGTGACCGAATGGCTTATGAATAATCAAATACCATATAAATTAAAGGAAATAAAATCAATCAGCAGTATCCAAGATTTTTTGCAAATCAGCAATACCATTGCAGTATTGAATACTAAGCTTATAGATTTATATAACTATACAAACATTCACTATTACAAATTAAGCTTTAACAATGTCATTAATACCGTTTTCGTTTATAAGATGTCCGACGGCGAACAGAACAATATCGTACAATTAAAAAATGTTCTGAAGACGATTGGTTAATTATAAAAAAGGGGTTTTATCTTTAGAGTTGCTTTGAACTGCAGCTCTTTTTCTTATAGAACTAACGGGTGCTTTACTTTAATAAGGAAGGTTGCTGAGGCAGCCTTTTTCTTATGGCACTAAAAGGGCAGGTTAGTTCAACAAGCTTTAATTAAGAAATATTCCCATTTCAAACTTATTTAGAGCAAGGTTATTTCTTGCTTTTTTCTTTGTGTTTTAAAGTTGCTTTTTATTCAGAAAGGGTATTTATTTTTGAAAAATAATACTTTTAGTGTAAAATTACACTAAAAAGGAGGATTTAGTATATATGGAAAAAGAAGAATTCATCAATTTAATATCAGAAAAAATGAAACTTGTCCGAACAGAACAAAGTTTTTCTCAAGATAAGATGTCTGAAATTCTAGGGATTTCAAAAAAAACACTAGTTCAAATTGAAAAAAGAAGAACAGAAGCCAATTGGACCACTGTTGTTGCATTTTGTGCTTTGTTTAATCATAGCCAATTGTTGATATCATCAATTGGTGACAATCCAGTTGAGTTTGTTCAGTTAATTACTAGCAAAAATGGTGGTACGCCTAAAGAAAAAACAATGGGTGGTAAGATATGGTGGAAAGAAATCGAGTATAGAGGGGATTTTCGTTTGCAACAAAATTTGATTAGTAACCATTACCGTATATTGGATCAATATGATTATCGTTGGCATAGTTCTTTTGATAAAGAAGAGAGTTTAAGTCGATTAAATGAATTACAGGAGGTGGGGACTATCGAGATAGACAAAGGTATAGGGATGGGGATATATGAAGAATAAGATTTTGCTGTTGATTTAAAATAAAGTTTGATAATTTGTAAAAAAATTCGATTAAAACCCAGTATTTGAAACAGTTATCTTATAACTTAAATATTATTGTTGATTTTGAATTGGAGGTGGGATTGATGATAAAAGCTAATGTTCTTATACTTGGAAGTATAATTTTGGCTACCATATTAGGAATATTTGGTCAGGGAATTTCTTATTTTATGAATGAAAATATTGCGAAAATATACCCTATATACTATTTAACTGGCTTAACAATGATAAGTGTTTTCTTGTATTTAGTTACACCTGTATTAACTTATATATCTATTAAAAAGCAAAAAAATGAAAAAGATAAATTTGGTGTATATCCCCTTGCAATTTGTGCCATAGGTTTACCGACTTCTCTTTGGTCATTATTTGTTTTTAGCTATGTGGTGGGGTTAATGAAGAATCAGCAGAAGTTTCCTCAAAACAAACAGATACATATAAACTTGTTACTAGAGAGGAGCAAGATCGTAGAGAAGGTATGGTAGCTGAAGGAAAAGATGTTACCACAGTTATAACAGCAGAAGAGCAAAATATGGTAGAAAATAGTTCAGCTCGACAAGGGTTTGTTCCACAAGAAAATGGGACAGGTTTCTATTTCGTAAAAGAGAAAAAAATTAAGTTTAGTTGTTAAATTAACAGGTGCTTTACTTCAATAAGGAAGGTTGCTGAGGTAGCCTTTTTCTTATGGCACTAACGGGGCAGGATAGTTCAACAAAATTCTGATTTAACTCAAAAACTACGATAATAAATGTAGCTTGATTCAGGCCTATATCTGGAGAATCCAAATATTAGTATGATACAGTAAATATAAGGAATGTATAGATATCATAACGAGGTGGGACGAGAAATGATAAAGGGTCTTTATGAAGCACATTTACCTGTAAGTAATCTTGAAAACTCAATAAAATTTTATAAAAAGTTAGATTTAGAAATTGCATATCAAAATGATAAATTAGCTTTCTTCTGGATTGAGAAAGGTAAAAGTTGGCTTGGTCTTTGGGAAACAAACCATGTAGAAATTCCCTACCATCCTTCAATACGACATGTAGCTTTACAAGTAGATATAGAGGACATGACATCAGCAAAAGATTGGTTAAATAGTAAAGGAATCGAAATTCGTACAACCTTTGACTTAACTGAAGAACAACAACCTTTAGTTCTAGATAACAATCCATAAGCTCACGCAGCTATTTATTTTGATGACCCAGATGGAAATGCTCTTGAATTGATTGCTCCTTTAAGATTGGACTTTGAGGAATATTTTGGAGACATGTCATTAGAGGATTGGTATAGACGAAATACTGCTCACAACTAATTCTGCTCTGCTTCAGTAACGGATTATTGAGTTTAACAAGGGGATTGCTGTGGTAATCCTTTTCTTTATGCAACTAAGGATAGTTCTAGAAGTGTAGCTTATTCGAACCGTGAGTATTGACTATTTTCATCAAAACACCTAAAATTTAGAAATGGTAATGATTAGGCGGTGTGAATTTGTTAACTAATATAGGAATTCCAGGATTAATTCTATCATCTCTTTGCGTAATATTAGTTTTGATTTTACTAAGAAAACTGGTGCAATCTATTAGACGGTAAAACCGTCTTTTTTTTGTCACAGTATATGTCACCTCTACAATAAGTCTTATGGAACTAAGGGGCAGTTTAGTTCAAGAGTGCTGTTTGATCTTTGTTCAACAATTGGGCCATTTAATGGAGTACAGGGCAGGAATATTTTGTAGGGAAGTCGAAGTTGTTTTATCGAATAGCAACTACGGTATCGAATTTTTGAAACTATTTGAACATGATGGCATTCACGAAATAAGGTTCGCGAATATTCCAATAGTAGAGGGTTTACGAAGTGTTGTTCGTTAACAAGATGTTATATGACATACCCGAAATCCCAATTTCACATTTTCCTATACTGTGACTTTTCTTTGTTATCATGAACTGTGACAAGGTGTTTTTTGTTTGGAAGGAATTTGTAACTTTTTAATAGAATAATTATGAAGATGATCAGATAATAAATTTTTACACATAAGGAGATAAAACTATGGCAAAAAATAAATTACTAAGAATGGACAATGTCGGCATCGTTGTAGAATCCCTTGATGACGCAATCTCTTTCTTCGAGGAGATTGGCTTGAACCTCGAAGGGCGAGCCACTGTCGAAGGTGAATGGGCTGGTCGCGTAACCGGATTGGGTTCTCAGTGCGTAGAGATTGCTATGATGGTTACCCCAGATGGCCACAGCCGACTTGAACTTTCGCGATTTCTCACCCCACCTGCTATATCAGATCACCGGACTGCTCCTGTAAACGCCCTCGGTTATCTACGCGTCATGTTCACCGTTGAAGACATTGACGAAATGGTTTCCAGACTCACTAAGTATGGTGCTCAGCTCGTTGGCGAAGTGGTTCAGTACGAGGACTCGTATCGGCTCTGCTACATTCGTGGAACCGAAGGACTTCTAATCGGTTTGGCGGAACAACTCGGTAACAAATAAGTAAGTGACGTTTTATAAAAAGCCTTACTGAAATATACATTATTGAAGTAAAAATTGAAACAGAAAAGCAGTGTGAAAGTAACTCGAAGAAGTCGGGTACGTCATATAACACAGCATTCACGCTGCGGGACTCTCCGAGCCCCCTTGGTCGCCAGAAGAAGAAGCAGGGAAGCAGATTCAGGCGACAACCCTGCGAGCCTAAGAACTTCGTTCTAAGCTCTCGGGTTCGTGAATACGAAAACGTTATATGCCAATCCGTCTCGATTTGAAGAAAATTCTTATTCAATAAAAGGGCGCGATTCTTTAATAAGAATCGATTTTCTTAATGAACTAACGGATGCGTTAGTTCATTAAATTGGGTTGCTTCGGCAGCCTTTTTTTTATCGAACTAACGGGGCAGGTAGTTCAAGAGTGCTGTTGATTTTTGTTCAACAATTGGGCCATATTCTTGAATAACTAACGAAAGTACACTTGTCATAAGAAAGAGTCTATCAAGGTAAACTCTTTCTATTTTCCTTTTAATAACCAAAAACCAATTAATATAATTGTGATACCAATCCCTGTTCGCCAATTGGGAATTTCTTTTAGAAATATATATCCAATTGCGACACTAACTAGTATCTCCATTCCTTTAGAGACAATAAGTGAGAAGGTTAAGTTATCTACAATTTTTGTTAAAAACTTCACTCCGCATCCAATCATAATACTCGCAGACAGGAAAAGAGGTAAAAGTTTTATATAGTACCATAAAGTGGATAAAAAATTCGAGTCAATGTGCTTGGTGTGATAAGCGTAAATAGTATTAATAATTAATAAACCGCCTAACATTAATAAAAGGGCAAGGAAAATCATAATGTTGTTCTCCAATTAAATTTATTTCTATAATTTTGCCCAAATGCAAAATCTTTATGTAAAGTAAAAATGAAGTTACTCATTAGCACGAACTGTTTTCAGAATCGATTTTCTTAATGAACTCCCTCAGTTTAATAAATAATGCTCACGAATACTCGCTTATTCGCAGGATTTCAAACCACATGGTATAGGTTGCTTTAGATGAACGAAAGAGATAGGACCGTTTTGATAAGATGAGG